>NZ_SIRE01000050.1 GCF_004307995.1 Paenibacillus thalictri | reverse complement strand
GTCAGGGCTTCATTGGCTTCCATCCCGTTCACCACCCTCTTCAAGGTCTTTCTGAATTCGACAGTGAGGGAGTAAAATCCTTCCTAATACTGGAAGATCACTAATTCAATCTATATAGACCATTGCGACAAGGTGTTTTCGAACTCCGACCTGGGAACTACAGAATCACCTACTTTTACTGGAAAGGCGAAGCCGTATGTTTGACGGTGTTTTCCAAAACAACGAATCAAACACCAAAACCGGAATTCGACCGAGCAGTAGCAAGGATGAAGGACTGGAAAAGACGGAATCCTTAAGGTAGGTAAGCGGGATATGGGGAGTGTTGGAATACGCTCCCTGAGTGCCTAGCTCAAAATGAAGGAAGTGCATATGTCAATGCCAGATGAACGCCCTCGCCGTTCATGGAAAGAATTAAAATCAAATTTAAAGGCCCATTCTAAAGAAGAAGTCGAGGAAATCTCTCAATTAGCTTATTTAGTTAATGAATTAGTCAAACGCAGGAAATCACTTGGATTAACGCAGAGTGAAGTTGCCACCCGAGCCGGCATCACCCAAGCACAAGTCGCTAGAGTGGAGAATTCACACACAATCCCATCGTTGGAAACAGTGATCAAGATTTCTAATGCACTCGGTCTCAAGATCGGATTTGAAGAAGCAGCTGCAAGTTCCCTTAGTGTCGCTTCTGTGTAGCCAGCACAGTAATATCAACTTACATCCATAGATATTTAAAGGGCCACCCTTACGGGAAGGCCCTATTTTTTTACAAAAGATACTTGCTTTTCATAATGTCATACACTTGGTCTAACTAGTTAAATGCCAGTTCCGTATTTGCATCATTTTCTTGTGCTAGGTAAACGTGGCTTGATTCGCAACTTTATAATCAAGGGTTTCCTTGTCTGATTACCACTCGGCCACGGAGCCGTCGAAGTTGCGCCATACCGGGTTGCGCCATTGATGGCCGATTTTCGCCATTTCGCGAACTTTTTCTTCGTTCACTTCAATACCTAAGCCCGGGGCGGTCAAACGTGACACATAACCGTTCTCGTAGCCGAATACGCCCGGGTCGGTCAAATAATCGAGCAAGTCGGAGCCTTGGTTATAGTGAATCCCCAAGCTCTGCTCTTGAATAAACGCATTTGGCGAGCAGAAATCAAGCTGCAGCGACGCAGCCAGCGCAATTGGTCCGAGCGGGCAGTGCGGTGCAATCGCAACGTCATATGCTTCGGCCATAGCGGCGATTTTGCGCACTTCCCAAATGCCGCCTGCATGGCTGAGGTCCGGCTGGATAATGTCTACGCCGCCTTGCGCCAGCAAATTTTTGAAATCCCAACGCGTAAACATCCGTTCGCCGGTAGCGATCGGAGTGCTTGCGCTTTTGGCGATTTCCAGCAGCGCTTCATTGTTCTCCGGCAGCACCGGCTCTTCGATGAACATCGGCTTGTAAGGCTCCAATTCCTTAATGAGCACCTTGGCCATCGTTTTATGAACACGGCCGTGGAAGTCGATGCCGACGCCCAGCTTGTAGCCGACCGCTTCGCGAATCGAAGCGATCCGTTCCACCGCTTGCTCAACCTTCTCGTGAGTGTCGATCCACGCGAGCTCTTCGGTGCCGTTCATTTTGACCGCGGTGTACCCTTCAGCGATCTTCTGTTTTGCCGCTTCCGCTACGTCGGAAGGCTTATCGCCGCCGATCCAGACATAGACGCGCATTTTGTCGCGTACTTTACCGCCGAGCAGATCGTATACCGGCACGCCGAGTCTTTTGCCTTTGATATCCCACAGCGCCTGCTCGATCCCGGAGATCGCGCTGGTCAGAATTGGGCCGCCGCGGTAAAAACCGGCACGGTACAACACTTGCCAAATATCTTCGATATTGCCGGCTTCTTTGCCGATCAAGTACTCGCTCATTTCCTCTACGGCCGCACGAACCGTATCCGCCTTGCCTTCTACGATTGGTTCGCCCCATCCGACAATACCGTCATCGGTCGTAATTTTCAGAAACAGCCACCGCGGCGGCACTTTAAAAAGCTCCATCGTTCTAATTTTCATATTCGGTTCCTTCTTTCCTCTGTTTATTTGGGATCGTCCGAACGGGCCGGACGTTCTTTCTTTAATTCGTCAAGCATGTCTTCCAGATGACTTTTCATCAGCGTGCGCGCTTGCGTCGGATTACGCTGTATAATCGCCCGCGCAATCAGGTAATGATAACTTGCCGCCTTCTCGTCCATCCCGCTCCACTTCATCGATCGGCGCCGGCTATCGACAAGCAAATCGCTAATCCGGTCCATCATATGGAACATCACGTCATTCTGAGCCGCTCTTGCGATCCACTCGTGAAACAGCATGTCCTCCCTTAAAAAGGGTTCCCCATGCTCCACTTTTTTCTTCATCGTCTCAGCCGCGTCCATAATCTGCTCCAGTTGCTCTGGCGTCCCTTTCTCGGCCGCCAGCGCGGCAAGTTCGGGCTCGATAATGATCCGGGCTTCCGTTAGCTGCACAAGCGAAGCGCGCTCCAAAAAATCAAGCCGGTCGCTTGGCGTGTCCGACAGATCGTCCTGCACGAATGTGCCGCGCCCCTGCTCGATCGTTAAGATCTTCTGCTTGCCCAATATACGGACGGCTTCGCGTACGGACGAGATGCCGACACCAAGCTCCGCCGACAATTGCTCAAGCGGGGGGAGCCTCTCTCCATGCTTCCATTCGCCGGACTTGATTCTCCGTTTGATTTCTTCATAGACGGTTTCGTAAGTCAGCTTTTTGCCCATCTTCTCCGGCTGCATTCCTTTCTCGAAGCGGTGATGAGTTAACACTCAAATTCATATGATCTATTTTAATAATAATAAAATTCATCTGATGTTTCAAGATAAAAAATGATCTTTTTTGAAACGACCCACCCGGCAACTGCAAGCCATAACCACCACGTACTATAGAAAAAAACCGAATCCCAAAGGCAGGATCCGGTTTTACAACGTGTATATTAAAACTAAACCAAAATCATCTGCTGCTTAACGGTTGGATTTGCCGCATCAAATAAATCAGATCGTCACGGTTCGTTACCCCGTCGAGATTGATGTCCACAGGTGTCTGCACCCATACCAATACGTCGTTGATGGTGACGGTCCCGTCGTGATTCAAATCGACATAACCCAATGAAGGATCGGCGAGACGCACTACGTTTAAGCTGTACGTTTTATCCGCCCCGTTCTGCGCCGTTACACGAATCTGGAACGTATTTACTCCCAACGCCAATTGCGGGATTGTGATCGTATTGCCCTGATACACCGCACCCGTCACCGACATGGACGAGCCCGAATCGCTTAAAGCGACCGCCAGCTCAAGCCGGTTGATTTCGTAATGGACGCTTAGCGCAAATGAATCACCGGTACGCTGCAGCGGCGCCGACTGGTACATAACGGCGGCAATGTCGGCGTTGCCGGAACTCTGCCGTGTAATCGTAAGTGTGTAACTATTTTGCTGACCGGAATCGGTAGAGCTCACTACAAACGTAAGCACGGTTGCTCCGACCGGCAAATACACTGTGCCTGTGACCGAAGTACTTCCGTTCTGCAGTTTAAGGCCGGGAGCCGTCACTGCCGCCGAATAAACAACACCGCTGACGCTGTTATCTACCGTTACGGCATATTGGTATACACCGGGAACAAGCGTAATATTTCCGAGCATGCTAACAAATAAGCTGCTTAATTCCGGAGCCGGATACGTTCCGTAATAATTCCATGTTGCAATGGGGCTGTCCAATCTGTTTGGTGCGGCCGCAAATACTTTAAACGTGCTACTTCCAGCGCCTATGACCGGCTTTGCTGCGACATCGTAACGGAAGCCATGTGTCCTCGACGGATTCGTTCCATCCAACGTGTAATAGATCTCTCCCCCTTCTTCAGACGGAATCATCGTCATTGGGGTACCTGCCACGATAGCGCCCGGCTGAGGCGTTACCGATATGGAAGCTTGCTGTGCCACAAACAGCCCGTATGTCGCCGATCGGTCGATTGATGCGTAAGCAACTCCATTTTGCACTGTGGTTGGGAGATAGATCCAGCCCTTCGACGAGTCCCAATAAAAAATACCCAGCTTGCTTAAATCCGCCCCGGCCGTATTCGAGAAACTTAACATGGCAGGATGGGAAGAGTTCAAAACAATCCCGTTTACCGTCAAATACACCGCACTGCCAACGGACTGCAGCCCTGTTCCGCTCACGTTCGGCGAGCTGGCGTCCAGCCGAACCGCTGCTCCGGCAGATAAAGCGGAAGGCTCGAAAACAAGACGCATGCCTTCCGCGAACTGCACCGTCCCATCAGCAGGAACCTCTATGTACTCTCCCGTCGAGGCCGAATTTTTCAGCACCTTGACCGTGAAATTTTTGGAGTTGCTGTAGACGTCTTTCGTCACTGTTGCGGTTAACTGGACAATCGCATCATCCCCGTTGTATGGCGGTCTCGATACTACTCCCGAGTTAGTCACAACAGCGCTATTGTCCGATATCCAGGTTACGCTTGTATCGTATATCCCGGCGGACGGCAGCGAAAGATGGGTAGTGACATTGTCCAAATCGGGATTGGTTCCGCGAATCGTGCCAACCGATATGACCGATAAGGCGTCATCCACATCCAGCTGCGGCGAGGGGTCCCGAAACTCCAGCGTCCCGTTTAGAAAGTCGTTGTAATCATAGTTGCTGCCATACACATGAAAACCGTACAACTCTCCGGCATTTACTTGAAACGAAACGTCGCCCCGTTCATCAAATCCGCCTGACACCACACTGCCGTTCGGCAGCAGCGTCGTCTCTGTGACGGTATTGTCGGCATGAACAACAAATGCGCTAAGCCCCGCCTTAGCTTGAAACCAAGCATGCAGACCGGAATAATGCCAGCGGTAGTGAATCGTTCCCGTTTCGGCAGCTTGCCGCTGCAGCGTCCAAGTAATCCCGTTAAACACGGCGGTATCTTGATATGCATAAGTAAGCGTCGTTTTGTAGGTTGCCTGATCCACGGTAACGTTTGTTGTGCCCGGTCCGGAGACTTGCCAACTCCCGGTCCCTCCGCCTTCCGTTCCGGCCGATTGAGCCGAAACCGATAATGACAAGCACAACAGCAGCAGCAACCCGCCCAGCAGCGCCGATGCGCATTTTACCCGAAAAAGCCAGAATTCTTTCATAGAACATGATCCTCTCCTTAATCACAGGGCCTTGATGAGAACCGTCCCTCAGGACAAGCACTCGCCCCCAAAAGCGTCTCCATTTCATTGAACGGTAGCTTTTCGTGTTGTCGGACCCCTTCTATTATACATGAATCCTGACTATTCCAGGCCGAATTTGAAAAATATTATCGAATTTGAATGTGCTGCTCGTAGCGCTGATTAGGTACGATCAAATAGTGAGAACGGCCTGGAATCAGCCCAAGCTCGACTTTATCTTTATACAAGTGAAACTTGTCCTCAGCGCTTTTTCGAGTCCACTCAATCACCTGCGCTTTGCCCTTCTGCACCAAATAACCTTGACCGGAACCAATTAATGTGATGTCACGCCGCCCTTCATTGTCCAATACTTTATGATCGGCGCCAAGAATGACCACGTTTTCCGTTTCCAGCTGCCGGTTATTGTCCAAATCCAGATGCGCCGCGCCGTTAATTAAGCGTTTGTACACCTGTTGATCAGGGTCATACCGGTACGATACTTTGTAGCTGTCCAGCAAAAAGGTCACGTCGATTTGTGTGCCGGGCTGCGTGCCTTCAACCGGCTCGGCCTCAGCTTGCTTAAATACGGCACGGTCTTCCGGCTGCTCGCGAAACGTCAATTTTCGCGCGCCCTGCTCCAGCTTGGATATATCCGTATACAAATTGTGCGGTGCTTTACGGAATGACTCCCTCCAGAAAAACCGCCCGGCGTTGGTTATTTCGTCCAAGTGGTCGATCCCTTCCTCTTCCAGCTTCGTATAACCGTCGGGGCTGCCCCCGGCATGCACCTGCAGCGCATCGTAAATTTTGCCCAGATCTATGAAATAAGGACGAATGCTGCGGACAGGACCGACCGGTTCGGCAAAAGCCGGATGACGATAAATCGCGGCAATTCGCGTCACCTCCCCTTCCGCCAAACATTCGTACAATACATCGGCATAGCTGAGACCGGATTGCGGTCTGGCGGACGGGTGATTATTGATAAGCACCATGATCGGGCGGACCGTTTCTTTGACGGCATGCGCCGCTTCGTTTTGCGCCGGCCCCGGCGGATGAACGTTCAATATCGTACTGTCAGGAGGAACCGGGGCGGTTACCTCGATGGCTTGCTTTTCTGCCGGCGCACATGACGCTAGCATGGCAGTTAGGGCGATGAGAGCTGCTCCCGCGGAATAAATCGATTTGTTCACTTCGGCTGAATCTCCTTTCTAGCAATTTCGAATCGAATTATTTTATGCTAGATACGGTTATCTTATTCTAGCCTCCGGCTGATAGAGAAAAGACCGGCTGCCTCGTTTGAGGAACCGGTCTTGGAAAATTAGCTGGAAGAACTTGAGCTGGAGCTTCCGATACCGCCTTTGGCGGAGGAGCCGCTGCTGATTCCGCTGGACGACTTGGCAGGTGCAGCACTCTTTACGCTGCTGGAGGAACTGCTGGCCGCAGGTTTGGACGCCGGCGCCGCTGCTGCGCTGCTTCCCTTTGAAGAAGATGAAGCAGACGCGCTGGCGCTCGACGATTTGGGAGTCGTCTGGGCCGAAGAAGCTGCTGCGCTATCAGATGATTTCGTCGTAAACGAACCTGATCTGGCGCTGGTGGTAGGAGCCTCCGGTTTGGCCGGCGCCGTAGCAGGAGCCTGCTTGGCCGGCGGCGCAGTGCTCGCCGTTGATCGCGGCGCCGTTCCAGTAGCTGCGTTATTATGAACGATCGCGGTTGACCTGTTGTTCACCGGTGTTGTGCCGTGGACCATACCGTTACGCAAATAATACGGTGCCCCGTTATAATAGTACACTGAAGAATTGGATGCCCGGTTGAGCGTGCTTCCGTCGTCATCGCATACATCGTCGTTGTCGTCATCGCGGCAGTAATTGCCGATGTTATCGGCCGCGATTTCCTGCCCGTCCTGCCCGTCCTGCTCGGCCTGCCCGTCTTGCGCCTGTGGAATTGCCTCTGCGGCCGATTGTACGGGATTCGCCATGGGCGGCTTAGCCGGAGCACAGCCGGTGGAGGCCGTAACGGCAGCAGCCAGAAACAACCCCGCCATCACTCTTATTTTTTGCGGCGTTTCCGTGCGGTTAACGGAATTGCTCATTAGTGATTCCCGCTCCTTTCTCACTCGTGCTGATCTACTAACTTATACGCGGCAAATATGGCATTTGTTTCAAAATCATTCACATATCGTTATTTTTCATGCTATCATTAGCTGCAAAAACAAACGTTTCTTCCAGAACTTTGTCGAATTCGAAAGGAGCTTGACACATGACCAACAACTATCGGTTCCGCACGTACGAGGACCGTTTTCAGCTGTACGAGCTATCGGAGGCATCCACACGTTCTTCATTTACGATCGCGCCTCAGCGGGGCGGCATAGTCATCAGCTTGGTGCTGCATGGAAAGGAACTGCTGTATTTGGAGCAAGCCACTTTGTATGATGAAACCGCCAATATACGCGGCGGAATCCCTGTACTGTTTCCTATTTCCGGGTCGCTGCAGCAGGGAGAATACGACTGGGAAGGCCGCACCTATACGATGAAAAACCACGGTTTTGCCCGTGATCTTCCTTGGGAAGTGACTGCGGTCAATACAAACGATAGCGCGTCGATCACTCTCCGCTTAAGCAGTAACGAGGAAACGTTGGCATCGTACCCCTTCAACTTTGAGCTCAGCTTTACTTACGTTCTCCGGCAAGGGACCTTGAGCATTTTTCAGGAATACCGCAATCTTGACGGTCACAGCATGCCGATGTATGCCGGATTCCATCCATATTTCCGTGCGGAGTCAAAACATCTGGTTTACGACTCGGACGCAAACACAATGTTCGACATGAACGACGGGACGGAGCGGCCTTTTGACGGCACATTGGATATCACCGACAAGAAACAAGCCGTCCAATTGCTCGGAGCAAGCAGAAACGATATCGGCTTTGCCGCGGAGAATGGGAGCCCTATCCGCATGAGTTACGGTCCCGAATTCCGCTACACGGTTGTGTGGTCCATACCCGGGCAGCCGTTCATCTGCGTGGAGCCATGGATGGCAAGACCGCTGGAAATGAACCGTAAGCAGGACCTGACCTGGGTGCCGCCTCACAGCACTTTGCGTACGCACCTTGCCTTAAAGCTGGAGTGATACGCAGATCTCCATGATACGAACAGCTTTTATAAGGATGCTACTCCGGATAGTCGCCACTGAAAAGTGAACGCTGCATGAGCGAATCATGCTTCCGATCGCCAATTGTCTCTAAAAAAAGAGGCCGCAACACCCTGCACATACAGAGGTTTGCGGCCTTAACTATTCATTCAGTTTACTTTATCAATGCCGGGATAAATCGGACCGGTTTGACCTTGTCAGAAGGTCTGAAAAATCATTAGCCGAGGTAAGGGCGAATCTGTTCAGCGAACTTCTTCAGCAGTTCCTTCGAGTCATATTTGCGGCTGAAATCTTCCACGCCGATATAACCGTCGTAGCCGACCGACTTCAGATCGGCAAATACTTGCGACCACGAAACGATACCGCCGTCAATCGGTTCCCATACCGATTCCCATTCGATCGAACCGTCTTCGCGTTGGCCTTTTTTGACCCAGCCTGTATTTTTGATATGAACGTGCGCCAAGTAAGGTCCGAGCAGTTCCAGACCCATCCGGAAATTCTCGTATCCTTCGTGAATCATGTTGCCCGGATCAAACAAGACGCCCACCAGGTTCGGGTCCAAACCGCTTACGAGACGGTGTGCAAGTCCCGCGCTAGGCGCGATGGTCACGTGATGAGTTTCGATCATGCTTCTAATGCCGTATTTTTGCGAAAGCTTCTGAACGCCTTCCAGGTAACGGACTTCCAGCTCGTACAACTCGTTGTAGTTTTTGCTGCGGTCGTAGCTGGGAACGCCGGCACGGATCATTTTGGCGCCCAATTTTTGCGCTACTTCCAGCACCCGCTCCGTTGCGGCAAGATCGCCGGCCGTCAAATACGGAACTACGCTGACGGTTTCCAGACCGTGCTGCTTCGTAATGCTGGCGAAACGCTCCAGTTCTTCATCGCTGGCAGCAGGATCGATCGAGCACAAGTTGCGGCGCCAGAAGGAAGGTTGCTCGTTTTGCGCATCTGCAGGAATGTCTTTGAAACGCCATTCAATACCGTCAAGACCTGCGTCTTGCGCGGCTTGGGCCAGCTCTTCCGGCGTTAAATCCGGAGTTACTACAGAAAATACGGATAGCTTCATGGATGAGTCCTCCCATAACTAGAAATAGGGCTGCTTAAGTAGCCCCGCATATTGTCTATTATACCAATCCCCCGCCAAATTTACTATGCACACGTTAACATTATTTTTGTTTAAAATCATTCCTTTATACTGGAACGCAGTGGTATGTATTCAAATCCGAACGCCATCGGCGTTTTATTACAACAAAAGTCCGCAGATACTTCCCCGCGGACTCATCCAAACATCCAAGCGCTTAAACTAAGGGTTCCCAGCTGATACTCCCGATGCAACAATCGCGCTTTTTTTCCCGAATCGGCTGCCCCCATAGCCAGCAGCAGCGGCACAAAATGCTCCGGTGTCGGTACCGCCTCACGGGCATACGGGCCCCGCAGCTCATAATCAAACAATGCTTCAGTATTCCAAGTTTCCAACTGCTCGGCCAGCCATTCGTCATACTCAAGCGCCCATCTTGCCACACCGGCAGAACTCCAATTCAGCTTGCTCAGGTTGTGAACCGTTCCTCCGCTCCCGATCAACAGCACATTCTCGCGGCGCAGCGTCGCCAGCGCTCTGCCTATGCGATATTGCTCTTCCGGTGTTAGGCGCGGATTGACCGACATCGCAACGACAGGGATGTCCCCGTCAGGGTACATAAGATTAAGCAGCGACCATGCGCCATGATCCAGACCGCGATGGTCGTCCATTTCGCTCGATATTCCTTCAGCCGTCAGCATCTGCCGTATTTGCAGGGCAAGCGCCACATTGCCTTTGGCCGGATATTCGATCTCATACAGCGATTCCGGAAAACCGAAAAAATCGTGGATCGTTTCATATTGTGGCGCCGCGGAAATCAGCTGGGTCCGGCTCTCCCAATGGGCGCTCCATAAAACGATGGCGTACGGACGCGGCAGTTTGGCCGCCAGCATCGCCAGCAGCCTTGTATATTTGAGCTCCTCTGTAACAAGCGTCGGCGCACCGTGCGCCAAAAACAACGAAGGCTGCATGCCTACCGCTCCTCTTCATCTTCTTGCCATCGATCTATTTGGCTGCCCGCATGTTCCCATGCCAATTGGATACACTATCGGGTACGATCTCCATACACCGTTCTTTTCTTACATATACAGCAAAGAAACGGTATTTGCAAATTCACTGGAGGAGGACAGCGAAATGCATACCTTTTCTTATTACTTTCATCATTACTGGTTATCCGCCGTTCTTATTCTAGGGACAATCGGGGCGATCGCATTTGTTTATTTTAACCGTGACAAGCTAATGATCTGGGGAGACGACAACCGGAAACAACGATAAATCCCTGCTGTTTGTTCCATTTTCAGACGTCATGTTTGTTTTTTCTATACTTCGGATCGGTCAGCCCCAGCACGATAAAAAATCCGGCAATTACCGCAAACACAGCGCTGCTGAACAATAAGCTTAACCAAAACATACCGCTCACTCTCCTTTGTACATCTTATGCAGGGAGTAAGCGCTTGCGAATCATGATTTCAATTCCCGGTGAATAAAAAATTCTTCTCAGCGAATACGAATTCTAGACGTCACCTCTATCATAAAAGGGGCTTGTTTTTCGATTTCCTATTCCTTGACTATATATAACAATATCGATATAATTATAACAAATCCGTTATAATTGGTTCGAAAAAGAATATCCGAGAAAGGCAGCGGTGCGTCCAATGTACAAGATTCTCCACTACCAGGATGCCCATGGTTTTTGTCCTTTCGAAAGTCATATCACTTAATTGAACGAAAAAGCTAGGACGGACAAAAAAGCGCGCACCATGCTTAAGAAAATTGTCTACTGTCTTGGTATTCTCCAAGCGGAGGGTAGTCGTGCTGATGAGAAATTCACTAAGCAAATTGACGGTGATCTCTGGGAACTCCGCGTCAGTGATGAGCGCGTGTTCTTCTTTTTGTGGGATGGCAATCATATTGTACTCTTACATAGTTTCCGCAAAGAGACAAACAAAACGCCAAAGGCTGAAATTGAGAAAGCGAAACGTGAGATGGCCGACTGGCGCAAACGAAATGGGCGTAGAGGGGAGTAATAATCCCCTCCCTCTCCAGGGAGTCCAGATTGAGAGAGAATACCTAAAGAGCACCCCATGCCAAGCAAAAATCTATAGGAGGATTGTCAAATGGAGCAAAGAATAAGAGAAAGTAAACGACGAAGTTATCATATACCCCATGTTTATATAAGTTGCACCAAAGACTTCCAGGAAGAGCAGAGTGCAGTGGAGAAAGGGAATTGTCTTGCCAGCAAGTTTTGGCTTTGAATTCCTACCATCCGAAGGCCCATTAATAAAAGGAATTCAAAACAAGATGTTTGAAGCGGGCAAGATAATCCCTTTCGGAATGGAGCGGACTTCCAAACCATTGGTTCAACTCATATAGAAAGAAATTCATAAAGAATAGCAAGCCTATCAGATGACACCAACATATTAAGTAAGAATATACTTCATTTTTTAAAAAAATCTTGTGTGAGGAGTCTCTAAATATGAAAAGTTGGGACGATGTGAAACGGACTATTTCGTCGATCCCAGACGATGAACTGATGGCCATCGATTTCGCAGCAACGTTGGTCGCTAAAATAATCATTAGACGTAAAGATTTGGGCTGGACCCAAGCCGAACTCGCTAATGTAGCAGGGTTAAAACAATCCGCAGTGGCGCGGATAGAAAGTGGAGCGACTGTTCCGCGAATTGATACGATACAGAAATTAGCTAAGGCTGTCGGCTTCAAACTCGATTTGGTTATCGATGAACAAGCGGCTGCAATAATCGCATAGCACTAACAAATAAAAGCTCTTCCATAGCTAAAACACACTATGGAAGAGCTTATATATTATCGGTCACGCGTGAGCAAGCAACGCGGCAACTAGGCTGAGGTGTAATATGAAGTTGAAAAATTCCTCAACAAAAAGACCCCGCCGATCTCACATCGCCTTTTATACAAGCGCCTTTTTGGCGATATCGGTCCGGTAATGCATGCCTTCGAAGCGGACTTTGTCCAGCTCGGCATACGCCTTCTCGCGCGCTTCCGCAATGGTGGCGCCCATGCCGGTTATACCAAGCACCCGTCCGCCGTTTGTGACGAGCTGCGAGTCCGTTTGCGCAGTACCCGCATGGAACACCAAGGCGTCCTCCACACGGTCCAGCCCTTCGATCGGCAATCCTTTCGGATAGGAAGCCGGGTAACCTCCGGAAGCCGCCACAACGCAGACAGCCGATTGGTTGCTCCAGCGGATGTCCATCTG
Source organism: Paenibacillus thalictri (assembly GCF_004307995.1). GTDB lineage: Bacteria > Bacillota > Bacilli > Paenibacillales > NBRC-103111 > Paenibacillus_AF > Paenibacillus_AF thalictri. The sequence continues at coordinate 15,936 of NZ_SIRE01000050.1, read as the reverse complement.
GTCCAGCCGTCCGTTAATTGCGGCAAGCACGATGTCCAGCAAGTCGGTCTCGAGCAGCGGCAATACGACCTGTGTCTCGGGATCGCCCATACGCGCATTAAACTCGATAGTTTTCGGACCTTGCGCCGTAATCATCAAACCTGCGAACAAGACGCCGCGGAACGGACGTCCTTCTTTCACCATTGCCGAAGCTGTCGGCTTAATGATCGTTTCAATCGCCTCTTCAATGACCGATTGCGGAATATGCGGGAGCGGAGAATATGTCCCCATGCCCCCCGTATTGGGTCCCTTATCATTGTCGAACACCTGCTTATGATCTTGCGCCGCAGGCATCGGACGGACGATTTCGCCGTCCACGAAAGACAGAATCGACATTTCCTGGCCGCTCAAAAACTCTTCGATGACCACTTGGTTGCCGGATTCTCCGAATACCTTTTCGACCATAATTTCGCGCAGCGCCTTATCCGCTTCGTCCATCGTCGCCGCGATAATAACGCCTTTGCCCGCTGCAAGCCCGTCGGCTTTTATGACGATCGGCATCTGTTGTTTATGCAAGTAAGCAAGCGCTTCATCATAGTTTTCAAAAGACTCGTAAGCCGCTGTCGGAATATTGTACTTTTTCAGCAAGTCCTTCGTAAACACCTTGCTGCCTTCGATGATCGCCGCATTTTTGCGCGGACCAAACACCGGGATTTGCTTTGCTTCCATGTGATCGACAATACCCGCGGACAGCGGGTCGTCAGGTCCGATAAATACAAGATCAATCGCATGATCGATTGCAAACTGGCTTAATTCCTCAAACTGATGCTCCTGGATCGGCACGCATTCCGCCAAGTGCGCAATACCTCCGTTGCCGGGCGCGCAGTACAACTGCGATACCTTCGGACTTTTTTTGAGCGCCCATATGATCGCATGTTCGCGGCCCCCGCGGCCCACTACCAATATTCGCACAATTGCTCGCCTCCTCAACTCAAATTACTTATTGATAACACGCATCTCCGTTTGGCCGTTGTCCACTCGGATCGTCTTAACCAGCAGCGAAATTTTGTTGTCTTCGTTCAAGCGGCTCCAGAATGCCTGAGCGGTTTGCTCCACATCGTCGTAGAGCGGAACAAGCAGCGGTTCGCCTTGGAACGAAGGCAGCGGATTGCCGTCTCCGGCGTACGTGCTGATGAAGTGGCCGTAACCGGCCAGCCCGTGCTCATAATGGAAAAAGTGGCGCATCGTTTGTGCAGGATCGTTCAGATTGGTCTTTAGGATCGACAGCTTATATGCGCAAGTGGTGTCCGCAAGATCGACAACACCGGAAATACGCGGCGTGAAGTTCGGCGCGTCAGGTTCGTAAGTGCGGGTCGTGAGAGCCTGCTCGAACGTTTGGCCTGCTGCCAGCGCGTCGTAAATCGTATCGGTCTGATCGCCGTTCGTGACAATATGCGCGCTGCCCGTATAACGGACAGGATAATAGATGATCAGCGACGGATCGGTCAGCTTCGCCGGATCTTTCGCTTCCGTGCGCAGGAATCCGTTTTCTTCTTGAATGAAGACGCGGTTACGGCTGTTCTCGCTGCGTCCCATAATCCAATATACTTGCACAAATCTCGTGCCGTCCGGCGTAAGTCCGATGACGATGCCGCGGCCCGGATACGGATTTTCCGCGAGCTGTGCAAAATTACTTTCAGCTATGTTTTTCCATTGTTCTGCCACTTGCGTTACCCCCTTATGTTTTACGCTCTTGCTCTTATATACCCCCAAGAGTATGCGGGGACGAGGTTTTTAAATTTTTATTCCACTCCCCTGATTAGGGAAGGTACTGCCGCGGAAAGTTTACGTCCGCCTTTGAAAACCGTGTTTTTACCGCAAGGTAAAATAAAATGAAACACGGTTTTCATGAGCGGTGAAGCGGCAGTACCTTCCCGACCCAGCAAGCTTTAGGAATAAAAATTTAATGTTTTTCCTCCCTGCATACCCCTCATCAATGATGGAACAAACGCACGCCCGAATACGCCATCACCATGCCGTAATCGTTGGCTGCCTGCACAACTTCCTCGTCGCGCATCGAGCTGCCCGCCTGCACGACATATTTGACACCGCTGCGGCTGGCGCGGTCGAGATTATCGCGGAACGGCAGGAACGCATCGGAGCCGTAGGAAACACCGGTCAGCTTGTCCAGCCAAGCGCGTTTCTCTTCACCGGACAAACGCTCAGGCACTTCGCTGAAGCAGCTTTCCCAGCTGGCGCGTTCAACCGGCGTCAGTTCTTCTTCGAGCCACAAGTCGATAGCGTTGTTTTGCTCCGCGCGAGACAAGCCTTGACGGAACTTCATGGACAGCGCCGTCGGATGCTGGCGCAGGAACCAACGGTCGGCTTTGTCGCCGGCAAGACGCGTACAGTGAATGCGCGACTGCTGTCCAGCGCCGATACCGATCGTTTGGCCATCCAGTGCATACACGATCGAGTTGGACTGCGTATATTTCAAAGTGATTAATGCGATTAACAGATCACGCTTGGCTTCTTCCGTCAGTTCTTTATTGTTCGTTACCACATGATTCAGCGCGGAGGCGTCAATCACAGCGTCATTGCGCTGCTGCTGCAGCGTAAGGCCAAACAAGTTGCGCTTTTCGATCGGCTCCGGCACGTAATCCGGATCGATTTGCAGAATCAGGTAGCCGCCGTTTTTCTTCGCTTTGAGAATATCCAGCGCTTCCGGCGTATAACCCGGCGCTACCACAAGGTCGGATACTTCGCGTTTCAGCAATTGCGCCGTGGAAGCGTCCACGATGTCGCTGAGCGCCGCGCAGTCGCCAAACGACGACATGCGGTCCGCACCTCTGGCCCGCGCATAAGCGGTAGCGAGCGGCGACAGCTCCAGCCCTTCGACGAAGTAGGCTTTCGCCAGTTCCGGCGTCAGCGGGGCATATACGGCTGCTCCAGCCGGGCTCACGTGCTTAAACGAAGCTGCTGCAGGCAGCCCTGTGGCGCGGCGCAGTTCACGGGCGAGCTGGAAGCTGTTGAGCGCATCCAGCAGGTTGATGAAGCCGGGATCGCCGTTAACGACGGTAATCGGCAGCTTGCCTTCGCTGTAGATTTTTGCTTCCTTCTGGTGCGGATTCATGCCGTATCTTAAGTTGATCTCATTTTGACTCATGATCTTCTCCCCGTCCTTCTTCAAATCGAGTGGTATTGCCTGTCAACCGAACCTTGTCTTGGCTGATGCGCTGCACGACGTGCGGCAGCAGCTCGTGTTCGATCCGATGTATTCTCTCCATAAGCGTCTCTTCCGTGTCATCCAGTTCGATGCTGACAGCCCGCTGCGCGATAACCGGGCCTGTATCCATTCCGCCGTCGACGTAATGCACGGTCACCCCGGTCACCTTCACACCATGATCAAGCGCCTGCCGGACCGCATGCAGCCCCGGAAACGAAGGCAGCAGCGACGGATGAATGTTGATCATCCGGCCGTACCACGGCTCGACCAACACCGGCGTAATGATCCTCATATAACCGGCCAGCACGATCAGATCGATCTCGTGTTCTTCCAACTTGCGCAAAATGTCAGCTTCATACGCCTCTCGCGCGGCATAGTCTTTCGGCTTAAACGCAAACACGTTAACGCCTGCCTGCTCTGCGCGCTCAACCACCTTGGCCCGAGGCTTATCACATACAAGAAGCTCGATGCGAACATCGAGCTTGCCTGCCTGCACAGCATCCGCGAGCGCCTGAAAATTCGAGCCGCTGCCCGAGGCGAATACGGCAATGCGAAACGGCTTCATCCGATCTCCACTCCGCTGAAGGTGACTATTTTGTCCCCTGCGGTGACTTGACCAAGCGTATACACGCTTTCGCCGTTTTGCTCGAAAATACGTTTCGCCTCTTCCGCCTGCTCTGCCGCTACGATCACGACCATGCCGATGCCCATGTTGAAGGTGCGGAACATGTCGCGGTGCGAAATGCCGCCTTCGCGCTGCATCAGCTGAAAGATCGGCAGAATCGGCCAAGAGCCGTATTCGATATGCACGTTGACGCCGTCTGGCAATACGCGCGGAATATTTTCGATAAAGCCGCCCCCGGTAATATGAGCCATGCCTTTAATTTGTACTTTTTCCAAAGCCGCAAGTACCGGCTTTACATAAATCTTTGTTGGCTCCAGCAGCACGTCGCCCAGACGCGCTCCGAGCTCAGCCACTTCGTCCTGCAGCTTGTAGCCTTTCTCCTCCAGCAGCAGCTTGCGCACCAGCGAGAAGCCGTTGCTGTGCACGCCGCTCGAAGCAAGTCCGAGCACGACGTCACCGGGGCGGATCGTACTGCCGTCGATGACCTTTTTCTTATCGACTACGCCAACTGTAAAACCGGCGATATCGTATTCGCCTTCCGCATACATGCCCGGCATTTCTGCGGTTTCCCCGCCGAGCAGCGCGCAGGCCGACTGCACGCAGCCTTCGCTGACACCGGCGATAATCGCTTCGATTTTCTCCGGAACGACCCGGTCGCATGCGAGGTAATCGAGGAAAAAGAGCGGCTCCGCACCCTGCACGATAATATCATTGACGCACATAGCAACCGCGTCGATACCGATCGTATCGTGTTTATCCATGGCAAAAGCGAGCTTCAGCTTCGTTCCTACTCCGTCCGTACCGGAAACAAGCACCGGCTCTTCGTATTTGCCTTTATTTAAACCGAACAAGCCGCCGAAGCCGCCCAGATCGGTCAGCACCTCGGGACGCATCGTCCGTTTGACGTGCTTTTTCATCCGTTCAACCGCTTCATTCCCGGCGGCAATATCGACACCGGCCTTTTTGTATGCGTCAGACACAGGTTCCACTCCTTTATATTCAATACCTCATGGCGGTTAAGCCGCTTATCTCTTCATTATCGCTGCGAAACGGCCGACTGCCAGCTTTTCGCTTCTTCGTCCGGCACCGCCGTCGGATATACATTGTCAAAGCATGCCGTGCAATGTCCCCGGTTGGTGTCCGACTGAGGACGCCCGATGGAGGCCAGCAGTCCTTCCTTGGTCAAAAAGTGCAGCGAATCCGCATTGATCGCCTGGCGAATTTCTTCGACCGACTTTTGCGCTGCGATCAGCTCCTTGCGGCTTGGCGTATCAATGCCATAGAAACAAGGGTTGGAGAATGGCGGCGAACTGATCCGCACATGCACTTCCTTTGCTCCCGCTTCGCGCAGCAGGTTGACGATCCGCAGGCTCGTTGTGCCGCGCACGATCGAATCATCAATCATAACGACACGCTTGCCTTCTACTACCTTGCGCACTGCCGACAGCTTCATCTTCACGCCCTGCTCGCGCAGCTCCTGGCTTGGCTGAATGAACGTCCGGCCGGTATAACGGTTTTTGATCAAGCCCAGCTCGTAAGGAATTCCCGTCTGCTCGGCATAGCCGATCGCGGCGGAAATACTCGAGTCCGGCACGCCGGTGACCAAATCCGCATCAACGAACGCTTCCAGAGCCAGCTGGCGGCCCATCCGCTTGCGAGCGGCATGGATGTTAATCTCGTCGATATCACTGTCCGGGCGGGCAAAATAAATATATTCCATTGCGCAAATCGCGCGGTGTTTCACAGGGCTGAACCGATCTTCTGTTACGCCGCTCTGATCGAGTACAAGCAATTCCCCCGGCTCCATATCGCGGTAATACGTTGCTCCGACCGCGTCGAAAGCGCATGTCTCCGATGCGAACAAATAAGCATTGCCAAGGCGGCCAATAACGAATGGACGTAAGCCGTGCGGATCGCGTGCCGCGATGACCTTATCCCGCGTCATAAACAGGAACGCATATGCGCCTTCGACCTTCTGCAGCGCTTCCTTGACCGCCAGCACGATATCGTCGTGCTTGGAACGAGCGATCAAATGCGCGACAACTTCGGTATCGCTGGTTGTTTGGAAAATCGAGCCCTGACGCTCTAAGTCGCGTTTAATCTCCGGCGCATTGGTTAAATTGCCGTTTGTAGCAATCGCCAGATCCCCTTCGCGATACTTGAAAATCAGAGGCTGCGCATTCGCCAGCTTGCTTTCGCCTGCCGTCGAATAGCGAACGTGTGAAATACAGTTGGAGCCTGTCAACGCTCCCAGCTTCTCATTGTTGAATACTTCCTTCACTAGCCCCATGTCGCGGTGATAGTGAAATTCTTTCCCGTCTGATACGCAAATACCCGCGCTTTCCTGGCCGCGGTGCTGCAGCGCGTGCTGACCGTAATAAGCCAGTTGTGCCGCGTCCGGGTGTCCGTAAACTCCGAACACGCCGCACTCTTCGCGCAACTTGTCAAAAAGACCGTCATGACTGTTGATCCCGTCGTTGTAAAAGCGCCCTGTCCACAGCGAGAAATCCGCTGCGCTCCTTGCAGGCTGGAAAGCGGAGCGAATATCATGTCCGCCCGCTCCAAATCGGCTTCCCAGCTGCAATTCCGGTCGCTGGTCGGTCTTTATTTCATCAGACATGGAATCGCATCCTTCCAAACCTTTTCTAGTTGATCTACCGCTGCATGAATGGCTGGTTGTGTGTTTACCGAGACTTCGAGGTTAGTGCCTTGAACTTGACCGATCTTTTGTACTGTGATGCCGCTTTGCTCTAGATGAGCTTGCAAAGCTGCCGCTTTATCCTGCGATGCGCTCAGCACGATACGCGACTGGCTCTCGCTGAACAACGCGATGTCATTGCGCAGGCTGCTCTCAAAGTTGACCTTGGCGCCGATGCCGCCGCTGATGGCGCTCTCCGCCAGGGCTACGGCCAAACCGCCGTCGGATACGTCATGCGCCGATGCAACCAAGCCTTGTTGGATCGCCGACAAAACGCCGTCCAGCAGACGCTTTTCAACATCCAGGTCGATTTGCGGCGGACGTCCTTCCGTTACGCCGTGCAGCACGTATTGGAATTCACTGCCGCCAAGCTCCGCTTTGGTTTCGCCGAGCAGGAAGATAACGTCGCCTTCGTTTTTGAAGCCTTGCGTCGTGATGTGATCTGTATCGTGAATGAGGCCGACCATGCCGACAACCGGCGTTGGGTAAATAGCCCCTTTTGCATTTTCATTGTACAAGCTGACGTTACCGCCGATAACCGGTGTATTCAGCCTGCGGCAAGCTTCCGCCATACCGTCAACAGCCTTCTCCATCTGCCAGAAAATTTCCGGTTTCTCCGGGCTGCCGAAGTTCAGGTTATCCGTAATCGCCAGCGGCTCAGCGCCGGAACAAACGTTGTTGCGCGCCGCTTCCGCTACCGCGATTTGGCCGCCTACTTCCGGATCAAGATACACGAAGCGTCCATTACAGTCTGTTGACATCGACAACGCTTTGCGGGAGCCGCGGATCGATACAACGGCTGCGTCCGAGCCCGGACGAACAACGGTGCTTGTGCGGACCATGTAGTCGTATTGGTTGTAAACCCACTCTTTGCTTGCCACGGTTGGCGAAGCCAGCACTTTTTTCAGCGCGCCATTCAAGTCGGTTACTTCAGCATAACGAGTTGTATCGATGCTTGCGCTTGCTTCGTAGTAAGCAGGCTCTTTCGAAGGCTTGTTGTATATCGGGCACTCGTCAACGAGTGCGCCAACCGGCATGCTGCCCACAAGCTCGCCTTTATGGTACAACTTCAGGTTGCCGTCGTCCGTTACCCGGCCAATCTTAGCGCAATGCAGACCCCAGCGGTCAAAAATCGCTTTCGCTTGCGCTTCGTCCTTCTCTTCAACAACAAACAGCATCCGTTCTTGGGATTCGGACAACATCATTTCGTAAGGCGTCATGCCTTCCTCACGCTGCGGCACCTCATCGAGGTACAGCTCCATGCCGTTGCCGGCTTTGCTAGCCATCTCTGCGCTGGAGCAGGTCAGACCGGCTGCGCCCATGTCCTGGATACCGAGGACGATACCGGAGTTAATCAGCTCTAGACACGCTTCAAGAACCAGCTTCTCCATGAACGGATCGCCAACTTGTACCGCCGTACGCTTCGCTTCGGATTCCTCCGTCAGCTCTACGGAAGCGAATGTTGCGCCGTGAATACCGTCGCGGCCGGTAGCTGGACCGACATAGAACACCGGGTTGCCTACGCCTTTGGCGACACCCTTTTGAATTTTATCGTGATCGATGATGCCTACGCACATCGCATTTACTAGCGGGTTGCCTTCATACGTCTCGTCGAACATCACTTCGCCGCCAACTGTCGGAATACCGATACAGTTGCCGTAACCCGCGATACCCGAAACGACGTGCTCGAACAAATATTTAACGCGCTCATTTTCCAAACGGCCAAAACGCAGCGAGTTCAGCACCGCTACCGGTCTTGCGCCCATCGAAAAAATGTCACGGATAATGCCGCCCACACCTGTCGCCGCGCCTTGGAAAGGCTCGATCGCCGACGGATGGTTATGGCTTTCGATTTTAAATACAACCGCCTGGTTGTCGCCGATATCGACGATCCCTGCGCCTTCGCCCGGACCCATCAAGACGCGTGGCCCCGATGTTGGGAACTTGCGAAGCAACGGCTTCGAATTTTTATAAGAGCAATGCTCCGACCACATGACGCTGAATACGCCGATTTCCACGTAGTTCGGCTGCCGTCCCAAAAACCCGCAGATTAATGCGTACTCTTCGTCCGTCACGCCCATCTGCTTGTAAATTTCCTGATCCGCAATTTGTTCCGCGGTCGGTTCCTTAGCCGTTAACTGCTGCGCCATGCTTTTCCCTCCATGTGCTCAAAATCGAAGTAAACATCTTTGCTCCGTCCGCAGAACCGAGCAGTTCATGCACAGCGCGCTCCGGATGCGGCATCATGCCTAATACGTTGCCTTGTTTATTGCAAATGCCGGCGATATCGTCGACAGAACCGTTCGGATTGTTGCCCGCTTCATAGCGGAACACGATTTGATTGTTCGCTTTAAGCTCTTCCAGCGTTGCGTCGTCGCAGTAATAGTTGCCTTCGCCGTGAGCGATCGGAATGTTGATCAGCTCGCCTTGGCTGTAGCCGGCCGTAAACGGCGTTGCATTGTTCTCTACCTGCAGCATAGTTGCATGACAGCGGAACTTCAGCGACTCGTTGCGCAGCATTGCGCCCGGCAGTAAGCCCGACTCAAGCAAGATTTGGAATCCGTTGCAAATGCCGATAATGTACTTGCCTTGTTCTGCCGCTTCTTTCAGCGCCTTCATAACCGGAGCGAATTGCGCGATCGCGCCGCAGCGCAGATAGTCGCCGTACGAGAAACCTCCAGGCACGATGATGCAATCATATTGAGATAAGTCCGTTTCCGTATGCCATACATAGCTGACCGGCTGCTTGATCGTATCTTCCACCGCTTTAAAGCAGTCGATGTCGCAGTTGGAGCCGGGAAATACAAGAACCGCGAAGTTCATCCGATTGTCCTCCTAAAAGTTTTGCGAAGCAAAACTTGCTTCGTAAGCAAATCCTAAACGAAATGCCCGCGTGAGGGCTTTACTTTATTTAACACGATTAACAATGTGCAAGTTCTGCCGAGCAGAACAACTCTTTATCCCAAAAGCAGCTTCCGCATTACGGCGGCTGCCCTTCTATTTACACAAACTCAAAAGCTAATACCGCCCCGCTTACGCCAACTCGTAACGGTAATCTTCGATAACCGTGTTAGCCAGCAGCTTTTCGCACATTGCTTTTACACGTTGTTCCGCTTCCGAGCGGTCCGCCGTATTCAGTTCGATTTCGATATATTTGCCGACGCGCACTTTGCCGACTTCAGCGAAGCCCATCGAATGAAGTCCGCCTTGTACCGCATTCCCTTGAGGGTCCAATACGCTTTGCTTGATGGTGACGTAAACAGTCGCTTTTAACATGATTCCATCCTCCGATTTTCTGATATCAACGTTTGTGCCCGTGTGCTCGCCACGGTATGACCGGTTTCGTTGCTGCTGCAAATTACAGATTGGCTTGAGCGAGCCGCTTGTAAATATCGAGATAGCGGCGCGATGTTTCTTCGACCACATGGTCCGGCAGCGGATCGGGTTCGCTGTTTTTATCCCAGCCTGAATTGCTTAAATACGTCCGTACCGGCTCTTTATCCATACTGTCAATCTCTATGTCAAAGGCATAGTTCTCTTTCGCCCAGAAACGCGATGAATCCGGCGTAAAAATCTCGTCAATTAAAATAATTTCGCCGTCAATAAGTCCAAACTCAAATTTCGTATCGGCCAAAATAATGCCGCGCTCCTCACAAAGCTTACGTGCAAACTCATACAGCATGATGCTTTTTTGCTCCAATTGCTCCGTCAGCTCAGCGCCGACCAGCTCTTTCATCCGCTCGATGGAGATATCTTCATCGTGGCCAACGTCATTTTTAGCCGCGGGAGTAAAGATCGGCTTCTCGAAACGTTCGTTTTTGCGCATGCCTTCCGGCAGCTTGCGGCCGTTGATTTCGCCGGTTTGCTGATACTGGCGCCATCCGCCTCCGGTAATGTAGCCGCGCACAACACATTCGATATCGATGCGCTCCGCTTTGCGCGTCACCATAAACCGGTCTTTCATCGCTTCCCGGTCGGTGATAACTTCAGGATACAGCCGGTCCACGTCGGCATGAACCACGTGATTTGGCATAATACCCGCCGTCTGCTCAAACCAGAACAAGCTGAGGCTGTTCAGCGCGTTGCCTTTGTCCGGCACCGCAGGGCTCAGCACATAGTCAAATGCCGAGATGCGGTCGGTGACCGCAATCAGGTAGTGTTCGCCGAGGTCAAACAGCTCACGCACCTTGCCTTTATACAGCAGCGGAGCCTTCACATAAGGCTGCGCGCTGGAAATCGCTTTGGACGAACTCATAATGGCCTGGCCTCCTAAACGTTTTTGCGCCAGCAAAACTGGCTTCGAAAGATGAATCTATTTCAAACCTAAACGGTCAAATATCGTATCCACATGCTTCAGGTGCCAGCTCGGGTTAAAGCTGTCTTCGATTTCCTCCAGCGAAAGCAATTCGCGGATCGCCGGCGTATTCTCCAAAATATCGCGGAACGAGCGTTGCTCTTCCCAAGCCTGCATCGCACGCGGCTGCACCGTGTCGTATGCCTGCTCGCGGCTTAAGCCTTTGTCGATCAGCTTGGTCATCACGCGGCCGGAGAACGGCACACCGTATGTGCTGAGCATGTTGCGCTTCATGTTTTCCGGGAACACGGTCAAGTTTTTCACGATATTGCCGAAACGGTTCAGCATGTAGTTAAGCAGGATTGTCGCATCCGGCAAAATGATACGCTCAACGGACGAGTGGGAAATATCTCTTTCATGCCACAAAGTAACGTTTTCGTAAGCGGAAATCATATGACCGCGGATGACGCGGGACAAACCGGAAATATTCTCGCAGCCGATCGGATTGCGCTTATGCGGCATCGCCGACGAACCTTTTTGCCCTTTGGCGAACGGCTCTTCGACCTCGCGGAATTCGCTTTTTTGCAAGCCGCGGATTTCCGTCGCAAACTTGTCCAGCGATGTTGCGATCAACGCCAAAGTCGCCATATATTCGGCATGACGGTCGCGCTGCAGCGTTTGTGTCGAGATTGGAGCGGCTTTCGTACCCAGATGCTCACACACATACGTTTCAACGAACGGATCGATATTGGCATAGGTTCCAACCGCGCCGGAAATTTTGCCGTATTGCACGCCGTCAGCGGCGAAGCGGAAACGATCCAGGTTGCGCTTCATTTCTTCGTACCAAAGCGCTACTTTGAGGCCAAATGTGGTCGGCTCGGCATGTACGCCATGTGTTCTGCCCATCATTGGCACATCTTTATATTTAATGGCTTGCTGCCGTAAAATTTCAATGAAATTAATAAGATCTTTCTCCAAAATTTCATTAGCCTGTTTAAGCAAATAACCAAGTGCCGTATCCACGACGTCGGTCGACGTCAAGCCGTAATGCACCCATTTGCGCTCAGGTCCCAATGTTTCCGAAACGGCACGGGTAAACGCGATCACGTCATGACGGGTTTCCTGCTCGATCTCGTAGATCCGATCAATGTTGAAGCTTGCTTTGGCCCGCAGTTCCTTCACATCTTCCTTCGGGATCACGCCAAGCTCCGACCAAGCTTCACAGGATAAAACTTCTACCTCCAGCCATGCCTTAAACTTATTTTCCTCCGTCCAAATCTTCACCATTTCCGGCCTGCTGTAACGCTCTAACATAATTCCGATTCCTCCCGCTTCCTTATCCTATTTTTTCTCGCGGAGTCAAGTCCGGCGATTGGCATCAATTGAATTTTGGTTCGAAACTGTACAGAGGGAAGGGAATTGCTGCGGAAAGTTTACGTCCGCTTTGAAAACCGTGTTTTTACCGAAAGGTAAAATATAAGAAAACACGGTTTTCATTGGCGGTGGAGTTGCAATCCCTTTCCGTCGTACACATTTTCCGAATAAAAATTCATCCTTTTTTGCCTTTCGCCGGACTTTACTCCCACCTATTTTCCCCAAATGCCTGTTTGTTCTATCCAGCCAAGCGCCTTCTCTACCGAATCGGCCAGCACATTGACATGTCCCATTTTACGTTTATGCTTCGCTTCCTGCTTGCCGTACAAATGCACTTTCACGGCAATGCCGGGCTCCTCCTGCTCCTGCGCTTCCAACAACGCAAGCAGCGGCTCGACATGCTCGCCAAGCACATTCACCATAACCACCGGGCTCATCAAATCGACGTTGCCCAGCGGCAAATTGCACACCGCCCGCACATGCTGCTCAAATTGCGATGTCGTGCAGGCTTCCATCGTATAATGACCCGAATTATGAGGCCGCGGCGCAAGCTCATTGACGAACAGTTCTCCATCCGGAGTCAAAAACATCTCGACGGCGATCAGGCCGATCACCTGCATCGATTCGGCGATTTGTTCAGCCAGCCGCTGCGCTTTGTGCACGACAGCTTCATCCACCCGTGCCGGAACGATGGACAGGTGCAAGATATTATCGACATGAATATTTTCCGAAGCCGGGAACACTTTAATTTCGCCCCTCGGGTTGCGAGCCGCTATAACGGATAGTTCTTTTTCAAAATGGATAAACTTCTCAAGCACCAGCTCTGTCTTGGCTTTACTGAGCGTATGAAACGCCTCATCCGCTTCATCGGCCGAACGGATCACCCATTGGCCTTTTCCGTCATAACCGCCGGTAGCCGTCTTGAGCACGCAAGGAACGCCAAAGCGGGCAATCGCCGCTTTTAATCCTTCAGCGCTGGTTATCTCTTCATATGGCGCGACCTGGACGCCGGCGGCTTCGATCGCGCGTTTCTCCCTCAGCCTATGCTGGGTCGTATATAAAAGCTGGCTGCCCTGCGGAACATATGATTCGGACATCAGCAAATCGGTCACAGCCGCATCGACATTTTCAAACTCGTAAGTAATCACGTCGCATTGTTCCGCAAGCGCTTTGGCTGCGTTCACATCATCATAAGCCGCTACAATCTGCCGGTCGGCCACTTGGCCGCAAGGCGCATCGGGAGTCGGGTCCAGCGTAATGAACCGGTAACCCATGTGACGGCCGGACAATGCCAGCATCCGCCCAAGCTGCCCGCCGCCTAACACGCCGATTGTACTGCCCGGCAATATTTTTTTGGTGGGGTAAAATACGTTTGTCTTCATTGGAGGCTGCTGCTGCTTTCCATGACTTGTTCGCTTATCCGATCGCGGCGGGCTCCGATTCGTTCTTGAATCGACCGGTCGAAGGCGCCCAGAATTTGAGCCGCCAAAAGTCCTGCGTTCGTAGCGCCCGCTTGGCCGATCGCTACCGTAGCTACCGGAATACCGCCCGGCATTTGTACGATCGACAACAACGAATCAAGTCCGTTTAACGTAGAGGTTTTGACAGGGACGCCAATAACCGGAAGAATTGTTTTCGCCGCTACCATACCTGGCAGATGCGCAGCCCCTCCGGCTCCCGCAATAATGACCTGCAATCCCCGCTCAACGGCGGAAGATGCGTATTCAAACATTAAATCTGGCGTACGGTGGGCGGAAACAACCTGCTTTTCAAACGGTATTTCCAATTCCTCCAAAATCGCACAAGCATGCTTCATCGTTTCCCAATCCGATTGGCTTCCCATGATGACGCCAACACGTGCCGACATGTGATTTGACCTACTTTCTCAAGTGGAGTTTGTGTCTGTTCGTGATATTCAAAAAAAAGAAAAACGCCCTAAAGATAGTATGGCCTATCTGCAGGACGAACAAGAATCGAATGGTATGTAGTGCGCAGATCATCGACGCAACACAAAAAGCAGCCTCTTTTCAGCCGCGCTCATTCGCTCGTAGTCCAAAAATTTGTGGTCTTTGGGTAGATACTTTCGGGCCGTATTCCCGACATTATACGAGGTTAATTGACAATATGAACATATGAAAACCGTGTTGCATGCATGTTTAGTTTAACAGCGATTGACACTCCATGTCAACTTACAAACACGAACATTAATGATTTTTTCAATTTAAAAGTTCGCTTTTTCGTCGAAGTTAATCTTGCCATATGTAAATCCCCGCTTTTTTCCAGTCCATCTCCCCTTAAGACGTAAGAAAGGAGCCGCCTTCGCAGCTCCCGAAATGTTTTCAATTATGATCGTTGAAAAATCTCTTTAGCCGCTTGGATTGCCGATGCGGCTCGCGCAGGAAGGAACGTTTTCAAAAGCAGCAGCAAAGCTGAATTATGCGCAGTCCACGATAACGAATCAAATTCAACGGCTGGAGAAAGAGATGGGCATTCAGCTTTTCAGACGGGGATGGGATGCGGAATTGACGGGATCCGGTCAATTGTTTGCAGCAGAAATCGATAGTCTGATTAAGCATTGGCAATATGTATCCGAACAAGCAAAAGCTTTGCAAAAAGAAGAGATCGGCACCATACGTATGGGAGCGCTGGAATCCGTGCTGGAAAATACACTGCCGAATTGTTTACGCCGATTCAGAGAGCTCAAACCGAAAGTGTCATACAGCATCGCCACCGGAAATACCGACTCCCTGTCCCTGGCTCTCACCCAGAAGCAGTTGGACTTCGCCTTATGCGGTGAGCCAGCCGATCCTTCGGGTTATGTTTTCGACCCGCTATATCATTGAGAAGATTAGCTTTATCGTATCCCGCAATCACCCTTTTTCCGAAAGAAGCTGTATTGATTTCGAGGATTTGTTTGATTATCCGCTTATCGTCGGGGGAACTACATGTTTGTATTAATTGCGGTTAGCCAAACAGTTTTCACAGTATACACAAAGCCCGTTCCTCTATTCCATTAGCCAAATCTCAGCAATCCCAGGGTTCGTAAAACAACTCTCGTCCGTTGGAGCTGTTCTCGATTCAACACCCCTGCCATCAGGTGTCGTCAAAATAAACGTTGAGCTTAACGACGCTTCGATTCCGGTCGGTCTGCTGCAGCTTCGCAGCAATCCATATCCTTCCGCATCAAAAAACGCCTTAATACAACTCATCAAGGAAGAGCTTGCACAATACACACGCGAATGATTTCTCGCGGATTTCCATGAAACCAAAAAAAAAGAGCCTCCTCAAAATAAATTTGAGAAAGCTCCTTGTTTGCTTGGCAACGTCCTACTCTCCCGAGACCCTGCGGTCTAAGTACCATCGGCGCTGGAGGACTTAACGGTCGTGTTCGAGATGGGTACGCGTGGTTCCCCTCCGCCATCGTCACCAAACATGTTTTGCTTTACGCAAAACGGTTCAGGTCTTGATCCCTGAAAACTGGATGCGAAATACTACAAGCTTTGCTTCTTGTCCTTTGGGCCCCGAGAAAGTATTCGGAATAAGCTGCAACGCTTATCTTCACTTTCTTGGGATGTTTGGTTAAGCCCTCGACCGATTAGTATTCGTCAGCTGCACACGTTGCCGCGCTTCCACCCCGAACCTATCTACCTCGTCGTCTACAAGGGGTCTTACATACTGGGAAATCTCATCTTGAGGGGGGCTTCACGCTTAGATGCTTTCAGCGCTTATCCCTTCCGTAC
>NZ_SIRE01000049.1 GCF_004307995.1 Paenibacillus thalictri | reverse complement strand
AATACGTAACAATGTTCGTTCCTTTATGGAATCAATTATGAAGAATCCTCAAGCCATAATTGACCGTCTCTGCGTCCGCATGGAGTCCGATAAAATTGTGGAACTTCTTTAATTCAAGTTATATAGAATGTGGTAGTCCATCCGCTATTCTATCCATGCAATATCTGATGTTACCAAGTAACTCCTTGGCCTTGGAATCGCCGTTAGCTGCCGCGGTGTCGAGACTTTCAATGAAGTCCCACACCTCGGAATTCCCCTTTTGTGTGTCGTAAAACCTTACATCCATAGAAGATTTCTATCCTCTCTCTTTATACTATTGTCAATGAGCTGTGATGTTTATATCTTCTATGATATATTATATCGAGCATGATATAAGTTGGCAACCGCTGTAAATAAAAAATGGACCGCTGTCTATTCAGCGGCCCTTATCCTTATATCACTTTCATGTTTAGTTTGGTTATCGTCTTCAGCGATTAGTGTACTCATTTTCCTCGCTTAAAGATGTATCTATCTCAGCTGTTATCGCTTGTTACGACCACATGTAACCTCTCTGTTGGTTTCACTCCTCATGTTAGGCCTTCGAGCGGATTTCTTGGGTAACTTTCTCAACAAACTCATCCACGCTAAGGGAGCCGACGTCACCTTCGCCGCGCTTGCGGACGGCGACGGTACGGTCATTTTTCTCGCTTTCGCCCAGCACCAGCATATAAGGCACTTTTTCCAGCTGCGCCTCGCGGATCTTGTATCCGAGCTTCTCACTGCGCATATCGGCCTCGACCCGGATCCCGGCCTGCTGCAGCGACGCTTTGACTTCCAGCGCATAGTCGATGTAATGGTCGGAAACCGGCAGCAGCTTGGCCTGGATCGGAGCCAGCCAGAGTGGGAATGCGCCGCTGTAATGTTCTGTAATGATACCCATAAAGCGATCGATTGAACCGTACACGGCGCGGTGGATGACGACGGGACGAAGCTTTTGGTTGTTTTCGCCGATGTAAGTCAGATCGAATTTCTCCGGCATCTGAAAATCAAGCTGGATTGTGCCGCACTGCCAGCTGCGCTTCAACGCATCGAGAATGTGGAAGTCGATCTTCGGACCGTAGAACGCCCCATCTCCCTCGTTGATCCGGTAGGGGATGCCGCGATTGTCGAGCACGCTTTGCAGGGAAGCTTCCGCTTGCTGCCACAGTTCCTCCGATCCCATCGAATCTTCGGGCCTTGTCGACAGCTCAATTGTGTATTCAAAGCCGAACACCTGATACATATGGTCGATCAGCGCAATGACATTGCCGATTTCATCTTCGATCTGGTCGGGACGTACAAACAGGTGCGCGTCGTCTTGGCAAAAAGTGCGTACCCGCATCATGCCGTTTAACGCTCCGGAGAACTCATGCCGGTGCACTTGCCCGAACTCCGCGAGACGAATCGGCAGCTCCCGGTACGAATGCAGACTGTTTTTAAAAATCAGCATATGCCCGGGGCAGTTCATCGGCTTCATCGCAAACGTCGCATCGTCCACCTCGGAGAAGTACATGTTGTCTTTGTAATGATCCCAGTGTCCCGACTGCTCCCACATCCGTTTGTTCATCATCAGCGGTGTGCGCACTTCATCATAACCCCGTCCGTTTAGCAGACTGCGCGAGAAGTTTTCCAGCTCAGTCCGGATCGCCATGCCCTTCGGCAAATAAAACGGCATACCCGGCGCTTCTTCGGAAAACATAAACAGCTCCAGCTCTTTGCCTAGTTTGCGGTGGTCGCGTTTTTTGGCCTCCTCCAGCATGTGAAGATATTCGTCCAGCTGCGCTTTCTTCGGAAAAGCGGTGCCGTAAATGCGCTGCAGCATCTTATTATCCGAGTTGCCCCGCCAATACGCGCCCGCCACGTTCAGCAGTTTAAACGCTTTAATGCGTCCTGTGGATGGCAGATGAGGCCCGCGGCAGAGGTCGAGGAATTCGCCTTGCTCGTAAACCGTGATCTCCGCTTCCTCCGGCAGATCACGGATCAGCTCCAGCTTAAGCGGGTCCTCGAGCTGCGTAAAGATGCGGACTGCCTCTTCACGGCTGACGGCTCTGCGATTGATGGGCAGGTCTTCTTTGACGATGTTCGCCATCTCTTGTTCGATGGCGGCGAGGTCCCCTGCGGAAAGCGGTTTTTCGATGTCGATATCGTAATAAAATCCGCTTTCGATCACGGGACCGATGCCAAGCTTGACGGCTTTATCGCCGTAAATCCGCTTGATCGCCTGGGCCATCAAATGCGCTGTGCTGTGCCGGTAAATCTCCAAACCGTCCTTATCGTCCAACGTCACAATGTCCACGCGGCTGTCTCGCTCAACCGACCGTTGCAAATCGACCGGCTTGCCGTCGATTTTGCCGGCGATGGCGTTTTTTCTCAGGCTGGTGCTGATCGACTCCGCGATTTGCGCAATTGTGGTACCTTGCGCAACCTCCTTGACAGATCCATTTGGCAGTGTAACTTTGATACCCATGACTTCATCCTCCTTCGTGACATTTTTTTTCGTACTTTTTTATGAACGCAAAAAAACGCAGCTCTCCCGAAAGGGACGAGTGCGTTCAGCTCGTGGTTCCACCCTCATTCGACCCAGTTACGCACCGTCCGGCTCATCGCCGTCATACGTTAAACAGGGTCCTTGTTAGGTATCCGTTATCGGGGATAAACCGGTGACATTTACTGCCGTATGAGAAGCCAACGGGTTCAACGCCACGGCTGCAAAGGGGTAATTCCGCATCCGGCTCAGAAGAAGCTTGCACCTTTCGCTTCTCTCTCTGGACAGTCCGTTATGGGAATCGTGTCTTTGGTCATCGCCATGCATATGTTGCTTGATTCAGTATTATATCTATCGATTTTCAAAAGGTCAAGGGGATGATTTCGCCAGTTCCTTTGACACCGGGAATGCAGCGATGTTGCACAGAGCGTAGTCCCAGAGTGCGTAAGCGCGAGGCCACTGAAAAACTTGTAGTTTTTCAGTGGCCTCCGTAAACGCCTGGGGGTACCCCGTAGGGGATTGGGGGAGGCAGCTAAAGCTCATCGCTCCGCTCCCTCAATCTCTCCGGCGATATTCTGCGCATCATTTCCATCCGCTGAAATCCGAATTGCTCGTACAAGCCGTGGGCATCGCGGGTGCCAAGCAGCATGTTGGTATGGCTCAGCTTCGGATGTCCGCTCATCACCTCCACGAGCCATTTGCCGAGTCCTTTGCCGCGGTGTTCCGGATGAACGATGACGTCGCACACCCAAGAGAAGGTGGCGTAATCGCTGACAACACGCAAAAATCCAACCTGCTCTGAGCCGTGGTATAAACCGAAGCAGAACGAAGCGGCAATGCTTTGCATCATGATATCCTTTGAGCGTTTGCCCGCCCAATAAGTCGTTTGCAGCAGCGCATAAACGGCGTCGTGCTGCAGCTGCCCCGGATCGTCGCTGATCGTATAAGGCAGATGTGAATGGTTCCATATCATAGCGGTTTCCTCCTTGTATGAGCCTGCGCACATAATCCGATTGATCTTCTGACAAGATCAGTTTAAAAAATAGTTTTATCATATTGTGCTGTGAGGCCCTCCGTCTTACAATGAGTATATTGGATATAGACATCAGCAGACACAGCATTTTCTCATCATTGTACCCTTACAGATAAGGTCACAGGGGAAGACCATCGTCAGTGCGACGCTGGGATTTGCCCGTGTTAGTAGGTATATGCAGCTTCAAAAAGGCAAGCGCTCAAAGTAAGGCGATCCGATTTCGGGAGGAGTGCTCTCAATGGTTAAAAACGCTAACGCCGATCAACACATTGCAGATGCCGCCGATAAGCCGGCGGAGAAAGAAAACAAGTACCGCGTCATTTATGACGAGATCGTCAAGCAATTGCAAGCGGGAGAGATTAAGCCCGGAGGCAAGTTGCCCTCCATTCGGGAAATCACGGTGCGTTTTGGCTGCAGCAAAAATACGGTCATCCGCGCGTACGACGATTTGGAGAAAGAACACCTGATCTACTCGGTGCCGAAAAGCGGCTATTACGCAATGGCCCCTGCCGCGTACGATGAAAGTCCCGAGCAGGGAGTCATCGATCTCTCTTCAGCAGCTCCGGACCGCAGTGTGATGCCTTATGAGGAGTACCAGCACTGTCTAAACAGGGCAATTGATCTGTACCAGGACAGATTATTTTCTTATTCCGATCCTCAAGGTTTCCTGTCTCTGCGCAAGGAACTGGAAAAACATTTGGCCTCTGCCCAAGTATTTGCCAAACTGGAACAGATCAGCGTCGTATCCGGAGCGCAGCAGGCGCTTCATCTGCTTGCGGCAATGCCGTTTCCGAATGGCAAAACAACAGTGCTTGTGGAGCAACCGACATTTTTCGGGATGCTGCGCACACTGGAGCTTCTGCAAGTACCTGCGGTCGGCATCACCCGAACGGAGGAGGGGCTTGATCTGGACGAGCTGGAACGCCATTTTCGCAACAACAATATCAAGTGTTTTTATACGATGCCCCGGTTCCATAATCCGCTGGGGACAAGCTTGTCGCAAGGCCAGAAAAAGAAGATCGCCCGGCTTGCCGCCAAATACGATGTGTACATAATCGAAGATGATTATTTGGCTGATTTGGAAGTTAGCCGCAAAGCCGATCCAATCTTCAGCGTCGATGAGGCCGCGCGCACGATTTATATTAAAAGTTTTTCCAAAGTGATGCTGCCAGGGCTAAGACTGGCAGCGGTCGTGCTGCCGCTGCAGCTGGTAGCCAGCTTTCGCATGTTCAAGGCATCATGCGATTCGAGCACGGCTTCCTTATCTCAGGGGGCTCTGGAAATTTATTTGAGCGGAGGCATGTTCGACCGCCATGTTGCGCAGATGCGAGTTCTATATCAGGAACGCATCGGCATGCTGGCCGAGCTGTGCGCCAAATGGCTGCCTCAAGGGATGAAGCTGAGCGCTGCGGAAGCAGGTATTTTCGCTCAAATATCGGTGCCGCATAGGCTTCCCGCGGAGGAATTGGCGGCGGTGCTCAGGCAGCAGCGGGTACTGGTCACGCCGATGGACCGCTGCTATTTGCGCGGGTTCGCTTCCGGCAACGGATTGCGCTTAAGCGTCATACGTGCCGACCGGGAAAACATGGAGCGCGGGATCAAGCAGATCGGCGAAACCGCGGCGGCGCTGCTGGAGCGGAAAAGTGCCGTTCCTTCCGGCGCTGTCATCGAATGGGTGTGACAAACGGGGAGGGAACCTGAGCTTATTTCCGCTTCGTTTGCCAAATTACCGGACTTGTGCTTCAAGAATCCTTATGTCATGGAGCTGCCTGAAAACGGGCTTACCCCAACATACAGCAGCACATAAACAACGCAAGATGGGGTTTGCCATGGTAGCCATCCGATGGCCATCTCATGTATGATGGAAATAAATTCAACTGCGTTCAAGTAAACGGAACAATTGACGGAGGACGGCATGGAGACGAATCAATCGGAGCTGATGCGCAGCTATCTGGCGAATGCGCAGGTGTCGCTGCTGATGGCGAGCCATACGAAGGTTGGGCGCGACTGGCGGGACCTTGATTTTTTGCCGGAGTTTAACCGGTTTTACTTCATTCGTGAGGGCGAAGGCTGGCTTAAAATTAAAGGCAAGGAATACGCCCCGAAGCCCGGGCAGTTATTCTGGCTGCCGGCCGGGGTTGAACAATCGTATTCGACGGTTAGCGACGATACGTTTCGCAAATATTGGTGCCATTTTACGGTGACGGTCGGCGACATTCATCTGCTTCAGCTGTTGTCCGCGCCGCATTTTATCGAGGTGCCCGATCCGGAGTGGCTGGAGAGCCGGTTCCGCGAGCTGATCGAGCTGATGCGCAGCAGAGAATTGGCGGCCCCGCTGAGAATCAAAGGGGTGCTTTACGACATCATCTCGATGTATTTGGACGAAACGGTGCGGCAATACGGGGATGGGGAACTGCAGATGGCGGGCCCGATGAACGTTTCAAAAATGAACACGATTCTCGAATATATCGACGCCCATCTGTCGGAAACGATGACGGTGGAGACGTTGTCCAAGCTTGTCCATTTTCACCCGAATTATTTTATGCATGTATTCAAAACGATGCTCGGCGACTCGCCGATCCATTACATCAACAAAAAGCGAATGGACAAAGCGCGCCAACTGCTGCTGACAACGGATCAGCCGGTATCGGAAATCGCCGGCGTTCTTGGGCTGGAGCTGTATTATTTTTCGCGAATGTTTAAGAAGTGGACGAGCATGTCTCCCAGCGAGTACCGCAGCCAAGGGCGCCGGACCCAGAACGTCTGATCAGAACGCCTGAAGCCGATTCGCAGCACGCGCTCTTAACAGTCATCTATATAAGAAAAGACCAGCGAAGGGGCTGACTTAAAAGTCATTTTGTAATTGCTTGCGCCCACTTAGAACCGATTTCTTTCGAAAAAAGGACCTCAGCTTTCACTTTTGTAGTGGAATCTGCGGTCCTTTTGTCTGGAAATTGCAATGTTTCTATGTCATGCGGACACTTTGGGGCAGCCTCTTTCCAAGTTATGGTCCTGGAGTGAAGCCATTGAAGCAAAGCATGCAAGGCGCAGACGGTTGCCATGTCAAATCGGATTATTTCGAAAACAACGTGCGCCGGAACCGGTGCGGGCTTTCGCCGACATTGCGCTTGAACAGCTGGCAGAAATACGAGACGTTGCCGAGTCCGACGGCGTGACCGATGTCTTCGACGGACATGGCCGTCGTTTTCAGCAGCACACAAGCTTGCCGGATGCGGCGGGCGGCCAAATATTCGGTAATGCTGCTGCCGACCGCTTGCCGGAACGCCGCAGAAACATGGCTCGGCGAAAGATGCACCGCCTCCGCCAGCTTGCCCAACTCGAACGGCTCCATATAATGGGCTTCGAGCCACTGCATCATCTTTTCGGCGGTGGTGGACGGCTTGGAAGAAGGGACCGGCGCGGCTAAGGCGGTTTCCGTCCAGCGGGCCTTTACTTTGTGCAGCAGGCTCACCAGAAAAAACGCCTGCTCCTCAAGCAGCTCGCCAGCGGCTGCCAGGTCGATCGCGAATCGTGAAGCTTG
Source organism: Paenibacillus thalictri (assembly GCF_004307995.1). Taxonomy (GTDB): domain Bacteria; phylum Bacillota; class Bacilli; order Paenibacillales; family NBRC-103111; genus Paenibacillus_AF; species Paenibacillus_AF thalictri. Next base: position 24,625 of record NZ_SIRE01000049.1, on the reverse strand, counting down.
CAGGAACGAGTACATATCCTCCACCGGCAGGCCGGAAAGCACCTGAGGCAGCAGCGGATCCTTCCATAAGCGCTGAAAAAATGAGGAAAGCGACGGATACGGCGACAAATATGCGGTGAGCGCTTCGGGTTCGAACACAAACAGCGAGCGGATATACGGCTGCTCGTCGGTAATATCCATCTGGATGCGGTGCAGCTGGAAGGGACGGAAGCAGATCAGCGAGCCGGGACGCAGCTCGAAAAATTGTTGTTCCACAATGACGCGGCCTCTTCCTTCATTCACATATAATATTTCCATGCCTTGATGGGCATGGTAAACCTCGGAAAATTCATAGGTCCGGTCCTTCATAAACGAAAGCTGAATCGGATGCTGATTCAGGTTCAAATAGTTCATGATTTTCATATCGCGCTCATCTCCTGCACAGGGTACAACGTGATCGTAATACAACAACATTTTATCATAAGAGCGCCATACATTTTGGATCTATTTTTTGTTAAAATCGTATCGTCTTTACACGAATGAACAAGTCGAAGCGCTTTAAGCCTTTTCCACATACCTACTACAGGAGATGACCGACATTGATCAAACAACGGCTGAATGACGGCTGGGAGCATTTCAAAGGCAGCCTCGGCGGGCCATGGGAGGTATGGCGGCAGGACAAACTGCAGAACCATTACAATGTGCCATGGCATGAGGTGACTTTGCCTCATACGTATAATGCTCTGGACGTGCTCGATCCGGACACCCCGTATTACCAAGGCCAGGGCTGGTACCGCACGAAGCTGGACGTGAACAATCCGTACCCCGGCGGCAGAACGCTGCTGCATTTTGAAGGAGCGGGTCAACGGACCGACGTATACGTATATACGCAAAAAGCGGGTTCGCACTTGGGAGGGTACGACGAGTTTACCGTCGATATTACGGAAGCGGTCGAAAAGGCCAAGAAGATCGACCGCTATCACGGACTTGTACCGGTGGCGATTGGCAGCGACAACAGCCGCGAGCTGGAGACGATTCCGTCGGACGCAAGCGACTTTAATTTGTACGGCGGCGTGTACCGCTATGTAAACCTGGTGTATGTGCCTGCGGTGTCGCTGGAGCGCGTACATGTCGAAGCCCAAGCAGAGGGTGCGGAACGCTGCTCCGTTAAGGTAAGAGCCCAGCTGTACAATCCGCAAGCTTATCTCGATCATGTCACGCTGACGATTACGCTGCAGGGTCCTGACGGTTCGGTGCTGGGCACCTATGAAACGAAACAAATGGCCTGGAACGGCATGAAGGAAATTGCGGTACACGATATTGCTGCGCCGAAGTTGTGGTCGCCTGCAGATCCTGCGCTGTACAAGTGCACGGTCCGGCTGTCGAGTCCTTACGGAGAAACCGAGCAGCAGGAACGGTTCGGCGTACGTTTCTTCGAATTTGTGACCAACGGTCCGTTTAAGCTGAACGGCGAGCGGCTACTGCTGCGCGGCACGCACCGCCACGAGGACCATGCCGGAGTGGGACCGGCGATGACGGAAGAGATGATGCGCACGGAAATGCAGCTGATGAAAGACATGGGCGTCAATTTTATCCGCCTGGGTCATTACCAGCAGTCCCGCATCATTCTCGATTTGTGCGACGAGCTTGGCATTCTCGTATGGGAAGAAATCCCATGGTGCCGCGGCGGCCTCGGCGGAGAGCAATACAAGCAGCAATGCCGCGACATGCTGGCGGCGATGATCGAACAACATTACAACCATCCATCGGTCATTTTGTGGGGACTTGGGAATGAGAACGATTGGGAATGCGACTTCGATTATTTTGAAATTGATCAAATTCGCGCGTTCATGAAAGAGCTGCATGACATGTCCCACCGGCTTGATCCGAGCCGGTTGACGTCGATTCGCCGCTGCGAGTTCTGCAAGGACATCATCGATGTGTATTCGCCATCCATCTGGGCCGGTTGGTACCGCGGCGTGTACACCGAATACGAAACGTACAGCCGTGAGGCGTTCGAAAACGTGCATTCCTTTTTCCATATGGAGTGGGGCGCTGATAATTTGGCGACCCGGCATGTGGAGAAGACGTTCACCGGCTTCGAGTTTATCGCCAAAGGGCAAGGCGCGGACGAACGCGACGGCGATTATTTGCTGACCGGCGGCGAGCCGCGGGTGTCGAAGGACGGCGACTGGTCGGAGACGTATTTCTGTGAGATGATCGACTGGTATTTAAAATGCCAGGAGAAGATGGACTGGCTGACCGGAACGGCGCAGTGGGCTTTTAAAGATTTTGCCACGCCGGTGCGTCCGGATTCGCCGATTCCCTACCTGAACATGAAGGGTATTATCGAACGCGATTTTACGAAAAAAGATGCTTATTACGTGTACCAGTCCTATTGGACGGATAAGCCGATGGCGCGTATCTACGGCCATACGATGCCGGTGCGTTGGGGTGCGCCGGGAGAGCTGAAGATTATTAAGGTTTACTCCAACTGCCCGTCGGCCGAGCTGTTCCTGAACGGCGTTAGTGTTGGCGTCAAGCAGCGCGATTCGCAAAACTTCCCAGCAGCCGGACTGCGTTGGGAGGCGGCGCTGCAGCCGGGTGAAAATCAGGTGCGCGTCGTGGCGGTTAAAGACGGCGTGACGGTAGAGGACGAAATCCGCTTTGTTTACCAGACGGAAAGCTGGGGCGAGCCTGCGCAGCTGAAGCTGACTGTGGAACGGCAGACGGACGGCCTTATGTACGTCGAAGCGAAAGCGTATGATGCTAATGGCGTGTTCTGCCCGGATGCGCGTAATTTTATCCGATTTGGTTTGGCCGGCGACGGCAAGCTGCTTGAGCATTTAGGTACAGTGGGCGGCTCCCGGGTCATCGAGTTGGCGAACGGCAGAGTGGGCATCTATGTCGATCCGGCAGGCGGGGCTTCGGTGGTCAGCGCGGTATCGGAAGGGCTCGGAACGGTTTTTATCGAAGTTAATGGTTCATCCTACTAATATACTTAAAGGAGTGTAAGCCCATGGTACAGGAAAAATGGCTCCAAGCATCAAAGTTGTCCGATATTTTGCCGGAAGTATGGGAAGCATTGCAGCCGAAAGTCGACCGCATGATCGAGCAGCTCAAAGACAAATCGCCGCATGTGGCGAAGGCGGACGGCAAATACGACAACATGATTCTGGATTGGTGGACGTCGGCTTTCTGGCCCGGTATCCTCTGGATCATGTACGACATGACCGGCAAGGAGCATTACCGCGAAGCCGCTTGGGATTGGGACGAACGAATCGAATTGTGCACGCTGCGCGACAACCGGTTCCACCACGATGTCGGATTTCAGTATCTGCCTACGGCGATCATCAAACATAAAATTACAGGGGACAAGGACGGACGGCGCCGCGGTTTGCAGGCGGCTAACTTCCTGGCCGGCCGGTTTAATATGGCTGGAAACTTCCTGCGCGCATGGAATGACGATAAAACAGGCTGGGCGATCGTTGATTCGTCGATGAACTTGTCGATTCTGTTCTGGGCGGCGGAGGAACTGAAGGACCCGCGCTTCAAGCATGTCGGCAAGGCGCATGCGAATACGGTGCTGAGCCGGTTTATCCGCGAGGACGGCTCGGTGAACCACATCATTGAATTCGATCCCGAAAGCGGCGAGTATCTCGGCTCGCTGGGAGGTCAAGGGGCCGGGCCGGATTCATCTTGGAGCCGCGGCCAATCGTGGGCGCTGCACGGTATGGCGAACGTGTACCGCTATACCGGCGACATCCGCTACTTGCAGGCTGCGCGCCGCGTAGCGCATTATTTCCTGGCATGCCTGCCGGATGATTACGTCGCGCATTGGGACTTCCGCGCGAACGGCGGCGACCTCGCAAGCGAGGAACGCGACACGTCGGCGGCCGCCTGCGCCGCATCCGGCCTGCTCGAGATCGCGGCCGCGCTGCCTGAGGCGGAAGGCCGCTTGTACCGCGATGCGGCCGAGCGGATGCTGCTGTCGCTGACGCAGCATTACGGCACGTGGGACCGCCCTGAACACGAGGCGATCCTCGTGGAAGGCACCGGCCACAAGCCGGCGGGCCAGAACATCAACGTCTCCTTGATTTATGGAGACTACTATTACGTCGAAGCGCTCGCCAAGCTGATGGGCTGGCAGCGCAGAATATTTTAACATCGGATGGAAGAAGACCGGGGCAGCGTCAGTTGCTCCGGCTATTTTTTTGTTTTAAATATTCCTTGACTGGAATATTCCTTTTTGGGTATATTTTAAAAGGGGACATGATACAACTTGTCTAAGGGAGGATTTGGAATGTCAAATAACAATAATAACAACATGACTACCAAGGTGGAGGGCAAGGTGCTTGTGCTGGAACGTACGTTTCAGGCGCCGCGTGAGCTTGTATTTGCGATGTTTAAGGAGCCGAAGCACTTGGCGCGTTGGTGGGGCCCGAAAGGATGGACGCTGCCGGTATGCACGATAGATTTTCGCCCGGGCGGTGTCTGGCATTATTGCATGAGGTCCGCCGACGGCCGGATGGAATCGTGGGGCAAAGCCGTCTATCATGAGATCGTTGAGCCGGAGCGGATCGTGTACGTCGACTATTTTTCCGATGAGAACGGCAATGAAGCGGAGGACATGCCGGAAACGCTGATTGCCATGGAGTTCATCGAACGCGACGGTAAAACAACGATCGTCAACCGTGCGCAATATGCATCCGCCGAGGCGCTCCAGAAGGTGTTGGACATGGGCATGCTCGCCGGTATTACAGAGACTTGGGATCGCCTGGAAAGCCTGCTTCAAGATTTGGCGGAGTGACGTCTTGCCGGGCTTCTGGGCGAAATGTAAAGGAGACGCATATGAAAAAAATCAATCTCGTTTATTGGATATGCACAGGTTTGTTTGCGGCATTAATGGCGCTTGGCTCCATCCCCGACATCATGTCCGTCCCCGACGCAGTCGAATTGTTTAAGCATTTGGGATACCCGCTTTATTTGCTCCCGTTTTTGGGAATCGCCAAAATATTAGGCGTTGCCGCCATACTGATTCCCGGGTATCCGCGAATCAAGGAGTGGGCGTATGCCGGGTTGTTTTTCGATCTCGCGGGGGCGATGTATTCGAGCATCTGTGTCGGGGATCCCGCCGGCAGCTGGGTATTCTTCCTCATCGGATTTGCGCTGATGGCGGGCTCCTACGTGTGTTATCACAAAAGAATCAAGTCGGCCGCGCAGCGTGACAACAGCCGGACGTTTCAAGCGGGCCGCGTCTGAAAAATAAAATGAAATATTAGCCTGGCACCGGAATATACCTTTAAAGGATAACTAAATCCTTTAAAGGAGGTATGGTAATTGGTATTTGTCAACGCGAGTCAGTTAAAACCGAACGATCAGTTGAGGGAGATGGCGCGAAGCCAGCTGGCAGGCAGATGGGGTATAGCGATACTGACGTGTTTTCTATATTTTGTTATCATCGTTATCCTTAACTCCATTAAGGACGTGGGGAGTCTGGCGACAACGCTCGTTTCCGGTTCGTTCGCACTCGGATTGTCGATGTTTTTTGTTACCTTTCCGCGCGGCGGCACCCCGGATATCAGCCAGCTATTTGCCGGGTTCAAGCGGTTCCTGCCTGCGCTTGGCTTATCGCTGATGATCGGCCTGCTGACATTCCTGTGGACACTGCTGCTGATCGTGCCCGGAATTATCGCTGCACTGCGGTATTCGCAGGCGTTTTACATCATGAACGATAACCCGGATATCGGGGTGATGGACGCGATCCGCACCAGCAAAGAGATGATGGACGGTCAGAAAATGAAGCTGTTCCTGCTGCAGCTCAGCTTTATCGGCTGGTTCCTGCTCGGCTGCATCACGTTTGGCATCGCTATGCTGTGGGTGTATCCGTATTTCCTTGCGGCGATGGCGAACTTCTACGAGGATTTGCGGCAGGCCTCAAGTTCGACCGGAGACCCGTTTAAAGACTAACCCATAAGGCTGGGCAGCAAGGCTTGTCCCGAATTAAGCGGTTCAAGATATAGTGGAGGATAAAAAGCAACCTTTCTCAAACGGCATGGTCGGTTACACGTCCATGAACGCGTGAAAGGTTGTTTTTTGTCTCAGAGGCATTGTGAGAAAAATAAAAAAGTGAGATATTAGAAGGAAATGGATGAAAAATTGAGGGAACAACTATATTTCTTCAGTCAAATGATTACTGATAAAGATTCTCATTATCATAGTAGTTAGTTATAATACTACCTGCGAGGTGCAAATCATGAATACGATCATGGAATTGCTGACCCGATTCGGTTTCAGCAAGAATGAAGCGCGTGTGTATCTGGCGTTAGTTCAGGAGGACGCGGCAACCGGTTATCAAATCAGCAAAAATACCGGCATATCCCGGGCTGAAGTATATCGGGTATTAGGCAATTTAGCTGATAAAGGCGCCGTAGTATGGCAGCAGACAGAGCCCGCATTGTATATGGCCGTCGAGCCCGAGTCGTTTTTATCCGGTCTTGAAGCGAAATTCAACAGCGACCTCCAGAAAGTGCGCGTGGAATTCAAAGAAATCAACCGGCAAAAAAGCAATGAAACGATTGTATATGTGAAAGGCTACGATCATGTTGTCCGCAGGGCCAAACAGATGATTCAGTCGGCCCAAAACGAGGTGTATCTTCGCTGCGGGGCGCCGTTCGCCGCCTTGCTGCAGGATGACATCAGCAAAGTTTCCAGCAAAGGAGTGAAGGTCCGAATTTTATCTTACGGCGATTTTACGCTGGAGGGGGTTCAAGTTGTCATTCATCCGCTTCGCCAGGATGAAGTTCACCGTCATCGGGCCATGCAGATGCTGATGATCAGCGATATCCGCCAAATGCTCGTCGGCCGGTTGGACTCTCAGAACCCGGATACCGTCATTGGCACTTACAGCGAGAGCCGTGAAATTATACATATCGTTCGTGAATTGATAAGAGCCAGCTTCCATTTAACCATTTTGGGCAATGAAAGCGACATCGTCTCCAGCTTTATGAATAATCACGAGTTGTTTCAAGATATTTACAAGGATGGATCGATTATGAGGTATGACTAGCCTGTCGACTGCGTCGGCAGCTTTTTTTCAGAAATCCATTAATAATAATAATCATTATCAATAAGGAGAGATTTTAATGAGTAACCCAAGTTTAAACGAACAAGAAGTAAAAGAACTGGTGAAACAACATTGGAACGGCCGTGCCGCCAATTTCGACCAAGGTGCGAGCCATGGTCTGCTGAATGAAGACCAGCACCAAGCCTGGGTTGGCGTACTTAACCGTTTGGCCGGCGAGGAACCTCTGAAAGTGCTGGACGTTGGCTGCGGCACAGGATTTCTTTCGCTGCTTCTGGCTAAAGCGGGACACGAGGTAACGGGTGTTGATTTTGCCGACGAGATGCTGCAGCTTGCTCGCGCTAAAGCGGAAGAAGCCGGTTTGCAAATCGATTTCCGCCACGGCGATGCCGAACAAACCGGGCTGCCTGAAGGCACCTACGATTTGATCGTTGCCCGCCATGTAATCTGGACGCTGCCTAATCCGGCCAAAGCGACGGAAGGCTGGATCCGCTTGCTGAAGCCTCAAGGAAGGCTGGCTCTGGTGGAAGGACAATGGGAGAACCAGGATGTCAAAGCCGAGTATGAACAAATCCGCTCCAAGCTTCCGTTTTATGGCGGGCAGCCAAGCGAGCAGCTTGCTGCGTTTTTCCGTTCCCAAGGGTTGCATGACGTTGCGATCGAGCCGCTGATGGAAGCGGCATTGTGGGGAGGCGTTCCGCAGCACCCCAGATATCTGATTATCGGGCGCCGTTAATTCGTTCGTACTTACATAAGTTTATCCATCTTACATTTGGAGGAATCCGTAACATGAAGTTTTTACGCAAACGGAATCAATTGGCCGCCTTCTGTATGGCCGCCATGCTTATAGGGATCACCGCCTGCTCCCCGCAGCAGCCTGCTGCCCAGCCTGCGTCACCCGCTCAACCGGCGGATAAGCCGGCTGCCGCTCCGGCATCTGCAAAAGCGAAGGACCAACTCGTTATTGTTCAAACAAATGAAACGAGAGATTTTTCGACCATCGATCCGTTCCAAAAGGACATCACCTTGCCGCGAACCCTTATTTTCGATACGCTGCTGGTCAGAGATAAGGACGGCAAGCTGGCTCCGTCTTTGGCGGAAAGCTATGAATTTGTGAACAACAACTGGAGAATTAAAGTCAAGAAGGGCGTTCAGTTCCAGAATGGCGATCCGTTCAACGCCCAATCGGTAAAAGCGACGATCGACAAACTGATGTCGCCGGAAGTTCCCAAGAGCACGTTCAAAACGCTGCTTGCCGGTGTAACCGGAACGAATGTTGTAGACGAATATACCGTCGATATTATTACGTCGACTCCCAACTACGCCTTGATTAACTTCCTGGTCGATCTGCCGATGTTGTCGGCAAAGCAACTGGCGAATGGCGACGAGTACAAAACATCACCCGTAGGAACAGGTCCTTATGTGCTGGGCGAATGGAAACGCGGGGAAGTGGCGACTTTGAAAGAAGCGCCGAACTACTGGGGCCAACGTCCTCCGTTCAAGACGGTTGTCGTCAAAAACGTAACGGATGAAGCGACCCGCGTCGCTGAACTGCTCAGCGGCAATGCGGATATTGCCTCCGATCTGTCGGCATCGTCGCTCAAGCGGATTCAAGGCCAAGCGAGCTATCAGGTCGTCTCGGAGCCGGGTTTCCGCGTTACGTGGCAAAGTTATTTCTTCAAACCGCCGTTTGACAATCCGAAGATTAGGGAAGCGATTTATTACGGAATCGACAAAGCCGCGCTTGCCAAAAACTTGTACGGGGAGTTTGCTTCGCCCGCTGTAGCTCCGGTTACGAAAACCGGCTCCGGTTTCGTAGAAGCGTACCCGCTAAGCGACTACAATCCGGACAAAGCGAAAGCGCTGCTTGCCGAAGCCGGCGTCAAAACACCGTTGACGGTCGATCTCGATGTAACCCAAAGGGACATCGACACGGCTCAAGCTTTGCAGGGACAGCTGAAAAAAATCGGTATTGAAACGAAAATTAACTTAATGGAAATCGGTCCTCTGCTTGATCCTAAGCGTTATGAACAAAATGCAGCCGGATCCATGCTGATGTTCTCCGGTTACGATAATCCCGACAGGGAGCTGTACCGGATTCTGGTAGCGGCTTTTTCGCAGCAATCGCTTTACAAAACATTTGGTTATCAATTGAATGCGCAAGCCGAGCAGTGGATTAAAGATTATGCGGCTGAACAAGATGATAAGAAAAGACTGGCCTTGGCCAAGCAAATTTTAGAGAAATACAAGGAAGGATCCCCTGTCAATTGGTATATGTTCCCGCCGAACATTTACGGCTTATCCGGCAGCATCGACTGGAAGCCGGATGGAACAGGAAGAATTGACATTCATCAAATCAAGGTGAAGTAAGATGCACGACGGATTGAAGCTGGCCGTTAAACGACTCGCCGTCGGCCTGTCCATCTTGTTATTGGTTTCAAGCCTGCTCTTTTTTGTCTCGCATGCGATGGGTGATCCGGTTCGAACGCTGCTGCCTCCCGACGCTACCGAAGCCGAGCGGGAAACGATGCGGCATGCGCTCGGCTTGGACGCACCGGCGATTGTACGGTTCGGGTTATATATGCTGAGAACAATCACCTTGCAATTCGGCAATTCCTATAAACTCGGCGAACCTGTGCTCACGATAGCGCTGCCGTATTTGTGGGCGACCACGAAACTGATTGCGCTTGTGCTGCCGATCGGGATCGTCGGCGGCATCGGACTGGGGTTTCTCGGTTCCTATTTGCCACGGAAAGCGGATAAGCAGCTAACGAAAGTGCTGCTGATGCTGCATTCGATACCCGGCTTTGTGCCGTGTATTCTTGCCATCGAATTGTTTTGCGTGCATCTGAAGTGGTTTCCGCCCTCGGGCAGCCAGGGAATTCGTTCCCTGGTGTTGCCCGTGCTGCTGCTTGCAGCCGCCGAGGCGATCAAGATCTCTTTGTTGTTCCGCTCCAAACTTCAAGAAGTGGCGAAAGAAAAATATATTGTGACAGCCAAAGCCAAGAGCGTAAGCGAATTCCGCTTTCGCTCTCAATATTTGCTCAGGCCCGCCTTGTCGCTTATATTTTCGTTTGTGTCCGTACAGGTCGGCGTATTGCTCAGCAGTACCATCGTAGTGGAAGCGATCTTCTCTTATCCGGGCATCGGCAACTTGACGGTGAGTTCGATTGCGAGCCATGATTTGCCGTTGATCCAAGCATGCTTGATCTTTACTACGCTTTTGTTTATCGTCTCGCGGTTTGTGCTCGATCTGATTCATCCGCTTATTGACCCGAGAGTTAAGCAGAAGCAGCTGGGAGAGACAAATCAATGGTGAAAACTGTTTTGGACCGTAATGGAAAAATCCTGCTTGCTATCGCAGCCGTCTTGGTAATACTCTCATTGGTTTATATGTACGGTTATGGTCACGATCCGCTGGCTCCGTTCGAAGGGCCTAAGCTGGACCCGCCTTCGGGCGAATTTTGGCTCGGTACCGATCATTTGGGCAGGGATGTGGCCAGCAGGCTGATTTACGGTTCCTATCTGACACTTGGACTCGTGGTGGTGGCGGTATTGATGGCGATGACGGCAGGGACGCTGCTTGGCATGTTGGCCGGCTACCAAGTGGTGCCTTGGCTTACGCCGATCATAGTGTTTATCGGGCAAATTTCCGTCGTATTCCCGGTTCGCGTACTGCCACTTCTAATTATTACAATATTTGGAAATGGTTTGTTGGGCATGGTGTTGTCGATGGCATTTTCCATATGGGGGCAGTTCTTCTGGCTGATTCACGACGAAACCAAAGCGCTTCACGGGAGAGGTTTTATCCGTGCCGGCTTTATGCTCGGCAGCAGTAAATGGGGGATTATCCGATTGCATATTTTGCCTCATTTGCTGCCAACGGTCATTTTGCTCTCTACCATCTGCTTCCGTTCGGCGATTGGCGTCATCTCCACCTTAAGTTTCCTTGGCATCGGAGTCCGGCCGCCGACACCGACCTGGGGTTCGATGATTGCAGACGGCCATCCTTATATTATGCAGGCTTGGTGGACCATTTTGTTTCCGACCGCGGCATTGGCGGGATCGATCTTGTTAGTTAACTATTTGGGCAACACCTTGGAGAGAATGTGGAACCGGAAGGGAACTTTAGCGGAGGAAAGGCGGGACAACGGTGAAATCAGCAGCTCAGCCGCTTCTTGAAGTCAGCGGACTGTATACCGGCTTTCAGACGGCGGAGCCGAGAAGGAGCCTGTTAACCAATATTCATTTTCACATCAAGCAAGGGGAAACGGTCGCGGTCATCGGCGAAAGCGGCAGCGGCAAAAGCACGATGGCTCTGTCCATCATGCGCCTGTTGGAGCCTCCGTTATGCATCCAAGCAGGCAGCGTCCGCCTGGAAGGGCAAGAACTGCTGCAGCTGCCGGATAAAGAGATGAAACATATTCGGGGGCAACGGATGGCTGTCGTATTTCAGGATCCGCTCAGTTCGTTTCATCCGATGCTGACTTTGGGCTCTCAATTGATGGAGTGTATAAAAGACGGAAGCCGGCGTGCCAATTACGCGAGGTGTTTGGAGATGCTGGAGCGTGTGGGCCTGCCGAATCCCGAGAAAATGATGAAAAGTTATCCGTTTGAACTAAGCGGAGGTATGCTGCAGCGGGTGATGATTGCCATGGGGCTGCTCAACCGCCCCAAGCTGCTGATTGCCGACGAACCCACTACGGCGCTGGATGTCACGGTGCAGGCCGGAATTTTATCTCTACTTAAAGACGTTCAGCGGGAATTCGGCATGGGGCTGCTGTTTATCTCACATGATCTGGGTGTTGTCTCCGAGCTGGCCGACCGGATCGTGGTCATGCGCCAAGGAGAAATCGTCGAATGTGAGCAAGCGGCGCAGCTGCTGCAATGTCCTGCACATCCCTACACGCGGCATCTGCTGGAGATGGTGCCTATACTTGGCCAACCGCTGCCCGAGCAGGTGCGGGTATACGGTTAATCGGCCGGAAAACGTCGGTTTTGCTAATAATTAAGCCGGATTGGCTGCTGAAGAAAGCGGGGTTATGTATGTTAGCCGCTCAAAATGTGCAAAAATATTATACCCGCCGCCAGCTATTTCAACAGGCTGTAACCACGGCTGCCGTGCATAACGTGACGCTTTGCATCAAACCCGGCGAAACCATCGGTTTGGTCGGAGAAAGCGGCAGCGGCAAAAGCACGCTGGCCCGCTGCATGGCACTGCTGGAACCGGTAACGGGAGGCGCGCTGACCTGGCATGGTCGGGACATTACCCGTGTTTCCGCTAAAGATGCCAGGGAACTGCGGCGAAGTATCCAGCTTATTTTTCAAGATCCGGTGGATGCTATTAATCCAAGGTTGACGGTGGAGCGGATATTAACGGAACCGCTGTATCATTTTGGCATCGGCAGTGTACAGGACCGTAAGGACAAGGCGCGGCAGATCATCGAACGTATCGGCTTGACCGCCGGTCACCTGACCCGGTATCCGGGGGAACTCAGCCGCGGCCAATGCCAGCGGGTTAATATTGCGCGAGCGCTGATGGCGGATCCGCAAATTATGATCTGCGACGAGGTGATCTCGTCGCTGGACGTGTCCACCGGCGCGCAAATTGTGCGGCTGTTATTGGATCTTCAGCAGCAGTCCGGTTACGGGTATTTGTTTATTTCGCATGATCTGGCGAGGGTTGTACAGATCAGCCAGCGCATTGCGGTGATGTACCGCGGGGAACTGGTCGAGCAGCGGGATAGCGCGGGTTTCCATCTGGAGGCCGCACATCCGTATACGCGAAGCCTGATTGAGGCGGTACCGAAGCTGTATACAAGATCTTTGCAGGAGCTGGCATTCACTTGATGCCAGAAAGGGAATACGCTTTTTCGATTAAAAAACCTCCAAGCCGTCTTATTTTGAACTGCCCCTAACTGTTAGATGGGTCTAACAATTGGGGGCAGTTCATTGTTAATTAGACAGGGTGGAGGTTTTGTTTTGGCATTCGGCTTATGGCTGCGGAAGCACATGCATTTCCTCTATGAAATGTTTGGTCTCCGGCGTACCGAGCTCATGCAGGGTAGAGTAAATCATTTGCAGCCCCTCGTCGTAAGTGTCGTTCTCATCGTCGTGATGATAAGAGATCGCCGGATTGTGGGCCCGCCAGAAGGCGTCATGATCCGCCTCCATCGTGGCTTCGAACATTTCGGACAACCTCTCAATATCGTCCGGAGTTGCGATGATCTCAAATTCAAATGAGGCGTCGCCGATGTTATTCATGATTGTGCCGGCTTGAACGGAAACATAATACGTCTTTTTGTTAGTATCTTCGGCAGAATTCATACGCTGCTTATGTTCACATCCTTATCTTAGGGGTAGTAATACATCCAGATCATCGCGCCGATCACTACGACAATTGGAAAAAGGATAATCCCGATTAAAGCGGGATTCGCTGCCACCGGATGCTTAATCACGTCCCCGCTGGCGCTGGAGTCCCGCCTATTCAGGTTTCTGATCTGCGGTACGGCCCAGAACAGCCCAATCACGACGACAGCGATGGCAAGTGTCATCAGTTCATACAGCATAAGTATCTTCTCCTTTGCGGTTCAGATATTCCTTCTATATGTTCTGCCTCCAAATACGGAAATTTATGCAGCGCGGCTGTTTTCTACAGCGGGCTTTGCGGTCAAATGAAAAAGGCCAACCGGACCATTGCCGGCTGACCTCATCATACGCAGCACCATCCAGATTCCCAGACGGTTCTCAAAACGTATTGTGTATAATTATGAAACTGCTCGGTTTAAAAAGGGCACCCCGAAATAGGATCGGACTAATCGGTTTTGAAAGCAAAGCAGTGCCGGTTTTATGGACCGAAAGTCAGTGAATGTCCTTCTTCTTAAAACGGCCGCCCTTCACATCGTGAATGTTGCCGATAGCGAGAAATGCGTTCGGATCGAAGCCGTCGACGATCGATTTGAGCTTCGCTTCCTCCAAGCGGGTAATGACACACCAAATCACTTGCTTGCTGTCGCCGGAAAAACCGCCGGTTCCTTTCAAATACGTTACGCCGCGGCCAAGCCGTTCGACGATGGCGTCTCCGATATCTTTGCTGTGGGCGCTGATAATCCACACTGCTTTGGATTCGTCAAAGCCCTCCAAGGTGATATCGATTAATTTAAAAGCAATGTAATAGGCAATCAGCGAGTACATCGCGTGATCCCAGCCGAACACGAAACCCGCGCTGCCAAGAATGAATATGTTGAAAAACATCACGACTTCGCCCACGGAAAAAGGCATCTTTTTACTGAATAAAATTGCTACGATTTCGGTTCCGTCCAGCGATCCGCCAAACCGGATGACCATACCGACGCCCAGACCTACGATGATGCCGCCAAACACGGCGGAAAGCAGCGGATCAACGGTAGCCGGCGGCACCGAGTGAAGCAGGAACGTGCCGATGGACATAATCATAACCGAATACAGTGTAGAAAAAGCAAAGGTTTTACCAATCTGCTTGTAGCCGACGAACAGAAACGGGAGATTGAATAACAGCAGGAACAGGCCGACGGGCAATCCGCTTAAGTGAGAGGTGATAATGGAGATCCCCACGACCCCTCCGTCAATAATAGCGTTCGGGATTAGAAATTCTTCGAGACCAAGAGCTACAAGTGCGGCCCCAATTGTCATAAACAGAACTCTTCGGACCAAATCGAGCCGGGTCAGTCTTCCGTGAGTCTTCTGTTTTGGGTTGGGCTTGGTATTAGTCACTACTTCTGGCAATGTTCATCTCCCTTTCTTCTCTTTATCTTTGCAGCGCCTCACCCTTCATCTTCAGCTTAAATTCTTTTGGCGAACATTGATTACACCGCTTGAACATTTTGTAGAACTGGGCCATGTTCGGAATGCCGACCGATTCGCCGACCTCTGCGATACTGACATCCCGGGTCAAAATCAGCCGTTCCGCTTTTTTAATCCGCTTGTAATTGACGAAATCGACAAAAGACATGCCCATCACTTTTTTAAAATACTTGATAAAGTAATGGTAGCTCAAATTCAGCATATCGCTCACTTCGCCGATCGAAATTTTGTCGGCCAGGTGCTGTTCGATATATTCAAGCGCAGGCTGCAGCCGGACCAATTCGGTATCGCCAATTGGTCGGATAATATTTTTGCGGTCATTGCGCAAAAGCAGCAGCAGCATGCGTTTGATGAGCGCGCTGATGGCGATTTCATAACCTTTGGCCTTCGTTTGCGTTTCCACTAAAATGTCGGAAATGATGGAGAAGGCGTCCTGGCGTACGGAGGCGTTTTCGCGGAAAATATAATTGAGATCGTTCAGCGGGTAATGCAGTTCGGAAAAACAGCTCATGTAGGGCATGGTGCTTTGGTCAAAATATTGCGCCATGTCGAACTGCAGCACAATGTAGTGAATATCGGCGGGTTCGGCCTTTTTAGTCCGGTGAAGCTGCGACGATCCGAGCAGGATAACATCTCCCGGACCGAGGGTAACCATTTCATCCTTGGAGTTGACGGTGAGGGCTCCTTCCTTGATGGCAAGAAACTCTACTTCTTTATGGTAATGCCAGTTCCACTGTTTGGGTTGACCTGCAAGTCCCGAGCGGTCGGTGATTTCAAATACTTTGATGCAGAGAAGGGGATTTTGATAGTGGATTTTTTCGTTATAGACGGCACTTCCAATTTCCATAGGTATGAGGGCTCCTTTGTTTTCAAAACAGCATAATTGACATTTTTGCATACCCCGGCGATAGCCTACACCTTATTATAACATGCATTGAGGCAAGAAAGGACATTTTTGAATAATGAGCGGGCAACTTTGCGGATGTTTTTTCATCCACCGCCAGAATATACTGATATTGTTGGACTTATAACAATAACGGATGCAAAGGATGATCGATGGATGAGCCAGAAGCTGCGGATCACGATATGGAACGAGTACCGTCACGAGAAGGAAAATGATTTCATTCGAAGCATATACCCTAACGGCCTTCATAGTGCGATCGGCGAAGGCATGGGTGACGATTTCGAGCTCAGCTATGCCACTTTGGACGAGCCGGAACACGGACTTACGGAAGAGAAGCTGAACCATACCGATGTGCTGATCTGGTGGGGCCATAAGGCTCACGGCGAGGTGCAGGATGAGATCGTGGAGCGAGTCCAGCAGCGTGTGCTGCGCGGCATGGGGCTGATCGTGCTGCATTCCGGCCATTTCTCGAAAATTTTCAAAAAACTGATGGGCACTTCCTGCGATTTGAAATGGCGCGAAATCGGCGAGAAGGAACGTCTGTGGGTGATCTCTCCGGGACATCCGATCACGGAAGGTCTCGGCGAATATTTCGAGCTGGAGCATGAGGAGATGTACGGCGAGCATTTCGATATTCCGCAGCCGGATGAGCTTGTCCTGACCAGCTGGTTCGAGGGCGGCGAAGTGTTCCGCAGCGGCTGCTGCTACTTCCGGGGCCAAGGCAAAGTGTTTTATTTCCGTCCGGGTCATGAAACGTATCCGACGTATTATAACGAGAATGTACGGCGGGTCATCCGCAACGCGGCCAAATGGGCGGCTCCGACCGTCAGGGAAACGCCGAAGTACGGTAAAGCGCCAGTTCCGCTGGAACCGGTCAAAGGCGATCAATAAGGAAAGAATGTTTTATAGGGAACAGAACCTGCTTTACAGAAAGAACTCGCTATAAAGAAAAAGGAACTTGCTATACAGAAAAAAGAACCTGCTTTTGCGCGGTGGGAGCTGCATGTCTTCCCGCCGCGTCGAAGCGGTTCTTTTTTTGTCCCGACATTGCTTATCGAGAATTTCCTCGGCCAACGGACTCAGTCCTAATTAATGGGATTTAGGTTAGCGCCGTGGACGGCGTGTGCCGCTGCTGCGTCTTCTTTTGCCGTTGCGTCTGCGGTTGCGATAAGGTCTGGAATCTGACGCACCCGTTGTTTTCGACTTGCCGAACGACCCCATCAGCAGCTTTACCATGGGAGCCATTTGCTGCACGTTGGTGACAATTTTCTGCACCTTGGTCATCGTATTCATGATGCCGTCAATGCCGCCCATCCGGTCGACGACCTGCTTAAGCTGCCCTAGATTAAAGCCGGAGCCCGATTCGCCGCCGGAACCTCCGCCTCCCAAGAGGCCCCCCAGTAAGCCGCCGCCCCCACTGCCGCCGCCTCCTCCGCCCGGCTGGAAGCCGGATTCTACCGGAAATCCGCCGCCTTGATAAAGCTGGGGGGAAAAGTTCGTAACCCCCGGATATCCGCCCATGGGGTATCCATTGATCGGAGCTTCGCTGAAGCTGCGCGTATGTGCAATCATGCCTCGATTGCCGATGATTTGTTTTCCGCTAGTCACGATGTTCACAACCCTTTTTGGATAGTATCAGGATACTTTACTTTATGTCATAGGCATTCGTTTGGTATAGACGATTGTCTCGGGTGAGTAGTTTTTTGTCACGGTCGGTTTACTCCTGCACCGCATAAAAATATTAACGTTTTACAAATCTAAAGGAAGGATTTACGACGTGTATGTCGAATA
This sequence comes from Paenibacillus thalictri, assembly GCF_004307995.1. Taxonomy (GTDB): domain Bacteria; phylum Bacillota; class Bacilli; order Paenibacillales; family NBRC-103111; genus Paenibacillus_AF; species Paenibacillus_AF thalictri. The sequence continues at coordinate 7,025 of NZ_SIRE01000049.1, read as the reverse complement.
GTTTAAGAATAAGTCATGAAGTACGAAGTTCACCAAGGGGTTGAATCTTATGCAATTAAAGAAGCTTAATGATAAAGCGATCGATCAGCTTTTTGAAGCGATTTTGACATTAAAGGATATAGAAGAATGTTATGTATTCTTCGACGATTTGTGCACGGTAGGCGAGATCGAGTCGTTGTCACAGCGGCTTGAAGTAGCCCGGATGCTGCGTAAGGGCAACACGTACAACCAAATCGAAGCGGAGACAGGAGCCAGCACGGCGACGATTTCCCGCGTGAAGCGCTGCCTCAACTACGGCAACGACGGCTATAAGTTGGCGCTGGAGCGGCTTAACCGTTAAGCCGGATACGGCAACGACGGGCTTCTAAAGCGCGCGAATCCGAGTCATTATTGCTTGAACCGTGGAGGGGCAGGAACTGTAACCGCATTTCCAACGCGGAACGAATCCCGAGTCCGCGCCCTGACGGCGCATGGCGGCGGTCGAACCCGATGGGCTTCCGGTGAGCGTGATTCCCGAGCACGCGTCCCTGATGCCGCATGGAGTTAGCCTCTTAGGCTTCTGCGCAAATGTACGCAACCTGAAATCCTGCCAGTCCGCTTGCGCGCGGCCGGTGGGATTTTTTTGTGCGGCGGCAGCCGCATGGAGAGCGGCAGATTACATCGCGTAAGGCAGAGCAGGGACGGCTTGGGGTGATGGATGTGGGGGAAGACCACGGATATGCGACGAGTCGCACAGAAATTGGTTGTCTCTCCATCACAGGAGCAAATGGATGCGCAGAGCCATGCAATAGCCGCACAGAAATTGGCAGCCTCTCCATCACAGATGCTGATGAATGCAAGTAAACATCACGGTCATGCAACGCCGGTACGCGCGTTCGGGATACCTGTTTCTTACGGGAATAAACCGCTTCCTAAAAAACGCCGCCTTGGATTGACTTTCGCCCGCGGTTTCGATAGCATGTTAACATCACAAGGAGCAGCCGGTCATGTTCAGGCTTATGCAGGGACATGGAAGCAGACACGGAAAAGCGGCTCTGACCGGGTGGAGCAGCAGTAAGCAACATGCAAGAATAGCGATTTCAGCTTATTTTGCACAGGAGTGATACGATGTGTTGGTATTTGGGGTTCTGGTCATCAGTCACGGTTCGCAAAGCGAAGAATGGGTGCGGCTGGTTGATGAAGCGGTAGCGGGTATGCGGCTGCCGGAGCGGACACCCGTGTTTTCCTCTTTTTTAGAAATTGTTGAAAGACGGTTGATTCAAGACGGTATTGACGCTCTCGAAGCTCAAGGCGTGACCGATATCATCGCCGTGCCGTTGTTCATTTCCTCAGGCAGCACGCATATCGACGAAATCAGCTACGCGCTGGGCGTTATTCCCGAGCCGAAGCTGGCAACCGATATGAAGCCTTTTCGGCTGAATGCGCGAATTCATTTTGCGGATCCGATCGGCGACGATAGCACAATTGCGGAAATTGTATACGACAAACTGAGGCCGTTGTCCTCCGCTCCGGACAAAGAGCTGGTGCTGCTGGTCGGTCATGGCAGTAAAGAGCCGGGTTTTTATGAAAAATGGGCGGACGGGCTTGCCAGCTTGGCTGGAAGGATTCAAGCGCTCGGCGGGTTTGCCGAAGCGGATACGGCGATGCTGCTTCCCGACCAGGCGGGCCAGCGCCTGCAAGATTGGCGCGAGAAGCGGCCGGAACTGCAAGTGATTGTGGCTCCGCTTTTTTTGAGCGAAGGTTATTTTACAAGTCAAGTCGTGCCGGAACGGTTGCAGGGGTATTCGTTTTTATATAATGGGAAAGCGCTGCTGCCCGATGAGCGGATGTCGCGTTGGCTGGAGCAGGCTGTTCTCGGTTTTCTAAATAGATAAAAAACGGGGTAACGGTGATTAGACGATGACGAAACGAGCAAGACTGATATTTAATCCAACCTCCGGACGGGAGGAAATGAGGCGGAGGCTGCCCGACGTACTGCAGAGGCTGGAAAGAGGGGGATTGGAGACGTCCACCCATGCGACCATCGGCGAAGGCGATGCGACGCTGGCGGCGGCGGATGCGATCGAACGGGGATTTGATCTAATTATCGCGGCCGGCGGCGACGGTACGCTGTATGAAGTGATTAACGGGATGGCGGAGAAAGAGAACCGGCCGCCGCTTGGTATTTTGCCGCTGGGCACAACCAACGATTTTGCCCGTGCTCTTGGCATTCCGCGTAACTGGGAGTATGCCTGCGATCTGATTATTCAGCAGCATACAAGGTCGATTGACGTCGGTAAGATGAATCAGCGGTATTTTATCAACATTGCCGGCGGCGGTTCGATGACAGAGCTGACTTATGAAGTGCCAAGCAAGCTGAAAACGATGATCGGACAACTTGCCTATTATATGAAGGGGATCGAAAAGCTGCCGCGGCTGCGCCCGATAGAGCTGTACATCCGGACGGACGAGCACGAACTGCATGAAGAGGTCATGTTGTTCCTGATCGCCAACAGCAATTCGGTCGGCGGGTTTGAGCGGCTGGCCCCGGGAGCGAGCTTAGGCGACGGCCTGTTCGATTGCCTGATCTTGAAGAAATGCAACCTAGCCGAGTTCATTCGGGTCGTTTCGCTTGCTTTGCGCGGCGAACATTTAAGCGATCCGAACGTAATTTATTTCCAAACGCGGTCGATTCAAGTGACCTCCCCGGATTATGTGCAGCTTAATCTGGATGGTGAATTCGGCGGCACGCTGCCATGTTTGTTCACCAATCTGCCTTCGCATTTGCGGGTAATTGTGGACGAGTCGGGGCAATCTTCGTACAAAAATTAAGTGGAAACATTAAGGTGTGTGACATATAAAGCATGAGTAAAATGAAGAAACGGATGAACCGGCCGTCAACCGGTTCCGAATGGTTTGGAGCGAGCGGGCAGGGCGAGCGGGAAGCGGCAAGCAGAGGCGGCGCCTCGACGGGAGCTAGGGCGAGTGCGAAACGCGGGGGAAGCGGAGCCAGCTCGCGGCAGCTGCGTGCCGGAGGCAACGGAGGCGATGCAGCGGCGCGGCAGCGTGATGGAAGCGATGGAAGCGGAAGTTTGCGGCAGCAACGTGCGGGACACGGCGACAACGGTCGAGAAACAGGCCCTTCGAAGCGGCAGCGTGCTGGTAGCGCCGGATTGGGAGCCGATGTATCGCTACGGCAACATGCGGGCCAAAGCGTAAACGCAAGCCAAGGGAGAATCGGAGCTTCTCCAGATGTATTACGCGCGAGTAGCGGGGGCAAGCGGGCTTCTGCAAGGGGGCAGCGCGCGGCGGAGGATAAACCAGGGACAAAAACAAGCGCAGGACAAGCCCAGGCGATCGATGTCGGATATTCTTCTGCAGGAACGAAAGAGATTGTGGAAGGACATGCGGCTTTTTTCCCTGTAGTTAAAAACGGCGACTATGATATGGATATTGTCGGTATCGGGCACGAAGGCGAAGGGGTAGGCCGTGTTAACGGCTTTACCCTTTTTGTACAAGGAGCGCTGCCAAGCGAGCGGGTACGGGTCAAAGTGGTTAAGGTCAAAAAGCAGTACGGCTATGCCAAGCTTCTTGAGGTGCTGCGCCCTAGCCCGGATCGCGTTTCGCCTCCTTGCTCGATCTATAAGCAGTGCGGCGGCTGCCAATTGCAGCATCTCAGCTATGAAGCCCAGCTTAAGGTTAAACGGCAGATGGTCGTGGACAATCTGGAAAGGATCGGGAAGCTGACGGTGGCGAGTGCTGTTGCAGAAAGTGGCGAGTACGGAGCTTCTGTAGTGCCGGGGACTGACGCCAACAATGTTCTGAAGCTTCCTGGTGACAGTCGAGTACAGGCAGATTTAGCGGCTGAGAGGAATGAAGGTTCCGTTTCTGAATCCAATTCCGTTCCATATTCGGTGGGTGGTTCTTCTGCGGATACTTCATCTATGGATCAGGGTATTGTCGTCTATCCAACGCTCGGAATGAGCGACCCGTGGCGTTACCGCAACAAAGCTCAAGTGCCGATTGGCATGGAGGAAGGCGGGCTTGTCGGGGGATTTTATGCACAAAGTAGCCACCGCATCATCGATATGGAAGCGTGCCTGATCCAGCATGAACAGAACGACGCTGTCGTCGCAGCAGTCAAAAGAATCGCACGCGAGTTGAACATCCGCCCTTATAATGAAGAAACGGGTCGTGGGCTACTTCGCCACGTTATGGCGAGACACGGTCTCAATACTGGCGAGATTATGGTTGTGCTCGTAACGAACGGAGAGCAGATTCCGCATTGCGATGAGCTCGTCGGCCTGATTCGCCGTGATGTTCCGGCCGTGCGTAGCATTTGCCAAAATATCAACATAAGGACGACCAACGTCATTTTCGGCGATACGACAAAAGTACTGTGGGGCGAAGAAGTCATCTACGATACGATCGGTGACACGCGCTTCGCGATATCCGCCCGTTCATTCTATCAGGTTAACCCGGTGCAGACCGAAGTGCTGTACAGCAAAGCGCTGGAGTACGCCGGTCTGACCGGCGGCGAAACCGTGATCGATGCCTATTGCGGCATCGGCACGATCTCTTTATTCCTCGCGCGCCATGCTGGCGAGGTGTACGGCGTCGAAATCGTCGAAGAAGCCATCGACGATGCTCGACGAAATGCCGAACTGAACGGCATCCGCAACGTTCAGTTCGAAGCCGGCCCGGCGGAGGAGGTCATCCCCGCCTGGCACCGTGCCGGCGTACGGGCCGACGTCATCGTCGTCGACCCGCCCCGCAAAGGCTGCGACGCCACGCTGCTCGAGACGATTCTCGCGATGCGCCCCGAGCGCGTCGTCTACGTCTCGTGCAACCCGTCCACACTCGCACGCGACCTGCGCATCCTAGAGGATGGCGGCTACTCCACCGCCGCGGTGCAGCCGGTGGATATGTTTCCGCATACAACACACGTTGAAAATGTCGCGTTGCTTGTAAGAAGTGATACAGGATCCTGAAATCCCTTGATCCATAAGGGGTTATAGGGTGATACAGTGGTTCCAGAATTGGTATAACAGGGGCGCTTTTGAGGAGTTGCCGTAAAGTTGCCGTAAAACTGCGTGCAAAAGCAGAATAACGGAGCATAAAGAAAAGGGAAAGACGTTGGGATGACATTACCCTAACGTCTTTTTGTCTGTTTTCTTAGTATCCGAAGTGAACAGATTTTCGAACTTATCAGCAGCGGCTTGATCGGCGGAACGGAGGGCATGACCGTATATGTTCATACTCGTGGTGATTGAGCCATGTCCAAGCCGCTCAGAGATAACCTTTACGTGGACACCTTGATTAATGAGCAGCGTTGCTGATGCGTGACGCAAGCTATGGAAGTTGTTATACCGGAAACCATTCTTTTTTACGAAGTGGCGAAACCAAAGGTAAGGGCGTTCGTGGTGAAAGGCTCTACCATCCTCATGAGCGAACACAAAGAAGTATTCACCGCCTTGCCACGCGTCACCAATTTTATTTCGTTCCTTTACTCGATAAGCGTAATAATCTCGCAATTCCCCCAGCACGGAAAAGGGGAGCGCAATTTTTCGCTTAGAATTTTTTGTCTTAGGGACCTTGACGATCAGTTCGCCTTTTAAAGAAATAGAAACGCTTTGCTGTACGTCGATTACGCCAGTCTTCCAATCAATATGCTTCCATTCTAACCCAAGCAGTTCGCCACGGCGCATCCCTGTGGTCAAAGCCAGTGTTATCATCATCCGCCAGTGGTACGGCTCTTTCTGAAGGGCTTGTAACATGGCTTTTATCTCTTCTTCATCGTAAGGGTTAATTTCCTTATGCGTGACTTTTGGCTTTTTCACTTCCGCCGCTGGATTATCACCTATAATTTTCCACTCAACAGCGCGGGAGAATATGTTTTTTAATACTCTGTGATTCATTTGGATTGTTCCGGACGATAAAGCACCTGCCTTTTTGTCTTTCCGGCTTCCGTCTTTCCCTAACAAACCGAGAAAATCAACAATGTGCAAAGGTTTTATTTGATCGAGTTGCAAATTTCCGAATGCAGGCAAGATGCGGGTATTCAGATTCACCATATACGTGTAGAGGGTTTTTCGTTCAAGCTGATTGTCCGCGTATTTTTCTTTCCATAACTCGACAAATTGACTAAACGTAAGCTTAGCAGGTGCTATGTAACTCCCTGCTTCGATTTCTTCCTTGAATTTAAGCCATTCTTGATCCAAATATGTTTCTAAACGTTTTGGCGCTCGTAAAATGCGTTCGTCTTCCACTATAACTGTTTTTGTGCGCCGGGTATATTTGCCGTCCGCACCGCGTCCAAGGCTTACTGCAAGTTCCCATGAGTTTTTTCCGCGTTGACGATAGTTTGCCATTATGCTTTCCCCCTGTTTTCTTCGAATAACGAAATAATGTTGTCCCGCTCCTGCCGCAATGTTTCGATACGGGTCATAGCGATTTCTCGATCTTTGGCAGTCGTCATGTATCGACTGTTTAAGGATAATTCCTTCGCTAGTGAAAGATGTTCCATGGCGATTTCGATAAGACGTTCACCGAATTCGGAGTGACAGGCAAGCCAAAGAGCTTTTTTGCTGTAATTCATTTTCGATCCGCCTCCTAGCGCAATAATGTTTGGTAGATCATGAGGGTGACAGTTATTTTGAAGGTTCGATAATACAAGCATGAACACTACAAGTGGCAAGCGACTGATCCGCTTGCCACTTGTAGTGTTCAATAATAATTGGGAATAGGTGCTAAACTAAAGAGAGAATTTATGCCTGTTTAAATTCTGAGAATCCACCAGCTAACCATTTTTCAAGTGTCGGCCGATGCAGTAATATTCGACTCCGTGCCTTCATATGCGGCAGTTGCCCGGCTGCGCACATATTATAAATCGTAGTGGTAGATAGACCCGTTATTTTAGCGTGTGAATGTCAATGAAAAAGTTGACCACTGCGCTAATCAAAAAGTTGACCACCCGGGCAAAATGAAAACCACAGCTATGTGGTTAATTTTTTCATGAGCGCAAGGCTTGCATGCTCTGCTTGAAG
>NZ_SIRE01000048.1 GCF_004307995.1 Paenibacillus thalictri | reverse complement strand
GAAGATACTTCGGTTTTCGACTGGGTTTAGCTTGGTGTTGCCATTTTTCCTGATTCCCACCTCAACCGTGGTAAAACAATTTCCAATTTTCACAGATCAGGACTTGACATATTACCGCTGGACTTTTCTTGATTTAGAACAAGGCATTGTCCTTGTTGATTCTGCGGGTAATATAGTTCGCCGTAAGCACAAGCACAAACCCGACCAGCGACTGATAAACCCCGGCGGCCGAAGACATCGATACATCCCCCAGCGTAATTAATGCGCGGAATACGTAAGTGTCGATGACGTTGGTCGTATCCAGTATAGCCCCGGAGTTGAGCGGCACCTGATAAAACAAACCAAAGTCGGAATAAAAAATGCGGCCGATTTGCAGCAGCGTCATAATCATGATGACCGGCATAATCAGCGGTATCGTAATGCCGCGAATTTGCTGCCACTTCGATGCGCCGTCGATCTTCGCAGCTTCGTAGTATTCTTTGTCGATGCCGATGATTGAAGCCAGATAGATCACGCATAAATATCCCGCCTGCTTCCACATGCTCACAAGCGGAAGAATAAACGGCCAATACTGCGGTTCGCTGTACCAGGCGATCTCTCCGATCCCAAGCCAAGGCAGCAGCGTTTTGTTGACAAACCCGGTTTCCATGCTCAGCATCGCATAAACGAGATATCCGATGATGACCGACGAGATCAGGTGCGGGAGCAAAATCAAACTCTGGTACACCCGCTTCAGCAGTTGGCGCCGCACTTCATTCAGGATGATCGCCGCAGTTAACGCAGCCGCCAGATTCAGCACGATAAACAGGCCGTTATACAAAATGGTGTTTCTTGTAATGATCCAGGCGTCCTTTGTTTTGAACAAATATTCGAAGTTTTTAAACCCTACCCAATCGCTTGCCCATATCCCCTTGGCAAAATTAATGTCCTTAAATGCGATAACAAGTCCGAACATAGGCAAATAATTGTTGATTAAAAAATAAGCGATACCCGGCAGCATCATCAAATAAAGCGGGCTGTATTTCCAGTAAGCTTTAAACGACACGCCGGCAGCATTTTTCTTGAATACGGCTCCGCGCGTCTGCCCTCGTTTGATCGTTTCCGCGGTGTTCAATCGCGCTGCTCCTCTCTTTTGTTGGGATTGACCTCATTCTATAACGTTCTGGCCGCCTCCTTCTAACGCAAAGCAGACTTGTCATTGTAAAAATTCGGAGCAGCGTCAAACGTAACGGCGATTTCCTAGTGCGCTTGTCCTAGCCGCTGCAGCAAAAAAGCCTTCAAACCCACTGAATTGTGGTTTTGAAGGCTTTTTCGCGCTAAATGGGGGGCCGGTTACCCTTTGGCGTATTTGGCCGTGCGGGCATCCCGGATGACACCGCTCCAGTTCAACCCGAAGGCAAAATCATAGGCATGGCCGGCGGAATCGACGTAAACTTCCATGTCATGCGGCACATCTTCGCATTGTTCCTCCACCGTCTTCATATGCGCCGGCATTTGGAACGGCAGCAGCCCGCTGGGCTCGGCGGCTCCGGTCAGCAGCTCCATAACGGCCCGTACTTCGGCTCCGAAATGCGCCACAATGGCGCTTGCCGATGATTCGAATTCGCCGACAACAGCCGGATTAGACAGCAATAAAGCAACGATAACCGGTTTGCCTTCCATCAGACGCCGCGTATCAAGCACCATCTCAAGATCGCCGGCATTGGCGACAGTGACGGTTTTGCCCTGATAGGACCGGTCGCGCAATTCCCGGGGATCTTTGGCCATACTGGCCGTGCGGGCATGCTCCGCCGTATACGGGCCGTATTGCAGGCTGATCGGCACATATCCCGTCCCGCCCGCTTCCGCATCGGCTTTGCTGTAGCCCATCGTCGAATGGGGGCTTTCGATAAATACCAAGCCGTAATCGGCCTCCTCCGGCCGCTCCGTTACTTCAAAATATGACTTCACGACGTCCAGATTAACCGGGTAGCCGTTCACTGCAGGCGTAGGCATCCCCAGCCAGCTTGTGCCGGGCGGGAGCGCCCTTTTGGGGATGTACACCTTTTTGCCCCGCTGCAGCGGCAACGTTCCGCCTTCGTTTTTCAGCAGCACAAGCGATTTCATCTGGGCTTCCAAGCCGGCTTGGACAAATTCGTCGCAGCCGGCCTTGGCGCAAGTTTCCTCCACCCGCAAGTACGGATTTTCGAACAAGCCAAGCCGGAACATATTTTTCAGCAGACGCACCGCGGACTGCTCAAATCGGTTGCGCATCCACGTTTCCCCGTGCTCCTCGACGCCAATCCGGTAAGCTTCGACGACAGGCCCGGCTTGATCGTTTCCTCCGAACTGGTCGACTCCGGCCATCAGCAGCTTGTAATGGCGCTGCGCCACCGTATAACCTTCTTCCACACCCCAACAGCGGCCGCCCGGGAACAGTTTGGAAATATCCCGCGGTTCGTCGCTTGTAATTCCCCAGTCCGTACAGACGACACCGTCGTAGCCGGTTCCTTCACGAAGCAAATCATTAACGATATAAGAACTGTAGGAGTTGCCTACATTTTCGCCGTTTTTCTTGTCTTGCTCATAAGAGATCGTATAATACGGCATGACCGCAGAGGCCTTTCCCGTTCCGCCGGATAAGCGGAAAGCGCCCTCTGTAAAAGGAATCAGGTGCTCATCGAAATTGTTACCCGGATATACGGCGTATTTGCCGTACCCGAAATGCGCATCCCGCCCCGCTTCGCCGGAGCCGCCGCCGGGCCAATGCTTCACCATCGCATTAACGCTGTCGTAACCCCAGCCGTCCGCAATCACCGCTCCCCCGGACGAGGTCTGGAAGCCGTCGATATAAGCGCGGGCCATATCCGCCGCCAGCCGCGGGTCTTCGCCAAACGTCATGCCAAAGCGGAACCAACGCGGATCGGTAGCGATATCCACCTGCGGCGACAAGGCGGTGGTCAGACCTAACGCGCGATATTCCTGCGACGCCACCTCGCCGAACTTTTGCGCGATGTCCGGATCAAAAGTGGCGGCAAGACCAAGAGATTCCGGCCAGACCGACACCTGCTTGCCCCCGCCGACCTTGAACTCGGCGGAAGCGTCCAAGCCGTGCCGCGGGTCCGAACTGTTGTTGACCGGGATGCCCAGCGGCAGGCTCTCCGCATACGACTGCAGCAGGTTGCTCCACTTCGCCGCAACCTCCGGGCTGTCCACCTTCGTGACAAGCACATGCCGGATATGGTCGCGGGATATAAATTCCCGCTGCTGATCGGACAGATCGTAGGGATCCGCCCCGCTTTCCGCAAACGACTTTCCCCTGTAAGCCGCCGGATTCCAGCCAAGCACGCCGGGCACCGCTTGATGGCTGCTGTACAACATCAGGCCGGCGATCTGCTCGACCGACATTTTGGACGCTAAATCCTGCGCCCTCTCTTCGGGAGACAACCGCCAATCCTCATAGGGTTCGAGTTCGCCACTACGGCTTAAATCTTTAAAAGCCAGACCGTCCCGGTATATAATCCCGACCCCTGATGAAGCCGAATAACCCAATGTCGGGCCTCCTTCGTTAGGGACGTAACGAATATCCGCAAGCTCCTGATCCTGCCGTTTGTTTTGCTCCATGTTCCCGCCTCCTCGTTTCACTCTACTCTCATTGTATACCTGCCCCCCTGTTACGCTCTAACGCAAATCAGACCGGTCATTGTAAATAATCGGAGATTTTACCGCCGTCGGCGCGAAATTCCTGCGGGGTCATGCCAAACTTGCCTTTGAACGTTTTTGAAAAATACGAAAAGCTGGAGTAGCCGACCGCCACAGCCACATCGCCGATCGACATGCCGCTGTTCTCCAGCATCGACCTGGCCCGCTTCATCCGCTCCCCTACGACATAATCCGATAAGTTGTGGCCGGTTTGCTTTTTAAACAGCTTGGCGAGATAGTCCTGATTTAAGTACACATGGTTGGCGATATCCTTGCGGGTGAGCGGCTGATCGATGTTTTCCGCGACGTAACGCATCACCTTGTCCAGCACGGTCTGGCTTTCCTCCCGTTCATCCATGCTGGCGAGCGCAATTTCAATCATATGTTCAGCCCACTCGTTCAGCTCGAAAACAGAGCGGGTGAGCGATGCCGCCCGCTCCGGCGCAATATGCTCGGAGAAAATTTCGCGGGCTTTCAAGCCCTTAAGCTGCAGCACATGGTACAACATCTGGATAAAATCGTGGTAAAAGTAATGGAGCAGCTTCGCATTGCCCCGTTCTTCGGTCTGCACCCGCTGCAAAAATGCCCGTATTCGGGTTAGCAGCTTCTCCCGCTCGCCCAGCTTCAGCAGCTCGGTCCACTCGTTCATTGCCGGCAGCTCGCTGTCCTTAGCCTCCCGAGCCGCCATCTGCTTGCCGGGACCGTCTTCTACAAGAAGCTCGGCGTTGACCGCCGATACGTTGCTTTGGTGCAATACGTGCAGCTTCTCCACCATGCCGATCATCTCGTGAAAGCGGGCGGGCATACCGACATAACACGATATATCGCAGTACATATGCTGGTTGCAGAAGCGGATAAAAGCACGGCATGTTCCCCGCCAACCCGCGCCGCCGGTTTGTTCATTATGTTCCAAAGGGAGCAATGCCAGTAGCATCCCCCCTCCTTGCAGCGGCACGACTTGGCCCATATCGTTCCCGGGAATCAGGCTGTGCGCCGCAGCGTTTCTCATGGCATATTCCATGATCTTCTCGTCTCTTGGCGACAGCTTGCGATGCCATCTCTGCACAACGATCAGCACCGGGACGAACCGTTCCTGCTCATGATAGGAAATGCTGCGCTGAAGCAGCTCGCTTTGGATATCCGCGGGACTTGCGGACAACGTACGGCCAAGCAAATCGAGCCAAAACCGTTCGACAATCAGAGGCTGATGCATTTTCCACAGTCCGTAATAATGGTCGTAATTTTGTTTGAATGCATGCTCCTGTCGCCGTTTATCCACCTTATCCAGCGCTTTACGTATCACGTTTTCCAGCTCTCCGTACCGAACCGGCTTCAGCAAATAATCTAAGCTACCGAGCTGCACCGCTTGCTGCGCATAACCGAAATCGACATGACAGGTCAAATAAATCCATTCCTTCTCAGGGTAATGCTCCCTTACCCAAACAAGCAGCTCGATCCCGCTGCCCTCTGGCATTTCGATATCGCAAATCAGAAAATCGACGGGATGCCGCTCGATAATTTCTTTAGCCTGGCGTATATTGTAGGCGAGATGGATTTGATCGATTGCAAATTTGTCCCAGTCCACGCCCGATTTAAGCCCTTCCAGGGCATAATGTTCATCATCCACGAGCAATACTTGATACATTGTGTTCCGCCTCCATCGTTTCGGGATATACAACCGGCAGTCTTATTTGGATACGCGCCCCTTGAACGTCGGCATTGGAAAAATACATCGCGGTGCTTTCTTCAGGGTACAGCAAACGCAATCTGCGTTTAATATTCCATATTCCGATATGCGTTCCCTGATCTCCTCCCAGATCGGCGCCGCTTTGCAGCTTGCTCAGTACGTCCGGGTGAAAGCCTTTCCCCGAATCGCCGATCACAATCCACATGATGGCGGGATCGTCACTATCGGCGTATACCTCCACCGTAATGTGAAGCGACGAATCCATGGACACCGCATGTTTAATAGCGTTCTCGACAAAAGTCTGGCACACCAGCGGCGGCACCAAGCAGGAAGCTAGAACCTCCTCCGCGAAAATGGCGGAGGTCAGCTTGCCCGGAAACCTTAACTCCTGAATTTTCAAATAGTTGCGCGTATGCTCAAGCTCGTCCCTAATGGGTACAAAAGACATGTTACTGCGGAACATGTAGCGGAAATAATGCACAAGACTGAGGGACATCTCTTGAATCAAAGCGAAATTTTTCACCTGAGCCAGATGATAAATAATGTTTAATGCGTTTAGAAAAAAATGGGGATTGATTTGCAGTTGAAGGTGCTTCAGCTCGGATTTCTGATTCTGCAGCTGCTCTTCGTATACGTCGATTTTCAGCTTTTTGATTTGCGCGGCCATCGTATTAAACGTTTCGTTAATGAGGGAAAATTCGGTGGAGGACGCCTGCGGATCCATTCGCACCTCCCAATCGCCGGACTTGATCTTACGCATCGCCGATACGACCCGTTTCATCGGGACAAGCACCGTTTGCCGCAAGAAGAAGTAGACGATCGGCAGCACAACCAGCGTTCCTAACGCAATGAGCATGACGATCCTGCGCAAGTACGGAATGTTCTCCATGATTTGGTCGTCGCGGATAAGCGCGTGAACGCTGAACGCCCCTTTTTGCGAGCTTTTGCCGACCACCATATACGGATTGGACTCTCCTATAATGCTGTACGCGTCTTCGGTCGGATGGAATAAAATGCCCGCCTGTTGAATGGCCGGATCGCTCACAACGGGCCGGTAATCCGCGTCCGCCAACACGAATTTACCCTCCGGCCCAAGATCGGCCGACGCAAACGGCAGCATCAGCTGTTGTATGTTCATCGAGGCCCCAATATATACGTTGCCGTAACGGATTAGCCGGTACAGAGAAGCGGCGGAAGAATCGGGATACAGAAACCACAACTTACGTTCTTGCGCCGGGCTTCCGTTTTGGGGAAACAAGCTTTGAATCTCGCTTTTCAGCCTCTCCACCTCGGGGTAAGTCAGCTGCTGCGACCGGGCGGACACCAGGTCGCCGTTTACCGCGGAATAAATGAAAAACATATCGATGTTGTCGTAATACACGACATCGTTCCATAACCTGTTGTTCAACCTGATGCGGGCCAGATTGTACAGCTCGGGGTTATTTTGCTCGGGTACGTCCAGCGCCAGCAAATCCGGTTCTTTGGCAATTAAATTAAACAAGTACTTATCGACATCCTCCAGTTCTTTATCCACCGTGCCCATGTACATGTTCAGCAAATTTCCGTTGGAATGGGCAACCTGATTGCGAATGACGCCAACTGCGTTAAAGTTGTAGTAAAGCAGCATGACGCTGGAAGGAAGAATGAGAATCACCAGTACGAAAAGCAGCTTGTTTTGCAGCGATTTTAACCATCTTAGTGTCATCTGTCGCTCAGCTCCATCCCTCGCCCCTTTTTTAGTATTGTAATCGATGTTAGCGTTTTCATAAAGAGTTCGGGATTAAAACAAATTATAGCAACACCCGTTCCGGGTGCGTGTACACATTCAGCCGCTCGCCGCGGATAAATCCGACCACGGTGATACCCAAATCGTGCGCCAGCTGCAGCGCTAAGTCGGTGGGAGCCGACTTCGACAGCAGCAGGCCCGCTCCCAGCTTCGCCGCTTTCAGCAGCACCTCGGAGGAGACGCGCCCGCTGAAGACGATCGCTTTATCTTTGGCCGGGATGCCCCGGCGCAGGCAATGGCCGTACAGCTTGTCGAGCGCGTTATGGCGGCCGATATCGGTCCGCACCGCAAGCACCTCTTCCGCCGTGCAGAGCGCGGCGTTATGCACGCCTCCGGTGCGCCGGAAGTCGTCGGAGCTCGTCTGCAGGCGCGCCATCAGCGCAAAAATTTGCGCCGCGGTCACAGTGACACGCGAGGTCACCGTTTTGGCCGTGCGCACATCGCTGGCCAAATAAAACTGCCGGCTTTTGCCGCAGCAGGAGCCGATAAAACGCTTGGAGACAAGCTCGCGCAGCGCCGCTCCGGCTTGCTTGTTGCGCAGCTCGGCATAAGCGAAACCTGTGCCCTCGTCAAGCGATAACCGCGTTATATCGCCGACTGTGCGGATGATGCCCTCGGAAGCAAGAAAACCGACCACCAGATCGTCCAAATCGCTGGGCGTGCAAACCAGCGTAGCAAATTCCGCGCCGTCGAGCTTGACGGTCAGCGGGTATTCGGCGGCAACCTCCTCTTCCACTTCCATGAACCCGAAGTGGGCGGCAGAGGGCAGCCTGGCCGAGTCGGTCGCGGCCGCGCATCCTGGGCCCGGCGCATCGGTTTTGCCGATGCCGCTCCCCGCATTTAGGCCGATGCCGCGGCTGCTGACATTGGCATGGCCGATTCCGGCGGTACCGCTGTCCGCGGCGTATAGACCGATTCCTGCGCTGCTGTCCTCTGCGCGGATGTCCGTGCCAGTGCCGTTGCCGCAAACTTCGGAGGTTGCACCATCTGCACCATTATGCTCGTCATGTACATCACCCGTCCCGCTTCCCCCTGCCGGTACACCGCTGCCACCATCTGCCCCCTCACCCGGTACCGGAGCGGCACTACCCGCGGCCTCCATTCGGCGCACCGCTCCCGCGTCATATTTCAGCGTCTTCCATACGGTTGTAACCACGGGTTTCGCGCCATGGGAACACGCTTCCTCTCTCGACTTCTCCTTATCATCCGTCATAGCTTACTCCCCTCCTAGCACTGTTCCATTTTGTCGATTACCGGGCGGCAGGCTCGGAGCAAACTTCCACCAAGGCCGGCCCGGCTTTAGCCGATTTCGGTCTCCAACTCTTCGATACGCCGCTCCACATACTTCGTATCTTTATGCGCATGATACGTTTCCGCCTTTTCGACAACAACCGCGGTGTTGTATTCGGGAATGCCTGCATACGTTTCGTATACCCCCTTCGGAATCAGGCAATTGCCCTCAGGCCAATACACGGCGATGTTCCCACGCTGCACCTCATCCGTCTTAACACGGCCCTGAAACGTGCCGTGAGCGTTATACACGACAATGGCTTCCCCTTCCCGCAGCGACAGCATGCCGGCATCGTCCGGGTGCATCAGCACATCGTAGCGGTCCGCCGCGTTAAACGGATCGGTCTGGCCATATATCATCGAGTTAAACTGCTTGCCGCGACGCGTCGTCACATAAAAATGCCCTTCGGGCTTGCGCAGCTCCGGCACCTCAATCGGCAGCAGCCGTCCCCGCCCGTCCTCCGTTGGGCAAACGCCGTCTTCGCACAGCCAGGCGCCGCCCCATTGAAACACATCCCCGCGCTGTGCCAGATGCTGAATGCCGTCGTAATTCGGCGCCGCCAGCGCAATCTCCCGGCGAATCTCCGCCGCGCTGCCCAGCCCGAGCCGCTCCTTCAGCTCAGGTTTGACGCGGGCCGCCAAATCGCTGTAGATCCGCCACTCCGCCCGTGCCTCGCCGATTCGCGGACCGTCGATTTCCGGCGAAAAATAAACCATCCGCTCCGTCGACGTCGATGTACCGCCGCCCGGCTGCTCATACCGCGTCATCGCCGGCAGCACAATCACCGCTTCTTGCGCATCCGTCAGCGTCGACGTATTCAGCACGATGTCCTGGTGCACGCGGACATCCACCGCCTCCAAACAACGCCGGACGAAATTTGGATCCGGCATCGTCTCCAGAAAGTTGCCTCCGGATGTATAAAACATTTTCAGCTGCCGATCATTCCCCTCGGGCAGCAGCGCATTCTCCAGCGATACCCCAACGATGTCACCCGGCCATTCCGGCAGCTTGAAGCCCCATAAGCGCTCGATCCGCGCGATGTCCGCGCCTTTGAATTCGCCGCCCGGCAGGCTGAACGGGTCCGCTCCCATCTCGCCCGAGCCTTGCACGCCGCTATGGCCGCGGATCGGCATCAAGCCGCAGCGCTCGCGGCCAAGAAATCCGCGCAGCAGCGCTAAATTGGCGACCTGCGAGATGTTGTCGGTGCCGAAGCGGTGCTGCGTCAGCCCCATGCTCCATACGAACACAGCGGAGCTGGCGCGGGCGAGCAGTTCGGCCAGCTCGCCAATCCGGGCGCGGGAGAGGCCCGAAGAGCGCTCGAGATCGGCCCAATCTTGGGCCTGCACATGCTCGCGAAGCTGCTCGTAGCCGCCCGCATGCGCCGCTACAAACGCATGGTCAATCGCCGAACCCGGCTGCCGCTTCTCCATCTCGAACCACACCTTCATCACGCCGTTCATGAAGGCGATATCGCCGCCGATATTCACTTGGTATACATCGTCGGCCAGCTTGGTACCGAACAGCGCCGATTCCGCCACCGACGGAATCCAATATGCGTCCATCGACGGTTCGCGATATGGATTGATAACGATAATTTTTGTGCCCTGCCGCTTAGCGGCATACATGTATTTCGTCGATACGGGCTGATTGGTAGCAGCCACACTTCCCCAAAACAGCAGCACGTCGGTGCCGATCCAATCCTTATAGCTGCATGTCGAAGCGCCGACGCCGATCGAACGTTTCAGCGCCGTCTTGGACGGCGAATGGCAAATACGCGAAGCGTTATCGATATTGTTGCAGCCGATCAGACGCGCCACCTTCGCCGCGGCATAATATGATTCGTTAGTAATCCCCCGAGCCGTCAAATAAAACGCCAACTGCTTCGGATCGATCGCGCGTATTTTCGCCGCTGCATAATCCAGCGCTTCGTCCCACGACACACGCCGGAACGACCGCTCCCCGCGCAAGCGCATCAGCGGATACGGAATGCGGCCCAGCTTGCGCAGCGCCGTACTGTCCATGCGCCGCAGTTCGTCAATATCGCGGTGCAGCACTTCCGGCTTGATCGCCGGCATCGTGTTCAAACGCAGCACGTTCAGCCGCGTCGTGCAAACATGCGGACCCGCCAGCGTCCGGTCATAAAGCCCCGATACGCCCAGCGCGCAACCGTCGCATACCCCTTGAGTCAATATGCGGAACGCGTAAGGCAGATTATCGCGGTTATCCCACACCACCTTGGCTGTCTCGCGAATGTGATGCGGCTTCACCTTGCCCAGTCCAAAAGGGACTGCGCTGACCCATAACGCCGGGTCCGGCCGCGCAGGCAGCTTGACCGGTCCGGTATGTTTCGTTTGACCCATGGTCCATTCACTCCTCTTATCCGATTATCGCTTGGAACTACTTCCGGCCGGCGCCTTTCTTCGAAGATTTCAGCCAGCCCTTTGCGCTCTTAACGGCACTTTCAACGAAAAAAACCGCCGCTAAACAGCCCATCCCCTTGAAGGAAAGGTCCTGTTTCACGGCGGTTAGTCTTTAACAGGTTCGCTGCCAAGCGCCAACTGCGCGGTATATATACTCCGGATGACTCCGGTTAGCTCGGCACAACCGCAGCGCTCACTGCAGCTTATGCGCGGAATTTCGTTTCGATGTCTTGATCAAACACGAAGATGGACATGCCGACATCTTTATCAATATCGATATCAACAAACAAATCGACGAACTTCGCCTCAAGCAGTTGCTCCATCTCCACAGGCGGATGGGTCCGGTAGATGGTCTTTACCATCTCCGTCCGCGCCGCGCGCAGCATTTGTTTGCCGTCGCTTGCTGTGGCAATAAATTTTTCCACGGGAGACAGATTGCCCTCCATCTCGCAAATCGCCCAGCGTTTGCAAAAGGTGGTCGTGATTTTCGCCGGCCCTTTGCCCATATGACGCTTGCGGTACGCCTTCACGAGATTGCTGAATTCGGCTTCGGTTTTGTTCATGACTTCCTCCATCCTTGCAGCCAAGGTCCCTTCCCGGCACAAAAGGATTATCTTCATATTAGCAAGAAAGCGCCATCATGACAATACGTGATCCCCGTCCCGGCGTGGCGCTGCGGGCCCGTCAATCCGGCAACATAAATACGGCAAATGCGGCATATAGCACACTCAATATCACCGATCAGGATCGGGGTTCCGTCTCAACTGAGCCTGCTTATCTGAACATCCATTTTCACCCTATCGACGGAATATATCTTATAACAAATACCGCGCTTGCTAGTGTAGAATACGAATATAAACCAGAATCCAATCCATATTGGACTTGGATAAGGAGTGAACTGTATGGCTTGGAAAACCATTTACGAGAACGATCACATTCATCTTGTTGCCGATGAAGAACAGCAGCAGGCGATGCTCGAAGTGTCCAGCGGCGGTTACCGCCCTCGGTATGTGACGCTGCAGCTGCCCGTAGCCGAGCTTGACCAATTAATCGCTGCCTTGCAGTTGGCAAAGCAGGAGTTGCTCAAATAATTCCCGGAGCCCACGCGGAGTTCGACTGACCATCGCAAAGCGCCGCAGGGAAAGCGAAAGCCCGAAGCGCTCCAATCACGCTCCGGGCTCTAACCTTTTTATACGACCGCTTTGCCGATTCGGGCAAACTCGGCCGGCGACAATGGCGGGCTAAAGTAAAAACCTTGTATCTGGTCGCATTGATGCTCCCTTAAAAAATCGTATTGCTCCTTCGTTTCGACACCCTCGGCAATTACCTTCAAGTTAAGATGGTGTGCCATGGCCACGATCGTCGCCACGATGGAGGCGCTGCCCTCATCCTTATGAAGGTCGCGAACGAACGATTGGTCGATCTTCAGCTTATCGATCGGGAACTGCTTAAGCACGCTAAGCGAGCTGTATCCGGTTCCGAAGTCATCCATGCTTACATACAGACCGAGCGATTTCAGATCATGCAGCGTACGGGTTGCGCGATCGACATCCATCGCCATGGTTTCGGTAATTTCCAGCTCCAGATATTGCGGAGCCAAACCTGTTTCCCGCAGGATGGCCGCAACCTTGTCCGCCAGATCCGGCTGTTCAAATTGCTTGATCGACAAATTCACCGATATCCGGATGGAAGCGAGTCCGCTCATCTGCCACAGCTTGTTCTGCCGGCAAGCCTCGCGCAGCACCCATTCTCCAAGCGGTTTGATCAAGCCGCTTTCCTCCGCCGCCGGGATGAACAACGCCGGGGAAATCATCCCCATCTCCGGATGATGCCAGCGCACAAGAGCCTCCGCACCGACAAGCGTGCCCGTAATGTCGTATTGCGGCTGGTAACACAGCTCGAATTCGTCGCGCTCCAGCGCTTTGCGGATGCCGTTCTCCAATTCCAACCGCTGCTCCCAGCGAAAATCCATCTCGCTGGCATACTGCTGAATTTGATTGGTTCCGTATTTTTTTGCGTGCAGCAGCGCCGTATCGGCTTGGCTGAGCAGCGTCTCGTAGTCGCCCCCGTTCAACGGATATAGGGAAATGCCAATCGTTACCGTCAAATAAATTTCCCTGCTGTCGATCATAAACGGGGTCCGTACTGCGTCCAGCAGTTTTTGGGCCCAGCGCTCCGTTTCTTCTGCACCGTTCACTCCGCGCAAAATGACCGTGAATTCATCGCTGCCATACCTTGCGAGCTCCGCGCCTTTGGGAAGCGCTTGCAAAACTCGTTCCGCAAGCTTCCTGATGAGGATATCGCCCTGTTTTTGCCCGATGGAATCGTTCACCACTTTGAATCGGTCCACATCCATAATCAGCACAGCAAGCGGCGTTTCGCCTGATCGGCCCAGCTCTGTGCTTAACATATCGATAAACCGCCTGCGATTGGGCAGTCCGGTCATCTCATCATGGTAGGCCAGGTAAGTGATTTTTCGTTCCGCTTGTATCTGCTCGGTGACATCATGGGCGATTCCGTAGATGCCGATAACTTGATCTTCCGATAAAATCGGCATGCTGGTCACATTCAGCTCGACCGTGCGGCCTTCGCGATGCTTCAAGCTGACGCCAAATTTCTGCGCTTCTCCGGACAAGGTCCGTCCGAACCGCGCCATCACTTCATTGCGCTCTTTCAGATGCAGCAACTCGCTCACATGCTTGTCGATAAGACATTCCGCAGAGTAGCCGGTTATTTGCACAATGGCCGGATTGACGCTGACGAAACGGCCATTCCGGTCCATTTGAAACACAGCGTCGGAGTTATTTTCAAACAACGATTTATACTGCTGCTGGCTTGCCGCAAGCTGCGCGGCATGCTGAGCGAATTGGCGGTCCATAAACGCCCCCAGCATGGTAAACGCAAGCACCGCGAAAGTTGCTATGCCGACCGAATATGCCAGCAAATCTGCGCTGATCAGATCCGCCGTGTATACGATATCATCCGGATCGGGTACAAATTTCATGGCAGACATTCCGGTAAAATGCATGCCCGATATACCTGCGCCCATCGCCATCCCGCTGCAAATTTTGCGGAAAAGCCTCTTTTCCGACCGTTCTCTGCGGAATGAAAATGCCAGCCATAATGCGCTGAACGACGATACATAGGCAATTCCTAGGGACAGCATGACGATAGCGGGGTTATAGACGATGACAGCCGACATCTCCATGGCATATATTCCGGCATAATGCATGCCGGCAATCCCGCTTCCCATAAATAAAGCACCGGCAAACAGCTGCCGCGGCAGCACCTTTTTGCGGCTCACCACATACATGGCTACGAATGAAGCGGCAATGGCAAAAATCATCGAGATCAGGACCGTGCCAATGTGATAATGCGTGTGGAGCGGCGTGCGTAAAGCAAGCATGGCGATAAAATGCATCGACCAGATGCCCAGGCCCATCGCAACTGAGCCTCCCCACAACCATAACTTTCGAATTTTCCCGGAGGCGGAGGTTACCCTTCCGACCAGATCCAGCGACGTAAACGAGGCAAACACAGAGATCAAATACGAGAGCAAGACCAGCGACACCTGGTACGATTCGTTTACATGCTGCAGCATAAAGTTTGTCATTCCTTTGCCGTTTTTGTCGAAATTACGGATATCAACTCCATTATACAAATTGTTCCTGCCAATCGTCTACGAGAAGATGCTCGCA
This sequence comes from Paenibacillus thalictri, assembly GCF_004307995.1. Taxonomy (GTDB): domain Bacteria; phylum Bacillota; class Bacilli; order Paenibacillales; family NBRC-103111; genus Paenibacillus_AF; species Paenibacillus_AF thalictri. The sequence continues at coordinate 22,003 of NZ_SIRE01000048.1, read as the reverse complement.
AAGGCTTGTTGCATTAAAAAAGCCCGCGTAGCTGCAGCGAGTCCCCTGAAAAAAGCGGCGGCGTGAGCAACATCATTCCGGAGATGCTTCAGCGAGCATAAGAATGATTCGCACATGCAGCTTTCACTTTTTCAGTGGCCTCAGCCCTAGCTAGCGGACTTTGATCATATGTGTGTCAGATCGGCAGCAGCCGGATGGCAGCCCGTTTCCCCGCCTCGTGCACCATGTCGTGCCACTGCTGCGGTTTATGTTCATGAACGGCGTAATAGGTCGTTAAAAACCGCTCGACTAGCTCTCCAGAAACTTCTTCGATTCCCTGCTCATACGGCAGAAAACATAAATCGAGCTCGCCGACCGCTTCCCCGTCCAACTGCCAGGACGGATGCACGTAGTCCAGCTCCAGCCGGCGGTAGCCGATGTGAGCCAGCACCTCACGGCGGACAAACGGATCCATCGGCTTGATCCCGCCGAATGCGAAATCTTTTACCAGATAGGGATTATATATTTCCGCGAACATTCCTTTCAGCCGCGTGCCGTTCTCCGATACGACAGCCAGCAGATCGCGCTCCCGCTCCCGCACGAGAAAAGGCCCCACGCCCAAACCTTCCCGCCCGATGATCGTAAAGTCGGTCATCGCCACCTCCATCTCAGGATAATACCGGTATTCCGTCGCACCGACCACCTTGCCGTCTTCTACCGCGACAAATACGCGGATGCCCGGATCGGCAAGCGGCTCCGCCCATAACTCAAACGCCAATACTTCCTCCGGCGGAAACACCATTTTCATCAAGTCGTGCATTTGCTTAAAATAGACATCCCGAATGTCGGTTATTCGTATATATTTCATCCCGTTTTCCTCCGTTTCGACCGATTCATTTATCTTTTGATTCATTATTGCAGTCAATATGGCTGCAGCTTCCACAGATTGGCATAAATTTGTACCATCGGTAACTTATCATTTTATGGTTGCTATGCTAAAATAGAAAGATAAAGGAGTTGATGACAATGCCAAGGTCGAAAGAATCCTGCACGAAGCATGCGTTATGTCCAAAGCTGGAAGCAGCTTTACAAATAATAAGCAAAAAGTGGAGCGGTCTTATTATACACGCTCTGATGGAAGGACCGCAACGATACAAAGATATTGCGGAGTTCATTCCGGGCATCAGCGATCGGATGTTGTCGGAGCGATTTAAGGAGCTGGAAGAGGCCGGCATTGTCATCCGGCACGTCTATCCCGAAGTACCCGTACGGATTGAATACGAGCTCACGGAAAAAGGCAAGCAAATGAACGGTATTTTGGACGAAGTCGCCAAGTGGGCGGAGCGCTTCTGCTAAGCATCGGCAGCATGATGGCAGTATCCGGCATCACCGTTGTCACGGCATAAAATGCGCCGCGATCAGGCATTCTATGTACTGCACTTATCATGCAGGAGGTGAATGCGCGTGACCGGACGCAACAGCAAGCCCAAAAACAGAGGACCGGCAAGCAGTCCCGGAAGACTTGATCAATTCGGGGATAAACTTGCGGATACCACAGCTTCCCGCCAAGCCGAAGCCTGCGAATCAAACGACAAGTAACGAGCAACAAAAAACGGAGCGACTTTTGTTCAAACAAAAGGGCTCCGTTTTATTATGTTCCAAAGCGGATTAAATCACAAACCGGTCCACGATTTCCGCGAGCTCCTCGGCCATCTTGGACAAAGCTTGCGACGAGGCCGATATTTCCTCCATCGACGCAAGCTGCTCTTGCGCAGCGGCGGAAACATTTTGCGCATTAGAGGCATTTGCGTCCGCAATAACCGATAAGTGGCCTGCGGATGCAGCCATCTGCCGGGTTCCTTCCGAGATCGCGCGGGCAGCCGTCGACACAACCTGAATTTGCCCGGCCAGCTGCTCGTTCATATGAAGAATATCGGCAAACAGCTCGCCCGCATCCTGAATCACATGCGCTCCCGCATCAACTTCCCGAATCGCATCTTCTGCCGAACGGGCCGCTTTGCCGGTTTCCTCCTGAATCGTTTGAATAATGCCGCCTATTAATTGCGTTGAATGTTTGGTTTGTTCGGCCAGTTTGCGGATTTCTCCGGCTACAACGGCAAAACCTCTCCCGTGCTCGCCTGCTCTGGCCGCCTCAATTCCCGCATTCAGCGCCAGCAAGTTCGTTTGCATCGAGATATCGGTAATGAACTGAACGATTTTGCCGATTTCGCTTGAACTGGCCTCCATGGCCCGGATGACCCCGGCTAGCTGTCCGACCGTGACGGAGATGGAATCGACTTGCCGCACCGCAGTCTGGACCGCTTGTCCGCCTTGCTTCGACTTGCCGGAAGCCGTCTGCGCCGTTTCCGCAGCCAATTGGGCGCTTTCAGCGATGTGTTCGACACTGTCCGACATGCGGCCTACCGCTTCCGAGCTTTTGACCATATTGTGCATTTGCTCGTCCGTACCGGCCGATATATCTTGGATCGAAGAAGCGATGTGCTCCGTCGCCCGGGATGTTTGTTCCGCGCTGGCGCTTAGCTGCTGCGAGGAGGCGGCAAGCTGGCCTGAGGTTTGCCCGATCTCACGTATTACTTTCTGCAAGGAATCCACCATCGTATTAAACGCTGTGCCCAGCTTCCCTAGCTCATCCTGGCGCCTCACATGAATCCGCTGCGTTAAATCGCCGCGGCTGATCTTATCGGACGTCTCCATCAACGCGTGGATAGGAATCATGATCGAGCGGATGATGACGTATACAAGCGCTGCGCCTGCAATCAAGGCCACAATAACGACAAGTGCCGTCTGATTAAAGATGCCCTCGGCCTTTTTTTCGGTTTCATCCATCATCATAGTTCCTACCAGCTTCCACCCCGTCGCTTCGTTGGTATTAAACGCCGCGTACTTCAGCTCGCCGTCCATGGAATAACTAACCGTGCCGCTCCCCTGTTTGTAATAAGCGTCATATTGCTCTCCTACGGCATCCTCCCCGGCCTCGTGTTTCGGATGGATCAGAAATTTCTGCTTCCTGTCCAGTATGTATACATAACCTTCGTTGCCGATCTTTACTTGCTGCGCAATCTCGCCCAACTTCTTCAAACTTAAGTTCAAACCGACCACGCCTTTCCCGTCGGGAAGCGCTTTCGCTATAGTAACCACGATGTTTTTGGTCGTTGCCGATACATAAGGATCGGATACGATCACATTCGGACTGCGGTTGATTGCATCTTTGTGCCAATCACGCTCCCGCGGATCGTAATTCTGGGGCCCGGGATCCGGCGATTTCATCCACGCTCCGTTCTCATTGCCTAACGTAATCAGCTCCAGCTCCGGATGACTCGATGTATAGGCATCAATTAGCTCTTTCGTCGAAGATAGCTTTCCTTCTACAGCTTTGCTGGATATTTGCCTGGAAAGCATGTCCGCTCCTCTGCTTTCAGCGCTGATCAATTGGTCAATCGTTTGGTTCAGCAGCGTCATATTATCTGCCGCTTCTTCCTTCATTTGATCGCCGACCGCCTGTTTGGCCGTTTGGTAGGAAAGCCAACCGATGCATAAACACGGCAGCAGCAAGATAACGGCAAAGGACAATCTTAGCTTGCCTCTCAGCCCCAATGGCAATAACGTAATCCCCTTCATTCTGTTCAATCCCTATCTCCCCTTGATGTTAAGTGGCATTACAGCAATATATTATTCGCCATATTTCGACAAATCCCTTTGCGTTTTGTCGAATATTGAACTTTTTTTATATTGCAGAAAACTCACGTCAGGGCATCGCTAGAAATCAACCGTTTATATGATAAAATAATATGAATGAAAAACGAAGGACGGATTCGATGGAACGAGAAAAACAACGCGAGCCGAAGCGCACGGCTGCTTCCGATGCCGAACGCGCGCACATCCCGCTGCCTGCCGACACGCTTGTCGATACGGAGTTGTTGGAAGTATACCATCGCCAGATACGCACCATGGCCGACGAAGCCTACGACGACTTTGTGCAGCGCGGCGGGCTTAAACATTTACCCGGATTAGGCAAACCGCTTGTCATCCCAACCGGAGATGTGCTGGATTCGATTCTGAAGAAATCCGGCGCCGCCCCTCCTTGGGTGATGCTGCGCCAAGCAACTAAGAAAGAGATAGAAGAAGTTATTCAACTGCTGGAGAAGAATCCGCAACAACCGCTTATTGACGAGCTGATTGTGCTAATCAATGAAAAAATCGAGGAATTGAACCATCAAGCCCCCAGCTTGGCCTTGCATCGCGCCAAGGTAAGCCGGGCAACGATCCAGGAGCGGTATAAACAGTGGGTATAGAGTAAGCTCATGCGGGCACTTATGTACGACAAACAAGCGCAGGGACGCATCGAGGCCACTGAAAAAGCGAACGCTGGCTCTTCTCCAGCATGATTTCGCTCACACAGTACTATTTCAGTGACATCGACGAATCCCGCGCTTTTTCCAATGTTTATAGACGGAAGTTTAACAGGCTTATTACTTGATCGTCCTTAAAAAAGAAGATATTTTCTCGATCATCGCATGCGGCGTCTCCATCATGCCCATATGACCGGACGACTCCATCAGCTCTTGTCTAATATGCGGCCCGCTGACCGCAAACGCCTTCTCCACAGGCACAACTTGGTCTTTGCCGCCGGCCAGCAGCAGTACCGGAATCTCGGCCGCTTCCAGCACATGCCGGCGATCCGGCCTGTCGCGCATGCCTTGCAGCGTGGCTATCGCCGCTTGCGGATCCGTGCCGCGGCCAATGTCCATCGCCTTGTCTACTTCCTGAGGCATCGACTCCATATGCTCGGGTGCAAACAGTCTCGGTATAAGCCCGTTGAGGAAAGGCTGAAGCCCCTGCTCTGCGATCGTGGTCATGCTTTTCTGCCGGCCTTCCTTGCCTTTCTCGTCATCCGGATAAGCCGTTGAATGAATGAGGCCAAATCCTTTCAGACGTTCAGGAGCTGCTTCCGCCAAGGCCAATGTTGAATACCCGCCATAGGAATGGCCCAATACGACAGCGCTGCTTAAATCAAGCGCATCCAACAGCGCAATCACGTCTCCGGCAAGCGTCTCCATCGAATACGAACCTTCCGGCGCGGAGGAAGCCCCGTGGCCCCGCTGATCGGGTACAATGACCCGGGCCCGGGCCGCAAGCGCCGGCACCACCTTGTCCCAATATGCGCCGCTGCCGCAAAAACCGTGAAGCAGCACGACCGGCGTGCCCTCGCCTTGTTCGCGGTACGCCAGTTGCAGACCGCTGCCCAGCTTAATTGATCGCTTGTCCATGTTTTTTCTGCCTCCTTCTCATACTCAGAGCACTGATGATCTCCCCATCATATCACCTTAGCTTTAGCGGACATTTCTTGTCCGATGCGTGTAAATCCAATTTTTTTTCATTTCTTTCAGCCAGCCCTCTTCTTTGGATACAACTTGCTCCGCATAAGAATCAAACGATTCAAAATGTTCCGGGGTTGGTTCGGTGAGCCGAATACCGTTTGGAAGATCATATTCCAGCAGCAAAGCATGTTTTGCAGCCAACCGGTGCGTCACATGCATAAGCAGGAAATCTTCCCATGTCGTGGCCTCCATCTCGCGGGAGAAACGCCAACCCTGATTTTCCTCATCCACGTAGATCCCATGTAAACACAACATATATTCCGGCTGAAGCAAGTAACCTTCCGCCGTCTCTGTAACCGTAAAGTTCCATTCCGCAGCGAGCTCCCGCAGTTCCGCTCCCATATCCAGCGCTTTGGAAGGCAATATAATATTGGACATAACACCCGCACCCCGTTTTTCCCAGCCTGATTGCATATTGCTTATTTTACCATATCCGATAGGGACATTCAGCCGAAATGTCCGGAAAGTGGAACCCCGTCATTCACCCATTTCTCATGAACTGAATATATTGGCAATAAACGTTTCGCTTCAGTTCAGGTCAGATTGAAGGAGATTATTATGCAAATTCAGGTGGTAGGGCCCGGTCAGACGCTTTATCAGTATTCGCAAGCTTTTGGAGTGCCCGTTGCGACGATTGCGGAGGCCAACGGGATACGGGCCGATCAACATCTTGTGATCGGACAGACGCTGGTCATTCCGATTGTCGGCTCGTATTATTGGGTGCAGCCCGGCGATTCGCTGACGCTTATTGCGCGTAAATTCGGAGTTTCCACCGCAAGACTCGCGCAGGTCAACGCCATCAGTCCGGGCCAGCAGCTCGCAGTCGGGACACGGTTGTACATCCCGCCCAGTCCGCGCCGCGCCGCGGAAATCAATGCTTATATCGAACCGCGAACAGACACTTTGTCACCCAGCTTGACGCAATCGCTTGATGAGGCACTGCCTCATCTCACGTATTTGGCTCCGTTCAGCTTTCAGATTTTGCGCGACGGCTCGTTGAAATATCCGCCTCTTGGCGATTTACGCGCATTGGCGGGACAAAACGGCGTTACCTTAATGCTCGTTGTGACCAATATTGAAAACGGCCAATTCAGCGCCGATTTGGGCAGCGAAATACTTAATAACGAACAATTACAAAACACGCTGCTGGACAATATTTTGCAGACGGCCAGGGAGCTTAACTTCCGCGACATCCATTTCGACATCGAGCATCTGCATCCAAGCGACCGGGAGGCGTATAACCGGTTTCTGCGAAAAGCCGCGGCCCGGATCCATCAGGAAGGTTATTTGATGTCGACCGCGCTGGCCCCCAAAACAAGCGCCGCGCAAACCGGCGAATGGTATACGGCGCACGATTACAAGGTTCATGGGGAAGTCGCCGATTTTGTCATTATCATGACCTATGAATGGGGCTACAGCGGCGGTCCGCCTATGCCTGTTTCGCCGATCGGTCCGGTACGCAACGTTCTGGAATACGCGCTGACGGAAATGCCTGCATCGAAAATTATGATGGGCCAAAATTTGTACGGCTACGATTGGACATTGCCCTTCGTGCAAGGAGGACCATTTGCCAAAGCAGTCAGTCCTCAAGAGGCAATTGACATCGCACGCCGCAATAATGCGGAAATTTTATACGATTACAGCGCACAGGCGCCCCATTTCAATTATTGGGACGATAATGGCAAAGAACATGTGGTTTGGTTCGAGGATGCCCGCTCCATTCAAGCCAAATTTAATTTGGTGAAGGAATTAAAGCTGCGCGGCGTCAGTTATTGGAAGCTTGGACTCAGTTTCCCGCAAAACTGGCTGCTTATCGATGATAACTTTAACGTCGTTAAGAAATAAATGGGCGCGAACCAATCGCAGCAAACCGCAACAAAGCCGCAAAGCACAGATCTTTTGCGATCATGCGCCCTGCGGCTTTCTTCGTTGCATTAAGGAACGTTCACAACAAAAGGAACAATAAACGTTTGTCCGTTTTGCTGAAATTGGCCCCAGATTTTGTACACGCCACTCTTCGGGAATTTCGTCATAAACTTGGCATCCGGTCCCTTGGCTTTTTCATCCGTCGGATGGACGTGCAAGTACTGCTCGGTATCCGCGCTTAAAATAACGACATGACCCACGGCGCCGAGATAGGGTTGTAAATCGGTGACCGGCTTTTTCGTTGCTTGATCGGTAATATGAAACGTCATATTGGTGTCCATGCCCGCCATCAAATGATCAAACGCTAGCGTAACTTCCTTGCCGGCAACCGTTTTGACCAGCGTTTGATCGGCGACGACGGCAGCCGGTGCGGCTGCATTTCCGGAAACCGTCACCCAATTGGTTTGAGTAGCCGCAGCGCCGCCGGTCGGCATATAATCCGCAATCAGCTTGTAATCGCCTGCTGCCGGGAACTGTGTCGTTACCTCAAAGCGGCCTTCCCCCTTATATTCCGGATGAATATGGTCGAAATAGGACAAATCCTTGCTCACGATAATAAGGTGCATTTTTTTCTCGTGATTGATGTCGAACTTGTCCACTGCCCTGCCTTGCGCGTCTTGAATGGTGACCGTGACCGTCACATCCGATTTCGGTTGAGGTTTGTCGGCTGAAAGTTTCCAAATCGCCTTTGTCGTATCGGCAGCTGCGGTATCTTGCCCGGAATGACCACTATGGTTATCCGCGTGATCCCCGTTTCCGCTTGGCTGCGTGCCGCCTCCTTTGGCCGGTCCGCCGGAAGCGGCGCTTTCTCCATGACTCCCGTGGCCTCCCGAGTCATGACCGGTTGTATCTTGGTTTACCGGTTTGGAGCAACCGGTGACTGCTATAAGTACCGCAAACATCAATAACGCGATTGGCAGCCCTCTTTTCATGGATCATTCCCCCTCTTATCCTGCTTCTCAAAAATACGATTATTCGGCTGCGGTTTCACGAATAGCAGCATCGACTTTGGCCTTCTGCAGCCGCAGCGCGTTTAATACGACCGAGACCGAACTGAGCGCCATCGCCGCACCGGCAAGCCAAGGAGCGAGAAAACCGCTTGCTGCAATCGGAATGCCAATCACGTTATAAGCCAGCGCCCAGAACAAGTTCTGTTTAATGTTGCGCATGGTCGCCTTGCTCATCGCTACGGCATCGGGGATACTGTTCAAGTCGCCGCGCATCAAAGTCACGTCAGCTGCCTCCATCGCCACGTCGGTCCCCGTACCGATCGCCATCCCGATATCCGCCGCGGCGAGCGCGGGAGCGTCGTTGATACCGTCGCCGACCATCGCGACTTTATGACCGGCTGCCTGCAATTTCTTGACTTCGGCGGCCTTGCCTTCCGGAAGCACCTCGGCGAGCACGTGGTCGATCCCGGCTTGCCCGGCAATCGCCTTAGCGGTCCGTTCGTTATCGCCGGTCATCATCACAACATGCAATCCCATGTCCTTCAAGCGCTGAACGGCCTGTCTGGAAGTCGTTTTGATCGTATCCGCCACGCCGACCAGCCCGGCATATACGCCGTCTACGGCGATCAGCATGGCGGTTTTACCTGCTTCTTCGAGCCGGTTCATGTCAGCAAGCGCAGCCTGAACGTCGACGTGTTCGCGAATCATCAGTTTGCGTGTGCCGATCAACAGCTGTTTTCCGTCGACAGCGGCCCGGATGCCGTAACCGGGAATCGCTTCGAACGATTGGGCCGCCGGCAATGGAATGCCTTCCGCTTCGATGCCTTTGACAATCGCTTCAGCAAGCGGATGCTCGGATCCGCGTTCGGCAGCGCCCGCCCAAGCAAGCAGCTGCGCCTTGTCTACACCCTCAGCGGCGAGGACATCTGTCAGCTCCGGTTTGCCTTTGGTCACGGTGCCCGTTTTATCCAGCACGACGGCTGTAATCCGGTGGGCCGCTTCCAAATGCTCGCCTCCTTTAAACAGGATGCCCAGCTCGGCGGCCCGTCCTGAGCCGGCCATAATCGAAGTGGGCGTCGCCAAGCCTAAAGCGCACGGACAAGCAATGACAAGCACCGCAATCGCCTTTTCCAAAGCGCCGGAGAAATTGCCTGCATCGACTCCGAAAAACCATACAAAAAAAGTTACAACAGCAATACCAACCACAATAGGAACAAAAATTCCGGAAATGACATCGGCGATACGTTGGATCGGCGCTTTGGAGCTTTGCGCTTCCTCGACCACTTTAATAATTTGCGCAAGCGCCGTTTCTTTTCCGACCTTGGTGGCGCGAACCTGCAATACGCCGTTTTTGTTAATGGTCGCTCCGACGACCGTATCGCCAGCCCGCTTTTCCACCGGGAGGCTTTCTCCGGTCAGCATCGATTCGTCCACCGCAGAAGCGCCTTCCAGCACTTCCCCATCAACCGGCACCTTTTCCCCTGGCTTCACGACAAACAGATCGCCGGCAACCACCTGTTCGATCGGAACGTCGATTTCCCGGCCGTCGCGAATGACCCGAGCCGTCTTCGCTTGCAGTCCCATCAGCGTTTTGATCGCCTCCGAGGAACGGCCTTTGGCCAAAGCTTCAAACAACTTGCCAAGCAAAATGAGCGTAATCAGGACCGAACTAGTTTCATAATACATATCCACTTGGTGATGGCCGTTGCCGATCGTCTGAAAGGTCAAATATAAGCTGTAAAAATAAGCCGCCGACGTGCCCAGCGCAACCAGCACATCCATATTGGCGCTGCCGCTGCGCAGCGCTTTATAAGCTCCGACGTAGAATTGTCTGCCGATGATAAACTGCACCGGAATCGACAATACTAACTGGAACCATGGATTCATAAACAACGCCGGCACCCAGATCCAGGAAGTAAACGAGAAATGCCCTACCATGGCCCATAAGAGCGGCAGCGAAAGCACCGCCGAAGCGGCAAGCTTCCGCTTTTGCCGGCCAATTTCTCGGCGCCGCTTGTCCCCGTTGTCCTTGCTTTCCTCTTTGATCATCGCTTTGTAGCCAAGCTGCTCGACTTTCTTCATCAGATCGGGCACCGATACGCTGGTTGGCGCAAATGCCACATGCGCCGTCTCCATCGTAAAATTGACCGTTGCCGCCGAAACGCCCTCCAGCTTGTTTAAACCCTTTTCAATCCGGTTTGCGCACGCGGCGCAGGTCATACCGGTTATTTGCAGTGTCGTCTCTTCTTGTCTTGCGGCTGCAGATTCGCTCATAGTCATCACCTTCTAATTATACCCCACTAGGGTATGATAATATTCAAAAAAAGGGGAGCCACCGGCAGATGGCTCCGACTGTCATTAGACGACGTCGTATCCTTGATCTTCTATTGCGTCTTTAATAGCGGCAAGCGTAAGCTTGGATTCGTCAAACTGCACATCCACCGATTTCGCCGCCAAGTTTACTTTGGCCGCAGCTCCCAGCTGTTTAACCGCGCCTTCCACCGAATTGACGCAATGTCCGCAGGACATACCCTCTACCTTTAAAGTTACATTTTGCATATACAATCCCTCCATCGATATTATTTCATCAGTTTATTCATAGTTATCAGCAGCTCATCAATTACTTCCCGATCGCCGTCTTGAATTCGTTCAACCACACAACTCTTCATGTGGCCTTCGAGCAAAAGCCTGCCAACTGAGTTAAGCGCCGACTGCGCGGCTGCGATCTGATTAAGCACATCGTCGCAATAAGTATCCTTCTCGATCAATCCTTTAATCCCCCGGATCTGCCCTTCGATCCGGTTCAAGCGCGAGGACAAATTCGCCTTTAATTTGTCCGAATGGTGGCTTTTTCTTATATCGCTCGTGCAACAGGGTTCCTGCTGCAGCTCGATGGTTTGTTCCATATCAGCATCACCTCTTGAATTAAATATACAATACCCCCCATGGGTATGTCAAGTGTAAAAAAGAAAAGAAGCTTCATTCCCGATTGCTGCAGGAACAAGCTTCTTATGCTTTCACTTCCCCAAGTGCGTGTTCATCAACACGGACATCTGCTCCACCGCGGCCGATACTTCCTGGATATGTGCGGATACGTCCGCGACAGCCATCATGATGCCGGCAAATATATACTCCAGTTTCGAACCCCTAATCTTTTAATATATTGGGGGATTGCGCTTCCGGTGCGGCGCTTCTGGCCGAAAACTTCTTAAACAGAAATGAATACAAGATTAGATACTGCCCGACAAATATCGCGTTGAGCACTGTGCCTTCGCGGATAAACATGATTTTGTTCAAGAAAATCAACCCGATGCATGCCGATATAACAAGCAATGAGCAATCAAATATCGTTTTGACATTGCCCCATTTTCTTTGAACTTTCTTCACTACAGTATGAACAAACATATCAATAGGCATAAGAATCAGGTTGGCACGAATCATCAAGAACAAGCCAAAAGCCAAGGCGGCGTCTCCGAAAGCAAGCAGCAGCAGTTTCTGGTAATACATTTCCAGCTGAATGAAGCTGGTCATTTGCAAGTTGAGGTCCAAACATACGGCTAAAGCGAAGGACGGAATCAGCGACATAAAGTTTTTTAATTTAAAGTCTTTAGGCATAACCACATAGGTCAAAAACAGCATAATCAGTTCCAGTATGAAATTGTAGGTTCCTTGCGTCAGCTGAGGATAAACGACCGTCATGACTCGCGTCAAGCTGCTTTGAGGCGAAATCCCGATCCCCGCTCTTATGGCCAAGCTCACACCAATGGTTAATATATAAATACCGATCAAATACATGATCCACCGTTTGGTTAAACTGCTGCTGCTTTGCATTTCGGCGATATTGTTTGCTTTTTCCATATATCTTCCTCTTTCTCCGGAATATTTGTTATTTGTGCTTTCAAACGTTCATTATATAACGCAGCGGTATCCGTTCCAATGGATAAAGCGCTTCCAAATCATCCCCCTCAAGGAGGCGCTTTCATTGAATCGGAAGGAAGAGTGCTCCTTTCTTTGTATCAAAGATTCGGAGCACTTTCAAACTCAAAACATCTCAAGTGTCGAAAATTATTCCATGAAGCGGAAGCGATGCAGTGAAATAAACAGGCTCAGCAGCTTGTTGACAACGGGTTCGCCTTCATTGCGGTTGCCCATTTTCTCCAGGGCCGCATCAATCGCAGCTGCGCTGGACGTTAATTCATCTACAGTCATATTGGCCATCACGCCGTAAATTTCAAGCGGCATGATGCTTTGTTTTATTTGGTTTTCCGTTACGATGCATGCTCCTGAATATTGGTCGACTTCCTTGACGCAATAGCACATTTCCTCACTTTCCTGTCCGACCACGACAAAATAGGGCGTTGGAGCAGGCCAGAACGTGGCAACAGCACCGCGTTCCACATATACGCCTTTAAATAAACCGTTGATGACATGCCGTGTTCCATCCGCATAACGCTGAATGACGGACAGACGGCTGAACTTCTCGCCTTCATATTCCGGCACGACTTTGCCGTCTTGTATCGGCACCCAGATTTCCTGATAAAACTTGGCGTGGCCGCGGCCGTAGACGTCAAATAAATAGACTTTAGCTTGTTTGCCGTCTGCCGAAACTTCCAGCGGTACAATATCAAGCTGCTCCGGCGTTAAATCATCTAACCCTCTTATCCCCTCCGTGCACATAGTGGAGTAATCGATTTCGGCATTCTTTAACAGCTTCTTGTCTTTGGCAATCAACTCGCCGTCTTTAAACACATAAAGCGGATTGATCTTCGATAAGCTGTCTGTCAGCACGATGTCCGCGAAGCGTCCCGGCGTCAAAGAACCGATCTGATCTTCCATATGGAAAGATTTCGCCGTGTTATAAGAAGCCATTTTAATCGCTTTGATCGGACTGATCCCCATCTCCGCACACAAGGAAATGATCCAATCCATATGCCCCATCTTCTGCAATCGTTCAATCGATATGTTATCCGTACAAAGCATAAAGTTGTCCGTCGGGAATTTGCGGTCTACGATGGCGCGAAGCAATGTTTTGATCACCTCACTGCTTCCTACCCCAAACTTAATTTGGGTTGCAAACCCATAACGAATACTTTTTTCGATATCGTCGACATTCCACACATCGTGATTATTGGATACGCCAATCGCCGGCAAATAATTTAATACCATATCGGAGAGGGCGGTCACTCCCCAATGTCCGTTGATAAAACCGCCTCTGGCCCTTACCCAGGCCGCTTTGTGGAAATCATCCTCATTCCCCGAGCTGTATGTGAAATGTTCAAATTCACCCAGCCCGATGACAGGCTCCATGTCCAAAACGGCTTTGGTTACCGAAGCGGCGGTCTTTTTGCCCGGTGCAAACGCATACAACCGGTAAGGCAGTTTATCGTAGTCCTTGAATAAGTCTTTGGCCGCTTGTACGCCATTTTCTCCTGCCGCGCTGAGAAGATCCAAACATTCGGCATAAATGGTCGTTGTGCCGCAAGGCACCATCGCCTCAGCCAGCGCTGTCGGATTTGCCAATTGCGATTCGAAGTGCAAGTGCGCATCAATAAGTCCCGGAATTGCATAAAGCCCGTGCCCGTCAAAAACTTCCTTCACTTTAACGATCGATTCGTCCGGATTCAGCGCTACGATCCGTTTATCGTAGATCAGTATGGAACCTTGATATACAGTCTCCCCATGCACATCCAAAATATTTAAGTTTTTCATGAGCAAATCCGCTTCTTTACTGCCGTTCAAAATGTCGAAAATCGCATGGACTTTTTCAAGATGATCTCTTTCTGCTTGGTTCATGTGTAATTTCTCCTTTTATTATGAAGATGAGCATTAGTTCTTTAGTTATAAGAAACCAATTCGGATAAACGTTTAACCAAAATTCAAAAGATAAACGTTTAACCTAAAGTGCTGCAATAATACGGTAGAGCGACCTTCCAGATAAACGTTTAACCAATATTCGTTTCAATTTGCCGGACAAGGCGCCCGATAGAGGGATTCGAGTCCAAGTGAGACAACCTGCTTCAGGATAAACGTTTAACCTATGCTTCTACTGCACTCCGCAAAACGATAGATGACCGCCGCCTGATGTAAGCCAGCTTGTCCTGATCGCTCAGGCAGATTGACGCCGAACAATAGACGGTTCCAATACGGTCACCGGTTCAAGCTCTTCTTTTCGAATTTGGCTTAAAATAATTTCTGCGCTTCTTATGCCTAATTCCCGGTTCTGTAAATCTACACAAGTCAGCTCCGGTGTCGAGATTTCCGACATCAAGGAATTCCCCAGACTCAAAACGGCCATATCCTCAAACACTCGAATATTCGCTTGAACCAATGCCTTGGTTAAATACACTGCGCTTAATTCATTAAGGACAAATACGCCATTAATATGGTTCTGAACAAGACCAGGAATACAGTCTTTAGACAGGTCCATCCCCTCTTCAATTTCGATCACCATAGGCTGATGTTCGCCGTTGCTCGCTTGACGGAAACCATCCAAGAAATGCTCCAGCAGGTGGTCAGGCAAATGCTTATGGACAAAAGCAATTCTGTCCTTACCTTGTGACAACAAATATTGTACACCTAATTTACTTGCTTTAGTTAAATCCGGGTACACTAATGGAAAACCCGCGTACGGAATGCACCGATTTGCATATACAACCGGGATGTTCCACTCCAACACACTGTGAATGCTTTCTTGAAAAGAACGATCGGAAAACAATCCGACAAATATAATGCCGGCTATCATATTTTCGCGCATCAGCTGAAGAATTTCATGTTCGGTTAAACTTAAATTATCCACTTCATAAATATAAAGATTGTAATTATGTTTCCCTAAAGTTTGGCTAATGCCTGAAGTGATCTCGGAATAATAAAGGTTATTAATCTTCGGCAAGATTACGGCTACATTAAAGGTTTCCTTGCGTTTCAGCGCCTTTGCAACCACATTTGGCACATAACCCAGCTCTTTAATGGCCAGTTGAATTCTTTTCTCTGTTTCTTTTTTGACGACCATACCGGCGCTTAAATATCTGGATACGGTACAAACGCTTACATTGGCATGTTTAGCTATATCCTTTAAAGTAACCATGTTCACCCCTCCTTACCATTAGTAAGTTAAACGTTTCAGTTAATCGTTTATCCTGTGATGAGAAAAATATAGCATAACAAAAAGGAAAGCGTCAAGAAGTTTATCTCGCTGCAAAATGGCTCTTGATAAGACATGTTTTTGCCGCAAAAAAACCGCTGCTTACAAACAGCAGCGGTTCTCATTTGTATAGTCCGGTGTCATAGGCAGACTTTCGATCCGGAAAGCCCGGAAAATATCTTACTGATTTTTTTCTTCGCCGTCATCTCTTTGGTCCGGACGCTCGTCATGATCCGGTCTGCGATCCGGTCCGCGATCATGTTCACGACCGCGGCCGTGACCACCATGACGGGCATCTTGAAATCCGCCGTCCCGGAAGCCGGGAAAACCGCCCCATCCAAATGAACGGGGATCGCGACCGCCAAAGCCGCGGCGTCCCTGCATGTCCGCGAACCGCTCCATCATCCGCGTGCGCAAATCCCCTTCTCCTTCATCCGTGAATTGACCTTCCAGACTCTGAATCATGCGCTGCAAATATTCACTTAAGTGTTTCAGTTCATCTTCGTTCAGACAATCAAATACTTGCTCCAATCCGGACGGCTGCTCATCATTCATCTCTCCGGCCGCCTCAGCGCCTTTCTCCGTCAGCTTGATGTTGGAAACGCGGCGGTCTTCTTCCGAGGGCTCGCGCTCAATAAAGCCGTTTTTCTCCAGCTTGCCGAGAAGTTCGGCCAAAGACTGCTTGCTCATATCGAGCAAATAGGAAAGTTCCTTCTGGCTCATTTCCGGTTTCATCTTCAGCATGGACAGAACCCGCCCTTGGCCGCGATGAGGATTATGAAAGGGCCCAAAACTCATAAAATGATGCATTTGGTAGCGATGCAGCAGCTGCTGCAAGTGGATGAACTGCTGAACTAGTTTTCTTTTTTCTTCACTCATATGATTGTTCCTCCGTTATTTGAATTTGATTTGAATTAATTAGTCAAGTACCTGACATAGTTTATTATGACAGCCGTACATCGATTTTGTCAAGTACCTTACCATTCGTCGTTTGAGGAAATAAATGGACCTTGCTACAAAACAAAAAAGGGCAGAGGAACCGCTGTTCGCTCTGCCCGTATATTCATTATTCATAGATGATCCTGATCGTATACCGTCTCTTCCGATCCGGCGTCTTCTTTATTATCGCGCACCACCTTCTGCAGCACGAAGCAAGCCATGGTCAGGAACAATCCGGTCATTGCGTAATACCCCTTAACCGACAGCGGCTGATCCAAATTAATAATTCCGATAAACATCGCCAGCAGCGATAAGGCAAAAGAAGCCCACGCCATAAAAGTAAACGCCGCGGTATTGCGCTTCTGATTCGTAAACGAATCGTCGTGATTATCCCGCACCACCTTCTGCAGCACAAACGATGCCATCGTTAAATATAGCGCCGATACGGCATAATAACCTTTGACCGCAAGCGTCTCTTCCAGCGTATAGATCCCGATGAACATACCAAGGAAGGCGGCGGCAAACGAACCCCAAGCAAGAAATGTAAAAGCGGGAGTATTGCGTTTAGTTTTCATCATGTGAAACACCCTTTCCATAATGGATGATTGATTTTTTTGGTACCGCATTTTAGTACCTTGTGCTAATTTCAATTGTATTCATTTTTACAATATAAGGAAGTACTATATTGACGTAGTACCATCTTCCGTGGCACCTAAAAGGATGCTTTGAACCACTTCATTGCGTGCCGGCAGCCGCTGATTAACTTCCAACACGTGGTTCCCGCCATCGTATGACGGCAGTTAAACCATAAGTAAATTCCGCCCCGGCATCCCGGAACGGAATTTACTTATGGTTGATATTGCAGCGTGTTACGCTCTATGCGCGCCGCGATAAGCCATAGGCGTGACGCCGGTAAGCTGCTTAAATACGAGCGCAAAATGCTTCGGGCTCTGATAGCCGGCCAGCCGGGCGACATCGTAAATTTTCAGCTCCGTGGCGGTCAGCAGTTGTTTGGCCCGGTCGATACGTGTCTCCGTAATGTATTCGGACAAATTGTACCCCGCCTCCTGCTTAAACAAATGGCTGAGATACACCGGGTGCAGTTCCACATGCGCGCTGATTGCCTGCAGACTTAAATCCCCGGCTACATTGGCCATGATATAATCTTTCACCTTGCGAATAATCCGGTGGTCCTTATCAAGCGGCGCCTCCGCGTGCTCCGTTTTGTCGGCCTCCTTAACAGCCACACCTCTTCCGCCTGCTTTATCCAGCTTGTCGCGAATTTTTTCCAGCGAAGAGATGAAGGACAGCCGATTGATCGGCTTCAGCAAATAGTCGGACACGCCATACCGGAGCGCCTGCTGCGCATATTGAAAATCCCCGTAACCGCTAATAATCATGATCGGCAGCACTTCATCGTGCTCACGCAGCTTATGAATGAAGCTGAGCCCATCCATCTCCCGCATCCGGATATCGGTGACGACGATATCCACCGCGCCGGGGGCTCCGTTCATATACTCCAACGCCTCCAGGCCGTGATCGGCCTCTTTTACGACGGCGAAATCTTGCGGCAGCTGTTCGATCAGCTTGCGGATGCCTTGGCGAATGAGCGGCTCATCCTCAATAAGCAGTACCCGGTACATACGATTCCTTCCTTTCGATCACCGGCATCGTAATCGTAAACGAAACCCCTTCCCCCGGACTTCCGTCGATGTCGATGCCGTAGCTTTTCCCGAACATAAGCATCAGCCGTTCATTCATGTTGCGCAGGGCAAATCCCATCTTGCCCTCATCCTGCGCGGACGATGAAATGTGCCGCTGAAGCCGGGCAATTTCTTCCTCTGTCAAACCTTTGCCGTCATCGCGCACGGTAAGCAGCAAATCGTGCCCAAAGGAGACCGCAGATATCCAAATCGTCCCGCCTTGTTGCAGATCGCCGATGCCATGATAAATCGCGTTTTCGACCAGCGGCTGCAGCACGAATTTCGGCACAAACCAATTTTGGATCGGTTCCTCCGCTTCGATGACCAGATGGATGCGTTCCCCATAACGAAGCTGCTGGATTTTCATATACGATATGATCGATTCCAGCTCTTCGCGCAGCAGCACAAGCCGGTCGTAATTCCCTACAGAATGCCTTAACAGTTGGCCTAACGCGGATACCATATCGGAAATGTCGTACGTTTGTTTGTCGATAGCCATCATATTGATCGATTCCAGCGTGTTATATATAAAATGCGGATTCATCTGCGTCAGCAGCGCGGAAAGCTGCGCTTCTTTCTCCTTCAGGCTAAGCGCGTACACCTGGCTCACAAGCCGGTCGATCTCGTCGGTCATTCGGTTAAAGCCGCTGCCAAGCTGACCGATCTCGTCGTGTGACTGCACCGACACCTTTTGCTTGAAATGACCCTGCTCGACGAGCTGCATCTTATCCTTTAACGTCATTAAAGGACTGCTCAGTCTATAGGAGTAAAACACCGCCAAGCCTCCCGCCGCGGCAAGGCAAACGATAAAAATCAGCACAATGAACCCGCGCAAGCCCGCCGTTTCCAGATGGAGCGACTGCTGCGGTATGACGCTGATGACCTTAAGCCCGGAGTAAGCGGAATAATCGACGATGACCAGATGCGGTTTCCCGCCCAGATCCAACTGCAGCGTGCCGCTGCCGCTCGGCAACTCCGCCTTCAGCAGCGCCTGCCGGACCGATTCTCCTCCGGTTTCGTTGTTTTGTTCGTAGAACAGTTCGTTGTTCTCATTCAGCACCAACAGGCTGCCGATTTCGCCATACTGGAATTTGGCCGAGATCTGCTCGAAGATGTCGAGTTTGAAGTCGATTTTAATCATCCCGACCACCTGCGTCGACCCCGGCTCGCGAATCAGCCGGGCGGCCGAAATATACTTAGCCGGCGCAGCTTCCTTCAACAAATAGTCGGGTTTGTGCTGCGGCACCATAACCCAGCTTCCGTCCGCCTTCACCACCTGCTCGTACCAAGGCTCGCGTTGCGGCTCGATAAACGGTTTGACGAGAAACGGATCCATGTTTGTAAAAATATATCCGTTGTTGGCAATAATCTGGATGCCCCGCACTTCCGGCCGATAATAGGTGGAGCCGGCTATATCGTGGAACATGATGTTTTTTTCCGCCAGCGTAGGTAGGGTATTCCCCTTATCGGGACCGCTGTATTTCTCCAAAATGTCCAGCACCTCGCGGTTGTACAGCGGCAGCAGCGAAATCTTCTGCATTTCCTCGCGAAACGTTTGATCCAGCGAACGATTAATTTGGCTGACGATTTGCTCCGTATAATTCACCGTTTTCCGTTCCACCATATGGGAAAAGTCAATATAAGCAAATGTGCCGAGCACCGCAAGAGGCACAGCGATCAGCAGCAAAAAAATGATCACAATCTTGGAACGCAAGCCCATCCGGCTCAGCGCCATCCCATTTTGCATAGACGGGGCCATCGTTATCACCTGCCTCGCACCTAAAATCGTCTCATTAGTTTATCATACCTTAATATTTCGAACTATATCTTAACGCCGGGTCGTTTATAATAGGAACCGATTGCCATAAAATATACGTACGCACCACCATGGGGTGACGATGGGAATGAAACGGAATCGACGTAATGCAATTGCATGTATCGCAACAGCCGGGCTGCTGACAACGGCAGCCTGCGGAGCCTATAACGAAAGTCCCCTCCGAGAGCCGCAGCCCTTAGGCAGCGAACGGGTGGAGTTGAGCTTTTATTACCCGGTGCATGTCGGCGGACCGCTCACACCGACGATCGAGGGCATGGCCGAGCAATTTATGAAGGAATACCCCGACATTCGAGTAAAACCCGTATACACCGGCAGCTACGACGATACGAAGGTCAAAGTGCAGGCAGCCGTTCAGGGCAAAAACCCTCCGGACGTCGCTGTGCTGCAGACGACCGATATGTACAGCCTGCTGGATATGGATGCGATTATGCCGCTGGATGCATTTATCGGCAAGGAAGGCGCAACGGCGTTTCTGGCCGACTTCTATCCGGCCTTCTTGGCCAATTCGCAAACCGGCGGCCATATGTACAGCCTGCCGTTTCAGCGGAGCACGGCCGTACTGTATTACAACAAGCAAGCGTTTAAACAAGCGGGCCTCGACCCGGAGCATCCGCCCGCGAATTGGTCCGAGCTGGCGGCTTTTGCGCAGAAACTGACCCGCTCCGGCAGATGGGGCATCGAGGTGCCTTCCTCCGCCCCCAACATCTCCACCTGGATGTTCCAGGTGTTTGCGATTCAAAACGGGAAAAATCTGATTTCTCCCGATGGCAAAAAAGTGTTTTTCAACACGTCGGACAATGTGGAAGCGCTGCAATTTTGGCGCGAACTGGCGGGGAAATACAAAGCCATGCCGCCGGGCATTCTGGAATGGGAAAATGTTCTGGGCGATTTCCTTCAAGGCAAGACGGCGATGATGTACCATACGACAGGCAATTTGACGAACGTCAAAAACAACGCCTCTTTCCCGTTTGGCGTCAGTTTTCTCCCGGGCGGCAAACAGTTCGGAACGCCCACCGGCGGCGGGAACTTATTTATTTTCAAAGGGACCGGAGAGAAAAATCAAGAAGCCGCCTGGAAATTCGTCAAGTGGATGACGGACACCGACCGCATCGCCCAATGGAGTATCGATACCGGCTATGTTGCCGTCCGTAAATCGTCATACGAAACGGAGCGGCTGAAGACCTATGTCAGACAGTTTCCCGCCGCTCTCGTGGCGCGTGATCAGCTGCAGTATGCGGAAGCGGAATTGTCGACGCATAATAACGACAAAGTAACCAAAGCGCTGAACGACGGCGTGCAGGCCGTGCTGACCGGCAAACTTTCGCCCCAAGAGGCGCTGCGCCAAGCGCAGGAAGAAGCGGACCGGCAGCTGCTGCCTTTTAACCAGCCCTGAACAAGGGCAACCGGCAAATAACGACGGAACACGGAAGCGGTGATGGCATTATGCATCTCGTTCCAACCGATGCGATCTATTTGCGCGCCCTGGCGCGGCTGATTCTGGTCGTGCTGAGCGGAGCGGCCGGCCTCGAATGGAGAGGGATCGGAAACGGCGGTTCGCACGCCAGTGCCCAACTCTCCTTCTGGGGCTTTCAACGCGACCTCCGCCTTATTGTGAAATTAAAAATGATCGAGCAACCGGATGGAATGGAGACGATTTCTTCAATTTTTAGCAGCAATGGAATTACTATCGGCAGCGTTAAAATGCGTCCTTTCTACGAGCCGGCGGAAGCCGGCTTTCCCGGAAAGGTCGTCGTTTCGCTGTTCATCGAATCCGAAGAAGAATTACAGTTTAAGGAATTAATGGCCGCGGCGGAACAGGTCGCTTGGATGGACAATGTATTCTCAATCGAGCTGATCTTTCCGTAAAGCCATTAGCCAATGCTTACGAAGTGAGCTTTCCTGCGGAAGCTCTTAGCCAATGCTTACGAAGTGAGCTTTCCGCAGGAAAGCTCTTGATGGGAAAATAACGCGATGCACGACAGTTACATTAACGTGGTTTTACTTGGTAGCATGGTCGTAACAAAGTACCAGGTAGAAAAAAGACAAAGACATACCCGGCAAGCTAAAAATCAAGCTTACGGAATGAAGAGTTTTAAGTTCTCACTTTAAGCTGATGACGGTTCTTCCGA
>NZ_SIRE01000047.1 GCF_004307995.1 Paenibacillus thalictri | reverse complement strand
CTTTTGTTTGAAGATGAAAGCATGATCCGTGATTATCAAGCGCTGCAACGAACGTGGTTTGAGAAAGGCAAGCAACGTATCGTTCGGACAACGGGCAAGCATCGCGGCGTGAAGTTGCTTTCATCCGTTGACTATTGCAATGGAAAAATAGTTTGGCATGAAGACGTAGAGTATACAGCAGACACGTTTCTGAATTTCTTGAATCGGGTGCTGGAAGCTTATCCTTCAGGTAACATTACGATGGTGCTGGACAATGCTCGGATTCATCACGCCAAGTTACTTGAGCCGTTCATGAACGAAAACAAGCGCCTCACATTCGTCTTCCTTCCACCTTACAGCCCGCAGCTCAATATTGTGGAAGGGCTCTGGAAGTGGCTCAAAGGCGATGTCGTTAATAATGTCTTTTACCACACGGTAGCAGAAATACGTAACAATGTTCGTTCCTTTATGGAATCAATTATGAAGAATCCTCAAGCCATAATTGACCGTCTCTGCGTCCGCATGGAGTCCGATAAAATTGTGGAACTTCTTTAATTCAAGTTATATAGACATCATTAGAGTTGGAGAGATATCAGGTGACTATAAAGCAATGGGTTAAAACGCCAAAAGCATATGTTGGATTTACCCTTTCGGCTTTTCTTGTGATCGCCTCCATCGAATCACGAGACATGAAAGGCATTTATGAAGCCGCCATCGCCGTATTCGTCTGTCTGGCAGCGGATATTCTTTTTTCAAGTATGGGCAAAAGAAAACGAACTTTATGGGACGGTCCGGTAATCACCGGACTGATCGTCGCGCTAATTTTGAGCACAACAAGTTCATGGTATGTTGTAGCCGCCACATCCGCGCTGGCGATTTTGTCCAAATATATATTTACCAGCAAAAAAAGACCGGTGTTTAACCCGGCCGCTTTCGGATTGCTATTATCCATCCCGTTGTTTAAGAGCGCTCAAAGCTGGTGGGGGGCTTTCGGAGATCTTCCCGCCTGGACCGTCCTATTCCTATTGATAGGGGGATTCGCGGTAACGAATCGGGTAGGCAAATTCCCTCAAGTCTTCTCTTTTCTGGGGACCTACTTCGTTTTATTGCTGTTCATGGGTTTACTCCATATTGGTGATGCCGCCGACGCGCTTAGGTCCCCTTTCATCAATATGACTCTGTTTTTCGCCATGTTGATGCTGACCGATCCGCCTACTTCACCGGGTAAAGTTAAGGATCAAATCGTCTTCGGCGTAATCTCCGCACTCGTGGGAATTACTGTTTACGGGTGCTTCGGAGGATTAATGTACCTTTTTATCGGATTGCTCTCCGGCAATCTTTATTGTTTGTTGAAATCACGCAACACCTTACCTGCCGCAAACCGGGTGACAACCGCTAAGTGAATTAATAACGAGAGGTTTGGACCTCTTATTCATAAAGTGTCAGTTAATGAGAAGGAATTAATCCGCATATTTGAAGAATAGTGATAACTACCTCAATAACGATAAGGATCACAATGATCCATTCAACGAATAAGCCCCTATTAAAATGACTGATATCCGAGAAACCTTCTGTGACGTGATACAAAGTGTCGGTTTTGCTTTTCAAAATTTTATAGCGATCGTTTAATTCAAAAAAATTCATCATCGCATCGTAAAACTCGCTTGCCGAACTGTGCGTCCAGGTGATCTCCGGTTTATCCAAAATCATGATATAAGCAAGCGTGTTAAATTCGTGACGGAGAATTCTAGCCGTTGTTTTGGCTAATTCCTTATTACTGACTCGCAGCTTTCCTTTTTCGAGTCTTTCTATCATCAGTTCCAAATGATCTTGGATTTTACTTAACTGCTCTTCCGATTTCTCAAGCGCCACCGATTTGGCGAGGATCGTTGAGATCAACTCTGGCAAAAAGTGCTCGTATTCGGCTACAACGACATACTCATCCGTTAATTCCATTCCTTCCACAGCTGCAATTTGCAGATTGTAGTCATCTCTGTAATGATCTGCTTGCTGCAAGTTGATATCGTGCTCGAAATTTTGGAGAAATTTCAAAAAGGTTTCTATTTGGCCCATATTTTCGTGATTCACAAATACAACGCTGCCGAAAGAAAATACCATCACTTGCTGAAAATCATCCACAGCAGGAGTTTGATAGATCGAGTTGAGAATATTGTTTCTAATAATCAAGGGTTGTTCCCAAGTATATTTCTTAGGAATTCCGCAATGAATAGCAATTTTATTTAAATCAATTTCAACAGCGATGGCTAACGCCTTAAACGTAATATTATTCATCTCATGTATCTTCCAATGTAGTTTATTGTTTAATGATTATCAATTAATAGCATTTCTTAACGAAGACTGGTGTATACAGTATACCAAACGGTGAGTTCCGGTTACAATGATCTCGACTGCCTTAAAAATAACTTAACATGAATGCCTTATTGCATACATTTGTGACCATAGTGTCGCCTAGCTCTTTTGCAACTTTGCACCGCTGATCGCATCCGTCAGCCGCTCGGCGGGCTGCTTGGACGGAATCGGATAAAAATAAAGCGGCTATCGGTGTGAACCGATTAACCGCTCTTTTTCATAACGCCTTGACTGATTACGGGGAAGCAACAAGCGTAATGTGTACCGTATCACTGGTCGCTTTTCCAATCGTCGTTGCGGATAATGATAGCTGATCCCCGGCTTTATTTAATTCCGTTGGCCAATAAATGGAATAACTCCCATCCGGTGAGGCAATAGTTGTATTGTAATATCCCCTCGTATCACTTTTCAGCGTGATGATAGCACCAGGTTCTGCATGACCACTGAACCGATTGGTTCCAATCACATTATCGTTAAATGTAGGTACGGCCGTTTGACCGGATGTCGCTTGCACAGTCATTTTGACCGGATCGCTTTTTTTCTTGCCATACGCTTGGGCCATCACCCATATTTCTTCTCCGACGGTCAACGTTACATAAGACCATACCACCTGCTTTGCAGAAAAAGTGCTGTCCGATGCTATGCTATACGAACCTATAAACGTTCCATCCTGCTTAGTCAAAGTAATATCGGTATTCCTTGATCCCGAATCAACAGATCCATTAAGAGTAAATCCGTTGGGGTATACATTTCCGTTAACGACCGGCATTGCAGTTTTCGGCGATGCCTGCACAATGGAAATAACTGGAACGCTTGTTGCTTTTCCCATCACAGTAGCCGTAATCGTCACTTGATCTCCTGCATTAAATAAGCCTGTCAGCAGCATATCTGCGCTGAAGGTACCGTCATCATTTGTCCAGGACATCCAGGTAACGTATTTGCTCGAACCTTTCTTTATAGTAATGATAGCGCCGGGTTCCGCACTCCCGCTGATTATCGCTTCCGAGACGGTTTCTGTTCGAGGTGCTGCCGTTTGGCTGGCAGCCTCCTGTACGATTATTTTGACAGGATCACTTGTTTTCTTGCCATAAGCTTGTGCTGTCATTAGAAGTTCTTCACCGGCAACAACGCTCACATCTGGATTAGTAAACAAATCTTTTGCGTAAAAAGCGCCATCTGCTGAAGATACGCCTATTCCGTACAAATAAGTCCCATCTTGTTTAGATAATGTAACTTTTGTCCATTTTTCAAAAGCGCCTTCTTCAGCTTTTCCCTGGATGATGAGCGCATTGGGATATACGTTTCCTGTAAAGCTGGGAGTGTCGGTTTTCGGTGCTGATTGTACGGTTACGTGAATCGGGTCGCTTGTTTCCTGACCGATCAATGTAGCGGTAATCGTCAGTTGATCCCCCGCATTAAATATACCGGATTGCAAATAGGATAAGCTAAAATAGCCGTCCTGCATTGAAGCGCGAACCCATATATCGTTCCCGTCCCCACCGGACGTATTCGACTTGATCCTGACCAGGGAACCAAATTGAGCCCACCCGCTAATCAAGGTATCATTCACAATGTCCGTCATAACCGGAGCAGTTCGTCCGGAAGTGGCCTGAACGATTATTTTGACAGGATCGCTTTTCTTCTTGCCAAACGCTTCCGCTGTAAGCAGCAGTTCTTCACCTGCCAAAAGCGTAACATTCGGATAGATATCGTTAATAGTAAACAGTCCATCCGAACCCGTACCGCTCATCGCTACAATCGTTCCGTTTTGTTTAGATAAAGTTATCAAAGTTGGCAAATACACGGATCGTGGCTCTGATTTCCCGTTAATCTGTGCTCCGTTGGGGTATACATATCCCGTAAATGTGGGCACCATCGTTTTCTCCGAGGGTTGTACGGTGACCGTAACAGGGTCGCTTGTCGCTTTTCCGAGCAATACAGCGGTTAACGTCACTTGATCCCCCGCTTTAAGTCCTTCCGATGTATGGAAAAAGTAGAATCCGTTGTTTTCCCCATCCCCCACTTCGGCTCGGGCCGTTAAGGAATATCCGCTTAATCCCTTTAAGATAACATACGCCTCAGGCTCCGCGTAGCCGCTGTTACCCGTTTCATAGACAATACCGCTCACCGTCGGCATTGCCGTTTGACCGTTGGTATTCTGCACAACAATCTTTACCGGATCGCTTTTTGCCTGGCCATATACCTGAGCTGTTAATAGCAGTTCTTCGCCCGCCGAAAGCGTTACATTTGGGGAATCGCTATAAAGCCACATCATACGAAACGAACCATCCGGTCCTACACCGTTTCCGGTTATAATGGTACCGTCTTGTTTGGACAAAGTAACACTGGACGGCACATCGTTCAACCTTGGTTCCGTCGTTCCCGTAAGCACGAATCCGTTCGGATACACGCTTCCGTTGACTTTAGGTGTCGCGGTTTTCTGCACCGCATCCGCTGACGGTGTTACGCTCACTTCATTGGAAGTTAAGATCATGCCATCTTTAACGGCCTTCACAATAAAATAATATGGAGTACCGTTATTCAAACGGGATGCCGTGTAGGTTATACTTGTTACCGATGCAGGCATTGACGTGTATGATCCGCTAACCGTGGAGCCGTACACCTGGTAGGTTACGTTTGTTCCCAAAGGACTCCATAATAAGGATACCTGACTATCGCCTGCTATCCCCCGCAGTGTCAGCGCCGCTATATCTACAATTACGGTGACGCTTGCCGTTTTTCCACCGTAACTAACCGCAATAACAGCAGTACCGTTAGCCGCTGCCGTCACGATGCCTTCTTTGCTTACCGTAGCTACAGCCGGGAGACCGCTGGTATAGTTGGCGATATTCGTTACGGGAACAACAGTACCGTTTGAATAATTGGCCATGACGATCAATTGCTGAATCGCACCACTCGCCGTTAAGTTGATGACACCGTTTGGCTCGATGGTCAACGAAACCAAGGTCGGCGCTGTCGGATCAGTCGGCACACTTTGAGCCAATACAATAATGGAAAACACAACTTCCCGCTCTTGACCATTTTTCGACAATCGGGCAGTCAGATCAACTTGCGCATTCGCTTCGCCAAAGGCTGGCCGTGTCACAATTCCGCCGCTGCTGACGACGGATGAGTTCGAGCTTTTCCAGCTAATGCTCACCCCTCTTATTGCGTCGACTATCGGAAGTGTTATATTTTCCGTAACGGCATTTACCGAATCATTTCCGGCAAAAACAATTTTAAGGTCAGTATTAGCTGCATCCAAAGTGAAACCGGTCATTTTTCTTTTGACCTCAAACAGCTTTGTGGAATAATCCGGAATATCCGCTTCCGCTACTCCGAGCAGGATTGCGTTGTTCGCTAACGTTTCAGCTTCCATGATGCGGGCATCGATTTCTGCCGAATAGGCATTGAAGTCGCCAATTGCAGCAATGGCGGAAATGGCATGGTCTTTCAGTGTATTAACCACATCTGCTGAAACCTCCACGACAATGCCGGGCGCTGCTGTTAACTGAACTGTGCCGATTACATCAACAGTACCTTCCAATTTAATGTTCGCATTCAAATGAATAGACGAAATATGAGTGCTCGCAAGATTTAATGTCGCGCCTTCAGCTTCGCTGGAAACCGTGACCGAGCGGATTTCTCCCTCTCCTGCTAATGCAATATTCGTGTTTGAACCGGTGATGGTTACTTGGTCCAATGAAACCCCTGCATTCATCGCAATGGTTGCATTGGTGCCGACATTTAAATTGGCCACAGACGTCGTACCCCCGTCTTTTGGAGGTGCAAGTTTGATTGTCGCACCTTGTCCTTCTACGGTAACGTCGCCTTTGATGGTGCCCCTTAATTCAATTTCTTGCCCTTGTGCGCCCGAGCCGATTTTAATCATTCCAAGGCTTCCGGCGGTGGACTCCATAATCACTTTCGATTGAATATCGGTATTCGTTACCTCTGAACCGGCGAGGGATTCAATACGAACCGGATTCGGTTGATTTGCCGCTGCCACTCTTAATGTTGTAATCATCGTATTAGCCAATTTAATAGAGTTGGGGCTGCCAGAAGCAACGACGATATTGGCGGCAACGACGTTTTGAAGCGTGATCTCGCCGCTCGCGCCGGGGTTCAGCGTAAGTGTACCCGTAACGATCGTTTTCCCCGTCCCATCAGACGGACCTGCAGTTCCTGACGCTGTAATCGTAAGCGAATCATATGTACCCCCGCTATTTAACTTATCCAGATCGGACTTTGCGGGGTTGTCGTTGGTAATTGTTCCACTACCACCACCTCCACCGCCACCTCCACCAAAACTCGCTGCCGCAAGGCCAGTGAACATTTTACCGGTATCTTTTCCTTTGTAGCTGAGCTTGTACACCGTCCCTTCCGTTTGAGCCGAAGTAGTAAGCACGATGACAGATTTGCTATCTGACTTCAGTTCGACTTTCAGGATGCTTAGACCATTATCAAAGGTGAAATCCGTCGCATCAAATGCAAGTATTTCCCGATTAAAGGTTACTTCAATCGTGCTGTTGTTTACCGCATTTACGGAGCTAACGGCAAATTCTGCACTATGGACAAGCTCTTTGGCCTTATCTATGTATTTCGCTTTGTTTGTTTTGAACTCGTAAGCCAAACGGGCTAAAGCTTGTCTTTCCGCATGATTTCGGGGACTGAACCGCAAAGATCCGTCAGCGTTTTCAATACCGTTCACGAAGCCAATCTTGAAGGCAAGCGATAACGGAGCTTGTGCCCAACTTGAAACTTCATTGAAGTCTGAAAGCTGAGCAACGACCGGCAGCTTTCCTGCCGTTTCTTCCAAGCCCATAGCACGAATAAAAAATACGACCAACTCTTCTCTTGTTACCTTGGCATCAGGGGCAAAAGTTGTCTCCGAAGTGCCTTGTGTAATCCCCGTTTCAACCAATGCACCAACAAAACCGTTGTACCAGCCATCCCTATCCACATCATTAAAAACAGACCCTTTTTCTGCATTCTCCTTTAAGCCAAGAGACAATGCGATGATTTTGGCCAATTCGGCGCGGCTCATCGCTTTATTAGGCTGGAAAGAACCGTCCTCATAGCCGCTGATAACTCCGGTGTCAACCAAGCTTTGAATTTCTTTTTGGGCGTATGAATCATGGATATCCTCGAATTCAGCTGCAGCGGCTTCCGATGCCATTGCTGGCGTCAGTATGCTGAACAACAGCACAAAAACAAGGACCACGCTTAGTATACTGCGGCCTTTTTGCAAAAACATGGTTTCTCCTCCTTGTACGAATCCTTGACCACAGAATGCATTGTCCGCCCTATCAGTAGTAAAAGCTTCACTATATTGCTGGAATAATCTCGTATCAAACTTATAAGTAACCTTACTAGTTGTTCAATTCCTAGTACTCGCGATAACCCTCCTCTCTCATACAATTATTCTATATTTTACCATAATCTTCGGATTAATTCGATACTCTCCTAGTAAATCAAAGTTCAGCCCTTTCCCGAATCAAGTAGAAAAATGAAAGAAAAATCACTTCAATAAAGAAAATGGAGCCGCCATATGGCGACTCCACTCCAATGTATCCCGTTATCGCAATCTCATTAGATTGCATCCAATTGCTCAGATAATGTGGCCCAGTTATTTTCAATCCAATGCATTTCTTCAACAAACCTGCCCAGCAATCCGCGTAGTTCACTCTTTTCACGGACCTCTGTACGGAGCCACCAAATCGATTCGATCAAATAAAGCATTTTCATCGCTCGGGAGAGTGCGCCGTTTGAGGCTCCCGAGTATCCTCGGTAACCATCCATCAATGCTCGAGTAGCCTCGATTTGAATCTGGCCGTCTCGCAAGGCGCCAGTTAAGACTGCCCGGGCCACGTCAACTTCCTGGTAAACCACGGCCATTCGGTCAAAATCAACAATACCGGATAATCCCTGCTCATTCAGTAAAATGTTATCCACCCACAAATCCCAGTGCAGCCATCCCGGTTGACATGATTCAAAAATACCAAAATCCATTGATTCAACAATCGAATGTGACCGATCTAGCCAACTCATCACAATGTGATCTCCTACTTCTTGCGCCTTGTTCCAATTTGCCTGCCATTCTTGCAGATAGACATCTTTAAGCGGCCTCCAAGCGGGTTTGTCCAACAGAGGGACATTTTGCAGCCACTTATGCATTTTTCCCGTTGCCGCACCTAATTCAAACATTTGAGCCGTTTTCAAGGTCCCGGCTTGAGCGGTATACCCATCAACCCAGTCCAGCACTGCATAAAACAACCCGGACGGAGTTTCCTGAATATATTGCCCGTTGTAGGAGTACACACTCGGACATGGTATTTCGGCTTTGCTCAGCTCATGCTGCAATTGCAGCGTCCTTTCTACTGCTTTCCTTCTCTCAGGACGTACATGGAGCTTATACCTATCCGGATGATAATATTTTACAAACAAGGGTCCGTGATCCGTCTCCATTTTCCATTTCAGATTGAGCCAGCCCATATCAATTGGCGCTAATTCTCTCACGGATAGTCCGAAACGCTCCTTAATATGAAGTACTATTTCGGATGTCCAGCATTCTACCAATTCATCAGTCATATTGTTCAGTTCATATCCTTTCATTGTATTTATACAGGTATTCGAGGCATACCGAATTTATTAAGTCATCTATTGAGCCCATCCGTTGTTCGACTGCATCAACATGATAAAAAGTACATGTGTTTTCGAGTTCGTTTAGTTCATTGGTTGTTGAGTGTAAATATATTTTCTTTCCAGCCCCCAGAGCGATTCCTAACTCAACATGGCATCCTTTTCCTGCTGGAAACATGATTATTACAACATCTGCATTCATCACCCCGGATACTTCTTCTTGGCCAATCTCACGAAGTTTTCCGATGGAGTCTACTTTTGAATGCGTTGTCCAGTCGTATGTATGTTGAAAACCACAAGCTTTCAAACTTTCTGCCACTTGCCGAACATTTCTCATATTTTTCAGACTAGACGCTATATAAAATTTCATATTCTTTTCCCCAGCCTATTATTATATTTTCTCCGTCTACAACTTTGTCCCATTAGAAAACGGAGCCCCAAAACTCGCAAGGCTCCGTTTTTGTTGTTTCAGAATGTGGTTAGAATTAAAAATCCGCCGCGGCACACTACAGCGAAACGCCCAGCAAACCACGTGTTAATTGAAAGTCGACATTGCCTTGCTGGTACAACCGCGGCGTATAATTATGCTCGATGACCATCTTGCACTTCTCCAAAATTTGCTCCGTCCAAACGGAGGAGTCCCCGGCCAGCAGCAAATCCATATCGCCCGCGTACGTTTGCTGCATCTCCAGCCCCGACGTTACCTGCAGCATCGGCACAAACGGATGTGTCTGCATCGGGCGGCATCCCACCAGCGCGATCATCAACTCTACACCCGTAGCGGCCAAACCTGTGACCGTCTCCACCCAATGTTCGGTCGGCGTCTCCATAATGTGAAAGCCCGATTGACGGGCATGCTCGCCATAAGCGATGGACGGCTTGCATTCCGATGTGGTCAACACATTCCCACGGTACGCAGGCGTCGCAAGCAAGCTGCTGTTCTCGGGGACAACGACGGTACCGCCTGCGCCCACAACCATTTTGGTCAGCACCGCCAGCTGTTCGCCCGCCTCATCTGCAACAGGACCGTCGCTCAAAATGCCGATACGCAATGCTTCCAGGCCGGCGGTCTCCTTTGCGGCGGCGCCTGCCGCGGCCAATTGCGCGGCAAACCAAGCT
Source organism: Paenibacillus thalictri (assembly GCF_004307995.1). Classification (GTDB taxonomy): domain Bacteria; phylum Bacillota; class Bacilli; order Paenibacillales; family NBRC-103111; genus Paenibacillus_AF; species Paenibacillus_AF thalictri. The sequence goes on along the minus strand of NZ_SIRE01000047.1, from coordinate 33,453 downwards.
TCCACCTTCTGAGTGACCTTGTCGATCCCGCCGTCAAGCTGAATGCTGGCAAAGCCGAGTCGGCTTGGGTCAACTCCCATTTCGTCCATCTGATGCCGCATGAAGTCGTTATGCGTTTTCTCGCAGCCGTGCTCCAGCAGCAGGCAAGTTTTCACCAGCGGATGCGTAATATAACCGATCATCGTCCGCGCGTAAAGCTCCTCCGGCTGACCCGCCGAGTTGCCGCAGCCTTCCGTGTGAGCGAGCGCAACAAATCGCGAAAGCTGCTCGGTACGCCCCAGCTCCTGCTTGTTCAGCCGTCTTGCGATCATATTTGCCACCTGTCCGGCGCAAAGGCTCGTTGGCAGAAGCAGTCCGATCTGGTCGCTGGCCAGGTGATCACGATCACGATAAAATGTGAAGCGAATCGGATTGGTGGCAGCCGCTTCATCCGTTTGAACCGGAATCGGCTCTCCTCCCGGCAAAACCACATGAAGCAGCTCCTCCAAGCGGCTTGCGTCCGTTTGCTGCCAATTGCGCCAAATTTGCACCTGCGAATGTCCTGCCTTCTCGCCCACACTAAGCTGGCCGGAGGCAATCTGCAAGAAATACTCGAAAGCATCCTTGCCCAGCTCGTCCATGGACACGCCCTCTAAGTATTGACCGGCGTTGATGTCCATATCGTTCGAAAGCAGCTGGAAGCGCTGCGTTGTTGTCACAACCTTGATTGTAGGCACAAACGGGAAGTTCGTTATCGAGCCGTTGCCCGTCGTAAAGAAAATGAGATTGCAGCCCGAGGCTACTTGCCCGGCGATACTCTCCAGATCATTGCCGGGACTATCCATAAAGTAGTAACCAGAGTCCGGCATCAACTCACCGTATTCAATTGCATAGTCTAGGCGGGTCACCGGATCCTTCTTGCGGGCGGCTCCAATGGATTTCAAATAAATGTTATACAGACCGCGGTACTTATTGCCGCCGGAAGGGTTTCCTTCCGCATTGGCGCCGTGCCAGGAGGTGCGTTCCTTAAACCGCTCGACCAGCTGCAAAAATTTGCGAGCCGTTTCCACATCCCGCACCTTTTGCAGCACATAAGGTTCCGCACCGATCAGCTCATCGGTTTCAGCCAGACTGGCCGCCCCGCCGTAACGGATCAGTTCCTGAGAGATCCACCCCAGCAGCGGATTGGCGGAAATGCCGGAGAAGGCGTCCGAACCGCCACATTGCAGGCCGATTTTTAAATGGCTAATCGATTCGGGAGTCCGCTCCATCGCGTTGACCGCCTGCAGCCAGGCACGCACGATCGCTTCCCCGGCAGCCAGATTGTCATGAAAACCGCCGTCAACGGTCAAAAACCGATGGATCACGTCATCGATCGGGTAATTGTGCTCGCGCATATAGTCTTCTACCATCCGGTTGGTCACGGCTTCGATGCCATAATCTACGATCAGCACCGCTCCAACGTTCGGATTGACGATAAATCCGGCCAAGGTGCGCAGCAAAAGGTCGAGATTGTTCAGCTGTTCCGTTCCGCCTTCGGTATGAGCCGCAGGAACGATGCCTTCTACATGAGGGTAGCTCTCCAGATCACCTTGCAGTCTGGCCGCAAGCTGTTTAACGTAGCTGCCCGTGCGGGAGGTGGTACCCAGCAGAACAATCATGTTGCGCGTGCCTACGCCGCGGGCTGGACAGCGCCGGTACCCCATAAAAGTACGCGTATCCTCGTAAGCAGGCATAACGGGAGCGGGTTGAAAATTCGCCTCGTCGAGCACGTACGGCTGAAGCTGATCGGCAAAATTAGGCGCTGCCGGCAGCGCAAATTTGAGCGAACGTACACTTAACGCTTCAAGCACAGCTTTGTTGATCACATAACTGCCGGGCTGAATCGGCTGCAACGCTACACCAAAGGGCAATTCCCACGAGAGCAGCGCTTCGCCGGGCGCAATCTCCTTCACTGCAAAACGATGCCCTTCCATTACGGTATGATCCAATGTCAATAGCTGATCTTCATAATCAATGACTGTACCCGCGTCCAGCTGGCGGATGGCGATAGCGACATTGTCGCCGGGCAAAGGAAGTCTGCCGACTTCGCCAAAGCGGAAAGTTGCGCTCATCACTTTCCAACTCCTTTTGTTTAAAATAGGCTTGAATCTTTAAAATAGCTGTAACCGATTACAAAAAAATGATTTCAGTGGTTGGCCTCTGCGTACTTTCATGCACATATTGTATCATAAATTAAAGAGATGGAACGGTATTTTCCTGGCTGCTTTTGTAAAATTGGAGATCGCAGTTGCTTCGCGGACAGGAAATATTCCCAATGTGACGCCGAAATTCCTCGCTACGGATCGTTGTCCTTCCTTTCCTTCAAGGCACTTCTTAACCGATTGTATTTTTTCTTGTGCCGTTAATTTAGCCATAAAAAAACTGCACTTTCATTGTTAGATGGTGTCTAACAATAAAGGCACAGTTCAATGGTCTTGCAGCTTTTATTTATTTAAAAGCACTGATTCAAGTATGCGAACCGTCTTCAGCCTCAGCTCGCCTAGCAATACAAACACGACATTCAAATAACCGGATAAAACACCGACATCGCAAGTTACGGTAGTCCACGCCTGTGTGCCTCCGGTCGGAGGGACTTGGCATGTCCCAAGCAGCGGTCCATCCGGCGTATCCAGCCGGATTTCGATTGCCGCTTCAGGTCCGGGATTGGCGACTCTGGCCGTAAACGCCGCCGCTTTTTCGGCAAATTCAGCAAATTCCACATTTCGAAAAGCAATCCACCCCTTACCGCTCTCGCTGTATACACAGTTGCCGCCTTCATTGCATTCATCTATCCTGATCTTCTCGTAATCGTCATACAACACGGCTCTTACAGGCTCGGCTAACCTTCTTGGCGGAATGGTCTCGCCATCCACCTTGACGACCGTCTCACCGGCTATCGCTTCTGATGAGCCGCCGACCATAATGGTGTACAAGCCGTCTTCCACGCAATATTTCTCACGCGTCACATCCCAGAAAGCCAGATCTTCTACCGGCAGCCGGAAGGTCACGGTTTCCTTTTGTCCGGCAGACAGCGGGATGCGGCGAAAACCTATAAGCTTTTTGAGCGGCCTCTTCACTCTGGAGCGGTTCGCTCGCACATATAGTTGAACCACTTCTTCACCGGCGCGGCTGCCCGTATTTTCAACGTTCACAGAAATGAGCAGCTGGCCTCGCAAATCGGTCCGGTCGTGATTTACTTTCAGATCGGTATACGAAAATTGCGTATAACTCAAGCCGTGACCGAACGGATAAAGCGCTCTGCCCTCAAAATATTGATACGTTCGTCCACTCTTTATGATGTCGTAATCCATAAAGTCAGGCAGTTGGTCGACGGACCGGTACCAAGTCATACTCAATCGGCCTGCAGGGTTGTAGTCTCCCAGCAGAACGTCCGAGATCGCCCTTCCCAGTTCCTGGCCGCCATGCGATGTGTATACGATCGCGGGGGCATACTCGTCCGGCCATGTTACGGCAAATGGATAGCTGCCTACAATTACAACGATTGTATTGGCATTTGCTCTGACAACGGCGCGCACAAGCGCCTCCTGCTCCGGAGGGAGAACGATATCTTGGCGATCGACGCATTCTTTGCCGTTAATGAATGGACAATTCCCGACAAACACGATGGCCGCATCGGAGCCTCCCGCCGCTTCGACCGCTTGATGAAGTCCGTACTCAGCGACCTCGATAATAAACAGGTCGTCCCCTTCAGACTCAAATGAATGCTCCTCCCGGACGATCAGCCTGGAGTGCGCATCGACCGCAATGAGCCGTCCATTCCACGACTTCAGAGCAACCGTACCGTCTGAGAACGTATTCACGCTAAAGGATTCTTTAACAAACCAGCCGCGTGCTTCCGCCGCAGAAGCAAATAATACGTTGTCTGTTTCTGTAACGAATCGCTCGTTGCTTACCGCTTTTAAGGTTGTGCTTCCCCAGCCCCAGTCAGTATGCGCAAATATTTCCGCCGCATTGGGATCTGCGACAGCGGCCTCCAATTGACCGCCCTTTTCCCGGTTGATCGCGACATATAAGCCGGTAGCAGCGCTGCGAAGCCGGATGCGGTCCGCTCCGTCGCGATAAGCAACCTTGCCGCTGCCCAGCTTATCCCGCAGCCCTTGCAACGGCGAAATATGATAAGGCGGCGTGCCGCTGTACCAATCCGTGTAAACGCTTGAGGCAAGCGGCCCCAGCACGGCTACCTTGCCAAGCTGCTCCTTATGCAAGGGCAAAGCGCCATCATTTTTCAGCAGCACGACCGATTCCCGCGCCGCTTGGAGCGCTACGGACGCATGCTCAGCCGAGCACAGCTTTGTTTCCGGTATATTCGCATACGGATTGCGCTGCCCGTCAAACTCTCCAAGCCGGATGCGTACCCGGAATGTATTGTGCAGCGCTTTGTCTAAGTCCGCCTCCTCAAGCATGCCTTGCTCCAGCGCGTCGTGCAGCGCACGCAACGAGATAGCCTGTTCGTCCGTAATGCTGTCGATGCCGCTTCGGATCGACTTGGCGACGGCTTCGGCATAAGAATGGACATACCGATGATCTTTAACGGTCCCTAGCACATCCCCTGCGTCGCTGACGACAAAGCCGTCCATCCCCCACTCTTCTTTCACGACCTGACTGATATCCGGGTTCAAGTTGCACGGCGTGCCGTTTACCGAATTGTAGGCGGTCATCATCGATTGGGCGCGGCCTTCGCAGAAGGCAGGCTCAAACGCTTTTAAATAATATTCCCGCATATTGCGCGGGTCAATGCTCGCCGAGCACTGGCCCCGGTCGACTTCATTATTGTTGCCAAGGAAATGCTTGAGCGTTGCGGCCGTTTTTAAATAAAACGAGTCTGCCCCTTGCATTCCCTTCACCAGTGCCGTACTGAGCCGCCCTGTCAAATAAGGGTCCTCGCCGTACGCTTCCTCCGTGCGCCCCCAGCGCGGATCCCGCTCCATATCGACCGTTGGCGCCCAAATCGTGAGCCCGTTGAGCGCGGGGTCCTTCTGGTAATACACTCTCGCCTCATCCCCGATGACCGCGCCGATGTTGCCCATCAGCTCCGGGTTCCATGTGCATGAAAGACCGATGTTTTGCGGAAATACGGTCGCCTCGCCGAGCCACGCCACCCCGTGGGCCCCTTCCGTGCCGTGTTTATATTTCGGAATGCCCAGTCTGGGTATTTCCTCTTGATATTGGCACATTAGCTGGATTTTCTCCTCCGGCGTTAATCGCGAAACCAGATCGCGAACCCGCTCCTCCAGCGGCAAATCGGGATCGCGGAATGGGTACTTCAATGTATTCTCCATCATCTTGTATTGTCTCCTCTTGGCCAATCCATGACTCCTTTGTCTTCATTCAATGTTATTTCACGGTAAAAGTCCCTGCGCTATCGTTCCAGAAGATACCTTCCTTCCAGTCTTTCGTAAAGAGGGCGAACTTCACCGTATATTTGCCGCTTTCCTTCGGTATAAACGTGTGGATTACCGACAACGTATCGTTTTCTTTCACCATCTCGCCGTTAAACACTTTCTGATCCACCTTTTGTCCGTTATGATGAATTTCAATATTGACAACCGCATTGGAAATATTCGCGCCGTCGACGCTGGTAATTTTTCCAATGATTTCTACCTCCTGCCCGACAACCGCTTCCTTCGGCTTAATAACCACCTTATTTTTAAAATCCGGATGCTTGGGCCCTTCCGCCATCTTCACATTTACGTCCTGACTGACGCCTTTCGGGAAAAACTCGAAGGTCACCTTCATCTCTGAACCCAGGTTTAAATTTTTCAAAAGCCCGCTTTTCAGAATGACATTTTGTCCATCCGAATCAAAGTCATCGCCGAAGCGAAGGTAGCCTTTGGCCCAATCCTCCTTGATCGGTGCGCCGCTAGAAGTAACGGCCTTCACTGTAGCCAGCATCGTGCCGTTAAAGTCAATCGGAATTTTCACATCGTCCGCCGCGCCGGCCGCTGTAACCTCTGTAGTTGAAAATTTCGGCTGCACATATTGGATGAGCGGAAGCGTTTGCTTCAAGCCGCGGGAAAATTGAAATTCAAGCTCCGCATTGGTGCCTGTCGCATTCGGCTTGAGCACTTTCGATAAGAAGCTTTTGTTGATCGTGATTTCAGACTTTTCCGCATCCCACGTATAGTCATCGCCTGCAGACAGCCGGCTGGAGCCGTTGTAAATACCCTCCAGCGTATTGCCGTTCAGCTCCAATCTGGCAACATAATTCTCCAGGGGTTTTTCTGCGGGAATATAAGCCTCTCCCGGGAAAACAAATGAGTTGCGGATGCCTTGAGCGCCTGTGACAATCGTTTGCATCGCCTTTTCGAATCGCCAGGTATGGTTTTTTCGGTCCAGATTATCGTTGCCGTTGTCCCAGTAAATCGGAGCAAAGCCGTATTTATACGACAGTTGCATCATGTAATCGTAATAATACTCCTTGGAATGCTCGTACACCTTGCCGACCGTACCGAATTCGCCAACAATGACGGGTACTCCGTTCCGCACGAATTTGTCGTATACCGGCCGGAAATATTTATCCATTTCCTGCTTGTCGGCATCGGAACCCCATGTCGTGCGCCCCCACCAGTTGCTGACAAAATCCCAAGGGGTATAGTAGTGAAACGTGGCCAGCACATATCTGTCCTGAGGCATAATCAGATGATCGACGGCATCTTCGCTGTTGTCCCCTTCGGCTCCAATAACGACAAGTCGTTTGTCATTATGAACGCCTGAATTGCGAATGGCCTTGAGCATTCGGAAGTTCATCACATTGACTTCATCTTTAGTCAAATGATTCTTCCTCCCCGGATCGTCCGGATCGGCAGGAGTATCGTTCTTATCTTGAAGGTCTCCTTTATCCGGCTCGTTAAGCACCTCAAACATCAGCTTTTCGCTTTTGTAATTAAAGCGCTGGGCGATTTGAGCCCAAACCTTTTCCAATTTGTCCATGTTGTTGTTGAAGTTATCGGTAAATTTCCCCGTTGTCGGGTCAACTGCCATCTGAGTAGCCCATATATAGTTGTCGTGATGGACGTTAATCATGACATACAGATCTCTTTTCAAAGCCCAATCGATCACCTGCTCCACCCGGTTCATCCAGTCATGGTCGATTTTGTAATCGGGTCCCGGTCCTATATACACATCCCAGGTTATCGGTATTCTGACGCTTTTGAACCCGGCTTTGACGATATCGTCAAAGGTTGATTCCTCCACGGGTGGGTTGTTCCAGGAGCCCTCTCCGCCGGTCGCATCCATCGTATTTCCCAAATTCCAGCCCGGTGCCATACCTTTAACGGCATCTGCGGGTTTTAATGGCTTAAATGAGTTGACGTCGATATTTTTAATGTATGGAGAGGCTTCCGACGATTTGGCGCTGTCAGCCGTTTCTGCCGCGTAACCCGCTGAGCCTAACGTCATCAGCATCATTCCGGCGATCGTAAGTGATGCCAGCGACCTGGAGGTTATTTTTCTCATTAGCGTCGACTCCTTCACTTTAAACGGATGCAGCGGTGTTCCCGCCGCATCCCTTAAGTAATGAACTTATTTGGTATAAATGCGGTGCATCAGCACGGCCGTTTCCGCTCTTGTCATGGAAGCGTTCGGATACACCTTGCCATTGCTGCCCTGCACTAAACCGGCTTTGCGCAGCGCGGCAATGCTGATTTTTGCATAATCGCGAATGTCTGCCTGATCGTCGTATGCGTTCGGCTCAAGCGATTCTTCTTCAACGGATAGCTGGCCAACCGCCTGCAAGGCCCTTGCCGTAATGACCATCATGTCCTGACGGCTAATCTCCTCGTCCGGGGCAAACATATTGCCGCCGATCCCGGTTGTGATGCCAAGCTTCTTCGCAACGGCTACCGGCTGCGCGTAATACGCTGAATTGCTCACATCGGAGAAGTTCGAATCCGCCTTCGCGGTTAAATTGAGTGTGCGTGCCAACAGTGTAATAAATGCGCCGCGTGTCAGCTTGCCTTCCGGCGAGAAGGTCGTGTCCGAAGTGCCGTTAACGACCCCTTTGGAGGCAAGCAGCTCGATCTCCTTCTGAGCCCAGCCGTAGCCGCTCAAGTCGCCGAAGGTCTTCTTCACAAAGGAAATTGCGTATTGGCTAAAATGTGTCGTCACAAAGCTGATTCTGCCTCCCGTGCGGTCGTAACGTCCGCTTGGCAACCCTGTGACCGAGCCATCGTCCGCAATGTAGAGAGCCACCATATGTTCCGGCTGATCCAGCTCTTCGGAGGTTGGCGAGTAATTGAGCGAAATACGGACAGGCGCTTCCGGATTGCTCCAAGGCAGATGAGCTTCGCCCGCCTGCATGGTGATGTCGAAAACCGGCCTGTCGCCTATGAGTGCCGCAGCCTCTGCGCTCAGCTTGGACTTGTCAACCGTGCTGAATACAACCTGCACTGTTTCCGAACCCTTCACATCTGCAGCTTGCAGCATATTTCCAGGCAAGGATATAGAACCAAGAGGGGTTATAAGCTCGATGGTTTTGTCATTGGTCCCGGAAGCTAACGCCTGCACCGGCAGTTCGACGCCATAGCCGCGGGCCTCACTGGATTCGGGCACATGAATAATTACCACTTTGTTCAAGTCCCCGACAAGTGCCGTTTGCGTCAATCCTTGATTGATCGTATCCATCCCAACCGTGACGATGGAGCGGTCACCCTGCAGTTTGACGTTATCCGACTCGACCTTGTATATGCCTTGGGAGCCATTGGTCAAAATTTGATTCAGCGGCGGCAATACAGGCGGCGCGATCGGCGCGGAAACAGTTCCTGCCGGTAAGCCTGTCGGGCCAACAACAGGCGCTTGAGGCTGAATGACATTAAAGCTGCCAGGCATCGAGTTAAGATATGCGTAAAGATACGCCTTGGGCCTCATCTCAATGCCATCGACAGTGCCGAACACGTATATGGCTTGAGTCTCATCATCGAAGCTGTAACTATCCCATTTTACATTCATCTGCTGTTGTGTCCCGTCCGTATACAACGCAGCAACCGTGGCAGGCAACGAAATCTTGTAATCCTTAAACAATACAAACACAGGAATTTGCGGCACATCAAAGCCGGACAACAGGTGTCTTGGCTGCTTGGATATCCACATGTCGCTGATCCAGAACTGAATAGGAGAACTATTGGACGATGTAAATTGCAGGTGGCTGATGTTTTTAACATCCAGCGTATCTCCAATCAACTGCTTAAGCGGAATCGATACCGGATGCCAATACGTATCCCCGTAGTTTTTGAACTCTATCGTCTTGGTCGTTATCTTGTCGTCGGCTCCAGTGCTGGAGAGGCCAATGTTAAACGTCTCAGTGCCGCTAGCGCCCTTGATATAGAAATTCAATGCACCTAGCTCCAGATATGAACTTAAATCATAGGCAAGCGTGTCCGTGCCGTCTGCTTTTTGATGGCCCGGGAACGGGATTGTGGCTCCCCAGCCGGCCCAGGTTGGACCTGACACCGAAGCGGTTTTAAAACGATAAGACGGGACTCCGTCATAAGTCACATCCGTATCGAACGGAAGCATAGCCCCTTGGCCTTCCGTTTTCATTTCGCCGCTTGTATCCTCAATAGCCAAATGCCCCCAGCCCCATGAGTAATTGTTCACGTCCTTGTTCCTAAAGATGCCTAATCCATTATGCTCCACGCTGGCTGTTGTCTGGGACAGCACGGCTATATTCGCAATAACCGGAAATTTAATCCGCTTTGCAATACTCACCCCATTCACAACTTCGGTCCATGCCACCTGGCCCTTTGTCTGAAAGGCTCCTTCGGATGCATAATTCAAGGATGGCATAACGTCCCAAGCTACGGATTTAACTAAAGTGGTGTTGTCGTTGTACACAATGGTCGCCATTTCCGGCAATACCGGTACTTCTCCAGCCAATGTATTTAACGAAATGGGCTTGAAGCTCACCGGCGTGCGCACGTATACATCCGCTGCAACCGTGCCGTACGTTGTGGCTCCATTCAACCGGAACGGAGCTGCGCCTTCGGCGTACATGCTTGTTGCAATTGGATCCCAAGCGGTAACGGCGACGGTCTCACCAACCCCATCGTCAAATAATACCCTTGCTGTAGTTGGCATCGTTGGCGGTGTTTCGGCATAAGTCGTTACCTGTATATCTTTAAACCGTTTAAATTGATGCGGAGCGCTTGTTTTCCTCACTTTGACAACCGTGGATATCGGTGCGCCGCTCTCGATTAAACGTCCTTTCAGCACGACGTCCCCGACTTCCAAATAATCATTCGAGTTAAGATCCCAGCTGATTTTTACATAACGGGTCGCTGTGCTTTTGAATGCAGCGTTAACGCCAGCGGGCGGTATAGGATCAACAAAAGCAACGGTCGATACGGCGATGGGTTGAGTTTCCATCAATGTATCGGATGTGACGCGCATATCGTTCAACCAAAATTCCATAGCCGAAGCCGAGTTGCTCGTTAACGAAATCTGCCTTATCTTGCTCATGCTGAAGCCTTTTGGATAAACAAACGAATCCATCGGAATGGAGATATGCTTCCATTCATTAGTGACATTGATAACTTGGGCTTCCGTACTCAAGTTGTCGGTTTCATCGTATAAGCTCAGTTTGAACGATTCGCCGCCAGATCGGCCTTTTACATTAAATTCAAGACTGCCGTTTTTCACGTAGGCTTCAAAACTCGGATAATCGTCTTGCCAACTCTGGGTAGACCGGAACATGACACCCCAATACCCGCTGCTCCCCGTCACCTTCACATTGTGGGAACCAAGCCCGTTATACGGCTCCGATACCGTATCGAAGGGAACGTCGGTCAAGGAGAAGCCGTTGCCGGCGTATGTTCCCGCTACGGGACTGGCTGAACTATGAAAGATCGTAATATCGGCCGGTCCCAATACAGCTACCGCAATTGCAATTTGGGCGGCAGCAGCATCTCCCCCGGGAACACCGGCGGCCAGTTGAACCGGCGTTGGCTTCAACTTGCCTTTTACGTTAAACGCTTGTAATTCTTTGCTGTACAATGGAGCGGCAACCGTCTCCCATTCAACTGCTACCTCTTCCTGGGAAGCATCCTGAAAATTCGCTATTACGGTTCCGGGCAAAACCGGCGCTATTCTTGCATTTGTCGAGACTGCCGCAATAGCATCCAATCCTGCGTATACATGCGGCTGGCCGTTTGTAACGGTAACCTTGACCGTGGGCTGCAGCTGCACGCCTGCTACGGTGCCTTTTACCAGAAAACTGGTGCCGGCGGACGCATACTGATTTGGCGAAATAACGCTCCAGCTCACATTCAGCGGCTGCGTGCCGCCGTCACTCATCACGGCATTCACCGTAGATGGAAGATTAGGCGCGACGCCTTCAGCCGTGTTCACATTCGGCAACGAATATCCGTTTACATAAGAGGCTGTAAACCTCATATTGCTGACGCGTACCTGCTCCACGTCCATCACATAATCGAAAATCCCGACTTGCCTCACCTTGGAGATGTCAAAAAGGCTTTGCTTTGTAGCTGACAGGTTGCCGACCGCAGCGATCGTCGTGCAAGTCTTGTCGTTTGGTGTGGCGGCGCTGTTCAGCTTGCTTATCGGTATCGCATAATGCCTCCATTGGTCGGTTACGGGCACTTCGCAACGGGCTGATTCCGCATTAGACGTTCCGTTATCCAGCGCATTTAAAGCGATGGTTACGATTTTTTCGCCCGGCCTGCCTTTGATGTCAAATTCAAGTGCGCCGTTGGCGGTATAATTGGTTAAATCCCAGTTGTTTCCTAGTGTTGTGCTTTTCAGGAACTTCATGCTCCATATAGCGCCAGTTGAGCTCCTCTGCAGGTTATACGAGGGAGTTACCCCGTCGGCCGTATCGGTTGTATCAAAAAGCACGGTATTTAAATTGTTGATTAATTCTGAGCCTGCCCGGTTGTTTTTAAACACGGTCAAAGTAGGATTCACGTAAATCGTTACGGATACGGCTTGCACCGGCACGCCGCTGGCTATTTGAGCCGGCGTGGGGGCTGTCGTTCCGGTTGCCGTAAAGGAGGCCGGTCCGGCAGCGTATTTCGCCGGATCGATGGCGCTCCACTGAATAGCGACATCTTCCTTCGCGAGATCAAGATAATTTACTTTAACGGTTGACGGCAACACCGGTGCTTCATTGGGACTGACCGTGATCTGCGCCGGAAGTGCATCAAAGCTTGCATAAGTATGCGGTTGGCCGTTCGTAACCGTTACAGTCGCTTTGGGCTGTAATTGTATGTTCTTGTCGGTCGTGCCTTGAACTGTGAAAATTTGGCCTATTGTATCATATTGGGACGATGTGATCGCATTCCAAGTCACGTTGATTGATTTGGTGCTGGCGTCGCTGTACACCGCCGTGACGACGGACGGCAGATTAGGCGCCACACCTGCTTGGGTAGTGAGATTTATTGCTTGGTAGCCGGTTATATATACCGGGTTGAATTTCATATCGCTGACCCAGACCTGCTCGGTCCTGCCGTCGTAACTGAACAATCCGACTTGCCTGACCTTCGATATATCGAAGTTGGCTTGTTTGGTGCTGGTTTGTTTACCGACGCCCGAATCCGACGTGCACGTCGTATCGGAAGGTATAACGGAAGCGTTCATTCTGCTTAGAGGAATCGAATAATGTGTCCATTGAGTCGATAGCGTAAGCTCACAACGGGCCGACTCGGCATTCGATCCGTTATCCACGGTATTTAAAGCGAATGTAACAACCTCGCCGGCATTTTTTCCTTTTAAATCGAATTCGAAAGATCCGTTCACGGCATAATTATTCAAATTCCAGTTATCGCCTAACGTGGTGCTTTTAAGCCATTTCATAGCCCAATACGTTGTGGAACTGGAGCTTCTTTGCAAGTTATATGAAGGAGTGACGCCATCTTTACTTTGCGTTGCATCAAAAAGCACGGCGGCCATCCCTGCCGGAATTTCGGAGCTCGATGCCATCCGGGTATCTTTAAACACCGTAATCGTTGGCAACACAGCGACGTTGACTGTTACCGAAACATTTTGCGTCGGTACGCCGTTTGCCGTTTGAGCAGGTGTGGGACTCGTTGTTCCTGACACGGTAAATGTGCCTGCTCCCGCATACTGCGACGCATTGACTGCATTCCAGTTGACGGATACATCCTCCTTTACTGCATCCTGAAAGCTTGCTTTAATTTTAGCCGGCAAGCCAGGCGCCGTGCCGGCAATGGTTGATACTGCCGCAATGGTATCATAAGAGACAAACGTGTGGGGCAGGTTGGTCGTTACCGTGAGGGTAGCCGTAGGCTGAAGCTGGGCTCCATCTACTTTGCCCGTCACTGTAACCGTACCCGGCGCGGCATATTGTGAAGGTGTAAGGTTCCAGGTTACGTTCAACGGCTGCGTTGATGCATCGCTGAAAACGGCATTCACCGTGGAAGGCAGCGTTGGAGCCGTTCCTGCTGGTGTGGAGCTATTGACCGCACTGTAACTGTTTACGTAGGCAGATGTGAATTTCATATCACTGACCCAAATTTTCCCCAGTGAACTGCTGTAGTCAAACATCCCGATTTGTCTGACTTGTGCAAATGTTGTATCGAAACTAGCTTGAACAGCCGTTGTGTAAGTGCCGCCAACAGCCGAGCAAGCAGCCGCATTTGAACCGTTTGTATTCTTAAAATTATTGAGCGGAATAGAAATATGCGTCCATTGTGCCGTTGCCGTTATTTTACACCTGGACGACTCCTGAGCCGAGGCGCCGCTTACAGAAGCTTTATTTAGTGCGACCTCAACCGCTTCTCCGCCTACATTTCCTCTGATGTCAAAGTCAAGACTTCCGGTTGAAGCGAAGCCGGATAAGTCGTAATAATCCGTTCCTGAATAATTATTTTTAAGCCACTTCATACTCACTGTCCCGGCACCATTACGCTCTAACTGATACGAGTACGTTACCCCATTGACCGTTTGGATTGTATCGATTGGAGCCATGTTGCTGGAATAGCCTGCGTTCCAGATCGCATCCTTAATATTTGTTGCAATTTCATATTCCGTCCGGGAATTTTTAAACACGGTAACGGTGGCAGCCGCCTCCGCTTTGGATGGATCGAAAAATGGTAACACACTCACGCACGAAAAGACGAGCAAGAACACAAGCAAGCTTGAGATCAGGCGCCGCCATCGGCTGTGTTGGAACATCATAGGTAAGTCTCCCCCTTTTACAACGGTTTTCACAGGTGTGCCTCACAAAATAATAGCGCTTTCAACCTCATAGTAACATGCAGCTAATTTCTTAAATACATACCAAATTAGCGCTTTTTTCATGGCATAATCTTTACTTTGCGAGAATAGCTACTCCTTTGGGAGGCAATTCCATCGTCCCTTGAACGATTCGCGGTTCAAGAAGTTCCAGCAACGGTTCATCCCCTATGTGCACAGTGACTTGCATGTCATTATGGTTAAGCAGGAACATAAAGCGCTTGCCGTCCTTCTCACGCTCGGACACTTCTACGCCGGCCGGCGCGTCCAGCAGCGGGGCAATGCCCTTCGCTTCGCACAAGCTCGCGAGCAGGTGCTGCAGAAACCTCGGCTCCGGACTGGAGGCAATATACCACGCTTCGCCTCCGCCGAAGCGGTTGACCGTCACAACCGGCCTGCCTTTGTAAAAATCGGAGCCGTATTCGGCCACAACCTCGGCACCTTCGCTATGTATCAAATCGCAGAGCAGTCTGCAGTCGTACGTGCCGCTCATCAGTCCCCAATCGCCGCTCATCACCATTTGGTTGCTTTGCTCCGGCAACAAAGCGTCGATTTCCTCCGCCCAGATGCCAAGCACCTTGCGCAGCTCGCCCGGATATCCGCCGACAGTCACCATATCGTGCTCGTTCACAATGCCGCTGAAAAATGTCGTGACATAGGCGCCGCCGCGCTGGACGAATTGCTCCACCTTTGCCGCATACCCCGGCTTGACCATGTACATCACCGGCGCGATGATTACGTCGTATTTCGTAAAATCTTCGTCCGCTCCGACCATATCCGCTTGAATGTTCAATTGGTACAGCGCATCATAATACCGATGCACTTCATCCGTATACTTCAGCGCAACGCTAGGCCCGCTCGACAGTTCGACCGCCCAGCGGTTGTCCCAGTCGTAGACAATCGCAACGCGGGCCTTAACGCGGGAATCGAGCAGTTGCTCGCCAAGCGTCTGCAGCTCGCGCCCAAGCTCCGCACATTCGCGGAATACGCGCGTATGTTCATGTCCGGCGTGCTCGATCAGCGCGCCGTGAAACTTCTCACATGCGCCGATAGAACGCCGCAGCTGGAAAAACATCACCGTGTCCGCTCCCCGCGCCACGGCCTGATAACTCCACAGCCTCATCACACCGGGCCGTTTCAGCGAATTATAAGCCTGCCAGTTTTGCTGGCTTGGCGTTTGCTCCATCAGCATAAACGGCTGTCCGCTTTTCAGCCCGCGCATCAAGTCGTGCGCCATCGCCGTATAGCTGACCGGCGTCTCCATGGACGGATAGTTGTCCCACGAAACGACATCCATATATCGGGCCCACTTAAAATAATCCAGCTCGGGATAGGTGCCCATCAGATTCGTTGTAATGCGAATCTGTGGCGTATGCCGCTTCAGCTCCTCATATTCGGTCCTGTAGCATTCGAGCAAACTGTCCGACTGAAAGCGCCGATAATCGAGAGAAATTCCCTGAAAATTCGTACGGTTATACATCCATTCCTCGCTCAGCACATTCGGCACGACAATCTCGTCCCAATCGTAAAAGGTATGTCCCCAGAACCCGGTATTCCACACTTTATTAAGCGTTTCCAAAGATCCGTAACGCTCCTTCAACCAGCCGCGGAACGCTGCAGCGCAGTTGTCGCAGTAACAGTAGCCGCCGTATTCGTTGCAAATGTGCCAGGCCGCTAGTCCCGGGTGATCCTTATAGCGCTCTCCGAGCTTGTCTGCCATCAAACCCGCATATTTGCGGTACGTCGGACTATTCGGACATGAATTGTGACGTCCGCCGAAGCGCCGTTTGCGGCCTTCATAGTCGACGCGCAGCACGTCGGGATATTTCCGGGCCATCCAGGCGGGATGCGCTGCCGTACTGGTGGCCAAGCATACGTAAATCCCTTCCCGGTAAAGCCGGTCTACTATGTTATCGAGCCATTCAAAGCGGTAAGTGTCCTCATCCGGTTGGCTTAAAGCCCACGAAAATACGTTTACCGTCGCTACGTCAATCCCGGCCAGCTTGAACATGCGCAGATCTTCCTCCATGGTCTGCTCGTCCCACTGTTCCGGGTTGTAATCTCCGCCGTACCATATTTTCGGCAATTTGGCATGGATCATGCTGTAAGCTCACTCCCTTATCATTTCTGAAGCCCGTCTATTTTGAATATAAAAGCGTGCTCGCACGGCCTCTCGTCAGGCAGCGTTACATGCAGCCCGTCGTTATTTCTGCTCCATTGCAGCTTTGCTTGGCTGCCCAGCAGCTCAACGCCGCCGATTTCCTGCTCGTACAAGCGGGAAGCATAGCCAAGCGAACGGATGCTCACTTTGCCGTCCTCAGGCCAGCCCATTATTGCCGCATACAAATGATCGCATCGCATCGTAAAGCGGATATCGCGTGCCGTATACGGCTGCCGTTTCGAATCCGTAAACTCGCCGCCGACGGATGGAGTCGGTCCTTCTCCGTACAACCTCCACGGACGGGAGTTGTAGATCGCCTGCCCGTTTACGGCAAGCCAGCGGCCCAGATCCAGCAATATGGCCTCTTCTTCCTCGGGAATCGCGCCGTCCGCGCGCGGGCCGATATTGAGCAGCAAATTGCCGTTTTTGCTGACGGTGTCGATAAGGTCGCCGACAATCTCGCGCGAAGTTTTGTACTCCTGGTTGTTCACATGGCACCACGAGCTTTTCGATACGGAAGTGCATGTCTGCCAAGGGAGCGATCGAATATGCTCCGATTGACCGCGCTCCAAATCATATACGGCCGTTCCTTCCGGAAATGCGCCGTGTTTGTAATTAATGACAACCCCACGTTCCCGCTCCGCCGCCCGGTTGTAGTAATAAGCTGCGAACCGCCGCAAATAAGGCTCAAATACCGGCTTGGCGATCCACCAATCGAAATAAACTAGCTGCGGTTCGTATTTATCCGCCAGCTCGCACGTCCGCGCCAGCCAGTCTTCGAGAAACACCTCGTTGGGATACAACGCTTGCGGCTGGGCAGGCCCGTAAAAAGCGGCGAACCGCGGGTCTGCTACGTCGGAAGCAAACTGCCTGCCTCCTTCGAAAAACCACCAGTTTTCAGCCCGGTGGCTGGATAGGCCAAAGGTCAAATAATGCTTCCGGCACGCCCCGGCAAGCTCCCCGATCACGTCCCGCCGCGGGCCCATGCGAACCGCATTCCACTCGGTGAAGGAGCTGTCGTACATCGCAAAGCCGTCATGATGCTCCGCGACCGATACGACATACTGGGCTCCGGATCTGCGGAATAAGCCTGCCCAGGCGTCAGGGTCGAACCGCTCGGCGGTAAAAAGCGGGATAAAGTCCTTGTATCCGAATTGCTCCTGCGCGCCGAAACGTTCGCGGTGAAGCTGATATTCCGGCATATGTCTCTGGTACATGTTGCGAGAATACCATTCGTTATGGATAGCCGGAACCGCATACAATCCCCAATGGACAAAAATTCCGAATTTCGCATTGGCATACCAGTCTGGAACTTGGTAAGCCCGCAGCGATTCCCAAGTATTCGAGAACGGTCCGGCCTCAATCCCGGCGCGGATCGTTTGTTTACAACTGCTTGGCGCCAACGTGATCGTCCTTTCTCCAGCGCTTATTCACTCCAGAGCTTAACTTTTTCCTGCAGGATTTTAGTGAATTCATCCTCCAGCTTGTGCACTCCGGCCTTCTCCAA
The DNA here is from genome assembly GCF_004307995.1 of Paenibacillus thalictri. Taxonomy (GTDB): domain Bacteria; phylum Bacillota; class Bacilli; order Paenibacillales; family NBRC-103111; genus Paenibacillus_AF; species Paenibacillus_AF thalictri. The sequence goes on along the minus strand of NZ_SIRE01000047.1, from coordinate 15,535 downwards.
ATCTTTCTGGAACGCATCCCACACCCCGTCAAACTGTTCCGGCTTGGCAAGAATCATTTCGGGAGCCCGTTTCTTGAAAATATCGGAAAGCCGCTTGGACAGCACATCCGCCTCCGAGCCGGTGGCCAGATTGATTTGCCATGCCGCGCCATAAGGACGCACCGGGAATTCGCTTTCCTTCGGGAATAAATCCGCCCACATCTCCACGTTATAATGCTTTAGCGTTTCTTTTTCCACATCCGTATAATCTTTTTTAATCTGCTCCTTGCTTGATGTGGAGAACGAATTGCCGGTAGAGTCCAATCTGGCATTGCCGGCAATCGGGAACGGATATACATAGTTGCCGATTCCGCTTTTTTTGCCGTACAGCGGATCGTTGGTGCGTTTGTCTAAATCTTCCTTTGTCATGACGCGCTTGCCTTGTTCAACGGTATAATTTACCCCCTCGATCCCCCATGAGCGCAGGATCATGCCTTCTTCCGAGGCCAGATAATCGAGGAATTTGATAATACGCACCGGATCTTTCGCCGATTTCGTAATGCCCACTCCCCATCCGGCCAAATAACCGGCGCTGTGAGTCGAATGATCCTTGTATTGCTCGTTTACCGTCACCGGGAAATTAGCATACGTGCGTTCCGGTTTGCCTGCTTGACGGACCACCTTCTGCCCTTCGTCGTAATCCCATTTCTGATCGATCAGACCAAGCACGCGGCCTGTGCCGACTTTGGCCTTGTATTGATCGTACTTTTGCACAAAGCTTTCCGGATCGAGCAGCCCGATTGCGTTCATATGATTAAGCCAGCGATAATACTCCTTCTCCTCCGGCCGGGTATGATGGTAAATGGCCTTTGACGTCTTGGGATCCACATACCATTCCCCGTCGTCCGGGCCGCCGGTTGTAGCCAGAGCGGGATTCGTTACGGAAATTTGCAGCCGCCAGTCTTCGGCTATCAACGATAAGCCGATGGTCGGCTTGCCGTCGATGGTCGGATATTTATCCTTATATGCTTTTATAGCGTTTTCAAAATCGTAAATCGTTCTGATTTTCGGATAACCCAGCTCTTTCAGCACTTCATGCTGAAGATGGAATGTCCCGCTGACATCCAGCAGCTTATCGTCTACCGCGGTGGAGCCAAGGAAATAAATTGACTTGTCGCTGCTGCTCCAGCGCATCCGCTTCAGATTGTCTTCTCCGTAAAGCTTCTTCAGGTTCGGCGCATATTTATCGATAAGCGGCGTGAGGTCAAGCATCGCCCCCGCGTCGACAAGCATCGATCCGTCGCCTTTTGGGTAAATCAAGTCGGGATATTCATTGCTGGCTACAATCAGCGATATTTTTTGCCGCGGATCGCCGACCGGATAATCCAACTTCAAGGTAACGCCTGTTTTTTGTTGAATGGTTTTCCCGATAGGGCTTTCCATGTTGTCCCAGCTAGCGCCGTTGCCATCCTCATTAAAAAACATGACAGTGATGGGACTGGCATCGCTTTGCGTGTTTTTATCGTTCGAATTCGGATCTCCCGGTTTATCGCAAGCTGTCAGTGCCGCCATGGTCAAGGCAACGATGGCACCGGTGGTTCTCACTAATTTCATATTCATAGACGATTAGGACCCTCCCTATATAAAAGCAAACTGAAGAAAAGCTTATGCCGATCTTATGCCTTGACCGCTCCAAGCGTCATGCCTTTGACGAAATACTTTTGCAGAAACGGATACACCGCCAAAATCGGGAGTGTGACCACCATCGTAATCGCCATTTTCATCGACTCCGGGGACACGGCGTTGACCTTCGCCATATCTTGACCACGGTAAGCGTTATCGTTGCCGGAAGACGTGCTCAGCAATATTTTTTGCAGTTCGAACTGCAGCGTGGTCAGTTCGGGCTTCGAGCTGTTGAATAAATAATTGTCGAACCATGAGTTCCACTGTCCGACGGCGATAAATAAGGCAATTGTCGCCAGTACCGGCAAGCACAACGGCAGTATAATGCGAACAAAAATCGTAAATTCGCTCGCTCCGTCGATTTTTGCCGATTCCTGCAGCGAATAAGGAAGTCCGTCCATATAGGAGCGTATAATAAATACGTTCCACACACTGAGCAAACCGGGAATAATATATACCCAGAACGTGTTCAGCAGGTGCAGCTCGCGGATCAGCATATATCCCGGAATGAGCCCGCCTTGCACATACAGGGTCAGCGCAAAAAGTGCGGTAAACAACTTCCGCGCCTGAAATTCCTTCTGGTTCAGCACAAAGGCGACCATTGAAGCGCTAAGCACGCCAAGCACTGTGCCGATGACCGTTCGCAGGATGGAATTTTGAAAAGCGGTCAGCAGATTGCCGAACCGAAACAGCGCTTTATAGTTTTCTAACGTAAACTCCCGCGGCCAAACATAGATGCCTCCCCGCACGGTGTCCATTGAATCATTCAGCGAGATGGCCAGTACATTTAGAAAAGGGTACACCGTCACGACCGCGGCCAATAACATAAAGCCAACATTGCATATGTCGAAAATCAAGTCGCCTTTGCTGCGGCTAACTCTCGTCACCTTGTTAATCATGTTTCCACTCCTCACAAATTCACAAGATGCTTTCTTTGGTGTACCGCTTGTAAATTCCGTTTGCTGTTACCACCAGAATGACGCTGACCACCGAGTTAAACATACCGACCGCCGTACCGAAGGAGTAACGATTCATGCCAATCCCGTAATTTAAAGCATACAGGTCAAGCACTTGGGAATAATCCGCAACGATCGGGTTGCCAAGTAAAAACTGCTTCTCAAACCCGATGCTGATGAGCGAACCAATGGCCAAAATGAACAGAATCATAAATGTGGAGCGGATGCCTGGCAACGTGATGTGCCGCATGCGCTGAAATCTGCCCGCGCCATCCACGGTTGCCGCCTCGTACAGCTCAGGATCAATGCCGGCGATGGCGGATAAAAAAATGATCGTATGCCAACCGGTTTCCTTCCATGCGTCGGAAGCCGTCACTATGGTCCAAAACCAATTGGCCCTTGCCATAAACTGAATGGGCTGGTCCGTCAGCTGCAAGCCAAGCAAGAGTTGATTGATGATGCCCCCGTCGGTGGAAAGCATTTTGGTCACAATGCCGGCGACGACAACCCAAGAGACGAAATGCGGCAAGTAGGAGATGGTTTGGACAGAACGCTTGAACAACTGGCCCTTGAGCTCATTCAGAAGAAGAGCAAACAAGATGGGGAGCGTAAAACCGACGACCAGGCTCATCCCGCTCATAACCAGCGTGTTGCGAAGCACAAGATAAAACTTATCGTCTGTGAACAGCTGAACAAAGTTGCTCAATCCGACCCATTGCTGATCCAGTATAAAACGTCCCGGCTTGTAGTTCTGAAATGCCATCAGCCAGCCCCATATCGGTATATAGCTGAATACAATAACCCACAGTACAAACGGCACCGACATATAATACAGAAACCTTTGGCGCCACAGCGTGCTCCAAAAGCTCGAGGCTTTCTTAGGCTCATGGCGCAAAATACCGGTTTCTGTCGGAATCGTTTTCATAAACTTCCTCCTCTTCTGTTAGCTACATTCATAATACAAAAGAGAAGAAGCGCGAAGTACCCTCTAAATTCAACGCAAAATCATGTCAAAACAAGCGCTTTCAGACTGCGGTTACTTAACCGATTTTCCCTTGTAGGATGAGGGAGATACACCGACATACCGTTTGAATTTGCGGTGAAAATAATCGACGTTAGCGTACCCGATGCGCTCGGCGACCTGATGCACCTTCATGCCTTGACCGAGCAGCTCGGTCGCTTTTTCGATGCGGATTTTGTCCAGATACGTATGGAACGATTCGCCGGTGTATTTGAGAAACATTTTGCCCAGATAACCGCTGTTGTAGCTGAATACGTCGGCAAGCGTCTCCAGCTTGAGATTTTCGCTGTAATGATTATGGACGAAATCGATCAGTTGCTTCAGTACCGGCTCGTTGCCGGCGCCGCCGATCCGTTCGGCCAATTTCAGCAGGCGGCTTCTTGTCTCAAGCAGCAGTCCGGCATAGGTATGGTGCTTATGAATGTCAGCCGTCAGCGACATGCAGCCCTGAACTGCGGTGTAAATCTCATTGTTTCGCGACGAAAGCTTACCCAATACAAGAGAGATCAGCTGAGTCCAATTGGTCTTCATGTCGTGCTCCGAGCCGTCATACGAGATCAGCGCTTTGCCAGCCTGCTCCAGCACTTGCTCCACACCGCTTTTTCTGCCGATATCGAGCGCATAATACAGCTTCTCCGCAAGTGCATCCAGACTGTCGCAGGTTTCGCTTGAATCCGTCGGAACCGGCATATCGCGAAGAGTATGTATCTGCTCCCCGCCCAGCAAAAACTTGTGCTTCATCAATTGGGCCGCTCCGATAAAAGAATCGGCCGTCTTGGCAAGCTGCTTCACGGTTTGTCCGGCCGCGGCAAAGCAGATTAACTGCAGGCCTGCAAGCTGCTGCTTGATTTGCCGGTAAAGCTCCTCCGAAGACTCCCCTCCGTTAACCGGCTGCTTCAGCAGGATGCCGATCCATGACTCGACGGAAAATACAATGCCACTATGGTTTCCCTCAAACAGCTTTTCGAGCCTGCGTCTGGCCTCCGAATACTGTTTTGGTTCCACCTTGTACCCGATGGTAATGTCGATCAGCAGCACTTGATAGCTCTTCCATTCCGACAGCTGCGACTGCAGCAGCTCTTCGCCCTCGAGCTGACGGTTGTGCAGCAAGGAGTGGATCAACGCTTCCTGACGCTCGGCGGCAGCTTGCCCCGGTTGAATCTGAGCTGCTTCTTTTTGCAGCAAAATATGAACGCGCTGTAAATGCTCCACTACTTCCGCCTCGTCGACGGGCTTCAAAATATAGCCGTCTATTCTGAATTTCAACGCCGTCTTCGCATAGGTGAAATCCGCATAACCGCTCAAAATGATAAACCGGCATCGCTCATCTACTTTGCGTATTTCTTCAATCAGCTGCAGTCCGTCCATGCCCGGCATCCGAATATCGACAACCAGCAGTTCCGGAGCGAGCTCGCCGTGCCGCTCAAGCGCCTCCCTGCCGTTTTTGGCATCGCCTACGACAGTAAAGCCGTATTCCTCCCATGGAATGATGGCTTTCAGCCCTTGGCGTATCATCGGCTCGTCATCCACGATCAATACTTTGTACATACATGCTTCCCCCTGTCGGTATAACAAAAAATATACGTGTGCCTCGATCCGGCTCACTGGATATATTCAGCCCGTACGACTCCCCGTAAGTAAGCGAAAGCCGCTGGTGCACATTGCGCAATCCGATGCGGTGTTCCCTCCGGTCGCTCGCATCCTGCAGCGATTCGTTAATCGCCTGCAGCCTCTCGGCGCTCATGCCGATGCCGTTGTCCGTTACCTCTATATAAAGATGGTCATCCTTAAGCCCGGCTCGAATTCTCACATTTCCGCCTGCCTCCATCGTTTCCAGCCCGTGGATGACGGCATTTTCAACCAGAGGCTGAACAATAAGCGGAGGAATGAGCAGATGCTTGCAGGAAGGGTCGATCTCCAGTTCGAAAGTCAAACGGTCCTCGAACCTGAACTTCTGAATGTCCAGATAATACCTGGCAATATCAAGTTCATCCTGCAGCGGAATATCGCTGCCGCCGATCTCCAAATTTTTCCGAAGCAGCCTGCCCAAGGACTTGACGGCTGCGGCAATCTCCTGCTCGCCGTGCATATGCGCCTTCATCCTTACCGATTCGAGCGCATTAAACAAAAAATGCGGATTGATTTGGCTCGCCAGCATTTGCAGCTTGATTTCCTTCTGACGAAGCTGGAGCTCGTTTTTTTGTCGGTTCGATTCCTGTACTTCTTCCATCAAATGGCGTATGCTGTGCAGCATATTGCTGAACTGCCTCGCGAGCAGTCCGATTTCGTCATTGCCTCTGATCGAGGTTGTCACATGCAGATCCCCCAGCGCCACCCGGTTCAAATCCTTATTAAGCCGCATCAGCCGATCGGCCAAAAATCGCGATGAAAAGTAAATAAGCACAAATGCTATACACAGGCTGACCGAAATAATGGTAAAGCCGAGCATACTGATCCGGTTAGCGTTACTGACTATACTTTCTACCGAGAAAATGGAGACGATTTTCAGCTTATTGCTGCTTCCCTCAGGCATCAGCTCTTCAATGATGACTTTGGACGGTTTGCCGTTTATGATATCGTCATAAATTCCCTGTTGGCGGTCTTTGAACGAGTGGCTATACTCCGTTTCGTTTAAATTTTTGCCTACCCACTCTGTATTTTTTGCCGCTATGATATAACCTTGGCTATCGTAAATCATCGTGTCGAACAGTTCCTGACTCACGATGCCATTCAGCTCCTGGGGATTGACATCGACAACCAGCACCCCGCTTGTCCGGTACTCCACAAAGTCGGACCGGCGGACAAGACTTAAGAAGGACCGGTTCCCTTGGGTTTCGTCTTCGGCATACACCCAGCTTGCCGTCGCCTGCTTTTTATCCAGCGCCTCCTTATACCAGAACGTGTTTCTGATGCCTTCATCAGGCTGGATGAAATACCAATTATCGATAATAGTCGGGTTCCTGGTGTAAAACCGGATGTTGTATATCTCTTTATACAAGCGCGTGTAATCCAGAAAATCGTTATAATCGCGATACGCCATCATGACTTCAAAAGCATTTTCATATTGTGTATTAACCAGTTTTTTCAGCCGTGGATCAATTAACAGCTTGTTTGAAATTTCCATCGGCATGCGCAGCGTATCGGCAAGCCGTTTTCTGATGATGTCAACACTGTTGACCGTCTGTTGTGTCGCATCTTTAATCATCGTCTGCCGAAATGAAACCGTCAGGAAAACTCCTACCAGAATAACCGGAATAAAGACGACAAAAATAAACGAAATAACCAGCTTCTTCTGGATCCGGATATCGTTGATTCGCTGCAGAGCCATATCCAACCATCGGAGCGTTCTCATCGCCTTACCTCCCGCATTATATGCAATCGCTTTCATTTCGACCGAATTCGACAGTTATTGCTAGCTATTATTATAACAACAACATTTCCGAGTGAACAGAAGCCATTCTTCAAGCTGACCATCAGCTTAAAGAATGGCTTATCTGAAGCAATACCTGAGCGTGCTGCGTTAATTGCTTAAATTATATATGTTATACATAAGCACGGCAGCTTGCGCCCGATTCGTGGTGTTCTGCGGATAAATGGACTGGTTAAAACCATGCACAAGTCCCATCGACACCAACGCGTTAACGCTGCTTGCGGCATAAGCGGACACATCGGAAGCGTCTTGGAATGCATCGATTGGCGCTCCCGCCGCTTGCGGGGAAGCTTTCTTGGCCGATTTCAAGGCCCGGTCCGTTAACACCATCATATCTTGCCTTGTAATCGGATCCTGCGGTCTGAACAAATTGCCTTCTCCCCCTTCCGCAATGCCAAGTCCTCTGGCAAGCTGCAGCGCCTCGGCATAATACGCATCCGCTTTCACATCGGCAAACGGGCTGCCTAACGCGCCTTTCAGCTCGAGCGTTCTGACCAGCAGCACCAGAAAGTCGGCACGGCTTACTTGCTCGGACGGGTTAAATGCGCTTTCCGAGGCGCCCTGCACGATGCCTTTGGAGGCCAACACTTCAATCGGCTTCCGCGCCCAATCCAGAGAAGCGATGTCCTGGAACGTCTTCTTCACAAAACCTACGGCATATGTGCTGAAATGCGTCACCGTAAATGTCACCGTTCCCGTGCTGCTGTCGTATTTGCCGTTGGATACCGGAGTGGCTTGACCTTGACCGTCCACATACCAGATGACAATGTTCTCGCTGTCGGTTAATTCGGCAGGCGTCGGCGTATACGGAATACTGATGGACACGGGAGCATCCGAATTGGACCATGGAATAACGTTTCCTCCTGCTTGAATGCTTAAGTCTATGACAGGCCGGCTGCCGACTTGCCGTTGCAAGCTCTCGTCCCACTTGCTTGAGTCCACCTGGCGCACATGGAATTCCACTTCCTTGTCGGCCAGCTCGCCCGTTTTGAATAAATTACCCGTTGAAGTAACTGTGGCAAGCGGCGTGGCCAGTTTGAACTGCACGTTCTGCGTAGTGCCGTTAATTGCCTGAGACGGGATTTGCGTTACATAAGATTGTACGCCGGGAATTTGCTGAATCTGGATCACAACCGCGTTCACTGCGTTGCCGCTTGCGCTTGCTTCAGCAAGCGCTTTATCCCACGCCCCGGCGTCAATTTTCGATACTGCTGCGCCGGATGCCTGATCCAGCTTCACTTGCGGCGAGATGCTGACAACAGAGCGATTGGCGCCGTTATTGCCATTGCTCTCCGTGGCAGACCCCGGAGACGTCGTGGCTCCCCCGCCCGTAGGACCGCTAGACGTGCCGCCGCCTGGCGTAGAACCGCCAGAAGGATTGCTGCTGCTGCTATCGGTAAAAATTCGGATCACCTTCGAGTCGAACTCGGCCAGCGCAGCTGCCAGCTTCACCTTCGCCTGATCGACGTCCTGCTGGAATATTTCAGCCATATTGGCTATTCTGAGCGCCTCATCCACAGCAGCTTGAAGCACCGCCTTCGAGCCTGTTGGATATTGCAAGTTTCCTGCTCCCTCTACAGCTAAAGAAAGCTTGTTCTGAGCCGAGGCGATCGTCTCGTTCAGAGCCGATTTGTCCAATGGCGCAGGCTGCAATGTGACCTCATATTGCAAGCCGCTTACCTCATATACCCCGGCTGGGCTATTTAATTGGACATTGCTCAGCAATACCTGGCTTTTGGTTTCTTGGGAAACCGCTGATGATTTAAATGTTAATTTCAACACATCACCGTTTGCGCCAAAGGTACTGTCACCTGCCGGTGTCGTGGTCTTGAGTGAAATTTTCCCCGGTGCCAGTACTTTATTTTCCGTTACTTTTAATTTGCTTTCGTTAAGCGAGCTGGCCGAAATCATATTCAGCTTGGCTGGGTCAAATTGGAGCGTCAAACTATGGCCGTACACTTGCTGATAGACGCTTTGCGTGACGCCGAGCACGGCCCATGTCAGGTCAAACGGCTGACCGGCCAGCGCTTTGGCAGGACCGTACAGCTCTGCCGCCGCCGGTACGGCATCGGATGGTGCGGACTGCGTTCCCGCACTGTTCACTGCAGTCACCTTATAAATATACTTTCTGCCATTAAGTCCGCTGTCTCTGAAGCTGGTCGCGGTGAGCGGGCTCGCGTTCACTTTAACGAACGTATCTCTTAAGGAAGTGGAGCGGTAGACGTTATAGCTCTCCGCGCCGTTTACACTGCTCCAGCTTAAATCAATGGTATCCGGCGTGCTGCCCGTGACTTTCAAATCCGCAGGCTGATCCGGCATGATTACCTTAGGTCCGATTACGCGAAACTCATATATACTGGCGAATTTGGTAGTGGAATTATAAATCCCCGTGATCGTTAGTTTGACATACCTGGCTTTGACCGGAGCACTCAAATCGTCCGCCAGCGTAGCAGCGCTCGTCTGATTTTGCGTCCTATCCAAAATCGTCGTGTAGCTGTCCCCCTCTTTCTGCTTGGCTTCCACTTTATACCGGTAAGCCCGGCTATCCTGCGGAAGAAGCTCGATCCGTTTGATCGTACTTACTGCCTGCAGGTCCAACTCGATCCACTGCGGGAAATCCGAGGTTGCCCCGGCAGATGCCCACTTGGTCGCAGCAACTCCGTCCACTGCATTCCTGGCTGCCGAACCGGCCTCATTTTCTTGCGTTGAGAAGCTCTTCAGCTTGTTTAAGGCCAAATTAATATCCTCCGGCGTCTCGCCCGGGCTATTCGTCATATCGAATTTAAAGCTGATCGTTCTTGCATAATCTCCGGATGCCTTGTTTTTCTGTCCTTCGGGCCCCTTGGCATCCGCCATATCAAACTTATCTCCAATCGCCGGTATCCCGTCAAGAAAGGAAATATCGCCGGAAGGCAGAGGTGTATAGGCTTTACCGGGGGATGCATTATCATAACTGAAATCGATATTGTACAAACGTAGAAATAAATTTTCGTCCTTGCTGGACATCGTAATATCGCCCTGCGTCGTTTTCAGCACAGCCCAATACGTATCTCTGTAGAACCCGGCAAACTCCGGATAATCCCAGCGGTTGGTCGATTCGCTTAACGCCTTCTCCCAGACGTTGAAAACCGGCCCTCTCATTCTGTTTTTGTAAACCCGGTACGGCCCTTTCCCAAGCCATTTGACGCCAGTCACTTTATCCTTCGGATAACTGAAATTGACGCCCATATAATCGTAATCGCCGTTCAAATTATACTTGTATTCCAGATCTACCCATCCGGAAGGATGAAGCGTCCATTTGGCGAATTTCATATCCCCTGTATAGTTAATGAGCACCACTTGGTCGCTTCCGCTGGACGAAACCGAAATATCCTTGAAGGTTTGCGTCCCTGAGGCGAGAACAGGACCGTTGTTAAAAGATACCGGTTTGCCGTTCTGGGTAATATTTTTCAAAGTACCGCTGGTTTTATCGAATTTCAGCACAGTTGCTGCTGAGGCTATCATAATTTCCGCATCATCCTGAAGGGCTGTCACCGTGCCAACGCCCGCATCAACCAAACCGCTTCTAAAATCGGCCGCTTTCTTGATCATCCATGTCCATGTTGCAAGCTCGGTTCCTGCCGAGTCCTGCACGGTTACCGACAATGCGTCGTAATCTGCGTTCTTTTTCCAGCCATCCGGCAAATTCAAGCGCAAGAGGCCGGCAGCGCCCGGCGCAATATTCGGGGCAACCGCTTGTCCGGTCACCTTCTGCACGTAGCCGGAGCCGGTGTCGGTTGGATTTTTCATTTTTAACAGCTGCCATGTGTATTTCAATTGATTCAAATTGGTAAATTGGTATTGGTTCGAAATGCTGATGTCTCCTGTAAATCCGGTTGGGAAGCTTTTCTCAAGATTGTCCGCGTCCGTCAATTGCACAGGAGAGAAGATGTCTTTAATCGTAAAATAGCTGCCTTCCTTTTGCCGGTAGGGTCCCACAATGCCGTCGGGGTAATTATCGCCGTTTGCATCGATGGTGCCATTGGGCCGCTTTACTCCTTCATCCAGCAGCGCCCAGATAAATCCTCCTGCCGACTTGGGTTTGGTTATATCGCCCATCAGCTTCCAATAGTCGTTAAGCCCCGCGCCTGCTCCGCCGTCAAACAGGGAATGCAAAAATTCGGTCGGCATAAAGATATTGGGCTGCGTTTCAATTTTGTTTTTTGTGTCAGTGTAGTTCAGATAGTGGCTGGCATCGATTTTTTCGTATAAAGATTTGGTGTGAAGCACCGGTCTCATCTGCGGATCAAGCGATTTGGCTGCGTCGGTCGATTTGTAAAAAAGCGGGTCCAGGTCCGTATTCCAGCCAAATTCGTTGCCGTTCGCCCAGAACACGATACTCGGATGGTTCACGTCGCGCGTAATCATCTCGGTCGCCAGCTTCGTTCCGACCGTGGTGTCATATGCCTTCTGCCACCCGGCCAACTCGTCGATCACGTACAGGCCAAGCTCGTCGCACAGCGCCAGAAAGCTTTGGTCCGGCGGATAATGAGACATTCTGACCGCATTCATATTCATCTGCTTCATTAGCATAATATCGTTGCGGTCAATCTCGGGACTAAGCGTTCTCCCCGAGTCCGGCCAGAAGGCATGCCTGTTTGCGCCTTTGAGAATGATCTTTTTGCCGTTGACATATATTCCGTCTCCGGCGCGTGCTTCAATCGTTCGGAAGCCAAAACGCTCCGTCACCGTGTGAATCGTTTGCCCTTGCTTTTGCATGCTGATCTCGACTTTATACAGATTCGGCGTTTCCGCCGTCCACAGCTGCGGACTGGCAACCGTTGTCTTCAGTCTTCTCGAAGTCACCCCTTGTCCCAGCCCTGCCGTGAACGGGGCTCCGACATTTTGGCCATCCAATGTCTTGATTTGCGCAACCAGGTTATCCGCGTCCACGATACCGTTGACATATACGTCCATAGCGAAGCTGCCGTCCGCCTTGGCGTTGATTGCCGTACGTTCAATGGATTGCGACGGAGTCATTTCCAAGTAGACCGGACGGAAAATGCCGCCGAATATCCAGTAGTCTCCCTGTCTCTCCGCCCGATTTACCGAGGCGTTATCGGACATTTTGCTTACCGTTGCCTCCAATGTATTCAGCGATGCGCCATAGTTCAGCTTATCCGAAATATCGTATTTGAACCGGTAGAAAGCTCCTTGATGAACCGGCCCAGCAGACTTTCCATTAATATACACATCGGTATCGGTCATTGAACCTTCGAACACGATTGACACCTTTTGCCCGCTCCAGCTTGCCGGAACGTTAAAATTGTACTTATACAGCCCTTGCTCATTGCTGGTGTTGAAGCCATAACCTAATGTGCCAAAGCCCAGCACATCCCACATCGAAGGAACCGGAAGCGTCGTCCAGCCAAGTTCGCTTTTGCTTCCCGCAGTAACCTTAAAGTCCCAGTTGACGGTATGATCCTTGTCCGTTCCGGATAAATATTGAACCTGTGTTGGAACAGGCAGATCCGCTGCGATTCCGTTCCCGCTTGATGAACCTCCATTAACATACTCAGGATCCGTCGCCGCCATGGCCGGCTCTGGAGCCATAACAGAGGGAAACATCGAAAGCACCATCATAAATGATATCAACAACAGGATATAACGCCTTACCGGCCTTGCCTTCACACGTAAAACCCCTTTCACGAGTCAATAAATGTAAGCGTTTTATAGCCTACTTATTCATTATAGGGCATTCCGGCAAGCAACTTTACATGGTAAATTAGACATGTTTTCATGTACAAATGCAAGCTTTTTGTCATTTTTGCACATGTGCGTCATCCTGCCTTTCGCCCTTTACAATACCTAGACCGTTAGTTCCGATGTATACTCTGCCGTATTCCCGCGGATCTCCGGTGATCGCCTGATCCGCAGTTCCAAACTGATGCTGGCTGTCGTTAATTTTGATCCAAGTTGAGCCTTGGTCGTCCGAACGGAAAATCCCGTGGTCGTCTTGAGCTTGGCCGACGATATAAATCGCCATTCCCTGCTGTCCGGGAGCGGCCTTGCCGAATCCAACGGACACCGCCCCGACTCCATCCAGCTTCGCAAACGTTAATCCGGAATCTGTCGAATGGTACAGGCCGTTGCGGCTGTCCGAATTACCGTTGTCCTGGGCTCCCGCAAGCCATATGTCGCCTTCGACTCCCGGCATCGCTTTAAAGTTGCTTATGATTCTCGAAGGCAATCCGGTCGCCTGCGATTTCGTAAAATGGGCGCCGCCGTCAATGCTGACGTAAAACGTTCCGTTCTTATAGCCGTAAAATTTGTGCGGATTCACGCGATCCGATGAGACTCTGGCCGCTTCCGGAATGCCCTCCGACGCAGACCATGATTTACCCATGTCGCGGGAAAAGCTGACAGGCCTTACACCGGCCTTTTCGCCGCCCAACGGGCTCCATACGATTAACGTTCCGTCGGCCCCCACTGCCGCCGTCCCCCCGTCCGTCCGGTCGTCCGCTTCTGACTTCCAAGAGTTAGCTGCAGGTTTCCACGTAATTCCGTTGTCGGTTGAGATGCCCATTCGCGGTTCGTGCCCGTTGCCGCCATGACTGCCAACCCTCACAACGACGTTCGGATTCAATTCAGCATAATCCACATCCGTGCTTGTTCCGATATACGGGTTGGTTATCATGTCAGGCGCCTTGTTTAAGTCGGCATGGCGGAATCCTCCGATATCCCCCATCGCGCTGATCAGCGGCGCTCCCGATGGGGGACTGACCAAGCCTAATACGGCGGTTTCCTCTATGCCCTCGGCATATACGGAAATGTCGACAAGCCTGTCCTGATCAAGCGCTCCGAGATTTTCCGTGCCGTACATCGTGGCCCCTGTGCCGTACAGCATCCGGTCGGAATTAAAGGGATCGATTTCCAAGGAGCCGATCATCCAGCCCAGCTTCGGCGATATTTCCGGCAGCTCCTTTTTGGCGCCCCAATCCAGCCAAGGAGATAACGAGTAATCAATGGCGAAGCGGTTTATCCTCGAGGGGTTTCCGGAGTTGTTCAGCTCCCAGAAAACCTTCCATGTTGCCCCTCCGTCCGTACTGCGGTAAATATAATCATCCGGCCACCATTTATTCATCGTTGCGACCACAATCGTATTGGGATGCTGAACGTCGACGGAGATCCCCCCGTATGGATTGTCCATATTGCCTGTTGGACTGATATTTGCCCAGCTTTCTGCAGCCGTGTCGTATTTCCATACCGCCCCTTTGCCGCCATTGTACGGTCCCGCTCCTTCGTTATAAGTGACGTACAAGCTTCCGTTAGGCGACAGCACGCCATGGTGCGGCAGAAAACCCTGATTAGGCTGACCGGGGACCGCTTCCCACGTCTGCCCACCGTCGCGGCTTCTGTAAATGCTTTGTCGGGTGTCGGCTACGCCGACATAAATCGTTTGAGTAGTACCTCCCGGTTCGGCTGACGCCGGATCAAAGGTGATCCACGCGATGCCGACCGTATCTTTATAGTCATCCACGTAGTTTCCCGTTGCGGTAAAACTCTCGACCCTGCTCCATGTCTCGCCGTAATCGGTGCTTCTCCACAGCCCGTTGCCGCTCCGCGCGCCGAAATAAAGCACGCTGTTGTTGCTCGGATCGATCACAAGCCGTTCTCCCATCGAGCGGCCGGGCATATTGCCGCCGAATTTAAACGGCAGCTCGCTTCGCTGCCACGTGGCTCCTTTATCCGCAGAGCGAAGAATGACCCCGTTCATGTCCGTCCAATCGTTCGTGTAAGTGCCAGCCGCTATGTACAGACGATTAGGCTCTACGGCGTCGGTCGCCAGGCTTTCAACGCCAAGCATGTTCCATTCCTTGCCGCTGACAAAATCCATAAGCTGAATCCATGAACGCGATCTTGCATCCCACCTGTACGCTCCGCCAATATCCGTGCGGGCATAAATCAAGTCCTTCTCCGATTTGTTGAATATAATCCCCGGTATAAATCCGCCGCCGACCACCTTGACTCTGCCCCAGCTGTAGGGTTCAGACTTTATTGCCGCATCTCCCTGCTTGTGCTCCTCCGCAGCAGCCAAGGATGCGGTCGAAATCGTAACCAGCGCAATCATTGCGATCAAACTTGCAAGCCTTCTCATTACTTACCCTCCCGATTAATAGATCAATCGCTATACTGTAAGCGCTTTACATACATTATAAAGCTTACTCCAAAGCAGATTAACCTACATATTTAGATGCTTTTTCATGTCTATATTACATTCCCAATCGCAGAATGGCCGTATTCTTAGATCAAAGTTGCACTTTTAAACAGAAATCGATAGCCTTGGTTGTGAAAAAAAACTACGGCTGTCCAATCAACTAACAGGAAATTCCAATACCTCTGTCGAAATAGTTAGCAGCCATTTTGACGGAGGTTTTCTTATGCCCTTACCCAAAAATCGAATTGTTCCTGAGAAAAAAATCTACT
>NZ_SIRE01000046.1 GCF_004307995.1 Paenibacillus thalictri | reverse complement strand
GGCGAGAGCTTCCGACTCAAACAAGCGATGGAACGAATTCCGCAATAACTCATGTTAACTGGCAAGTGACCTCGGCATTTTTCGCAGCAAAACTCAGCATTTTTCATTTGCAAAAAACAGCCTGCTGGGGATTGATATGAGTGTGGGGTGGATGGACGCATGTCAAGGCTAAAGTGAACGCTTCGCGGCCTTGACATGCTTACTTTGAGCATGGCTTCGACTACCAGATTAGTGGCTCATTTTTTCCGGAGGGCTGGCTCTTAACTTATCGGAACAGTGGCTCTGGACTGTCAACAGTAGATCAGACAGCTTTTTTAAGGGCTGCTTGACGATATTGAACAGGTGTCATGTATCCTAATGTTCCATGAATCCGATGCTTGTTAAACCAATTAACATAATCGTATAATTCCAGTTCCAGATGACGAAGACTCTGGAAGTTCATCTGGTTCACGAACTCCGTTTTTATAATCTTGTAAGTCGCTTCCGCCACAGCGTTGTCGTAGGGGCAGCCTTTCCTGCTCAGGGATCGGCCAATTTTAAATGTCCCCAAAAGCTCATTCATCGTATGATTTTTAAACTCGCTGCCACGGTCGGTATGGAACCATTGAATCTGAGATAAATCACCCTGCACCGTTGCAAAGGCACGAGAAACCAACGCAGCATCCTTGTGAGGACCTGCACTATGGCCGATAATCTCTCGATTGAACAGGTCGATAAGTACACAGATGTAATGCCACCGGTTCCGAACTTTCACATACGTCAGATCGCTGACGACGAATCGCTTGGCTTCGGTCTGGTCAAATTCACGATTCAGGGCGTTCGCTACGGCTTCTTCATTGCATGTGGCTTTATGCGGCTTATACTGCGCCACGGTGTAGGTGGAAACCAATCCTTGTTCTTTCATGATCCGACCAATCCGACGTCTGGAAACGACGAACCCGCGCTCATGAAGCTTCACTTTGATCTTGCGTGTGCCATAGGCTTTTCGGTTCTTGTGAAAGATCTCCATAACGGCTTCGGTGATGTCGTCTTCGTTTATCGGTTCCTTGGCTTCGTAGTAAAACGAACTTCTTGCGATTTGCAGGACGTCGCACATTGCTGATACCGAGTATTTATCACGGTTGTTCTGGATGATAGCTACTTTCGTCCCATGATCAGCGCGGCTTGCTTTAAAATATCCACCTCCATTTTCAAACGTTGGTTCTCCTTTCGTAAGGCAATCAGCTCATTGTCTTCAGAGGAGCGATTGTCCTTCTCCTTGAAGGAACCCGTCGTTTGGGCTTGTTTGATCCAGCGGTCTAAAGCTGACGCTGTGAGGTCATATTCCTCCACAATGGCTGCCCTGGATTTTCCGTTTTCATAGAGTTCTACCATTTGTTTTTTGAATTCTGCTGTAAATGTTCTACGTTGGTTTGGCATTGTAGAGATCCGCTCCTTAGGATGATAGCTTTATTCTACAAGCCCTCATTTTTATTGTCCAACTTAGTGTAGACGATCCACTCTCACGCACGTGAATATTCAATTAAGCCGTCTTCAATTTCAATAAAAGCAATTACAACATACTCGAGCCCTCATTTTAGGTGGGGGACTGGTTGTCTTTTTCACAGTTAAGAAAAAACTCCCTTAACTCCCTCAACCGCTTCTCTCTGTATTCTAGCCCTTCTTAATGCTGCGAACACACGTTCATTTGTACTCAAAGACCGGCTTCTTTTATTTCTGTTTCAATTTTTTCAATATACTGCCTTAACACTGCTTCTATTTTGAGCCTCTCTTCTTCAGTACAACTCTTGTATCCTTTCCTGATTTTAAGGCTATCAAAAGTTATATTTCGATACCTATTTTCCTTTAAAAATTCAACCACTTCCGGCAAAACGCGAATTAAATAGTCTATTCTCTGTTCAGCACATTCATCTAAAGCCTTATGGCATAAGGGTAATGAAGATTTATACAGTTCATATCTACCAATATCCTTTTTTGACAAGCGGGCCAGTATAGTATAAGGTTTAATTTGCTTCGCAGGATTTTCATGAAAGATTTGCTTTGAAATGCTTTTAATTTTATTACTTATTTCAAGATCGATTAAATCAAGATTTAATTCTCTATTCCCTCCCTTACGCACAGAGGGCATATTTTTATCAAACCACACTTTGTCATGCTTCGATAACCAATTATATTGAACTGGATGTAATTTCTTTAAATCTGCCCTACTTAGGGTGTTCCCCTCGTGTAACAAATGTCTGAATATGTCTCTAAAGCGGATGAGTTTGAGTTCATCCCCAGTAGCACTTACTTCTTTCAGACCTTCTAGAATTTCATCAACGCAAATATCTGCTTTATCCTTCTTTATCCGTTTGGGTCTCCCCAGGAAATACTTTGCTACGGTCCTTCCAGAAATATGCAATTGTTTAGATATCTCATTAATTTTCAATCCGTCTTTAATAAGCTCTTGTATTTGATCATGTAATTTAAACCCTAATGTCACAATAAATAATGTTTCGTCTTGTTCTTTATTCTTAAATCGCTTTTTTCGTATGTAGGTGTAGCCACAATGAATACACCCGAATTCTCCAGAAATATACCCTCCCCTTTGTATCATTTTATAGGATTTTATTGTTTGCTCTGGATAAGAACTACAGCTCAGATTTCGACACCCCCATGGCCCCGATCCAAACGGTAATTCTATAGCAAATGAATAGTTAGTACTCAAAAATTTCTCTACGGACCCTTCAAGAAACCTCATTAGTAAAATATAAAAATATATTTGTGAGTACATATATTCTGGGTTAAAAAGTCTCTTTATTGTTCTCCGGGCATATAATTGACTCTTTTTTTGGCCAAAATTCGTCAATATCTCCTCAGAGTAAAATTCAAAAAAATCATGTAAAAGTTGAGTCTTATAAACAATTCCCGACGGGTGTATATATCCCCGTTCCCCTAGGCACGCGAGGAGCTTCTGCGAGATCTCAACAGCACATATATCTAAGTAATTTTCGTTAAGATAAATAATATCCCTAATCAATTCATACTTTAGCTGTCCTAAAGCAGCTGTTTGATGTAAATCAACTTCAGCTAGTTGATGGCCGTGTGGGCACTCTGGTTTACAAAGTAGATTATCACCAATCGGTCTTGCAAGAATTTCATCGCATTTGGAGCATGTTGAGATTAGATATACATTGTGGTTGTAACAAACATCCAAATATTGAATCTGATGATATTTGTGTACGAAGCATTCACCATAAGTTTTATAATCATCATTCAAACATTTTGGACAATACTTAATGCTCTCGCTAATCATCCCCTTTTCTGAACTCCCAGATAAAACCCCAGCCAATGAGGTTTTCCCCTCATCGCCATAAAGAATGTCATCCATAACTTCTTTGCTTTGACCCTTCGTACTAAACAGTTGGAAAAGTCGGAGAAGGGTTGTCTTCAGCAAATTATCGGTTAATTTTGCCTGCCGCGGCACTCTTCGATGCAGATAATCAATATTTCGTGGAAGGTGCCTTATTTTAAAAGTGTTTAGTCCAAATAGTTGCTGAATTGTTTTGGAGTAAACTGTACCATGTTCATAATAATGATACCGATAAACCACACTTCTAAAATCTTCATTAGGATATGGAGTTGGGAAAAATCCTAGATTAACCATTTAACATCCCTCTTCAATAGAACGGTTTCAACTGATTAATTCATTCATTTTTTTAAACACGGCTTTTTTTAATGGGTGGTTTAAACCTGCCTCTTTTAATAGCTTCCAGCCTAACACCTTCATCTCCGTACATCGGAGTTTATCGGCCGCCGAGACAAGCCTTCTCACCTGGTATCCTTCAGTGGCTTCGATCGATGCTTGAATAAGTTTTTTCGTGTTGGGCAGTTTTTCAAGGTTTATATTTGTGATTTTAAATAACAATTTATCCACTGCAATGTTTCTTATTATTGAACTTTTGGAAATCCGAAGTGGCTTGTTAATAGATTTAATTATTTCAATGGCTTTCACTACCTCAGGGAATAACAATGCATCTCTCTCTTCCCAATTAGTTCTGCCAAAAGTGCTCTCCCGTAGTTTCCTCTCTCTAATCTTCTTTGGAAAAATACCTCCAGAACTAAGAGATCTCACTTGGGTTTCACATTTGTTCGTCAAGAAAGCCGTTTGATTCTTCACAGTTCCAGGATCTACACCCAATATTGCAGCCTTTGCACGCAGCGATTTGTTGTTGCCATTCAGTTCAATGAGCTTGGCATACCATGCCTCTCCAAAGCATTTAATCCTACCCACTCTGTATCTATCCTCAATACCTTTATCAGGCCCCCTACGTGAATAGTCGAACCCACACGAACACGAGAAAGTCCCAACTGGCATACCAGTTTTAGAACATCGGGTAACCTGACATTGTTCAATAACAGCTGCTTCAAAGTGATCAGCAGCCTTGTTTAGACACGGCCATGGCCCTTTACCAAATGGATGACTGCGCGTATGGAATCTATTTGATTCACCCGGTTGATTAAGGTATCTATTTAATAACAAGTGCCTAAGAGGCTGGGTAATCTCTTGGTTACCCCTTACTGCTTTATGCAGCCATGTATCGGCACTTTTCAAATTAATAGGGCAGTGGAGATGTTGCAGTAATTCATCACCAAAGAAACCCCGGAAGTCACTAATAAGCCGATCGAATCGAATCCTTCCTCCATAAGTCATATACCCTTTTTCTTGCAAAGCAATCGTGTAGTTGGGTATTTTTTGTCCGAGAGGAGATTTAAGAATGCACGCCGATTGTTCAGCAATGAACTGGAGATGCTCTACCCATCCTGAGTTAATCCCCTCAATCTGATATTGTTCTGTATTAAGTTCAGAAAGCGGTATAAATGCAAATTTGTGATCACGTGTAGAATAAGTCACATCGCTTTTGATTAGTTGTACTTTATGAGCATCACAAAAAACAACGCCGGGTAATTGGTGAGAACGGCGCCAATAGGGCTCACCTATCGCAAGATCTTCGTTATAACATTGCGGACAAAACTTTAGCTGAGCTGGAGATTTAATAAGACTTGCCGGGAGACCCAATCTTGAATGTACTACTCCCGAAGAAGCTCCCTGGGCCATCAACGTTTTTGCTTCATTAACTTTTTCTCTGTGAAAGTAAGTTGAGTAGTACGGAAGTAACGTATGGTATTGGATCAGGTGCTCGACTGAGTAACCATCATTAATTCGACGTGTTAGTTTTTCTAAATGACTTGGTAAATCTACAGTTGCGCAAACAAACCGATCACCGAACAAATCTTCGATCGTCTGTTTCTGAGTCTTATTACCCGAAGTTTGGTGATAACGAGCTATACCGCTATAAAGTAATTCATCTCTAAATAGAGTTGGAAAATGAGCTAGCAATAGAATCATCCTTTCAATGGATCTTCTATTGCTAGTTTTCCCTTTTCTATGGCTCTTAGTACGGGTTACCAAGAATTAAATGATTAGTCTTGAGATATCATCATTCGATGGAATACTCCCCATCTCGACTAATTTCTCATAGATGGCATCACTTCCCTTATCCGCTCCCAATGCAGCATTCCTTAAGTCATCTACTTCGAGAATAATGGCTCCATTTTGCTTTCTCTTCGTTTTTGACTTATTAGATTTCTGTTCAGTACTCTCATCGGCTGGATTGATTATATCCTCTGCTGCAGCACTTAAAGTGACTTCTTCTACTACTTGCTTTCTTAAATCTACTAAATCTTTTTCTGCTTCGTTTGTTTGAAGAATTCGCTGCACTATTTGTTCAGCTGTAGCAGAGTTAGCACCGAAGTCTATCGCCGTTTTCACAAGTTCAATGTATTTCTCTTGATCCTGCTCAACTTTGTCATCCCGAATAATTTTCGTTCGGATCTCCCCTTGAATATTTACCTTCTCAGAAGATTTTTTGAGATACTGATCTAGAACATTCCATTCTGGGTAAAGATCGTCAACTAGTGATAGGAGATTAGGATCGTTTCGTCTCAATATTTTTAGCAGCGGCTGTACTAACTGCATATGCCGCTTGGCAACTGACTTCAGAAGCCCTACGGAAATCTTCTCATCTCCAGTCTCATATGCTTCAAGTACCTCCCATTGGGCAAGCATGTACAGCTTAACCGCGATATCCACGATACCTTGCGAAAGTTCGTACATTACTTTCTTTATGGCCCCTGACAATGGCGAGCGCCTAGCCGTCCATTGATACTTCCATAAGCTTTCTAAGAAATAATCCCATTCTTCTCCTTCAGTTAAACGATCCATTATCAAATCACCCTGACCAGTACTCCGTCGCGCCTGACTAAACGAACCTGATAATAGCCGCATTGCCTTAAAAGTTCCTATTAACACCACCGGTACTCCGATCGTATTAATCAATTGTGTAAAGTAATTGAGCATTCTTTCAGCGCCGCCGCTTTTCATAAAGCTCAAATTCTGAATTTCATCGATAACTAAGACCCCAAGACCATGGAGAGTTGATAGATGCGCCATAATAGGAATGAGCATATCAACAGAGGCTCCTTTTGAGGCAAACTTCTGAAAATAATTTGTCTCCAAATGAGAATCTATAGCTTGTAAAAAATTGAAACATAGACCTTTCAGTGAACCATCGAAAGGACAATTAAGTTTCAGCCAAACAAGCTGTTTCCGAATAAACGGTTGCCCTTTATATTCAACATGATGAATCACCTGAGGATATAACAACAAAGAGCTCTCGATTGCTGTTGTTTTGCCTTGTCCACTAACACCAAGAATAGCGAATCCCGAAGCGGTGGATCTTACTCCCGCTATATTCATACCATTAGAATCTATCCCAGCGTCTAGAATGTCTTTAAAGCCAATATGAAATTGGCGAATCGACTCCCTAGCAAGCGGATTTCTAGCCTTATATCCATGTCGGATAAGTCTTGATAATCTCTGTTCAACGAGGAGATGTGATGGCAAAGGCTCTACGTAATCTGAAATTTGTTGAACCAGATGTAATCTTGTTTGTTTTCCCAACTTTCTTTGCTCTTCGTTATAATCTGGATACTTAGCGATTCGGGAGATGACCTGATGATCTTCAAATATCGGTGGCAATGCTTCGATGAAGGGGTTATCTTTGTAGCCTCCTATATCCTGATGAATGTAATCGGCCTCTACTTGACCACCCACTAAACTGGGGATATACTGATACATATTTTCCGAATGAATTTTTTTAACCATAGTTTCTCTCCTCCTTAGTTTTTATACTTGCTAATAATCCCAACTTCGATTTAGGTCGATAGGTATCGTTTGAAGTTATGTTATCTTCTTGTCCCTCAGTAACAGTTTGCGACTTATCTAATTCGTATGATTGAGCTTTGCGTATCCTATCCCTTTCTTCCGCCCTTTGCTTTTGAATGTCTGATTTTCGCTCTGTTTTGGTCAATGAAGTATCTATTTCCTCATCCATACGCTTCGATGCCTTATCCACAATTGCTTCGAGCTTAGCACTCAATGCCACTTCTTCTTGTAGCTCGGTAGAACGATAAATACTTCGATTTAATTTTTCTTGGTACCTTGACTCTTTAATTTCTTCAAGGGATAAATCTCGATATCTCGATGACTTATCTAACAAAAAGCATTTAATAAAGCTCCTGCCGTTATCTGTTTTGACATAAACATGATTCATGCATCTTCTGTCATATGCGATAACCGTCTTAATCGACTTCCCTTTTACAAACCATCCCTGTCGGACAAGTTCTTCACTGCCAAAATACATTCCCTCAAAATAGATTCCCTCCCGACTTGCTGTAACTTTCTTCTCGGGCAGTACATTTAACCTTACAATATCTGGGTGAATTTCTTTAAGAAAGTGATTGTGCGCCACTCCCCAAAACCAAAGTTCACGTGCTATTGGTCTAACATTATCTTTAGCCTGTGCCTTATCTAATGGATAATGCTCCATGTAATGAGAATTGTTTCGGTAGAGGATCCTTTCAATAAACATTGCCGTAAAATCTTTAAGGGTTAGCTTTGCATCCAAAACGTAATCCGGCCCGCCTCGTTTGGCATATTCCTTCTTTACTGCTCCTGGCATCCAAGGTTGGAGTGTTAAATTGAGTGTCCTGAACTGTTGCTCAACTATACCTTTTAAATCAGCACGGTAAGGAGGTGCATTCTTCAGTTTGATACCGAGTGCTTTAGCCAAAGAATCCGCATTCTTACTCTCCATTTCTCCACGGTCTGCATAAAAGCTTTCTGGCATGTGGTGACAAGGCCAGTCTTCCGGTTGAATGGGAATATCATATTGGGCGCAGAACTCCACCTTATTTACTGCTGTATTTTCGAGAGCCATCATAATGCCTTGCCAAGAAGGTCCTTCTAGACCCACATAAAATCCAACAATCATATGACTCCACACATCAACGACAATGTAAACAACCGGCCTTCCAATAATCTGGTTTGGATCATCTGAGCTAACCAAATACACATCTGCTACAGTAGCATCTATTTCGAAGATTTGTCCTGGGCCAGTCGCTTTTCTAGTTTCAGAGCCAAGTAATGGTCTAAAATCACGACTAAAAGTAACCTCTCCTTCTCGAGCAACCAACCTTTTCCGATGGGGAAAATGAGTACGAATGTGATAGCGTAACTGGGTAATACTTGGAACTTTATATTCAGGCGGAATGATAGGAATTTCTACTTTATTTCTAATCTCCGTTTTGATTGCAAAATGATTTTTGAGCATTTGTGTATATGTAAATCTCACAGAATCCCGCCGGTTAATCTTCAGATATATATCCCTAATGACTTTGTCGAATATTTTTCGAATGCCTTCGTTAACCAGAACACCTTCCATCTCCGGACTAACCGACTTTTTCGTTTCTCTTTGCCTACCCATCTTCATTTTTGGGTTTTTCTTTTCGCCTGGTTTTCCGCATTTCCTAAAACGGGGAAGCAAGGCATTAACCATTTTTCCTCCCGTCCAGTAGTAATGAAGATATTTATAAAAACTGTTTTTCCCCTTACCTGTTTCATCACAAGCCTTCTTAATCATTCGATACCTTTCTGTAGGGTCATATACATTAGGCTCAATCTCGACCATCTCATTAATTAAGCTCCACGCATGATCCCTAAGCCGAATTTCTTTTGGAGTTAATTTGTCGTCCGATACCATAAATTTTGTATAAGGATCATATTCACGTTTCATTAGAGATCCGTTTTTGATTTCTAACTCCATTGCGGAAAGACTTTTAAATTTAGGAAGACCATTCTTATCAATGATCGAGATCGTCACTACAAGATCCATATCGCGATTTATCCAAAGAATCCTGTCGCAATCAACTACTTTGGCCTCGTCATCTCTTCTATCAAATAGATTATTGACGAAAAACTCCAAAGTCATCGCCTCCAATTAGATTTTTGCATTTACCTATATCCAGCTCACTTACCTTACTTCTAGACCAACTATCATTCGGCTCCATTCATCAACGACAATGCGAACGACTGGTCTCTCGATAGAATGATTTCGTGCAACCGAACTAACTAAGCATACGTCTGCTACAGCAGCTTCAATTTCGAATGCTTTTCCCGGTCCAATCACTTTTTCGTTTTCTGACCCAATCATAGGTCTCATTTCACAACTAAAAGCTAGCTTGTGTATCAAATGATTATTATTGAATAACTCCATAACCATTACCCCCATTTACGCTATTTTTGTATACTTTTAATGGTTGAAGTGTGGGAACGATTCTTTTGTTCATATCAACTTCCCACAATCGATTTGCAATTAAATGACGTACTACAAACATACAAGTTCCCGGATTTAGCCCTTCACTCTCGTCAAATTGTAAAGTCGTTTTAGCTAGTGGCCTATCCTGGCTATGTATGGCTTCATATAAAATGGGCTCAAGATCTTTAATGAGCTGTTTCGAAATCTGATTACCTTCCAAATTTTTTGCAGAATGTAACCACTCAACATTTTTAACGAGTTCATAATTGATCTGATGTTCAGTAATTAGTGCCCATTCAATGCTGGCATCTTTAAAAAATACTTTTTCAATCTCAAACTTCTCCAAAACCCTTTTATTCAACTTCGATTTTGGCTTAATGGTATGGGCAACAAACCTTACGTCATCCTCCGTCTGCACTGTTAGCAGCATATCTGTTGTCATTACAATGGGGTGTTTGGTTTTTGGATCAACAGGGTGCTTTACACCTAGCTTATCTGCAATAAAGAGTGTTTTTTCTAGAGGTAATAACGGATATTGTTCGCGAATATCACAGCATCCAAGAGCCCACTCTAATTGATAGTGATGAGCCAGCTCAAAGTACTCAGAGAAATAATGATGTAGGCGGTCACTCTTCCATCCCAATATGCGCGTTACGACTCCTTGCGAGGGAACGTCATGAATCGTTAACCATGGTTTATAATCCGAGAAATGTCCTGTACCCCTTCCTTCCTTTATTCTCTTCTCAATAACTGCCTGGGTTGTTTTACGTTGTCTTTTACTCATTGCTCTCCACTTTTCTTTTTGTATTCCTCAATGATTTAAGCTTTTGAATACTTTCAAAGTACTTCTCAAGTTTTAAATCACTTATTTCTTCACGAACCATAAGATCAGCAATCTCTATTTCATCAATTTCGTATACGGAATTAACTAGTCGAATCCAAATTTTTGATAGATCCGTAATGTTATAAAATACCATAATTTGAGTCTCACCATATTTTTGTGCATGCTCATACCATTGTTCGCTAATAGCCCGACTGCATGAGTAATTTAAATTATTAAATTTGATTCCCCTAGAAGTAATCGTTGCTATTCCAATAGAGTTATAGCTACTCATAAAGCACCTTCCTATTATTTTTTTGACTACACCTCCAGCTATATCCAATATTAATAGAAAAATTCAATTAAATATTGGTTATACGATATTTTCATCGACTTCAATAACACATTATGCCCTTTCTCTTTTTTTAGTTGATTGCGTTAATAGTATTATAGGGAATATATTGATAGAAGAGTGGCGCAACATCAGTTGAAATTGGCGCAAATCTGCGATGATTGGAGGAGGTAAGAAGGTGTCGATCGAAGTTGAGGATTATGAGACAAATAATACAACTTGGCGAGAAGAGTTTGAGAAAGCATATGTAGATTGGGTAGACCTAGAGCTTATTGCTGCTTTGTTAAAATCTATCGATTCGTCAATACGATTTCTTTGCAAGGCCGTTCAAGATGAGTCTAGATGGCCTTCAAGAATAAACAAATCCCTTCGGACAGTCAGTTACCCGAGAATTAGGGATGTAGCTGACTTTTTGGGCATCCCCCCTTGGTTTCTTTTCAACCATAAAGAAAAGAACTCCAAAATACAGGAGCTATTCGACAATATTAATTCTGCTCTAAAACCAATCGAACTTCCTCACTTCAGTGAATATGAGATTGAAATTTTTCATGATTTTCTAGAAGAGCTAGAAAAAAGAGTTAGATCGACTGAAGATTTTCAATTTCTATCAGCCAAGCTGCAAGATATACAAATGAATAGAAATTATCACCATGTCATCTCGGGGAATTGGAAGGCAGTATTTAGCTTTTTTAAAGACATCTATCGTGACTTCGCCGGTGGGGCTACATTTTGGTACAGGGATCCCGACGGTATATTGAATGGTAACTTGAGAGTAATTTATAATACCGACCCAACTAACAAACGTCGCACTATAAAAGCCGGCTGGTTATCAATTAATACAGAATCACAAAGCGGAAAAAGATCCGCGACAATTGATAAATTCATCAATACAGTAATTGCAGATATGGAATGGATCTTTGACCAGCAGCCTTGGATATTTAACATTGAGTCCACCAAAAACAATACTATGTTATTAACTTGGCATACTTCGCGAACTTCCAATGAGCACTTTGATCTTGTTTCCTCTTTAATCAACAGGCAACTTCCTGAAGCAAATTTTTCAATGAACATTGGAGAAAAATACGATGGGATAGCTTCCGCATTGCTGCAAAGCAGCAATCCATTTGAGGAGTTTATTCAAATAATTAAATCAGATGTACAGACTACTCAGAAATCAAAAGCAACACGTAGGAAGAATAGTCTTCAGTTACTACTTGATAAAGGGATAATTAACAATGGTGATCACATCTCATTAATCCCTTCAAGTAAGACCCAGTACCAATTTAATAACGAACTTATTTCAAAGGCGACAATAATTTTGGAAAATGATAAACCTGCAGTTCGATGGTCTTATGATAACAATGTTTATTCTATATCTAGACTAACACAAATAATACTTATTCAGATTGCTCAGCAAATTCACTTAAGCAATTACCATCTGAATGGAACGAAATATTGGTTATTAAACGGAACAGATAAATCTTTATACGCTATGGCTGAAGATAGTTTGAAATGGCATCAATCACCGGATCTTCTGGCGCAAATTGAAGAAAACACTTTAACGACATGACATATTTTGAACTCTCGACTATGTCAACGTCAGAAAACTCAAAAGGTACAATAACCTCAATTTTCTTGAGGTACTGTACCTTTTTTTATAAATTAGACTTTTACGAAGGCCTCTACCTTGAGCTTTAGCTTGATTTAATGTTTAAATTTTATATTTTCGAATTCTTTGCGTCTCCGCACTAGCCCAAGACCTTAACCGCATTCTCCTTGATCTGTGTAACCATCTCCACAAGCCGCCGTTGCTTCGTGCCATCAAACAGCTTGACAAAGCTCTGCGGCTTATCGAAAGGCGGTTTCGTCAGCTCCGATACATTGTCGATATAGCCGTTCTGTACGATATAATCAATGACCTTTTTCACAAAAACGATTTGCGCCTGGCTTAAGGACTGATCATTAATAAATTCCGAGAACACAACGCTCGCTGCCTCATACTCCAGCTTAGCAATTTTACGCACCAGCAAACCGAACGGCGTATTCTGATACTCCCGTTGGTAATCTTCTGCTGTGCCTAACTCCCCAGTGAAAATCTTTTCTAAACTTTCGTAATCGAGAGCAGTAAGAGGAATATTGTTCCGGAGCTTATGAATAGCCAGCGTGTCGCGGTTTTTCTCAATATAACGGTTGACCTTCAGCTTGTAATCCTCAAAGTCATAGGCCTGATACATGGCCTTGCCTTCTTCAATCGTAAGAATTTCATCGGCAAGATTTGTGTAGATCGGATTTCTGCCGCTGCCTTCATCGATAATGAACTTGATCAGACTACGAAGCTCGACACGCACCTTTTCGAAATTCAGCAAATCCGAGCTCTGCCAGAACTCGTCCGTTCCAATTGTGCTGATCAGCT
Source organism: Paenibacillus thalictri (assembly GCF_004307995.1). Classification (GTDB taxonomy): domain Bacteria; phylum Bacillota; class Bacilli; order Paenibacillales; family NBRC-103111; genus Paenibacillus_AF; species Paenibacillus_AF thalictri. Next base: position 30,696 of record NZ_SIRE01000046.1, on the reverse strand, counting down.
CCAGTTTCTCCTTGATCTGCGGGATCGTAGCACGCTGCAGTAAATTAGAAGATACTTCTATCAGCTGCTTCTTGGCCTTCTTCAGTTGCGCCAAACCCTCGATCTGAGCGAGCATGAGTCCATACATGAAATTGTCAAACCGCTTGGCATGCTCGTCCGTATCATCCATATAGACAATAGGCGCAAGATAAGCAATCTGGTTGCTCTTATCTACATCCGATAGACAGACATAAGCAGCCTTATGTTTATATTTTTCCACATGCTGCAACTGCATCTTCACCGACACAAGCTCCGGATTAAGGAGGTTTATCTGCTTGACGACTGTTTCTATCAGCTCTGTACGGATAGTTTGATAGGGTTCATCGATGTACACAGACTGCTGTATATGATGAATTAACCGAACCCGCTTCGCGAAGATCGCTTCCGACAGGCTCTGAGTGTCACTGCCCTGCAATCCTTCCTGGTGTTGACGGAAAAATTCGAAATTCCCCAGATAATCGAAAATAATAAACCGGGTCTTATCCTCTCCCTCTCCGAACAGGTTCTTGCGCAGCCGTGTCCCGCGGCCAATCATCTGCCAGAATTTCGTCTTGGAGCGTATACGTTTGAAGAACACCAGATTGACAATCTCAGGTACGTCGATCCCCGTATCGAGCATATCTACAGATACCGCAATATGAGGCCCCTTGTCAGCGACCTTGAAGTCATCGATGATATTTTGCGCATAGCTATCTTCTGAAATAATTCGCTTGGCGAAACTACCGTTATACTGCGGATACAGTTTGTCGAAACGTTCAACAATGTATTGCGCGTGCTTTTTATTTTGGGCGAAAATGATCGTCTTACCTAACCTGTCACCGCCCGCCACCTTGATCCCCTTGGTCATTAAATCCTCTAACACACGATCCACCGTAGCTTGGTTAAAAATAAATTCATTCACCGCAGGGGAGGGAATAAATTCAGGCATCTCACCGTCTTCATCGGTGAAATCTTCTTCATAACGAGCTTTATCTTCCGGAGAAAGATCGTCGTAGGTAATCCCTTGCTCCAGGAACTTCGTTGTGATCTCGATGTTATAGTAGGGCACAAGTACATGATCAATCTCTACGGCCGTCTCATAGGCATATGCATAAGTTGGCACACCGCTCTCCATCTCGAAGAAATCGTAGGTATTGCGATCAACCTCCGTCTTCGGCGTCGCCGTCAGTCCCACAATAAGGCCATCAAAGTACTCAAATATCGTCCGATATTTCTTGAAAATACTTCTATGCGCCTCATCCACCACAATCAGATCGAAATGCGCCGGCGTAAACAGACGCTTGCCGTCATCGCTTTTGGTATTATCAATGGCGTTCAGCATGGTCGGGTACGTTGAAAATACAATACGAGCGGTCTTATCATCCTTATTGCTCAGCAAATTACAAAGCGACATATGGGGCAAGTAATTTTTGAAATCATCCTTAGCCTGCTTAACCAATGCTGTTCTGTCTGCTAGAAACAACGTATTGGTTACATAGCCTCCGCGGGATAGTACATCCGTCAAGCTGGATGCGGTTCTGGTCTTCCCCGTTCCTGTCGCCATCACGAGGAGTGCTCTTCTATGCCCAGTCGTTATGCTTTCACTTACCGCACGGATGGCTTCCTTCTGATAGTAGCGGTCCGTAATTTTATCGTCAATGACGATTTCGTCCAATACCTTGCGTTCAGTACGGCGATTCATCAGCTTTTCCAAGTCAGATTTTGAAAAGATACCGCTCACCTTGCGCTGCGGCGACGTCACGTCATCCCATAGATTAGTTTCAAAACCATTCGTCGTGAACATCATCGGCCGTCGGCCGGTCATTTTCTCTAAACAGTCCGCATAGAGCTTTGCCTGATGGGTGCCGATTTTCGGGTCCTTCGAGGTGCGCTTCGCTTCAATGATTGCTAAGGGCAGGCCATCTTTGCCATAGAGCACATAATCCGCATAGCCCTTCTCCTCATGATTCGGCATGCCATACAGTTCTACTTCTTCCCTCACATCATCGCCGAATGTCCAGCCCAGCAGCTTCAGATCAACATCAATATATCTTTTACGCGTGTTAAATTCAGAAATATCCTCCGGGGTAAAATGCCGTTGCGCTTGATGCTGATCTTTATCAGCCGTAAGTCGGTCGCTCATCGCAGCGATTTTGGCACGGAGCGCCTCGATCTCGGAATCCTTTTGCTCAATTAAGCTATCCTTCTCTTTGATCCTTGCTTCGTCAAGGACAACCTTCACAGAAGGTATATTCGCTTCAATGAAGCAGCGCTCCTCGTAGCTTGCGCCGTAGCAATAATCAATCCACTGCACGAATTCAAATAAAGCCGCAAGAGACAAAACAGCATCACCGCGGTTGATCGCTTTGTCGGTATGAACCGCCAGGTTTCCCAGCTTGATGATAAAGGGTAGCTTGCCCCAAGTCTGGTTCTCCATGGCGAATCTGAACGATGGCTCGTGAATCAATGACTGCAAATTGTCCTTATAGGGCATCGTGATCGTATTATCAGCGGCGTATACCCATTTGACCGCAAGCTCAAAGGCCTTTCGGCTTCCCACCGCCGACATGGCCGGAGAGGTGGCAAGCACCCGCTCCGCTTCGATACAAGCAGTAGCAAACAACGCGAATTCCGTCTGTCCCTGTAAGAATTCAAAGTTGGCAGTCATTGGATTCACCTCACTTTTAGAATAGGAGCTCGTTACTCAAAAATACTCGCTCATCAAGCTGTCGAACAGGTATTGTGTTTCGTCTATTGCTTGTTTGACGAGGGCTTTTTGTTCTTCGATTTTGGTGACGATGGTGGCGAATTGGTTTTGGAGTTTAAGTGGTGGAACTGGTATAAATACTTTTTCCATAGAATCAGCATCAAATTTTTTAGTTCCATGTGCGGCAGTTGTTATTATTTTAAGTATCTGGTGTTTCATATTGTCCAAGCAATGTTTGAGATAAATGACGTCCAAATCTTCGTTTGGTAGAATAGCTTTCATGTCTTGATTTATTGAAACTTCTACGGTATTTATTGCTGTTGGAAAAGAGTGTGCCAATATCATTCCTCGAACAACAATGAGTAACTGACCAGGAGCAATCTTTTTCAAGGAAGTTTCCTCAAATACTTTATGAGAAATAAAATCTATCGAGTTTGATATATATGGTACTTTCATATCTTTTGGACTAACCCAAGGGAAATTACCTGTCCAAAAATCATTGCGTTCTTTAGAAGGTGTCCCCCCGCTAACAAATTTACCAACACTGAGCATAGGTTGGGTTACCCACTTCTTATTATTCAACACCGGATCTCCAAACATTTTAAAAAAAATGCTTACCAAGAACTCATCCAACCCAGCAAGCTGCTGTTTGCGCATGGCAAGCAATTCTGCGGTGATGTCTAATGTTTTGGCGATTTGCTTTTGTGTTTCGAGTGGCGGGAGAGGAATTTCAATATTAAGTAAATTACTTTTCGTAAGACTTGGTATAGTCACAGTTGTATTGAGTTTTTCAAAATTAAACATTACACAAAAATAAAATAGATATTTAGGAAACAATCTGCCTATTTTAGCATTCAATCCAAAAGCAGTATCTACATTCCAAAATTTTTCACTTACATAAATAGGTTTATTGATATTACCTTTCCTTCCAATAATTACGGTATTTTCATCACAAATATAATTGTTGGCATATCCCATAACTCCTCCACTTCCATAAATGGGATATTGACCATTAATATCTTCAACGGCTTTTTGATTTCTGCCGTTTTTAATTTCAACAACTTCACTCCATGCAACCTTTTCCCACTTACTCACCCAATAGCCCCCTCAATTCCTCCATCTTGGCAGCAATATCAAGGTTCAACCCATCAAGCCGAGCAAGGATCACTTCAGGTTTATCGTACTCCACCTTATCGTAAACAACTTCCTTATATTTGTTAATCGACAAATCATACTCATTCGCCTCAATCGCAGCCTTATCCACCAAGAAGCTAGCCTCGGTTGGCTTGCGATCCACTTCACCCTCAAGGTTATGGAAACGAGCAAGAATATCGGGAATGTCGTTCGCTTCAACAGGTGCTCGTTTATCATCCAACGAAAATCCGTCAGCTTTCATATCATAGAACCAAATTTTATCTGTACCGCCTGCACCTGTCTTGGTAAAAATAAGAACAGCCGTGCTCACACCGGCATATGGCTTAAACACACCACTAGGCATGGAGATAACCGCCTGCAGCTGATGATTCTCAACCAGTTCTTTACGCAGAGCTTTATGCGCCTTGGTAGAACCAAACAGTACACCATCCGGCACGATACAAGCACATCGTCCACCTTTACGGAGAATTCGTAAGAAGAGTGCAACGAATAAAAGCTCCGTCTTTTTAGTATCGCAAACTGTCTTCAAATTATCGTTAATACTCTCGGCATCAACCGTGCCCGTGAATGGTGGATTGGCAAGAACAATATCATAGGCGGAAGAAATGCCATTCTGCTTGGAAACACTGTCTACATAATCGATATGAGGCTGGGTAATCGAATGGAGCATCAGGTTCATAGCGGATAGACGCAGCATCGTTCGGTCCGTATCAAACCCTGAGAACATCTCACCGGCAAAATGCTCCCACTGCTCGTTTGTCATCTCAGCTTCGAAATTCTCTCGGATATATTCCGCAGAAGATACCAAGAATCCCGCTGTACCGCAAGCTGGGTCACAAATTTTATCATTAGGAGTAGGAGCAAGCAAACGCACCATCATATCGCGAATATGTTTTGGCGTTCTGAACTGGCCGTTCTGTCCTGCGGAAGCCAGCTTACCGAGCATATACTCGTAGAGGTCGCCCTGCATATCCAGATCTTTAATATCGTGTTCATACAGCTCATCTAGGCCTGTAATCATCTTTTGCAATACTTGAGGCGTAGGGACCAGGAACATCGCATCCTGCATATAACGCGAGAAGGCTGTCGTATTCGCTCCATTCATTTCTTTAATAAATGGGAACACCTTCGCACCGACAATATCATAGATAATTCGGGAATCTTTCGTTTTAAATTTACTCCAACGCATGTCTTGGCCCTGTTCGTCCTGCGGGAAAATCTTCGGCATCACTTCGCCGCTCAATGCCTCGAAGCTTTCATTTTCCAGCTCCTTCTCATCCAGGGAACGAATAAACATTAAGTAGGTAAGCTGCTCTATAACAGTTAATGGGTTGCTAATACCGCCTGCCCATATATCTGACCATATTTTATCAATCTTATTACGAACTTCTCCTGTTAGCATGATATTGCTCCTATCTGTAGCTTATTAGTTCTATAGACTTATTCCACAATTAAAGAGAAAACCCCTTCATTCGACAGGGATTTTCCATAAATATATACCAATTAGATGACACTATTCTGTCAGCAAGCACATGTTCGTATGAAGAAACTCTGATATCTGCTATGAATAATGGTGGAGTGCATATTAACAGTACTAAAATACAACTAATTATGAAACTCAGTAACAGAAATATTCAAAATAATAAATTTAGCATAATGTCATTTGCAAACAATATAAAGTCACTCAATATCGATTTAATTTTAACTTTATGAAATCAATGATCTCATCTTGATCAGTAGTTTTTAACTTATCAAAATGCACAAATAAGTTAGCTTCTTTTTCATTGACTTCCCTGATTCCGAAAGCCTTCCCTTCAGCACTCTTCGTTCCAATAAGAATCCATTCAACATCCGCCTTGAACCCTTCGACAATGGCGAGAATAGTATCAACCGATGGCTTATATTTATCTTGTTCTAACTCGCTAAGTGTAGCCTGCGAAATTCCAATTCGATTAGAGAAATCAACTTGATTTATCTTATTCAGTTTTCTAATCATTTTTATACGGCTGCCTATTGTTTCGATATGTATCACTCCTTAAAAAAATAGTCCCGATGAATGATAAAACTCATCGGGACTGACTTAGAGGTTCACGACATCTTTTACTGGTTCACGACTTTCTTTACTGGTTCATGACTTTTTTTACTGGTTCACGACTTTTATATCACCAGACATTTCGAGGTCCGAACGCGAAACCCTTACTCCACCGTCACGCTTTTCGCCAAATTGCGCGGCTTGTCGACGTCGTTGCCGCGAGCCAGCGATGCGTAATACGCAAGCAATTGCAGCGGCACTACCGACAGAGCCGGTGTCAACAGCGGCAGCGTCTTCGGAATCTCCAGCGTCTGGTCGACCGACTTCTTCAGCTCGTCTTCGCCTGCGGAGTGAATGCCGAACACATAAGCGCCGCGCGCTTTCACTTCCTTGATATTGCTGACGGTTTTCTCGAACAGATCGTGCTGCGTAGCCAGCGCGATAACCGGGATGCCATCTTCAATCAGTGCCAGCGTACCGTGCTTTAGCTCACCAGCAGCGTAAGCTTCGGAGTGAATGTAAGAAATTTCCTTCAACTTCAAGGAGCCTTCAAGCGCAACGGCATAATCCATGCCGCGGCCGATAAAGAAAAGATCTTCGTGTGTGGCGACTTGTTCGGCGACTTGCTTTACCGCTTCGGCTTGCCCAAGAATGTATTCTACTTGCTCCGGAAGCAGCTTTATTGCGTCAATCACTTCAGCGATATAAGCTTCATCTTGCGTACCCAGCGTTTGAGCCAAATACAACCCGAACAAGTAAAATGCGATCAACTGAGAAGTGTACGCTTTGGTCGAAGCTACGGCAATCTCAGGCCCTGCCCAAGTGACGATGACATCGTCCGCTTCGCGTGCCACCGAGCTGCCGACCACGTTAGTGATGGCCAATACGCGGGCACCGTTGCGTTTCGCTTCGCGCAACGCAGCAAGCGTATCCGCCGTTTCACCGGATTGGCTGACCACGATCACCAGCGTGTTCTTCGTAATAATCGGCGAACGGTAGCGATATTCCGAAGCGACATCCGTTTCCACCGGGATACGTGCCAGACGCTCAATTACATTTTTGCCGATCAGCCCGGCATGATAAGCCGTCCCGCAAGCGACGATGTGGATTTGGTTCACATCGCGCAGCTGCTCAGCCGTCAGCTTCACTTCGTTCAAAACAACCTTACGCCCGGAAGCGTCTATGCGGCTGCCCATCGTATCGCGGTAAGCTTTAGGCTGCTCGTGAATTTCTTTCATCATAAAATGATCGAATCCGGCTTTTTCCGCGGTAATAATGTCCCAATCGACATGAAATATTTCTCGGGAAATGAAATTCCCCTCAATCGTCATTAATTCGACACCTTCGCGTGTCAAAAGAGCCATTTCGCCGTCGTTTAAAATATATACGTTCCGGGTATACTCAAGAATGGCCGGAATATCCGAACCGATGAAGTTTTCGCCTTCGCCGACACCGATAATCAGCGGGCTGGCCAGTCGTACGGCTACCAATTTATCCGGCTCGTATTCGGTTAATACGCCGAGAGCAAACGCGCCTGTCATCCGTTTCACGGCTTGCTGCACGGCTTTGACGATGTCTCCGTCATACAAGCTTGCGATCAGGTGGGAGATGACTTCCGTATCGGTCTCCGATACAAACACATGGCCTTTTGCCGCCAGTTCTTCTTTTAAAGCGATATAATTTTCGATGATGCCGTTATGAACAACGGAAAACTTCTGCGAGTTGTCCGTGTGGGGGTGCGAGTTGACATCCGACGGCTTGCCGTGTGTCGCCCAGCGGGTATGCCCGATGCCGATGGTGCCGCGAAGCGGAGCTTCGCCCAGCTTGGATTCCAAGATCGCGAGGCGTCCTTGCGATTTCTTCACTTCAAGCCCTTGTTCCGTGTATACTGCCACTCCTGCCGAGTCGTAACCACGGTATTCGAGCTTTTTTAAACCTTCGATCAATACATCTTGAGAATTCCGTTTCCCAACATAACCAACAATTCCGCACATATGCAGCTAACCTCCAAATGGGTGTATATTCCGTATCCGTATTTTTGAGTACACAAAAGAGAATCCATGCAGAGGTCTTGTCAGCCCGGTCACCCTGAGCTTTTTGCCACTCTGCTTAGCGGCACTGGAATATTACCGGAAGGTCCCCGCCGAATGTTTCGAACACCTTCACCTCGTCAGCTTGCGAGCTATCTCCATCGCTGTCGGTCTAACAAACCGAACAGTTCCATTTCAATCAGCCTCGCCAAGCTCTGGCGCTTGTATGAACTTGTAGTCCCCGATCCTCCTTCCTATCCCTGAATAGACATATACCCATCTTATTCATTTTGACTTATGAATGCAACTGATATTTAACCCATACAATAGTAATAAAAATCCCATTTATGCTCATTTGCAAATGTAAACGCTTTAAACAGACGTCATCCGCCCGCCTCACTTCAACAACTCAAAAAACTCCTGCTGCTTTCAGCAACAAAGTCCGTTATAAGGCACTAACGCCTTATCCTAGACTCTGTTATGCGTTCCGCAGCAAGAGTGTCGGTTTCCCCTATTTTCCTGGAATCAGGACAATTCCTTAACCACCGTATCGACGATTTGCTTGACGTAAGCTTCCACTTGCTCTTTATCCGGTCCTTCGGCCATGACACGAATGAGCGACTCCGTACCCGACGGTCTGACCAGCACGCGGCCGTTGTCTCCCAGCTCCCGCTCCACCTGTGCAATCGCCTGCTCGATGGCTTCGTTGTTCTTCAGCTTGGATTTATCGGCAACACGCACATTGACCAGCACCTGCGGGTATTTACGCATCAGCATCTTCAGCTCGCTCAGCTTTTTGCCCGTGTGAGCCATAATCTCAACCAGCTGCAGCGCCGTCAGAATACCGTCTCCGGTAGTGTTGTAATCGAGGAAAATGACATGGCCGGACTGCTCGCCGCCGAGATTATACCCGCCTTTGCGCATTTCCTCCATGACATAACGGTCGCCGACCGCCGTTTTGGCCGCTTTCAGCCCTACCTTCTCGATTCCCTTGAAAAAGCCGATATTGCTCATAACCGTCGTCACAATCGTGCTGTGATTCAGCTTGCCGGCCTGGTTGAGCGCATGACCGCAAATACTTAGAATAAAGTCGCCGTCCACTTCCGCTCCGGTCTCGTCAATCGCAATCAGGCGGTCAGCATCCCCGTCAAAAGCTAGCCCGATATGAGCTTTATGCTCCAGCACCGCCTTCTGCAGATGCTCCGGATGCGTCGAACCGCAGTGATCGTTGATGTTACGGCCGGTCGGCTCTGCGCCGATCGTTATCACATCTGCGCCCATCTCGCGGAACACCTTGGGAGCAAGCTCATACGCCGCGCCGTGAGCGCAGTCAAGCACGACACGCAGGCCGTCGAAGGAATGTTTGACCGTCGACTGCACGTAATTCAAATATTGGAACTTGGCCTGCTCGTTATCCGTTACCAAACCGATCTCTCCGCCCAATGGCCGCGGCAGCTCGTCGTTCTCGGCGTCAAGCAGCCGTTCGATTTCCAGCTCGGTTTCGTCGGACAACTTAAAGCCGTCGGCGCCGAAAAACTTGATGCCGTTATCCGCCACCGGATTATGCGATGCGGAAATCATAACCCCGGCATCGGCATTCATCGCCCGTGTCAAGTAAGCTACGCCAGGGGTCGAGATAACCCCCAGACGAATGACATTAGCTCCGATCGATAACAGGCCGGCTACCAGCGCCGCTTCCAGCATAGGGCCGGAAATCCGTGTATCTCTGCCGATAACGACGTTTGGCTTCTCTACCTGCCCTGCCAATACATAACCGCCGCAGCGGCCGATTTTGTAAGCTAACTCAGGCGTTAATTCGTGGTTGGCGACACCGCGGACGCCGTCTGTACCAAAATATTTCCCCATAATCTGTAGGTTCTCCTATTCCCATGGTTGATGGTCATTATTGTGCCGTCTGGGTTTTCCCAGGCTTGGCACTGATCTCTATAGTCGCTTTAAAATCCTGCTGTTGCCCTTTCTTCACAAAGGTCGGCAGGTTCATCGACACCGGCAGATCGTATCGGCCCGGGGGCAAATTGCTGACATCGACGATAGCCTGCACGTCCTGCGGTTTCAATTTGTCCAGCACATCCGGAGCGCCTTCGACAGCAATGCTCAGCTTCCCTGTCTCCGGAGCGACCACCTTGGTATCGAAACCGTCGTTTTGCCCGATGATGGAGAAAGGTATTCCGTCCAGCGTCTTAAAGACCGACGGAACAATGTTAATCTTCACTTCCACCTTGGAGGGCTCAATCTGCGTAATTTTGTTTTTGAGCGGTATATCGACGCTTAATTCCTTATCTTCCTTCAGATCGTTTAAATTGATGGAAGGACCTTCATAGAACTCCAGACGATCGACCTGATCCTGCGGGCCGTAAATCGTGACCTTATCGATGTTTTTCGTGATGGAGGCTACACTGAACCCGCGAGCCGGTTCACCGCTTGTTTTCAGCTGCAGCGGCACCGTAATAAACGGGCTTGTGATCGGCACCTCCACATCGACGACCGGCGGGTCGATCGAAGCCCCTTCCACTTCCCTGCCATTCTTGTCATAGACGGCCAACTTCACCTGTTTGCTAACCGGCGAAGACGCTTTGTCGACACTGATTTCCGTCTTGACCGAGTCCACTTCATCCAGCCTGCTGCTGGGCACCGTAACAATCGCCTTGTTCGGCTTCACCACCGCCTGACCGGCCTTCAGCCCCGTCGCAGGTTTGCCCGTCACGTTGACCGTAACCGGCATTTCCTTCTTTGCTTTCTCCTCAATCACGACTTTGACGCTGGCAGGAAGCACCTTCACAGACACCAGGGGCGGAAAATTAATCGTGTCCAGCGTCAGAATATGCTCGCCTTTGCCGACCTTCGTTAAATCGACCTCTACAGCATATCCGCTGGTCGGCACCTTTTTCAAGGCCGATTCTTTGCCGTTAAGCGTAACAACCACCTGCGCCGGTTCAATCGATTGAATATAATAGGCGCTGCTGTCGTACTTAGGCGTAACAGCGACATTGGAGATCGTGTATTCCTTAATGCCGGTCCCCCCGCTGCCGGGCAGCGTATTGTCCTCCATGTGCACCACGACCCATAGCAGGATGCCTAGCAATAAGGCCAATACTTTTACCACATTCGTATTACTGAGCCATTTATCCATTTTTACGAACCCTCCATCTCTTCCAGAAAGGGTTCTTCTGCTTCGTGTTGGTCTTAGGCTTCAATTCCTCAAACAGCTTGGAAAGCAGCGCTTCCTCGTGAATATTGCGGATGATATGCCCGTTCATCGCCAGCGAGATTTGCCCGGTCTCCTCCGACACAATAACGCTGATGGCATCGGATACCTCGCTCATACCGATCGCGGCGCGATGGCGTGTCCCCAGCTCCTTGCTGATAAAAGGGTTTTCCGACAACGGCAAATAACAGCCTGCGGCCATCAGCGTGCTTTTCCTGATAATGACGGCCCCGTCATGCAAAGGCGTATTCGGTATAAAAATATTGATAAGCAGCTCCGAGCTTATAACAGATCGCAGCTCAATACCCGATTCGACATAATCGGTGAGTCCCGTTTCGCGCTCAAACACAAGCAGAGCCCCGATTTTGCGCTGGCTCAAATAATTAACCGCTTTAATCAGCTCGCCGATGCCCCTTGTAATTTCCTGATCCTCTTCGCTTGTCGAGCGGCTGAACAGCGTCCCCCGCCCCAACTGCTCGAGCGCTCTCCTCAGCTCCGGCTGAAAAATGATAATGACCGCCAGCACGCCAAACGTGAACATCTGGTTCATCATCCATTGCAGCGTGTTCAGCTTAAACCAGATGCTGATCGCCCATGTAATGACAACGACCAGTATCCCCTTCAGCAGTTGAATCGCCCGGGTTCCACGGATCAGTAAGATGAGTTGGTACATCACATAACTAACGATAAGGATGTCTATAATGTCTTTAATTGAAATATCGGCTATCAGATCCATGCAAGTTCCCCCGTGATATACCGTGAGCGTCCTCGCGCCCTTTTTCTAAACATCAGCCTATGCGAACCTGGTGAAAGGGTCGTGACTGCTTTATATATTGTCTTCACTAGATCATACCATATTCCGGAGTAAAAAAACCTCCCTTTGGGACGAACCCTGGGGGAGTTTTTAGAAAAAGGTACCCATGACCTATATTATTTGGATATTTGAGAGAAAAATTCATTGAATTTAAACCACATCCACTCAAACGCCTCATCCACTTTGGTCACTTGGCCGGAAATATGCGCCGTCGATGCCAGGTTCATCGAACCGTCAATCACAACCACATTTCCGTCGATTTCTCCGTCCACCTGCATCTTGCCGTGCTGCACCGTCAAATTCCCCGCCAGCTTATGCCCTTGCGGCACATACACCGTATCCCCTTTAATGACGACCTGCTCCAAATCCGCGGCGTTGCCTTTGACAACAAGCTCATGATCCTCGTTCCAGAGCGATACGTAGCTGCTCATCATCACAAGCACAAACACCGCGGCGACCGATACGGCCGGATGGCGGCGTACCCACTGCAGCCAGGTACGTTTATCTTTAATAGGCGGCAATGCCAGCATAATCCTGTCTTTCAAATCGTCAGGCGCCTTCACGGGCGGTCCTGCTTTTACCATCGCCTCTGTCATTTCAAACTGCCGGAGCATTGCATTGCAGGAAGGACATACGAGCAGATGCCGTTTCAACTCAGCCGCCTGTTCCCCCGCTAAATCCCCGTCCAGATACTCATGTATCAAAGGGAGGGCGCTACTGCATTCCATAACGAGCCGCTCCTTTCTCGATTCCATTGTTCACGTGTTATACGATACGTAATAGAACAGATTATGTTTCAAAAATCGTTTACGATGACGGCCCAAAAGATTGCTCCAATTTCTTCCGTAGAAATTCCCTGCCGCGGTGCAGCCTCGTCTTAATCGTTGTGATTGGCATCGTCAATACATCGCTGATTTCCTGCAAAGACATATCCTGCAAATATCTTAAGATCACAATGGATTTATATTTCTCCGGCAGCTCGTCAATCGATTCGCGGATTTGCTGCTGCGTCTCCGACAAAATCAATTGCTTCTCTGGCGTATCTTCGTTGCTTGGCATAAAAGAATAGAAGTCGGTTCCTTCGCTTTCGTTCGTCTCCGCATCCAGCGAATAAGTGGCTTTCCGTTTGCGCAGCCGGTCGATACACAAATTGGTCGCAATCCGGTAAATCCATGTGGAAAACTTCTGCTGATCGTCATAACGCTCCAAATTCGTAAACACCCGCAAGAACGTCTCTTGCACGACGTCTTCCGCCTCCTGCTTGTTGCTCATCATCCGATAAGCAAGATGATATATTTTATCCTTATACATATCAACCAATTGCGCAAATGCGCCGCGGTCGCCGTCTCTAGCCAGCTTGGCGAGCCGCGTATCTATTTGAATCACCCGTATTCCTCCCGCTCCTCATCCATCCGGGATCGTTTCCCCCGTATTTCGGATATGGAAATTCCGGCCAATACCACCAGCATACCAAACCACTGCACACCATGTACAGTCTCTCCCAATATGAAAAAAGCAGTGATAACCGCTGCCGGCGGTTCCACCTTACCGAGCATGAATGCTAGCGATCCGTCCCCCGCTCAAATAGGAGGATATGTTCAGATCAGCACCGGCACTGAAGGTGTAACCATAATGATTGATTTTATCACAAGATGTAAGTCTGTATGTATTTTTCCCGCAAAAAATAGAAACATGTTCATTCCTGCGGCGAATGGAACTACCCCCCACTTACGCGAAATGCCGGTCGCCCTGTAGTTAGGCTCCCGGCACTCCCGTGCTGCTTATTCACTTATCGCTTGGATCAGCCTGTATTCCGGAGTCCTGCGGCAATGCCGTTGATGGTCAGCAGCACTTCCCGGATTAACACGGCATCATCATCGTTCCGTTCCCGCAGCTCTCTCAGTTCTGCCAGAAGCTGCACTTGCAAGTAGCTAAGCGGATCGACGTACGGATTTCTCAAGCGGATCGATTCTTGAATGACCGGTACATTGTCCAAAATTTCCTGTTGTCCGGTAATTTTCAGAATCAGATCCGAGGTCTTTTCATATTCTTCACGAATCAGCCCAAAAATACGCTTGGCAACCGCTTGGTCCTTCATCATGCCGCTGTATTCTTCAGCGATCAGCAAATCGGCTTTCGCAAGCGCCATCTGCAGGTTATCGACCAGCGATTGGAAGAATCCCCAATTACGGTACATGTCCTGCATCACCTGCAAGTTTTCTTCGCGCCCTTGGTAGAAGCTGTACAAGCCGCTGCCTGATGCATACCATGCCGGCAGCAAATAACGGCTTTGCGTCCAGGCGAATACCCATGGAATCGCACGCAGATCCTCAAAGCGGTCGCTATTCTTCCGCTTCGAAGGACGGGAACCGATATTCAGCTCGCCGATTTCCGGCAGCGGGGTAGATTCCTTAAAGAACGTAAGGAAGTCCGGATCGCGGAAAATCAGGTCTTGATATTTGGTTTGCGCTTTTTCCGAAATGTCTTTCATAATTTCTTCCCATTTCGATTCAGCGGGATTCGTTTGCGGATGCTTGACGGCCATCGCCGCAGTAATCAATGCGGAAGTTGCCTGCTCCAAGCTCCGGTAGGCAATGCTTTTCATCGAATAACGGGAGGAAAGCACTTCGCCCTGCTCGGTAATTTTGATGCCGCCCCCGATCGTTTCGGCCGGCTGGGCTAGAATACTGCGGTTCAGCGGCATGCCGCCACGGCCAAGCGCCCCGCCGCGGCCATGGAAAAACTTCAGCTTGATGCCAAACGGGTTAGCGGCAGCCGTGATGCTCTGCAGCGCGACACGCAGCTCCCAGTTGGCGGTAATCACGCCGCCGTCCTTGTTGCTGTCCGAGTAACCCAACATAATTTCCTGAAGATCGTCGGTGCTTTTCAAGCTGTTGCGGTAAGCCGGGATTTTAAAGAGGGTCGCCATAATTTCCGGCGCCGCATGCAGATCGTCAATCGTTTCGAACAGCGGCACGGACTGCAGCGTACAAGTGATGCTTCCATCCGCCTCGTGACGGTACAAACCGGCTTCCTTGGCGAATACAAGCACCTCAAGCAAATCGCTTGCGCCTTGCGTCATACTGATCAAATAGCTGCGAATACAGTTGCGTCCGAACTCGCCTTGCGCCTTGCGCACGACCTTATACACATCCAGACATTCCTGCGTCAATTCGGTGTATTCATGATACATCGATGTAATCGGCCGCGGATCGTTCAAGATGGACGTCAGCAGAGCAATCTTCTCGTCCTCGGAAAGCTGAGCGTATCCCTGTGTGATATCCATCTTCGCAAGCACTTCCGCCATGGCGTTCTCGTGCTCCTTGCTGTGCTGGCGGATATCCAAAGCGGCAAGGTGGAAACCGAACAATTCAACTTGGCGAATCAGCTTTTTGATATACATATCGGCTACGAAGTCCGCGTAATGGTTGCGCAAGCTCCGCTCAACCAGCCTTAAATCAGCCGCGAATTCTTCCGGGCTGTTATATTTTTTATCGGCAGATACATTTGATTTACTGGCATTCTGAATTTTCTCGATCATGTAGGTTGTCTTAATCCGATACGGCTCGTTTTCATTGCGCCATATTTCTTCGGATTTAAGCTCTACCCGCTCGCGGTCCTGGGCAATTGAATCGAGCAGTTCCGGAGTAACTTCCACGATGTTTTTGCTGAAGCTGACATGGTTCATCAGCTCACGCAGCTGTTCTGTATATTTATGAATCGCCATCTGCCGGTGCAAGCCCAGCGTTTCCCAAGTGACTCGCGAAGTGACCGAAGGATTGCCGTCGCGGTCTCCGCCGATCCACGAGCCGAATCTCAGGAATGAAGGCACATTCCATTGGCCTTCTGGATAATATTTGTTCAAGCATTGTTCCAGCTCCAGGTACACATCCGGAATTACGTCAAACAAAGTCTCATCCAAATAATACAATCCGTTGCGCACTTCATCAATAACCGTCGGCTTGCGGTCGCGCAGCTCATCGGTTTGCCACAACGTAATGACTTCCGTCAACAGCTTCTGGCGAAGCTGTTCTCTTTCCCGGTTAGTCAAGTTCGGGTTGTCCAATTCCATGACATCTTTGGCGATGCGCTGGTGGATATCGAGCACCGCTCTGCGGGTCGCTTCCGTCGGGTGAGCCGTCATGACCAGCTCTAGAGAAATACCTTGCAGGATCGGCTCTACTTCCGCTGCCGGTACATTTTTCGTTTTCAGTTCGCGAACAACCGCTTCAATCGAACCCGGCTGCACTTGCTCGCCGGAAGTTCTCTCGTAGTCGCGTTTTCTGCGAATCCGCTGATTTTGTTCGGCGATGTTGACAAGTTGGAAGTACACAGCGAACGCTCGAATAACCTGGTGACGAACCCCAGGCTCCAAACTGCTGATTGTTTGCTTAAACTCATCAAATGCCTCCGCCGTAAAATGGGTCCTGACGGACTTGCTCATTTCCCTTATGTTTTCGACGACTGAGAGCAGCTCGTTGCCGCCCTGATGCACAAGAACCTCCCCCAGAATATGTCCCAGAAACCGGACATCCCGGCGGAGCAGGTTATTCGTCGAATTTTTCATACTCAGGCTTGTTGCCTCTGTCATTCGAATTCCCCATCCTTTTGTGTGAGCTCTTTCTGTTAGCAGTATGATCTCCGATAAATCATAATGAATATTTTATCACAACACTACTCTCGTATATAGCTTTTTTTCATAAAACTTTCACAAGTCTAAGTGCCAAATACAGACAATTCTATGAAGCTCGCATGGGAGGGGGGACGTGTTATTCGCGGAGGATAAGAGGCGTTTAATCGCGGCAAAGACATCCGGCTAACGTTAACACGGGCATAAAAAGACTCCACCCGCTCCGGCTCTCATTGGGGTGCCGAAGGGATGAAGTCTTTAAGGTCCGGACAATTGCTTAATGCTACGAACCAATCCGTCCAACCGTTACATCGTCGACGCTAAACGATTGCTGGTACGAGCTTACGCCGATCAAACCGCCGGTCAAGCTGCTGTCCGTTACCGCTATTTTCTGCACGCCGTTCACGTAACCGGTAATGGCGCTGCCGTTAACCGCCAGCTTCAGCGTATTCCACGTACCTGCACCAACAGACTGCGCCGTTTCTTGAAGCAACACCGGCGTGCCGCCGCTTACCTTCTTGTAAAGCTGAACTTTGCCTGATTGGTGCAGCCGCAGCCAGTAGTAATTGTTATAATCCGCCGTCGCCCTCGCCAATATGCCCGACGCAGAGTTAACCGGCAGCTCATTTGCCTTGACCCGCGCTTCGACAGTGTAATCGCTCCACGCTGCATTTCCTGCAAAGATACGCCCCGACGTGCCTGTATCCGTCTGGCTCAGCACCTTCGTCCCGTCCGTGCCAACCGACCATGTTCCCGCTCCCGACGTCCAATTGCTGTAGCCGCCGCTCTCAAAATCGTCGCTGAACAGAGGAATTGACGCCACTCTCACATCGTCGACGCTAAACGATTGCTGATATGAGCTGACTCCGGCCAAGCCGCTAGTTAAACCGCTATCCGTTGCCGCTATTTTCTGCACGCCGTTTACGTAACCGGTAATGGCGCTGCCTTTGACCACCAGCTTCAGCGTATTCCATGTACCTGCACCAACAGACTGAGCCGTTTCTTGAAGCAATACCGGCGTGCCGCCGCTCACTTTTTTGTAAAGCTGCACTTTGCCTGATTGGTGCAGCCGCAACCAGTAGTAATTGTTATAATCCGCCGTCGCCCTCGCCAATATGCCCGACGCCGAGTTAACCGGCAGCTCGTTTGCCTTGACCCGCGCTTCGACAGTGTAATCGGTCCACGCTGCATTTCCCGCAAACGCCCGGCCCGATGTACCGCTGTCCGTCTGGCTCAGCACCTTCGTTCCGTCCGTGCCAACCGACCATGTTCCCGCTCCCGACGTCCAGTTGCTGTAGCTGCCGCTCTCAAAATCGTCGCTGAATAAGGTGTTTCCTGTCGGCTGCGGATTGGATGCGGAAGCCGGCGCGGCAAAGTATCTGACCCAGTCGACATTGTAATAGCCCGGCAGGTTGGCATCGTTCATCGTTTCATACTGCACGGCGTTCAGTATGATATTCAGCTTGCTTTTGACCGAAGCTGATATATTAATCTCGTTTTTGTACACGCCGTCCAAGTAAAACTTGACCGTACTGTCGGTATACCACACGCCAAACGTGTGATAGTTGTTCGACAACGAATCGGTGGTGACAAGCTGGCCCCCATAGTTGTCATGCGCTGCCGATAACCAATGCCAATCATGATAATTGGTGGAATACTTTCCAGTATTGCTGGAATCGGTTTCAATAATGTCGACCTCTCCGTAATTGTCCGGGGTGGATGCCCGCACTCCCAAATACGTATACAACCAGAATGATTGGTGCCAGCCCGAGCCGCTTCCGCTGAATTTCAATCGGGCTTCGTAATAGCCGTATCCGAAGGACGGCTTGGAGAGCACACCTCCTGAGGTGTAACTTTTACCGCCGTATGTTTCTTTTTTCATTGCGATTTGGAGATTGCCCCCGGATACCGTAACGTTCTCCGGCCTGTACGCCCCGTTCGCGGAAGTGATGTCGTAGGTGTCCCATTTAGCCGAATCCAGACTGGAGCCGTTGAAGTCGTCCATAAACGCTAACGTGTATCCGCTAGGCAAAAACGCAGGTGGCGTCGGTGCACCGGCATCAAACGCAGGCGGCGGAGCGGGCGTATAGGTCGGCGCAGGTATGAATTTGACTGCATCGGCCGTTACGTAGCCAGAACCGCCGAATCTTTTGCCGCGTACCAATGAAATGCAAGTGTCTGCATTCCCCGGTGTAAAATAGTAGGTACCTAGCGTAATCCATTCGGAGGCGCCGGACGTCCAGTCCTGGGTAAAGCTTTCCGCACCGTCCTTATGCCTGACGCCAATGACGGCGTTCGGGTCCCCGTCGGCAGTAACTACTTTATAAATTTGCACCGTATAATATCCGGAATCCGCTCCCGCAGGCAGCCAATACATTACTCCGGCACCGGCCGTATTCGATCTGCGCACATCGGTGCCTCCATTGCCGATCGCACTTACGGTTGACCATGTGCCTTCCCGCTCGCTGTATTCAGTCGCTCCGTTGTCTACGGTAATATCGGAGGCATGGGCAACGTTAACGGTGCCCCGCAGATCGGCATAAGGAGCAAGCGACAGAAGTACCACCATAATGGTAATTCACGTTAGTTTTCCAACTGGCCATTTATACATATAGAAATCCCTCTTTCTTGGAAAATGGGATACATCCACTTCATTGAAAACAAGCCGCCCGGATGCGGCATAGGCTCGAAGCGGCTTGCTTGGATGATTCAGTTTACATTGCAGGGCCTATCCCCTGCGTTATTTAACAAGCCCCAGCTCGCCGAGCTGCTTTGCCGCCGAATCCAAATAAACCTTATATTTAAATGTCGTGTCCAAAGTTTTCAGGAAGGCGTCGTATTCATCAATCGGCCGTTTGCCGTAAATAAACTTCGCCAACTCCTCTTCGATATAACGTTCCGCATCCGTCGAGGCATAACCGTCCGGCAGAATCACATAGCCATTCAGCGCCTTCAGCCTTGGCGTTTCATTCGACTTCTTCACTTCCGCTTCCGGGTAACCGACATTGATTAGGTACTGCATTTCATCCCGCCCGGTCAACTGATACGGCCAGAACATTTCTTTTGCTCTGAGTGGCGTCGTAATAAATTTATTGCCCTCCAGATTATAATGGCGGCCCTTCTCGCCGAATGCGACCAGCTCCGAGCCTTCCTTTGTTGAGGTGTAGTTTAAAATCTCCAATATTTTATCCAGCTTATCTATATCCTTCTCAATCACCTTCGGAAATGCCAGCATGCCAAAGGCCGGTTTGCTGACATCCCAAGCTCCCGCATATTGTGCTTGTCCTTTCGGAGGCGCGAGCTGAATCCACTCAGCCTTCGGGTTCACATCTTTCCATTCCTTCATTTGCGGTTCATTGGTAAACCGCGGGAAATCGGTATAGATAATGCCCGCTTTGCCTTGGAAAGCCTTCTTGTCGTGCTGGTTGCTCGTATTGGCGAACACATCCGGATCCACTACACCCGCATCCAAAAACTTCTTAACGTAAGTCAGCGCTTCCTTCATGCCCGCATCATGGAACGAGTCGACCAGCGCTCCTCCTTTTACATACAACGAACCTTTGGCGACCGGATCCAGCTGGCCGGTAGGCAAGCCTACTCCGAAAGCGCCGAACAGCGGGAGAAACGTGTTGAGTTTGCTGCCGGTTAATCCGAAGGTATCCTTTTTCCCGTTCCCGTCCGGGTCTTGCTCGGTGAACGCTTTTGCGACGGCCAGCAGCTCCTCCGTTGTCGTCGGGACCGGTAGTTTCAGTTGATCCAGCCAGTCCTTGCGAATCCAGTAATTGCTTTGCGGCATGCCGCCTTTCTTGGAGATCGCAAACAATTTGCCGCCGATCATACCGGCATTCACGTTATCTTCGCCGATGAATTTGCTGATCTCCTGCATTTTTGCTTTATAGGGGGTCAAATCCAGCAATAACCCTTTGGAAGCATACTGCTGGACTTGATTCCGGTCGGACAAAACCATAATATCCGGATAGTCTCCCGAGGCAAGACGGACATTCAACCGATTATTGAATTCTTCTACCGCCGGAATGACCGTTAACTGGATATCGGTATTGAATTTTTGGTCAAACGTCTTTTTGATATAGTCTTCTTCCGGCAGCTTACTTGTTGTACTAAGCATCATTTCCAGCTTGATCGGGCCCTTCTTCGTCGGCGCCCCTCCCGCCGCATTGCCGGCTGCCTGCTGGTTTTTGTCGGCGCTCCCGCTTCCGCTTCCACAGCCTGCAAGCACCGCCGAAGCCATAACAACTGCCGATACAGCCGCACCCAGCGCACGTTTTCTTTGCATCATTTCATTTCTCCCCTTTAATGTCATTAATAAATGGCTGCTGCGTTCAGCGCCGAATTCCAGCCTTTCCCCGCTCTTATCCTTTAATTGAACCGATCATCATGCCCTGCGTAAAATATTTCTGAATAAACGGGTACATGACGATAACCGGAAGACTAGCGACAATAACCGAGGCCATCCTGGTCGCATCCGTCGGAATCGGATTTTCAATTTGTTCCGTGGCGCTTTGCGATTGCAGCAAAATGCTGCGGACAACAACTTGTATCGGATACAACTTTTGATTAACGACATACATAATCGCTTGAAAAAATTCGTTCCAATGCATGACCAGATAAAACAGCCCAACCGTCAAAATGACCGGCAGCGATAAGGGAACCGCAATCTGCAGCAATATCCGCATTTCTTTCGCCCCGTCTATACGTGCCGACTCGAACAGTTCGGCCGGCATATTCTCATAAAAGCTTTTCATAATTAGCAGATTGAAAGTAGAAACTGCGCTGGGGATAATCATCGCCCATACGGTATTAAGCAGTCCGGTTTGCTTTACAATCAAATACGTCGGGATCAATCCGCCGTTAAACAGCATCGTAAACACAATGATCAGCAGAAAAAAACTTCTTCCCGGCAAAAACTTACGGCTCAACGGATACGCCATCAGCATCGTCAGCACCAGATTCAGCACGGTGCCGATTACCGTTATTGTAAACGTCACTGAAAATGCAGCAGGGATGCGAGACTCGGAAAATAGCAGCTGATAAGCTTCAAAGGTAATCTTCTTCGGAATCACGATAAATCCGCCATTGCGAAGCACTTCGCTCATCGGCGTAATCGACACCGAAAGCACATACATCAGCGGAAATACGGCAGCCAGTCCTACGAACGCGAGGATGACGTAAACCATGCTGTTAAACACCCGAT
Source organism: Paenibacillus thalictri (assembly GCF_004307995.1). GTDB lineage: Bacteria > Bacillota > Bacilli > Paenibacillales > NBRC-103111 > Paenibacillus_AF > Paenibacillus_AF thalictri. The sequence goes on along the minus strand of NZ_SIRE01000046.1, from coordinate 8,872 downwards.
CGTTTTTGCCGGTTACCATATGCCTTCCCCCCACCTTTTGGCGATCTGGTTGGCAGCAACCACAAGGATGAAGCCGATCAGCGATTTAAACAAGCCCACCGCGGCGCCCATGCTGAAATTCATCTGCTCCAGCCCGGTGCGGAACACCCAGGTATCGATGATGTCGGACACCGGATACACCTGGATGTTGTACAAAATATAAATTTGCTCAAACCCGGCATCCAGAATATGACCCAACTTCAGGATCAGCAGCAAAATAATCACATTGCGAATACCCGGCAGGGTGATCGACCACATCATGCGAAGCCGGCCTGCACCATCCACCCGCCCCGCCTCATACAGCGTCGGATCGATTCCCGAGATCGCCGCTAAGTAGATGATCGCTCCCCAACCGAGGTTCTGCCATATATCCGAACCTACGAGAATACTTCGGAACCAGTCCGTCGAAGTCAGGAAAGGAATGCTTTGTCCCCCCGACTCAACGATCCAGCGGTTGAAAAGCCCGGACGACTGCGACAGGAAAGCAATCAAGATGCCGTAAATGATAACCCACGAGAGAAAATGCGGCATGTAGCTCAGCATCTGAACGAGCCGCTTCAACCAACCGATGCGGCATTCGTGGAGCAGCAGAGCAAGCGCGATAGGGGGGACCATACCGAAGAAAATTTTGTACACACTGATTAGGAACGTATTGGTCAGAAGCTGCGCGAAGTAAGGCGATTCGAAAAACTGCTTAAAGTGCTTGTACCACGGGTCCGCCCAAGGACTGCTCATAATTCCGCTCAAAATGTCAAAATCCTTAAAGGCGATAATAATGCCGTACATGGGAAAATATTTGTAAACGATGTACCATATCAAACCCGGCGCCAGCATCAAATAAAATGCCCGGTAAGACCAGACTCTCGACCAGGTTGACTGTCCTGCGTTCAACAGGTGCACCTCCTTCATGAATTGATGCTTCCATCATACCCCGAAGAAGGAGGTGTACCCATTCACATATGTAAGTGGTTAAATAGAACATATTTGTGGCTTTTCTCCGGTCCTCGGCCGCTACGCTTCACTCAAAAACCTTTCGATCGTTTCTCCCAGACAGAAGCCGAAGCGCTTGATTTGATCGGTAGTCCACAGCCCTTCCCGGTAGCCGAAATAAGGGAATTCCAACGTAGTCGTGAGAGGTGTGCCCAGCTCCATAAAGAAATCGCTGCATTTTCCGACGGTGCTTAGATTCCAATCCTCCCCGAACATAATATCCTTAGCGGGATCGTATTGAATCTCGCCGGTTGCCTGCCACAGCAGCAGTTGACCGAAGCGCATGATGTTTCCATTGACAACCTCCGACGGTTTATGAACAAAAAACGGATAATCGTTGCGTTCCCCCCATAAATAAGGGCAATGGAAGTCAATATGCAAGATGACGTTCAAGTCCCGTGCATAGTCCATCAGCGCCTGAGTGGGCTTATACAAGGGATTGTTTGTATAATCCCGGTTATGATCATGGGGGGAGCGATCTTTGCCCTGATCGCCGTTTTCAACGCCGTCCAAGTCGATCATCGGCACGCAGTGTACCCGGTGAGTGTCCATGAAAGTGCTGCCCGATCTTGAAGCCAAATAAGCCATAACTCCCTCCAGAAGGTAAGAGGCGGTGGATTCACACGCATGATGCCGCGCCGTGAGCACAATGTCCCGGCGTGCGTCCGCCCTGCCGAATGTAATTAGCGGTATCGGCCGGCCCTGCTCGGATTGCACAAGGCTTGTCATTTCGGTATATGAAGGCGGATCCAAGCTCTGCATAAACGCTTCCAAGTGCTGGAGTTGGTACGGCAAGGAATACGCGAAATAAACCTGCTGATTCGGCTCCTCGATCCGGTAACGAAAGGAGCTATGTGATTGCAGGGCATGACTGCCCAACCATTCCCAATGGATGCCGTCCTTACTGTAAGCCGGCCCCCAAGGACCAACCACATCGCCGTTTGCAAAACGGATCAGCACATCCCCCGGTTCATCGGCATGCATCCGAAAATTCCAATAAAACCACCATCGGGTCGTATCCCTTAATTCCTGCTCAACGTCGACACAGCCAGCCTCAATAGAATGAACGGCGATATTCCCGCCGGGATAATTAGCGTCGATCTGTATGTTCATATGTCCTCCTATATGAGTGTTTTAGTTTGACTCGTGCGATACTCGCTGGGCGTTGTCCCGACCCACCGTTTAAATATTTTGATAAAATAATTGTCGTTCATAAATCCGACCTTCTCACCGATCGTAGAAACCGTCATGGAGGTATTGACGATCAGCAGCTTCGCCTACTCAATCCGCAATTTATGAAGGTAAGTAATCATGCTGTCACCGGTTTTTTTCTTGAACAATCCGCTCAAATAATGTCCGTCCATCGAAACCAGCTGCGACATCGATTTGAGTGAAATTTCTTGATAGTAGTATTGGTGCAGATAAGACAAGATGACATTGATTTCGGAATGGTCTGTACGTTGATTGTTTGCTTGGATTGATTCGTAATAGTAAGCTTCGAAACGGGACTGCAATATATGCAGAAGCTTCCGATGGCTGGAGGCGTGTATAATCGCCGAATCTCCATCATCCATGCGGCTGCCGTAAACCAACCTGCGTATTTGCTCGTCCCAGCGAAGGGCCGCTTTTTTCACAACATACCATCTCGTCTTTTGCTGTTTCATCAGCTCCATCAAGTCATAAAGCCTTTGTTTGACCTGCTCGATTTTGCTTTCCTCAAAAGCTTGAACGAGCTCTTTCTCGATGCTCCATACAAGAGGCCCATCCGCCGACAACCGCTCCCGGCCAAGGTCAGGGCCGTGCAGCAGCGTCTTCTTATTCATCACTTGATTTTCGTACCAAGCCGAATCCCATTCGTTTAAGATGCACTGCCATACCGCCGGCAGTTGATCCAATGCTTGCGCCAGTCCGTAAACTATTGGGTAGGGGAAATCATCAAGAACGGGCTCCGGGTGAATCGGAGAACGGCTCCATACAAAAATGGTCGTTTGCCCGTACTTCTTAAATTCATTAACTATTGCAGGTTTACTTGAACGGAACAGGTTTTTAAGCTGCAGCTCATACGGTTCTAACGGCATATTACCGTGAAATACGGAGAATAAGGCAAGATGAGGATACGTTTCTTGCAGCCAGACATCTGCCTCCAAGGAATTGTTGACGGAGAAATCGGATTCCCATAACCCGGAATATAACGCATCAAACCAAGGCCTTCTATCCTTTGCCAGACGCTCGTTCCTTCGGCTTAACTCCCGGTCCAGCCTGATCAGCTCGCCATGCAGTGATTCCAACGTCATGGATGCCTTCAAAATGTAATTAAACGCTCCATGCTGCATGGCAGTCTGAGCGTATTTGAGTTCCTGAAGACAGGTAAGCATAATAAAAACCGATTCCATTCCCGATTCTCTTGCTTTCTCCAGCAGCTCCGTGCCATCCATAATGGGCATCATAATATCGCTAATAACCGCATCAGGCCGCAGCCGTTCCATCAGCTCCCAAGCCTCTTTCCCATTGGAGGCTTCACCGGCTACCTCAAAGCCATATGCCCCCCACTGAATGTTGCGCCTAACGAATCTCCTTACGTTTTCTTCATCTTCAACTAACAGAACCGTCCACAAACCGATCCTCTCCTTCCAGAAAAGGTGCCGCTATCAGAAGCGGAATCGTGATTCGCACCAGCGTTCCGCATGAATCGCTGACGACCTCAACAGACGCTTCCGCATGATATAGCAGTTGGATGCGCTGCTTGATATTTTCCAGACCGATTCCTTTTCTCTGCCGGCGGGCTGTTGTTTGCTGCGCGCTCTGGATGCCCTGCCCATTATCTTGAACCTCCAGAACCATACCTTGGCGCTCCCGGTATATCCGTATATCTACAATGCCGCCCTGCTGCATATTAGCGAAACCATGGTAAATCGCATTTTCAACCAAGGGCTGCAAGCAAAGCTTGGGCACTAACGCGTATTCCAATTCGGACTCAATGGTATAGCGGGTTTCAAACATATCTTTAAACCGGTATTTCTGGATATACTCGTAGGAGCGTATGAGTTCAAGCTCCTTGCACAGGTGAATCAAGTCTTGCTCGGAACTTAAGCTTGCCTCAAGCAGCCTGCCCAAAGCGACCGAGATTTCGTAGACCGTCTGGTTGTTCTGATCAAGAGAAACCCATTTAATTGTATTCAGCGTGTTCAGCAAGAAATGCGGATCGATTTGGTTCAGCAGCATTTGAAAATGCAGCGCTTCCTTTTGACGTTCCTCAATCTTAAGCTGCTCGACCAAATCTTTAATATCCGTCGCCATGCGGTTAAACGACTGGACGAAAGTAAGAATTTCGCCTTTATACGGCTGCTCTTGTATCTGGATCTTTAAATTGTTTTTTCCCATCTCCAGCATTTTTTTCTGCACTCGTTGGAGAGGTCTGGTGATAGAACCCGATATAAGCAAGGTAATGCCAATAAACACACTTGTGATGATAAGCGAGGTGAGCAAAAACTTGCGTTTTAAACCGATCAAGTCGCCAAAAAACAAACTGATCGGAAACTTGCCGACAAAATACCATTGCATCGACGGAATAAACACGCTATTGATGGTTGAGGTCATCCCCGGTTCCTCCATATAGGGATATTGCCGCTCTCCGTTCAACACGGATCGAACCGTTTCTTCGGTGAGCAAGGAACCTCTTTTGGTCTGTGTCACCGTTTCTCCGATCTGATTTACAATAAAATACGACTGGCCTGTGGAGAAGTCTTGGGAGTTCGCTCTCAGCCATGCCTCATAATCGATAAAAATGTGGATATACGCCATTGGCATACGGTTTTGATCTTGCACGACGGAGAAATTGGACAGAAGACTAGGGCTTGTTGCCCCGTCCAGATTGAGGGAATTGGAATTGACCAGACGCCAGCCCAAGGATTGCTGTGAAGGGCCGGCTCCAACTTCCTCCGGTTGCTTCCAAAACGTTTTTGGTTGAAGCGGCTTCGCCGGGGTATAGGAGCTGTATATATTTTCATGCGTATCTGCGATGACATAGTGGACGTAGCTGCTTGCAGGCAGCTGATTGCGGGTCAGTCTGAATTTTTCCTCCATAAGGCCGTTGCGTTCCCGCTCATTATATAATTCGGGGTGCTGCCAAATATCCATCAGTACAAAGTCCTTTTCATACTGAAACATGGTCAGCGAAGCTTTGCTTCTTAAACTTTCGAATCCCTCTGCCAATTGGTACAGCTGATTGCTGTTTAACTCGTTTATCTGATTCATCACCAGCGACTCTACTTCGCGAAACTGGTAGTTCTGGATGATAGCAAAAGGAAGCACGATAAGAAACAGCGATGCCGTAAATAATCTAATCTTTAATTTGGTTGGAATCAGCTTGATCATGATGCGTTTGAGCATGTGCCGCTCCTCCGGTCCTGTAAATATCCCTAATGATAACACGACCGTTTTTTGCTGGACAGTAGCGTTTTTGTTCAATTGAATAGAACAAAATCCTTCTCCGGAGTAGAGTAGAGAACTGAAATTTCATTGGAGGGCGGAAGCCCTCGTTTACTTTTTTCAGTTCCCCCTGCATCAAACCGGACGTGAGGTTTTCCCTCATCCGGCTTTCCGATGTTCTTCTTTCTTCCGCGTTACGGTACTTTCCCTAGCTTACAAGTTTCTTTAATCCAGAATACTGAGCCACTATACCTACTGTTCTGGAGTTACCATGCTTTTTACGACGATTGCGTTTCTTGTTCCAAAACAGCATCAGTCTTTTTCGAATATACCAGTCGATCTTGTTCAGAAATAAGTCAGCAAAAGGATCCATCGCGTAGTAGTTTCTCCATCCCTGTATCTTCGGATTGAGTTCCTCGACCATTCTATTCATTGTCCAGAATAGTCGGTTGCGCGACTCCGTAACTTCTTTTACCTTCTCTTTCATCTTCTTCATGGCTTTCTTCGAAGGATAGCTTCGCAAGATATAGCGATCCGATCCCTTGACCTGCTTTGGGATTTTTCGGTGATGCATGCCTAGGAAGTCGAATCCCGCTTTGTCATCCCATAGGTTAACAAGTTTGGATTTGGACGTATTCATCTGTAATTCAAGTTTCCCGAATACAGCTTTCAGTACGTCGATTGACTTAAGCGCTTGCTCTTTGCTTTTGCAAAGGATGACTAGATCATCAGCATACCGCACTAGAGTGCCGAGTTCAGTGAATTTGTTCGCCCAGATCGTATCAAGGTAGTTTAGATAAATGTTTGCAAGTAATGGACTGATGACCCCACCCTGCGGGCTTCCGAGGTCGGTTTCGTAGAACTGATCATCTTTTACGAAACCTGCCTTCAGCCACTTCCGTATGAGCTTGAGTATTCTTCTGTCGCTTATTCTTTGCTCCACAAGCTTCATTAGCTTCTCATGCGGAATATTGTCAAAATATCCAGAGATATCAGCGTCCACTACCCAGTAAACACCCTTCTTTACGGCACGCCGGATGTGACGAATTGCTCCTTTGGCATCCCGTTTTGGGCGGAATCCATAAGAACATTCCTTGAAGTCCGTTTCAAAGATCGGCTCGATCATCAGCTTCGTTGCCATTTGTACGACGCGGTCGATTATAGCAGGAATACCGAGCGGGCGAAGCTTTCCATCCGGTTTCGGTATTTCTTTACGCCGTGTGGGTAGCGGATGATACGTGCCTGTGATCAGTTGCTTTCCGATTTCTTCAACGAATCGCTCTTCACCGTACTTGCTTACGATATGGTCGATGGTTAACCCATCAACTCCTTCACTTCCTTTATTGCCTTTGACTCGTCTCCATGCTTCCCAGAGAATATCTTCCCGATAAATCTTGTCGTAAAGTGCATGAAACCTTCGCTTTGGGTTTTCCTTGGCGGCAAGATATAGCTTGTTTTGAAGTTCTTGAGCTTTGACTTTGGCGTAGTTAGCAGGTTTGTCTGCATTCACTCACTCTTACCTCCTCCACTTGCTTGAACAAAGCAGGGACTCTTCCCTTCATGAGGTTTTGTTGTCCTCACTTCATCGGTACTACAATCCCCTCCGACTCCCTTCCCGCAGCTCGCCACTTCACTTTTCGGGCTTATAGGTCCGCTGTTTACAAAAAAAAAGAAATTTTGTGCGGGTTAGGGTCTCCCTAGTTCCAAGCACAACTTTCCCAGCATGCCGATCCCCTTACGCCGGAGGGTTCTTCCGCGCTGCACTTCCAAGGGCTTCACGCGTTCCATGGTCTTCGCCCAATTTCACGGGGCTCGACTCCCTCTTGTCCTTTTCAGGTCTTTTTTAACGACGCGGCAGGATTCACTTCATGTTACGGCCCGCTGTTTTGCTCGCACTCCTTGCAGAGTTACTTTGTCACAGGGCTTCAACCTTAGGATCTCTCCACCCGTTGCCTGTCAGCTACGAGGCGACTTGGCTCTTACCTCGATTGAACTTGCATCAATTAGTTGTGCCTAGCTTGGCTAGGCGCGCTAAAACAAAAAAACCTTTGCATCGCAAAGGTTTAAGTTTTCTATGTTATGGAGCGGGTGATGGGAATCGAACCCACGCTACCAGCTTGGAAGGCTGGAGTTCTACCATTGAACTACACCCGCAAAAAAATGGTCGGGACGACACGATTTGAACATGCGACCCCCTGGTCCCAAACCAGGTGCTCTACCAAGCTGAGCTACGTCCCGACAATAATGGCGTTCCCTGAGAGATTCGAACTCCCGACCTTTTGATTCGTAGTCAAACGCTCTATCCAGCTGAGCTAAGGGAACATAATATGGAGCGGAAGACGGGAATCGAACCCGCGACCCTCGCCTTGGCAAGGCGATGCTCTACCGCTGAGCCACTTCCGCAAATATGATGCGCGTAGAGGGACTTGAACCCCCACGGTCTCCCGCCAGATCCTAAGTCTGGTGCGTCTGCCAATTCCGCCATACGCGCATAAGAGAAAAGTGAGCCATGTAGGACTCGAACCTACGACACCCTGATTAAAAGTCAGGTGCTCTACCAACTGAGCTAATGGCTCAAACATGGCTGGGGATCTAGGATTCGAACCTAGGGATGACGGAGTCAAAGTCCGTTGCCTTACCGCTTGGCTAATCCCCAACAACATGGTGCCGTCGAGAGGACTTGAACCCCCAACCTACTGATTACAAGTCAGTTGCTCTACCAATTGAGCTACAACGGCATATGATGGTGGAGGCTGACGGGATCGAACCGCCGACCCTCTGCTTGTAAGGCAGATGCTCTCCCAGCTGAGCTAAGCCTCCAATTAAAACTTATGACCCGTAGGGGATTCGAACCCCTGTTACCTCCGTGAAAGGGAGGTGTCTTAACCCCTTGACCAACGGGCCTCAATGTGGAGCTTCCAACCGGAATCGAACCGGTGACCTCATCCTTACCATGGATGCACTCTACCTACTGAGCTATGGAAGCGTGGCTCCCCGAACAGGACTCGAACCTGTGACAACTCGATTAACAGTCGAGTGCTCTACCAACTGAGCTATCAGGGAACATTGTGCACGCCCAGCTTACTTAAAGATGAGCGTACATAATTCGCTTGGCAACGTCCTACTCTCCCGAGACCCTGCGGTCTAAGTACCATCGGCGCTGGAGGACTTAACGGTCGTGTTCGAGATGGGTACGCGTGGTTCCCCTCCGCCATCGTCACCAAACATGTTTTGCTTTACGCAAAACGGTTCAGGTCTTGATCCCTGAAAACTGGATGCGAAACAACTTCAACATAAATATTGGTTAAGCCCTCGACCGATTAGTATTCGTCAGCTGCACACGTTGCCGCGCTTCCACCCCGAACCTATCTACCTCGTCGTCTACAAGGGGTCTTACTAATTGGGAAATCTCATC
>NZ_SIRE01000045.1 GCF_004307995.1 Paenibacillus thalictri | reverse complement strand
TTCCCTTTCCTCCTGTATCCCTTGTTGTCTCAGCAACTCCAAGGTTACAGGAAAGTGATGCTCAGGTGGTCATTTTTTTGATGAGCGAACCCCTGCAGGGTGGTCACAATTTAGATTAGCATTCACAGACTCGACTTTACGGCTTTTTACCTTTGTGTTTAATATTTTTGTAGACCTTCCCAATCGGGTCCCTTCATGTATGCCAATTCCCCAAATTTTTTGGCTGCTATTATCTAAGACCTCATACCCTACAACAACCTCACCTTTTACATGATCGGACAAAATCAACAGTTTAAGAAAAGTACAGTCCGATTGGGGGTTATAAATACCTTTGTTCAAATTGGTCGAGGCCTTATTCCCTTTACTGCCTGCTCTTTTTTCAATGGCAGCTTCTATCTTCTTTTCCTTTTCAGAACCATGATTAGTATGAGCCGTATTCTGACTCGTCAGTTTTTCCAAAAGTTCTTGCTGCATTTGCTGCTTCATCTTTTGCATATCATTGGATATTTTTTTCGTTATTTTCTGCTCCAGGTTCTCTTGGAGTTCTTTGGCATTACTAATATTACGGTTTACGCGTTTAGCGCTTGATGCCTTTCCTCGATTTGCTTTCTTGGAACTCCGTTTAGGTTTAGTTAGCGAATGAATAGTCGCTCTTATCCCCTGCAAGATGGACATCTTTCTCTTACTTTGCCGCGCCATATCCTCCCGCCTTCAGTAACATTCTTTTGTTATTACTATACCACTTTTAATCCGCTACGGAATCAACTTGCAAAAGGGAGGCGGAGCAGATCTTAAGAAATCAAAACCAGTACAGCGGATGCGAAGTACGGTTACATGGTGGGGGACGTTACGTGGGAAGGATTATTTTACTGGAATCATCACACTGTGGACTTTAAAAATGGATGCCCCTATTGCGCCCGGCAGTGGCAATGGCTGCACCTCATAAATTTCCAATGCCGATCCCGGGCGCGCTGCGTGCTTGGTAAGCCACCTCTTTTACGTCCATGACTTTGTTCGGAGGGATTCTCATTTACCCTGAGGCCGTTGTCACTTATGTAGAAGCAGCTCGCAACCGATATGGTTTTTTTGTTTCGCGGTCAGCGAGACTCACCATTACCGATTCAGGTTTTACCCGTGCGATCAAACCCATTGCTTCAATTCGACCAACCATTTCAGAAATGTAGGCTACCGTCTTATTTTTTGCTCCCGTCCCACCATCGATATCGACCATGAAACGAATATCCGCTCCTTGATCCAGATACGGCAATATGATGTCTTCGAGGCGATTTCGCTCAGCATAACTGAACTGGGCGGCAATCTCACTGGAGAAGGTTGTTTCTAATGACAATTTTTCTTGAACAGAACGGATTTCCCTCGGTAGTATCACTTGCCGGCTGCACAGCCATGCGCCACGGCCGACTCGATAAATCACGATGTAACTCACGAATTTCGTGTGTCCTGGATGGGTCTGAGCATCTGTAGTAACTACGAGATCATAAACCGCCCCCGGATCGCTCTCGATGAAACGAGAAATTCGGTCCAGAACGTCGTTAAACTCAAGGTTCTGTTCAGTCGTATTGCGGAACGTCGTTTCATGAATGAATGGGTATTGTCGTATTTTTGTTTTCATGGGATTCACCTGTAATGCAAGGCTGGCTTCTTCCTTTCGTATTGGTTTAGTGGGAGAAGACGGAATCGAACCGCCGAACCCCGAAGGGAACTGATTTACAGTCAGTTGCGTTTAACCTCTTCGCTACTCGCCTTTATTTGGTGCCGGCGAAAGGATTTGAACCTTTGACCTGCTGATTAAAAGTCAGCTGCTCTACCCATTGAGCTACGCCTAAACCCATTTCATGGCCAACTCACACTGTGCGAACCGCTTGTTATGTACTTTTCGTGCGGCCAGCGGGATTTGAACCCGCAACTGAGCTTTCGCTGCACGAGCCTTTGAGGCCCGCATGTCTGCTATTCCATCACAGCCGCATGGCTGCCCCTCCAGGGCTCGAACCTGGGATCGCGGCTTCAAAGACCGCTGCCTTACCCACTTGGCTAAGAGGCAATATTTTGGGGAGACCAACCGGAATCGAACCGGTGATAACGGAGTCACAATCCGTCGCGTTAACCATTTCGCCATGATCTCCATGGAGGTTCGGGCTGGAATTGAACCAGCGGCGCATGACTTTTCAGGCCATCACTCTGCCAACTGAGCTGCCAAACCATTGGAGCGGAATACGGACTCGAACCCACCGAATGCACGATTTTTTTCTGCATAGAAAATGCTACTCGCCCCGCCGTGGTACCATTTGAGTCGCTCATCAGGTTATTCGCCCGAAAGAAGACAAGCACAAACGGACCACTTGCTTGAGTGCAAGTAGCCTTTTACGTACAAAATCTATGGATCAACGGAATTAGATTCAGAACGGTCCGTGATTTAAGATCACGTTAGCACCGCTCCTCCTCTTTCTAGGATTGAACGGTCCAAACGTGGCACGTAAAAGCTACGAATGATCGGCTGGATATAGGCTTCAAGGAAGCTCAAAAATTGCCCTTTAATACCATTTTCGCGCCAAATATCGGCATGCTCATGATTGATCGATATCTCCGGATAACCAAATAACTGCTGCTGACAAGGCTTCTCGCATTGATTTATTAATAATGGCTTTCTCATGACCTATCCCTTCCTTTCATCGTAATTTTCTCATCAGTTCGATTTTGCACTTTAACGCTTTAATGTTTTACCGCTTTACTTATTGCGATATTATCATGGTGCATTTTTGATGTCAACCCTCTTTTTGTAATTTTTATATTTCACCCATCTATATAAATTAAACAAAAGAACTTCCAGGAAGAACGAAGTGCAGTGGAGAAAGGGAATTGTTTTGCCGGCAAGTTTTGGCTTTGAATTCCTGCCATCCGCAGGCCTATTCAATCAAAGGAATTCAAAACAAGCTGTCTGAAGCGGCAAAATAATCCCTTTCGGAACGGAACGGGCTTCCAAGTCATTTGTTCCATTTATATAGAAAAAAAGAAAAAAGACCGCTGAATGCCAGCGATCTTTTCATATCAGGACAAAACCGTCAAAAATGTCGTCTATTTTGTCTACACTTCCTCCCTGTCTTCAAGGAGTTAGGGATATCGAAAAAGTCCGCGTGGCAAGATATATGATTTTGGGACATTAAGAAATAAATGGTCGCCTTTCGTTTGGCTCCACTGCTCAATGCGCTCAACTCCAAATGGATATATGGCCTTTTTCATCCCCGCTCACGCTCCTTTCCATGTTCCTAAATTTTCCTTATCATAAATCAATTACAACTTCAGTGTCAATAGTGGGTGTGATCTATCGTCACAAAAGTAATCTTATGTCCGGACCGAGCTACCGCCGTGCCGGTTGCGCCGGTGGCGTCCCTGCTAACAACATTAGTACAACGAATTTTAAAGCGTTAATCATATGGCCTTAAGTTGTAAGACCATTTTTCTGAATGAGTTACTGCTTGTTGGATATTACGTGATCAAGAAACCGATCTGCGTCGCTATTAAATTTCCAGTTGACTCCAAATTTATCAACTAACATTCCAAAACACGAAGACCAAGGCGTATTGGATACCGGCATGATCACATGACCGCCAACAGACAAATGACTAAAATATTGTTCCAGTTTTTGCTTGTCATCCATGACCAGACTAATCAGAACATTATTCCCTTTCACCAGCTCGCCTGTTGCCGCCTTCATTGAAGGCAAAATGTCCGACATCATGATTTTACCGCCTGCTAATGCTATGGAAGACTCCATGATCATATTTAACTCATTTTCCGGCAGTGGGTAGTTTGGATCTTGCGGGATATCCCCAAATTTCGCTTTTTTTACTTCAATTGCGCTTAGAGCCTCCGAATAAAATTCAATCACTTGTTGTGCATTTCCATCAAAGTTTAAATAGACAATAGCTGCCATCGAGCAATACCTCCTTTTTGTTATAAATGTAGTATAATTTATAAAAGGTGACAGCTATATGTCACTGTTTCATACTGAAGCAGAAAAAGAGGGGAATCCGATGGAAAAGGTTGAGAGACTCATCTCTATCATCATGATCTTGCTGAAAAAAAATGTCGTTTCCACCAAAGAATTCGTTCAATTATTTAACGTCTCCAAAAGAACGATTCTTCGCGATATGGAAACCTTGAGTTTATCAAACATCCCGGTCTATTCGGTCACTGGAGTTCATGGCGGCTACGGTATTATGGATGAATACAAGGTTGATAAACGGCTTTTAAGCAGCTCCGACTTAGAGAATATATTGACTGCGCTCGGCGGATTGGAGCAAATTCTCATTAGCGAAGAAGTTGAAATAACGATCAAAAAAATAGAAGCCATGGTTAGTCCATTGGCTCCGAAAGGTTCGATTCAACTATCTTTTTATGATTGGGAGGGTCGGTCGGAGCTTCGTCAAACCTTGAAAACATGTCAGGAAGCCATATTAAAGAGAAGATTGGTTTCATTTGATTATATAGATAAAAATGGCACAGCGACAAAAAGAACTGTCGAGCCTTATCAGCTTCATTTTAGCGAAACGAGTTGGTATTTGAAAGGATACTGTTTACATCGCATGAGATATAGAACGTTCAAATTATCCCGGATCGAGCATCTTAAGATAAATGAACAAACGTTTAGCCCTAGAGGTGATGTATTGGAACAAGAGCAGGAAGCAAATTATGAGCCGGAGCTAGTCGCAGTCAAGGCGCTGATTTCACCCGGCATAAAAGATCAATTCATTGAGAGATACGGTCGAAAGAGCATTGAAAACTATAGCTCTGATTATTTATTAGCAACAATCCATGTTCCGCAAAACAGTCATGGATTTCAATTTTTAGCGAGCTTCGGTACAAATCTGCAAATCGTAGAGCCCAAAACCTATGTTGAACACTTTCGGAATTATTTAAATAAAATGATGGATAAATATGCTTAACGAGTACATGATCAACATACACGGCTTCTCCGTATTGTCGTGTAAACGAATAAGGATCTACTGTAAGATATACCTATATAAGTTGAACCAAAGAACTGCCTGGAAAGGCAGAGTGAAATGGAGAAAGGGAATGGTCTTGCCAGCGAGTTTTGGCTTTGAATTCCTACAAACCGCAGGCCCATTTCATCAAAGGAATTCAAAACAAGATGTCTGAAGCGGGCAAGACTATCCCTTTCGGAATGAAGCGGACTTCAAATCTTTGGTTCAACTTATATAGATCAAACCGAATTCCCGCCCCACCTTCTCCAAACTGTCGAGGGCAAAAGCAAGATCTTCTTCCGTATGCTGCGCCGTAACGATAAGACGCACGCGCCCTTTGTCCATCGCCACAGTCGGATACAAGATGCTTTGCGCGAAGAGGCCTTCTTCGAGCAATCGATCCGAGAAGTGTGTCGTCCGAATCGGATCACCGACGATAATGGGGATGATCGGCGTCTCGCTGGCACCGGTATCGAAGCCCAAACGCTGCAATGAGCTCCGGAAAGTGTCCGCATTGTGCCACAACCTGGCGACCAGATCCGAGCTATCGCGAAGCACCCGGATTGCAGCCAAGCAGGTTGCCGCAACAGCCGGTGGCTGCGAAGTACTGAAGAGAAACGGCCTCGCGGAGTGAATCAAATGCTCCTTCAGCAGCTGCGCCCCAGCCACATAACCGCCAACGGCGCCAATTGCTTTGGACAACGTGCCGATCTGGACATGCACCCGCCCGTGAAGCCCGAAGTGATCGGTCGAACCCTTGCCATTCTTGCCAAGTACCCCGCTGGCATGCGCGTCGTCGACATATACTATAGCATCATAGGCTTCCGCTAATTGCACGATGTCGGGAAGCGGTGCAATATCGCCGTCCATGCTGAAGACGCCATCGGTCACGATGATGCGTTTACGGTGCTTTTGCGTATTTTTCAGCACGACTTCGAGCTGGTTCATGTCCTTGTGCGCATAGATTTTGCGCGCCGCTTTCGTTAGACGAATGCCATCGATGATGCTCGCATGGTTGAGTTCGTCGGAAATAACAGCATCATCTGCGCCAAGAATCGCGGACAACGCGCCTTGATTCGTCGTGAAGCCGGATTGAAAAACAAGCGCCGCTTCCGTGCCTTTGAATGCGGCCAGCTCAAGCTCAAGCTGCTCGTGAATATCAAGCGTCCCCGTTATGGTCCGCACCGATCCGCTGCCGACACCGTATTTCTCAATTGCCTCAATCGCGGCTTTCTTTAATGCCGGATGATCCGTCAGCCCCAAATAATTGTTGGAGGACATTTGGAGAATACGGCGCCCGTTCAAATACATCCACGTGCCGGAACCGCTCTCCCATACTTTAATCGTACGGTACCGCCCGTCACGTTTCCAGCCTTCGATATCTGCCGCCAAATCATCTAAATATTTCATAGAGTTTCCTCCTAAGTGACATTGAATTAATGCATAAAAACAATTTTGCCGCACTGGCCTTCCTGCATTAAACGGAAAGCTTCCTCATATTGTTCCAGTGTAAATTTATGTGTGATCACCGAGGCCAAATCCACTCGTTTCTGGTTCAATAAACCCTTCATCTGATACCAGGTTTGGTACATTTTGCGGCCGGTGATGCCTTCAACTTTAAGCCCTTTGAAAATGATCTGATTTGTCACATCCAAACTGACTTCCTTTGTCGGAAGGCCCAGCAGAGACACTCTTCCCGCATTTGCGGCCGCTTCGAACGCGTCTGCAATAGCCAGCGGGCTGCCGGACATTTCGAGCACGACTTCAACCCCCTCGCCGTCCGTGAGCTTGCGCAGCTCCTCGGATGTACGCGTTTGCAGTGCGTTGATCGTCACATCCGCTCCCATCTGCAAAGCGATGCCGAGCCGATTCGGATTAATGTCCACGGCGTAGATCGCGCCTGCACCACATGCTCTCGCCACCTTGATCGCCAGCAAACCGATCGGCCCTACGCCGATGATCGCGACTGATTTCCCCACGATATCGCCGGACAACACGGTCTGAACCGCATTGCCAAGCGGATCCTGCAAGCAAGCGATTTCGAATGGCAATTCAGGTGCGTTACAAATAAGATTACTCGCCTTGACGACGGCGAATTCGGCGAAGCAGCCCGGTGCCGTAATACCAAAGCTTTTTGTATGGGGGCACACATGCCCGTTACCCGTCCTGCACGCTTTGCAATTCCCGCAGCTCATGTGCCCTTCAGCGGAGACGTGGTCGCCGAGCTTAACACCGCGAACCCGATCCCCGATTTCGACAACGACGCCGGCAAATTCATGCCCGAAGACATTCGGCGTAATCACCGTTTTTTCCGCCCAAGCATCCCAATTATAAATGTGCAGATCCGTTCCACAAATAGACGTCGCCTTAATTTGCACAAGCACTTCATCGTCGCTGCATGTCGGAATGGGAACTTCTTTTAATACAGCACCAGGTCCTCGATGCTCTTTAACCAACCCTATCATTGATCCGGCCATGATGATTCCCCCTGCGAAAAATACAATATAATATACATACGTACGTTTTAACGCTTATGTATACCATGTTACACGAATGTATGTTATATTGTAAATAGGCGATTTTATCAGACCCAATTTGAATAAAAGGAGTCACACCATGCAAGAACCGATACACAAGATGGTCGGCCGAAAGCTGCTGAACATCCGCAAAACAAGGGGCTTAAGCTTGGATCAGGTGGCCGAGCTGACAGGTGTCAGCAAAGCGATGCTAGGGCAAATCGAGCGCGGTGATTCAAACCCGACGATCTCGGTACTGTGGAAAATCGTAAGCGGACTGCAGATCTCCTTCACCTCGTTGATCGAAGACGATGAGCCGAAAATAACCGTCGTTCGTTCGGATGACTTATCTCCCTTCGAGGAAGAAGACGGCCAATATCGCGCATATCCCCTGTTCCCTTTCCACCCGCAAAAGAACTTCGAAATCTACACGGTCAAAATGTCTTCGCATTGCAGCCATACATCCGAAGCGCACAACGAAGGCGTCGAAGAATACATTTTGATGGTGGAAGGCAAGCTGCAGGTTACGATCGGGCAAGAAAGCTACACGCTGAATGCCGGCGACGGTATCCATTTCACCGCAGACAGACCGCATACTTATACAAATTTAACTGACCGCGAGACCGTCTATAAAACTATCATCTTTTATCCTTCCGCTTAAAGAAAGCAAGCATCACCGACCGGCGGCTTGTGCCTTTCTTTTGTTCTATCTGTACCAAAACGACGGTTTTATTGTACAAGGCTATATACATGTTATTGCCCATGCCGGACGCACAAAAATAAAGCCTAAGGAGGATATGCTCCTTAAGCTTTATTTATCAACTTGTGCTATTCCACGATCTCTTGAAACTGCTGCTTAGTCAATTTCAAACTCTTTTAAGTGATCATCTCCAGTTACGTTTACTTTTGTCGACTCGCGGCGTTGTTCCGCCTCATATTCCTCCCATGTGATACCATAAGGGAAACCGCCATCCGTGTATCCGGCGATAAAATAGAAATTCTCGTCTTGTTCAAGCAGCCTCGTATGATCCGTATTCTGATCGACCCGTTTATTTTTCTTCCTGGCGGGCATAAAACTCACCACCTAAAGCCATCGTAACTGACTATGCAGTTCAGCCAAATTGTCATAAAAACCCCAACCGATACCTTCTGTTTTGGAAACGATCGCTTCCAAACGTTCTTTGAATTCGTCGAACAATTCGCCCAATTCATCTTCATTCACTTGATCAATGATATTAGCATACATGGAAGCCATGCTGTAGTAAAAGCGCCCATCTATATCCCCGTAACTTAAGGTGAAATCAACTCCATTTTCGACGTAGATCAGCTTCAATTCCAGACTGTACTTGACGTTCCCGGTCAATCTCTCGAATTCCGAGATCGCATTTCTCGCTTCCTTCAGCCTAAGCTTGCCGAAACCCCGTTCAGGGAAAAATTCATTTTCAACCTTCTTGCGGTACTCTTGATAGAGGGACTCTACCGCCTCAGCGCCCAGTATTCTTACGGCAAGAAACTTCTCCATATCTTTACTGGCTCCATAACAAGCCTTGACCAAATCGATGAGCCGGTCATTGCTTAGCTGCTTCAGATGCTTATTCAGAGCGGACTTTGTTAGCTTCACGGGCTTTATATCCTCCGGTTTCTTAATCAGTGAAAATCAGCTTGTCCTTCTGTCGAATAAACTACTGATTTACTTCTTCGTATGAGAAATGTTCTGAATCATATCCTTCTTTGACCCAGCTCCAGATTCGCGTCAAAAACAACTTGAATGAACGGCTGGTAATGTCCCTCTGACATGAACATTTCCTCTATGTTATCATCAGTATAACATACGAGATCTTGATTCAGCTCATCTCCGTATGGACCAAGTGAGATCTATACAGTCAGACGGTGCATATTACCATTGACTTCACCCCAGAAGGCGCCTATTGTACTTGGGCTTGTCCGGATCCTCGACAACAACGAGCTTCAGTCCCGGTATGCTGGCAACGTACTTACGGTATTCGAGCCAATCGGTAGGATTTTGTTCTGGATGCTGCGGATTGCTCGGTTCGAACTGCGCCATAATGGTCTAGCCTGCCATCGGCCCCATCTGCGGCATAAAATCGCTAGTTTCTTCAAGGTTGAAGCTCTTTTACAAAAAACGTCTTTGCCCCGGTTCACAGCCCGGAACAAAGACGTTTGATTTTCCTAAATCAATCAGCCAGGTAAATAGGCCTTGGTATTTTGCAGCATCTGTTGAAATAAGCTTTGCGCACCCTTAACATCCAGCGTAACTAACGGATCTTGAATAGACGCTTGAAAGGCCAGTGATTTATCCTTCGTCAACGCCGCCTGAAGCACGGTTTGTTGATTCGCGAAGTGCCGGGCAACCAGGCTATGTGTGATCTCCACTAAAATAGAGCGCTACGTCAATAAAAATTCCACTTCGTTATTATTTATATAAGTAAGTTGATTCGCCCCAAGACCTCTGTAAGCGACCCTCGTGTTTCCTCTTTTAGTAATGACATGAATGGAACGCGGGTTCCACTTTTTACAGATTTGTATGTAGCGGCAGCACAGATTGAAGCTAAGTTCAAATAAATACACCTCACCGACCCGGATATCGGGAGCGCCCCATGTTCTATCATCCTCTGTATTCACCATGAGAATCTGATCCACCCCCATGGCCTCCAATCGTTTTTTTCCATATTTATTGTTAGTAATTGCCAAAAAATTCTCACCCTTTTCCCTAAGCAAACTGAGAAATTCTTTGCCCGCACGGTTTGGAGCGGAGACTATAATATACTCTGTCGCGCTGGATTCGGTTTGCATGCGAAAACTACTCAATGTGTTCTCCTCCTTTGGAGGCAGCACGCGTAGTCGAAGCCATATTTAAATTCTCTGACCACCCTGTTCTGCCTCTCCAAATAGTACGCTTACGAAGTTAGCTGTCGGATTCGGACGTGAGAATCGCCCTACCCGGCATATGCCGGGATTCACCCCACAGAGCATAAGTTTCATGCAGCTGATGTTGGTTCCCCCGCTCCTGCTCTAACAAAATGCAGAACTCAGCGATCAAGTTGCTTTAATGCCGGCTTTCCCTACATTGACGGCGATAAGCAGGACCTCCCTTGGGGCCCTGCTTTTTTTCGATTGTCTACAGTTTATGCTTCTCTTGATGCTATAAAGTCCGGACGTGGCTTTTGCCCGGAACAAGGTTCACCCAGCTTGTTGTGCACACTATTATACACGATAAATACGTTACTTCTAGGATCAGGCGAAATATTACTGTTGGATCCATGCATCAAATTGCAATCAAATAGCAGCACAGAGCCGGCTTTCCCAACAGGTGCAACAATCCCTCCCTGCCGCACCAAATACTTCAGGCTCTCCTGATCGGGAACCCCGTATTCTTGCTTTCTGAGCGACGATTTGTAGTTATTCTCCGGTGTCTGGCCTACGCAGGAGACGAAGATTTGATGCGACCCCGGCACGACCATCAGGGGTCCGTTATTTGCATGATTATCTTCCAAGGCAATAGAGCAGCTCAGTGCTCTCATTCTTGGCATCCCATCCTCCACATGCCACGTTTCAAAATCCGAATGCCAATAAAATTCTTTCCCCGTAAAGCCTTGTTTGAAATTAATTCTGGATTGATGGACATATACGTCACTTCCCAAAATTTGCTTGATGATAGCCTGCATGCTCGGATGCTGCGCCATTTGCTTAAACACCTCATCGTCGCGGTGCACGGCAAATATAGAACGGATTTCATCGCCTCCAGGCTCACGAATCACTTCAGGCTTCTTTTCGTGTTTATTCTGCTCCCAGAGCCTTGCGAGCTCCTCCTTCCACAATTGCACCTGTGATTCGTCAAAAAATTCCTCCAGGAATAAATATCCGTTCTCCTCATAGAAGGCCAACTGATCCTCATTGATCACCGGTTGCTCTATCGAGTGATTGTATACTACGGGGTCTGTCCGGGATATCAGCTTTGGCTCCGGATACACTCTCGAAGGATAGACGTCAGCTGCATTAGACACAGGTTTCAGTGTACTTTGCTCTTTCATGGTCATCGGAATGGCAACTCCTCACTATTATAGTTTAGTTTAAAGGATAGGTTCCTTCGGCATCGTGCACTTCCTGACCTGTGGTAGGCGGATTAAATACACAGATCATACGCATCTGGCTTTTCCCGCGCAGCAGATGCTTCTCGTGTCCATTCAGCACATACAGTGTTCCCGGCTGAATAGGATAGATCGTACCGGTAGCCAGCACTTCGATTTCACCTTCGCCTTCGATACAGTAAACAGCCTCAACATGATTTTTATACCATATTTCCGTTTCCGTGCCGGCTTTAATGATGGTATCGTGAAGCGAGAAGCCCACATTATCCGCCTTAACCAACAATCGTTTACTTGACCAGGTTTCTGTGTCCACATCGAATTTTGTCCCTGTAAAGTCATTGATATTTCTAACAATCATACTCCATGCCTCCTCGGAAATTTCAAATCTTATGCAAGGGCATAATGCCTTGCCGCCAATTCCTTCATGCACTGCTCCAAAATGTCGAGGCCGCGATTAAGACCTGTTTGGTCAATGATTAATGGCGGCATGATCTTGGCCACTTCACTGTCCGTACCCGAGGTTTCCATAATTAATCCTTTGGAGAAGGCAAGCTCGCATAAAGATTCAGCCACACCGTTTGTCTCAAATGCGATTCCTTGCATCAGGCCTCTACCTCTTACCTGACCCTTCAGTTGAGGAAAAGAAGAAACCATGCTGCAGAGTCGAAGGTTTAATAGCTCTCCCTTATCTATGATTTCTTTGGAAAAATCGTTGTTCTCCCAATAACGCAATGCCTCGGATGCTGTGATAAATGCCAGATTATTTCCCCGAAAGGTCCCGTTATGCTCACCCGGCTCCCATATATCCAGTTCAGGCCGGATCAATGTCAAGGCCATGGGCAGGCCATAACCTCCTATTGATTTGGATAAGCATACAATATCAGGCGTAATCCCCGAAGCCTCGAAACTGAAGAAAGTACCGGTTCTTCCGCAGCCCATTTGGACATCGTCCACAATGAGCACGATTTGGTGTTCCTTGCATAGCTTTTCCAGACGGCGCAGCCATTCGGCTCCAGCTACATTGATGCCTCCCTCTCCTTGAATAGTTTCAACGATAATGGCGGCGGGAAGGGAAATTCCACTGCCAGTGTCTTGAATATAATTTTCCATATAATCTATCGTATGAAAATTTTCACCCAAATACCCGTCGTAAGGCATGGATACGCTGTGATGCAGCGGTACACCGGCCCCGCTTCGCTTGAACTTATTCCCGGTAACCGAGAGCGCCCCAAGCGTCATGCCATGGAATGCATTAGTAAATCCTATCACCGTAGAACGCTCCGTAACCTTACGCGCCAACTTCAAGGCGCTTTCAACCGAATTGGCGCCCGTGGGACCTGGAAACTGAACTTTATAAGAAAGCCCTCTTGGCTCAAGGATCACTTGGCGAAACCGTTCCAAAAACTGTTGCTTGGCTTCCGTAGCCATATCCAGACTATGGGTCACCCCGTCTTCTTGAATGTATTGCAGCAGCTTTTGCTTCAATACCGGGTTGTTGTGCCCATAATTAAGCGCCCCGGCTCCTGCAAAAAAATCGATATATTCTTCTCCGGCTGCATCCCATAATGTATAACCTTTGGCTTTTGTAAATACGGTTGGAAACGAACGGCAATAGCTGCGCACCTCCGATTCAAGGGTGTCAAAGACGTGCAGAGATGGCTTTTCTTTTTGTAACGTTTTCATTTGTTGCCTCCTTCTAACTAGTTGGGATGGATGTCTTTTGCAATGGACCTAAGCGGATGAGGGGTTCTTCCTCGTGTTTACCCTCCGGAAACAAAGCCGAAGTATATCCTTTCGAAATGACCATGGAAGTACCGATACGCTCTGAAAGCTTGGACAAGACACGCCGAGAAGCGGAATTTCCAGGTGAGACCGTCGTTTCCAGATAACGAACCTTTTTACAGCTCTCACTCTCCATAAGATGATGAAGAAGCAGCTCGGCAATCCCTTGACCCCTATGCTCTTCAGCTACGGCCATTTGCCATACAAACAGCAGCTCCGGATTTAAAGGATGGATAAAGGAGGTTACGAAGCCTGCCGCTTCACCGTCAATCTCTGCAACAAAGCAGGTGTCGGAAAAATAATCACACAGCATAATGTAGCAATACGAAGAATTAACATCCAAACGGCCGCTGTCTACGGCTAACCTCCATATCCGTTTGCCGTCGTCAGCCTTCGTATTTCTTATGGATAACCTTGAAGCCATTGAGTTCACTCCTATCTATTCAACAGAGGATGAAACTTGTTCCATTCCTCCCATCAGCCAATTTTGTCGAAACCTGCTTAGAAATGATTGCAATCTCGGGCTCTGTGGATTCTCAAAAATTTGCTCCGGGGTCCCCTGTTCAATAATGGAGCCTCCATCAGTAAACAAAATCCGGTCAGCGATCTCCCTTGCGAAATCCATCTCATGTGTGATCAGCAACATGGCCATATCTCCTTCAGCGGCTAAATCCTTAATGACAGCCAGCACTTCACCGACCAACTCGGGGTCCAAAGCAGAGGTTGCTTCATCGAACAACATGACCTTAGGACGCATGACCACAGCCCTTGCAATCGCCACACGCTGCTTTTGCCCGCCGGACAGTTTGGACGGATATTCCTTCACTTTATCGGCGAGCCCGACTTTATCGAGCATTTCAATGGCTCGCTCCTCTGCCTCCGTGCGGCTCATGCCTTGCACATGGATCAGCCCTTCGGTTACATTACGCAGTATTGTCATATGAGGAAATAAGTTAAAATGCTGAAATACCATGCCGATATTGCTCCGTACTCTGTGTAAGTGCTTCTCCTTGGCAGGGATCAGACGGCCCTTGAATTCTTGGTGCCACAGCATTTCCCCGTTTACCTCTATGGTGCCGCTCGTTGGCTGCTCAAGTGTCATTAACATACGGGCAAGAGTCGTTTTGCCTGATCCGCTAGGACCGATGACAGCTACCTTTTCCCCGGGATAAATGTCCAAATCAATGTTGTTTAATACTTGTGTTGAACCGTACGATTTACTTACGTTGCGATATTTGACGATAGGCTGCAGCCCAAGCTTTCCTTCCGGTGTCATTCGTCCGAAAGGCAATCCGGTATCCCCCGTGATATTCAAAGGACAGTCCCCCTTATCGGTTTCTATGGAAGTGAATCTCCAGTCTTTGGATAAGCAGCGATGACGGGTAACTGAGCAGCAGGAACAATAGACCAACCAGCGTGAAGGCTTCCAGGTATCGGAACGAGCCCGAGCCGATCGATTTCGCCGTCTGAAGCAGTTCTACCATCGTAATGGCGGATAAGAGCGGAGTTTCCTTGAACAATGTGATCAAATAGTTACCCATAACCGGAATAACAGGAGTTAAAGCTTGAGGTAAAATGATGCTCATCCACGTATGCTTCGGAGTAAAATTCAATGCTTTGGAAGCTTCCCATTGACCTCGGGGAACGGCCTCAATTCCGGAGCGAAACACCTCTGACAAATACGTGCTGTAATGGTTTCCCAGCCCAATGACGCCTGCAACAAAAGGAGAGAGCGAAATGCCGTAGAGGGGCAGCGCGTAAAAGAGCACGAACAACTGCACAAGCAATGGCGTCGAGCGAATAAATTCAATCCAGCCTCTAGTAGAGCGGGACAACAACTTGCTTTTCGATCTTGCAGTCAACGCTAATAACAAGCCCAGCAGGCATGCGGTCACAAAGCCGAGCAGCGTAGCGCTAATCGTAATAGGCAGCACTCGAACCAGCTCAGGTAAAATTTGAATCGCATACTCCCAACTCCACATGCGCTAACCCCGCCCCCTAGCCGCTCTGCGCTCTGCAATACGAATCGCGCAGGTAAACGCATACGACATGATAAAGTATAGAATCAGCAGCAGAATGAAGATTTCCGGTGTTTTGGAGCTGTCGAAGGTACGCAACACCATCCCCTGATACGTTAAATCCATAAGCGTAATTAAATAGACGAGTGAGGTACCCTTTAGCAGCTCAATCTGCAGGTTGCCGAAGGAAGGAAGCATCCGTACAAGCGCCTGAGGAAGTATAATGCGCCTCATCCGTAAGCCCGGGCTCATATTTAATGCGGCAGCCGCTTCGTATTGCCCCGCAGGTACGGCGAGAATCGAACTTCGTACGACTTCTGATCCGTATGCCCCGTAATTCAAGCCGAGCGCCAGCATCGCTGCCGTCATGGCCGGAATTTGTATATTCAACAGCATCGGTAATGCAAAGTACAGCCAGAAAAGCTGTACCAAAAGCGAAGTGCCTCTAAAAACTTCGACATAGACGATCACCAGAGCACGAATAATTCGAAAGCGGGACAACCGCAGCAGTCCAGCTATAAAAGCAACAGCCGCAGCCAAAATGACGGAGAGAACGGTAATTTCCAGTGTCACAAGAGCTCCCTTCAACAGACTCGGCAGAAACTCTGCTATGGTTGCAAATAACGCCATCCGATCAGCCTTTGGATAGCTGCTCAGCCGTCATATCCCCTGGAAGCTCCTGCTCCGTAAATCCGAAGGGCTTTAAAATCTCAAGCAGCTGTCCTGATTTTTTTAATTTTTCCAATTCCTTATCGAAGGCTTCTTTGAAGGCGGTATCTTCCTTACGGAAGGCTGCAGCTCCGTAGCCTCTTACGCTCTTGCCGTCGATTTCCGGCTGCTTAAAATCCATGACCCGCTCGAGTTTGTCGTCCTTAGCCGACTCCATCATGGCTTGCAGCGATGGTCCTGTCATCGTAATGGCATCCACCCGGCCGGCTTGCAGGGCAGAAACCGCGGAGGGCTGATCCGGCGCCGTTACGATCTGCTCCTTGGCTACGCCGGACTTCATTAAGTAATCATTTTCAATTGCGCCGACCATCACAGCAACCTTCGCTTTTTTATTCGCTGCGATATCCTTATAGCTATGTAATTGCAGCGGATTGCTTTTCTTCACAGCAATCGCCTCTCCGATGCTGTATTCCGGATTGGCAAAGATAACTTCCTTGCTCCGGTCCGGATTAATAAACATGCCGGCAGTAATAATATCGAATCTTTTAGCCTTCAGCCCGGGAATCAGTGATCCGAATTCGGTCAGCACCCCGTTCATTTCTTGGATGCCCATGTTTTTCAAGATCACTCTGGCGACCTCTACGGCCTCGCCGGTCAGCTTGCCGTCCGGTGTAGCGTAAGCGTACGGCTTCTCATTAGCAAATCCGACTGTAATAAAGCCCTGTTTCTTCGCCTTCTCCTGGGTGTTCTCTTGTACCGAAGGCTTAGGTGCGGTATTGGCGGTTTGTGCGGGACTAACCGTGTTTTGGGCTCCACATCCCACAACGGCTGCCGCCAAGAAAATAGTCAACGGATAACATAACAACTTTTTCACGTGCACTCTCCTTTTTCCAATATTATGGGTCCCTTATATAGGGTAACATGATCCGAATTCGATCTCACCCCCGGTTATCCAGTGTCAGCCTTCATTAGCCCTGTTGTCCCTCCCTGAGAGAACATAAGCAGACTTATCCAAGAAAAACCTCCCATATCCCCCCAGATGCTCAATAATACGCAATATTCAATAAAATAATTAAAAAATGAAGAAAAAGAAACATATTAGTTATAATCTTGAGATAAAAGAGTATTTAATTGTGTATTTGGCAACATTTCATTTATATTAATGTTAAAGGAACAAATTTGGGCGTTTTCGCTTGAGCGTTGCCATAGTAGTTGTGGCAGAAATTGTCGCTGGGCTCATCAATGGAAGATGCGGTTGAGCCGATTGGAGATTGATCACAATAAAAAAAGAGGCTGTGCGTATGCATGCCTCTTCAAGGGTTATTCAAACAAAAGTAATAATTGATCTATTTTCAATAATTCTTCATAGACAGTCGGCTTTTTTCCAGAAGCCGCGGCCATTAATCAGGTTTATTTTGACGATGAAGAGGTACATCCCCGTTTAACAATGGATCTTGGGTGGCATACATCCATTCAAATAATTCCTTTGCCAATGAAACCTTGATTTCTTTATACCCTTCGCTATGAGCCAGATTCTCTTTCTCCAATGGATCAAGATATAAGTCAAACAGCATTTCTCGCGGTTTCTCCGTATCAAGAAATCCGTTTTCTACAAGGAAAGAACGGATTTCGCTCGTATCCAGATTGGGCAGCAAATACTCGGTGCGGCCAAAATTGTGAATGTACTTGTACCGCTCCGTGCGGATCGCCCGCATCGGCTCGTATTCCACATGATGGTTGATCTCCGCAAACACGGCGTCCCGGACCGACTCCACCTCTCGCCGCAGCAGAGGCAGCAAGGAGTGCCCCTGCAGCCAAGGCGGCGTCTGTAAGCCTGCCAGCTCGCATATGGTCGGGAACAGATCAAGATGCGACACAAGGGCGTCAACCGCCTCCCCGCGCCGGTCGTGTTGGGGCGTGCGTACGATCAGAGAAACTCCCATGCCGGTATCAAACAAGCTGCACTTCATCCCCGGGAAAGGAAGCCCGTGATCGGTCGTATAAATAAATAACGTATCGGCCCAAGTCCCTGACTCTTTAAGCGCATCCAGCACAATTCCAGCACAATCGTCGGCCGCCCGCGCCGAGGTCAAATATGCAGCCCACAGCTTACGGTTCTCGGCATTGTCGTAAAATTGCGAGGGCACGGCAATATGATCCGGATTGATCAAGGGATCGGCCTTGGGAAAATTGAGATGTGTATTAAACAAGCCCACCGACAGAAAAAACGGCTTCTTGTGCTCCTGCTTGATATAATCTGCGGCCGCCCGCGCATTCTCAAGGTCCCAGTCAACCGAATTAAAGTCAAATACGCTCATATCGTATGTGGGATTTCCGATAATACGGTCGTAACCGATCATCGCCGCTTCCGGAGCCTCATGCTGAATACCGCATAGAGCGGTCTCATAGCCGTTTCCGCCCAAATAGGCCGCTAAATGCCTGCCGTAATCGTCAAGCTGCGCCCCGAGATGGGCCAACCCAAACATGCCTGCGGAATGGGGGGCCATGCCGGTCAACAGCCCCGCCCTGCTGGGGGAGCAGGTAGGCCCGGCGCAATAAGCGTGCCGAAACAGCGCTCCTTCCTCCGCGAGCCGCATAAGATTGGGCGTAGGAACCGCATATCCGTATGGCTGAATATATCTCCCCGTGTCGTGAGTATGCAAATAAACGATATTCATGGTTGAACCAAGTCCTCCCTCTAGCCTTTCCAAGCGGGAGAGTCCGGGCTTTGCGGCAAAACAAACGTATCCTCCGTTTGCTCGATCCACGCCAGCAGCATTGTATGAAGCTCCCGCCTCTTCGCTTGATAAAATACATTATAAGCCAAATTGACTGTTTCGTAAGGGTCTTCGCCAAGGTTGTACATCAGCCAAGGCTGGCTCTCCATCGCCACGTATTTCCACCCGTCCCTCGTTACGATGCCGCGGTAAGGACGGTCGATTCCCTCTTCAGGAATCAGTCCGGTCTGCATGGCCGTCGGAACGGGGAGGCTTAGATAAGCGCTCTCCGGCAGATCCTGCTCAGGCGTGTTGCTGCTCACAATCCACGGCGAATAATCGAAGCCTTGCATGGAAGCAGGCGGCTGAATGCCGCAAAGTCCAAGCGTGGTCGGCGCGATGTCCACATGGTTGAGCAGTGCCGGGCATTCCTGCGTTTTATAGCTTTTTCGCGTCGGTCCGGAGACCAGCAGCGGGATGCGGATCGATTCTTCCCACGGGGCCATCTTACGGAATTGCCCGTGCGAGCCGTGCATGTCTCCATGGTCGCTAAAAAAGACGACATACGTATTTTGATCCAGTCCCAGACGCCTCAATTCATCACGAATCCGTCCCACGTTAAAATCAATACGTTCGATCGCGGCATAATACCCCGCCAGCTCCGCTTGCGCGCGCTCCCTGATTCCCGCCACCGGGGGGACGTTTGGCCTTAATTCGACATTGGCCGCTCTGTGGCGGGACATATCCGCTGCGGGCGCTACATACGGATCGTGGGGCGGCTGCACAGACAGCACACCAAAAAACGGCTGCTCCGGCGCAAGCTCGCTCCGCCGCTTAACCCAGTCCAAGAACAGATCGGTCAACGCATCGGTCTCGTAGCCGTTCAGGCGAAACAGCTGTTCTTCTCCGGACGGGCCGTCGGTATGCACATAGCAATGAAACGGCTGATTATTGTTTTCGTAGGCCCACCAATCCTCAAAGCCGCCCCTGCGCTCCCGCGGGATAAACCGGACCTCCTTGTTATTCCTCGGATCCTTCATATCCAGCTCCGGCCGGTTGCCGTCGACATGCCATTTGCCAATGTAAGCGGTGCGGTAGCCTTGGTCACGGAAGCAATGCGCAACCGTCACTGCATCAACCGATAGCGGGGAATTCAGAGCCGGAACGGAAGACAAGTGCGGATATCGGCCGGTCAGCATCGAACCCCTGAACGGGCAGCACAGCGGCGTGCCCGATACGGCCTGCGTAAAATTCACCCCGTCAATCGCCATGCGATCCAGATTCGGCGTGCTCACATTGGGATCACCCCGGTGGCTCATCGCTTGAGCACGCATCTGATCGACCAATATCCAGATCACATTAGGGCGCTGCTGCACGTTAACGTTCATATCCCCATCATCCTTTCACCGCGCTGCCAACGACGCCTTTGACAAAAAAGCGCTGGAACGAGAAATAAATCAGAAACACCGGGATGGAAGTGAGCACAGTGGCCGCCATCAGCATCGGCCATTCCATCGGAAACTGCGATTTCAACACGGCAAGTCCGACCTGAGCCGTCCGCATCTCATTGGTTTTCGTCATAACCAGCGGATAGAAAAAATCATTCCAGTTATACGTAAACGTAAAAATGACGACCGTGGCAAGAGCCGGCTTAATATTGGGCAAAATAATGCGGAACAACGTTTGATTGCGGCTGCAGCCGTCAATCATCGCCGCTTCCTCCAGTTCTTTGGGCAAAGAAAGCAGAAAATTGCGGATCACAAAAATTGCAAACGGATAGACCATATGCGGGATGATCAACGCTTTGTATTCGTTGATCCAGCCGAACCAGTTCAGCAAAATATAGCTGGGTATCATCGTCGCCTGATGCGGGATCATCATCGTTCCAAGAATGAGCAGAAAAATGAAATCCCTTCCTTTAAACTGCAGGCGTCCGAGCGCATAACCGGCAAAAATCGACGTAAAAGCAACGCCAATCGTCGTAATGACCGTCACAAATAACGAGTTGAACAGAAATCTCCCGACCGGAGCGGCCTGAAACGCCCGTTCAAAGCCGGAGAGGCTGAATACTTGAGGCAATAACGAGAGTCCCGAGGTGAACACCTCGGTTTGGTTTTTCAACGAGGTGCTGACCATCCATACATACGGATACAGGGTCAAGAGAGCGCCTATTGCGGCGATTATATAAACAATCCCATACCGCGATTGAAGTTTGCTCATTGGAGGGTCTCCTTCTTGTTAATAATCGAGTTTTCGGTTAACGAACTTAAACTGAATCAACGTGACAATAAAAATCATCGCAAACAACACAAAACCGATCGCGCTGGCGTATCCCATTTCAAAAAAGTGAAACGCTTTTTCGTAAAGGTAGTTTACAATTACGTTGGTCCGTCCGACAGGTCCGCCTTGGGTCATAATATATACTTGCCCGAATACTTGAAACGAGTTGATTACACCCATCACGCCGATCAGCAGCGTAGCCGGCAGCAGCATCGGCCAAGTAATGGAGGTAAACGTCCGCCAGCGGCCCGCTCCGTCCAACGAAGACGCTTCGTACAGCGATTCGGGAATACCTTGAAGCGCCGCAAGATAAATAACCGCGTAATATCCCATCATCTTCCATACCGACATAATAATAATCGACCATAACGCCCAATCGGGATCGCTGATCCAGCCGGGACCTTGAATGCCGAACAATTTTAAGAAACGATTGATTGCTCCGAAGTTCGGGTCAAATAACGAACTCCACACCATAGCGGCGGCAACCATGGAAACGACAACCGGCGAATAATAAACCGAACGCAATATCCCTACGCCGCGGAAGGTGCGATTCAGCGCAAGCGCAATCAGCAGCGCGCAGACCACGGTCAGAATAACCGATGCAACCGTAAAATGAATCGTATGCAGCACCGATTCCAAAAACTCGTCGTCTTGAAACAGCTGGATATAGTTGCCGAGGCCGATATATTTTTTGACGGGGCTGATAAAATTCCACTCGAAGAAACTTAAGTAAACCATATAAAACATCGGGAACAACATGAATATTAGCACCCAGAGCAGCACGGGGCTTAAATAAATGTATCCCCACACCGTGTCGGTCCGCTCAAGATGATATGCTTTCTTTTTACGCTCGTTGACGTTAGGGACCGCGGATGACATCGCCATCTTGCAACCATCTCCTTTGTGGTCAAGCGGCCCCGCGGACCGCTTGACTTATTGTTCGCCTTACCTGATTTGTCCTTAATTTGCCTTTGGCGAGCTGCTCGCTTGACTATTTGGCCAGCAGCTTGTCTACTTCCACCGCCGCTTTGTTCAAAGCCTCTTTAGGTGTGCTTTTTTGGTACAGCGCTTCATTGATCGCTTTGGACAGCGTCACCACAATGGCGCTATATTGGCCTGTTGCGGGCGGCGTCCAAACATCCGATTTTAACGCTTCATTAAATGGAGTCACAAGAGGCGTCGATTTTACATAGTCCTGATATTCCTTCGTATCGATAATCGCTTGCTGGGCCGGAAGTGAACCCATGCCGGTAATCCATTTGACATTATGCTCCGGTTTTGTCAGCCAAGCGAGAAAATCGTATGCTCCTTCTTTATTTTTGCCTTGTTCAAGCACCGTGATATACCAGCCGCCGAGCGTGCTTCCGGGCTGCTTATCGCCAGGCTGCTTGGCCGTAGCCGTCTTGAACGGGAATGTTTTCGACTGCTCGATCCACGTCGGATGGGATACCATCATGCCTACCGTACCGGTGCCGTACATTTGCGTAATCTGGTTGGCATCCAGCTGCTGAAGCGGCGCCACCTTATACTTGTTGATCAGATCTACCCAGAATTGCAGCGCCTTCTCTCCTTCCGGGGAATTAAACGCGGCTTTCTTCTCGTCCTCCGAAAGCAGACGTCCGCCGGCCTGGGTCAGGAACGACAGCCAGATTTGCCCCGTGTACTGCTCCATCGTGGTCGGCAGCACGATTCCCCATTTGCCCTTGGCCGGGTCGGTCAGCTTCTTGGCCGAATCCACAAGCTCATCCCAGGTTGCCGGCGCTTTGGCGATACCGGCAGCCTGAAACGCGTCCGCGTTGTAATATAATCCCGTCGCGCTAGTTTCTACCGGAACCGCGCGCAGCACTCCGTCTTTGGCGATCAAGCCCCTCAATCCCGGTTGAAACATCTCTTTGGTAATTTTGGTTTTGGCATTTTTGGCAAGATCGTCAATGGAGGCAACCGCCTTAAATGAAATCAGCGCCATCAAATCGGGCGGCCCTGCTGTGTACAGCTCGGGCGGATTGCCGCCGGCAATTTCCGCAGTGATTTTCTGCAGCCGCTCGTTTTGCGGCACGAAGGTAGCGTTTACAACATAGTTGCTTTGAGATTTATTGTATTCATCAACAAGCGCATTCACGATGTCACCCTTTGCGCCTGTAACGGAGTGCGAAAATCGCACCATTTTTGGCGCTGTGCCGCTTCCACCGGTTGGTGCTGCTGTGTTACCCGCGGGAGCGGAAGCCGGCTGTCCTCCTCCCGAACCGGAGCTGCAGCCTGTAATCGCAAGTGTTAAGGTTGCCGTAACGGCGATCATGGACTTTACATATTTCATCTTGAATTGCCTCCTCGTAGTCACTTTATAATTGAAAATTCTACACATCACCGCTGCGCATTGAAAAAGCAATCGTGCGAAACGGAGCCGGAAATCCGCCAGCCCTACAGCTTGGAGGAATCCTATCCATTTCCGCCTACTCCTCGGATTTCAGGAGCGGTCCCACTTCAATCTCCATCTGGGCTAATATATCGGGGATTGATCTTTCCCCGGTTTGGACCAGATCAAACAAAGATTGCATCTTCGTATCAATCTCCTGCCACCGGTAATGATTCGGAATCACCCTCAACCGCGTCTTAATCGGTTCAATGATCGTCTGTCGCAGTCCTTCCGGCGATGGCGGGGCCGCTTGGCTTAAGAAGATGTCGGATTCCAGCACCGATTTGCGGGGCGGTATAAACCAATCCAACTGATCGGTCATCCCCTGCTTGGACGTCATATACTTCACAAACAGCACCGCCTCTTTCATGTGCGGAGAATCTTTGATGACCGAATAACCGGCCAAACCGGTCGCCAGCGGAGCATCCGCTTTTGGCCCAGAGGGCATCGGGGCAATGTCCCAATCGAAATTTTTAATGTTTCGGGCTGTGGCCATATACGCGGGGTTGTCACGGTACATAGCCAGCTTCCCGGACTCGAAGGAAATCATCTCTCCAGGCTTGACGTGAGACTTGTCTTTAAACACCAGGCGCGAATAATATTCCAGGGCTTGAATGCCCTCCGGCGAATTCAGCACGAATCTTTTGTTTTCCCGGTCGAACACATCGGCTCCATACGCCCAGATGAGATCAATCAAGGAGTTCGCCCAATTTTTCCAATCGGGGAACAAACGGATGCCATAAATCCCCTTTGACGAATCGCTAAGCTGTTTGGCCAGCTTGGCCATTTCCTCGTAAGTCCAGCGTCCTTCCTGCAGCAATTCCAGCGGCGTTTTTAAACCTTTTTCCTTAAACAGGCTTTTGTTGAAAAACAGCGGGCGGGGACCCACGCTGAAAGGAATTCCGTACAAACCGCCACGCTGCTCATAAATCTCCAGCATGGAGGGAAGAATATCCTGAAAATCGTAATCGGGATCCGTTCTGAATTCCGACAAATCGACCAAATCCTCATTGTGAATAAATTGCGGGATCATCCGTTCCGTCAAAGTAACGACATCGGGCGCTGTTTTCGAAGCAACCATGATGGACAATTTGTTCTGATAGTCTCTTACCGGAATCGAAATCAGCTCGACCTTAATTCCCGGATACAAACTCATAAATTGCCTCGCCATCTTTTCATATTGCGTTTTTCTATCGTCATCCCCCCTGATGCTCATTCTGATCTTGACGGATTTGGCTTCCGCCGGATTCAGTTTCTGGTCCGGGGAATATGTGCAGCCGGATGTCCAAAGAACAGAAGACAAGCATATCAGGAAACACGCAATTTTTTTTACCATGGTGCTCCTCCCTAAAGACAAGCGCTTACATCAACAGGCAATCTTATTATATAGCAACCGCGTGCCGGTTCGAAACGGACCTCTTTTACGAAAAGGTACCGCATTTTCAGGTGATCTGTCTATTTTTACACCGCTATATTCCCATTATGCATGAAGCAACACGCCATCCCTTCAGCGGTTAATCATCAGCGTTCATATACTCGGGAAACGGTACAGGCAGCTTCTCTCCGCCGCCTACCGAAGCCGGGTCGGCCTGGGTGTACGACGAGATGCCGAGCGATATCCGTGTTTGCTCCTGAAACGCCTGCGCTCTTGTATCCACCGCCTCGGGATCGCATACGTCGAGCAGTCTGCTGTGGCATTGGCCTATGATTGCTTGCACCTCGTCGGACACGCTATCATTGCGGTTAAGGTCATGCATTTCGCGGGGATCGGCCTCCAAGTCGAACAACTGCGGCTTATAGCCCCCGGTGAAATATACATACTTATAATGCCGATAACGAATCATATACATGCCTACCGGCATGCCGTGAGCATGGTATTCGCTGAACACGTAATCTTCCCTGCCGGTATCCTGACGTCCTTTGGCGATGCCGAGCAGCGATCTGCCCTTAATATGCTCGGGAACAGGAACCCGCAACGCTTCGCAAACGGTCGGATATATATCCACCAATGAAACCAGCGTTTCCTCAACTGCGCCTTGTCTGACACCGGGGCCTCTCATAATGAGCGGAATACGTGCCGATTCCTCGAACATGCAGCACTTGAACCATAATCCGTGGTTGCCCAATTGTTCGCCGTGATCGCTGGTGTAAATAATCAGCGTATCTTCCTTCAGGCCTTGTTCCTCAAGAACAGTCAGCAGTTGCCCGATGTTCTCATCCATCTCGGCAATCAGCGAGTAATACCCGACATGCGATTTGCGAATCGTTTCTTCATCAACGCTTTCTCCGCCAAAATGCGTACGCAGTGATTTCAGCGGCTCGTTTAAGGACGCAAACGGCGGTTTGGCTGCCTCGGGAATATCCTTCACCCGCTCGTTGTAATCATCCCAATGCCGCTGTTTCGTCAGAAACGGAAAATGCGGATGCAGAAATCCGACATACAGCATCCAAGACTCATCGCCGGGTTTCTTTCCCTTTAACCATTCGATGGCTTCGTCCCGCACCCCGTCGTCGTAGGAGTCGCCCTGCCGGACCTTGATTTTCTTAAACCGCTCCTCCACCTTCGGTCTCGGCTGATTGCTGCTGCGGAAAAATGCGCCTGCATCCACCTGACTGCGGTGTTTGGGCCGCGGGGCATCCAGACCCGGATAACGTCCTTCGGGATGAAAATCCAGCTTGCCGAAGCTGGTCATCGCAAGCCCGTGCTCATGAAGCCTGTGCGAAATCCCTTCCATTTTGCCGTCATAAGGCGTGGCGTTGTCCCATGTTCCCATCTCATGGACGTATCGGCCGGTAAAAAAGCTGGCCCGTGCGGGAGTACATAGCGGACTGTTGGTGTAACATTGATTAAACATGACGCCTTCTCGCGCCAGCTTGTCCAAATTCGGCGTCTTCACGATGCCATGGCCGCTGCACCCCATTGCTTGATGGGAATGCTCGTCCGACATGATCACTAAGACATTCATGACAGCCCCTCCTTCATTCATGAATTCCCCCAGAAAAACAAAGCGTTTTCATATGTGAGCAAATTCATTATAAGGCATGCCACGCCAGGCTATAAACGGCCGTATTTTCAGAAATGGTGCCTAATTTTCAGGTATACCGGTTTCTCTATACTCGTTGGGCGTCTTTCCCGTCACCTGCTTAAACGTATTGTTGAAATGCTTGGGACTGGCGTAGCCGCAATAAGAGGCTACCTCATAAATTTTCAAATTGGTTTCCTTGAGCAGATGCCTGGCTTTATTCATGCGGATTTCCAGCACATAATCGGTAAAATTACGTCCCGTTTCGGCTTTGAACAAGCCCGACAAATATTGAGGGCTAAGTTGAACCTGCTCGGCGACATATTGCAGCGAAACCTCAACGCCCATCTGACGCTGAACGATTTCCTTGACGACCCGGATGATGCGGCGTTCTTCGCCGGTTTCCGGAGAAACACGGCTTTCATCGGACAAGCTCGTTCCCTGGGGCCATTTGTCCTGGCGAATCCGCTCCAATACACGCGTCAGCTCTAAGTGATCGATCGGCTTCAGCAAATATTCCGTCACATTGTACGTAATCGCTTTTTTGGCGTAGCCAAAATCGGCAAATCCGGAAAGAATTACGATTGCCAGATTTGCATACCGTTCGCGAATTCTCCGGATAAGCTCAAGCCCGTCCATTTCCGGCATGCGGATGTCTGTGATCATCAAATCCAGCCGGGCGGCTTCATTTTCCAGCAAAGACAAGGCCATTCTTCCTCCGGTCGCTTCCGCTACGACCTCGCAGTTTCCAATGACGTTTTCCAGCACGTCCTTTAGACCTTCGCGGATTGGCCTCTCGTCTTCAACAATCATGATCTTCAGCATTTACTGACCTTCCCCTTCCCAGCTGTAAGGAATTTTAATCTGAAACGCCGTTCCGATCTGCGGGGCCGACTGGATGTGAATACCGTACCCGTCCCCGTACAGCAACTGCAATCTTTGATGAATATTCCTCAGTGCGACCCCTTTGACGACACTTCCGAAATGTTCTCCTCCGTGCGAATGCCGCCTTCTGGCTAGCGAAGCCTGAAGCCGCTCCAATGTGCCCGCATCCATGCCTTTTCCGTTGTCCTTTACCCGTATGAGCAAATCGTCCCCCTCTACGGAGGCGCTGATCGTCACCGTAACCGGCTGTTCGCCGTCCATGGCATGTTCGATGACATTTTCCACAAAGGGCTGAAGCAGCAGCTTGGGCACCAGACAATAGTCGAAGGAAGGATCAACGTACATTTCACTGCGCAACTGCTCGCCCAACCGGAATGACTGAATATCGAGATAAGCTTCGACAAACTGCAGCTCATTGCGTAAAATAACCGGCTTCTCCTGCTGGTCCACCGTATATCTCAACAATTTGGCAAGACTGCGTACGATCGAGGATAATACGACGTCCCGGTTCTGCAGCGCCCGAATATTAATCGCTTCCAGCGTGTTGTACATGAAATGCGGATTAATCTGGCTTTGCAGCGCGGCAAGCTCCGCTTCCCTCTCTCGGAGCTTGCGTTCGTATACTTCCTTAACCAGCTGATTCAAGTCAACGACCATCGTGTTAAACACCTCGGCCAACTGGCCGATTTCGTCATTGCTGGTTACCGTCGCCTGCACCTGCAGCGAGCCTTGCTTCAGCAGCTTCATTTTGCTCTGCAGATGCCGGATGGGCTTCACCAGCCGGCCTGCCGCCGCCAGCGCGACCACATAAGCGCAGCCAAGCGCAATCAGGGACACGATGGCCAGAAACCGTATGATCTCATCGGCGTTTTTCCTCAGCTCTTTATACGGAATAATACCCAGTATGCGAAGATTGGCATCCTCCGAATCGAGCGCCATATGCAAATATTGCTCCGGAGGGAACTGCTCCTGCATCGCGTCTTTCACACCGGGATCGCCGGATTCAAAAGGGTAAATCGGCGTCTCCTGAAGGTCGGTGATGAACAGATGGCTGTTATTGCTCAAATTATTCATAGCTATCATGCTCTCCATGCCTTCCTTGGTCATATCCACCTTAATGATACCCAGCATTCTCTTTGTGCCCGGCTCCCGAAGTACCCGGGCAAACGAGATCATTTGTCTGCCCGGTCCTGCATAATAAGATGGCGTGTGCGGCGGAATGACGGTCAGCCCTCCATCCTGGGCCAAAACCCGCTCCCGCCATTCATTCTCCGCGCTATACCAGGCGCGATTGGTCTGGGTTTCAAGGATGGAGAACAACCCGCCGTCATTGGCCAAAATAACGACGTTAAAAATCTCCGCCCGATCAAAAGTGAACGCCGATAAAAACTGGTTCATGCGAAGCAGCTCATCCGAGTTTAAATAAGGCGGCGCGCCTTGCGGCCGATTGTGGCTTCTGAGTATGGCAAGCACCGAATTGTCGTACAGCGGGGATACGGTCAGCCTGTCCATATCCTTGACGTACCGCTCCAAATTAAGGCGGACTTGTCCCATAAGCTGCAGCGTATAAGCACTTGCATCGCGCTCGCTGTTATCGCTCAGCTTCTCGTACGCAAATACGCCGCTGATCACAAACGGCACGGTGATTAGAATGAAAAAAACCGCCATAAATTTAACCCGCAGCGGCATGTAGATACGGTATCGATTCATGCTCCCTTCCCCCTGTAGGCCAATTATAGCACAATCAATACAGGCGATGACGAAGCAAAGAGGAGCGGTCATACGGATCCGCTCCTCTTTCGCCTGCGCATTTTGTTTATGAAAGTTTCATTCCACAACTGGAAGCTGCGTTGCTTCCTTGGGCACCGTCCAGCGCTCGGGCTCGGGCACATCGACAGCCTTCCCCCATCGGGCAAGCAGCACATGGTGTTCCCTTTTTTCTATATATTTCTCTTTAATGGCGGAAATATGCCATGTACCGCGGAGATGTTCCCTGAACTTCAGCACCGCCTCATGGTCGGGACGGTACAGATTATTCAGTTCCTGCGGGTCTGTGGCAATGTGGAACAGTTGAGCGTACGCTTCATACCCTGCATACGCCACATATTTCCATTCACTTTGACGCAGCATGCGCGCAGGCACGATATTCCCGTCCATCTGGTAAACAAACTCGCTGACGATGGTCCGCTCTTGCTGTTGAACGCCTCCAAGCAGCTGAGCTTTCAAGCTGACTCCATCCGGTCTCGGGGCGGTGTCCGCTCCGGCAAAATCGCAGAACGTAGGTCCGATATCCATAATGCTGACAGGCTGCTCGACAATGACTCCCGCGGGTATGTTATCTCCCGCAAATACAAGCGGAATTTTTGCCGAACCTTCGTAGAAAGTGCTTTTCCCGATCAGTCCGTGCTCCCCGGCCTGTTCTCCGTGATCGGACATATAGGCAAAGACGCCTTGGCGGCCGCTGCGCTGTAAATATTGGTTCCATGCCTCGCGCACCTCGCCGATCTGTCTGTCCACATTCTCGATCATGCCAAAATACGCGGATCGCAGCTTAACCAGCACTTCCTCCTTAAGACCGGGGTTGCGAAGGCCGGACAATACGGGGTGAAGCTCTCCTTGTCGGAAAGATTCCGGAATATCGATCCTTTCCTTGTAGTAAGAGTACATATCCGGCGGGGCCACAAACGTATGATGCGGTCCGTAGGTGCCTACCACGATGCATTGCGGTTTGTCGTGATCTTGCTTTAAATAATCCAGAGCAGCCTGAATGACGGCTTTGTCGTATTCCAACACCGGGGACGTCCCGCCGCCGATAATTTTCAGCGATTGATTGGCCATCGTGCCTACATAAGGACCCAGATCGCTGCGAGCGGCGCCGTATCGGCCCCAGAACAAAGGCGTCAGCTCGCCCATGATGCGCCGGGTAAAGCCGTGCCTTTGATCCTCCCCAAGAAAATGCATGCGGCCGCAAAGCACCGTTTCGTACCCTGCCGCTGCCATTCCGTGCAGGAAGGTCGTCTGATCGCTGCCGATCGCTCCTTCGTTGGTGTAAACTCCGGTTTTTTCCGGCAGCTTGCCTGTCAGCATGGACACCCTCGAAGCGACGCAGATTGGCGCAGACGTATACGCGCAGCTCATGACGACTCCGTCTTCGGCCAATTGATCCAGGTTAGGCGTACGCACAATCTTGTGCCCGGCAAATCCGGTGTAATTCGCATGATGCTGGTCGCTTAAAAAAAGCAAAATATCCGGTCTGGACAAATTGATCGTCTCCCCTCTCTGCATGATCCCTTACTGAATATTTTTGCCCCAAGTGCTGGTGGGGTCCTCAATTGCCTGACGCGCAAAGCCGCCCGTCGCTTCCCACCATTCTTCCACCGCTAGCCGCAGCTGCCGCCGAGCTTCCTCCGCATACGCAAGGCCGGCCGCATTCACAAGCTCCTGAGGATCATTCTTCAGATCGTACATTTCCTCCATATCTTCCTCGAGATAATATACGTACTTCCATTCCTGCGTCTGTACCCCGATCAATGGATGGCGTCCCCAATAAGCCTTGTAATGCTCGAAGAAAACACGCTCATCCTGCGGAGCTTCCGCGCGCTCCAGAACGGGAAGCAGCGACCCTCCTTCGCATTCCTCCGGCACCGCAACACCTGCCGCGTCCAGGAGAGTGCCCGTCACGGCGGCTGTCGAAACGAGATCGGGAATAAGCTTGCGCCTAAGCTCCGTTCCCGGAATATGCAGGATCAGCGGCACATTGTACAGTTCCTTATACGGCAGCACTCCCTTTAAACGCAGCCGGTGCGCTCCCTGCATGTCTCCATGATCGCTAGTAAACAGGATCACGGTGTCCTCCAGCATCTGCTTTTCTTCCAGCTTGGCCAGCAAGCGGCCCAAATTCGCATCCATCTGCGCCAGCATCGTCCGGTATTTCCGGGCGTCGTTTCTGACCATATCCTCCGTCAGATCGGATTCGTCGGATGAGGAACGCTCCCGCTGAAACGGCGGTTTGCCGGATAAGTCGTCTTCGTAATAGCTGCTTGGCACCGGCATATCCTCAAGCGGAAATTTGTCCGCAAAACGCTCGATCAGCTCAAACGGCTGCTGCTTCTGCGGCGTGTTCGGATGCGGCATGTACCAGCACAACTTCATGAAGAAATGCTTGGATCCGTCATAATCGTCCAAATAATTGAGAGCTTTAGCCGTGGTGACTGCATCCTTGTGACTGTGATAGCCGGGATGCGCATTTGCTCCGCTGAGATCCAGCCCGTCCGTGCGGTAATCGGTCACCTGGAACTCGTGGTCGGCCGGTGACAAGCCAAGATGCCATTTGCCGAAATAAACGGTCTCAAACCCGGCCTTGTTAAACTCCTTGGCGATGCCCCACTCCTGAGGATCCAGCACATGTCCGATCTGGTACACGCCAACCTGATGCGGGAATTTCCCGGTCATCCAGCTGGCGCGCGAAGGTGAGCACTGCGCCGAAGTGCTGATCGCCCCGGTAAACCGCACGGACCGCTGCGCCAGCCGGTCCAGATTCGGGGTGTAATAGCTTGGGTCCGCACATCCCATCGCGTTTAGCTGCTGCTGGTCCGTGGACACCATAATGACGTTTTTCATTTTCGCCGCCTCCTTTATATTATTTACAGGCCAAGCCGAACAAGCTGCTCCTCGGGAGCTTTGACGTTGATCAGAAATTGCTTTAACCGGGAAAGCATTAACGTTTTGATCTCCGGGTATCGGTCAATGACGTTATGCTCCTGCTCGTAATCCACCGCGTTATGGAACAGCTCATCGTCAAGCGGAACGTAATCGCCGATATCAGTCACCTCAGTTCGAGCCTGCAGCTCCGCTTGCGTCACTCGCGGATTTGCCGCGTTGCTATGCTCGGCGTCAATACCGTAAGGGAACCGGCCCTCACGGAAATACGAAACACGCTCCTGCGATTGCTCGTGCTCCACCTTCTGGCCGAAACCCCATGACGAGAAGTGGGAATCCGTATACCAATAGAGCGGTCCGCGCTGCTGAGGTCTGCGCACATACGTCCATTCGCCGTCCGTAACATACACCGATCCGCCGTATACGCCGAAGCAGCGGTATTCGTCCGACTGCGCGGACGAGCCCGAAATAAACGGCAGCACGCTTTTGCCATGAATGCCTTCCGGAACGGGAACGTCCATCGCTTCCAAAATCGTCGGATACAGATCGGCCATCTGTACAAGCGACTCTTGGCGTTTACCGGTATATTGCGGATGATACACAAGCAGCGGCGTATGGCATATATGGTTGTACAACGTCTGGCTGTGCTTGCCGACCCAGTTGTGCTCGCCGAATAAAAATCCGTGATCGCTGGTAAGCACAATCATCGTATTGTCCATCATGCCAAGCTGCTCTAGCCGGTCGAGCATGTTCCCGAACCACTTGTCCATCAGGCTGATTTCGCCACTGTATAAAGCCCGCATATGCTTGAGCTCCTGCTCGGAGTATTTGTCTGCGGCACCGTAACGGGGCCAGATGACCGATTCGCCCTCATAACCTGGATCGTACCTGTCGATGTACGATTGGGGAGGGTCGAAAGGTTCATGCGGATCAAACAAATCGATCATCAGAAACATATCGTCGCGCTTCTTGTTTTTCGTCAGGCAATCGATCGCCGCCCGAAACACTTTTGGCGTAAAATATGCTTCCTCTTCCTCCATTACCTGCGTATTCCTCGCATACTTCTCCCAATTCGGATTCAGCTTGTCTTTCGAAGCCGGCCACCGGACTTCCGTTTCCGGGTCGGTAATGCAATTGTCGTTTTCCTGACCTCGAATAAATTCCACGCCATGGAAAGAGAAATGATAATTCCCCGCCCCCGCCTGCCACAAATGATAATGATCCGTCACGAGGAACGTCTGTTTCTGATGTCGGCGAAGCCGGGCGGCGAGATCGATCTCGGTATATTCCAGCGGCGACCATCCGCGCCATAAGAAGTTGAAGTTCCCCGTCCACAGGTCTTGTCTTGCAGGCATGCACGGATAGGAGCTCATATAGCTGTTCTCAAACACATGGCATTGCCGGGAGAAGCGATCCAAATTCGGCGTATCCACCCGCTCCATGCCGTAAGCGTTAACATAATCTCTGCGCAGCGTATCGGTCAATAAACAAATTACATTCATGGCATATTGCCTCCTATCGATGTTTCCTTGATGCTGAACCGGATGCCGTAGCGTTCGGTCTGACCCGGCTCCAATACCGGCAGCCGGCCTTCTGCCTTAGCGCTTGTTCTTGGCTTGACAAGGCAGTTGGAAGGTTCGATAGCACAGACATGCAGGCCATCCGTGAACTGGTTCCATCTCCATAAATGCGGGAGCGTCTTATGCGTATATTCGATCGAAGCCTCAAGCCCCAGACCGGGATTGGCGACAACCGCCCCGCCCCATTCATTGGCCTCGGTATATTCACATCCGTAATACAGAACCTCGGGCTGCTTAAGATGAAGGGGAAAGCTTCCCCATCGAGCGCGCTCAATCTCCTCTTGGCGCCCGCGGTCCAGAACGCGCCGAACCCCGGCGACGCTAAGCGAAGCGTCCGGGCCGATCAGCGGAAACCCAAAATTCATATGATATTGAATCATGCAAGGCTCGCTTTGTAAGCCCAGGTTGGTCGCTTCATCGACAATGGAAACGGTCAGGCCGTCGCCCTCCAGCCGGATGGATCTTTGCATCTGCAAATGCCGTCCTTTGGAATCCGCATCGTGAACCTTGCCGCTCACCGTCATGACGTAGTCATCGTCCTGCCATACGCCTTGACAGACAACCGCCGAAGCGGGCGTTCTGCTGATGCTGCCATGTTGCTCATGGAAGGTGTCGCCGTCCCGGCAAAGCGGGCCTACGTTATTTAAACCGCAGGTGGCGAGCAATCCCCCATGAAACCCCTTGGACCAGCCTTCCTGCTGCAAATAAGCAGGCTGCACATACCCTGTCCGGCTGCTCCACGTGAGGGGAATCCCCTTAAAATGCACCCTCCCGATATCCATGCCTCTATCCGGCAGCACCCATAATTGAAGACCTGCGGCATTCCACATATGAATCGCCTGGGTGCCATTCTCCAGTCCTTCCGTGCACTGAAGTTTCTTGAAGCCGCATAACTGGTCCATGCTGCCGATTCTGGCCTCCAGCTCTTGGCGTGTATAGCTATGTCCAAATAAATTCATATCCTCACCCGACCTTTATCCCGCTAAACATATGTTCGATTGCCAGCGAAGCGGCTCCCAAGGAGACGGAGTGCTCCCCGAATGGGGCCGGCATCAAAGTCAGTCCCTCCATTCTTAAGGGAAGCACATGCCTTGCGATGGATTGTTCTACCACAGCCATAAACGAATCCACACGATTCAGGCGGCAGCCCAAAATAATATGGTCCGGATTAAGCAGATTGATCGAACTCGCAATCCCCATGCCCAGCATCTCGCCGATATGCAGCACAGAACGCAGCGCTTTGGCCTCTCCTTGCACGGCAAGCTCAATAATTTCTCCGGCAAGCCGCCAAATGTCCCCACTATCCTCGTGCCGCATGTCTCTTTCCCAATAATGCTCGGCCAAACTATGCTCCGACGCGTACATCTCAAAGCAGCCGGACAACCCGCAGCCGCAAGCTTTCCCCCCGGCTGCAAACAGCGTATGCCCCAACTTCGGAGCAAAGCCAAGTCCTCCACGATACAAGCTGCCCTGGAGCATGATGCCGGAACCGATCCCGAGCCCAACATGAACGTACATGGAAGTGGATGAAGCGCTCATCTTGCCGAAATAATAAGCGCCGGCCAATGCCGCATTTCCGTTCTCCTCTACCGTGACGCTTCGTTGAAACCGTTCCTCAAGCGCACGCCGCAGCGGCACATGGGGCAACAGCGGGTAACGGTTGGAACGAACGATATCCCCGGTTGCGGTGTTGACGATTCCGGGGCACCCGATGCCGATGCCGACGACCCCAAGCGCCGGCATCGCAACCGAGTCCATGGAGGCGGCTATTGCGTCGCCGATATCCTGTATAAACAACTCGGCCGATTGAGCCCGCAGCGGAATGCGATTCTGGCACAATATATCTCCTTCCAGGTTGGCGACAATCACATCCGAGAAGTTAACACCCAACGCCGCTCCGACAACCAGACCTTCCTTGCCGTT
The DNA here is from genome assembly GCF_004307995.1 of Paenibacillus thalictri. Lineage (GTDB taxonomy): Bacteria > Bacillota > Bacilli > Paenibacillales > NBRC-103111 > Paenibacillus_AF > Paenibacillus_AF thalictri. Next base: position 14,377 of record NZ_SIRE01000045.1, on the reverse strand, counting down.
AAATTGCAGCATCAAGGGAGGCCGCCCTTGGCTTGTGCTGGCAAAGCCAATCTCGCGTATGAGTAAATCCTGTTTCAATTGCTCCACGCATGAAGTAATCGTTGTTTTGTTTAAACCCGTGATTTGTGCAATTTGCGCTTTGGAAATCGGTCCGTTTTGCCGAATTAATGTAAGCACCGTCAGTTTGTTAATATCCCTCATCAGCCCATGATTTGCCGTCAGCAGTTCCAATTCAATTACCTCCCGGATAGAAAAGAGAGGCGCTGCAGCCTCTCCTACGCCTCACATCCCGTATTATTGCGCAAGCAGCTTATTGACCTCCGCCGCAGCCGCATCCAAAGCTTCTTTTGGCGTTTGCTTCTGATACAGGGCGGATACAATCGCTTTAGCGACACTCACTGTCAATTTACCATATTTGTCTGTTGCAGGGAACGGCTGAATATCGCTTTTTAATGCCGTGTTAAACGCCTCAAGCAGCGGAGTTTGCTTCGTATAATCCTGGTATTCCTTCGTATCCAGCGTCTTCTGCTCGGCGGGAAGATTGCCCATGCCTACGTTCCACTTTACTGCATTGGTGGGCTGCATCAGCCAAGTCAAAAACTCGTACGCGCCTTCGGTATTTTTCCCTTGCGCCGGCACAACGAGATACCAACCTCCCAAGCTGGTCGCGTATTTTTCCCCTTTCGGCAAACGGGCCGTTTTGGTCGTGAACGGGAAATCCTTCGTGGTCTCGATCCATTGCGGGTAACCGATGAACATCCCGGTCTTACCGGCACCGAAGGTTTGCGTAATATTGGCCGCATCCAACTGGGTCAAAGGCGCCACCTTGTATTTCTGAATTAAATCAACCCACAGCTGCAGCGCCTTAACCCCGGCTTCGGAGTTAAATGCGGCTTTCTTGTTGTCTTCGGTCAGCACACGTCCGCCGGCTTGCCCCAAGAAGGAAAACCAAATTTCCGCTGTATTCTGCACTTCCTTGGTTGGCAGCAAAATACCGTATTGCCCCTTGGAGGAATCCGTCAGCTTCTGGGCCGTTTCCACCAATTGATCCCACGTTTCCGGCGCTTTGGAAATACCAGCCGCCTTAAACAGATTTTCGTTATAATAAGTCGTTGTTACGCCAATACTGATTGGAGCGGCCCACAACGTGCCGTCCTTGACGATTACGCTGTCCAATACAGGGAGAAAATCGTCTTTTGTAATTTTCTTCGAACCGGTCTTCGCCAGCTCATCAATCGATTTCAGCACATGAGAGCCTTGCAGCGAAGCCAGATCCGGCGGGCCGGCGGTGAACAGATCGGGCGGATTGCCTGCCGCAACTGCAACCGAAAGTTTCTCCATTCGTTCATTTTGCGGTACATATACCGCTTCTACCTGTATTTTTTTCTGCGACTTATTGTAATCCTCTACAATTTTCTTGACGACATCGCCATTGGAACCGGACAAAGCGTACCAGAACTCCACTTTTTTAGCCGGACCATCCTGCGCTGCCGAACCGCCCGCCGCCGGCTGTTCCTGTTTGCCTGCGGAACTGCACGCAGACAGCAGCAGAGCGCTTGATAATCCCACAATTGCCGAACCTTTCAGAAACCGCTTATTCATTGAATACCATCCCCCTGGACTGGATTTGTTATATAAGCGCCGGCAAATGCCGGTTGCGCCCCACACCAATTAACTGCCAATCATTAACCTTTGACGCCGGATGAAACCGATCCTTGAACGAAGAACCGCTGAAACAAAATGTAGATAATAAAAATCGGAATCGCCGACACGACCGTAGCAGACATTAATAGCGGCCACTGCAGCGTAAATTCGTTCTTCAGCATGGAGAGTCCGACCTGCATCGTCCGCATATTCACTGATTTGGTCATAACAAGCGGCCAGAAAAAGTCGTTCCATACATGCGTAAAGTTCAGAATGATAATACTGGCGATAGCCGGCTTCGATAACGGCAGAAATATTTTATAAAGAATTTGCAGCCGCGAGCATCCGTCCAAATGGGCCGCTTCCTCCAGTTCCTTGGGTAAATTCAGCAGAAAGTTGCGCATCATAAACACCGCAAACGGATACACCAGGAACGGGATGATTAGGGCCTTGTAGGAATCGAGCCAGCCGAAGTTTTTCAGCATAATAAAGCTGGGGATCATCGACGATTGGTGCGGTACCATCATCGTTCCAAGTACGGCGATAAAGATGATGTTTCTACCCGGAAAATGAAGCCGGGACAACGAGTAGCCGGCAAGCAACGACGTAATCACAACGCCGATGGTGGTGACGACGCTGATCATGATGGAATTCATCAAATACACAAAGATCGGAGCGACTTCAAACGCTTTGATATAATTGGCTAAGGAAAGCGACTTCGGAATAATGCTAAGACCTGAGCTGTAGACTTCCCTGTTGGTTTTGAAGCTGGTTGCCAGCATCCACAGGAACGGAAATAAAGTGATCAGACTTCCGCCAAAAGCAAGCACGAAAAGCACAAGCTTCTTTAACTTTTTTTGTTTTTCAACCAAGCCGGGTCACCACCTAAAATTTGATTTTACGATCCATCATTTTAAATTGCACCAGTGTTACAACCATCATAGCAATAAACAAGAAGAGACCGATCGCACTGGCATAACCAACCTCAAAATCGTGGAACGCCACATCGTACAAGTAATACACAATCACGTTGGTGCTGCCCACAGGTCCTCCTGCGGTCAATACGTATATTTGCCCGAACACTTGGAAAGAGTTAATGATCCCCATAATGACAACCAGCATGGTTGCAGGTCTTAATAACGGCCAGGTCACATGGAAAAACTTCTGCAGCGCCGTTGCCCCATCCAAGGAAGCCGCTTCGTAATAGTCGCTGGATATTCCCTGAAGCGCCGCCAAATAAATGACTGCATAATAACCCATGTGTTTCCAAATACTCATCATAATGATCGAATTCATCGCCCAATTCGGATCGTCCAGCCATTTGGGCGAAGGTAATCCGAAAGCATTGACGATTTGCGTAAGCGGGCCGAACTGCGAATCGAACAGGAATCCCCAGATCATCGCCGCCGCAATAACCGAAACGACAACCGGCGAATAAAAGAACCCCCGAACCGCCGTAATCCCGGGTATTTTCTGATTCATCAGAATAGCGATCAGCATCGCCACAATCATCGTCAAAGCTACGTTGCCGATCGTAAAGTACACCGTATGGGCCAACGAGCTGAGAAAAACGTTGTCGGTAAACATTTGGATAAAGTTTTGAATGCCGATAAACGTTTTATTCGGCTCGACCAGATTCCATTTAAAGAAACTCAAGTAAATGATGTAGTACATGGGAAAGGCCATAAATACGCCGATCCATGCGATAACCGGCAGCAAGTAGAGATAGCCTTCGACGGTTTCCCCCATCTTGTAGCCATTGCGCTTCATCATCAGTCGCAGGTTGTTAATGTGAATCCCCTCTTTTCGGTATTAAGTCTAGAATATAGACTATATATGCAAAGTGTCGTACCATCCGATTCGCTTTATAATTCAACATTACTAGTAGTTAACAGTACACCAATCGGATTTAAAAAAACACTTGTCAACGCTTACAAAACGGGCGGTATGGGCTCTCAAGCCCATACCTGCACATCCTGTTCGCTGAGTATCAGCTCATAAATGCTCAAGCTTGCGGCGCCAACAACACCGACCATCTTGCCAAGTGCCGACGACTGCACGTCCACCGGCTCAAATTGGGTCAGAAACGATTTTTCGGCAACGCGATGACGGATCGTTTCTACAAAGGGCAACTGCTCATCCGTAATGGCTCCCGCCAGAATGACACTCTGGATATGAAAGATGTTGTTAAACGACGCCAGCCCTACGGCGATCATATCGGCTGCCTGAATGACGGCCTCTTCCACCCTTCTGTCTCCGGCTTTTATCGCGTGCACAATCTCATCAATATGAGTAAATCCAAGACTTTTGAGCAGCGCCGCTTCCGAGGCGTACCTTTCCAGGCACCCCTTATTCCCGCACCAACACGGGACGCCGCCGCGATCCAGCGTAATGTGGCCAAACTCGCCCGCCCCGGTTATGCCGCCGCGATAAATCTGGTTGCCGAGGATGAGTCCAGCTCCGATCCCTCTGCCGATGTAAACAAACAAGGAGTCGGCGCTCAGCTTGTTCTTGCCGTACATCTTCTCAGCAAGCGCCATCGTTCTGACGTTATTATCCAACAGAACGGGCATTTTTACCCTTGCGGCAAGGGGGCCCGCCACCTCAATATTCTTCCATCCCATATGCTCGGCGCTCAAGATAATGCCCTGCTCATGCTGCACGAGTCCGACGCTGCCGATGCCTACCGAAGACACCGGAAACTGCGAGTTTCTCTTTAAATACTCAACAATCACATTGCCCAAATAATCGACAAACGTATTGGCCGTATACGTCTCGTATGGCTGCATCTCCACATGCTTCACGTCGCCCGCTAAGTTCACAATGCCAAGCTCGATGCGGTCGGAACGAAGATGAACGCCAAGGCTCATATATTTATCCGCGTTGATCGACAACGCGATTGACTTTCTGCCCGAGCGGACCTGATCGCCCTCGACGTTGCCGATCTCTTCGATCCATTCGTGAGCAAGCAGCTCGGCCGTTATATTGGTAATGGTTGCCGGGGTCAGCTTTGTCATCTTTGCGATGTTTTGTCTGGACAACGGCCCGTTGAGCAGCAGAGATTGCAGCACCAACGATCTGTTTAATTGCTTCGCTCTAGCCAAATTATGACCGATTAACGACATCCCCAAGCAGCCTCCGAAATTCCTGATTTACTCATACCTTATATTTGTTTATGAAATATTCGGCCGCATCCTCGCGTCCTTCGCTGCGAAGACGGTCGATCCACCCATCTAGTGTAACATACTTCCATGGCCCCGTCTCCACTACCTGCTGCAGCGGATCCGGGCGGTGTCCTATTTTCCCCAGATTTTGCTGCTGCCATTCCATCATGCGGTGGTCCATTTCCTTGACGATCTCGGGATATTGCTCGGCGACATTGACCGTCTGGAAGGGGTCGTTCTCCATATCGTACAAGGTAACGTCATCAAAACGATATAAGCCGGCATGATACGTGCGAATAAAATACCATTTCTCGTCCCTAACCGCCCGCTGGCATGTATACAATCCGTGGTCCATCACCAGATAATCGCGGCCCTGCCAGTGTTCACCTCTTAAAGCCGGAAGAAACGAAGCGCCGTCCCAGCCGGAAGGAACGCGAAGACCTGCCAGATCGGTAATCGTGGCGATCACGTCCACATTGTAAATAAATCCGTCAACAACTGTCCCCGGCTTGGTCACTCCCGGAATATTGACAATCAAGGGGATATGGTGAACCGCTTCGGTAGCGCTTCCATGCTCCATATAAATGCCCTGCTCCCCCATCGATTCTCCGTGGTCCGCACTAATAATAAAGCATACTTCATCTTCTATGCCCAGTTCCTTCAACACATCGAGCAATTCTCCGACGCACTTATCCATGTAGCTGATTCCGCCGTCATAACCGTTCAGCAGATGCTTGAAATCGTCGCGGTTGCGAATCGTGCGCGGCATTGTGTCGGGAATTGTCGCTGCGGTATGCAGGAAGCTGGCGGAACGCGGGAAGACGTCTTTGGTGTGCTCCGCTATGATTTCTTCGCTTGGAAAATCCTTTGCCGGCGATTCCTGCCACTGATCGGCGTATTCCTTCGGATACGTGTACATGGTGTGCGGATCCCAGTACTGTATATGCAGAAAATAGTTATCGTCCTTGCCGTGCTGCTTCAGCCACGGTATAACCGCCGCATTCACTTCATGCGCGTCTTCATTGCCTTCTTTCAACGTATGGCTGTTCACCTGATCCCAGCCGGCAAAATACCACCATGCATGGTGCCTGTCGCCAAAGGAAGAAAATGTAACAGTCTTGTAACCGGCTTCACGAATGTATCTTGTAAAAAACGGCATGGTCTGGCTATGGCCGTCTCCTTCCGGATAATAGAAGTCATAACCCGGGCCCCAGTGTGTCAGCGCGCCGTGATTGACGGCGAACCGGCCGGACATAAAGCTGGCCCGCGAAGGCACGCATGGCGATGAAGCACAATAACAATCGTTGAATCTCGCGCCGCCTTCTGCGATTTTATCTAAATTAGGGGTCGTGTTGCGTTCGTAACCGTAACAGCCCATATGATCGGGACGAAGTGAATCAATGTCTAGATAAATAATTCTCATCCGAGTTCCTCCAGCGATTTTTCTTATATTAATTAAATTGATTAAATATATATTAGCATATTTCATTGTTTTGTCTACTGTTTTTTTTAATCTCCTCGCATCGTCCGAATCTTCGAAAACGCTAGTTTTCAGGGCGATTTCAGCATACCGAACCCAATTTCGGATATTTCAAAAAATGTGCAGACAAACATGAGAATCCCTCTATTATTTAATCAAATAAATTAATATGAAAGTTTGACACAAGAAGTGATCTCTGTTATTTATCCGAGAAGTTCCTAGCTCTACCTCAAAAAAAGCCCCGCTACCGCACCTGTATGGGTGTGGGCCTCAAGCTACGGTAGTAGCCCGATTCGCTGACAGCAAGCACTTCGCACATCGCCTTGACGGTCCATTGATCCGTCGTTCACGGATGTATGCATAGAGCTGGCGTGCCTTTACCGCTTCCAGTCTTTTGCGAAAAAACCGAGTGCGTCCTTGAGAATTTCATTGGCTCGCGCAAATCCCTATTTCCTTTTCTAATTCGATTTCACGCGCAGTCTTATCGGCAGGCGCATAAGCGTGTCCGCTCCCGATATGCGCTCCGTCGCCGTGCAGAGTTCTTCGCTTTCTCCATTCCTGCAGAGTAGCGGGACGGTCAACGACAGAAAAACAGGCCGAAAAATCAGAAAGCAGCCGTTCACTTCCGGACCCGAAGCTTCCGGATATGAGCACTGCTTCTGCCCCCGCTTCACGGGCAATACTTGCGCCATGTTGAGGGAGCTTGCCGTACAGCGTTTGGCTGTCGCTGCGTCCTTCCCCCGTCAATACCCAGTCCGCGCCGCGGACACAATCCTTGAGTCCAGTCATTTCCTCGACGAACTTTGCCCCTGGGACCAGTTCAGCTCCAAGCGAGAGAAAACTAAAACCTAGTCCTCCTGCTGCGCCGGCGCCAGGCCGATCCCTGTGAACCCCAAATTCATTCAAAGGACCTTGCACCCGTACCTGCCTAATGTTTCCGTTTAACGCCGTCATTAGCACATCAACGGTTCCTTCACCGCCATCTGCCATAGGTATTTTAATTACATGAGCTGAGGAAATCTCATGCTGCACAGCGCGCCCCATGATTTCCGCAACCTATGCGGCAGACAAACTGCCCTTATAAGAATCTGGTGCGATGACTACTCTCACTCTCCTCCTTTCCCAATAGTGCGACGTCGAGAACTCCTCGAAACACTCCGGGAAAGGCAAGCACGTTGTGTACCATATCCAATCTCTTATTTACCACTTTCGTCCCATTAATTAAGCCGGCCAAAGCAGCTATAGCAGGACCATGCTGATCATCATGAAAAACGGGAATATCGAGTTCCTTTTTGAGGCGTTCTTCAATCTCAAACAAGCGGGTGCCGCTATATCCTCTAAATTAATACCGCCAAAGACGGGTTCAATCAACTTGACAGTCTCAACCAGCTTATCGATATCTAAGGAAAAAAGGCATGCTGTTGGGACAACATGCCTTCTTAATCCACCCTCTTTGCGATTTACCCCTTTACCACATTTCGGATTATATCTACCGGAAAGTCCAAAATATAGTCCTCGTAGTTCTGGCCGTTTTGTTTTAATCGGTCTTGTACCGCCCTCACATCGATTTGATGATAATGAAGCGCGTGCAGCGTCGCGCCGTTGGCGATGGTACCATGCTATGTTGCATCCAGCCCCAAACAGATAATCCGGTAAAGCCTTGTTACGACTTGCAGATTGCCTACTTGAATGTATTATTTCATCGATAATTGCCTATACAGTAAAACTATTGAGCTTTCACTCGATTTCGAAGGTGTCCTATTCCTTCAATAAAACAATCCACCACATCGCCATCGCGAACAGCTTCCGACCCCGCCGGCGTTCCTGTCAAAATGACATCACCCGGCATAAGGGTCATAAATCGGCTGATGTATGAAATCATGACATCGATCGGTGTAATGATCCGTTCCATCGAGCTGTCTTGTTTAATGATTCCGTTAACAGCCGCTTTAATGCGTGCAGTCCGGTAATCGAAGTCCGTTTCAAGCACCGGACCAAGAGGACAAAACGTATCGAAGGCTTTACCGATCGTCCAGTGCCCCTCGGGGTGGAAATAATTGAATGCACCGAAGTCATTGGCAACCGTATAGCCGAAAATCGCCTCGTCCGCCTCCTCCGGATTTAGATTTCTCGCGGTTTTCCCGATAACGACGGCAAGTTCCGATTCGAATCTGATCTCCTCCGTTCCGCGAGGCAAGAATACCGGATCATCCGGACCAACCACCGTACCGAGCGGTTTGAAAAACAAAATCGGCATATCGGGAACAGGCGGTTTCTCGCCACCCTCCGCCGCAAAGTTTCTGCCGATGCCTATGATATGCCGAGGAACAAGCGGTGCCTTGAATTGAATATCTCCCAGCGGAAACGTTCTCTTTGTAAATGTACGGGAGCCAAACAGCTCTCCGGTAAATTCTTTAATCGTGTTCCCTTCGATAATGCCATTCAAAGTTTCGGTTTCTCCGGAAACCATAAATCGGGTAAACTTCATCTTTTATCCAACCTTTCATTTCCTCAGTGAGTTTCGATATTTGGCCTCGTTTAGAAGAAAAGAGACACTAATTATTCCTTCGTTGAAGCGACAAATTTCTTCACTTCTACACAGCGGGCAGGTTTAGGAAACAACTTGTCAGGGTTGCAAAGGCTGTGCGGATTGAAAACATCACGAATATCCGTTTGCACCTGAATTTCCCGCTCGTTGAAAATGAATCGCATATCCTCCATCTTCTCAATACCCACTCCGTGCTCCCCCGTAATGGATCCGCCTACGTCCGCGCAAACTTTTAGCACCTCTGAGCCTGCGGCCACCGCTCGCTCTGTCTCTCCGGGCACCCTTGAATCAAATAATATGAGCGGATGAAGATTGCCGTCTCCAGCGTGGAACACATTGGCAATGCGCAGCTTGTATTTAGCACTGATCTCCCCAACCTTCGCTAGGACTTCAGGAAGCTTGCTGCGGGGAATCACCCCATCTTGAACCAGATAATCGGGAGAAATGGTCCCCATTGCGCCAAATGCGGTTTTCCGGTTAGCCCACCAGCGAGCTCTTTCCTGTGCATCATCCGCTTGGCGCACCTCGCGCACCCGGTTTCTTTGGCAAACGGCAATAATGTGGTCGATTTGATCTTGCAAACCTTCCTCGATTCCGTCGACTTCAACAATGAGTACTGCACCTAAATCTCTCGGATATCCAACCGGATAGTTACCCGACTCAACACCTTCAATGGCGATTTTATCCATCATTTCTAGAGCCGCCGGAATGATGCCCGCAGCTATGATTTCCGAGACGGCCCTGCTTGCGTCGTTAACGTCCTCGTATAGGGCGAGTACCGTCTTGACTCCTTGTGGCTTCTTCAGAATTCGGACTGTAATTTCCGTCACGATGCCCATCGTGCCTTCCGATCCTGTAAGGATGCCAAGCAAATCATACCCAGGGCTGTCCAGCGTCCCTCCGGTTTTCACGATGTCCCCGTTCGGGAGAACGAGCTCGAGTCCCAATACGTGATTGGTGGTAACACCGTACTTGAGACAGTGTGCTCCACCGGCATTTTCTCCAACGTTTCCACCGATTGTACATGTTGCTTGGCTGGAAGGATCGGGTGCATAATAGTACCCTTTGGATGAAATGGAATTGGACAACTTCAGATTAATATAACCCGGTTGTAATACCGCTCTGCGATTCAAATAATCGATGCTTAGTAATTTGTTCATCCGCGCAAGGCTGACGATCACTTCCCCCCCTTGCGCTATGGCTCCACCGCTAAGGCCCGTTCCTGCTCCCCGAGGTAAAAAGGGAATTCGCCGTTCATGCAAATATTTGACGGCCCGCGAAACCTCCTCCGTCGACTTCGGGAAAACGACGGCCGCAGGTAGTGATTTTTCAAGCGTATAACCGTCACATTCATACGCAACCAAGTCTTCATACCTGTGCAGAACGGCAGTCGGTCCACCAGTTGCACCATCGCCCGGATGAATTGCTCACGCTGTTCGAGACTGGTGAACCCGTTAGTCGCCGTATTCTTAACGTTATTCATGAGCGATGCGCCTCCTCGTTGTTGTATGCCCAATCGAGCAGTTGTATTGTGTGAACAATTTTCTCCGTCCGGTTATGTCGTACGACCCCTACCTGAAACTGCATCATACATCCGGGATTGCCCATAGACACCGCGTCGCATCCACTAGGAATGTCGTTCATCTTGCGATCCAGAAGCTGTCCCGCCATTTCTGGTTGAGTCAGATTATATATACCTGCACTGCCGCAGCAGCGGTCGGCATCGGGCAGATCGACAATACGCAAGCCGGGGATGGCCGCAAGCAGCCGGCGCGGCTCTACCCGAATTCCTTGTGCGTGCGCCAGATGGCATGCATCGTGATAAGTGATCGTCATGTCGAGTTTCCCTTTTGGCGCGATCAAGCCAAGTTGATCGAGAAACTGCGATACGTCCACAATTTTTTCACTGAACAAATGCGCTTTATCGCGGTAGCGCTCATCACTTTTGAACAATTCTTCGTATTCCTTCAGCGTCGAACCGCAACCTGCCGCATTTACAATAATGGCGTCGATGTCATCGGATAAAAATAAGTCGATATTATGACGTGCCAGTTGCTTCGCTTGATCGCGGTCGCCTGCATGAACGTGCAGAGCACCGCAGCATTTTTGCGCTTTCGGAATCCATACCTCGCAGCCGTTGCGACGCAGAACCCGGATTGTAGCTTCGTTGATGTCGCTGAATACGACATCCATGACACAGCCCGTAAGTACCGCTACTTTCGCCCGTTTGACACCGATGGCCGGCAACGTTTCCGGGTGGGAACGCAGCACCGGAGGCCTGGACAGCTTCGGCAGCGCCTTCTCCATCTCGCGCAAATGCGCAGGAAGGATCCGCATCACGCCTAATTTATCCGCCGCAAAAGCGAGCCCGGACTTCTGGTACAGCCTTAGCAGCTTGCCCAGCATTTGCATTCTTGACGGATACGGGAACAACCCATGCAGGAAAAGCTTGTGAAGCAGTCCCGAGAAGCCTTTTGGAGGATCAGCCTTATACAGCTGACCTCTCGCTTCTTCGATCAATGCGCCCACTTGAACGTTTGCCGGGCAAGCGGTTTCGCAAGCCCGGCAGTCCAGACAAGTAGATACCGGATTTTTGAAAAACTCGTTCAGCTGCATTTTTCCTTCCGCTACAGATTTTATCAGATAGACTCGCCCCCGCGGTGAATGCGGTTCCAATGCAGTTTCCTGATAGGTCGGGCACGCCTCGAGACACATCCCGCAATGCACGCATTGCGAAAATTTTTCCGGATCGGGAGCGTCCTCCCATAAATAATTGGAACGGGTTAACGATACATCGTGGCATGCTGGGGAAACCACTTGCGTTTTTTTGGCACCGTGCTGCGACATTTCAAATCCCTCCTACAAACCGACCCGGATTCAAGATGCGCTTTGGATCGATTTTATTTTTGATCCCTATCATCAAATTCCAATCTTCTGCTTCAGGCCCCCATACATTCAGGTTCATCTTTATGTCGCGAGGAGCGACTTCGATCACCGACCGACCGTTAAGTTGACCGAGGAACGAATTGACTGTATGCAGCCATTCAAAAACCTTCGACTGTTGTACCCAATCCGCTCGTATCGTTGCTCTGCTGATGCCCGTATATAGCCCCCCGTGGAAATCAAGCAGCAGCCCTTTTTCATCAGCTGAATTTTGCAGGACTTCGTAAACGGCCGGCACTTCCGCGATCATGGAGAGCAGCTTGACGCTAACTACAAGCTTGTCGTCAGAAATGTCGTTCGAATTCGGAAGATGCTCCCTCAATCTGGAGAGCACGATCTGGGTTTCTTCTTGTCCCGAGATCTCCATCTGGACCGCAACTCCAAGGCTGTCACAAGTGTGCGCCAGCCAGTTCATTTGAAATCGTACCGAACGCTCCACGTCCTCGAACGATACCAGAAGCATAGGACCTGCAACAGCCTGACCAAGTATATCCTTTCCGAGTCTCCCGTTAACCCATTCTACTGCAGAAGGCTCAAGCTGTGAGTCGAGTAAAATTCCCTGCAGCTTGCGGAGCTTAAGCAATTCCGGGATGCGAATGACCAAAGCCCCAGCGTATACGGGAATTGGACGGATTTTAAAGGTGAGCTCGGTAAAAACCCCCAAAGTGCCCATAGAGCCGATAAATAGTTTGTTCATATCGTAACCGGCCACGTTTTTGACGACCTTTGCACCCGTGCGAATCATCGTTCCATCCGGATAACAAATACGGGATGCAATTAAATAATCTCTCGCTGAGCCGTACATCGCTCTTCTGGGACCTGAAGCATTGGATGCAATGATCCCTCCCAGGGTCGATTGCTCCCCCCATGCCGGATCAAGCGGCAGAAACTGCCCTTCTTTGCCTAAAGCTTGCTGAAGCTCCCTCAGGGTTGTTCCCGGTAGTACAGTGACGGTAAGATCCCCGACGGAATGGTGCAGTAGTCCGGACATTTTTTTTAACGAGAGTATCACATCCGGGCCATCGCCCTGATGTCCAAATGCATCTTTTGTACCTGCGCCCTGTGGTGCGACCCGCACATGGTTTTTGCATGCCCAGCCCAGAATTTCTTCAACCTTCCGTTCCTCGTCTGGAAACACCATCAACGGTGCCTGAAGCTGATATCGCTTCTCACTCTCCATGCGATCAACTGCAACGTTCTCCGGACCAACCATTTCGATCAAATCATGTTTCATATTTTCGGTTGTTAGCTTGACCGTTTCAGGCATTTTCTCACCCTCGCTTAAAATTCGGTAAAAATGTATGATTACTTTTCATTTTAACCATCCCTCACCGCTAATCCTCAATGGATCTCCCCTTCATCGGATCACCACCCCACCATTAAGTTCATTATTATGAACTTAGTTCATAAAATTGTTTATTGTTATTCTCCCACTGCTACTCGACCTTGTCAATAGCAGTGGAGTTTTAAAGTAGAGTCAAATTTCCTACCTCCCGCATATTAAGCTCAAGATAGAAGGCACTCAATTGATGCAACAATAAGTAAAAAAAATCGGCCCAATGATGGGCCATAAATGCTAATATTACTGCCGAACCCGGTGTCTCGTTTTTACTTTTCCCGGCGCCCCGAAACCACTAACTTTTGCCGTTTGGATAATTTGCTCTACCTGAGCTCCTATCGGTATGGCAGCATCGTTATCCTCTGCCATTTTCTTCACCAATACCAAGTCTTTATGCAGCAGATTTAGAGCAAATCCCGGCTGAAACTCATTTTTCTCTACAAATTGAGTACAATGCCGATCATAAATCCGACTCTGTGCGAAGCTATTGCTCAAAATTCGATGCAGCAAATCTTTAGGTAAGCCCATTTTATCGGCAAGCGTCATTGCTTCGCTTGCAGCTTGAGTGTGGATGCCAACCATGAGCTGATTTAACAGCTTAACAATAGCTCCGTTTCTAATATTACCCACATGATAGATGTTTTTTCCCAACTTCTCCAGTATAGGAAGAACCCGATCAAACACCAGATTACTACCACCGACCATGATAGATAACGTCCCTTGCTGAATCCTCTCATTGTCAAGTCATGGCGGCAAAACTGGGATGAATTAACGACCTTCTTCAAGTACCCACCAGAGCTGCGCAAGCTAATCTATACCACGAATATCGAGAGTTACCATCGGCAGCTGCGCAAAGCGACCAAGGGTAAGAGTGTTTTCCCAACGGATGAATCCTTATTGAAAATGCTGTACCTTTCTACGATGGACGTACTGAGAAAGTGGACAGGAAGGGTTCAAAATCTGCTGCAACTGACGGTGTATTGTCCTGAGCGCGTCAAAGTACGCTAAAGCGGCTTTATTTGGAGAGGCGGGCATGGTAGGCTGCCTGCCGGGCGAGGAGGCTCCAAGTCAAGCAGCGACGCAAACTTTTACTAGATTTGGTTTAAAAGGTTACACGATTTTCTTGACAGACTTGTGAATGTCAATGAAAAAGTTGACCACTGCGCTAATCAAAAAGTTGACCACCCGGGCAAAATGAAAACCACAGCTATGTGGTTAATTTTTTCATGAGCGCAAGGCTTGCATGCTCTGCTTGAAGC
>NZ_SIRE01000044.1 GCF_004307995.1 Paenibacillus thalictri | reverse complement strand
GCATCATCCGCTGTACAATGCTCGCCTTTAATTCCCTGCTTACAGGATTCATGGGTGTCCACCTCGTTCTCGTTTTCCTCACTATACATTCATACAGTGGGTACGACAACTATTTTGACAGAGGGGGGTACGGTCGCATCCCATGCGGGTGCGTGGATTGAAATTACCAAAGGTACGCCCGCTTGTATCTCGGCAATCGGTCGCATCCCATGCGGGTGCGTGGATTGAAATTGTCCCAATCATCAAAATGTTTATTGCCTTCGATGTCGCATCCCATGCGGGTGGGTGGATTGAAATAGACGATCAACGCGCATTTTAGACACAACACCGCGCACGTCGCATCCCATGCGGATGCGTGGATTGAAATCTCGGTAAGGAGTTCGAATTCGTTGTAGAGACAGCGTCGCACCCCATTCAAGTGCGTGGATTAATATTGAAGCATCGATTACTCTCTGCTAAAATTTGCAGTGAAAGGTGGTCGATTTTGATGGCGAATCATTTTGCCAGTATGCCACGCGGCTCATACAAAGCCTATTCTTAGGGCGGACCTTTGTATGGGCGGACGATCAGTAACCCTGTCCGCCTGCAAGACGTTTCAAAGGATGGGCTTTGCACCTTATTGTTTAATTTTAAAATAAGGGAGTTGAGTGCATTGACTAATCCATTCAAACGTCAACATCTCATGGATCTGCAAATTCATGTCCAACAATTGTTAGTTGAACTCGCGAAAGACGATATCGGCGCAGGGTTCCAAGCAGCAGCCTACTGGCACGGAGAGCCGGTTCTGAATGCTTTTTCAGGCAGTGCTGATGCCGCAGGACGACACTCCGTGACCCCAGATACTTTATTCGTTGTGCAATCTTGCTCCAAAGGCATTATTTCGACTGCCATTCATATTCTCGTCCAACAGGGCAAGCTGGCTTATGATGAGCGGATCTCTCATTACTGGCCCGAGTTCGGAGCAAACGGAAAGGAAAAGATTACTCTCCGTCAGGTGCTTACCCATACTTCAGGAGTTCCCTTGATGCCCACGTACGCGGATATGCGGCTTATCACAGACTGGCGAACGATGGTCTGTGAGATGGAGAAGCTGGAGCCAATCTGGGAGCCCGGCAGCAAGTCAGGTTACCATGGTCTCACCTTCGGCTGGATTTTGGGAGAAACCGCATCTCGGGCTGACGGTCGGACCTTATCTCAAATTGTTCATGACGAAATATGCAAGCCTTTAGGCATCGAAAAAAGTTTGTATTTAGGCGCTTCCTCGGAAGTAGAATCCCGTATCGCCGAGATTAGCGGTGACGCCGTACCGATTGCTTCCATGCCGGACGACATGCTTTTCAAGCGAGTGCTGCCTCCTGCCCTGGTCCCGGTTGCAAATCCGGAATGGAATTCGCCTTGGTTCCATGCAGCGGCCGTACCCGCTGTGAATATCGTCGCTACGGCGCAGGCGTTAGCGTATATGTATGCCTCGCTGATTGGCGAGGGCGTGAATGGTAAACGTCTGCTTGAGCCAGCTACCATAGCGGAGGCGATGTCACTCCATTTCGAAGGCATCGACGAAGTTGCACTTGCTCCCATTAGATTGGGACTTGGATATAACCTTAGCCAAGCCGGCGATGTAATGGGCGGCAACCCGATGGCTTTTGGTTATGCCGGTTTAGGGGGCATGATTGGATATGCCGATCCAACAAATTGCCTTGCTGTGGCGGTACTGTGTAACCGTATGAAGGTGGGACGGGGCAAGCGCTCCCCGGATCGGCTTGTAACCGATCTGATCCGAGAAAAACTTAAGTCGTGCTAAATCATCTTTTTATGCCTTAAAAGGAAAGGCCCGACATCGTGAACTGTCGGGCCTTTTACTTTATATAGGGCGGCTTCCACAGACTTGCAATCTTTAACCGCTCGTATAACGATATGTAGACTCAGCGCTTGGGTCCGGCGGCAGCTTCTTACTGACGGGTTTATTCAGCAGTTCGATTAGCGAACTCGGTTCTTCCCCTTTTACCTCTTCATGCCAAACCGCCGTTGCCTCTGACGATTCGCTCCGATCCTGCAGCATACGATATATGTTATACATAAGTCCCATGACGGGTCCTCCTTTAAGTTAATGCCGAAGAATGGCTAATTGTATATGCTGGCCACTCCAATGGCTGATATTAGTACTATCGTTATTTTAATGATAATGATAATGATAATGATAATGATTCTCATTGTCAATTGTAATTTATGAATTACCATTTTGACTTTGTCCTCCTTTGAAGCGCAGATCCCCATTACGTATCTCCTCCTCATCTTTATTCCTTATCCCTTATCCCCTATCCTTTACTTCCTACCTCTTATCTTCATGCAACATCATCAAAGGTTTCACCAATGCCCTCCATCTTTCAGGCATATTTTCGCGGTAATCCGCATAGACCGCTTTCAAAAATTCAGAAACATCCATAACGCGATCCTCGAACAAAATCTCTTTGATTTCCGATGTTTTTACAGGCACCAGATGATTCGTTACACTCTTGAATTGACTCAGAGGCAAAAACATAGCCGGGCTTTTCCTATAGCTGCAATGCACGGGAAAACGCGGAGAACTGCCGGAGTCGTATTTCGATAATTTAACGGCCGAGTAATGGCCCGCTATGAGCGGGTAAGCCTCGAATTCCAGTACGGCAAACTTCCCTTCGGGTTCCCTCCGCGTATAGGTGTCCAGCATCTTCAGGCACTCCCTTAAAGTCGGCCAAAAAAACACATGGCCATCCAAGCATGCCCGGAATTGCTCCTGAGTTGTTCCGGCGTCGATCATTGAGTCCGCTATTCTCAGGTGCGAGTTGATCGTCATCGCATATTGTTGATAATCGACTACCGTTGCTTGCAAACGGCGTTCCCCGGCATGACCGGGGTTGATGGCATTGCTTGAAAACAGCGCATCGAAATGAGCCATTGCCTGAAGATTTTGAACCCGGGTAAAATGGTAAAGCGATTTTCTGCCCTTTGTTTTGGTGATTTCCGCTGCAATATGCTCTTTCATAAGGACGCTCCTTCCAAAGTTAGTGCCAGAATTAGGTTTCCAAAAAATGCTTTTTTCAATCCCATCGCCGCGTATATACCAGTGGTCTGTTTGTTCATACACTTCTACGCATAAAAAGAACCCGCAGCTCTCATTGAAAGCGCGGGTAAATGCCGGCATGCGGCCCATTTGAGCGAGAAGAAAAAACATTGTGCCAAAATCTCAGTTTTCACTGCTATTTGCAGTTGTAAACATTAACGGGAATACGGCGAAATCTGCCTCATAAAAATTAGCACATCATCCCGGTCAAAGGTTCCGTCCCGGTTCAGGTCAAGCCGGAATACAGGATTCCCTAACATGAGCACGATATCTTCTATACCAATGCGGCCATCGTGCGACAAATCGAGTTTGCCAAAAGGAATGACCGGAAGCTGTCGTACGCCATTCACCGGTTCGTTATTAGCGGTCATCATGGCGCCGCCTTGGAAGCTTAATGTAACGTCATCATCGTTCAGAAATACCGGTGCGGGAAACGTGACTTTTATCGTTTGCAGGTTGGAATCGATCGCGGCGTACACGGCGTAAACTGCACTGGTGGCCGTTGCTCCGCTGCCCGCGGCCATGAATTTGCCTGCTTGCACGCCATAGGTTGCATTTAATACCGAAGATAACGTGACTGTTGCCGAGTAACCCGCTGCATCGCTAAATGCCGATAGGACACCCGGATCTTTTCCTCCCGGAATGATGTATAACTCCCACTCCGATATGGCCGCCTCCGCCTCCGTCAGCTTACCCAAGTTTGTGACGAGGTTTTTTTGATAAGCCGTAAGTTGTTCGTAAGCCGTGCGCGCCGCGGCGATAGCCGGTTTGTCCGCCAATGTAACCGCAGCCCGCTCCGGCAGTTGTCCGATTGCCGTCATCACCGCCGATGCCGCATTGTTATCCGCAGCTGTATCGCCCAAAAACACCTCCAGTTCCACCAGCCCGCTGTATGCCTGGCTGCTGTTCGTTATAACGATCCGCAGCTTGCTGGAAAACACCGTATCGAAGTTGACCGTATTGAGATAGGCTGCCGGAATAGCCGGATTTTTTATTGGGTTCGTTACACCGGTCCAAGCGTTGCCATTCCAATATTGGACCTCATAACTTGCCGGAGGCTGTACACCGCCATGATCATCGTAGATATACAGCTTGACTTGGTTAAACGATGCCGCCGCGCCAAATTGAATGTCAATCGTATCCGACGTATTAGGGGAGCCATAGTTAGTCCAGCGGTCGCGCGGGTTTTCCGTATAGGATTGAATCCCGTTAACGATGCTCCATACGTTATCGCAACCGCAAGTGTAAGATGCGGATACTTGCGGATATCCCGTTCCTGCCGGGTTTAAAGCCAGATTCGTCGCATTCTGCGCGTAAGACTCGGATGGACTGGAGATTAGCATCATCATCAACAATATAACGGCGGCACTTGTCGCCAGTGCACCTAATTTGAATGCCATTTGTCTTGAAATCATAATCCCTCCGAATGATTGATTTATCGTATGACAACAGGGGTGACTCCAATTAACATGATTTCAAGATCGCGGACATCAAATATGCCATCGAAGTTCATATCCTTCTGCTGCACTGTGCCTTGATCGAGCAGTTTTACTATATCGTCGATACGAAATTCCCCATTGTTCATCGGGATAAACTTCACGATAACGCTTTTGCGATGCGGAGTCTCTGCATTTCCCGCTTGGTCGACGGTCCAATAATCGATTGTATGTACACCTTCCGTGGATAGCTCAATCGCAGTTCCCGTTTGCTGCGCACCGCCATCCAGAACGTAATACGTGGCGGCAGCGCCAGCCCCCGTATCATACACTTGCAAAGTGACAGTTACCGCATTATTTACCCAATGCGCCGGAGCATTGTCTGTTGTCACCGGAGCCGTCTTGTCAATTTTCACCGTTGCCGTACGTGTCGTTTCCACATTGCCTGCATGGTCGACGCTCCAGTAGTTCACCGTATGAATGCCTTCTGCTGACAAGCTAACAATTTGTCCATTCTGAATCGCTCCGTTATTAACTTTGTAATAGGTAGCGGCAACTACGGAGCCGTTTGTATTATCGGCCGCTGTCAGCCGCACATCCACATTATGGTTCACCCAATTGGCCGGCGCGTCGTCCGTTGTCGTCGGAGGTATCGTATCCGCTAAAGTCGGGGGAAACGGCGCATCGACTTGTACGGTGATTTTAAAGTTTAGGCCAACCCAGCCGCCGCTGTCGGTAAGCAGTATTCGCGCTTCATTCACCCCGGCGTACACCGCGTTATTGACGGTTGCATCGCCGCTAATTACACCCGAAGATTCAATATGGCCGGCCGAGGTGCCGTTTAGCCATATGTCCGCATAGTTGTCCGCCTTCACTTCAAAAGCAATCTGCGGGTTCGTAAACGGAGCCGGTACGTTAAATTGGACACGGTAAAGGACTGACTGTCCGATGCAGTAGTCGGTACCGCTGGGACCGCAGTTGATCCAACTGTTCGTCCCGGGTATAACCCCCCATGGATGCTCGCCGTACAGATAAGCCGGACTCCAGGTTTGCCCGTTGTCCAATGAGAACTCCGTATAAGGATCCGTTGCTCCCGGGCTGCCTGTCGCCCCGCTTATCGTCAGCGTCTGCGGTTCAGCCGCCGCTTTGTCGCTAATAAAGCAAGCTGCGAGGAACACCAGTAACAACGATCCGATCATAGGCCACAAGCTTATTTTATTCATATCGAACCCCCGTCTTATGAATAGTATTCTATGATCTCTCAGCACCCTGTTGTTACCTCTAATTATATGTGAACCTATCGGCCTATTTATAGATGAAGAAGTTCACCCGATTGGCCAAAATCTTCTCTATATTTCGCATTATTTTAGCATTATTTTCCGATTGCATATGACTAAAGTCATGTTTGTGCTAAAATGAAAGAGAGTTTTCTATATCATTCCATGCGAGGACTGAAATGGATGCCAATTTTCAGCAAAAAATAGCGTTTTATTGCACGCTCTCCGTGATCATTGCGGCGGGCTTGTTATTGCTTCATACGAGCCAATTTTCAATTGAGCTCTTTTGGCTGGTCGGTCTATATGTCGCCATGGTTGTCATACGCAATTTTGTCATCAGGCTCGATTTGCAGCGGCTGGCCGGCACTTTGTTTCTTGGCTTGCAGCTGATTGCGGCCTTTGCCATATTGATCTTGTCGGAAGACTTTTTCGCGCAGGTGTTTATATTAATCCTGATCGGTGAATTTACATTTTATCACTCGCGAAAATATTCCCTCGCATTTACGATACTCACCTACATCAGTTGTGTGTTTAGTCTCTGGATTTACCGTGATTTCCCGCCTTTTGAGCAAATCTATTATATTTTTCCGCGGTTCATCGAATATTTAGCGATGTTCGGAGGCAGCCTGCTGGCCAAAATTGCGTTCCAGCAAAGAAATCAGCTGGCGAGGGATAATGAGCAGCTGCGAATCGCCTCCATCGAGCTGGAGCGCAAAGCCAAATTGCAGGAACGGGCGCGCATATCCCGCGATATTCACGATTCGGTCGGACATACGCTGACGTCCGCATTAGCGGGGCTGCAGACAGCGGCGCAGGCCATTGAGAAAAACCGCCTTTCCCTTGCCGTAGAGATGATCGAAAGAACAAGGGAGAACATCCTTACCGGCTTGGACGATGTCCGCACTTCCGTACACCTGCTGAGTGAAAATCATCCCGGTCAGCAGTTGATCCCGGAGCTGCTGGAGCTCATCGAGGAAACAAAAAAACAAACCGGTGTGGCCATTGAATACATCATCGACAAGGCACTGCCCAACGTTTCGCCCATGGTGGAAATCACGCTGTTCCGGGCCTTGCAGGAAGGCTTGACGAACGGCATACGCCACGGCGCCAGCACTGTTTTTCATTTTTCGTTGACCCGCGAAGCCGAGCGCATCAAATTTCGCTTAACGGATAACGGCAAACCGCCGGCGCAGATTATGTACGGATTTGGCTTAAACGCCATGAAAGAAAGAGTCGAGGGTGTTGGAGGAACGCTGTCGGTTTCCAGCGGGGCGGCTAGAGACGGGTTCGTGTTGGAAATCGCTATTCCTGTCCAGCCCGATATAGAAGAACGGAGTGAGTCCATTGTCTAAAGCAACCATTATCGTAGCCGACGACCAGCCCTTGATACGCGACGGCATTGCAGCTATTTTGGACATGGAAGACAATTACATCGTAGTAGGCAAAACCGGCGACGGATTAGCTACAATAGAACAGGTGCAGCTGCAGCGTCCCGACCTTGTGCTGATGGATATCCATATGCCGAAGCTCGACGGATTGCAGGCAGCCGAGCGGATCAAACGGGAATTTCCCGAGATCAAAATACTGATTTTGACCACGTTTGAAGACACCGAATACGTATGGGAAGCGATGCGCCATGGAGCCAGCGGTTATTTGGTGAAAGGGATCGAAACGGCAAAGATGCTCTCCATTATCCAAGATTGCCTCGACGGCAGAATCAACTTCCCTGCCAGCATTCAACAACGGCTTGCCCAATTACTTCACCACCCGGACGAAAACGAAAAAATGAACGATTTGTCTTTGCAGGAACGCAAAATTGCCGGCAGCTTAATGCAAGGAAAATCCAATCAAGCGATTGCCGACGAATTGTTTCTGACTACAGGCACCGTAAAAAATTACTTAAGTTCGATTTACAAAAAGCTGAGTGTAACCAGCCGTTCCGAAGCCATCGCTTATTTGCACGGTAAAGAGCTTTGAATATACTAAGCTGCGACAAAAAGGACCGCCCATGGCGGTCCTTAAGCAATTACGGGTGTTTTAGTGGTGATGCCACCATGACTCGACAATTTGGTGAGCCTGTTGCGGCGGGTATCCTCTGCCGATCAGATAAGTAATGGCCGCAGCTTCTCTCAGCGCATGCTCGGTGCCAAATTTTTGAGCTTCCCACATGCCATGCCGAACCCAAGGCTCAACGGCGGCTAACGTTTCTTGCATCAGGTGATGGTGGCCCGTATGCGGATAATGGGGATACGTCATTGCCAAAGTGTTTCATCCTTTCCGTTTGTCATTACACTTCAGCATATGCCCATACCGTTAATTGTTGAGCCCAATTCCAGCTGTTCGCTTAAGCCGGTTGTATCTTGACATTAGCAGTTGAGCGCATGTCTGCGCCGCTGAATATACCGCTTTTGCCCCGCAAACATTCGGCCAACCGGAATGATCTGGTTGGCCGAACGATTTACTTGCCGATCAAACCGGCTTTTTGCAAGAGTCTTTTGACAATGGCGGTAGTTTCCGCGCGAGTGATGTTCTCGCCGGGATGAAGCATGGTGCCGTCGCCTTGCGCAATGCCCAACTCCACGCAGGTTGCCATGGAAGCTTTCGCCCAATCGGACACGCGGCTGCCGTCGGCAAACGATTGCAGCGTTTTTTCGATTTTGCCGTTATCGGCGGAAGCCGCCGAGCTCAGACTGTCCATATATTGGGCCGCGCGGGACAAAATCGTGAACGCTTCCTCGCGGGTAATGGAATCCGCCGCTCTGTACCGGCCTCCGTCCCCGGCGACAAGTCCGAATGTATAAGCGGTCGATACGGCGTCGTAATACCAGGCATCTTTGGTTACGTCGGCGAAAACATTTTGGCTTGCGCCGCGTTTTTCAATACCAAGCGCCCGTGTCACAATAGCCGCAAATTCTGCTCTCGTAATCGATTGGTCCGGTGCAAAGACGGACTCCCCTATCCCGCCAACGACAAGTTTGGATGCCATATCTTCAATATCCTGCTGCGCCCAATGGCCGGCGGTATCCCGGAACGTCAATGCATTATGGATAAACGCATAAGTGCTGTTGCTTAAGCTGTTGATTTTGATATATCTCTCGCCGTTCACAGTCACTATAGCGGTTGGCACATGAGTCAGACTGCCGTCCGCATGTACAAGAGCGACTGTTGTAATGTCCGATTCGGATACACCTTGAGGCAGCTTGACGAGTCTTTCAACAAAACGGCTGAATGAGCTGACTTCAACTTCATTGTTATTGCCTTTCGCTGTAATTTCGAATTGGACCGGAGACAGCACCAATTGTACGCCTGCGGCATCCGTGCTTGTTTTTACGAAAGCCGCGGTTTGGGTGTCAGCGTTCTGCACCCTAATTTCAAACTGCACCTGCTCGATCGATTGCGCTCCGACACGGGATGCGACGTCCGACAGATCAATCGCGTTCATCGGAAGCACATAAATGATATCCGCTTGCGCGATTTCCAGCACGGCCTCCCGGCGCGCCAGTTCATTGGCCGATTTACCGCTGATCAATGCAACAATGGCTCCAGCTTGTTCATCGGCTTTAATCGCGATACGTGTTTCTCCTGCCGGTTTATTTTCCAAAGCTTTCGCAATCTGCGCATCGTCGACGGTTGCATAAGCGGTCGTCGCTCCGTTCTCGGATCTTGTTTCAATTTGGGCAACTTGAACGTTCGTACCGGCTGAAACGGTGCTGCCTTCCGCTGGGTTTTCCTGCGTACTGCCGGTATTGCCCGTTTGCTCATTTGCAGTCGTACTGCCACTCGGCGAGCTGCCGCTGCCGTACAGATATCGTCTAAAGTTGGCCGTTACGACGGTATAATCCTCCGGCATCACGTAATTGTAGTCTGCTTCCGTTATCTCTATGCCGCCGATGGTCCAACCGGTGAACAAATAACCGAAGTTCGGCTTAGCGCTGAGTGTTACCACTTCGCCGGCCGCATAAGATCCTTCACCCGACACGGTTCCTCCCTCCGTCGGATTTGCAATGACGGAAAGCTCATATTTCTGCGGCTGCCTATCCGTAACCGTAATCAGGCTGACCGCGGTTTTGTTGCCATCCTCGGTACTCACCGTAATACGGGCGGTGCCCTTGCTTAAGGCGGTAACCATAACATAAGGGACGCCATTTTCAGTTTCTTCGACAATAGAGGCTACCGCCGGATTATCAATGGCCCAAACGACATTGCGGTTGGTCGCATTGACCGGATAAACGGCCGCCGTCAATTTCTGCTGCTGACCTGCCGTTAACTGTACTTCGGAAGGAGTCAACTCCACTCCGCTGACGCTGACAACCGGTTCGTCAGCTCTAAAATTCGCCGTTATGCTGGCAGCCCGCGCCGGCATCACATAGCTGTAGGTTGCTCCGGTAACGGTGGATCCGTCGATACTCCAATTTACAAAAACGTACCCGCGGTTTGCTTGGGCTCCAATGGTGACCGGCTGCCCCGCAATATAGGAGCCTCCTCCCGTTACAATCCCGCCTTCAGCCGGGTTAGCGTAAAGTGTTAAATCGTAACGCGGCGGCGGCGTTTCCGTAACCATAACCAGACTGACGGCCGTTTTGCCGCCATTTTCCGATGTTACCGTAATGTTGGCCGTTCCGACTTTCAAAGCCGTGACCGCTGCGTATGGCAAACCGTTGTCTACGCCGTATACGACTGCGGCTACAGACGGATTGTCGCTTGTCCACGAAACTTTGCGGTTCGTCGCGTTGACCGGATAAATAGCTGCGTTTAACGTTGTCTGCTGGCCTACTCCGATCGTCAAAGCCGGCTGGCTGACCGTAAGACGGTCAACACTGACCGCTGGAACGACGCCGTCAGGTATAAAAATATCATCGGCATAAATGCTGCCCACACCCGATGTAGGAGCGGACACCGAAAACTCCGACATGCTGACGGCGGGATTCCGGAATTGCGCATCTTTGACTTTCTCCACTCCATCCACACTAATGGAGAACGTCGATGTCGCCGTATTGATCGTCACTGCGAAGTCCAGCCATTGATTGACCGGTAACGCCATAAAACTTTGATCCGTATTGCTGGAGCTCTTATAAATCAGATCGTTGTTATTGCCGACCATCACCGTAACGACCTGTTTTAACTGGCCATCGCTGTTTTTGCCGGAAATGTTGATGTTGGAGTACTTCACAATCGCATCCCACATCCCTTTAAAGCGGAAGACCAGCTCACCGCTCACATCTCCGATCGGCGTGAGCGCGCTTGCTCCCACCGTTTGATTGTTCGATGTTACCTTCAGGGCACGATTTGCCCCTAACGCGACAATTTCCGAATAGCCGCCGGCATCGTTAAATGTAAACCCTGTAATATTGCTGCTGCCGCCTACCGGCATATCGTCAAACGAAATGAACCTGCCCGTAGGTGGCATTGTTGTGCCAACGACTAGCTCGCTGCTTTTCTCCGACGTATTGTCCGCATTGTCTACAGCAGCGACACGTACGGAATAAGCCGTGTTCGAGCTAAGACCGGCAAGCTTGTACGTAGCTGCGGTTACCGGGATCGGCGTCTGCGCGCCGTTTACATACACATTGTAGCCCTTAACCCCGCTCGCATCGGAGGCGGCATCCCATTTAAGGCCGATATAATCGCTGCCTGCATTTGTGTAGGTCAAATTCGCAGGAACGGATGGCGGCGTTTTATCTGTCGCTACCCCTATTACATTATCGATGTATACCGCTCCGCCGGCATTGGAAGACACGGTAAGACGGTTTACTGCCGATAAGCGGTTTGCAAAAGGCACATCATTGCCGATATTCGTTCCGTCCATATAAACGCTGAACGTCCCCGCCAAGATGTTCATATCCAGTTTCAGCTTATGAACATTTTGCGGCGTATACGCGGCCTTTTGTTGACCCCCGACATACACATACCCGTTGTTGAACACAACACTTGCCGCTTGGGCCGTTTCATTGCCTACCGCCACATTCGCATAGTCGGCGGCCTTGACGTCCAATTCAAGCGAAAGCCCTTCCGATTTGGCGGGGAATGTTTTATAGGCATAACCGCCGGCTGCGCTTTGGATATTCAAGCTTTTGCCGGACGCTCCGGCTTCCACAACGGCGGATGCGTTCTGCACATTCCAGCCTTCCGGCTGATCGCCTGCGCTGCCCGCTTCAAAGTCGTCGAAAATTTCCGGGCGGCTCAGCTTGATCCGCAGCGAACGCCCTGCTTTGTCTTTGACGTTTGCCTGAATTTTCAACGTCGGAGATGTTTGCAGAATCGTAATGCCCGCATCCTTTTCGATATAATTCCCTGCGACCGTATCGACTTCCACCTCGATGGTGCCCGTATTTTTTTGTGTCGGGTCGGACACTGACAGCTCGATTTCCCGGGCGTCTTCTTTTACCATCACCGAAGCTTTCTTGTTGACGGTCACCTTCCCAGACTTATAAATCCCGTCGTTCCAGAAGTTCGCGGCGAAAATTCCCAGCTTGTTCTCCTGCACCGCATGCGCGGCCGCGCTTTTTTCGACAACGGCAATGTCCGGATGTTGGCTGTAGCTTTCCGTTTGCGCCGCATTTTTGCCGGGCAGCAGCACATATTGATAACCGGCGTCCGTCGGACTTCTGCCGTGATCAAACCAGAAGGTAGCGAAATTTTTCGTTCTTGGCACGGAATCCTGGAATTTCTCGTACGTATTCATCAACAGCCAAGACTGCGTTCTTTGCTCCCGCTTGCCTGTAATCGAAGCGGCTTCCGGGAAATAATACCCGACATCCGCACCCGCCACGTTGCCTTCCACGTTGATCCACCGCACGTTGTCATGCACTTTGGTGAACGCTTCAGTCTTCGGCGCTCCCGGCCCCGTTACGGACAAATTATCGATTTTGGCATAACCCGCCGTATCGTCGCCGCTGACCGTCCAACCGCTCGAAGCCGGATTCGCCGGCAGCGGAGTAATGGCGTTAAAATTTTCGTTGTAAATATCCGTGTTTGGATCGGTGTCTTTATACATCCGGATATTGTCGACCCAGATTGTACCGGCGTTGCCCTTGGGCGCCGTAATTTCAAGCGTATCGACCGAACCTAACGTCGCCGTCGGAAACGGCACATTTTCCAGATCTACGGCTGCGCTGGATACGTGATCTTTGGCATTTTTTATTTTTTTGCCGTTAATATAATAGACGTTTTTTTTCTGATCGAGATTCACTTCCATCTTGATGTGATTCCATGTGTTCTCGCTTACGATGGCATCGTCGGCCATGCCGTCGTTCCCGTTGGCCAGCCGGTAAGCCCATGTCATATTTCGCAAATCCAAATAAATCGCGGTGTCGAAAGTGTCCGGTGTTGTTTTTTCCTTTAATATTTTCACGCCCAAGAAATTGTCTTTGGCCGGCAAATATGCGTCCATCTCGACGACCAGCGTACCGCTGGACTGCTCCGTAAATTTTCTTCGCACCAGTTTGTTTTTGCCTGACGTCGGCGCGGATACCGTAATCGCCTGATACACCGTAGTCACCGGAGCCGGCGGAATGATCGCGTCGGCATCAAAAGCAATGTCCGTGCCATTGATCGTAATCCGGTTGGTCGCGTCGTTTTTCAGCTTGGTATTTTCAATAATCGTTTCGACGGGGTTGCCGGAGGTCGATTTAATTCCCGAACCTAGGGCAACAATCTCGTCGTCGAACATAAACCACGATTTTTTGCTGTCGACGTCATTGTTCATCTGCATGCCGGAGGCGCCGTACAAACCGGAAATGTCAGTGCCGCCGACCCAATTATACGGGTTCGCCGTATTGGATCTGTAGCTGCTTGCCTTCGATTTTTGTTCCACTGTCGTCCCGGGCAGCCGGTTATGATCAACGGTTCCCCAGAAATCGTCGCTGTAGCGTTTTTTGTCCGCATTGTATAAGTAGGTCATCCCGTCCGCCGTATGCCACATGTTCGTCCCTTCGTTGTTTACCACCTCGTAGGTGCGGATGCGGTCGGAAAACATCGCAAGCCCAAAAGCAAAACCCGGCCGGAGGTGCACCACCCGATCCATCGACGAATACCGTTTATGCTTGATCAGCTCGCCCCTGGATGGAATCGCGGGATTGGCCAAGATCGATTTGGCGTCCAATATTTGCGATAACGATACATAATACTCCAGAAAACCTTCGCCTACCGGATCGTTGTATATTTGCTTCTCGGTATCGTTTTCCAGAAAATATTTAACCATGCTCAGGCAGCGCTCCCGCTGGTCACCCGGAAGAATTCCCGCCATCGTGATTAATGCGCGGATAATTTGTCTGCCTGCAATATGGTCCTGGCCGCCGGCCCGGGAAATTTCCCTGTTTCGCGACATATCCATCATCACGCCGTTATAGATGAGAGGTTCGTACGCCTCAAAAAGCATATTGTAAAAGTTTTTCTCCAGCTCTCCTTCGGCGGTGCTGTATTTAATTTCCCACGCCGAACCGCTTAATACGGTCATCAGCGGAGCTACAGTCACAAGAAGCGCTTTTCCGTACCCTCCGGTATAAGGAAAATAAGAATGCTGCACAAAAGAGCCGTCTTGATAAAAACCGTCGCTTGTCGCGACAAAGGTAAACGCTTCTTTCAGAGCGTCCTTGGCATGCACCAGCTTCGAGTCTTGTTTCTGAATGATGCCCGATTCGGCTACGATGCTTGCTTTCCACACGCGGTTAGCGCCGGTATAACTTCCGACGTTCGGCGAGAAGCGGTCAAGCGGCTTCATAAAATCCGTCAGCTGCTGGGACGTCAACTCATCGTACATCAATATAATCGTGTCCAAATATCGCAGCGGAGTTCCGATTTCCCAATCGTACCAGTTGCCGTAAGGCAAGGTTGAGCTGGATGGCGAGCTCAGCGTGCCCAAATACGGATTTTCACTATATCTGCGCCCATCGTAATACATCCAGTTCATGGCCTGAATAATTTTCGTCTTCAGCGTCTGATCCTGATAATATTTGCCGCCTTTGGTCTGATAAGCCAATGCTAGCGTTTTCAAGCGGTCGTACGTTAACGTAACTTGGCTTGAAGCCGTATTGTCGGTTTTCGAACTGGCCACCATCGGCAAATCCGCCCATACATAAGCACGTGTATCCACACCGCCTTGCATATTGGCGTCGACAAAACCGTTTAATACATCATCTGCTTTGGCATTGACGACATTTTCAATGTAGAATTGCACATCCGGGTCGTTGACGTTATAATCTTTTCCTCCGGTAATCTGATAAAACCATCTCCCCCTCAGCACATCAAACGCATCATCGCTGCCGCTGCTGCCCGTATCTGCAGCTACTACCGCCGGTGTCAGCATCGACAACAGGATGGCAACGATCAAAGAGATGCTTAAGGTTTTTTGTAATTGTTCCTTCACTTTAATTCCCTCCTCTTGATCATTTTCCGTATTTGCATAGGCTCGAACATATTGTAAGGGTTTTCATAACAAATGTGAACATGAGTAATTGCATATATTTTGGTAGTTTTTTTAGAAAAAAGCATGATAAGGTCCTCAAGAGGCAGGACGATACCATGCTTTATCGTTAAAGTTGCGCTTATACATTCAGCAGAGCGGCGTGTTGCTCCGCCTTGCCGCTGATGGTGAATTCGAGCTCGTGCAGTCCGCCATCGTCAATCAGATCGACATATGCCTCCGCAATTTTCCCGCGATCGGCGCCGGTGACGGAAGGGCCGGTTGCATTTTCCTTGCGAACCTTGATCACATACAACGTGTTGCCAAACTTGTAACGTACCGAATAACCCGGCCAATCCCCCGGCAAGCACGGGCGAATCCACAGGCGCGATCCTCTGCGCTGCAGCCCGAGAATCCATTCGATTCCCGCTTGATACATCCAGCCGGCCGCGCCGGTGTACCATGTCCAGCCCGCTTTTCCTTCGTGAGGCGAGGCCGTGTACACATCCGCAGCCATGGCGTACGGTTCTCCCTGATAACGCCGAACCTCCTTCGCCGTGGATGTATGGGAGATCGGATTTAATAAGTGAAACAGCTCCGACGCTTTATCCCCGTTGCTTAACATGCACCAGGCGATAATACTCCAGATGACGCCATGCGTATATTGGCCGCCGTTCTCGCGTATACCCGGCGGATAACCTTGAATATAGCCGGGACTCGGCGACATCCGGTCAAACGGCGGATCAAGCAGCTTGGCCACGGACAAGCTGCGGTCCACCAGCTCGCGGTCGAACGACTCCATTGCCGATATGGATCGATCGGCCGGCGCGCCGCCGCTGATAATCGACCACGATTGCGCGATCGCGTCGATGCGGCATTCATCATTGCCGACGGAGCCGATCCATTGCCCCGCATCGGTGAAGGCCCGCCTGTACCAGCGGCCGTCCCAGCCGTGCTGATTGGCCGCCGCCGCCAGCTGTTCGCGGTAATTGCGGTACCGTTCCGAGCGTTCCGGTTCGCCGCGCTCCCGGCATATGGCCTCGAACCTGCCGAGCACTTCGCCGATAAACCAGGCCAGCCAGACGCTTTCGCCGCGGCCGTCCGCCCCGATCCGGCTCATGCCGTCGTTCCAGTCTCCGATGCCCATCAGCGGCAGCCCATGTTCTCCAAGCTGCTGCATGGAGCGGTCCAATGTGCGCAAGCAGTGCTCGTACAAGGAGCCGCTATTAGGTGAGACCACCGTTTGTTCGTAACGTTCATGTTCCCCGTCGCGCAGCGCGCCGCTGTGCAAATAAGGCACTTGTTCGTCCAATATCGATCCGTCTTCCGTATGCTCCATATAACGGCCGACCGCATACGGAAGCCATAGATAATCGTCCGAGAACAATGTGCGGATGCCGCGTTCTGTCTCCTCATGCCACCAATGCTGGACGTCCCCTTCTTCATATTGATGGGCGGCATGCAGCAGGATTTGCTCCCGCGTCAGATCAGGGCGCGTATGCAGCAGCGAAAGCGAGTCCTGCAGCTGATCGCGGAAGCCGTAGGCGCCGCCGGCTTGGTAGAACCCGGATCGGGCCCACATCCGGCATCCGAGCGATTGATAAATAAGCCATCCGTTCAGCAGCAGGTCCATCTCGGCATTTGGCGTCGATACTTCGATTTGCCCGGCAATGTCATCCCACCGCTGCTCCGTCCGTTCAAAAGCGGAACGGCACCGCGCGGCATCGCGGTACGCTTGCGCCAATGCCGTCGCCTCCTCCTTGGAAGCTTCGCAGCCAAGCGTCACATACACGCGGAGTTCTTCCCCCGCTTCCAGCTCGAACGGGAGCTGGACGGCGCCGCAAGAGTCGCTTCCGGCTCCGGTTTGTTTCGACAGCCGGGTTCGGCACAGCGCATCGGGCCGGTCTGCCGACCCGCCCCGCCCGATAAACTCCCGACGGTCGCTTGTCCATGACACGTCGCCTTGCCCCTCCGGCTGCCGGTCTGTTCCCTTGTTCGCATCCGCCCCGGACTTGGCCGTATGAATGCCTAAGAAAGCCGTTGCGCCGCGGAAATGCTCTTGGTACGTATTATGAGCCTGCAGCGTCTGAGAACGGTCGTCCCACTCCGTCACAATCATCGCCGTATTTTGTTCCCGGCGAACGCCAAGCACCCATTCCGCATAATAGGTGAAGCTCAGTTTTCTCTTGCGGGCCGATGTGTTGCGCACACGGATTTCTATCACTTTTAACGGATCGTCGGGTGCTACGCAAATGCCGGCTTCATGCCGGATTCCGCCGTTTACATGGCTGAAGCGGGAATACCCGCGTGCATGGGCGACCTCAAATCCGCTGGATGACGATGAATCCGTAGGGTACACCGTCCACCATTCACCACTTTCTTCGTCGCGGAAATAGCCCATTTCGCCGGGCGGATCAAGCACCGGGTCGTTGGACCACGGAGTCAGCTTGCATTCCCGGCTGTTGCGCCACCAGGTGTAGCCGGTTCCCCGTTCCGAAACAAGGCAGCCGAAATGAGGATTCGCCAGCACGTTAATCCAAGGCGCGGGCAGCGGATGATCACGCTTCAGTTGAATCCGGTATTCCCGACCATCCTGGGTAAAGCCGCCCCAACCGTTAAAAAATTGCAGCCGCTCCGCCGAGCCGCTCTCGCGAATGACGATATCCTCCGCATTTCTCCGTTCCGTCTCCTCTTGTGACAAAGCCGCAGGCGCAAAAGCTTCCGGCAGCTCCGCATCCTTGCGGGAAAACCTCAGCTGCGATTTCAGGCTGCGGCCGTCGGCTCGCAGATCAAGATGCGCCACGGACAGAAGCAGCGTCCTCACCTCTTGCGAGATGACCCTGCTGTTAAGCACGCGCACATTGCCGCCATCCTGCCGGTATCCGCTCTCCACCACGCGCTGCAGTGCATCCTGGAGCTCCTGATGATAACCTCCTTCGGATTCGTTAAGCAGCACAAGATCAAACACGACACCCATACGCTGCAAATAATCGCATCCGGTAAGCAGCTTGACGATAAAAGGGACAAACTCCTGATGTTTGATGCGGACAAGCAGGATCGGCCGGTCCCCCGATATGCCATGCGGCCATAAATCGGATTGGCCGTTGATGTTTGCGGCCACATCCCGCTTTCGCTCGTCGCCGGACGGCGATCGCAGCAGCAGCTTGCCGGCAAGCCGCTGAAATTCGGCGGCATCCGCTGTGGACAAGCGCAGATGGCGCAGCTCGATGCGATTGCGGATCCAGGCCAGCTGAAAAGCGTGCTCAACCGGACGGGCCGCGGTGAAGGGAGCGGCCATGCCAAGCACTTCTTCCTTGGAATGACCCGCGCAAGTGACTGCATACAGCTGAGCCTCTTCCCCGGGTTCAATGGCGATGCGATACCGCATGGCGAAAATCGGGTCGGTTACCGCGCCCACCGTTCCCTTCAGCCGGGAATGGAGCGTCTGCGGATTGGCACGGGTGTAGCCCCGTCCGATAAACGCCGACCGGTCCGTTTCGATCTCCGCCGCGCCTAACGCAGGATGCTGCGGCACCAAGGCGTGGGCTGCCCACAGCGGTTCATCGCCTTCCTGCCGCGGTCTGCGGCGGGCGAGCAAGCAGCCCGCTTCCTTGGCGTATTCGGTTTCGACAAACAACTTGCTGAAGGCGGGATGAGACTCATCGGCAATCGGCTGGGCAAGAACAATTTCCGCGTACGTCGTGACCTCCAAAATCCGTTTTTCCGAGCCGTTGTTTTTCATCGTCAATCTCCGAATATCGGCATTGCTGTCCGAAGATACGATGATATCCAGCTGTGTGCGGATGCCGCGGTCTTCGCGGGTGAAGGTGATGCGGTCCAAGCCAAACGATACCTGCCCTGCTGACGAAGGAACCCGGCAAGGCAGATAGGACGGCGACCATACGCGATCGTCCATCACATCCCGAATATAGAAAAAACATCCGTCTTCATCTTTGACCGGGTCTTCTTTCCAGCGTGTAACCGCCGTTTTGCCGTAATGGATAAACCCGCTCCCGCTGTCGGTCACCATCGTTGTCATCCTCCCGTTGGACAGAACGCCGAGTTCAATGGCAGGCAGCGGACGGCCCGGGCGCAAAAACTCCCGCACCGACACATCCCGTGTTGGCTCCGCCGGCTCGTGCGGCCTTGTCCGGCACACTGCGGCCGGATTGCGCACCGTCCGCACGGCCGCCGGAATCCGCTCCTGAAGCAGCGGCTCGGCAGCCTGCACCCGCTTATCGCGGTGAAACCGTTCGGTCATGATCCCGCCATGCAGCTCATTGACAATCGCAAGAAAACTCATGCCCTGGTGATGGGCCATAAAACTGTTGATGATTTGATATTTCTCCCCGTTAGGCAAACGATTGGACGTGAAATCTACAGCCTCATAAAAGCCGTAATCGCCGCGGGCGCCGATATCCTCCAGCTTGCGCATATTACCCAGCACGGATTTTTTGGCAAAAGGCAGCGCCAATATCGAAGCATAAGGGCTGACTACCTCTTCGCTTTCCAGCCCCCTCTGAAAGCCGAGCCCCGGCACGCCAAACGCCCGGTATTGGTAGTTCATTTGAAAATCGAAAGCGTAATAACCGGACTCCGACACGCCAAAGGGCAGTTCCCGCTGCCGCATATAATCGATCTGGCGCTTCACGACGGACTCGCATGTTTCGCTCCACAACGTTTTCCGGTATGTTTTCATAAATAAGCAAGGCATCAAATATTCAAACATCGTCCCCGACCAGGAAACTAACGCCAGCTTCCGCTCCAGACGGGTCATGGTGCGGCCGAGCTTCTGCCAATGCGTTACCGGAACCTGCCCCAAGGCGATCGCAATAAAGCTGGTTTGCCGCGATTCCGAAGCCATCAAATCGTACAATCCCGAATCTTTCCGTTCCTGCGAGACGTCGTAACCAATCGTAAACAACTGCGAAGCCGGTTCATACAGCGGCGTAAAATCCGTCCGCTCGATAAACGCATCGATACGCGTTAGCAAACGTTCGCCGCGCGATCTGGTTTCCGCATCCTGAAGATCGTCGGCTTTCTCCAGCCACTCCGCCAAACCTTCCTTAACGGCCACCAGGCTGCAAATCAGATTGCCCGAATCTACGGTCGAAACGTACCGCGGATGCAGCACCTGAAGCGTGCGGGTGTCGATCCAGTTGTAGAGATGTCCGCGCCACGAGTCGAGGTTTTCCATCGTCTTGACGGTGCGGTCCAGACGCAGGATCAACCCCGGAGTATCAATAAGCTGTAAATCCCTTGCAGCCAGCACAGAAGCTAGATACAAGCCGATGTTCGTCGGCGAGGTGCGGTGTGCGATGCCGTTAGGCGGGTCCATCTGCACGTTGTCGGGAGGCAGCCAATGCTCCTGCTCCGTAACGCTGTCTTCAAAGAAGTGCCATATTTGTCCGGCCAGCCTGCGCAGTTCGCCTTGTTCGGATTCGTCCAACCGTTCCTCTTCCCACGCCACCGGCGAGTTCAACCGTTTGACCAGCGCGGGAGCCGCCGCCAAATACAAGGCGACAATCAAGCCAATCAGACGTAGTCCGGCCGTAGGCTGAAAGGCAGTGGCAATTGCGAAAAGCGCAATCGCCGTATAACCTCCCCTCATGCCGAGAAGAATCGGCTGTTTGCCTTTCCGGTTGCTTCGCTCCACTTCAGCGGAGCTGACCCACTCGAGCAGGCGGCTTTTGGACACGGATAAACGGTATACGGTTCTGACAATCGCGTCGATCATCAGAATGCTCTGGTACGGCCAAGCGGCCAGCAGCAGCAAACATTGCTTTCCGACCTCCGCCAGCCCGCGCGGGTTGGACCAAAGCTGCCGCAGCGAAAGCACGTAACGAATGGCCGGCAAAAACCAGGTTATCAAAATAAGCAGCAGCCAGCGGCCGCTCGAGCCGGGCAGCACCGTCCAACCCAGCAGCAGCAATAGAAATAAAATCGGCGGCATCAAGCTCCGCCGCAAGTTGTCGATGATTTGCCAACGCGTCACAGCGGACAAATCGACCGGAACGGATGTCCCATTCCGGTCGCAGACCCGCGGAAGCAGCCAGCAGAGCAATTGCCAATCCCCGCGGACCCAGCGATGCAGCCTTTTCTGGAATGAGGCAAACGTCGCCGGCTGCTCGTCCCGCAGCTCCATATCCGCGAGCAATCCGGCCCGCATAAAACCGCCTTCCAGCAGATCGTGGCTCAGCACCCGGTTCTCGGGTATCCGTTCGCACAATAACCGGGCGAATACATCGACGTCGAAAATTCCTTTACCGGTAAAAATCCCCACGCCGATGCTGTCCTGGTATGGGTCCGATACGGCAAAGGAATAGGAGTCGATTCCCGGCGCCCCCGACCATAACAAAGCAAGCCGGGAACGCAGCGCGCCTTTATAGCTGGTAGCGATACGCGGCTGCAGCACGCCGTATCCTTCGATCACCCGCGTCCCTTTTCCGTTGAAACGGGGACGATTGTAAGGAACGTGCATCGCGGCGATCATTTGGCGGGCCGCTCCAAGCGGAAGCTGGGTGTCCGCATCCAGCGTAATGACGTAACGGATTCGGGAGAACACGCGGCGGTCGCCGACCACCGTTTCAAAACTCGTGTCTTGACGGCCCCGCAGCAGCTCGACAAACTCCACCAGTTTCCCGCGTTTACGCTCCCAGCCCATCCACGTATTTTCGCATGGGTTCCACACTCTGCGGCGGTGCAGCCAATAAAAGATGTCTTCCCCTTGATTGGCATATTTGCGATTGAGCGCTTCAATCCGCTGTTTCGCAGCCGCTGTGAGGGCTTCGTCGCCCGGTCCGCGCTCCGCCGCGGCATCGGTGTAATCGCTCAGCACGGCAAAACGGATATGCGGATCGTGGTTGGCCGTATAGTGCAGCTCCAAACGGTCCATGATCTCATCCACTTCATCCGCCGATGACCAAATGACCGGAACAACAACCATCGTTGCCGCCTGGTCCGGGATGCCGTCAAGAAATTCACTGCGCAGCAGAGGAAGCGGCTTATAGCGGTACCCAATCATCCAATGGGCGGCGGTAACGCCCCACTCGCTGGCCGGAAATAAGCAAGCGGCCAAAACCGCCAGCCACTGAAGCGGATGATCGGTAATGCCATAACCCATCCATATCGTAAGCGCCAGCCATACAACGGCCATACCGGAAAATAACATGCCAAAATAAGCGGTTGCCCTCGTATTGCCGTCGTTATCATATTCTCCGCTTGTCGCATCTTGCCTCCTGAATGCGGCAAGTTCCTTGCGCAAGCGAGCGATACCTTGAGGTTCCAACAAATAATATGCGGCATAACGCGCCCGATAAGATTCCTCTACTTGATCCCCCGGCTCCGGACCTTCAGCGGCTTCTTCAGCCCTATTTGCAGCTTGGGAAGGAACCTGGAACTTGGCGGCCAGCTCCACGGCCAGCTCGGCTGCATAACTTTCCGGAACCCGGCAGGCCCATGCCAGCCGTTCGACCTGCTTGCGCAGCAGCTCCCGGCTGGCCTCATCCAGCTGCGGATAAAGTCCGGCATGTTCCTCGCGTAAAATATGGTCGACCCGATTTAACCGGTCGAACGAAATCCGCCAATTCCAGCGCTCCATGCCCCGCATGCTGCTGATCAGATTTCCGACCTGCATGTTGTAGCCGGCCTGCAGCCGGTACTCGTAGGTTTGGATATGCTCCAGCTCGTCCGCGCCGTTATCGAACTGGAAGGCTAGCCATTCGCGCAATGCCGCGGCGTCATATTCCCATTCCCGCAAATGGCTGAGCAGATGAACCATTTTCGGTCCCGATAACGGCAAATCCCAGCCCTCGCCGGCCAGCAGACTGCGCAGTTCCGATAGATCATCGTCACCGTCCGGCTTCCACTTGGAAAAGATACGCTCAACGGCAAAACATGCTTCTCGCCGCTCGCGAATTTGCTCTACCAGCTCAGCCAGCCGGCGGAACAAGACGATGCGCAACACAAGAGGCAAGGCGTACACTTCCGCCTGCGTGAGCACTGTAACGCTTTGAAAATGCTTGAGGTAAGCAACCAGGTCTTCATCCTGCCACACCCATTCCGTATGGGCAAAATATTCGGCGCATAACGGCATAAGCCGCGGTTCGCCGGTTTTTTTCAAGACCGGCAGCTTGCCCAGCAAGGGGCCGCTTAGCTGGTCTTTTACAACCAGCGCTTGTTCTGTAAGAAACCCCGCGTGGTCGAGCAGCCACGCTTCGGCTTGCTGGGAGCACGCAGCGCTGCAATCGTGCAAACTGTCAATAAACTGATCTATGACTTGTACATCCTGATTGAATGTACGCAATATTCGCCTGGAAGCTCTTCGGTTGATCCGCGAATCGTCGGTTAAGGCAAGTTCATGGGCTTTTTGCTTAAGTAGTTCCATAAAAGTCCGCAGCCCTCCTGAATGCTGTTGGTTTATTTCTCCTTATTTTGCAGCGTCTGGTCGGGAAACATGCATCCTTTTTTCAATTTCAATAAATTGAAAACAAAAAAGATACCCCTAGAGGTATCTTCATCTTCTTGTATTTACCGGCTGTTTCTCAGCTCTCCCGTTCGGAAGCAACCGCTACGAACCGCCCTATATCCGATAACAATGTGCGATGATCAAACGAACCTTTCTGCACAACCCCTTTGACATAACCGTTTAATTTCAAACGGTCCTCCGCAGTAATTGTTTTAGCCGTCACAACGATAATCGGGATATGGCTCCATTCTTCGTTTTTCCGCAGCTCCGCAACGAATTGAAAGCCGTCCATCTCCGGCATCATTAAATCAAGCAATATCAGCTTTGGCGTTACTTTCCCGATACTTTCCAGCGCAGCCCGGCCATTTGCAGCCTGACGCACCGCGTATCCTTCTTTTTTCAGCAGCTTGGTCATCAGCTCGCTGGTCACCGCATCGTCTTCAATGACCAGAACCGGATGGTCGGCCCGATTCTCCACATATTTGTTCATCATCTCGATCAGCCGCTCCCGCTGTACCGGTTTCGTCAAAAACTCCGAAGCGCCCAGCGAGTAACCTAAACTTTTGTCGTTCGTCATCGACCAGATCACTACCGGAATGTCTTTAAGCTCCGGATCGTTTTTTAGCGAAGACAGCACACTCCAACCGTCCATGCCCGGCATCAAAATATCAAGGCATATGACCTTGGGCCTGAGTTTCTTCGCCAGTTCCAGACCAATCGCCCCGCTTTCGGCAAAGGCGAG
The DNA here is from genome assembly GCF_004307995.1 of Paenibacillus thalictri. Classification (GTDB taxonomy): domain Bacteria; phylum Bacillota; class Bacilli; order Paenibacillales; family NBRC-103111; genus Paenibacillus_AF; species Paenibacillus_AF thalictri. The sequence continues at coordinate 33,375 of NZ_SIRE01000044.1, read as the reverse complement.
CGTCCAGCCTTCGCCGGCAAGATACCGTTTCATCAGCTGCTGATTAAACGGCTCGTCATCGATAAGCAGGATGCTCACATGGCTGTCTTTTTCATAATCGTGAGATAAAACCGGCGCAACCGCAGGTTCACCTTGTTCCGGCGGCGCAACCGGGAGCCAGCAGGTAAACGTGCTGCCCAACCCTGGCTCGCTCGTTACCCGAATGTCCCCGCCCATAATTTGGCAGAACCGCTGGCTGATCGCCAGTCCAAGACCGGTCCCCCCGTATTTGCGCGTAGTCGACGAATCCGCCTGGGTAAACGGCTGAAACAGCTTATCGACCTGCTCCGGCGTCATTCCGATTCCCGTGTCCCTGATGCTGAAGCAATACCCCATCTTGCTGTCCCTCTGTTCCTGATGCACGTGGAAAAATATAGTTCCTTCTTTCGTGAATTTGCTTGCATTGCTGAGCAGGTTCATCAATATTTGCCGCAGCTTGGTCACATCGGTTGTCATCTCGCCCGCCGCTGCCGATATGTCCAGCCGGTTTCCGTTGGCTTCAACCAGAGGTTGGACTGTGGTCACCACTTCCTGAATCATCTCGTCCAAGCTGCACGTTTCGAAATACATATCCATTTTGCCGGCTTCGATTTTGGAAATATCCAAAATGTCGTTAATCAGCGACAAAAGGTGTTTGCCGGCCTTGCTGATTTTCCCAAGATCCTCGACAAACGTCGGTTCGCCGAGATCTTCGGCTTCTTCGGTCAGCATTTCGCTGTAACCGATAATGGCATTCAGCGGCGTCCTTAATTCGTGGCTCATATTGGCCAGAAACTGGCTTTTGATCATATTGGCTTTAATCGCTTCGTCATGCGCTTTTTCCAGCTGCTCCGTCCGCTCCTTGACCAATTCTTCCAGATGATCGTTCATGCGGCGCAATTCCTGGTTAATGAAATAAATTTCATTTGTTTTTTCCTGGATTTCCGAATCTTTGGAGGAGATTTTTTTGGAAACAAAGATGCCCAGCAAAGACAGGCCCAGCGTAAATAAGGTGCCGCCCGCGATAAAATAAGCGAGCCATTTGTGATCCAGCATCATGCCGGAGGATAACGCCGATTTCCCGCCCATATGAAATTGGGCCGCCGCCATGCCCGTAAAATGCATGCCCACAACCGCGGCGCCCATGATCAGCCCGCTCCCCAGCTTTTTCCATATCTCTCCGCGGTCGCCGCCCTTGCGAAAATAAAAAGCGAGCCACAACGCGGCAATCGAAGCTACAATCGCAATGACAATCGAAAGCGCAAACAACAGCGGATCGTATACGATATCGATTTGCATAGCCGCCATCCCGATATAATGCATGGCCGCTATCCCGGTTGCCAGCAGCAGTCCGCCGCCAAGCAGTTTCGGCAGCGATAAGCGGTTGCGGCCAACCACATTAAGCGCGATAAAAGAAGCAACAATCGCCGCAATGACCGATGCCAGCACATACATAAGATCGTAGGCTACAGGCACAGGGAGCGTAAACGCCAGCATCCCTACAAAATGCATCGACCAGATCCCCATCCCCATCGCTACCGCGCCAAATAAAAGCCATAACAAGCGGTTTGTTCCTTCCGCCGCGCTGACCCTTCCAGCCAAGTCAAGAACGGTGTAAGAAGCCGTTACCGCCACTACGTACGAAAATACTACCAACACCATGTCATAAGAACCATGAATATGCTCCACTTCGCATTCCTCTCTTTACTTGGCACTTTATCTATTAAATGTCATGAAAAAATTACATAATCATACAAAGTTCAGTATAATGACACCCTATCAATATCACAATCCTTTTTTCATATTCCATCCGAAAGATTTGCATAAAAACGACCGCTCCCTTGATGGGAAGCGGTCGCTTCAGGTCATATTATGATTTAATCAGTCCGTTTGTTGTCAGCCATTCTTCGGCGACGTCTTTTGCTTTTCTCTTCTCTTCATCGACCTTCGCGTTCAGCTCGGCCATCGCTTTCTCGTCGATTTTTCCGGCCAGCTGGTTCAGCACCTGCCCGATTTCCGGATGTTTTTTGAGCGTGTCGCTTCTTACGATCGGAGCCGCATAATACGGCGGGAAAAAGTGCTTGTCGTCTTCCAGCAGCACCAGCTGATTTTTTATTAAAAGCCCGTCGGTCGTAAAGGCGTCCATCGCATTCACTTTGCCTGAAGTGAGCGCCTGGTATTTAAGGCCGACTGCCATTGCTTTCACATCTTTAAAAGACAGGTCGTACGTTTTGAGCAAGCCCTTCAAGCCGTCGTCCCGCTCCAAAAACTCCTGCTCCGTCCCAAATACGATGTCTCCGGCATGCGCCTTCAGATCGGAAACGGTTTTGAGGTTGTACTTTTGCGCAGTTTCGGCTTGGACCGCAATCGCATAGGTGTTGTTAAAGCCAATCGGCTTCAGCCATTCGATGTTGTATTTCTTCGGAAACTCTTCTTTGACTTTCTCATAGGCTTTGTCGGGGTCGGTGATGACCTCCTCGCCCATAATGTTGACCAGCCCAGTGCCGGTATATTCCACATAAACGTCGCCGTCGCCCGAATTCAAGGCTTTGAACACAACGTCGGTGCCGCCCAAAAAGGCTTTCGTATTCACTTTCAAATCGGTGTTTTTCGCAATCATGATGCTAACGATATTGGCCAGGATGTCTTGTTCTGTAAAATCTTTTCCCAAAACGGTAACGGTATCGGACGCTTTTGAACTTGACGGGATCGAACACCCGGCCATGACGGCCAGCACGATGCACATAGCCCCTATCAAAATTGCTTTCGGCGTTCCATTCTTCACACAACCAGCTCCTCAATAATTTGTTTAATGTTGTTTACTCACTCTAAGTCCTTTGGGCGTCAGCTTCAGATCCAGGGAAGCCAGCAGCATATCGAACAGGATCGCCAGCAGCGCCGCAGGAATGGCCCCCGCCAAAATAATGCCGGTATCGGTCATCGCGATGCCTCTTAAAATCAGATCCCCTAAGCCCCCGCCGCCGATAAACGAAGCTAGCGTCGCCACACCGATCGTCATCACGGTAGCCGTGCGGATGCCGGCAAAAATCATCGGCCGGGCCAGCGGCAGCTTCACCATGGTAAGCAGTTGAAATCCGGTCATGCCCATCCCTTTGCCCGCTTCCAGCAGAGACGGATTCACATCGCGGATCCCCGTGTACGTATTGCGCATAATCGGCAGCAGCGCGTACAAAATCATCGCAATTACCGCCGGCAGCGATCCGATGCCAAACAGCGGGATCATGAAGCCAAGCAGCGCCAAACTTGGGATCGTCTGCAAAATCGAAGCGACAGCCAGCACCGGACCCGCCAGCTTGCGGTAACGGGTCAAGGCGATCCCTATCGGCAAGGAAATCAGCACAGCCCAAAAAATCGCGGTTAACGCCAAAACGATATGTTGTCCCGTAGCGGCGACAATGTCTGTCCAGCGGTCGGCAATGACCCTGATTAACTCGCTCATTCGCTTTTCACCTCCTCCAAATAAGGTTTGGCGAGCACGTCAACCAAGCTGCCTCTAGTCAGCAGCCCCTTCAGCCTCTCTTGAGCGTCAATGACCGGAACAAATCCGAATGGAGCCTGCTGCACCAGCGGAATCGCCTCCAGCAGCGCAGAGCCGGAAAGCACCGTTACGGCATTTTTACGCATCACATCGCCGATCGACAGCGATTCTTCGCTGTATTTGGCGTAAATGTCCGTCGTATCCACAACCCCCAAATAGTTGTCGTTTTTATCGGTAACGATAATGCCGGTTACTTTGCGGTTCTGCATCACTTGAATCGCTTCGGCCAGCCCTTTGCGCGGATCGATTTTCACCGGCTGCTTCAGCATCACGTCGTCGACGACCAAAGACAGGTGCGGCGTAAGCCGCTTTTCTCCGAGAAACTCTCTGACGAACGGATTGGCCGGATGGCGCAAGATTTGCTCCGGACTTCCCTGCTGAACGACCTTCCCCGCCTGCATAATGACGATTTCATCGGCGATTTTCAGCGCTTCGTCCATATCGTGGGTGACAAACACAATCGTTTTGTGCACATCTTCGTTGAGCCGGATCAATTCGTCCTGAAGCTGCTCGCGTGTGATCGGGTCAAGCGCGGAGAAAGGCTCATCCATGAGGATAATCGGGGGATCGCTCATCAGCGCGCGCGCCACGCCGATTCGCTGCTGCTGACCTCCAGACAGCTCCGACGGATAACGGTCGCGATACGTATCGGGATCGAGACCGACCATCCGCAGCATCCGGTCCGTCTTCGCGATATCGATGCCCGCTTTGCGGTTGCTCAGCCGCGGCACCAGCGCGATGTTCTCGGCAATCGTCATATGCGGGAACAAACCGATCTGCTGGATCACATAACCGATGGAACGGCGCACCTCCACTTTGTCTTGCTTCAGCACATCCTGACCGTTCAGCAAAATGACCCCGGAAGTCGGTTCAATCAACCGGTTGATCATTTTTAAGGTGGTCGTTTTCCCACAGCCCGACGGACCGACGAAAACGACGATTTTTCCTGCGGGAATACGCAGGTTCAGTCCTTCGATAATCGTTTTGTCGCCGTACATTTTGCTTACATTTTGAAACTCTACGGCATTGTTCAAATCAGCATCACTCTCCTCCTCACCCTATTTCGGCGATAAAAAAACAGAAAAAGACCCAAGCAATCTTGGGTCCAAGACAAAAAAAGACCCTCTATCCCCGGGCCAATTCTGTTTCTATCATCATTGAATTAGACCCATCCTGCGCTGACGAGGTTAGCTGACGGACTCGGGATAGATGGTTCCCTACTGAAGTATATGCTGCACTTCCGATTCGCCCCAAAACGTGGTTCCCCCGCTTCCTAACGGTTGTTAGGAATTAAGCATTGTAATTAATGTGCCATATAAGAGTATTTATGATGTCCTAATTATAACACATACACTTTGTACAGTAAATACCGTACAAATAGTTATTTTCACATCGGTTTCCATTTTTTTATTCGTCCGTTTATTTTTCTTGCTATTTATATCTGGATTTGTATAATATGAATTGTTTATTTACTTGAGAGATGAGGGGCCAATATGGACGGCATGATGCGTGTTGAGAAAGCGCGGGAACGGGTTATCGATTCTGTCGCGAAAAATATGGATTTATATGGTGTGACCCCTTCCATCGGCCGATTGTACGGAACCATTTATTTTAACGATGGGCCGATGACTCTCGAACAGATGATGCAATCGCTTGGCATGAGCAAAACGAGTATGAGCGTAGGCGTTAAGCTGCTCTCCGATCTGAAGATGCTGGAGAAAGTATGGGTCAAGGGAGAGCGGAAAGATCTCTACAAAGCCGAAGACGATTGGCATCAATGCTTTTTTGACTATTTCTCCAATCAATGGCGCAAAGCGATAAAAATGAACATGGATGCCATCCGTCAATCTTTAAAAGAACTGGAGCAGCTGTCGGAGGATCCGGCGGCGGAATCCGCGGTCAAAGACCTCGCGTCGCAAGATATAGCCAAGTTAAACAACGCTCTCGACTATTACCGCTGGCTCGAAAAGCTGGTTCACAGCTTCGAGACTCACGAAATATTTGATTTTATCCCCAAAATAAACGATTCCGCCACCGGTCCCACTCCTGGCAAAGAGTAACGCTGGCATCCGCCAAAAAAAACGCCGTTCCCTTCAGCCTAGCGGCCAAGGAACGGCGATCTTTTTATGCGGTTGGACAGAAAGCGGTTGGACAGAAATTAGCCGACAACGATGTCCGCTCCATAAATATCGGTAACAAACGAAAGACCCGCCGTATTTAAGCCCTTGTTGGTATCATAGTTGGCAACCTCAAACGATATAACAAAAAAGACTCCGAGTGCTACCGCAATGGCCCCCGTGCTGCCGGTGATTGTATAATATCTCACCTGCTGCCAATTGTAAGGTTTGGTCGAATCCGTAGTAAAAGACGAATCCAGCGCCAAGGAGCCGTCATTTAAAATAACGTTCAGGTTGGACATAGTGAACAATTCCAGCGACACGGCATTGTATGCTTGAATCTGCAAATTGTGGGCATTATCCGCAAATACGGCGACGTTAAAAACAAAATCGGCGCCCAGTAAGCTAACTGATAACGGAATGCTAACCGACCTAACTGCAAAACCTTGGGTAGTCCCGGGAAGCGGCGGATTGACCGTCCATATGGTTTGCGGCGGGGTAATCCCACTAAAAGAGGTATTGTTGTCATTGGTGTATGGCGTCAGCGACGGCCAATTGGGATATGCTCCGGATACATTGACGGTATTGCCTGGCTGGTTGGCCAATACGCTGGCAATTGCAGTTGCTCTATTGGCTGCTCCGACGACATTTGTAGTCCTGCTTGTAATCCTCTGAATCGGAATTACGGGCATGTAATCTCCTCCTTGTCTGTTGTGTAAACTAGAGAACTAGCTACATCCCCATCATATTCCGATTCTATCGAACAAGTATGAGTAAAGAGACATTGGCGATTAGCATAATTTTTTGGACAAGGCAATTTGCTAGAATCGCCGGATGCCGCTTGGCCTACACTTTAATCTGTTTAATAGCTTCCCGCATATCGTGAGTCATACCTGACAGCTGCGCGGCGGAGTCGGCCATATGCTGCACCGAATGGAGCTGTGCGTCCGTCAGTTCGCGGATTTGCTCGGTCTGTTCGGAGGAAGATTTTGCGATATGTGCGATTTCTCCTACGGAAGCCGCAACTTCTTCCGTTCCTGCCGATATTTGTTCCGATGCGGAAGAAATATCGTGAATTTGCTCTGTGACATAACCAAAATTCTCCACAATTTGAACGAGATAACGCTCGGCTTTTTCGGATAAAACGGTTCCCGTCTGAATCTCCTCGGCTCCGCTTTGCATCGCTTCGCTGATGCGGCTGGACTCGCCGCCTACCTTGCGCAGCAAATCTCCGATCGCTTCCGCAGAAGCTGCCGCGCTTTCCGCAAGTTTCCTTACCTCGCCCGCAACAACAGCGAACCCGGCTCCGTGTTCGCCGGCTCGTGCCGCTTCAATCGAAGCGTTAAGCGCCAGCAGTTTCGTCTGGTTGGCGATTTCAGAAATTCCCGAAAGCGCATATTCAATTTCGCGGGAATGGCTTTGCAGAACGGCTACCCTTGCACCGGCTTCTTGTGCCGCCGATGCAATCGCGCGGATTTGCAAATTCATTTGGCGGATCGTCTCCTTGCCGCTCTCGGCATTGTCCAGCGCTTTGGATGAAGCGTCGGAAGCAGACAGCGAAGCCTCCGAAATTCGTTGGATCGCCGTTGCGATCTCATCCATCGCCCGGCTGCTTTCTTCCGTGCTCTGGCTTTGCACTAAAGCGCCTTCGGACACACGGCTGACGACCTGGTTGGCTTTAATGTTCATATCCAGCACTTGTTTCGCTTCGGAAGCAAATGAGTCCGAAGACTGAACGAGCTGGTCGGACGTCTTCGATACATGGGCGACAACACCGCCGATCATCTCATTGAGGTTAACGGACATTTGTGCGACGGCGCGGTATACAGCCCCGATTTCATCAGCGGAACGCACCGGATGCTCCGAAAGCAGGCGGTTTGCTTTAGCCAATTCGCCTCGAGCTATGTTTTCCGTGCCGGAAACGATCCATTTCAAAGGTTTCAGTGCACGAATGAGCACCCAAGTGATTAACGCAAGCCCGATAACCGTCATCACAAACATCAGTACATAATATAAAACGCTTTCCTTAATGATTTGCCCGGATATCGAATCGATAACCGCCGCTTCCGTATCGATGCCCAGCACGCCTATGACCGACCCATCCGCTCCCTTCAGCGGTGTATACGAGGAAATGTATTTACCATACTGCGGGTTATCGATCACTTGGGAGCTGGTGGCCTCCCCTTTCAACAACAAACTGACCGCCTCATCCGGAATGTCCGTAACCTCATTGATCGGAGAAGCCGATGGCGAATCTTTCGGTTGACCGTCAATGATGATAAGAGGACGCCGGTTATCGTCGATTCTGACTATATAAACGTACAATGCTCCGATTTGCTCGCGGAATACATTCAGCTCCTGCCGAATCGCCCAATACGTATCGTCTTCTTTCGGATTTTTCAAAAACGGTTCCAGCTTCCCTACATTCATTTGCTTGCCGTAACTGCCCGCCATCCTTGTGCCGTAACTTGTGATGACGCCTTGAGCCGCTGTTTTGATATTACTGATCTGCAAATAGACGTATCCCGCTGACAAGATGAAAATAACCGCCACTACCACCATAGCGATTCGCAGCGCCAGCTGCTTCCTGATCCAATGAATCCCTTTCATACCTGCTATCAGACCCCTTTAGTAGCTTCTGTGTGCATAATCCGACGTTCTTTTAATGTTTTCGACACAATTTTCCATTCCCCTCTTCACCGGACGAAAATTCTTAAATTTGAAACACTTATACAATACACCACTATGGTATAATATAGATAAATGTTCTGCTTATGGGGTGTGTCATGAAAAAACGTCTTGCCTTGTTCACTTCCATCCTGTTCCTCTCCGCAGCGTTAAGCGCTTGCGGTAAGCCCGATTCCACAGCCGGCGTACAACACGTTCACCGGACGCCCGGCGGGGACTTGCAGGAGAAAACCGTTTCACTTCAAGCGATGCCTGATTTTTTGAAAAACCAAAAAGATGAAATTCGGCTGGTGTATCAGCTTGCCGCCCAAAATACCGATATGTTAAAATGGATGCCCTGTTATTGCGGGTGCGGTGAAAGCGCAGGACATCAGAGCAATCAAAACTGCTTTATCAAGGAAGTATTGCCTGACGGCTCGGTTGTCTGGGACGACCACGGAACCCGCTGCGTTACCTGCATGGAAATTGCGGTAACCGCCGCCAAGCTCAAGCAGGACGGGAAATCGGCCAAAGAAATCCGCCAGTTCATCGACGCGACATATCAAAAAGGGTATGCCAAACCAACGAATACGCCAATGCCCGTCTAACTGTCGGCCCTTTAATGCTCTTTGCGCATAAAAAAAGCAGCCCTCTTAACACAAAAAAAGGAGCCCATCTCTGCGGGACCCCTGAAAAAGCAGCAGAGTGAGCGAAATCATGCTGGAGAAGCGCCAGCGTTCGCTTTTGCAGTGGCCACCGTCCCCCAAGGGCGGCACTCCCAAATTCGTGCGAAGACGCCGCCAAAGAACTGCGTATGCAGCTTTTGGCGGCGTCTTTTTATGCGCTGGCTTCATTGCCCGCTTTGCTGTTGACTTCCTTGTTTATTATTGCTGGTCTGCTGTTCTTTTCCACCTTGCTTATTACTCCCGTTTTGTTGCTCTTTTTCCCCTTGCTGTTCATACTGCTGCTGTTTCTTCTTATTTTCCTGCTCAATCTTTTTTTCCTGCTTTTGCTTGTATTGATGAATATCCTGCAGCGTTTTCAAATGGAACTCCGATTCCTGGTCGATGATGTTTCCATTACCGCCCCCTCCGGAACCGCCGCTGCCGGATTTGGCCTTGCTGGCTCCTCCGCAGGCCGCTAACACCGCTATACAAACCAGCATCATGCCAAACATGCGAAGCATGGGCATACGCTCACCTCATCCAATTTGGGTTTCCATTAATTTCCCCAAATTGGCGCGGCTCTATACGCCGGTTGTCTGCTCGTACAGCGCCATATAAGCGGAAGCGGATTTACGCCAGCTGAAATCTTTCTTTTTGATATTGTTTAAGATCGCCGTCCATAAATCCGCATCCTGATAATACGCTACGGCTCTATATACGGTATGCAGCATGTCGTGGGCATTGTAATAAGCGAAGCTAAAGCCGGTGCCTTCCCCGGTTTCCTCGTTGTAGGCCTGTACCGTGTCGCGCAAACCTCCCGTTTCCCTGACGATCGGAACGGAGCGGTACCTCATGGCGATCATTTGGCCGATCCCGCACGGCTCGAATTTGGAAGGCATCAGGAACAAATCCGATCCCGCATAGATCTGATGGGCCAGCGCCTCATCAAACAGGATATTCGCCGACACCTTCTCGGGAAAACTGCTGGCCGCCCAGCGGAACATTTGTTCGAATTTGGATTCGCCCGTGCCAAGAATCACCCATTGCGCATCAATCGACAGCAATTGATGGATCACACCGTCAATCAGATCCAGCCCTTTCTGGTCGACAAGACGTGTCACCAGCGCGATGAGCGGCACCTGCTTGTTGACCGGAAGTCCAAGCCGCTCCTGAAGTTTCATCTTGTTTTGCAGCTTCTTGCTGAAGGAATCCCGGTAGTTGACCTCGATGTGAACATCCGTCATCGGGTCCCACTCCTGATAATCGATGCCGTTGACGATGCCGTGCAGCCGGTGCGATTGGCTTCGCAGCAAGCTGTCCATGTTTTCTCCGTAATACGGGGTTTGTATTTCCTCGGCATATGACGGACTGACAGTGGTCATTACGTCCGAATAATTTAATCCGCCCTTCAAGAAACTGGCTCCGCCATGGATTTCCAAAGCGGTCCCCGTGAAATGCTCATCGCCCAAAGAAAAGAAGTCCTTCAATTGTTCTTTGCCAAAAACACCTTGATATTTCAAGTTATGAATCGTAAACATCGTTTTAATGTGCCGATATGGCTCTTGCCAGCTGTAATGCGCCTTCAGCAGAACCGGGATCATGCCGGCCTGCCAATCGTGGCAGTGGATGATGTCAGGCAGCAAATCGATATGCTGCAGCGATTCAAGCACAGCCTTGCAGTAGAAGGCGAACCGTTCCGCATCGTCCCCGTAACCGTAGCAGCCTTGGCGGCGGTAATAAAATTCGTTGTCGATGAAATAGAAGGTCGTTCCTTCATAACGCAAGCTTTGAATGCCGCAATACAATGTGCGCCAGCCCAATTCGATTTGAAACTCGGCTACCGTTTCCATCTGCTCGGTATACTGGGACGGAATGTCCCCGTATTTAGGCAGGATCACATACACATCCGCCCCCAGCTTGGCCAGCTCTTTCGGCAGCGAGCCGATCACGTCGGCAAGTCCGCCCGTTTTGATAAAAGGCACCGCTTCTGATGCTGCAAATAAGATTTTCATCTGCTTCCACTCCCCCGATTTGTTCTCTATATTTAAGTGCGAGTTCAAAAAGTCGGCTTTCAGCAACAAGTAGGTTGCAAGAACCTACAATGCTTTAAATCACCTTGGTCTTGGAAGCGATGAACGGCGCCTTGTTGTCGCCCGTAAGCACGCGGCCCCGGCTGATAAAGACGTCTTTGTCAAGAATCGAATTTTCGATGATGACATTTTCTTCGATTTCGCAGTTTTGCAAAATGATGCTGTTTTTCACATAAGCGCCCTTGCGTATTTTCACGCCGCGGAACAAGATGCTGTTCTCCACTTTCCCTTCGATGACGCAGCCGTTGGCGATCAGCGAATTCCGCGCCGCCGCGCTGTCCAAATATTTGGCCGGAGGTTCGTCCTTGACCTTGGTGTAGACCAGGTTCTTCTGAAAGAACAGCTCCCGCCAGATGCGCGGGTTCAGCAATTGCATGCTGTGTTTGTAGTAGCTTTGAATCGTATTGACAATAGCCGAATGGCCTTCATGAAGATAACCGTACACACTCAGCTTGTCGATATTTTTCATGATGCCGTCGCGGACGAGATGATCGTAGCCTTGCGCCAAGCAAGATTCCACCATATCCAGCAGCAGCTCCTTGCTCATTATGAACATTTCCATTGAGACATTATCCGTGCGCAGCCGGCCCGTATGGTCTTCCATCAGCGTGACCTGGCCGCTCTCTTTAACCGCCAGCCGGCGGAACTTGCCGCCTTCGTCGTTCTCCGCTTTTTTGTACACGACAGTAATGTCGGCAGTATGATCCAGATGGTAATCCAGCACCTTGTTGAAATCGATGTTGCAGACGACATGGCTGCGGGAAATGACGACATACTCTTCTTTGCCCCGATAGAAGTAATCGCGGTGGCTGTAGAACTGGAACAAGTCGCCGCGGGCCATGCCGGTCGTTTCGTGAAGCACGGCGGGCAGCAGGAACAAGCCGCCCCGTTTACGGTCGAGATCCCATTCTTTTCCCGATCCGAGATGGTCCATCAGCGAGCGGTATTTGTGCTGAGTAAACAAGGCTACGTTCTCAATGCCGGAATTAACCATGTTGGAGAGCGGAAAATCGATCAGCCGGTATCTTGCGCCGAACGGTACGGACGCCAAGCAGCGGTGATACGTCAATTCCTCCAAATCGTCCGGTTCGTTAACCAAATTGATAACACCCATTAATCGTCTCATGTTTACTCACCCTTTCGCCGTCGTCAAGCTGATATGTTCGTTTCCGCCGATCAAAATAATGTCCCCGCTGCCGTCCGGATTGCCGATCGTGACGCCATCGTCGACGACCGTGCCTTCGCCGATAATCGCCTTATAGATCCGGGCGTTTTTGCCGATGGATACACCGGGCATGATGACCGAGTCTTTGACGATACTGCCCTCGCCCGTTTCCACGCCGTAGAACAGTACCGAATGGTCGACATCGCCAAACACGCAGCAGCCTTCGTTAACCAAAGAACGCCGCACTAGCGCTTGAGGCGCAATGTACTGGCCGGGCTGGCAATAGTTTACCGAATAGATACGCCAGCTGCGGTCGTTCAGATTAAAGTCCGGTTCGTTCTCGAGCAGGTCCATATTCGCTTCCCACAAGCTTTCAATCGTACCGACATCTTTCCAGTAACCTTGAAACGGGTAAGCGTACAGACCGATTTGGTCGCGCAGCATGTGGGGAATGACGTCTTTGCCGAAATCTTTGCTGGATTGCGCATTTTCCTCATCTTTGACCAGATACGACTTCAGCGTAGCCCAATTAAAAATATAAATGCCCATCGACGCCAAATTGCTCTTCGGTTCCTTCGGTTTCTCGGCGAATTCGATAATCCGGTCATCGTCGTCCGTGCTCATGATGCCAAAGCGGCTTGCTTCCTCCCATTTGACCTCAATGACGGCGATTGTCGCTTCCGCTCCCTTGCGCTTATGAAAATCCAGCATCAAATCATAGTCCATCTTATATATGTGATCTCCGGATATGACTAACACATATTCCGGATTGTACTGCTCGATAAAAGGGATGTTGCGGTAAATGGCGTTGGCCGTTCCTTGATACCAGTCTCCTCCGCCCTGCTCGACGAATGGAGGCAGCACGGAGACGCCGCCGTTTTTGCGGTCCAAGTCCCATGGGGTGCCGATCCCGATATAAGAATTCAGCACAAGCGGCTGGTATTGGGTCAGCACGCCGACCGTATCGATGCCGGAGTTGGTGCAATTGCTAAGCGTAAAATCGATAATCCGGTATTTGCCGCCAAAATGAACGGCGGGTTTCGCCAAATTTTTGGTCAGCTGGCCGAGTCTTCTTCCTTCGCCGCCTGCAAGCAGCATGGCTACACATTGTTTACTGCGCATCGAGAACGCCTCCTTATCGGTTTGCCTGAACCGGCGGGTCTTTGTAGGGACTATACCTTTGTTTTGGTTTTGCGGGCCGATCTTTTCCGTGTGCGCTCAGGTTTGAACCAAACGGCGGAAAGCGGCGGCACGGCAATGCGGACACTATACGGCTGGTTGTGCCACGGGATCGCTTCCGCTTCAAGAAGTCCGGAATTTTGCAGGCCGGAGCCTCCGTATTGCGGCAAATCGCTGTTGAACAGTTCTTTGTACCGGATCTGCTCCGGTACGCCAATTCGGTAATCGGCGTGAAATTCGGGAGTAAAATTGCAAACAAAGATGAGGTAATCGTCCTGCTGTTTGGCTTTTCTCATGTAGGTAACAATGCTCTGGGAGTCGTCGTGAGGATCGATCCATTGAAAGCCGTCCGGGTGATGGTCCAGCTCCCATAAAGACCGTTCTTGCAGGTAAAAGTGATTGATATCGCGGGTATAACGCAACATGCTCCGGTGGCTGTCGTATTGCTCGATCATTTCCCAGTCCACATCCTCCAGATCTTTCCACTCGTCAAACTGACCGAATTCACCGCCCATAAAAAGCAGCTTCTTACCGGGATGGGCCATCATATAACCGTACAGTGCGCGCAAATTGGCGAATTTTTGCCAATAATCGCCGGGCATTTTATTTAACAAAGATTTTTTACCGTGCACCACCTCGTCATGAGACAAAGGGAGCACGTAATTTTCCGTAAATGTGTACATAAACGAGAACGTCAACTTCTGATGGCTGTTCTTGCGGAACAGCGGATCAAGTTCCATAAAGGCAAGCAAATCGTTCATCCAGCCCATGTTCCACTTGTAATTAAAACCAAGCCCTCCGGCATATACCGGCGCCGTCACAAGCGGCCAATCGCTGGAATCCTCGGCCATCATCAGCGTGTCCGGGAAACGGGAGAATACCGTTTCATTCAGCGTTTGCAAGAAACGGACGGCTTGCAGGTTCTCGTATCCGCCCTGCGAATTGGTTACCCAGTCCTCAGGCGGTTTGCAAAAATTGAGGTACAACATACTGGCCACCGCATCCACGCGAAGCCCGTCGATATGAAATTGCTCCATCCAGAACAAAGCGTTCGAGATCAAGAAACTGACAACCTCCGGCCGGGAAAAATCAAAGGCCAGCGTCCCCCATTCTTTTTTCTCCGCAAGTCTGGAATCCGCAGGCTCGTACAGCGGCTCGCCGTCAAAACGGCGCAATCCGTGTTCATCTTTGACGAAATGCCCGGGCACCCAGTCCATGATGACGCCGATCCCGCTTTGATGACAGCGGTCGACCAAATACATGAAATCTTTGGGTTCGCCGAACCGGCTCGTGACCGAATAATATCCCGTGGCCTGATATCCCCAGGATCGGTCGTACGGATGCTCCGACAACGGCAGCAGCTCAATGTGGGTGAAACCCATCTCCGCCGCGTAACGCACAAGATCGTCAGCGAGCTCACGGTACGATAAACTGTTGCCGTCTTTGTCCTTTTTCCATGTACCCAGATGCACCTCGTAAATCAGCATCGGTTCATGATAAGGGGAAGCCGCGGATTTCTTGTTTCTCCATTCGCGGTCGTTCCACTCGTAACCGCCCAGCTCATAAACACGGGATGCGGTGCCGGGCCTGAGTTCGGAGTAAAACGCGTAAGGATCGGCTTTCCAGTTCAGCGTGCCGTTTGAGGTTTCCAGCTCATACTTGTACAAGTCCCCCTCCCTAACCCCTGGGATAAAAGCAAACCACACGCCATTTGCGGTGATTCGCTTCAACGGATGGCTGCGGCCGTCCCACAGGTTAAAATCACCTGCGATGCGAACCGCGCTCGCATGCGGAGCCCAGACGGTAAATCGGACACCGGAGATGCCGTTCCACGTCATCAGGTGCGCTCCGAATACGCGGTAGCTGTCATGCAAACCGCCCTCATGAAATAAACGCAAGTCTTCGGCGCTCGGGAATAAGCTTTCCATGGTGTCATCCCCTTTAGGAAGTGGATTGGATTCCTCATATCACAAATACTACATCGCTATGTAAAATTCCTTTCCATCCACGCCATTTTCACGAGTTTTTCACAAATTTTCGCACTAATCGACAAAAAAGGAGGATTTCACAGCCATAAAGGAGAATAGTTTAAGGATCGATACGAAAGGTGGAAGTGACAAAGTGAAAGACAAATTAAAAGGTATGATTATTGGCATGTCCGTCGGCGTCATGCTGAGCGGCTCCATCGCTTTTGCAGATAGCGCACAAATAGACGTAGTCATGAAAAAGCTGAAATTTATGTTCGACGGGAAAGAAATCGCGCAGCCGGATGATCAGCAAAGCATCGTGTATGACGGCACAACCTATGTACCGATCCGTTTTCTCAGCGAAGCGCTGGGTAAAGACGTGAACTGGGATCCCGAGAACGAAACGATCTGGATCGGCAAATACGATAAGGCCGTTGTCGCCACGTATAAGAGCGGTACCGTCACATGGGGCGAGCTAAGCCGGTACGTATCCGTGATCAGCTTCCTTGATCCAAGCAACAAACCACGCGAGAGCACGTCGAATTACAAGGAAAATCTGTTGAGACAGATGATTAGCTACCGCGTATTAAGCGACCGCGCCACCGATGACATCAAAAACGAGGTGACTCCCATTGTTGACGAGCATCTCAAACAGATCAAAGAGTATTTTGCAAGTCAAAGCACCGTCGACTTCGCCGGGCAGTTAAAGGATGCAGGACTTCAAGAAGACGACCTCAAGCAGTACATTACGGGAGCGATCACAGCGCAGAAAGTGCTGGAACTGAAAGCAACCGACGAACGGCTTCAATCGCTGTACGACTACTCGATCAAATTTCAGAAAGGCGAATATACGATGGCATCGGTTCGCCACATCCTGATCGGCTTCACGGACAGCGACGGCAAGGCAAGATCGAAAGATGACGCCTTGAAACGCGCCCAGGAAGTCGAAGACAAATTAAAGAACGGCGCGGATTTTGCCAAGCTCGCCGGAGAGTATTCCGATGATCCCGGCTCCAAGCAAAACGGCGGTTTATACGAAAATGCTCCCGTTAACAATTGGGTCGCTCCGTTCCGCCAAGCGGCTCTGACGCTGGAATTAAACCAAGTCAGCGATCCGGTGGAAACCGATTACGGCTACCATGTCATGAGAGTGGAGCTGCGCAAAAATATGCCGTTTGAAGAAGTGAAGGACGAGCTGAAAGCCCAAACGGTTAGCAGCGAGTACAATAGCTTTATGGGCGGCGAATTAAACGAAATCATTCAAAACATCACGATGCCGAAGTAAAACGCCGCATTCTTAAGCCGCCTTGTGCGGCTTTTTTTGCGGTAAAACGCCCCGAATCGTTACCGGAGCCAAGGCCCCTGGGACTACCGAAAAAGTAGCGGAGTGAGCGAAATCATGCTGGAGAAGCATCAGCGTTCGCTTTTGTCCCCGAATTTCACCTGCTACAAGCAGGTACTATTCAAGAAATTTGGGGACAATGGGCGATCGTAAGCATGATTCGCTCATGCAGCGTTCTTTTTTTCAGTGGCCTCCTATACAGGGGGATTTTGTATTCTTCTGCCACATCATGTACAATATGAAGTTGGACACTAGAACATGAACGAAAGAAGGAATTTTCACATATGTTTGCAGCTCAGGATTGGATGGATTACGAATTGATAGATACTGGCAGCGGCGAGAAGCTCGAGCGCTGGGGCAATGTGGTGCTGCGCCGGCCGGATCCGCAGATTATATGGCCTATCGTCAAGGAAACCGGCGAATGGAAAAATGCCGACGCGCATTACCATCGCAGCTCCAGCGGCGGCGGCGAATGGGAATACCGCCAAAGTATCCCGGAGCGCTGGACGATTCGTTATGACCAGCTTCAGTTCTACATTAAGCCGACAGGCTTTAAGCATACGGGTTTGTTCCCGGAGCAAGCCGTGAACTGGAGATGGATGATGGATAAAATCGCCCATTCCGGCCGAAAAATCCGTGTGCTTAACCTGTTTGCCTATACGGGCGGAGCTTCTGTCGCTTGTGCTTACGCCGGCGCGGACGTATGCCACGTCGACGCTTCCAAGGGCGTTGTACAATGGGCCAAAGAAAACCTGCACCTGTCGGGCCTCGGCGACCGTCCGGTCCGTTTTATTACCGACGACGTGTTTAAGTTCGTGCAGCGCGAACAGCGGCGCGGCAGCAAATACGATGCCATTATCATGGACCCGCCCTCTTACGGACGCGGGCCGAACGGCGAAACGTGGAAACTCGAAACCGACTTGTATCCGTTTATCGAATCCTGCATGAGCATCTTAACGGATCAACCGTTATTTTTCCTGATTAATTCGTATACGACCGGCTTGTCGGCAAGTGTGCTGACCAACGTGCTGAGCTTATCTTTGGGCCGCAAATTCCAAGGCACGATCACAAGCGGAGAGATTGGACTTCCGATCACCAAATCCGGCTTATCGCTGCCTTGCGGGATTTTGGGACGATGGGAGGCCTAACCGTGCCTTCCTCCGCTTTTCCCAGCGTTCCGATTCTGTACGAAGACAACCATCTGCTTGTCGTTGTCAAACCGGTTAATATGCCAACACAAGAAGACGAATCCCGAGACCCGGATTTGCTAAGTTTCCTCAAAGACGATTTGAAGCAGCGATACAGCAAACCCGGCAACGTGTACCTCGGCTTGGTGCACAGACTGGACCGTCCGGTCGGCGGGGCGATGGTGTTCGCCAAAACGTCGAAGGCCGCCTCCAGACTGTCCGATGCGGTCAGAACACGCTCCATCAGCAAAACGTACACAGCGGTTGTCCGCGGCAAACCCCAGGCCCCGCAAGACACGCTGAAGCATTATTTGCTCAAAGACACGCGGACGAACACCGTAACCTCCGTGCCGCCGGGAACAGAAGGCGCCAAAGAGGCGATTCTCGATTACCGCGTGCTTGCTTCCTCCGGGGGCTTGTCCCTTGTCCGCGTGCATCTGCATACAGGCCGGCCGCATCAAATCCGCGTCCAATTTCAAACGATCGGCTGCCCGTTATACGGCGATCAGCGTTACGGCGCGGCGGTAAACCGTCCTGGCCAGCAAATCGCGTTATGGGCGACGCATTTAAGCTTTGAACACCCTACGACCAAAGAACCGCTGAGCTTCACGTCGCTGCCTCCCGAAGAGGAGCCTTGGACGTTGTGGAACCGGGAACTGATTGGCGGCGCCGAATAAAGCGAATGATTGAGTGATTGCAGCAAGTCTCACTTATCGTGTT
The DNA here is from genome assembly GCF_004307995.1 of Paenibacillus thalictri. Classification (GTDB taxonomy): domain Bacteria; phylum Bacillota; class Bacilli; order Paenibacillales; family NBRC-103111; genus Paenibacillus_AF; species Paenibacillus_AF thalictri. Next base: position 14,699 of record NZ_SIRE01000044.1, on the reverse strand, counting down.
CCTTCATACCAGCCGGACCTTCGGGTTCCGGCTTTTTTGCCGTTCAACCCGCCATCTTCCCGAGCAAATAAACGAGCAGCTGCTGGTTATGGGAGGAGATGCGGCTTAAATATTGGCGAATGAACTCTTCGCGGAGTCCCAGTCCCCGCGCGCATTCCCGCTGGCCTTTTTCGGTCATGATGACCCACACGATGCGGCGGTCCTTCTCGTCCCTTTCTCTGACGATCAGCTCGCCTTTTTCCATGCGGTCAAGCAGCGTCGTAATCGCGGCAGGAGTCGTTGCCAAATAATCGATAAAATCGGATGGTTTCATGCGGTCGTTCGAGGATAACAGTTCCAGCACGTTAAGCTGCCCTTCGGTCAGTGCGGGCGAAAGCTGGGAATCCATATACGTATGTATTTCTTTGGAGAGCTTGGACCAAACTTTGACAAAATCGCTCGATATCACAATATCATCTCCTGTAGAACCAGACTTTTCCTTTATTATACCAAGGTTTTCGCGCGAAAAAAAGGTTAATCCCGTTAACATTTTAGGACAAGCCTAGCCAAAAAAAAGTACCGTTTGACCCGATTCTACATATACTGCCATATAGGCGGATGACGCACTGTTGAGGCTTGTCGTATTTGCGGCCCGCCGAAAAAAATTTTTTTTTGAGAGGTTGCTCAAAAAGTCGTCTTTTGATCACGAAGTTTGAACATTCACTTTGAGTAAAGGAGCGTTCTGTAATGGAGGAATGGAAAATAAAAATTGCGGAAAAAGCTCTGGAGAAAGGCATAATAAACGACCCGCAATGGATGCACAAGCTGGATGAGCTTGTTCCGTTGTGGGTCGTCTTGGAACTGGCGCTTCAGCTGGCTAACAAGCTGGAAAGCGAATATTCAAGTTATGATTAAGACAGCCGGAGCACGTCGGTGATCGCATCGTTTTTATCCACGGCAACAATCTGCTTCCCGAACGATTTGCGTTCTTCGATCGGACCGTCTTCGGTATAGATCGTAATTTTCGGCCCGCTTCCCAGTACCGCAACCAGGTGGAACGCTTCTTTGACTGCAAAAGCTCGAACGAGTCTGGAGCCGTTTGGTTTGACCCGCTTGCCCTCTTTGAATTCGAAGGTAAAGATCCCTTTGCCGCCCCGTCCTTGCACGGAGTAATCCATCAGCAGCGAACGTTTGGCGTAACCAAGATCGGAGATGACGAACACTTCTCCCTCCTCGCCCTCCACCCACTCGGAAGCGATGACTTCATCGTCTTCCTTCAGTTGAATACCTCTTACGCCCGCGGCAGCACGGCCCATCGGATTCACTTCATCTTCGCGGAAACGGATGCTGAGCCCCAGCTTCGTAACAAGCAGAATCTCCTTATTGTTCTGGCTCAACCTCACATCGATAACGGCGTCGCCTTCACCCAGCTTGCAGGCCACGATGCCGGTCGTGCGGTTGGTCATATACTCCTTCAGCTCGGTGCGTTTGACCTGGCCGTTTTTCGTAACAAACACAACGGATTTGCCGGGATCCTCAAAATCTTTGATCGGAATGACATTAACGATCCGGTCATCTTTCGGAATCGGGATGACGTTGACGATCGCCGTACCGTTTTCCTTCCACTTGTATTCGGGCACCTGATGTACGGGAAGTAAATAATACTGGCCTTTCTGGGTGAAAATCATCAGGCTCTCCAGCGTGTTGACCTCCAGCAGATGGCGCACATAGTCGCCTTCTTTGACGCCGGTGTTTTCGATCTCGCCGCCTGAACGGGTGAACGACAGCTTGCTTGTCCGCTTGATGTAGCCCTCGTTGGACAAGGTCACGTACACATCCTCCGCCGTCACCATCACTTCCAGGTTGACCTTCAGCTCTTCGACTTCGCCTTGTATGTCGGAACGCCGGTCAATCCCGTATTTATTGCGGATTCCCGTTATTTCCTCCTTGATGACGCCAAGCAGCTTCTTGGTGCTGGACAAGATACCTTGCAAGTACGCGATCGTTTTCATCGCTTCCTTGTGCTCTTTTTCCAGTGAATGAATCTCCAGATTCGTCAGCCGGTATAATTGCAAAGTCAGAATCGCATCGGCTTGGCGTTCGGTGAATCCATATTGCTGCACCAAGTTGTTTTGCGCGTCCTGGCGGTTTTTGGAAGCTTTGATCGTGGCGATCACTTCGTCCAAAATATTGAGCGCCTTCACCAAACCTTCAAGCACATGGGCGCGGTCTTCCGCTTTTTCCAGCTCATAACGCGAACGGAATGTCACAACTTCCTTCTGGTGCTCGATATAAGCGCGAAGAATGTCCAGCAGGCCGAGTTGTTTCGGCGTCTTGTTGACAATGGCGACCATGTTGAAATTGTAGGTCACCTGAAGATCGGTTTTCTTGAACAAATAGGCCAAAATGCCTTGCGCATCGGCTTCTTTCTTCAGCTCTACCACGATCCGCAGACCATTGCGGCCGCTTTCGTCGCGCACCTCGGCGATACCTTCGATTTTTTTCTCCAGACGGATATTTTCCATCGCCGTAACCAGCCGCGACTTGACGACCTGGTAAGGAATCTCCGTAATAACGATCTGCTGTTTACCGCCGCGCAGGTCTTCAATATCCGTTTTGGAGCGAACGTAAATCCGGCCTTTGCCGGTACGATATGCGTCGCGGATTCCTTCTTCGCCCATAATAATGCCGCCGGTGGGAAAATCGGGACCTTTGACGATGCCCATCAGATCCTCAAGGGATTGATCGGGATTGTCCATCAGCGCAATGCAGGCATCGATAACCTCACGCAAGTTATGCGGGGGAATTTCCGTTGCAAAACCGGCGGATATGCCGCTAACCCCATTAACAAGCAAATTTGGAAAACGCGAAGGCAGCACAACCGGCTCCTTCGTGGAATTATCGAAGTTATCTTTAAATTGCACAGTGCGTTTCTCGATATCGCGCAGCAGTTCCATCGCAATCTCCGACAGCCTTGCTTCGGTATACCGCATAGCGGCGGGCGGGTCATCGTCGATCGATCCCCAGTTGCCGTGTCCATCCACAAGCATATGGCCCATTTTCCATGGCTGAGCCATTCGCACCATGCCGTCATAGATCGAGGAATCGCCATGCGGATGGTAGTTGCCCATGACGTCGCCGACGGTTTTGGCCGATTTGCGGTACTGCTTGTCCGGCGTATTGCCGGCATCGTACATCGCATACAATATGCGCCGCTGCACCGGCTTCAGACCGTCCCGCACATCGGGGATCGCTCGGTCCTGAATAATATATTTAGAGTAGCGGCCGAACCGGTCGCCAACCATTTCTTCGAGATACGCGGGTAAAAAATTCTCGAGTATGCTCACTTACACCTCTCCTGTCGATAACGTTGCCTTTTATCCTGCAAATTCGCGCAGCCGGCGTTTATTCCGCGCGGTCTACTGCACGGACACCCGGACATAGGCGTCTACTCCTCGAATTCGGTGAAATCGACGTTTTCGATAATCCAGCGCTTGCGCGGATCCACCTTGTCGCCCATTAACGTCGATACCCTTCTTTCCGCTTTCGCCGCATCCTCGATCTGCACCTGAAGCAAAGTGCGGGATTCCGGATTCATCGTTGTTTCCCACAGCTGGTCGGGGTTCATCTCGCCAAGTCCCTTGTAACGCTGCAGTTCCAGGTTTTTGCCCATTTCCTTGGTCAAAGCGCTGAGCTGCTCATCGGTCCAAGCATACCTGATATTGCTTGTTTTGCCCGATTTTTTGGTCACTTTATACAGCGGCGGCTGGGCGATATATACTTTGCCGTTGTCAATGAGCGGTTTCATGTACCGGTAAAAAAATGTCAGCAGCAGCACTTGGATATGCGCGCCGTCCGTATCCGCATCGGTCATAATGATGATTTTGCTATAGTTGCTTTCGGATTGGTCGAATTCGGGGCCAACCCCTGCGCCAATGGCGGAAATAATCGCTTTATACTCCTCGTTGCGCATGATGTCGAGCAGCTTGGCTTTCTCCGGATTCATCGGCTTGCCCTTCAGCGGCAGAATCGCCTGGTATTTCGAATCCCGCCCCTGCTTGGCCGAACCGCCCGCGGAGTCGCCCTCCACGATAAACAGCTCGGTGCGGGTGTAATCCTTGGATTGAGCCGGCGTCAGCTTGCCGTTCAAGTTGGAGCTTTCGCTTTTGCCCTTCTTGCCGCTCCGCACTTCCTCACGGGCTTTACGCGCCGCTTCGCGGGCTTTGGCCGACTGAATCGCTTTTCTCATGATCAATTGCGCGGTTTGCGGGTTTTCCTCAAGGAAAACGGCCATCTTCTCGGCTACAACCGAATCAACCGCGCTGCGCGCCGAGGCGCTGCCAAGCTGGTCCTTCGTCTGTCCGACAAATTCGACTTCGCCCATCTTCACATTGATGACGGTCATCATGCCTTCGCGCAAATCCTGGCCGTCCAAATTTTTCTCCTTTTCTTTCAAAAAGGCGTTTTTCCGGGCATAATCGTTCAGCACGCGCGTATAAGCGGTTTTAAACCCGGTCTCATGCGTGCCGCCGCCCCGGGTCGGAATCGAGTTGACGAAAGAAACAATCGTTTCGGTGTAGCCGTCATTGTACTGCAGCGCCACTTCCACCTCGATATCGTCTTTCTCCGACATAAAATGAATCACATCGTGCAGCACCGTCTTTTCTTCGTTCAGAAACTGTACGAATTGACTGGCTCCGCCGTCGTATTGAAAGGTTTCTTCTTTGTCCGCGCGCTCATCTTTCAAATGCACCTGCAGACCGGAGTTCAAAAAGGCGATTTCCTGCAGACGTTCGGACAACGTATCGTAGCTCAGCGCTATGCCGTTTTGGAAAACACGTTTGTCCGGCTTAAACGTCACTTTGGTGCCGGTTTTATTTGTATTCCCCGTAATTTCAAGACCCGTTACCGGTTCCCCGACATGCTCCTTGCCGTCCGGGCCGGTCCAATATTCGAACCGCTGGCGATGCGTCTTGCCTTCACGGTAAATGACGACTTCCAGCCATTCGGACAACGCGTTGGTAACGGATGCGCCGACGCCGTGAAGGCCGCCTGATTTTTTGTAGCCGTTGCCTCCGAATTTGCCCCCCGCATGCAGCATCGTAAAGACGACTTGCGGTGTCGGTATGCCCGCCTTGTGCATCCCTGTCGGAATGCCGCGGCCGTTGTCCGTCACGGTGACGGAGTTATCTTTATGTATCGTTACATCGATTTTCGAGCAAAATTTCGCCAAATGCTCGTCCACGGCATTATCTACGATTTCCCACACAAGATGGTGCAGGCCGGAAGAGCTGGTGCTGCCAATATACATGCCCGGCCTTTTGCGAACAGCGACGAGCCCCTCCAGAACCTGAATGTCGTCTGCGCCGTAGTCGGAAGCTTGGGCTTCTGTGTTCGGAAATATGTCGATCTGCTCGGGCATTGAGGTTCCCCCTAAATAAAATATCCTGTCCGGACGAAAAACCAAAGGCTTACGTGTTGTCACGAATCCTTGATTTTCGATCCTTGGAAATTGTTTCTTATTTGTTACACGTTCTATTGTGCATTATATGCATTCATCCCGACTAGTTCAAGATGTCTTTTTTCGTAAATACCCAAAAAGAGGTGATAATCGAGGCAATTCCCCATATGGAAAGCACGGTTAACGAGAATCCCAGGCTCATTCCTTTGATCGGCGGCATTGCGCCGGATAAGTAGTCCGTTAAGCGTAAATTGACCATAAACAAATATTTGGCCGTCTCCCAAGACGATACCATATTCGTCAAAATCGTGCCGGCAATGATCAGCGCCAGCATGATGCCCATACCCGCCGCGGTGCTTCTCACCAGCACGGAAATCATCAGCGACATCACCCCGATGATCAGCGCCGCAAACCAGACGAGGCCGAATTCGATAATGAGATACAACCATTGTCCGACAGGCCGGACTGTGCTGAAATCAAGCTCCGTACCCGCCACCTTGAAGCCAATAAACAAAGGCATGTCCCATCCACCATACCCGAATATGATACCAGAAATCAAATAACATAAAGCAGCCGTCGATAATACGGTGAGTGATATGAATAGGATAAGCGTAATTAGCTTGCTTAGCAATATTTTCCATCGTTCGACCGGCCTGGTTAGCAGCAGCTTAATCGTTCCGTTCGAATGTTCGGAGGACACAAGGTCGGATGCGATAACCATGACCATCAACGGGATAAACAGGTTAATGGCGTTTTTAATGAACTCGACCGTAAACGTCACCGCATTGGGCGCCGAAGGGTTAATGTCGCGGTCCAAATAATACTGCAGCCGGCTGACCTCAACGCGCCGCCACTGCTTCCATTCTTCGGGAACGCGGTTGCTGCCAATGCTGCGCGTATAATCCGTAATTTTTTGCCGCAGCTCCACACGCCAATCCGCCGTTCCGAACTGCTTCAGATTGCTTTGCGATACTTTGAACTGCGCATAAGTAAACATCGGAATAAGTGCGGCCAAAATAAGCAGCACGACCAAAAACCGCTTTTTTTTGAGCATTTTAATACTTTCGTTTTGGATTAACGGATATATGCTACCCAATTCGCTCACCCTCCGTCAAGTTCAGGAACAAATCCTCCAGCGTCGGATTTCTCGTCTCCACTCCATATATGCGGACACCGGCAGCCACCATCTGTGCGGTCAAATCGGGAATGTCCGCTTCATTCATCTGGGTTGTTACGGTATGAACGCCGGCACCGGAGTCGTCCGCACTCACCGGTCCCGCAACCTGAATATGATCGTTTGCGGCAAAAACGGACAATGCCTGCTCGACAGGCTGCACGTTCCATACGACCCTGCCGCCGGCTTGTGCGATTAGCGTATCGACTTCGCCGACCTGCAGTACCTCGCCATGGCTAATGATCGCCACCCTATCGCACATCATCTGGATTTCGCTGAGCAAATGACTGGACACAAATAGGCTTAAACCCGTGGCGGCAAGCCGTTTAATAAATTCACGCATCTCTTTAATGCCTTGAGGATCCAAACCATTGGTCGGCTCATCCAAAATCAGAAGTTTAGGATACCCGAGCAGCGCCTGCGCGATTCCAAGCCGCTGCCGCATACCCAGCGAATAAGTGCGCACCTTGTCATGGATACGCTGATCCATCCCGACAATATCGACCACTTCCTGAATGCGCTGCTGGCCGACGCCGGGCAGCATGCGGGCGAAATGCTCCAAGTTCTCCCAGCCCGACAAATACGAATACAACTCCGGATTTTCCACGATACAACCTACATTTCGCAGCGCTTGGTTATGAGCTTTGTGCACGTCATAACCGCAAATCTCCACACTGCCTTCCGTAGGTTCGATCAAATCGACAAGCATCCGGATCGTTGTTGTTTTCCCGGAGCCGTTCGGACCAAGAAAACCAAAGATTTCTCCTGCGTACACTTCAAAAGAAATGCCTTTTATGATCCACTTGCCGCTTAGTTTTTTGCGCAGCCGGTTGACGGACAAGACGACTTCACGTTCATGCATCAAGCTGAAGGCCCCCTCTTCGCATTATTTCAAAATCTGAGCGACCCGCTCGGCAATCCGCTCATAACCGTCCTGGTTCGGATGAAAGTGATCGCTGTAAAGGTATTTGTTCAGGTTCAATTCGAACAAATCGTAGGTCGGCACCATGATCATGTGAGGATATTTATTCGCGATTTCGAAGGCCGCCTGATTCCATTTCTGAACAACCGCCGACCCTTCCCGCGCCGGATCCATATCCAAAAACGGATGATACAAGCCGATATAAAAAATCGGCGCCTGATCGTTCTGCTTGGCGACATAGTCGAGAATCGTCTCGAGCCGCTTCAGCGCCTCCGGCATCCGTTCTGCCGCGGCCTGGGCGTTAAAACCTTGGCTGCTTTGATCGAATACGCCTGTACCGCCCTCAAATAAATCGTTGCCGCCGATCGTCAGCATGATAAGATCGGCTTCTTTGAGCGCCGCGGACATATCCTTCTTCGTATCGATAGCGGTCAGCACGTCTTTGGTGCGGTAGCCCGGCACGGCATAATTGTTGTAGACAAATACCGGTTTGCCAAGCTGTTTCTCCAGCTTGTCGCGGACTTGTCCGACATAACCTTTTCCCGACAAATCGCCCGTTCCGGATGTTAGAGAATCGCCCAACGCCACGATCCGGACCTGCTGCTTGTCCGCCAGCGGTTCCGCTTTTTTGGCCTCTTCGGCAGGCTGCTGCTGCAGCAAACCGGCGGATGCCTTTGGGTACATAATCTGATTTACGCCATATACAAATCCGAAAATACAAAGGGCCGTTGCAAGAACGGCGCAAACTGCTACTGTACGCCACATCCATTTTGTCGATTTCACCGATGGTCCCCCCGACAGCTCAAGCTTGAAGTGAAACATGCATAACAATAGTTCAAGAGTAAAGCTTCTGATCCGATTTTGCAAATATGTGCCAGCGGGAATGGACAAAAAAACAACTCCGCTAGTAGTGTTAAGCGGAATTGCCAGTTTCATGCTTAGGATGATCAAATAGGATCATATGTTCCTATTTTATTCTAAAACAAGCCGCCTCCTTTTGCAAGAGACGGCCCTAGATTAAATCACTTCTTTTAAAAATTTGTACTGCGCTTGGATCAAGCCGTGATAAATCCCTTTATGCTCCATCAGCTGGCTGTGATCGCCCATTTCCATCAGCTCTCCGTGGTCCATGACCACGATATTGTCGGCTCCCCGGATCGTCGACAGGCGGTGTGCAATAATAAAGGACGTGCGGCCCTTAAGCAGCGTTTTCAGCGCCTCTTGAATTTTCAGCTCCGTTTCGGTATCGATGCTGGCCGTCGCTTCATCCAAGATGAGAATGCGCGGATCAGCGAGCAGCGCTCTGGCAAACGAGATCAGCTGGCGCTGCCCCATCGACAGCACGTTACCGCGCTCCTGCACTTCGGTATCGTAGCCGCTGGGCAATTTTGCGATAAAATCGTGCGCTCTGACCGCCTTTGCTGCTTGCTCCACCTCTTCGTCGGTGGCGTTAAGCCGGCCGAAACGGATATTGTCGCGGATCGTGCCGGAGAAAATAAACGTATCCTGCAGCACGATGCCGACCTGCGAACGCAAGCTGTTCAATGACACATCGCGAATATCGTGACCGTCGATCGTAATACTTCCGCTTGTTACATCGTAGAAGCGGCAGAGCAGGTTGATGATCGTGCTTTTGCCTGAACCGGTATGGCCTACCAGGGCAATGGATTGCCCGGCGCTGACGTCCAGGTTAAGCCCCTTTAACGCCCGCCGGCCCGGCTCATATTCAAACACTACATTTTCGAAGCGGATGTCTCCCTTGGCGGGCGGCAGTTCGCTCGGATTTTTCTTCTCGGGAACAGAGGGCTGTTCATCGATAAATTCAAAAATCCGCTCCGAAGAAGCCATCGCGACAAGCAAGTTGGAATACATCTGGCCAAGCCGGTTGATCGGCTCCCAGAAGTTGCCGATGTAGTTGGCGAATGCGACAAGCAGCCCCACCGTAATTTCCCCCTGCTGGATGAGGTAAGCCCCGTACCAGAACAAGATGCAATAACCGATGGCTCCCGTGACTTCGATGATCGGGTTAAAACTTTGGTTCATCGTGGAGGCGCGGTTCCAATGTTTCGTATTGTCGACGTTCATATGGTCGAAGAAAGCGATGTTTTCCTTCTCCTGCGTGAAAGCCTGCGTTACCTTGATGCCCTGAATACATTCGTTCAAGTGGGCGTTAATCCGCGAAGTGCGGATCTGCACCAGCTGCCAAGCCCGGCGAATGGCTACCCGCAGCTTGGTTGAAACAAGGAACATGATGGGAACGGTAATCATAATGGCGGCGCCAAGCTTGAAATTAAAAATGAGCAAAATAATAATGATGCCTGTCAGCTGCACGCAGTCGATCAGCAAGTTAACGATACCGTTGGTCAGCAAATCCTGCAGCGAATTGACATAGTTGACAATCCGTACGAGAATCGAACCGGCCGGACGTTTATCGAAGAAATTGAAGCTGAGCTTCTGAATATGGCTGAACAAGTCGTCCCGCAAGTCGTAAATAACGCGCTGGCCAATCGTATTTGTGTAACGGATCCGATATGTATTGGCTACCCATTGAATCAAATACAAGGCCAAAATGCCTGCAACGGAAAGCGCCAGCAGCTTTCCGTTGCCGACGAGCAGCGCCTTGTCGATCGCAAAGCTGATAATCAGCGGAATAAAAAGCTTTGACAACGCGCCGACACACATCATAACAATCATGACCGGCAAAAGCTGCCTGCCGTATGGTTTGATATATTTGCCCAGACGCCTGATCTGCGTCCAGTCGAACGGTTTTTCGATCTGCACATCGTCCTGGTATACGAAACGATGCTGCACGCCTTGCTTTTGATTGGAGTCTTCGGGAATTTGCCCCGCTTTTGCTGAACCGGTGGAACTCAAGGTGGTTACCTCCTAAGAACTTTCCGTAGGAAAGTTCGCTTCGTAAGGATATGCTTGGCTTTCCGAAGGAAAGCCCGCTTCGTAAGAGTATGCTGAACTTTGTGATAGCAAAGTTCGCTTCGTAAGGATATGCTTGGGCTTTCCGAAGGAAAGCCCGCTTCGTTAACTTGGGCTTTCCATCAAGAAAGCCGTTTCTTAAATATCGGCGTTACTTTCGGATCGCGGTACAGGTCCTCTTCGTCTTCGGTTTGCGAAGCGGCGGCGGTCAAGCGCTCCGAATCGGCCAGCATTTCGGCTTCGTTCCCAGCGGCAGCTCCCTGCGCCTGATTCCCGTCGATTGACAGATCATCGGCAAACTGAATCCGGTACGTTTTGAGATAAGGCCCCTCCTGTTTCATCAGCTGTTCGTGAGTGCCGCGCTGCACAATACGGCCTTCATCCAGCACAATAATTTCATCGGCATGCTTCAGCGACGAGATGCGGTGGGCGATAATAAACGTGGTGCGGCCCTGCATAACTTCTTGCAAATCCTGCTGAATTTCATGTTCGGTTTCCATATCCACGGCGCTTGTCGCGTCGTCCAATATCAAAATTTTCGGGTTTTTCAGCAGCGCCCGCGCAATCGCAATCCGCTGCTTCTGTCCGCCGGAAAGTCCCAGCCCGCGTTCGCCGACAATGGTGTCGTAACCCAGCGGCAGCTCCATAATAAAATCATGGGCTTTAGCGAACTTAGCCGCCCGTACCACTTCTTCCATCGACACGTCACGAATGCCGTAAGCGATGTTGTTGCGGATCGTTGAGGAGAACAAAAACGTTTCCTGGAACACAATCGCCATTTGCTGGCGCAAGCTTTCCAGCTGGGCGTCGCGGATGTCGATGCCATCCACCGTAATTTTACCCTGCCTGACATTATAAGCCCTCAGCAGTAGCTGAATGACCGTCGATTTGCCTGAACCGGTGCCGCCCAGCAATCCGATAATCGAACCTGCGGGAGCATCCAGATTAAAGTCCTGCAGCGCCGGCTGCTTATCCGGATAAGCAAACGTCACATTTTCAAATTTGACGTGGCCCTTGACTTGCTGCGGATTAAGTACAATTGCATTGTCTTTGTTTTTGACGTGTACGTATTGATGCAAAATTTCCAGCAGCCTCTCGCCGGCCGCTTTGGACTGCGTGTAGTTGTTAATGTGAAATCCGATTTGCCACATCGGACCGATGATATACCAGATCAGAGAGAAGCAGGCGACAAGCTCGCCAAGCGTGATCGTCCGGTCCAGCACAAAATAACCGCCGACCCCCAGAAGAATAACAACACTCGCATTTGCGAAAAATTCCATCCGCGGAAAGTACCTGGCCCAAATATTCGAGGTAACGACGTTATTGTCCTTATAATCTCCATTGCGCTGGGCGAATTTATCGATTTCATGAATCTCCCGGGCAAACGACTTGACGGTGCGTACACCCGTAATATTTTCCTGAACGGAGGTGGTCATCTCGCTCATTGATTTGCGGATTTGGCGAAAGGCCGGATGAATCTTCCCTTCAAACCGGATCGCCGTATAAACCAGGAATGGCATCGCCACCATGGTCAGCAGCGTCAGCTTCCAGCTGATGGTCATCATCATGATGGTGCCAAACGTAAACATGAAGATCACGTTTAAAATTTGCACAAAACCAAACCCGATAAAATCGCGCACTGCCTGCAGATCGGCCGTCAAACGCGACATCAAATCGCCGGTGCGGGCTTGATCGTAATACTGAAAGGACAAATACTGCAGTTTTTCGTACAACGCTTTGCGCAAATTGTAAGCGGTACGGTTGGCCAATTGGCCGCTTGTCATCCCTTGGCCCAGCATGAACAGCCCTTTGACGGTGACTACGCAAACGACAAGCAGCGCCAAATACGGTACGCCGTCAAATTGCTTTTTGGAAATCACCTCGTCGATCAAATACCGTAGCAGATTGGGGTAAACAAGCCCCAATGTCGTCGCGAGCAGCAAGCTGATGATCGCCGCGAACAGAAAGCGCCTCTCGGGCCAGTAATACTCTTTCAGTTGCCTGAAAACTTCCATTTTTCCCTCCCGCACCTGTGTGCCGTTGTCCGCTTTACAAGCCCAAATATGCGAGTCTGCAAGCGTTTTTATGAATATTAACACCATCAATCGTATGGAGCAACAAACGCTTATTCCATAATTCATGGTTTTGACACATTTAACCCCGTTTCCATACAAAAAATGCCTCTGATCCACCTATCTCACGTAAATGGTGCCAAATCCCGCCAATGAAAACCCTTTCAGTAAAAACGATAAAAAAAGGCAAAACTTCATCGCTAAAACGATAAAGCCTGCCTTAATCATGCGATTTTGCGCATTGTTTTCCTTTGCTACTTCAACAACGTAAGCAGCTCCTCTTTCTTACGCTGCAGCTCGTCTAAATCAAGCTTCATTTCGAGCGCATCGGTTAAGCCCGACACATGTTCCTCCAAGGCGGAAAGCTGCAGCTCGCGCAGCTGATCGAAACGTTCCGCGTATTGCCGGACATAAGCATGCTCCAAAAGCTCGGCATGTGCGGCGGCATAACGGTTCATCGGCTCGATAAGCTTTTGCTCCAGCTCGTTTTTCAGCTTTGCTTTGCCATCCCCTTCAAAGAAAGCTTTGGCATTTTTATAAAAACCGGCGAGCCATCTGACCTGAACGTCTTCCACTTCCAGCTTCAGCTCCAGCTGCGGCGTCACATAACGGCCCGGCTCATATTCACCGGCCGAATAAGCGTCCACCTTGCCGGCAATCTGCTCTTCCCAAGCCGCATAACGCTTGCGTCCCAACTCGTTCATTTTGTTCTCAATCCGCAGTGTGGTCGCCAGCGATTCCTGGGTCAAATCAAAGGCGATCATGCCCAGCAAATCATCCCACGCCGACTGCATCAGCGTCTTCGTATCGCGTCCGTCCTCACGGAAGGCCGACGGGTTAAACGCCAGATTAAACAGCTCCCCGTAACGGTACGAGGTTCGCTGCTTCACGTAATACAGCAGCTCTTGAATTTCTTTCGCCAGCTCCCGTTCGTCGTTGGACGCAGACGTGTCAAGCAGCTGCCGTTTGGCTGCGGCATGCGCCTCGCGGATCGTTTCGGCTTTCCGCTGCCGCTGCTGCACATCGCTTTGCGCCTCCACCATCCACTGCTCCAGCACATTTGCCGCCCGCTTTACTTCCTGCTCTCCGGAACGGACGGCGATTTCGGTCAGCTCTTCCAGCGAGAACTGCACGAAATCCCGTTCAAACGGCGGCAAGCCGGATTGCTCCTGCAGCTCCGCATCACCGGCCAGCTTGCCTTCCAGCGCGCGCTGGCTGGATACAGGGTAAATGCGCGGATGACGGATGCCATGCGTCAGCAAATTATCCTCGACGTGTTTTACGACGCCGTCCAGTTCCTCTTGGCTCGACGCCAGATCGGCGGCGTTGACGATAAAAAACATTTTATCCATTTCAAAGCTGTCTTTCACCCGGCCGAGCTGCAGCAGAAATTCTCTGTCCGCCTGCGAAAACGCATGATTATAGTAGGTGACAAAAAGGATCGCGTCCGCGTTTTTGATATAGTTAAAAGCAACTCCCGTATGGCGCGCGTTAATCGAATCCGCACCCGGCGTATCGACAAATACGATCCCCTGCTCAGTCAACGGATTGGAATAATACAACTCGATATAATCGACAAAACACGATTTGCTTTCGTCGGCCACATATTCGCGGAATTCGTCCAGACCAACGCGCAGCTCCTGGCCCAGATGCGGCTCAGCCGCCGTCCAGCCCTTCTCTACGGCTTTTAAAAAGGTAAAATGCGGTTTACCCTTGGCCGTCACATGAGCGGGCGACAGCTTGCCAATCGCGCGGATCGCTGAAGGCAGATCGGCGCTCTCAGAGCCAAGCACCTTCAGCGAATGCAAAATGTCGCTGCCCAGCGCATCCAGCGTTTTCATCTTTACTTTAACGCTGCCGTGCGGCCAATCGGCTTCCGGCGGCATGATTTTATTAATCGCCGCGGTCGTCGGATTCGGCGACACCGGCAGCACACGCTGGCCGATCAGCGCATTGGCAAACGAAGATTTGCCCGCGCTGAAAGCGCCGAACAGCGCGATCGTGAAGCGGCTCGAGGCGAGCCGGCCGGCCTTCTCGCGCATCGCGCGCGCCACCGAAGCGAGCGCGCGGATGTCGCCGATGGCGCGCTCCGCCGCCGTGAGCTGCGCCGCCGCGGCAGCGAGCCGCGCGCGGTGGCGGCTCGCGCCGAGCGCGCCGCCC
>NZ_SIRE01000043.1 GCF_004307995.1 Paenibacillus thalictri | reverse complement strand
GTAGTACCTGTCATCCCCAACCGAAATTTCAAACGTGAAAAACAAAGCAAAGCCAACCGATTTACACAAACAAAAAGACGCAACTTATAAAATAAGCTTAACCTGACAACATTGGCGCAGCGCCTGGAGTCCCCCGTGGGGGATTGAGGGGGCGATTTTCAGCATAATAGTCCATGTTTTGCGACAAATTCATCCATGGCTTCTTTCTTCCAATCGCGGTAACCTTAACAATAGCTTAATGAGGTTCGACATCGGACCGTGCAATGGGTGAGGAAACGTCAAGGGGGATCGTGGATGACAAGAACGAATATTTTCTCGAGCCATATCAAGCAGCACCGGGTTTCGTACGTAGCAGGCTTTGCATTATTGTCCATATCCAGCTTGATGCAGCTGCTAATCCCGCAATTGCTGGGCAGCTTTACCGATAAGCTGCAGCTCGGCACTTTGAATTACGACGATGCGGTTCGTTTTGCCGTATGGATGGCGCTCGTCGGGATAGGCATCGCATTTTTCCGGTCGACGAGCCGGATTTATTTATTTCGGCTGTCCCGGATGTTGGAGATGAGAGTGCGCGGCGAGCTGTTTCAGCATTGGGAACGTCTCTCGGCCACATATTTCAATAATCAACGGATCGGCGACTTGATGTCCCATGCGATCAGCGACGTCGGAGTGATCCGCGAGGTGACGATGCAGGGGTACTTCAACATATTTGAAGCTTTTATTCTGATTACGATCTCTATTGTGGCGATGGTCGGAACGGTTAATTTCTGGCTCACGCTGCTGACGATGCTGCCGCTGCCGTTCCTGAGTTTTGTGGCTTACCGGTTCAACAAGCGGATTTTGCAGCAGTCTTCGGACATGCAGCGGGCGATTTCCGATATGACCAGCCGGGTCCAGGAATTCACCGCAGGTATCCGCATCGTCAAGGCTTTTGTGCAGGAAAAAGAAGAACGGGAGCTGTTTACAAAAGACAACGGGCATGCCGTCGAGATGAACCGCCGGTTTGTGCGGTCCAATTCGTTGTTTGGCGCGCTCAGCAGCGGTATCGTCGGACTGAGCTTTCTTGTATCGGTTATACTCGGGGGCACGATGGTGCTGAAAGGCACCATTTCGTTGGGGGAATTTGTTGCATTTAATACGTATTTGTCCTTATTGATGGGGCCGATTGAAAATTTGGGTAAAGTAGTGAACCAGGTGCAGCGCGGCTGGGCTTCCGAAGCGCGGCTGATGGAAATTTTCCGGACGCAGCCGGATGTGGTTGACGATGTGGTGGCGAAGCCGGAAATAGATCGGATTAGCGGCGACATCGAAATTAAAAACTTGACGTTTTCGTATCCGGAAGCGAATCGGCCAACTCTTCGCGACATATCACTTAAGGTGCCCAAAGGTTCCAGCCTGGCAATTGTCGGCAGGGTAGGCAGCGGCAAAAGCACGCTTGTTCATCTGCTGGTGCGTCTGTATAATCCGCCGAAAGGCACTTTGTTTATCGACGGTCACGATATTCACGAAATACCGCTGCGCACGCTGCGCACGCAGGTCGGCATCGTGCCGCAGGATCAGTTTTTGTTCTCATCCACCATCCGCGACAATATCGGTTTTGCTCCGTATCCGTATTCCCATGAGCAGGTCGAAAATGCAGCGAAAATTGCGCAGGTATACGATAACATTGTAGAGTTTCCGAATCAATTCGATACGACGCTGGGCGAACGCGGCATATCGCTTTCCGGAGGGCAACGCCAGCGGGTCAGCATTGCCCGGGCAATAATTAAGAAACCGTCTATCCTCATTTTCGACGACAGCTTGTCCGCAGTCGACACGATTACGGAGGACTTGATTCTGGAAGGCTTAAACTCCGTTATGAACGAACGGACGACAATCATTATCGGTCATCGGATTTCATCGGTGCAGTCGGCCGATCAAATCGTCGTGATGGACGAAGGACGTATCGTGGAACAAGGAAGCCACGAACAACTGCTCCGGTTAAACGGTCTATATGCGGATATGTATCATAAGCAGCAGCTCGATCAAGAAGCGGAACGCGAGGAAGATCAGGAGCTGGAGCTTGCCAGAAGGCTGCTAGGCGAATCCCGCCGAGAGGTGTCTGCTGGGGAGAACGCCAAGCTCGGCGGTGCTTCCAAAGTAAGTTTTTCTAAAGGAAAGCTTTCAGGAGGTGCCGGAGCATGAACATTCACGCAGAGAAAGAGATGAAGTCGGGCAAGGACTTTGAGTTAATCGCACGCCTGATCGGTTTTGCCAAGCCATATTGGAAAATGATCCTCTTGTGCCTGCTGCTGGCGGTTGTTATCGTTGTTGCCGATTTGGCGAGGCCTTATCTGATTAAAGTTGCGATCGACGAAAATATTAACGGGCTGCACCAGCCTATGCTTTCCGTGCCGGCGCAAGAAAGCGGCAAGCTGAGCGGCATAGGCCCGGCCATCGAGTGGGATAACAAAGTGTATGTCCGGTTGTCTGGCGATGAGGTGTCGCAGCATAGCGGGGATCAAGCGGACAAGAAGCAAATCGTCGAAGTTGACGCCAAAATGTGGATGATCGACGGTTGGCTGCCGCAGCAGCAGTCTGCTCCCGCGCTCAAGCAAGAAGGCGCGTCTTACCGGATTGAAGCGGCGGGGCAAAGTTTTTCCGCAGCGCCTTTAGACGAGCAGGCGTTGGCCCGTTTCCATGAACGGGATTTCCGCGGATTGCTGCAGCTGGGCGTGTTGTTCCTCGTGACGGTGGTGGGAGCTTCGCTGCTGAACTACGTGCAGAGCAACTTGCTGCAATATACGGGACAAAAAATTATTTTTAACATCCGGCAGCTGCTGTTTAAACATCTGAGCAGCATGTCGATGTCGTATTTCGACCGCAATCCGGTAGGCCGGCTGGTGGTCCGGGTCACTCAGGACACGGAGGCGCTCAATCAATTTTTCTCGCAGGTCATCGTCAATTTGTTCAAGGATGTCATCGTGCTGGTCGGCATTGTGGCGATCATGCTGCATATGAGCTTGAAGCTGGCGTTGCTGTCGCTGGCCGTCGTGCCGGTGCTGTTTGCGCTGACCTTGTGGTACAGGACGGCGCAGCGGGAAGCGCAGCGCACGTCGAGAATTATTTTATCGAGACTTAACGCATTTCTAGCGGAAAATTTATCCGGCATTCGCATCACGCAGCTGTTCACCAGGGAGGAGCGGCAGTGGGAGCACTTCGACGACCATAACTCGGGGTACTACCGGGCGGGGATGCGGGGCACGGTGATCAACTCGATTTTCCAGCCGGCCATCGGTTTTATCGGCAACTTGTCGATCGCGCTGCTGTTATGGTACGGAGGCGGTGCGGTGCTGGACGGCGCAATTACGTTTGGTATCGTATATGCCTTTACGCATTATGTCCGGCAGTTCTTCCAGCCGCTGCAAAGCTTGGCCGAGAAATACAATCAGATTCAGACGGCGATGGTCGGCGCTGAACGTATTTTTGAAACGCTGGACGAAAAAGCTTCGATTGTCGATCCGGCGAAGCCGCAACATCTGCCTGAGCAGCTGCGCGGCACGATCGAATTCGATCATGTATGGTTTGCGTACAACGAAGGCGAATGGGTGCTCAAAGACGTCAGCTTTACGATTCTGCCTGGTCAGACTATCGCTTTCGTCGGTGCGACGGGGGCGGGGAAAAGCTCAATTATTCAGCTGATCAACCGGTTTTATGATATTCAGAAGGGCAGCATCCGGCTGGACGGGATCGACATCCGCGATATTCCGCTTGAAGAGCTGCGCCGCTCCATCGGCATCGTGCAGCAGGATGTGTTCCTGTTCACCGGGGACATCATGTCGAATATCCGGCTGAACAACCGCAATATTACCGACGAGCAAGTATATGAAGCGGCAAGCATGGTGCACATGGATGATTTTGTCGGCCATCTGCCAAACGGATATCATACCCAGCTTGGAGAACGGGGCATCAATCTGTCGCTTGGCCAGCGCCAGCTGTTATCTTTTGCCCGTGCGATCGCATTCCGTCCGCAAATTTTGATACTGGATGAAGCGACATCCAATATCGACACCGAAACGGAATTCATCGTGCAGGACGCGCTGAACCAAATATCCAAAGGCCGGACAACACTGATCGTAGCGCACCGCCTCTCTACGATCCAGCATGCCGACCAGATCGTCGTGATGCATAAAGGGAAGGTGCGGGAAATCGGCAACCACTTCCAACTGCTCGCGCAAAGAGGTTACTACTACCGGCTGTATGACCTGCAATACAAAGATCAGAAGCCGATGCAGCGGGCTAAATAAATCACGCCGACGCAAGGCAATCGTTTAAGCTGCTGCAGTGAAAATACACCGGATGTTAATTATTTGCAGAAGGATGTACTTGATAATGAGGTGCAGATGTAATACAATCTTTGTAAACAATAACGAAATACGTTGAATGGGAATAGTAAGATTTTCTAAGCGATCAGAGAGCTGTTGGCCGGTGCAAAACAGACGTGGAGAAAATCCGAACTCGCCTTGGAGTTGCTCGCTGAAATGACAGTAGGTGGAGCCGGACCCTGACCGTTATCATCAGGAGGCTATACGGTTTGCTTGAACGGGCAAGCTGTGTATGTCAGAGTGCATGCCGCAGGAGGCATGAATTCGGAGTGGTACCGCGTAAGATGTCAAAGTCTTTCGTCTCTGTTAATGGAGATGAAAGACTTTTTTTAATTCCGCCAGATGATGACAGTCGGTTTCGAAATATGGCCTGAAAGGAAAGATGACAATGAAAAATGTGGAAAAATACGCCAGAGGTTATTTCATGCCGCCGAAGACCAGTTTGAAATGGACGCAGAAGGAGAGCATTACCGAAGCGCCGATCTGGTGCAGCGTCGACCTTCGCGACGGCAATCAGGCATTGATCGTTCCTATGAATTTGGAAGAAAAGCTGGAATATTTCAAATTGCTTGTAGAAATCGGGTTCAAAGAGATCGAAGTTGGTTTCCCCGCAGCGTCGGAAACGGAATTTGCCTTTCTGCGGACATTGATCGAGCAGGATCTGATCCCGGACGATGTAACGATTCAAGTGCTTACGCAATCCAGAGAGCACATTATCCGCAAAACGTTTGAGGCGCTCCAAGGCGCGAAAAAAGCGGTTGTGCATTTGTACAATTCCACTTCCGTGGCGCAGCGGGAGCAAGTATTCCGCAAGTCCAAAGAGGAAATTATCGAGATCGCAATCGTCGGCGCCAAGCTGCTGAAGCAATGCGCATCGGAAACGGAAGGAAACTTCCAGTTCCAATATTCGCCGGAGAGCTTTACCGGCACAGAGATTGATTTTGCACTGGAGATCTGTAACCGCGTGCTCGACATTTGGCAGCCGACAGCAGAAAATCCGGTTATTATCAACCTGCCGGCAACGGTATCGATGTCGATGCCACACGTCTATGCCAGCCAAATTGAATATATGAGCGAAAATATGAGATACCGCGAACATGTCATTTTGTCGCTGCATCCGCATAACGACAGAGGCACCGGCGTAGCGGACGCCGAGCTGGGCATGTTGGCGGGAGCTCAGCGGGTGGAAGGCACGTTGTTCGGGAACGGGGAACGGACCGGGAACGTAGACATTGTTACGTTGGCGTTGAATTTGTACTCGCACGGTGTGGATCCGAAGCTGAATTTCACCAATATTCCAGCCATCATTTCGGTGTATGAGCGGCTGACCAAAATGAGAGTGAGCGAAAGACACCCATACGGCGGCGAGCTTGTATTTACCGCGTTCTCCGGCTCGCATCAGGATGCGATTGCCAAAGGCATGTCCTGGCGTGAGGAGAAGAACCCGCAGCATTGGTCGGTCCCTTATCTGCTCATCGATCCGAAGGATATCGGCAGAGAATACGAAGGAGACATCATCCGTATTAACAGCCAATCCGGCAAAGGCGGCATTGGCTATGTGCTGCAGTTGAAGTATGGTCTGGACCTGCCGCCGAAAATGCGCGAGCACTTCGGGTACTGCGTGAAAAACGTGTCGGACCGCCAGCAAAAAGAGCTGATGCCCGATGAAATCCATGACATTTTCATGAAGGAATATGTGAATATCAAAACTCCAGTTGAGTTTGTGAAATACCGCTTTGCGGATGAGGAAGACTTCCGTACGATCGTCACCTTGCGCGACAGCAGCGGGGTTAAGGAACTGACCGGTACGGGAAGCGGCAGATTGGATGCGATCAGCAATGTGCTGCAAGCCCATCTCGGACTGGATTATACCGATTTGATCTACACCGAGCACGCTCTGGAAACAGGCTCCAAATCGCAAGCTGTTTCTTATATCGGCATCAAAGGTTCGAACGGCAAGGTACACTGGGGCTGCGGTATTGACGTCGATATTATGACCTCTTCGGTCAAAGCGTTGTTTAGCGCAGTAAATAACATGACCCGCTAAGGGATTAGCGCCATAACGATGGCAGCGGGATAGCTTTTCGTATGATCAGGCCAGCCGGAATTTTCCGGTTGGCCTTTTTGAGCTGCCGCTTTATTAGCCGGCTTGGACACAACATCATGATACGGAGGCCCCCACGCCATTCTTCCCGACGACGGTTATCTTTTTCCAGACAAATCTCGCAGCATAAGAAAGAGTTAAGAATTTCTGCTAGGTTTTGTTAAGATATGGTGCTTATACTTGGTTATAGTAAGCTGAAGTGAAAGCGAGACCGGTCTCGCAACGATCCGTTCGGCTGCGAAAAGGAGGGTATCGCCTGTGAGGCTGTGGATTAGCGTTTGCATCTTATTGGGATTATTGGTGCTGGGAGGATGCTCGAATCCGGTTACGTTTGCGGGGAGCAGCCCGTTTTGGACCGTCGAATGCTGCGTTGATCCGTCGGGCAAACATAAATCGTACGTTATCGAATATGTTGGCGACGGTCGTGAGACACCCGGAAATGTAAGTTATGCTTTTGCCGAGAGCAGTAATTTCCAAAGCCAAGGTACCGCCAAAGGCCCGTCGAAACACTTGAAAATAACCGGGTCGTCGACATCGGGTTCGGATGCCACTTATGTGGAGGAAGAAGGTTTTAAACTGATCATGAAATGGAACGGCCGGGAGGAAATGATTCAGCTGCACAAACAGTAAATCATGATTGCGGCAAGACAATAAAGCGCAGCAAGGCGATCTGCCCCTGATAACAAGCGAAATACGTGCGGAATGAAACCGCAAGTTCGCTTCAGGCGGCGGTATCGCTTTTTGGCTTGTGCGGCAGCAAGCGAAGGTTTATATATGAAAAGTTTGTGAGATTTTTGAGAGCCTGAGGTGGTACAATCAATTGCAGTTATACGATGGAAGGGGACTTTTTGTTGACAGGCGCAAATTACCGCAAGATCATCGCGATCGGGTTGATCTTTTCGTTTTTCATAGCGGTATTTATTGCAATATATGCTCAAACGGTGCCCAATCGGGATGCACCGCCCGCCATACGGGGGGTCCAAGATTTGAGAAATTGGGATTTCCGGAACCGGGGATTGGCGGCTTTGGACGGAGAGTGGGAATTTTACGAAGGTCAATTATTGGAGCCTGCCGATTTCAAGCAAAGCGCTCCCGTTGCCGGAATGTCCACTATGTTCACACCGGGTACGTGGAAAGGAAAAAAGAACGGCGCAGGGATGGGCAAGACAGGCTTTGGCACCTACCGGTTAAGGGTACTTATTCCGCCAACGGATAACGTGATGGGGGTCAAAATAAGAAGTATCCGCATGGCGCACACATTGTTTATCAATGGCAAGCAGGCTGGAGGCAGCGGTGTCCCCGCCGCGGATGAAGCTGCGCATAAACCGGGCAACACACCTTACAGCGTCTTTTTTCATCCCGGCTCCAGCGAAGTGGAAATCATTATTCAAGCAGCCAATTATGTATACCCGCAAGGCGGTATCGTCAATTCCATCCAATTCGGCTTAAACGAAGATATTACGAAAATAACCGTCATCCAGCTGGGTTCCGATATCGCGGCGATATTTATCCTAGGCATGTTCGGGGCTTATCACTTGAGCTTCTATATTCTGGGCAGGCGGGAGAAGCTTTATCTGTACAGCGGACTTTATTTGCTGACGTTGACGCTGGAACGCTCGTTGTTCGGGGAGAAGCTGCTGCTGAGGCTGCTGCCGGGGATTCCGTTTAACGTAGGGAACAAGCTGATCGATATCAGCGAGTTTGCAAGCGGAGCCGTTATCGTATTGTTTTTTTGCGCCATTGACAGACGGTTGCTGAAGCCCCGTAACATGAAGCTGCTGCTGGCACCGATCGTTGCGTATATTGCACTTGTGATTATGCTGCCGTATCGGTTGCATAGCGAAGTGAAGACATTATTTATGCTGTATCTCGGCGCTGTTGCATTGTTTCTGTTGATTCGCTTGATCTATTTATACGGCATTAACGAGCGGAACTCGACGAATCGCAAAGAGCTGGTTCTGTTTATCGGCGGTATCGTATCGCTGACCGTTTTTATGACCGATGGCTTATTGTATACGGAGAACATCGTGCCGACCGACTTGGTTGCCAAAGTCGGGATCATCTGTTTTATTGTGTTTATGAATATGTTGTTGGCAATCCGTTTTGTGGGCGCTTTTGAGAAGACGGAGTCGCTTTCCCGGCAATTGGCGCTCTCCAATCAGCTGAAGGACGAATTCTTAACCCATACTTCCCACGAAATCAAAACGCCGCTGCACGGCATTATGAATATGACTTCGCATCTGCTGGATGACGAGGAGCGCAATTTGTCGCTGAGCCAAAAGCAGAATCTGTGGCTGATTAAAGATACGTCCGTCAAGCTGTCGATGCTGATCCACGACTTGATCGATGTCACCCGGTTAAAGCATGGCAAACTGAGGCTTAAGCCAGTAAACGTCGACATCGGGGTTCTTGTGCAGATTGTGTTTGATGTGCTGCAGTTTGAGCTTTTGGGCAAAGAAGTGCGGCTTGTTAACGAGGTTAGCGCGGATACGTGGGTACGGGCCGACGAAAACCGCTTGCGGCAAGTGTTGTACAATCTGGTGCACAATGCAATTAAGCATACAAGCAGAGGTTTGATTAAAGTCAAGGTTGTTTTATCCGGCGGGATCGCGGCGATTTGCGTTGAAGATACGGGAACGGGAATTGCCGAAGCGCGGCGTGAAACTATTTTCGAATATTTCGAGCAGCAGCATCAACCGCTCCCGCAGGACGGATACACCGGGATGGGGGTAGGGCTGTACATCAGCAGAAAGCTTGTTGAGCGTATGGGCGGGGAACTGCGGGTGGACTGGTCCGAGCTTGGAAAAGGAACCTGCATGCGGTTTACATTGCCTGGCGTGGATGGGCTTCTGCAGGAGGCGACGACGTACATGACGGAGGCTGATCTGCAGCGGGCGGATGCGGGCGTGAAACCGCTGGATATTGTCAGCGAACAAGGCGGCACGATTTTGATTGTGGACGACGAAGCCTCTAACATTCATATGCTGCTGAACATATTGAAGCGTCAACAATATAACGTGCTGACGGCATTTTCAGCCGATGAGGCGATGGGAAAGATGAAGCTGAATCCGCAGATCGATCTGGTTATTCTGGACGTGATGATGCCGGGGACCTCGGGGATTGAGTTGTGCCGGATGCTGAGAAGTTATCATTCGATCCTGGATCTGCCGATTTTGTTCGCAACGGTCAAGGATACGCCGCATGACATTGCGTTAGGGTTCAGAGCCGGAGCTAACGATTATGTGACCAAGCCGTTTGAGAAGGAAACTTTGATCGCCAGAATCCAAACGTTAATCGCCATGAAAAATTCCATTAAGGAAGCCATCCGCAATGAACAGGCGTTTCATCAGGCGCAAATTAAGCCGCATTTCTTATACAACGCATTAAGCAGTGTCATCTCGTTTTGTTATACGGACGGTCCCAAGGCAGCCCATTTGCTAACGATGCTGAGTCAATATTTGCGGTACATTCTCGACATGGACCGCTCTACACTGATGGTTCCCTTGCGCCAGGAGCTGGAGCTGATCGAAGCGTATGTGGAAATTGAAAAGGCGCGATTCGGGGAGCGCTTTGCGTTTGAATGCCATGTGGACCCAGCGGCGTATTACCGTGAAATTCCGTCTTTGAGCATCCAGCCTTTTGTGGAAAATGCCATTCGGCACGGCCTTTTCGAAAAAGAAGGATTCGGCATGGTGGCGCTGAACATTCGCGAAGGAGACGGTTTTATGAAAGTGATCGTGGAGGACAACGGGGTTGGCATTCCCGACGAATATCAATTTCAGATGTCAAAAGGAGAATGGCCGTTCGGCGGCATCGGCATCCCCAACATCCGCAAGCGGCTCGATTCGATCCCCGGGGCATCGCTTCATGTCACCTCGGAGAGAGGGAGGGGCACCAAAGTCACTATCTATTTGCCTGTCGGCAAAAGTGATGCGCTGAGCGGTACGGGGTAATGCCGCAGGCGTCAGGAACGGCACAACACTCATGTGACTGTGAATCCAAAAGGGAGGGGCGAGTTATGTTTCGAGTCATGATCGTGGAGGATGAGCAGCCGATTCTTGAATTAATGAAATACATCATCGGCCAGAGTCCGCATTATACGATTGCCGGTGTTTTCACGAACCCGCTGGAGGCGCTTGACTGCTTGCCGCAATTAGAACCCGATGTCGCTTTTATCGACGTGGAAATGCCCAAAATGAACGGGCTGGAGTTGGCCCGCCATATCAACGAGATAACCGACGATATCAAAATCGTGTTCACTACGGCTTATAAGCAGTACGCGCTGGAAGCGTTCGAAGTCTATGCGTTTGATTATATTTTAAAACCCGTGACTCCGGCGGCCATTGAACGGATAGCCAGCCGTCTGCTCAGGCAGCTCCTGCCGGCTCCGGCTGCCGAACCGGAAAGGAAACAGACGCTGATCCGCTGCTTCGGAGGGTTTGAAATACGCAATAAAAAAGATGAGCCGGTTCATTTTCCGACGCGCAAAGCCGAGGAACTTTTCGCTTTTTTCCTTTGCCATCCCGGCAAGGAGCTCAGCAAATGGACGCTGACCGATATGTTATGGCCGGAGATGGAGGGAGACCGGCCGCTGCACAATTTGTATAATACGATTTACCGTTTAAAGAAGCTTTTAAAGGAACACGAAATCGAAATGGATATCCGCAAAATAAATGAAGGTTATATTTTGGACACATCGCTTGTGTCGTATGACGTATTGGCATTTGTGCGGGAAGGAATAATGGCGGGGGATCACGCCCAGGATATGTCGCAGGCCGAGCAGCTTTTTTCGCTGTACCGGGGGCCGCTGCTGGAAACGAAGGATTATACTTGGAAGTTTCCGATTGAAGAAGGATACAGCAGACAATACGCGGGTCTAACGCGCAAGCTGGTTGAAGCGGAGATGGCAGGGCGGGAATGGTCGAAGGCGGAACGAAGATTGGATGTTTATCTGTCCTTATACCCCTTGGATGAAAAAATGAACCGGCTCTTGATGGACTTGTATGTCAGCAGCGGCAGCGTGGAGAAAATCGCCAAGCATTATGAACGTTTTGAGGCAGCTTGCCTGCAGGAGTTGGGTGTTGAACCGTCACCGGAAATGAAAAACCGCGCGGCTCCTTATTTACCTTAGGGAGCCGCTTGTTCATATCCGCGATTTTCTAAGCACTTGATGAATCACCTCGGAAAAGACAAGGCCGATGGCGATCGCACCCGAGATCATAAAAGCTTTCAAGCCAAGCTGTACGGCCAGATCGTAATGGTCTTGCACGACATTGCGCATGGCGTCATAAGCGGTGCCGCCCGGCACCAGCGGAATCACCCCGGATACGCTGAATACGATAATCGGCGTTTTATACACCTTGGCCAGCGTCTGGCTTAACACGGTGACCAGAAACGAAGCCGCCAGTGCGGCGAGAATCGGATTGGCCGGAACCTCGATGACAAGCGTATAAAGCAGCCAGCCGAGCATGCCGACCAATCCGCACGGCAGCAGCGTTTTTTTCGGTACATTAAACAGAATGGCAAACGCTCCGGAGGCAATAAAGCTGGTAAGCAGCTGCTCAATCATCCCCGCCATTACAGATCAAACCCCCTTCCGCTAAAAAAGGCCAGCACGAAGGCCACTCCGGCGCCGATCGCAAATGCGGTAAACAGCGCTTCCGCTCCTTTGGAAACGCCGGATACGAAATGTCCGGCCATCAAGTCCCGCACAGCATTAGTGATCAGCAGGCCAGGGACCAGCGGCATAACGGAGCCGATAATAAT
Source organism: Paenibacillus thalictri (assembly GCF_004307995.1). Taxonomy (GTDB): domain Bacteria; phylum Bacillota; class Bacilli; order Paenibacillales; family NBRC-103111; genus Paenibacillus_AF; species Paenibacillus_AF thalictri. Next base: position 47,079 of record NZ_SIRE01000043.1, on the reverse strand, counting down.
TTTATCCAGGTCCGAGCCGATACCGCTGGCGATAAAAAAGCAGGAGCACAGTCCGATGACAAGTGCGGCGAGCCCTTCGGCAAAAAATTTAATCGATATCAGGCTTTGTACCCGAGCAAGCACATAATAACCGATTCCACCCGATACGGTTGCGGGAAGAAAGTCATGCCAAGAGCCGCGAAACATAATCAGGAAACAGCCGCTGGCCACGGCCGCGGCGAGGAAACGCAGCGGAAAAGGATAACTCAGCGTCTCCGTTTCCGTCATCTTCAGCAGCTTGAAAGCAGCTTCCGCAGACAACTGTCCGCCGGTTATTTTTCTGGACACGTCGTTGACGATTGTGACTTTGCGCAAGTCGGTGGAACGTTCCGTAATACGGACCAGCTGCGTGGCAAACGCGGTTCCCTCCATTGAAAAAATAATCCCGGTTGGCGTGACAAAGCTATGTGTATTCGGGACGCCGAGCGCATCGGCAATCCGCGTCATCGTATCCTCAACCCTGTACGTTTCCGCACCGTTTTCCAGCATCATTTTTCCTGCTAACAAACAGAGCTCGGCGACGATATGGTTCGATTCCGTTCCGGTTTGCAAATGGGCCGCCCCTTTCTGGCTCTGATCTATGCAACCATTGTAACATATTGGATCAATCCGGCAATGGAGGGGGAAATAGCGCAAGTACCGTTTAGTTGTGCAAATATCACTGCGATTGGACTTCTGTCCGTTGCGCAGGGCATATGCTGAATCGTACTTTAGTATATCTGGGAGGTGCTTGCAGCATGGAAATTTCAAAGCGCTTGTTGGCCAAGGCGACCAAGTTTCAGACACCGTATTACGTAATTAAGGGGAATTTGGCGGGCCATACGGTCATGGTGACTTCCGGTGTGCATGGGAAGGAAATCGCCAGCATCCGAGCTGCCAAAAAACTTCTGAGGTTGCTGAAGAAAGGTGAGCTGCGAATCGACAAAGGTACCCTGATCCTCGTTCCGGTCGTTAACCGGCGGGCATATAAGCTGCGGATCCGCGGCGTTCCCGATTTGAACCGGACCTTCCCGGGCAAACGTAAAGGCAAGGCGCGGCATCCGCTATCAGCCGCATTATTCCGTTTGGCGGAGCAGGAGCAGCCGTCGTGGTACGTGGACCTGCATGAAGCCAACGGTTTATCCAAAATCAATCCGAAGCGTTTGGGGCAAACGTTAATTGCCAACCGGAAAAGCAAAGCGATTCCTGCGGTGAAACGCACCGTAAAGCAGATGAATCGATCGATAAGCAGAAAATCAAGACAATTTACGGTCCGTCTGGGAAGTCTGCCCGGTTCCGGGCGAAACGCCGCGCACCGCCTGCTGAAAGCAAAGGCGGTCACCGTGGAGACGTGCTGGAGTTTGCCGATGAAAACACGGGTCGGCTATCAGATGGAAATTTTGCATAACCTGTTGGCCGAAGCCGATCTGCTGCAGCGCGGCGCCGTATCTCGGGTGAAACGGAAACGCTGAAGCGCGGCGTCGCGAACGTCCGCAGCACCGGGTTCATTCGTTGATCGGCACCGTCATCTGGACCGAGGTGCCGAAACCGTATTTGCTGCGGATCGTCATTCCATACCCCGGCCCGTATGCCAGCTTGATGCGTTTATTTGTATTATATAACCCGATATGTGCCGTAACATCCTCATCCGCCTCGCTGGCAAGCCGGGTACGCAGCATGCGAAGCGTATCCTTGTCGATGCCCATGCCGTTATCGTGACCGATATTTGCAGATCGGATTCGCGGATGCGAATGGTTGCCGGCCAAGCTGGCGTTTGCTTTGTTTGTTGCGGTGTATGGAAAGCATAAGCGAGGGGCGGCCCTATAAGAGAGCCCTGCAAAAGGCACCCTAATATTTATAAAAGTATCCCCAGTGCCGCGGAGGTACTGGGTTTTGTTGTATACTGTCAAAGCCGTTGCCTGCCAGTGCATCGAGAAAGGATTGGTAAAATCAATGACCATTTTCGTAGTCAAAAATCATCCGAAGCTGGAAAAGAAACTCCTGCGGCTGCCTGAACTGAAGAGGGAGCAAGAGGATGCGGAGAAAGTCATGCAGAAATTCCGCAGTAAGTATATAAGGCTGAGCCAATCTCTGCCCAAATGAAAACATATATGTCCATACCGTAAAAATCAGAAGCCTAACGGATGCCCCATTCCTTTCCTTTACCCAGGGGGCCATTGTCTATTATAAGGGGGGGCACTTCACCCACAGTGCGGGCTTGTTCATTAAATAACTCATCCCGAGATACGCGATCATGAAGGTATCAGGATGCCGCTTCCGTAAATATTGGCGACAAAGGAAAGCCCCGCGGTATTAATCCCCTGGTTCGTGTCATAGTTGACACCCTCAAAAGAGAATACAAAAAAGATATCAATCGGTTGTTCGATCACTTCTTCGGTTGAAGCGAGTACCGAATAATATCTGAGATTTTGCCAGTTATACGGCCTGACAGCATCTGTTGTAAATGAAGAGTTTAGGGGCAACGGACCGTCCATTAATTCGACACCCAGATTGGTAATGATGCTGTACTGGTTGAGCGACCCTGCTACATATGATTGAATTTCCAGTGTATGGGCGTTATCGGCAAATACGGCTACACTGAGGACAAATAAGGGCCGCGGCACCGCTAGTGTAACCGTGTTGGATCTAACTGCAAAGCCCTGCGTCTGCCCCGCTACCGGCGGGTTGGATGTCCACACCGTTTGTGGATCTGCAACACCGCTGAAAGTGCTGTTGTCGTTCGTGTATTTAGCCAGACTTGGCCAATTCGGATATGCTCCGGAAACGTTAACTGTGTTGCCACCCATTCCTGTCAATACGCCGGCTATTGCAGCGGCCCTATTTGCGGCACCAAACACGGTTGACGTGTTGCTTGTAATTCTTTGAATCGGAGTTATCGCCATTTGATCTCCTCCCTGATATTGTTGTAACTAGTTTCCAGCTACACCTATCATATTCGGGTTCTATCATGCTTGTATGAGGAAAGAGACATTGGTGATTCGCATATTCCGTAGTTAGCTGTGTTGCTTTCTCCTTCACTACATGTGTTACATCAACAATCCGCCAAACGATTCTAATGCCCGTCCGCCTGTGGTATGCTGAAAGTATCCATATTTAAGGAGGCAATCCGTTATGAAGCTTCGCTGCGCAATATTGGACGATTATCAAGAAACGGCGATGTCGCTGGCCGATTGGCCGTCAATTGCCGATCAAGTCGAAGTGAGAGCGTATACATCGCATTTTACCGAGGAAGGCGAGCTTGTTCAAGCGATTGAAGATTGCGAGATTGTCGTAATCATGCGTGAACGCACGCCTTTCCGGGCACCGCTGCTGGCACGGTTGCCGAAGCTGAAGCTGCTGATCACAACCGGCATGCGCAATGCGTCGGTCGACATGGCCGCAGCGGCCGCTCAAGGCATTACCGTATGCGGCACAGGCGGCGCCGGAGACTCGACAACCGAGCTGACCTGGGCGCTTATCCTCGGTGTGGCCCGCAGCATCGTGCAGGAGCATAACGCGCTGCGCGCGGGAGGACCGTGGCAGAGCACAATCGGGACCGATCTGTACGGCAAAACGCTGGGTGTGCTTGGTCTTGGCAAGCTCGGCAGCAAGGTGGCGAAGATTGGTATGGCCTTCGGTATGAACGTAATGGCATGGAGCCAGAATTTGACCAAAGAGCGGGCGGAGGAAGCGGGTGTGACTCTGGCGGCTTCGAAGGAGGAACTGCTTGCGCAAAGCGATTTTGTCTGCATCCATCTTGTGCTGAGCGACCGGACGCGCGGGCTGCTTGGAAGAGAAGAGCTGCGCCGCATGAAGCCGTCGGCGTATTTGATCAATACGTCGCGTGGGCCGATCGTCGACCGGGATGCTTTGGCGGAAGCTCTTGAAAATGGCTGGATCGCGGGAGCGGGCCTCGATGTGTACGACGTGGAGCCGCTGCCGCAGGACGATGTGTTCCGCCGGCTGCCGAATGTGCTGACGACGCCGCATCTCGGATATGTTTCGAAGGCGAATTACGCCGTTTTTTTCCGGGATGCGCTGGAAGACATCAAAGCGTATTTGGCCGGTACGACAGTACGCAAGTTGAACTGACATTTTACAGTTAAAGGAGCGGAGAGGCGAAGATCATGAGCACAGTGTTGAACCTGAAGTATAGCGAGACGTATGCGGACGCGCGAAACATAGACGTATATGTGCCTGAAAAGCCAAATGGAGTCTGTTTGTTTTTCATTCACGGCGGGGGCTGGGAAAAAGGCAATCGGCAGCAGTTTGCCGAAGTGGCGGCTGCTTTCTGCGGTCAAGGTTATGTGTGCGCTTCGATCAGCTACCGTCTGGCCCCGGATTCCATTTATCCCAGCCAAATTGAAGACGCCCGTCTGGCGATGCAGTTCCTGAAGCGGAGAGCAGAGGAATTCGGCTTCGATAAACAGCGGATCGTGACGTTAGGTTCTTCAGCCGGAGGGTATTTGGCATTAATATTGGCATCCATTGATGCCAACGATGCGCTCGGATTGACGGAGGAGCTTACCGATACGGATACTATGCCGGGTGGCGTTGTCGCTTATTGCCCGGTAACGGAGCTGTCGGAGCAATTTTCGTTTGTCACCCAATACATCGGCGGGACGAGGGCGGAGAAGCCGTCATTGTACGAAGAGGCGGCTCCCGTGAAGCGGAATATGGCGACTTCCATTCCTTATCTGTTCGTTCAAGGGGATACCGACGACATCACGCCTTTGGCGGAAACGCAGGCGATGAGCGACAAAATCGCCGCGGCGGGCGGGACTTCCGAACTCGTCGTATTGCCGGGAGTCGGTCACGGCTTCTGCTACGGGGTCACTACCGAGGCGCAAAAAACAAGCATGCTGGAAGTCGCACGCTTTTTGAGGAAACATATTTAAGGGCATTGTCCCTGCATCTGCTCTAACATATGATAAGCGCTTCGGTATACTACGCCGGGCGCTTTTTTTCGTCGGCTCCTCTTAACTCTAAAAAAGACATGGATACATCATATTCTATAAAAAAATTGAACATAAGTCTATTACTTTTTTAGGAAAAATTGTATGGTATTTATGCAGCCGCGGCGCAATACGAAATCAGGGATGAAGGGAGAATACCACATGATTACGCTCAGAAAAATCACGCTGGAAAACCGGCGTGACATATTTAAATTGGAGGTATCCGAGGAACAACGGCGATTTGTTGCGTCCAATCTGTCAAGTGTAGCTTCGTGTTATGTCCTTGCAACCAATGGGGGCCATCCATTTCCGTTTGCCATTTATGCGGATGAACAGCCGGTCGGTTTTGTTATGTTGGCTTATGGAACCACCGGATACGATGAGCCGTCAATCGCAGTCGATAACTATTGCATAATGCGGCTGATGATGGATAAGCAATATCAGAATCGGGGTTATGGGCGGGAAGCTATGGAAAACATCTTGGAGTTTATCCGCACCTATCCGGCAGGACCGGCGCATTACTGCTGGATCCCTTATAAACCCGATAACGCACCTGCCAAAAAACTATATGAAAGCTTCGGCTTCCGTGACAACGGCGAAAACTTCAACAACGAGGCAATTACCGTATTGCGACTCTGATTTGCCGCTTGCGCTATGAAAATAACCATTTACATTGACTGTGTGAATTTGTAGTAGAACCGGGGGAGTCCTCATGGACGATAAGATTTTAGAGATCCTGCTGCAATATGGTATCGTCAACCCTGAAGTCGCGCTGCTCAGACACAATGAAAACCGGACGTATAAAGTGATCGATACGTCAAATGGCAGCGTCTATCTTCTTCGTTTGCATGATCCGGTGACCGTAAATCTTGCCGGCATTCAGCATACGAGACTCCGCGGTATTAGGATATTACGCTTTCGTAATGGAGAACAAATCGGTCCATCCATGGATTCAAGAAAGGATGCCGCAGTTTTGCGAAACGCGTTGTACGCCATTTCTCAATGGCGACAGTATTTTTCTTGAATTTTGATTGGAACGAGTGTCAGTTTTAACGGGAGAATAAGTTGCACACTAGTATAGAAGCTGACCAAGGGATCAGTATGGGGCGGAAAAGCGTCAGCGGCCGTTTTTAAAATCGTATCCCGGCATGCTTTTATCATTCAAGGGGATACGATTTTAATTGACGGTTGGAGTCCCATACTGATCCCCTCCCAACGCGCCGCAGCGACTCTATTGGCTTTGAAGATTTTGAATACTCGGATCACAACTTCTTCAGCACCTCAAAAATACGCAGCTCGTTCACCGACTCAATCACTTCCGAAATGCTCGCCTGCTTGAACTTTTTCAAAATGCTGTTGATCTGCTTTTTGATCGTTTCGTATTCGACATACCGCTCTTCCGCGATCTGCTTGCGCGACCGTCCCTCGCAGAGCAGCCGCAGCACCTGCAGCTCGCTGGGCGTCAGCTCGGAAATGATCTGAATGACGTACATCAGGCTGCTTTCGGCGCGTTTAACCCGGGCGAATTCGCCGCGGATTTTCTCTGCGATCATCGGCCGGATCGGCGAACGGTTGTAATATGCAGCCATAATCGCTTCGGCAATCTCCTCGTTGCTTGCCGTTTTCAGCAAATAATCCATGATGCCGGTTTGAAACGCGGAGAAAATAAAGTTCTCGTCTTTGTGCACGGTCAGTACGATGATTTTGATATGCGGAAACTTCTCGTTGATTTCCTTGGCCGCATGAATGCCGGCATATTGGCTGTCCATTTCGATATCCATCAAAATGACGTCCGGCTGGACCAGCGACGCCTGCTCGATCGCAGCGCCGGCCGAATCGGCATGAGCGACACATTCGATCCCTGCGGTTTGGGCGATCACCCGCTCCAGCCTTCTCCGGTGAGCCTCCATATCGTCTGCAACAAGCACGCGAATCAGACGGTTGTCCACGATACATATCCCCCTCTAGATGAATGGTAAGTAAATCGTAAAGGTTGTGCCGCTTGCGGCGCTGCTTTCCACTTCGATCCTGCCGTCGTGCGCGGCGATAATTTTATGGCAATACGACAAGCCGATACCCCAATTATTGATCGACGACTTGGTTGTAAAAAAAGGATCAAAAATCATGTCGAGGTTCTCTTCGGATATTCCGGGACCGTTGTCCGAGATGCGGATGATGCCCCAACGGTTCCGCTCGCCGGTTTCGATCGCGATACGCCCGTTAGGCCGGCGGGATAACGACTCAGCGGCATTTTCTAATAAATTGAAAATCGCTTCTTCCATATGCTGCGGATCGATATAAGAGAGCGAATTCGTCGGACCAACGTTCAGATCGATCGTGATCTGGTGTTCTCTTGCGCCCAATTGCTCCACTGCTTTGCGGACGGGCACTTCAAGCGCCAGCGGCTGCAGATTGAGCTGGATGTGCTTCAGCTTGTCCGCGGCACCATTGATGCTGCCCAGCGCGCTGTCGCAGGACTTCAGCATCAGATTCACGCTATAGGCTGTTTCCTCATTATCCGCATGCAGCTCCTTTAAATATTCGGCTTCCGAGCGGATGGCGATGAGGTGGTTTTTTAAGGCGTGGGTGAAAGCCCTTGCGCCTAGTGTGGCCGTATCGATGCTTTTATTGATCTGCACATCGCGATTTTTACGGTACATCTCGATGGCATTAAATTTGTAGACAACAAAGATCATCAAGATCAGTGCGCCGTAGATCGCATAAGGGAGAATCAGCAGCATCAGCGGCGAGGAGCCGAACGGCGGCTGCAAATAATTGTAATATCCCGGTAAGTAGGTCGTTCTGATCAGATTTTGCGGAGCCCACGGGAACAACAAGAGATGTAGCCCCGTAACCGGGATCAGCCCGAGGATATGATACAGCGTCAAATTTTTTAAAAATTTGATTTTGGGATAATTGGCGTAATAATTGATCAGCAGGCCAAATGAAAACCAAATCACCGCGTATTTCACGGCTTTGAACGAGAAATCCAAGACACCAAACAAGGCATGGTACGAAGCGGAGTTTTGCCAAGCGATATGAACGGAAGGATCGTACAAAACGAGCTGAAGTACAAATAAAACGGCCGCCGCCGCATAGACGGTCCGCTGCCACTTCGTCTTCAGGCTCCGGGTGAAGGAAACGGCAAAACAGAGCAGCGAGCAGTGGAACAAGATTACGCCGCCGTTCAGCAGACGGATCAGCATTTGCGGGTTAAATTGCGTTAGCACCAGGTAATTCCAGGTTCCGGGACTGAAGTCGAATACCAAATGCATGATGTTGTAATAATAATTGAATTTGCTGAGGTACAAGATAAACGCGACAAAAGACAGCACCCAGCCAAGGATAATGCCGTGCATGAAACGGGTGGAGGTGTTGCTCAGCTTTTTAAACGTCAGCGTAATCGAAAATACTAAAATAAGCAGGATGATGAAAATCATGGCGTTGCCTCCACGGGGAGGGAATGATCTAGACATAAACGGGTTGTCAGGGTGAATAAAACATTCATCTGTGCGGCCTCCGGCATCCCAAGTACAATGGGTACAAGAAAACGTAATCAGATCATATCAAACAAAAAGGGTGGATGTAAAATGAAAAAAATGATCGGCATTGCCGTAACCGGCGCGATGCTAGCGGGACTTGCGACCGGCTGCGCCACTTCCAAAGAGACCGGATCAAGCGGGACAACGGCCGCTCCGAAAGGCGAAACCAAACCGGTTACGCTGAAAATGACCGTGTTGTCCGACGATCAGAACGCCTTCAAGGAAGTGTTTGCGGAATTCAAGAAGGAAAACCCGAACATCGACGTGCAGATCGACACCATCCCTCAGCAGCAGTATTACGAGAAGCTGCGGATGCAGCTTTCATCCGGCGAAAACATTGACATCATCGGCGGTAACATGGACGTTTTTCTCGATACCGGCATTCTTGAGCCGTTGGACGATTATATCGCCAAAAACAAAATGGACGTGTCCGGCTTCGGCCCGTTATACGATAACTTGAAGGTCAACGACAAAACGTACGGCTTGCCTTACCGCAAGTCGAACTGGATGTTGTATTACAATAAAACGCTGTTTGACGAAATGAAGGTGCCGTATCCGAAAGCGGATATGACATGGGACGAGTTCCGCGATTTGGCCAAAAAAATGACCAAAGGCGAAGGAGCAAACAAAGTTTACGGCGCGTTCCTCCATCCGTGGGCGCAGACGTGGTATATGCAGGCGGTGCAAACGGGGGCGTCGATTATCGACAAAGATTTGTCGCCATTTAAGAAAGGGCTGCAGTTCCGCATGGACATGGAGAAAGACGGCTCGATTATGTCTTGGGCTGAGCAAATTACGACAAACGCTCATTACAATTCCGCGTTCCAAAAAGGCAATGTGGCCATGAACGTGATCGGTGACTGGCATGTGGCGCAGCTCAGAGCAGCGGAGCAGGAGAAAAAAATCAGCTTCGATTGGGATGTCGTGCCGATCCCGCATCCGGCCGGCGTGCCTGCCAATACGAGCTTGGCGACCCCGGTATCGCTGATGCTGAACAAAAATTCCAAAAACAAAGATGCCGCGTTCCAGGTAATTCAATTTATGACCGGCGCGAAAGGCGCTAAAGTGTTTGCTTCCAAAGGATTTTTGACCGGCTACACCAATGATGACATCCGCAAAGCATATATCGGAGACGGCAGCTTGAAGCCGAAAAACATTCATTATTTCGTTGAGCAAAGAGAATATGCGGAGTACCCGCTGCTGCCCGGCGTGAAAAACATCGTGTTGAACAACATTTATAAGCAGGAAGGCGAAATGGCGCTGACCGGCGCGCAGACGGCGGACCAAGCAATTCAAAAAATCGGCGACCGTGTGCAGAAAGAATGGGCCGACAAATACGCCAAGGACTATAAAAATACCAAAAAGTAAACAGAACGTGCATTCGGACCTCGCTTGGCGTCAAGCGGGGCCTGAATGTTCGGATAGGAGGGGAAGACATGCTTTCCAAAAGCAATAAATCGGTAACACGCAGCCGGATGGTTGGCTACGCTTTCCTGCTGCCCAATATGATCGGATTTCTGCTGTTTATTTGTTTTCCGGTAGCCGCGTCGTTTCTGATGAGCTTTACGGATTGGAACGGTTTCGGCGACATCGAGTTTTCCGGCCTCTCCAATTATGTTCGCCTCTGGAGCGACGAAACATTCAAGATTTCGCTGCTCAACAGCTTGATTATGACAGTTGTTTACGTTCCTTTGACCTTGCTGCTGGCGATATTGGCCGCCGTCGCTTTAAATAAAGGCATCCGGTTTACGAAAATATTCCGTACGGCCATCTTTATGCCTCATATTACGGCAACGATTGCCGTGGCGGTCGTCTGGCAGCTGCTGTACAACCCGACGATGGGGCCGATCAATATGTTTTTACGGTCGGTAGGTCTCGAGCATCCGCCGTCGTGGCTGGCATCGACTGATTGGGCTTTATTCTCCGTCATTATCGTGTCGATCTGGCATTCCGTCGGATATTACATGGTGTTATATTTGGCCGGACTTCAAGGCATTCCGAAAGATCTGTACGAAGCGGCGGAGATCGATGGAGCCGGGGCAACGTCCAGGTTCGTTAACGTGACGCTGCCGATGCTGTCTCCGGTTATCTTTTTTACCGTTATTATCGGGATTATTAACTCCTTCAAAGTGTTCGATATGATCTTTGTATTGACGAAAGGCGGGCCGGGGCGTTCGACACACGTGCTCGTTTACGATATTTATTACACGGCGTTCCAGCGCTACGAATACGGTTATGCGTCCGCCATGGCTTATGTGCTGTTCGCCATCATCGCCGTCATCACGTACATCCAGTTTAAAGGACAAAGCCGTTGGGTGAATTATTCATAAATGCAAGGCCAGGAGGAAAACAAACATGAGCGACTCGGCCGTACGACCTGCCCAATCTTATTCTGCTCCGCCGCGTTACCGGACGAAAAACGGTATTCGCAAGCTGCTGTTATATGCCGTCATCGTCGCGTCCGCCGCTTCCATGGTGGCGCCGTTTATATGGATGATCTCGGCTTCCTTTAAAGCGGAGTCGGAAATATTCGGCTTCCCGATCCAGTGGATTCCGAGCAAGTTTTACGTATCCAACTATGAGAAAGTATGGGTGAACCTGCCTTTCTTTACTTACTATTTAAATACGATAAAAATTGCGGTATGCACAACCGTGCTGCAAATCATTACCTGCTCGCTGGCGGCGTACGCTTTTTCCAAGGTGCGTTTTCCCGAACGCGACAAGCTGTTTTTTCTATATGTAGCAACGATGATGATTCCGTTTCAGGTGATGATGATACCGCAATTTATGCTGATGAAAAGCATCGGCCTGATCGATTCGCATTGGGCGCTGATTTTGCTCGGTGCCTTCAGCCCGTTTGGAGTCTTTTTGTTCCGGCAGTTTTTTATGTCGATTCCCGAAGAATTGTCCGAGGCGGCTAGAATCGACGGTCTCAGCGAATTTGGCATCTACGCCAGAATCATCCTGCCGCTGACCCGGCCCGCAATCGCAAGCCTGACGATTTTTACGTTTATGCATGCATGGAACGATTTCTTGGGACCGCTGATTTACTTGAATTCGGACCATTTGTTTACGCTTCAGCTTGGCATGCAGCATTTTCAATCCGAACATGCGACCGAATACGGACCTTTGATGGCCGCGGCGGTATCGGCGATTATTCCGACCATTATTGTGTATTTCCTCGCCCAGGATCATTTTGTGGAGGGCATATCTGCCGGGGCTGTCAAAGGCTGAGGGTGGGGAAGGGAACTGGCTGAACATTGCAATAAGCGCGTATTCCGAGTGAGCATCGCTATACACATATTGGCAGACGGGACCGGTTGCAAACGCGCCCGGGGCGTGTGACAGTGGTAGAGAACCGGGTGAAAGCAAATCCCGGCGTGTGACGGTGACCGGGAACCCGGTAGTCCCGGCGCGGCTGGGTGTGTAGTTGAAAGGAGTTATTTTATATGGCTGCGAAAAGACCCAATTTATTGTTTGTTTTTCCCGACCAATGGCGCAAGATGGCGGTGGGGTGCAGCAACGACGATCCCGTATATACGCAGAATATCGACCGTTTTGCGGCGGAAAGCGTTACGTTGGACCATGCGATCAGCTGTTTTCCGCTGTGCTCGCCGAACCGCGCGGTGATGCTGACCGGGCGCTTTCCGCTGTCAACGGGAGTTACCGGAAACTGCAAGCCGGGCCTCACGTTGAAGTTAAACGACGATGAGCTGACGATCGGCAATATGCTGCAAAAGGAAGGTTACCGCACGGGGTATATCGGCAAGTGGCACCTCGATTTGCCCGAGCGTTCGCTGAACCCGGAGCCGCCGTCGGGCGCTGTGCATTGGGATGCGTATATACCGCCGGGGCCGCGCCGGTTCGGGTTCGATTTTTGGCACGCCTACAATGCCAACGACAAACATATGTCGCCGCATTACTGGCAGGATACGCATGAGCGTATTGCGCCAGGGGAATGGTCGACGAAACACGAAACCGATGTGGCGATTCAGTTTCTCCGCGATCAGCCGGCGGATCAGCCGTTTTGCCTGGTGGTGTCGTGGAACCCGCCGCACCAGCCTTTTGAACAGGTGCCTGACGAATATAAAGCGATGTACGCCGATCAGCCCGGTTATATCCGGCCTAATGTGCAAGGGGACGGCTTAGAGCAGGCGGAGCGGCATATGAAAGATTATTTCGCCGCCGTAACCGGGACCGACCGCGAGTTCGGGCGGCTGCTGGAAGCGCTGGAAGAAGCGGGTTTGGCCGAAGATACGATCGTTGTGCTGACGTCCGATCACGGCGAAACGATGGGAGCTCACGGCTGGATGGAGCATAAAAATATATGGTACGAAGAGTCGATTGCCGTTCCGTTTTTTATTCGTTATCCTAGCGGGCTGGGGCCTCGCACCGATTCCGTTTTGTTCAACAGCGCAGATATCGTGCCGACTTTGCTTGGACTCATGGGCGTACAGCCGACTGAACCCGGCCGGATTCAAGGTACGGATCACTCCGGCCTGCTTCGCGGGGAAGCGGCGGCGCGGCCTAACTCCACCTTCATCTGCCATTATCCCGGCGATGTGGATGAGCACAAGCAGGCGCAGGAGGAAGGCTGGAACATCAATGCCTACGGTTGGCGCGGCGTGCGTACAGCCCGTTACACCTATGTAGCGGAAAAAAGAGTCGGCGACCGCGCCGTCCGGCGGCTGATGTACGACAATGAGCTGGACCCGTATCAGATGTCGCCGGTGCTTTTGGACGGGCCTCCTCGGGAGTCCATCGCCGCGGAGCTGGAGAGCGAGCTGCGCTCGTGGCTGCGGCAGGCAGGCGACGATTTTTGCTTGGAATAATGGCGTTTAACGGCGTAAGCATAATGGCGTGAATGCGCTCAAATCATTGCGGTACAATGACACGTTTGGGCAAACTATAGTATGGCTTTAGCATCCCTGGAATCATCGTTCCGGGGATATTTTTTTGCAAGTCAATGTAAGTTGAACAAAAGAACTTCAGGCTAAAACTGGAATGGAGCGGGTTTCCAAAACATTTGTTCACTTATATAGTAGAACGACCCGGAATTTCAGTTAGTATGGCTAGCGGATGAAGGGGCTTAACGTCAGTACTGTGCCTGTGCGATTCATCTCGACAACATGAGGTGGCCGCCGAATGGCAGCACTGAAGACCATTCAAATATGAATCGCCATGGCCCCGACGGACATGAGCGCGCTTATTCGGCAACAAAACCGAGGTTATCATTTTTAACGGTCAGGGTCGCGCTTATTTGTTCAAAAAGTCAGGGAAACCACAGCTGATAGGCAAAATAAGGCCTCTGGTGTCCGCTGCACTTTGTAAACCTCTGATTTTGTTTATATAGCTGCGTTCATGTCCGTAAGAGGGGAGGCTAACCGTATATTGGGCTATGTACAATGAATTTGTATTACTGAATACCCAGGTAATTAAAAGAAAGCTGACCAAGGGATCAGTATGGGTGGGAAAAGCGATAGCGCCCGTGTTTAAAATCGTGTCCCAACCGTTTCTATCCATTCAAAGGGACACGATTTTAATTGACGGTTGGAACCCCATACTGATCCCCTCTGAACGCGCCGCAGCCCCTCCTATCACAAACAACATTTTTCTCCTTTAATGCGCCGCAGCCCCCCTAGCAAAATAGCATCTTTTCCCCCTACATGCGTCAAAATAAGTCCCAATCCCGCCCACCCGAAATTTGAGCGCTTACACCGTAGATTTGATACATTTGAAAACGCTATCATTTATGATAACATGGATTTTGAACCATTAATTCCCATATAAGAGAAAGGGTTGAATAAGGAATATGAGAAAAACACTGCAAACAACGACTGCAGTCGTGCTGCTCATCTCTTTAGCGCTGATGGGCTGTTCTCAACGGCCAAGCGGGGGCGCCGCCAGTACTCCAGACAACTCGAAACCTGCAGCTGCCAAACCAGAGGCAAGCACTGCCGCGCCGGCTGCACCGGCTGCCGCACCTAGCGGAGACAAAATCCGCCTGACCATCTACAGCACGATGAGCGAAACGGCAAACCAGGATGTGCTCAAGGGAATCGGCAATGATTTCATGAAGGAAAATCCGAATATTCAGCTGGATTTTCAGTTCCCCGGATCGGAATACGAAAACATTCTGAAGGTCAAAATGGCCGCCAACGATCTGCCGGACGTTTGGGATACCCATGGATGGGCGATTATCCGCTACGGCAAATTTTTGGCCGACTTGAAAGACCAGCCTTGGGCTTCCAATCAAACCGACACAGTGAAAAACGTCGTCACCGACAAAGACGGCAAAGTACATGCGCTTGTTATGAGCGAAGCGAAAGACGGGATTTCGTTTAATGCCGATCTGCTGCAAAAATACGGCATCGAGGTTCCGAAAACATACAACGAGCTGATGGCGGCGGCCGAAAAAATCAAAACGCAAAGCAACGGAGAAGTCGCGCCGTTCTTCATGTCCGGTATCGACAACGGCATGCTCGGCGGATACCTTGACATCTACGCTTCGCCGTTTTATATAGCGCCAAAGGAAAACTTCGCCCAAAGCCTGCTTGACGGTAAGTTCGACTGGAACAAGTGGACACCTCTGGCGCAAAATCTGCTCGATATGCAAAAGAAAGGTTACATCAACTCCGACGTATTGACCGCCAAACGCAGCGATTTGCCGCAGCGGTTCGCCCAAGGTAAAGTAGCTTTCGTCATGGGCGCTCCTTCCTTCGCGGATGACGTTCACAAAATTAGCCCTAATATAAAAATCGGTCTTATGGCGGTGCCTTCCATCGTAGATGGCGACGAGCCGAGTTTCTCGGGAGGGGAGCGCTATACGATGGGCGCCTGGAAAGACGGCAAACATCTGGCCGAGTCGAAAAAGCTGATCACCTTCTTCGCCAAGCCGGAGAATATGGAGAAAATTGCCAATGTAACCAAGCTGCCTCCGGGGTTAAAAGGAGTCAACTCCAAGCACGAATTCTCCGACTACTACAACAAATATGTAAACAACCGCGTGTTCCCGTATTTTGACCGCGTGTATTTGCCAAACGGCATGTGGGACGTGATGTGCAAAACCGGTGCGGCGCTGCTTGCCGGAACGGTAACTCCAGCCCAGTTTTCCGAGAAGATGAAGCAGGAATACGAACGGCTCCGCAACAAATAAGCAAAATTTCTGATCGCAGACGTTTCGGCCAAGATGCGACGGACTAAACCGTGAATCGGGAGGGTTTCCCTCCCGATTTCTTTTAACACTAGAAATCCAACATTTTCGGAGGGTGCTGCCATGGCAGAAACAAAATCAGTGTCCGCAATGGAAAAACATACGCAGCGCGCGCGTGTCGGTTCGGGGAGCCGGATGGCCCGCAGCGGCGCCATGCTGAATCTGCTGTACGTGCCGGCGCTTATTTTGCTGGCCATGTTTATTTTTTATCCGTTTCTGAAGGGCATTCAAATTTCATTTACGAACTGGAACGGCTACAACCCGGATTTTAAATGGGTCGGGTTTACGAATTACAAAAGGCTGTTAACCGATCCCGATATTAGCAAGATTATTAAAAATACAGTCATTTACGGCATCGGCAGCTCGGTATTTCAGAATTTGATGGGTCTCTTGTACGCCTTATACCTGAACATGAACATCCGCAGCCGCGGATTGGTGCGGACGGTCATTTATCTGCCGGTTATCATCAGCTCGCTCATTATGGGTTATATTTGGTATTTCTTCTTCCGCTTCGAAGGCGGCGCGATCAACGACGTTTTACTGCTGTTCCAGGATAAACCGGCGAATTTGCTGGGGGACCCGAACGTCAACGTATGGATTATCACCTTTGTAAATACGTATCAATATTTAGGCATCGCCATGGTGCTGTTTTTGGCGGGCCTGCAAACGATCCCCAGAGACTATTACGAAGCAGCGACCATTGACGGAGCCGGGCCGTTGTCTCGATTCATACATGTCACATGGCCGCTGCTTGCGCCGGCTTTTACCGTCAGCATGGTCATGAACCTGATCGGCGGTCTCAAGTTGTTCGACGTCATTGCCGCGCTCACCAACAGCGGTCCCGGATATGCCTCGGCTTCGCTGTCGACCTTCATCTATTTGCTGTATTTCGGCCGTGAAGATGCAGGGTATGCGGCAACCGTCGGGATTCTGATGTTTGTGATGATTTCCATTGTCAGCATGGTGGCGCTTGTGTTCCTGCGCAAGAGGGAGGTATCTGCATGACGAGTAAAAAAAACAAGCTGACCTTGATTTTGTCGATTCTGATTTGCATCGTGCATATACTGCCTTTCTATATTCTGATTACCACCTCGTTTAAGGCGATTGACGATCTCAGTTCCAAATGGGTGATGCCGGGTTACTTGTACCTCGATAATTTCGCGAACGCATGGGAGAATGCCAAACTTGCGAACGCCTTCAAAAACAATCTGATCGTCACTTTGTTTTCCATTACGATCATTATCATTTTGGGCTCGATCGCCTCATACCCGCTGTCCCGAAGGCAGACCAAATGGAACAAGTTCATTTACATGCTGATCGTTTCCGCTTTGATCGTGCCACCACTGACCAGCCTTGTGCCGCTTTACAAAATTGTCGTCGACCTCGGCGGCATGAACCAATTCTGGGGTATCATTCTGCTGCACGTTACGTTCCATTTGCCGATGACGATTTTCCTGTACACCGGTTTTATCGGTACCATTCCGCGCGAATTGGACGAGGCGGCGATGATCGACGGAGCGGGTCAATTCGGCTTGTTTTACCGCATTTTGCTGCCGCTGCTGATGCCGATTACGGCGACGGTCATTATTTTGCACGGCGTATCGGTGTGGAACGACTTTCAGTTTTCGCTGTTTTTTCTGCAAAAACCGGAGCTGCGCACCGTCACTGTCGCTTTATCCAGCTTTTTCGCCGAAGACGGCCAGCAGACGGGTTGGGTCGCCGCCGGTTCGTTTATGGGCGCCTTACCGATGACCGTGCTGTATCTTTTCCTCCAACGTTACTTTATTTCGGGGCTCTCGGCCGGCGCGATCAAGGGCTAATCCACTCAAAAATCGCGTTTTTTCCGGAGAAATACGCTTGAGACAGGCTTAGGAAAGAGGTAATATAGAGACAAGGGTCAGTCTGGAAGGTGATACAATATGTGGCAATCCATCCGGTTTAAGCTGGCGCTTTTGTTTTTGGCTACGATTGTTATTCCAGTGGTCATCATTGTTGTTGCGCTGCCGACTTATTATCAGAAGTCGATAGCCGAGCAAGAGTACATCCAGATGCAGGATACTTTAACAGCGCTTACATTCAGTATTGAAACGTATCTGGACGATCTCGACCGGATGACGATAACCCCCTATTTTAACAGCGACGTCATGCAGGCTTTAAAAATCAAATCGTATGACCGTTCAGTGAAAATCGCCCCTTACGAGCAATATGAAGCGGAACAAGCTCTCTCCAACACGCTGCCTAAATTTTTGAGAAACACCCGCAAGGACATACTTGGCACCATCCTGCTTCCGATGGACGGCTCGATTTATCTTACCGATCCCACCGGCTTCGGCAATAAGCCGGTGGAAGGTTATCCGTTCAAAGATCAGGATTGGTACATTCGCGCCATGAAAGAGGACGGCAACGTCGCATTTATCAGCGTGCACTTTCAGGATTATCTGGAAGGCCCGGGCAAGCAGGTATTTTCCGTGGCCCGGGTCATTAACGATCCCGACACGCGCAGGCCGCTGGGCGTGATTATGGCGGATGCCGATACGATCGCTCTGGAAAAAATGATGCGCGGCATCCGCTTAAAAAGCGGCTCGATCGCCGCCATTCTGGACGATAAGCAGAAGCTGATCTATGCCAGCCAGCCGCTGCCCGGCGAGCTGCAAAAACAGCTGGGCGGAGGGAATGGCGTTGTCGCGAGCGGCAATGAAAGCTTTTCCGTCGTCAGCGAGACGGTCAGCCGCTCCAATTGGCGGATCATTGTGTTGTTTCCCGAATCGGTCATTAAACGGGCGCTTGAACGTATATATTGGGTAGGCTTTTTGTTCGCGGCCTCCGGTCTTATCATCACGCTGCTGTTGTATTATACGGCCTCCCGCTGGATCGTAACGCCGTTTAAGCAGATGATTCAAGTGATGAAACGGGTGCAGCGCGGCAATTTGCAGACGTTTTACCCGGTCCGGGGGAACGATGAGATCGCCCAGCTTGGCTCCAACTTAAACACGATGATCGCCCAACTTGGCGAGTTGATCGATCGCGAATTCCGGGCTGCGCTGGGACAAAGAAATGCCGAATACCGGGCACTGCAATCGCAGATTCAGCCGCATTTTTTGTATAACACGTTAAATGGCTTTATCGGTTTGAACCGGACGGGTCAAAGCATGATGCTGGAGCGGGCGATTCTGAGCTTAAGCGGCATGATGCGGTATACGCTGGAACATAACGATTGGGCGCTGCTTAAGGAGGAACTGAATTTTATCGATAAGTACTGCGAATTGCAGCAGATGCGGTTTGCGGAGAGGTTAAGCTACTCGATCGAATGCCGGCCGGAAGCGGCGAACGTGCCGATCCCGAAGCTGCTGCTGCAGCCGCTTACGGAAAATGCGATTATCCATGGCATTGAACCCAGCGATGCGGCCTGCCGTTTAACGATTGAAGCGGAAATCGTTCCGGGAGAAGGCGAAGACGAAACCAACCGGCTGGAAATCCGCATTGCCGACAACGGAATCGGCTTCAACCCGGGGCATGGCCGCGAGGGCGTTGGTCTGACGAACGTGCGCGAACGGCTGCGGCTGGCTTATGAGGGCTCCTTTCTGCAGATGGAATCCGCCGCCGGACAAGGAACGCTTGCTCGAATTCTAATTCCGCTGAGGGATGTGAACGGAAGATGAAGATGGTCATTGCCGACGATGAGAGTTTAGTAAGAGCCAGCTTGTGCAGCATGATCAAGGATATGGAGGCTCCTTGGCATATTGTCGCCGAAGCGACAAACGGCGAAGAACTGCTGGAGATGGTGGCATGCCATAAACCGAATATCGCCATCGTTGATATGCGTATGCCGAAACTGGGCGGACTGGAAGCCATTCGTCTTGGCAAAATCATCTCGCCTCTGACGGAATGGGTCATTTTGAGCGGTTTCTCCGACTTCACTTATGCGCAGCAGGCTTTAAAGCTGGGGGTTTCGGAGTATTTGCTGAAGCCGGTCGATCCCCATGAGCTGGAAAAGGCGCTGCATCATATTTACAAAGATAATAAGGAGTACACTGCGCTGCTGAATCAGCAGTTCGAAAACAGCCTGGTCGCCTTGTGCAGCGGACTTACCTCGTTGAAGTTCGAAGAGCGGGACAGCTTGCTGCACCGCGGTAAGTTTTCGGCGCGCGCCTTTTATTTGGACAGCGCGGCGTCCGTCCGCTCGTCGGCCGATATTCAGCGCAGGTGTTATGAAGAAATTCGCGGATTTATGAAAAAACATCTCGTGTACGGGATGAATTTGGCGCTGCTCGCATTGCCGGGCGGCGAACTGGCCGCTGTTGGCGTATGGGATCCGGAATTGGGGCCGGACGTCAAGACGGGAGTGTGCGAATTTTTCCGCGAGATCGAATCGTATGTTTTCGGTCTTGGCAGCGACAATACGGCGGCCACCGTACTTAGCACCGGCGAATGCCAGGGATTTGAGGAATTTAACAAGCGATTTCAGCAGCTTCAGCACATGGCGGACCTGCGGTGTGTATGCGGCGTGAACCGGAGCCTTGATTTTGCCGAATTGTCCAAAGAGGATGAGAGGCCGGACAAAGCGGAGGGCGTAAGGCTGCTAAGTGCGATCTGCCGTCATTTTCAGGACCGCATGTATTTGAACTATCACAACGCCGTGAACGAATGGGAGACGTTTCTTCAAAAACAGCCGCAATTTATGCAATCTGAAAAAACGCAGGAGTCGATCCGCCAGTATTTGATGTATGCGATCGGGCTTCACCTCCCTTGTCAGGCGGCGGCCGGGCAAATCATCCGGGAGCTGCGGCAGCACGGGGAAAGCGCGCTGATCGTGATGTGCCCGAAGGAGCCGAATATAGCGGACCTGGTCGGACAAGTCACTCAATATGTGGAAAAACATTATATGGACGATATTGGCATCGGGCAAATTGCCGGGCAATTAAACGTGTCGGCCAATTATTTAAGCACTTTGTTTCATAAGAAAACCGGGATGATGTTTGTCAAATACTTGACTCGCATCCGCATGTTGAAAGCGCAGGAGCTGCTGCTGAACACGAACCTGCAGGTGAAGCAGGTCGCCGAGCAGGTCGGCTATTACAGCACAAGGCATTTTACGAAGCTGTTCACTCAGACGTTTGGCAATTATCCTTCCGATTACAGGAAAAATCAGGCCCAGTCGGTGTAGGGAGGGGCCAGCAGAAGCTTACGAAGCCAGCTTTCCTACGGAAAGCTTTCAGGAGGTCCAACCATGGCGCTAATCCAATGTCATTTTTTCTCAGAGACTTTGATGTTAAGCACTTCGATGACTGTCATTTTGCCGCAGCAAACGAAATCGCAGATTGGCATGAACAATGTGAAAAAAGGCGACCGTCACCCAACGCTGTATTTGCTTCACGGTATGTCGGACGACGATTCGATCTGGCTGAGACGGACGTCGATCGAAAGGTATGTGGCATCCCTTGGCATCGCCGTAGTTATGCCCCAGGTGCACCGCAGCTCATATACGGACATGGCCTACGGCAACCGGTACTGGACTTTCTTGAGCGAGGAACTGCCGGAGATTGCGCGGTCATTTTTCCCGCTGTCCGACCTGCGCGAGCACAACTATGTCGCGGGATTGTCGATGGGAGGTTACGGCGCGCTCAAATGGGCCTTAAGCAAGCCGGGGCAATTCGCGGCGGCGGCCAGTTTGTCGGGCGGCCTCAACCGGGCGAAAGTGCCGGAGGATCCGGCGCGGCTGCGCGACTACCGGCTTACGTTCGGGGATGAGCCGGTAACCGGCACGGCCAACGATTTGTTCTGGCTGCTGGAGCAATGCGACAAATCGGACGGACTCAAACCGAAGTTGTATCAGTGCTGCGGCACGGAGGACTTTTTGTACGAGGATAACCTGTTGTTCCGCGATGCATGCCGGCGCACTAATATGGACTTCACATATGAAGAAGAACCGGGGACTCATGAATGGGGATATTGGGACCGGAAGATCCAAGACGTGCTGGCCTGGCTGCCGTTGCCGGAACACACAAACGCAGAGTAGGATTGGCTTGTACTGAAGTTTTTGAATCGGCGAATAGGCGTCCACTGCTTTGCGGCTTACCGATAGCATGGTTAGGTGGTGGCGGTTTTCCTTTCTTATCTCCACTCTGAAGGATCGATCGGCCTAAAACAAAAAATGGTTGAGCAGGCGTATCATTCTGCTCGACCATTTTTCATTAAAGCCAGTTCCATCTTGTTTCAAAGTACCACTCCCGCTTGTACTCCGTCATGCTAGCGATAGTTTCTTTGATGTTATATGACTATGCAATTGGAATTTTAATATGTAGATTTTGCAAATTGTCAAGGGATAGTGTGTGATCTTTATACTAATTTTAGAATTGAAGGCCATCTGATCGGGTGGTAATATAGACCTACTTTGCACCCAAAACAGCGTGTCTTCCTGCCTAAAAATAAGAACGGAGATGGGGGGAACCAAAGAAAGTTCGGCAGGATTGGGGACGAAACGTTAAAGGTTAAGCGCTTACCTGTTGGCGGTGCAATACAATTTGGATAACAACAAGAGAGGGACATGCATGCAAGTAAACCGTTTTACATTCAAGCGGGTCGTATTAACAGCGGCCATGATGATGGCGATGATTTGTGCGTATTTCGTCAGTACGGCTCCGGTGTCGGCGAGGCAGCCCACATTTACTGAGCAAATTAATCACGCACAATATGAAGAAATTATGACGCTGCTGCTCAATTCCGAATCTCAAGGGTTTGTACTGAGGAATTATTCTAACTGGGTGAGATTGGATCAGGAAGATATTGCGATGGAAATCTACAACAATAAGCCTGCTGTTGACGGTTATGCGGATATGGCTGCCGTACAAGCGGCGTTTGATTTGGAGTATGACGACCGTTTGCCGGTTGCGCTAGCGAATGCGGCAGCCGATGCCGTATCGATGAAGGCCGCGCTTCAAGCCGCATCGTCGAGCTTGACGCTCAGTTATTACAATTCGTTGACGATGGAACAGCAGGACGACATCGCCGGGTATTTAGCTGCCAATAAAGGAATATTCGGTGACGCCTTCTTGGATATATATGAGCTGCAGGACAACTTGGATGTTCAGGTTGCCCAAGCTGTGCTGGCGCCTCAGTTTGCCGTGGGCGATTCGGCCTCCTCGGTTACGAACAACATTGTGCTGCCAACTACTGGCCTGAACGGCGTCAGTATTACGTGGTCTTCCGACGATCCATCCACAATTGCTGTCGACGGAACGGTTACAAGACCGGTATCTCCGGATCCGGATGTAACTATTGTGCTTACGGCCGACCTATCCCAGTCTGGACCGGACTCAATAGTTCCGGCGTCATCGACCCGCACTTTTACGGTTACTGTGAAACAGCGAATGACGGATGCGCAAATTGTTGCTTCCGACTTGTCCGGCCTGCAGATTGAATATGCTTCTGGTAACTCTGCGTCCTCCGTCACGCAGTCCATATATTTACCGGTCAAAGGCACACTTGGAGCGGACATCTCTTGGAGCGCTGTTTCATCTTATTTGCAGATATCGGGAACTTCTTCGGGCGGTAAGCTGACCGGCCAAGTGACAAGACCTTCTGATCTGCAAGGTGATCAGTCTGTAGTGGTAACTGCTGAAGCGACAAAAGGAAGCGCTGACGATACAAAGACATTTACGATAACCATTAAGGCTGAAGTGCTGTCCCCGGTTGTAACGGCTGTGAACAATGCATGCGCGGCGAATCGGCTTGACCTTGTTGTCGATGCGCTCAAGAGCGGTGCATTGCAGATCGGCGCTTATGCCACTTGGGCACAAGCGGACCAGACGGCCGTTGCGCAATACATCTGCGCGCATATGCCGCCAAGCCCGGGTTATGCCGCTTTGGCTGATTTGCAAGCAATTTTCTCGCAAAGTTATGCCGACCAAACAGCAGTGGCCGAGTTCGATCTGGCGGTAGATGCGGCTGGGGTAAAGACTGCGCTTGCGAGTGGCAACCTCGCTCTGACGTTAGGTTATTATACCGGCTGGGGAGAAAACGAAAAACTCACGGCTGCCGGGCAAATGGTAATTAACCGTCCGCCTGCCGGCTACGGCAGTTTGTCCGCCATTCAGACTGCACTCGATAACACCGTGCAGCAGCTTCGCGTACCTATTGCTAAAACGGCGCTCACCATCGGGTATGCCGGTACAGATTCTGCAGCTGCGGTTACGCAAAATGTCAGCTTGCCGATATCGGGGTTAAACGGTACGACCATATCGTGGAGTTCTGACGCTCCGAATCTAGTTTCCACGAACGGTACGGTGAATCCTCCTTCATATACGGAGGGTGACCGAAATGTTACACTTACGGCGACGATAGCGATACCGTCGACGAATATTAGCGATACCGCGTCGTTTACGCTTACGCTGAAGGCACTGCAGATGACCGATGCCGAGGCGGTGCAACTGGCAAAGAACAGGATTGAAATCGGCTACGCTCAAAACGATTCGGTTTCCTCCGTTACCCGCAGCCTGACGTTGTCGGTAACCGACGCAACATACGGCGCTTCGATAATATGGTCGTCTTCCATGCCGGCTTACGTCACTGTTGACGGAACCGTCACGCGGCCGACAATGCAGCAGGGCGGTCAAAGCGTTCTGCTTACGGCGAACGTGCAGAAGAACGGCGCTTCCGATTCGAGGGCGTTCACGATATATTTGCCGGCTTTAGCACCGGTGTCGGCTCCCGTTGTCACGGCCCCGGCATCTCTAACGAACAACCCGCGTCTACCGATCAGCGGCACATCTTTGCCGAGCGGAACAATCACTGTATATGTTGACGGGGTGAGTGCCGGTACGGCAATTTCCAACGCTGCCGGGCAATGGACGTTCCTTCCGACAATAGATTGGGCGGAAGGCGGCCGCCTTGTCAAAGCTACTTTTATCAGTGCGGACGGTACTAGCGGATATTCAAACGAAGTGTCCTTTACCGTCGATGTCACGCCGCCAACGCCAGCGGTATTGAGCGTACCGGCAGCTAACGCGAGCAGCGCGTCTGCGACTCCGGTATTTCAGGGCAGCTCCCAGGCGTCGGTTACGGTCAGCGTCTATGTAGACCAACAACGAGTCGGCTCGACAACGGCCGATGCGGCAGGCAACTGGACCTTTTCTCTTGGATCGGCACTAAGCGAAGGCATACATAACTGGTACGCGGTCACATCAGACAAAGCCGGCAACGTCGGACAACCTTCAGCGTCCCGCGCTTATACGGTTACGGTGAACAGGGAGCCGGATTCCAACGCGGCACTCGGCGCACTGCAATTGTCCGTGGGGACCCTAAGCCCGGCCTTCAGCGCGGCAGTGACCGAATATGAAGCTTTTGTCGTCTATGGTGTGCACAATTTGTCCGTAACGGCTGCCGCTTATGCATCAAGTTCTTCTATATTTATTAACGGCCAATTGCTTACCGGAAGTCAGACAAATTCCGATGTCGAGCTAAAAATAGGCGACAATCCGATCACCGTAATGGTAGTCGCCGAAGATGGCGTAACGAACCGCCAATATACGGTGCATGTGCGCCGCAATTCCGGGTCGTCAAGTTCGCAAGTTCCAGCCGCAAATGCGGCGAACAACTCGCCAGATGGCCAGAACGAAACTAGCACTGAAGGAAAGAAGTCTGCTGACACACATGAGAAGACTGCCGGTTTTGCAATTGTCGTTAACGGCAAGCAACAGGAGCAGATCGCCGAAGCAACCGTAACAAGTAATGATGGTAAAACCATTGTGACGGCTACAATCGACGCAGCTAAGCTGGAATCCCAGTTGTCTCAAGAAGCGGCGAAACCGACGATCGTCATTCCGGTATCGATACAAGCCGAGCAAGTGAGGGCCGTGTTGACCGGCGACATCGTGAAATCGCTGGAAAACAAAGACGCTGTGCTTGAAATTCAAGCACCAGCGGGTAGTTATAAGCTTCCAGCTTCATTGATGGCTATAGATAAGCTGGCTGCGGCAATCGGCAAAGATCAGCCGCTCTCGAGCATCCAGGTCCAGCTGCAAATTTCCAGGACTTCGGAGACAAAGGCGGCGCAGTTGCAAAAGCAGGCCTTCGACAATCGGTATACGGTCATCATTCCGCCTGTCGATTTCACCTTAACGGCATCCTTTAATGGCAAAACGATCGAAGTGGAAACGTTCAACGCCTATGTAGAGCGTGAATTGACGATACCGGATGGCATCGATCCGTCTACCATTACGACGGCGGTTGTCTTGAACCCGGATGGAACCGTCCGGCACGTTCCAACGTTCGTAACGTATAAGAACGGTAAATATGTCGCTGTCATTAACAGCTTGACCAACAGTACGTATTCATTGATCAACCGTAACGTTTCTTTTGGCGACATTGAAGGACATTGGTCTCAGGCGGCCGTCGAAAATATGGCATTACGTATGATTTTAGACGGGAAAAGGCCAAGCGCGTTCAAACCGGACGACGCAGTCACAAGATCCGAATTTGCGGCTATTGTTGTCAGAGCCCTTGGCTTGCCGGAGAACGGGAGTGCAAACGGGTGGAACGATGTGAAGCCGGGCGACTGGTTTAACGGTGCGGTCGGCCAAGCTCAGCGGTACGGCTTGATCGGCGGCTACGAGGATGCAACGTTCCGTCCGGGAGGCATCGTGACGCGGCAGGAAGCTTTCGTTATAATGGCGCGGGCAATGAAACTGGCCGGTATCGAGGAACAAGACGGCAAAACCGCAAAAGCGATGCTTGCCCGTTTTGCCGATTGTGAGAATCTTGCACCGTGGGCGGAGCAAGCTGCCGCAGCCGCTGTAAGCGCTGGGCTTGTTCAAGGCTCCGCACAGGAGCTGCGACCGCAAATTAACATGACGCGTGCGGAGACGGCCGCGCTTATCGAAAGATTTTTGGTGAAGGCGAAGCTGATCCAAGAACGCAAATAACAGCCTTATTGATAATCGCCGTAAAGGCGCGTTCAGAGGCTGAACGCTGCAGGGACATTCAGACATGGATGTCCCTCTTTCGGTGAGGGGCCGTTTGATCGGCACGTAATTCCCGTCTGCCCATATGCCGGCTTTCCCCTCCAAAATGATCCGACTCTCATGATCCTTTAAAAGTAGCTCTTACAGTGTAGTTTTGTAGCATATGAAAGCGCATACTTGAGTAGTATTCTTTTATCAGAACGGCGTTTTGTACCACTTCTGTTTGTTTCAATACACCGTTTCATAGGAGGCCTGAATCAAGCATGAAAATCAAAGATGTGGAAACGTACATTGTCGGCAACAGCTGGAAAAATTGGCTGTTTGTTATATTGCGCACCGACGATGGACTATACGGGATCGGCGAAGGAACGTTAAACGGTTTCGCTAAAACCGTGGAGGCGGCGATTCACGAGCTGAAGCATTTGTATATCGGCATGAGCGTGTTTGACGTAGAGACCGTTTCGCTGAAAATGATCCGCGACGTTTATTCCGACGGCGGGCAAATTCAAGGTTCCGCTTTGGCCGCAATTGAGACGGCATGCTGGGATATCATCGGCAAAATAACGGGCCAGCCGCTGTATAAGCTGCTTGGCGGCAGATGCCACGAGAAGCTGCGTTGTTACGCGAACGGCTGGTATCGGGGCCCGCGGACGGCTGAAAACTTTTATGAAAAAGCAAAGGACGTCGCCGCCAGAGGGTATACGGCGCTTAAATTCGATCCGTTCGGATCGGCCTGGCGTACCGTAGAACCGGACGATTTCCGGTTGTCGCTGGATATTATCGCTGCTGTGCGGGATGCGATCGGACCGGATGTAGATATTCTCATCGAAGGGCATAACCGGTTCAGCGTACATACGGCGCTGCAGTTTGCCGAGGCGATGGCGCCGTACAAGCCGGCATGGTTTGAGGCCCCGGTGCCGCCGCAAAACATTTCCTCGCTGGTCGAAGTGGCCCGGCGCAGCCCGGTTCCGATCGCCTGCGGCGAGGATTTCTACTGCCGCGAGCAGTTTGCCGAGCTGTTAAAGGCGAATGCCGTTCATATCATTCAGCTGGAGCCGCAATTTTTGGGCATATCCGCATCTAAGCAAATTTGCGGCATGGTGCATGCCCATAATGGAGTAACCGCGCCGCACAGCGCGCAGGGGCCGGTCTGCTCGGTCGTGTGCGCTCATCTGAATATGGCTACGCCAAATTTTTACATGCACGAAATCTTCGACGAGTTCAACGAGCCTTGGGAGGAGCATATTTTAACGCCGCCGCTGAGGGTGAATTACGGTTATATCGAACTGTCCGACCGGCCGGGGCTTGGCGTCGACATCAATTTGGAGGAAGTGCATAAGCACCCGTACCATCCGGGCAACTGGCTGCCGTTATTCCGTCAAGGCTGGGAGAAACGCGAGCAGAATCATTGAATAACCAAAGGAGCGTGTCATTCGGAATGAGTCTGGAGATGTTCAAGCTTGACGGAAAAGTGGCGCTGATTACGGGCGGTGCTCAGGGGCTCGGTCTAGTCATGGCGGAAGCGCTGGCCGGGGCGGGTGCCCGTATTGCATTGACGAGCCGCGATCGCGGGAAGGCGGCGGAAGCCGCTCAATCCATCACGGACGCCACAGGCGTAAGCGCTATAGGAATAACAGCAGATGTAACGGATACCCCGCAAGTGAACGACATGGTTCAAAAGGTGATCGATGAATTCGGGCGCATCGATATTTTGATCAACAACGCCGGCATTAACATACGAAAGCCGATTGAGCAATTTGCAGACGAAGATTGGGACGCGGTTCAGAACACCAACCTGAAAGCGCCCTTTTTGTGCTCGAGAGCGGTTGCCAAACAAATGAAGCAGCAGCGGTACGGGCGTGTCATCAACTTGTCCTCGATGCTTGGCAGCGTGGCGCTGCCGGAGCGAAGCGCGTATTGTTCAAGCAAAGGCGGTCTCCTGCAACTGACCAAGGTGCTTGCGCTCGAATGGGCTCCGTACAACATCACGGTGAATGCGCTTTGTCCGGGACCGATGGCGACGCCGTTAAATACGGTCGTTATGAACAATCCCGAGGTTAACAAGACGTTTGTGGACAATATCCCGTTGGGCCGATGGGGAAATCCGGAGGAAATTAGAGGAGCGGTCATTTTTATGGCGTCGGACGCTTCGAGTTTTATGACCGGATCGTCTATTGTAATCGACGGAGGCTGGACGGCAAGGTAATCATCGTACCATTTCCGGAAAGGGTGACGGAAGATGAAGGTAGGTTTATGCGTATACGGCACGACGTTTATGATGGGCATTCATCCCAAATCGGGCAGACCGCGGATTACTGCAAGCCAATTGATGGAACAGGCCGTTCAAGCAGGACTGGAAGGCGTGGAAATGCCCCCCGCGCTGCTGGAAGGGGAAGACCTGCGTTCCGTTACCGAATATGCCGCCCGGCATGGGCTCTACATCTCGATCGCATCGGGCGGTTACGATCCCGAGAAGCTGGAAGCGGCGATGGAAACCGCTGCCCGGGTAGGCGCGCGGACGATCCGAACCGTAGTGGGCGGAGCCGATTTCGGCGGCGACCGCAGGCGGATGGCGGGGCGGTGGCAGTCTTTTATGCAGGATGTGCTGAAGGGGCTTGCTGCGGGTACCAAAGCCGCGGAGAAACTTGGCGTTCATTTGGCGTTGGAAAACCACCAGGATGTCGCTTCGGAGGAGCTGCTTTGGTTGTGCGAGCAGATCGGGTCGCCGCATTTCGGGGTTGTTCTTGATACAGGCAATCCGCTGGCCACGGCGGAAGAACCGATAGATTTCGCGAGACGCATACTTCCCCATTTAAAACATGTTCATTTGAAGGATTACTGGATTTACTTGACGGAGGAGGGGTACCGTCTTGTCCGCTGTCCGATCGGTCAAGGCGTAATCGATTTTCCCGCGCTGCTTGGCATGTTCGCCGAATCATGTCCGGACATGACGATGTCCATCGAGGTCGGAGCATTGGAAGCTCGCCATACGCGGGTGCTGGCCGCCGATTTCTGGCCGGAGTATCCGGCGCGTACGTCGTCCCAACTGGCGGAAACGCTGCGTTTTGTATATGCCCATGCCAAAGCTCCGGCGGAATGGCGGACGCCATATGAGAAAAACGAACCGGAAAGCAGTATCGTCGCTTACGAGACGAACCAGCTTTTGTCCAGCATCGCCTATATGCAAGGACTTGTCCGTCAGCAGCGGGCGGCAGATAACCTGAAGGGAGCGGTTTAAATGTTGATCGACTTGCGCGGGAAAGTGGCGATTGTAACGGGGGCAGGACGCGGCATCGGCCGGGAAATTGCCCTGACGTTGGCCTCGGAGGGCGTACGCACGATCGTTACCGATATTAATGAGGATCATCTGCTCGATTTAAAAGCCGAATTTGAGCAGAAAGGATACGAAGGGGCGCAGTACGTTTGCGACGTGACCAACTTTGCGCGCATTCAGGAGGTTGTCCAGGACATTTCCCACACGTTTGGCCAGATCGATATTTTGGTCAATAACGCGGGTGTGGCGGCAGGCGGCACCGTCGATTCGCTGCGCGAAGAAATTTGGGACCTGAATCTGGACGTCAATCTCAAAGGAACTTATTTGATGTGCAAAGCCGTCATTCCGGTGATGAAACGGCAGCGTGCCGGGCGGATCATCAATGCCGCATCGTTTGCGGCGATTGTCCCCAGTTACGGCGGCGCGGCGTACGCCTCATCCAAGGCGGGGGTACGGCAGTTTACGCGAGTGCTCGCAGGTGAACTCGGGCCGTGGAACATTACCGTTAACTGTTATGCGCCGGGGATGATTCCGACCGATATGAATCATTTTGCCGAGAAACCTGACAATGAACAGGAACGGCTGCTGGATACGCTGACGTTGCGGAAATGGGGAACCAAAGACGACGTCGCTTATTTAATCTGCTTCCTTGCTTCAGACTTTGCAGGGTACATTACGGGTACGACCATCGATGTGAGCGGAGGCAAGCTGGCTACGCAAATTCCGAAAGTCGCTTATGAAAAAGCGGATTTGGAGGTGGGCGAGAGTGAGTAGCGCAGTGTCCGAATTCCACAATCGAACCGTTATTGTCACGGGAGGGGGCAAAGGGATTGGGGCCGGCATCGTTAGACAGTTCGCGCAGAAAGGCGCCCGGATTGCGATTGCCGACAAAGACCCCGGATCCACGGAGTTTGCCAGCCGGCTCCGGCAGGACGGTATCGACGCCCGCTCGTATGTATGCGACGTGTCGATCGGTTCGGAGGTAGAACGGGCGGTTCAGGAGATCGCCCGTGATTTCGGACGGATCGACGTGCTGGTCAACAACGCGGGCATATTCCCGCGCGGCGACTTGTTCAGTACGGACGAAGCGCTGTGGGAGCGGGTTATGGGCATTAACTTAAAGGGCGTATTTCTGATGTGCAAAGCGGTTGTTCCTCATATGGCCCAGGATTCCGAGGCCAGCGGGTCGATTGTTAACATCGGTTCTTTGCATTCCTCCAAAGGCGAAGACGTAACGCTGGCTTATGCGGTGTCCAAGGGCGGGCTGATCACCTTTACCCGAAATTTGGCGCATGCTTTGGCACCGCGCCGAATCAGAGTGAACTGCGTGCATCCGGGCTGGGTGGCGTCCGAAGGCGAGGTGGCTCGATGGGAGGCGAACGGCAGCGACATCGAGAGAATTCAGCAGTCCGCCAAATCGATGCCGCTCGGGAGAATGCAGACGGGGGACGACATCGGCCAAGCAGCGGTCTTTTTGTCATCCGATCAAGCCGGTCAAATTACCGGGCAAATGCTGGCGGTGGACGGCGGCCTTAGCATCAGGCGGCCTATTTAGTCTGGAAGTAAGGCGCGGTCATGCGCTTATATATGGAAAAGGAGGGGATTAGATTGCCGAAAATTGCGTTTATCGGTGCGGGCAGTCTTGTTTTTACGAAAAATTTGGTGCGTGATTTGCTGACGTTTCCGGCGTTTCAAGGTTGTACGATCGCTTTGATGGATATCAACGAGGAACGGCTTGGTTTTGCCAAAAAAATGGTGGAAAACATCGCCGAAGCCGGCGGATATCAGGTGAATATAGAGGCCACGACCGAGCGGGCCGCAGCGCTGAAAGGGGCTGACGGAGTGCTCTGCACGATTTTGGCCGGCGATCTGCCGATTTGGCGGACAGACTTGGAAATTCCGAAGCAATACGGGGTGGACATCAATATTGGCGATACCCGCGGACCGGCAGGTATTTTCCGCTATTTGCGGACGGTGCCTGCGATGATGGAGATATGCCGAGATATCGAGCGGTATTGCCCTGACGCCATCTTCCTGAATTACACAAATCCGATGGCGATGTTGTGCCGGACGATGCAGGGCGAATCGGGCATCCAGGTCACCGGCTTGTGTCACAGCGTCCAAGGGACGGCGGCGATGCTGGCCCGCTGGATCGGCGCGCCGACGGAGGAGATTACGTATACTTGTGCGGGCATTAACCACCAAGCGTTTTATCTCGAATACAAATGGAACGGAAAAGACGCCTACCCGCTGATCCGCGATGCGGTAACGAACCGGCAGGAAGTTTACAATGAAGAAATTGTGCGCAACGAAATGTTCCTGCATCTGGACTATTACGTGACCGAGTCGAGCGGACATAACTCGGAATATAACGCCTGGTTCCGCAAGCGGCCGGAGTTAATTGAGAAATACTGCCTGCCGGGTACAGGCTGGAATCCGGGCGAATACGCGCTGACGATCAAAAGCGCCGAGAAGCGGCGGGCAAACTGGAACGAACAAATGATCACGTGGAGAGACAGCCCGATCGATTTGAAAAGAGGGAACGAATACGCCTCTTACATTTTTAATGCGGTGTTTGGCGATCAGACGTTGTTTGAGTTTAACGGCAACGTCCGCAACTTCGGCTTGATCGACAACTTGCCGGAAGGGGCATGCGTGGAGGTGCCCGTACTGGCTTCCCGTAAAGGATTAAGCCCGATCCATGTTGGGCCGCTGCCGGATCAGCTGGCCGTGCTGGTGAACACTAGCGCACGATGTGAAGAGCTGGCGGTGGAAGGAGCGCTTACCGGCGATCCGCGCAAAATTTTCCACGCAATCTGCTTTGATCCGCTCACCTCGGCTGTGCTGAGTCTGGCGGAGATCAAAGAAATGGTCGACAAGATGTTTGAGGTCAACAAAGACTGGCTGCCGCAGTTTAAGCATTTGACGTAAGCTGAGGGATTGCGGTAGCTTAGGGGCGGTTCGCCTTATGGATGCCAGGACGAACGCTTGGGATTCGCGGGGGCGACCGACCGCCGTGCGGCGCGTAACGTGTGCTAAGGAATCGCCGGGGGTTTAACCGCCCATCGCGCAGCGCCCGCCATACGCATGCTAGGGATTCGCGCACGTTGGAAAATTTTACGTGATGTTGGAGACGGCGCTCCGTAAAGCTGCATGATCCGCACATTAGGGTGAAAATCGCGCTGTGGCTGGACCTTGCGATCCGCCTGTGCATATACTGACCTGAGGGCAAATACCCAGATGCCGAAGGGATGAAAACCACATGTATATGTATAGAGCCGTTACGCCGGGTCCGGGGCAGGCTGCTTATCCGGGAGCGCTTGAGCAGAAGGCAAGAAGTTTGATCGGCAGGCCGGTCGGCGTGTCGCTGAAAAACGGCCAAGGCGTGTCGGGCGTTTTGTGCAGCGTGGAGTCGGGGCAAATTTTCATGATGCAGTATTTGTATCACACGCAGTTTGCCACATTTCATTATGCGTTCCAAGATATCGCCGACATTTTGCCGTTTCCGGCCTGTCAATATGGACCGCTGTATTAGCAAGCTGCCGGAATAACATAAGTAGTCGGTAAAACGGCAAAGCGGCGGAAGCCATGTTGACGCATGGGATCTAGGCCAACCGCCGTCCGCCGTCATGCCGTGGAACGCCGCGCGCTGACCGTGTTTACCGGAATTTTTTTGACAGACCGCAAAGTAAGTTACCTCGTCTTGAGGAACTTACCTTGCGGTCACTACTTTTCCTGGGGAAGGTAAGAGGCATATAATAAACTTAGCAGTTAACCTTACATATCGAAAGGTTGGGAAAGCGCATGGAATACCGGTCTCTGGGGAAAACGGGCTTGAAGGTGCCTGAGGTCAGCTTGGGCTGTATGGCCTTTGGCAGATGGATTGAAAAAGAGCAATCGTTTCGGGTTATGGATGCGGCGCTGGATGCGGGCATGAATTTGTTCGATACCGCCGATGTGTACGGACGCGGTATGGATAACGGCAACCCGCTGCAATCGGGGGAGTCGGAAGCCATCGTTGGCGAATGGCTGAAGGACAAGCGGGACCGCGTGATCGTAGCGACCAAGGTCCACGGCAAAGTCGGCGCTGGGGTGAACGACAGCGGTCAAAGCCGCTATCATGTGATGCGTGCGGTCGACAATTCGCTGCGCCGGCTGCAGACCGACTACATCGACTTGTATCAAGTGCACCGTTTTGACGAACAGACGCCGCTGGAGGAATCGCTCGAAGCGCTGAGCGACCTGGTCCGCCAGGGTAAAGTAAGGTATATCGGCTGCTCCAATTATGCCGCTTGGCAGATTGCCAAAGCCCACGGCATCAGCGCTTTGAACAGGCTGCACCGCTATGAGAGCGTACAGCCGCAATACAGTATTTTGGCCAGAGAGATCGAAAATGAGCTGCTGCCGTTCTGCGCAAGCGAGAAAGTCGGCGTGATCGTTTACAGTCCGCTCGGCCGTGGGCTGCTGACCGGCAAGTACCGTCAGGGCGAACGTCCGCCTGAAGGAACACGCGGCGCCGCCGGAGAAAAGCGGCTGCAGGTGCTGATGCAGGAGGAAGGCACTTACGACATCGTGGGCGCTCTTCAGCCGCTGGCCGACGAGCGGGGCTGGACACTGGCGCAGTTTGCGCTTGCTTGGGTGCTGAGCAATCCGGTCATCACTTCGGCGATCCTCGGCGTATCCCGCCCCGAGCAAATCAGCGATGCGCTGAAAGCTTTGCCGAACCGGCTGACTCCGGAGGAATTGCAAGCGGTCGACCGCATCAGCGGGGGACGGAAATAACCGCAAGGTTTTGTATATTGGCATAGAAAGGCCGACTGCCCGCTTCATGTGTAAGGGGAGTCGGCTTCTTTTTTGTGGCGAGGGGCGAGATTAGATAAGGTAAAGATAGTGCCATAGATACGTGAAAGAGAGAAATTCCCCTTGATTTGGCCAGTTAGTTGAGCTTTTTTTTAAATCCTACATGACTCTGGGTACTGTATCCTGCTGACTCATAGAACTTTACAGCGTCAGTTCTATTTCTCTCCGTTACAAAGATCACCTGGGAGCATTCCCTTAAAATGGCGATTTTCTCAAGCTCGGATATCAATGCTTTTCCTACTCCTTTGCTCCTATGATTATTATCAACAATCATATTCTCAAGAACTAAAAAAGGCTTGCAATCCCCGTACAGCTCCGCACATATTACCCCCATGACCGATCCAATGAGTTCGTTATTTTCAACCGCACATAGGAAAATGTATGATTCGTTTTCATGAAGCTTATTGAACTGCTTTTTCATGATTTCAATGGAAGATTCCTCGCCCCAAAATTGTCTGTACAGCCGCTCAAGTTGGGGAATGTCATCTTCAATCAGTTCTCTTATGATCATTTATTTTTCCTCCTTCACACTGCACAGGCTTCGCTTCGGGAGCCTTAAATAGTATTTTGGACTGTTACTTTACCGTGCCAAACCTACGTTCAAATGCCCATATGCATCTGCTATCCTTTGAGTGATCCAGCTCGTAAATCATCGTTACTCCTCCAAACTTCTGCGATACAAGCGGGAGGGGCGGTGGCCCGCGTTTTCAGTGTAATGGTCGGTTTCCGTGACGAGGTCGGCTGTTTTACGCCGGAATGCGGCTTTCAGCAGCTCTTTATCCAATATCACCTCGTAAACCTGCTGCAGCTCCGTTAGTGTAAACAGCTTTGGCATCAAGTGCAGCGCAATATCGGTATAGTTCACTTTGCCCCGCAAACGCTCGATGGCGCAGGCGATCATCTTGGCATGATCAAAAGCGAGGCCATTGTTGGACACAATGCCGTAAGATGTTCCTGTTGAAGTTAACGTTGCCGTCACCGTCCGTTCGACTATGGCGGACAACTCCCCGTGCTCGGAGCTCAACGTGAGCTCATATTGCAGTGTCTTGATATATCCGTCCTCAATCAGCTCCTTCTGCTCCCGCAGCAGCCGGTAGCGGACCTTAAACCAAGCGGCGTGCGCCGCGTCGTCTCCCGCTTTCACTTGCACTTCGCTGCTGTTGATCAGCGCCATATGGCAGCAGCTCATCACCCAAGTGCGGGGATCGCGGCCTATATCGCTGAACGTGTACAACTGCTCTAAATACACGCGATCGACGCCGGTTTCCTCCCGCAGCTCTCGTGCCGCGGCCTGCTCCGTTGTTTCGTTAGGCCGGACGAAGCCGCCCGGCAGCGCCCATTTGCCCAGAAAGGGATGCCCCCCGCGGTGAATGAGCAAAATCCTCAGCTCTTTTTCCGGGAGCTTGCGGTAGTTGTCCTCGGCCGCCTCCGTGACGGTGAAGATAACCATATCCGCCGCGACGGAGGGGCGTTCGTAATCGTCCGCCCTATACTGCTCCAGAAACTCGCGTTCCGTAAGGCCGCTGGGATCTTTTAAAGCCTCCGTATTTTTCATATCCGTCATAGCCGTCGCATTCTCCGTATCCTTTATATTTTCGTAAACGTCATAACCGTTGTATCCGCTATCCGCGTCACCTTTCAGTTATGTTGATGACGTTCCCCGTAATAATTGCTGTACAGCTCGAATTGGGTCAATGCCTCATCGACTTTGCGCATTCGTTCCTCCAGGCTGCCCCTCAGCGTAATATAAGGAATTCGGCGCTCCTTCAAGTCCGCAATAATTTGCTTATGGAAAACATGCCGTTTCTGGTCACCGCTGCGGTCCCACGTGTCGTCATAAGGGATATCGTCGTCGCACAGAAAAAACAAGTCGTACCGCTGCGCGTTTTCCAGCGCCAATCGAGTCAGCCGTTCAGGGGCCTTGCCGTGGTAGTCCAGGGCGTACATGTACGTGGTGATCGCATTGGTGTCGACAAAGAGGTACTTATTTGCGTCCGGCAAAACCTGTTCCTCCCGCTCGATATGTCCGAGGGCGATCTCGTCGAACGCTTCCAGGCCAATTCGGCGGTCTACTTGATGTTCGGTCCAATAATCCCGGCCGTACTCGCTGGCGAAGGTTGTCTGGTACCGCCGTGCCAAAGCTTCGGTAATGGTCGATTTGCCGGTTGACATCGCTCCGACAAATACGACTTTTGCGATGAGATCGCGATACACGATATCGCTGATGTATTCTCTGTACCGGTAAGGATCGGAACGGATCATCGTCGCCGAGATCGGAACCAGCTTGCGATCCTCATCCACCCGCCGGTCCACCGCCCCTAAAGCGATGCTCATATGTTCGCCGTAAAACTCGCTGGAATAAAAATGAGTCACTTTTTCACCATTCAGCAAACCGAGAATATATTGCTCTTCCCGAATTTTATGCTCCCGGTCGTTGGAGTAGCCGTCCGGGCCGTCCCATGCTTCAATCACTCTGACCGACGGGTACAACTTGCGGATCCAATTGGCCCGAATATGAAGCGGAACCATGATCACGGGCGTGTCATAGATGACGACGATCAGCTCGTCAACTTCGTTCAAAGCGGTGTCAAACATAAATTGGTGTCCTTTATGCAGCGGGGCGAATTTGCCCAATGTTAGCCCTAACGTTTTCATTGCCTAACCTCCCTGGCCCCTTTGTTCCAGATATAATAACCGTATATCGCGTTGATCAGGTATGCGCTCCACATCACGATCATCAGCACGCCGTCCGGGCTTCCGTCCAGCAGCCGAATAATCCATAGCAGCACCGTAAACATATTCAGCACAATATACAGCAGCCACTGTTCTTTGAATCTTTTCACCATCAAAAAGGTGGCCATAACCGATAATACGGTCGTAATGGCATCAATATAAGGCGAGTTTTGCGATGGGATAAACGATAACGCGAATCCAAGCAGCAGGCTCCCCAACACGCAAACAGCCGCAACAAGCAATAAATTTTTTAAATTCATCTGCTTCATAACGAGTTCGCCACCGCTGAGGCGATGCCGCTTCCACATCATGTAGCCGATCACATTCATCGGAACAAAGAAAAGCAAATTCAGCGCAAGCTCCCCGAACAATCCGTTCACATAAGCCAAATAAGCGTAGCCAAGCGTATTGTACATGCCAAACACATAAGTCAGCAGATTGCCTTTGGCCGCGAGCACTACACATAATACTCCGGTAAGAAAGACGGTGAATCCGAATAACGTATCTTTCATGATGACGGTAAGCACAATGGCGATCCCGGAGAACAGACCTAACCAAGCGATTTCGTACAAGCTCCAGCGGCCTAAATAATTTCCCATCCGAATCCCCTCCTTAATTGAAAAGCGCATAAGCGCGGATAAACACTTTCTGTAACGCAAAAGCATGAATGTAACTCCCTCATAAGAAAAACTACGGCTAAGGCAACGAATGTACTTCATTACAAGGGTCTCGATTAAGGCGTAAACGCACCTCATCGAGAGGGCTTCGACTAAGTCGCGGTTGTACTTCATCGAAAGGACTTCGATCAGAAGTGTTTCATCGTATCGTTCAAGGAACTTATTTCTTATTTGATATTAACAATTTGATAATATCAAAATAACAGAATTACGCCCCGAGATCAACTGTTTTTTTCCTGTATTCTCCACATGCGGCGCCCGAATGAACCTTCACACCATCTTCACAGCGCATCTTTTATAATAAATGTGATCTCATATGTAAAGGACAAAGGAGACCATGTATGGCGCGAATCCTGATGAACCACATATACAAACGGTACGGCAAAGACAAACAACCTGTCGTGAACGATTTCCATCTGGAAATCAAAGATAAGGAATTTCTTGTATTCGTAGGGCCGTCCGGCTGCGGCAAATCGACGACGCTGAGGATGATCGCAGGGCTTGAGGACATTTCCGAGGGAGAAATCTACATCGGTGACGTGCTGGTCAACGAACTGCCGCCGAAGGACCGGGATATAGCCATGGTATTTCAAAACTATGCGTTGTATCCGAACATGTCGGTGTACGAGAACATTGCCTTTGGGCTCAGGCTGCGCAAGCTGCCAAAACACGATATCGACTTAGCTGTAAAAAAGGCGGCGCGCGTGCTGGAAATCGAGCCATACTTGAGCCGCAAGCCACGCGAGCTTTCCGGCGGACAACGCCAGCGGGTGGCGCTGGGGCGGGCGATCGTGCGCAATCCGCAGGTGTTTTTGATGGATGAGCCGTTATCCAACTTGGACGCCAAGCTGCGGGTGCAGATGCGCACGGAAATTATCCGGCTGCACAAAACGCTGGGCGTGACGATGGTGTATGTGACGCACGACCAGATCGAAGCGATGACGATGGGCGACCGGATCGTTGTCATGAAAGACGGCGTGATCCAGCAGGTGGATACGCCGGAGATGATCTACACGAGTCCGAGCAATACGTTTGTGGCCAGCTTTATCGGCTCACCGCCGATGAATTTTATCCAAGGACGTATTTTAGAGCCGGTTCCCGGTAAATTGGAGTTCCACACCTCGCGTTTTGTTCTCGACATTCCCGAAGATAAAAAACGGACGCTGCTTCATCACAAGCAGCTAAACAAGACGGTCACCCTCGGCATACGGCCGGAGAATATCGCTTTGGATGAAAGCGGTCTCCGTGCCCGTTCACAGGCCGTTCTGACTGGAACGCATAAAATCAGCGAGCTGATGGGGGCGGACAGGTATTTGCATCTGGACATCGGTCAGGATAAGCTGCTAGTCGTGCGGGTTCATCCATACTGCCGGGTGGACGAAGACGACAAGGTGCAGATAGCCGTCGACATGTCGAAGGCGCTGTTTTTCCATCCCGATTCAGGCGAACGTTTTGCCGATTAATCTGATTATAAGATAAGGAGAGAATACATTTGCGGCACCCGAACATGAGGTTGAAAAAACGCCGCCTCGCTTGCAGTTTGCTGCTCGCCGCACTTACGGCTTCGACGTTTGGCGGTGTTTGGCCCGGCAGCTTAGCTGAGGCCGGGGAATCGGCAGCGGCTTCCAGTAAGCCGGGGCAAGCGGCGACTGCGGCAGTAAATCCGCTAGTAGCTTCGACGGCAACGGCAGCAGCGACCACAGCGGCAACGGCAGCAGCGCCGGGAGCAACGACTGCAGCGGCACCGGCTGGAAGCCAAGCGGGCGGCGCCACGGCAAGCGCGGAGCCATATTACGCGGACGCCGCTAAATTGTGGGCGGACCGCGGCGCCAAGCCCGCAGCGGCCCCCATCGTGATCGATGCCGCACAATTCGCCGCTAAATCGGCCGGAGCCAAGACGGCGGTTGCCCCTTTTGAAGGAAAAAGCAGCGTGCTGCTGTGGGAGCCGGGCAAGGACAATTGGATCGAATATCGGGTTACCGCGCCAAGCGACGGGTTGTATGAAATACACGCCGGCTACCGGCCGTTCTCCGGATCCGGCTACCGCAAGCCGATCACCTGGGATGTGCGGCTTGACGGCAAGCATCCGTTCCGGGAAGCCGCAGCGGTCATGCTGTACAGGCAGTGGAAAGATGCCGCTCCGGTCAAGCAGGATGCGGACGGCAACGACATTCGCCCCAAATCGCTGGACATCAGCGATTGGACGGTGAAACCGCTGATTGATTCGGGCGGGGCTTACAGCGAGCCGCTGCAATGGTTTGTCGCGGCGGGCAGCCATACGCTGCGTATCGAGTCGGACGAACCCGTGGCGCTGGAGTCGATCCGCCTAGTTCCGGCCTCCCCGCCGCAACGATACGCGGAAGCGGTCAAGCCATATCCCGCGCAGACTGCTGCACCGTCCGCAGCTGTTCAGACGATCCAAGCGGAAAACATCAAAGCGAAAAACGATTCGGCGATCCAAGTTGCATCCGATACCGATCCCCGGACCGTGCCGCTCGCCAAGGGCAAAATCACGTTTAATTCGATCGGCGGCGCCAAATGGCAAAACCAGAACCAGGAGCTTGCCTGGAGCTTTAGCGTTCCGGAAAGCGGGATGTACCGCATCGGGATGCGATCGCTGCAAAATGTGATTTCGCAAAAAGCGTCGTTTCGAAAAATTATGTTCGATGGCAAGGTTCCATTCCAAGAGCTGCTTGAGTACCGTTTCCCTTACGCCGCAGGGTGGCAGGGAACGATATTAGGAGACGACGGCGGCAAGCCGTATGACATTTATTTGGAAAAAGGCGAGCATACGTTTTCCATGGCGGTGACGCATCATCCGTTTAAGCCGGTGCTGCTTGGCATTGAAGAGGCGCTTGGCCGGCTGCGGGACATCGATCATGATCTGAAGGCGCTGACCGGCGGCACCAACGACAAAAACCGTACCTGGAACAGTCAGCGCGATTATCCCGATCTGCCGGGCCGGCTGAAGGAAGCCGCTGAATTGATGTCCGCCGCAGCCAAGCAGATGACGGCCGTCAACGGGCGCACCGACAATGTGAGCCAAAGCCTCGCCACCTCCGTGAAAGATATCGGCGGGCTGCTCGCCAAGGTCGACGATATTCCGTATCATGCCGATCAGGTTGCCGCTATTCAGGAGAAAATCAGCGGATTTCTGCAAATATTAGTGCAGCAGCCGCTGCAGCTGGACGAAATTTACATCGTACCCGCAGGGCAAGGCTTTCCCGAGATGGAGGCGTCCTTCTGGGCGCAAATCGTCGGTTCGGTTCAAAATTTCTTCTATTCCTTCGATTCCAAAAGCAAGCTCAGCGAGCTGGAAGACAACGTGCTTAACGTCTGGGCGTACCGGGGGCGCGACTACGTCAACCTGATGCAGGAGCTGGCGGACGAAATGTTTACGCCGGACACCGGCATCCGCGTCAAAGTCAACCTGCTGCCGAACACGCAGCTGCTTTTGCTGGCCGGCGCCGCAGGCGTGCAGCCGGATATCGCGCTTGGATTAGGCCAAGATTTGCCGGTCGATTACGCGATTCGCGGCAGCGTGGCCGATTTGTCGCAATTTCCGGATTTTGATCAAATATACAAAAGATACAGCCCGGGTTCGTGGCTTGCTTTCTATTACGATAAAGGCTATTACGCACTGCCGGAAACGCAGTCCTTCCAAGTGCTCTATTACCGCAAAGATGTGATGAACCGGCTGGGCCTGCGCATTCCCGAAACATGGGACGAGGTGTACGGGCTGCTGCCCAACCTGCAGCAAAACTACATGAACTTTTATGTTTCTCCGAAAGAGTATTTGATGTATTTCTACCAGAACCAAGCCGAGTTTTTCCGGCCGGACGGAATGAAATCCGCGATGGATACGCCGCAAGCGTTCCAGTCGTTTAAGATGTGGACCGACCTGTTCAACATTTACGCGATGGAAAAAGAAGTTCCGAGTTTCTTCCAGCATTTCCGCGACGGCTCGATGCCGATCGGCATCGCCGATTACAACATGTACGTGCAGCTGTCCTCGGCAGCGCCGGAGCTGAACGGCGCCTGGGGAATCGCGCCGCTGCCCGGCGTTAGACAATCTAACGGGGAGATCGCGCGTTGGGCCGGAGGAGGCCAAAGCGCGGGCGTTATTTTTAACAAGTCGCACAAAAAAGAGCAGGCATGGGCGTTTATGAAGTGGTGGTTGTCCGCCGACATGCAGGAGCGCTACGGCTCCGATCTGGAGGCGTTTTATGGCACCGCGTTCCGCTGGAATACGGCCAATATCGAGGCGTTTGCCAAGCTGCCGTGGAAACGCGAGGATGCCAACGTCATTTTGAACCAATGGAAATGGTATAAGGAAGTGCCTAACCTGCCGGGCAGCTACTTTATAAGCCGGGAGCTGACGAATGCCTGGAACCGCACGGCGGTGGACGGCATGAACTACCGCAGCTCTTTGGAGACGGCGGTTATGGACATTGAACGCGAGCTGCGCCGCAAGCAGCAGGAGTTCGGATTTGTGGACGAAAACGGCAAGCCGCTGAAAACGATGGATTTGCCGGTTGTCAGCGAACCGTG
This sequence comes from Paenibacillus thalictri, assembly GCF_004307995.1. Taxonomy (GTDB): domain Bacteria; phylum Bacillota; class Bacilli; order Paenibacillales; family NBRC-103111; genus Paenibacillus_AF; species Paenibacillus_AF thalictri. Next base: position 4,298 of record NZ_SIRE01000043.1, on the reverse strand, counting down.
GAAGGGAGTGGACAGCTATGTTAAATAATGCGGCGAGGATGGATACGGCGGCAGCGGCCAAAACCAGCCGCCTCCGGCTGGGCGCTCCAGGCAACCTGTCGCGTTTGCTGCGGGACATATGGCGCTTTCGGACATCGTATTTGTTCATCGCCCCGTTTATGATCTGTTTTATATTGTTTATTCTCGTCCCGGTTTGCGCTGCGATTGTGCTGAGTTTTACGTATTTCAACGCCATTGAGCCTCCGCGATTTATCGGCTGGAAAAACTTTCAGTACCTCATTTCGCAGGACCTGCTGTTTCTGAAATACGCTTTGCCCAATACGTTCAAATTTGCCGTTATCGTTGGGCCGGGCGGTTATGTCGCGGCGTTTGTGCTGGCTTGGCTGATCTGCCAATTACCCGGCAAGCTGCGCAAGTGGCTCGCTTTGGCGATGTATACGCCGTCGCTGACCATGGGCATCGCGATGTCGATCGTCTGGTTGCCGATGCTGTCGGGGGACCGGATCGGCTACTTGAACAGCGTGCTGCTGGGCATGGGCATTATCGACCAACCGATCTTATGGGTGACGGACAAGGCGTATTTGATGAATTCGATGATCGCCGTATCGCTATGGTCCAGCATGGGCGTCGGGTTTCTGGCGATGCTGGCCGGCATTCTCGGCGTCAACCCCGAACTGTACGAGGCCGGGCGGATTGACGGGATGAGCAGCCGGCTGCAGGAAATATGGTATGTGACGATTCCGTCCATGAAACCGCAAATGCTGTTTGGCGCGGTGATGGCGATCGTATCCACCTTTAAGGCGGGAGCGATCGGCGTCGAGCTGTCGGGCACAAACCCGACGCCGCAATATGCGGGTCATCTGATCATCAACCACATCGATGATTACGGTTTTGTCCGCTTCGAGATGGGATATGCGGCGGCGGTGTCGGTGTTTTTGCTGGTGCTGATGTATATGTCCAACCGGCTGTGCTGGGGATTGTTCGGCTCCGGCGACGATGCCGGCGGCGGTTCCTCCACTAACAAGAAAAGCGCTGAAGGAGAATAGCCGATGAGAAAAATAAGCAGGTTAAACCGGCTGGACGGCTTTCAAAAGCTGCTCACCTTGCTGCTGATTGCCATCAGCGTGTTTATGCTTCTGCCGCTTGTTTATATATTTAATCATTCGCTGAAGCCGTATCATGAGCTGTTTGTGTATCCGCCGAACTTTTTCGTGCGAGAACCGTCGTTTCAAAACTTTGTCGAGTTATTCCTGGTAGCCAAATCGTCGGCCGTGCCGATCACCCGGTATTTGTTCAACAGTGTCGTGATTTCCGGCCTTGCGGTTGTACTTGTTACCATGGTGAGTGCGCTTTGCGCGTACCCGATCTCGAAACATCAATTTCCGGGGCATAAGATCGTTTTTTCGACGATCATTTTGACGCTGATGTTTGCTCCCGAAGCGGTACAAATGCCGCGTTATTTGGTCGTCAGCCACCTGGGTATCATGAACACGTATTTCGGGCATATATTGCCGCTGCTGGCGATGCCGGTCGGCGTGTTTCTGATGAAGCAGTTTATCGACCAACTGCCTGGGGAACTGATTGAAGCGGCGAAAATCGACGGAGCGGGCGAATGGCTCATTTTCACCCGGATCGTTATGCCGGTTATTATGCCGGCGGTGGCCACCGTGGCGATACTGACGTTTCAGCACTCGTGGGGGAACGTGGAGACGTCCGCTTATTTTATGCAGGATGACGAGATGAAAAACTTCCCGTATTTCTTGTCCACGCTGACCAATAATTTGGCGAACAGCGTTGCCAGGCAAGGAGCGGCGGCAGCGGCGGCGGTCGTGATGTTTGTGCCCAACCTGCTTGTTTTCCTGTTTTTCCAAAGCAAAGTCATCGAAACGATGGCTCATTCGGGGATCAAATGACGGAGGGAAGGAGGAAAACGATGTTTGCAGGTACTATCAAAGGGGCTGTAAGGCGCTGGCTTATCGTGCTGCTGGCGGCGGTTGCGGGCAGTGCGGTTGTGCCGTTTGGAGCGGAGGCCGCCGTGCCGTACAGCACGAATTACAAAGACGCCTACGAACGTCTGACCTGGACGCAATCGGCGTATTATCCCGTAGAAGCGCTGGGCAAAGACATTTACATAGCGGACCCGAAGGATCCGTCCAAATCGGTATATTCACCGCTTGTCAAACCAAAGGACATTTTTGTCGACGACCGGGATCAAATGTATGTGGCCGACACCGGAAACAACCGGATTGTGCTGTTTAACGAAAAAGGCCGCTTTGTCAAAATCATCGATGTCAAAGAAAGTCCCTTGAACAAGCCGGAAGGCGTGTTTGTCTCGCCAAACGGCGACATTTATGCTGCGGATACCGGCAACAAGCGGGTCGTTAAGCTGGATGCAAACGGGAAGCTGCTGAAGGAATACAAGCGCCCGGATTCGACATATTTACCCGAATCGTTTAAATACGATCCGATCAAGCTGGTGACGGACAAACGCGGCTTCTTGTACATCGCCACGCTTGGCGGTTATCAGGGGCTGCTGCAGCTTGACCCGGACGGCAAATTTATCGGTTTTTTCGGGGCCAATAAAACGGCGTTTTCGGTGATGGATTCGTTTAAAAGGCTGATCTACACGCGGGAAATGTATATGCGCGAAATGAGCAAGCTGCCGGGTTCGGCCGTAAGCGTCGATATCGACGACAGCGGATTTATTTACACGGTAACCAAAGACGTTGAGCGGGGTCAGATCAAAAAGCTCAATATCGCCGGCAAAGACATGTTGTCCGCCAAAAGCGATTTTTCCACTGTCGACGGGCAAAAAAGCTACGGCGAATTCCGCTTTCCGTCGCGTGATAAGCTCAAGCCGCAGCTGAGCGACATCACCGTGGATCAGGACGGCAACGTGACGGCGATCGATGCCTCGATGAAATATATGAATCAGTACGATGCTTCCGGCAATTTGCTGTTTTTCTGGTCGGGGGAATCAAGCGCGGCTTCATCCCGGCTCGGCGTGATAAAAACGCCGTCGGCGATAACAAGCAATTCGCACAGCGAACTGCTTGTGCTTGACGAGGATCAGGGGCTGATCCAACTGCTGCGCTTGTCCGAGTTCGGGGCCATTGTGCATAAGGCGAACAAGCTGACCCAGGAGGGCAAATACGAGGAAAGCGAAGCGTACTGGCGGGAGGCGTACCGGCTTAACGCTTATTACGCGCCGGCGCTGCTGGGCCTTGCCAAGGCCGCTTACAAGAAAGGCGATTATGCCGAAGCGCAGAAGCTGTTTTTGGATGCGGGCAATCAGGCCGGTTACTCGGATGCTTATTGGCAGCTGCGGCTGATCTGGTTCCAGAAGCATTTTGGCACATTGATGAATTTGCTGATCGGCGTAGCCCTGCTTGTTATCGTATGGAAAAAGCTGCTGGCAAGGCGGCTGCGGCCGGGCAGGGGAAAGGAACGGAACATACCGCCCAAATACCGCATGCTGGAACAAATCAAACATGTGTTGGTGCTGATCAAACATCCGCTGGACGGCTTTATCGCGATCCGTTACGAAGGAAAAGGCGGGTTCTGGAGCAGCCTGCTGCTGCTTGTGCTGGCGACGGTATCGTTTGGCGTGATGCAGGCGTTTACGAGTTTTGTGTTTAATCCGGGAGCGGTGCTGGAGGTCAACATCGTATCGGAAATTGTCAAATTTCTGCTGTTATGGTGCGGCTGGGTTGTCTCCAACTATTTGATCAGCGCGATTTACCGGGGCGAAGGGCGCCTGCGCGATGTGGCCTACAGCGGCGCTTATGCGATGTTTCCGTTTATTGTGATCGGGCTGCCGCTGACGCTTATTTCCAATGTGATGACGCTTAGCGAAGATGCGATATTCGGTTTTCTGAAAACGGGCATGTACGTGTGGATCGCTTTGCTTGTGTTCTGGAAGGTGCAGGCGATGCAAAACTACAGCATCCGGGAGACGGCCGCCAATATCGCGATGTCGTTGCTGACGATGATGATGCTGGGGGCGCTGATTTTTATTACGTTTGGCCTCAGCAGCGAGATGAAAGATTTCTTCTATTCCGTCTATCAGGAGGTGATCGTCCGATGAAAAGTTCCAACGCACGCGAATCGGCAGTGAGCGCCGAGGCGGAGCAAGGCGGTGCGCAGCGTACGGGCCGCCGCCTGCGGCCGCGCGCGAAAAAGCTGGCGGCGCTGCTGGCGGCCGCCGCTTTGCTGGCCGGCGGCGCGGCGGCGTGGAGCGGCGGCAGCGTCACCCGCGCGGCCGAGCAGCCGCCTGCGGCGAAGCCCGCGCCCGCGGG
>NZ_SIRE01000042.1 GCF_004307995.1 Paenibacillus thalictri | reverse complement strand
GGCACGCCGCCAGCGTTCGTCCTGAGCCAGGATCAAACTCTCCATTAAGGTTTGTTTAATATAGCTCAATTCATTGCTGACTTGCTTGTTTTACATTCACTCGTTGTTCAGTTTTCAAAGAGCAATTATGAATCTTTTTCTTTGTCGAATCTTGTCATTTCTTGTCGTCGTTTTCAGCGGCGACTTTTTTAATATACCACATTCGACCTCAACAATGCAAGAACTTTTTTTTCAATCATTTCATGCAATGCTGTTTTTTGTTTCATTTTGCTGTCTCTTCCGAAACAACAAATAGTAATATATCAAAATGCCCGACAGAATGCAAATAAAATTTCACATTAAGTTTCACATCATTTATCTAAGAGCACCGAATCTTCCAAGGTAACGAAAAAACAGAAGTTTCCCAAGCTTCGGCACACAGCCTCCAAGTTAGAGCAGGCCTTGGGATGCCAAGAGATTATTCTTGGTAGCATCAATCATGTACCGCGCTCCTCTGAATGTAAAAAAGCATGCAGACCGTCGTTTAAGACAGCGTGCATGCTTGCAGCAGCTATTATTCTCCTTGACGCTCGCGCATAAGCGGGAACAGCAGCACATCGCGGATGGATGGAGAATCGGTCAACAGCATAACAAGCCTGTCGATTCCAATACCCAGCCCGCCTGTCGGCGGCATGCCATACTCCAGCGCACGAATAAAGTCTTCGTCCATCTCATGGGCTTCGTCGTTGCCTTGCTCGCGTTCCACAAGTTGCGCTTCAAACCGCTCGCGCTGATCGATCGGATCGTTAAGCTCCGTGAAGGCATTGGCATGCTCACGCGCTACGATAAACAGCTCAAAACGGTCGGTAAACCGCGGATCGGCTTCATTCTTTTTGGCAAGCGGCGAAATCGCTACCGGGTGTCCGGTAATGAATGTCGGTTGGATTAATGTATGCTCAACGTGTGTTTCAAAGAATTGATTGACAATATGGCCAAACGTCATATTCGGCTCCGCAGGCACTTTATGCTCCTTCGCCAAGCGATGAGCCTCTTCGTCGGACATCTGCTGGCTGAAGTCCACGCCAACTACTTCTTTAATCGCATCAACCATCGTTACTCTGCGCCATTGCGGAGTAAGGTCGACTTCTTGCCCTTGATAAGTGATTTTCGTTGTGCCAAGCACTTCTTGAGCGATATGTGCGACCAGCTCTTCCGTCAGTTTCATGATGTCTTTGTAGTCGGCATAAGCTTCATACAGCTCAATCATCGTAAATTCTGGATTATGACGTGTAGAAATCCCTTCGTTGCGGTATACCCGGCCGATTTCGTATACCTTCTCCATACCGCCGACAATCAGTCTTTTCAAATGAAGCTCAATGGCAATACGCATAAAAAGCTGCATATCGAGTGCATTGTGATGGGTAATAAACGGTCTTGCTGCGGCCCCGCCGGCAATAGAATGAAGCGTAGGCGTCTCCACTTCCAAATAACCGAGGGAGTCCAGGTACTTACGCATGGATTGGATGATCTTCGAGCGCATAATAAAGGTCTGTTGTACATCCTGATTCATAATCAGGTCTACATAACGCTGGCGGTAGCGCAATTCAACATCCTTAAGTCCGTGGTATTTCTCCGGCAGCGGAAGCAGCGATTTGGACAGCACTTCCACCTCTGCCGCTTTAATCGACAATTCGCCGGTCTTCGTTCTGAACACAGCACCCTTCACGCCGACAATATCGCCGATATCGAGAAGATCAAACGCTTTGTATTTGGTTTGCCCGATAGCGTCTTCGCGCACATAAATTTGAATTTTGCCGCTCAGATCTTGGATATGAGCAAAGCTCGCTTTGCCCATGGCGCGTTTCTGCATAATACGTCCGGCAATGCTGACGACGATTTCTTGCTCATCCAGCTCTTCTTTGCTTTTTTCACTGTACGTATCGAATATCGCTTTAGCATGATCGGTCCTTGCAAACTTTTGCCCGAAAGGATCAATCCCCATGCCGCGCAGCTCGTCCAGTTTGCCGCGGCGTATTTGCAGCAGCTCGTTTAATTCCACATCAACAGTCATCATGACAGCCCCTTTATTCGTTATTCCTGAATATATACAAGCGCCTTGCCAATTCTACATAGTTAAAAAAGCTTCCGGAGGGAAGCTTCCAAAGAGTTCGACAAAAATATGTTAACAGTAAGCGTTCACTTTATTCAAGTTATTTTTTAATGTCCATGATTTCGTATTTGATGACGAAACCGGCTGGTACGCTTACATCAACGACAGAGCCTTTAGTTTTGCCGATAATGGCTTTACCTACAGGGCTTTCGTTGGAAATTTTGTTTTGGAAAGGATCGGATTCAGCTGTGCCGACAATCGTGTACTCTACGATTTCGCCCATCTCCAAATCCTTCAGCGAAACGATCGAGCCGACGCCTACGGTGTTGACATCCACTTCATCGTTGTTAATGATCCGCGCGTTGCGCAGCATTTTCTCAAGGGTCAGCACGCGACCTTCTACAAATGCCTGTTCGTTCTTGGCATCTTCGTACTCGGAGTTCTCGCTGATATCGCCATAGCCGATCGCTACTTTGATTCTTTCCGCAACCTCGCGACGCTTAACAGACTTGAGATGCTCAAGTTCTTCTTCCAGCTTCTTGAGCCCTTCCTGAGTAAGGATGACTTCTTTTTCATTCGCCATTGCGACCGATCTCCCGTCATGTGAAGATTTTCATATTGATATGAGCGCTGGTTGATTGATCGCTCTCTCAGGGTATGAATTTCACTTATACCATAATATATTATGGATCGTCATCAAGATGACTGATCTGCTTGTGCGGATCGATGACTCATTATTTATTGAATGATTATATTGCATGCCGCTTTAATTGTCAATGTAACCCAAAACGCGGGATTATTGTCAATCATTAGTGAGAAGTCACGGGTTCTTCCACATCATCTGAAGATATGCCGTCGTTCGACATGTTATCGACGAAATCCTGCAAAATTCCCGCCATCACATCGCGTTTGGTTTGCTCCATAATGACATCCTTAATCCGCGCCGCACCGGTCAAACCTTTCAAATACCATGCCAAATGCTTGCGCATTTCTTTCACCGCCACATGTTCGCCCTTCAATGAAACGAGGCGGTCCATATGCAGGATGGCAATGCGGATTTTTTCCTGCGGTGTCGGATCGGGCGGAAGCTCGCCTTTTGTCAAATACAGCACCGTTCTGTACAGCATCCACGGATTACCGAGCGCTCCGCGGCCAATCATCACCCCGTCAACGCCGGTTTCATCCAGCATGCGTTTGGCATCTTCAGGCGAAAATACGTCTCCGTTGCCGATGACGGGTATTCCGACCGATTGCTTAACTTCCTTAATGATCTCCCAATTCGCCGTTCCGGTATACATCTGAACACGGGTGCGTCCATGTACGGAAACAGCCGCGCCGCCGCCGTTCTCGACCGCTTTGGCGTTTTGCACCGCGTATACGTGATCGTCGTCCCAGCCGATTCGCATCTTAACAGTCAGCGGTTTGCTAACGGACTTCACCACTTCGGAGACCATCTGTTCGATTTTGCCCGGATCCAGCAGCCAACGTGCACCCGCGTCGCATTTCGTAATTTTGGGCACGGGACAGCCCATATTGATATCGATGATATCCGCATTGGTATGCTGATCCACGTATTTCGCCGCTTCGACCAGCGTTTCGGTATCGCCGCCGAATATTTGCAGACTGAGCGGCTTCTCCCGCTCATCGACAAACAGCATTTCCATGGTCCGTGAATTGCCGTGAATAATCGCTTTATCGCTAACCATTTCAGCGCAAACAAGACCGCAGCCAAACTCGCGGGCGATCAGCCGAAACGCAGGATTGCACACACCGGCCATCGGGGCCAGGACTACATTATTCGGCGCCACGACGTTGCCGATTTTTAACATAAAAACTCACTCCTTTATCGTGCAGCGGAAGACAGTTCTTCCGGATCAATGCCTAATACTTCAGAAATTTTACGTATAATTTTGGGCTCCGGTTTGCGTGTTCCGCGTTCAATAGAGCCTAAAACGGCAATGGAAACGTCGAGTCGCTCAGCCAGCTCCGTTTGTGTGTATCCCTTTAATTTGCGGAATGCACGGATTCGCTGGGCGATCATATTTTTTTCCATAAGCTAACGCCTTCCTTCCTGTCCAGTTTCTCCAGATGCAAGGCTAACCATTCGGCCATAGCTGGATCCCGCAACGAGACCAGCTCAATTAAAGGAACCAGCACAAAAGCTCTTTCCAGCATTCTGGGATGCGGCAGCTGCAGGTCGTCGCTGTGATGTTGGGCACTGCCGTATAAAAGCATATCCAGATCAATGGTACGCGGTCCCCAGCGAATATCGCGTATACGGCCAAGCTGCTGCTCTACCGACAGCATATAAGACAGCAGATGTTCCGGTGACAATGTTGTCGCCAGCTCGGCTGTCATGTTTAAGAAAGGCTCCTGGTCCACATACCCGATCGGATCGGTTTCGTATATTCGGGATTGGCCTGTGACTTCGATCTCCGGATGACAACCCAGCATAACAAGCGACTGGAGCAAATGATGCTCCCGGTCCCCGATATTGGAGCCGATCCCGATGTAAGCACAGACTGCACTGCTATTCATGATTGGTTAGGCCCGCTTTCGATGAATTTCTACAGAGACGCCGTCAAACTGGATAGCTACCGGCGGATGCGGTTTCACTACCTTCACGGTCACCGCGTTGATATCAGTATAAGTGGAGAGGAGTGCCGATGCAACATGCTCAGCCAGCGCCTCAATGAGCTTATAAACCCGCTTCTCCACAATATCCCTAATCATTTCATACGCTTCGGCATAGTTAACGGTATCCTGCAGATCGTCGGAACTTCCCGCCTTCTCCAGCGGGAGCAGCATCTCGACGCTGATGACATACCGTTGCCCAAGCTTGTTTTCTTCGGGAAACACCCCATGATATCCAAAAAATTGCATATTGGACAATGTAATTTTATCCATTCCCGCAGCTCCTTTACTTGGCCTTCATGATCGCATCGGTCATCAAGGCGGCCCGCTTCATTTCCGCAACATCGTGTACTCTCATAATACCACAGCCCTGCATAATGCCCAGCGCTACGGTTGCCGCCGTACCAAAAGCCAATTCACCCACCGGCAATTCAAGCGTAAGCCGCACCATCCGTTTGCGCGAGGTACCAAGCAGCACTGGATACCCAAGAGCGGCAATGGCCCCGAGATGACTCATCAGCTGCAGGTTCTGCTCATGGCTTTTGGCGAATCCGATACCCGGATCAAGGATAATTTGCCGGTCGTGAATCCCCGCTTCGTGTGCCAGCCGTACGCTGGCCTCCAAGTCAGACACCACTTCCGCTACAAAATCGGCATAATGCGCCGGCTCGACGCGGTTATGCATCAACACGATCGGACACCCGGTGTCGGCTGCTACGGCCGCCATATCCTTATCCTTTTTCAAGCCCCATATATCGTTAATGATGTGCGCCCCGGCTTCCACCGCCTGTCTGGCAACCTCCGCTTTATATGTATCGACCGATATGGGCACTTTCACTTCGCCACGCAGCGCTTCAATGACGGGAATGACCCGCGCAAGCTCAACCTCCAGAGGCACCGGTTCAAAACCCGGACGTGTCGACTCTCCTCCAAGGTCAATGATGTCGGCGCCTTCTTCGACCATTTGCCGCGCCCGTGCTACTGCTGCTTCCACCCGTTCATACCGGCCCCCGTCGGAAAACGAATCCGGCGTCACATTCAGAATCCCCATGATCAATGTCCGCTCGCCGACAGGCAGGCGCAGCCCGCGTGCATCGATGGCAAATTGCTGCTCAAGCTCCGATTTCATCGCCCCGTCACTCCCCGATACTCGATTTAGCGCAAGCTGCGGCACGGTACTGCTCAAGGAGATGGGCAGTCACCGCTCCCGCTTGCCGGCTTCCTATGATACGTTCCGTTCCCGCCGTGTCGTAGATCGAAGTAACAGGGACGATTTCTTGAATCGAATTGGTCATAAACACTTCGTCGGCTTCCAGCAGCTCTTCCCATCGATAAAGTCCTTGTTCCGTCCTCATCCCGCGCGATTCGGCAAGCTCCAGCACAAACTCCCGGGTAATTCCCGGCAAAATACCGGTATCCAGCGATGGAGTGCAGCAAACTCCATTTTTTATAAAAAACAGATTGCTGACAAGGCCTTCGGCCACATACCCGCGTTCATCCAAAAACAAACCTTCGGCCTGCTTAGCCCATGTATATGCGCTTAATTCTCTTTTGCCCAAAATATTGTTCATATAGTGAAGCGATTTATGGCGCACCTCGCCTTCCGGGGAATTCCGGCGCAGCTTAAGCAGCTGCAGCGTCTTGCCGGGGGCGTCCGGCTGTATGTTAACCGCAGGCAGCTCCTTGATGTAACCAATCACATTCGGCTGGTCATATTCGCCCGCAGGCAAACCAAGAATGCCTTCACCGGCCGTCACCGTCCAGCGGATATACGCATCCTTTAAATGGTTGGCCTCCAGCAAGCTGCGAACGGACCAAGCGATCTCGCCCGCATCCGGCGTATAACCGATGCCTAAATCCCGGCAGCCGGCCTCCAGCCTGCGTACATGCCTCTCCAGCAAAAACGGCTCTCCGCCATAGGTGCGGAACGTTTCGAACAGGCCCATGCCGTAAAGAAAACCGTGATCGTATACCGAGACCACGGCTTTTTGCTCATCAATCAACTTCCCGTTTAAGAGCACAATCACGATTTATTCACAACCGTTCCCTTCAGGAAATTACGCAGCATCGCATGCCCATGATCCGTAATGATCGATTCGGGGTGGAACTGCACGCCTTCAATCGGGTATTCCTTATGGCGCAGGCCCATAATCTCGCCTTCCGCCGTACGCGCGCTTACTTCCAGACAATCGGGCAGCGTCTCCGCCTTCACAATCAAGGAATGGTATCTGGTCGCCGTAAAAGGCGATGGCAAGCCTTCAAATACGGTTTTGCCGTCGTGAAAAATATCCGAGGTTTTCCCGTGCATCAGCCGCTCGGCGCGAATCACCTCTCCGCCAAAAGCTTGGCCGATCGATTGATGTCCCAGGCACACGCCGAGAATAGGTATTTTTCCTTTAAAATGATCAATGAGCGCCAGGCTGATACCCGCTTCGTTTGGCGTGCAAGGTCCCGGCGAAATGAGAATGTGATCCGGTTTCAGCGCTTCTATTCCTGCAAGGTCGATCTGATCGTTGCGGTGAACGACCACTTGCTCGCCAAGTTCGCCCAAATACTGCACCAAGTTATACGTAAATGAATCATAGTTATCGATAACTAATATCATAGACAATCCCCCTTTGTTTTAGCCTTGCATGACACCTGCCGCTTCGCTGTATTGAATGGCCTTCCAGAGCGCTTTCGCTTTATTCAGCGATTCCGTATACTCCTTCTCAGGGACAGAATCGATAACGATCCCCGCCCCGGCTTGGACATAACCAATCCCGTCTTTAACGGCCATCGTTCGTATAATAATATTAAATTCCATATTGCCATTATAGTCAATCCATCCCATCGATCCCGTATACGGTCCGCGGCGCACAGGCTCCAGCTCTTCAATGATTTCCATCGTTCTCACCTTCGGCGCACCGGTAATCGTTCCGCCCGGGAATGCCGAAGCCATGACATCGTACAAATCTTTTCCTTCGGCCATTGTTCCTTCAACTTGGGAAACAATGTGCATGACATGAGAATAATACTCGATCACCATAAAGTCGCTGACCCGCACCGATCCGTAAGCGGATACCCGGCCGATGTCGTTGCGCAGCAAGTCGACAAGCATAATATGCTCGGCCCGCTCTTTTTCATGATGAATCAGCTCTTCGGCCAGCGCCCGGTCTTCCTCCGCCGTCTTGCCGCGCGGTCGCGTACCGGCGATCGGACGAGTACGGATGATGCCATCCTCCAATTGAACAAGCAGCTCGGGCGAACCCGATACAAGCTGAAAGTCGCCGAACCGCTGCAATCCCATATACGGCGAAGGATTGACAATACGCAGCCATTCATAGATGCTCTCCGGGGAAGCATGCAGGCGTTTGCTTTGGCGAACCGATAAATTGACTTGAAAAATATCGCCTTGCCCGATATATTCTTGAACCCGCTTCACAGCAGCGATAAATTCGCCCCGGTCAAATTCGGCCCGGATGCCCGGAACCGCTTCGACGTCAATCTGGAGTTTGTCTCTATCCGCTTGTTCGCGCCGTTCCGCCACGTCTTGCAGCAAAAGCGGGTTACGTTGAACGGCTGCAATCCGCTCCCATTGTGCCTTCATCTCTTGGGCCGTATCGGCGGCTGCGTCATACAGCCGAGTAACGGTCTCGCTGTCCGATTCAGGCGGAACATGGGTGTGTACCGCAAAATATAACGTTTTCTCCTGATGATCGATGATCCATAACCGATTAACCCGGACAAAACAATAATCCGGCAGTTCCAAGTCATCGTTAGCGATAACCGGCAGCTTCTCAATCGACCGGGCTACATCGTAGCCCCAGAATCCGGCACAACCGCCCAGCCATTTGGGAGCCCCTTTCACTTTCGGCGAACGTGCGCCGCCCAGCCACATCTTGACCAGCTTCAACGCGGATCCGGTCAGCTCTTCCTTACGCCCGCTCCGGTATGTCACTATAGCGCGGTCCCCCTTGCCGCGAATTTCTTCGTCGGGGTGGAGCCCAAGAAACGTATACCTCCCGCCCTTGCCGCTTTCAAGCACAAACGCATAAGGCGATGCCTCCGTCCACGCCGCCTCCCAGGAAAGGATCCGGTCGGCGGTCAGCGGGTGCCGCTCTACATAAGGAAGCATCTCATATTCGCCGTTCCACTCCAGCCAATCCTTACTTTCCGTTACACGCATGACCCTCCTGCTCCTCTTTCGCTTTCCAATTTCTGTTTCATATAAGTTGCCCTTAAGTATACCGAATCAAGAGTATGAAAAAAAGTCCCCCCAGCGATCGGCTGGAAGGACTTGCCGGTAAAGCGCACCGGTTTTCCTGAATTAATCCTCAAATTGATACAGAGGCGTACTCAAATATCTTTCGCCATTACTTGGCAGGATCGCCAATACACGTTTGCCTGGGCCCAAATCTTTGGCTACTTGCAGCGCGGCGAAAATAGCGGCCCCGGAAGAGATGCCTCCAAGAATGCCTTCTTCTTTAGCTACACGGCGGGAAGTTTCGAATGCATCGTCATTTTCCACCTGGATGATTTGGTCGTACAGACTGGTGTTCAAGATGTCCGGCACGAATCCGGCTCCGATCCCTTGAATTTTATGAGGTCCCGGCTTGCCTCCGGACAATACCGGAGAAGCGGCAGGTTCTACCGCAAATATTTTAATGTTCGGAAAGTTTTCTTTAAGCACGCTACCCGCGCCAGTGATTGTTCCGCCCGTACCGATACCGGCAACAAACGCATCCAGCTTGCCATCGTGGGAATTAATCGCTTCGACGATTTCAGGACCTGTCGTTTCGCGGTGAATTTTCACGTTCGCTTGGTTCTTGAATTGTTGCGGGATAAAGTAGTCCGGGTTCTCCGCGGCAAGTTCTTCAGCACGGCGAATAGCGCCCTTCATGCCTTCCGCTCCAGGAGTCAAGATCAGTTGTGCCCCATAAGCGCGAAGCAAGTTGCGGCGCTCCATGCTCATCGTTTCCGGCATAACCAAGATGGCTTTATATCCTTTAGCTGCCGCTACCATGGCAAGACCGATACCTGTGTTGCCGCTGGTCGGCTCGATGATGGTGCTGCCCGGTTTCAGCTTGCCTTCTTGCTCGGCAACTTCGATCATGCTGATGGCAATACGGTCCTTCACGCTTGCACCCGGGTTCTGGTACTCGAGTTTCACGTAAACTTCCGCACTGCCCTCCGGAACAACACGATTCAAACGAACAAGCGGCGTATCACCAATCAATTGAGTGATGCTTTGGACTAATCTGGCCATAATATCTCCTCCTGAGCGATAAAATTAATATTTCCGAGTAGTTTAGTAGGTATTATATACATTCATCTTATCAATGCTCTGAAAGGTTGTCAATCTGTTTTTCCCGGGGCCTTAAAAAAGTTTGCCTCACCGGCTCTTATGTCCCAAACTCCGGATCTGTAATTTGCGCTTTCCATTTCTCGCGCAATTTACGGGTGACCTCGGGCAAAGGAGCCGCTTCACGCAGCGCCAGCTCCTTGCGGACCCGCTCATGAAGTCCGTCAGCGGTTTCCCCGCCTTGCTCCTTACGGTCATTCAGCTTGATCATCGCATATTTGCCGGCCAATTCAAACGGTTTGCTGACTTCGCCTTTCTTCAGTCCCTTGGCTGCTTTCAGCACAGGAGCCGGAACAAACGGATCGTTCTCTTCCACCCATCCCAAATCGCCGCCGCTATTACGGGTTGCGTCGTCCAATGAGCGGTCTTTGGCCAATCCGGCGAAATCGGCCCCTTTTTTCAAATCGTCCAGCACCTTATTTGCTTGTTCCTGATTGCCGACGATGATTTGCTGTATCTTCAGCTCGGCAGGCTTCTTGAATTCCTCGGGATGCAGCCGGATATATTCATCCACCCACTCATCGCGCACGGGAACGTCTTTGATAGCGATTTTTTCTAGCAGAAGCCGGTAGTACACGTCCTCGCGCAGTTGTTCCTTGGTCATCCCAAGCTGATCCTTCATCGCTTTGTAAAACTCGGCTTCGCCATCGTAACCTTGCTGCATTCGCTTCAGCTCATTGTCAATTTCGCTTCGGCTCACCTTGATTTCCAGTTGTTCAGCTTCCAAACGTACCACTTCTTGGTCCAGCATTTGATTTAATATGTCGTTGCCGTATCTGGCGTTCAAGTTGCTTTGCAGCTGCCCGGCCGTGATTTGTTTGTTCCCCACTACCGCGACGATGTGCTGCTGCTCTGACGAAGAAGAGGGCGGATTGTTGCGGTTCTCGCTTTCAACATGAGGAAATACGCTTCTCATTGCGATAAAGGAAAGCGCTGCGACGGCCGCAAACAGCAGACCGATTATTCCCCATAACAGCCTTACATTCCTCATCCTAATCCCCTCATATGACTTCTCTCTATATTAGTCCCGGTTACATTTTATCAAGCAGAGCCTGCAAATCGGACTCTTCAAACATGTAGGCCTCGTTGCAAAAATGGCAGTGTACCTCCGCTTGGCCTTCTTCCGCCAGGATCGCCTCGATTTCCTCGCGCCCCAAGCTAATCACCGTCTGTTCCACACGCTCACGAGAGCATTTGCAGCGGAATTCGGCATCCACGCGCTCAAGCAGCTTAACTCCCGGCAATATCTGCTCTAAGATCATCTCCGGCGAGTCTCCTTGGGCAATCATCGACGTTACGGATGGAAGCTTCGAAAGCCGCTCCTCCATCTCGGCGATTTCATCATCGGTCAGCCCCGGCAGCAGTTGAATGATAAAGCCCCCCGCCGCTTTGATGCTGTAATCGACATCAACCAAGACGCCAAGAGCGACAGCCGACGGCGTCTGCTCGGATTTGGCGAAGTAATAAGTGAAATCCTCGGCGATTTCGCCCGAAACAATCGGCACGCTGCCGCGGTAAGGCTCCTTTAATCCTAAATCTTTGATGATGTATAAAAAGCCGTCCGTCCCCACAGCGCCAGCGACGTCCAGTTTGCCCACGCCGTTTAACGGCAGATCGACTTGCGGTTCGTCCGCATAAGCCCGGACGGTGCCCGCTGCGTTCACGTCAACGACGATTTGCCCGATCGGCCCGCCGCCCTTCACTTGGACGGTCAGCTTTTCTTCGCCCTTCAGCATGGCTCCCATCATCAAAGCCGCAGTAGCTGTTCTGCCTACGGCGGCTGCAACGGTTGGCGTCATTTGGTGCCTGCGGCTGATCTCGTTCACAACGGCTGTTGTCGTAGCCGCAAAAGCGCGCACCCTGCCATCGAGTGCGGTAGCTCTAATCAAATAATCTGACATGCATGTAACCCTCTCTTCTGCCGCTTTCACCCGGTTGATAGAACTTAACTGTTTCGTTCGTAAATGATTTGCAAACCTTGCAGCGTCAAAAGCGGGTCGACGGTTTGAATCGTCTTCGATTCCGCCGATATCAATTCGGCAAGCCCCCCTGTAGCGATTACCTTCGCCGAGGTGCCGAACTCTTCCCGTATCCGCTCGACAATTCCGTCCACTTGCCCGGCAAAACCGTATACAATACCGGCTTGCATAGAGGCGACGGTATTGCGTCCAACGACGCTTTTTGGCTTGACAAGTTCGATTCTTGGCAGCTTCGCAGCGCGCTGATACAGCGCCTCCGTAGATATGCCGATTCCCGGCGCGACCGCGCCGCCTATGTATTGTCCCGATTCGTCGACATAATCGAATGTAGTGGCTGTACCGAAATCGACGACGATACAAGGAGGCCCATACATTTCAATGGCGGCCACTGCGTTGACGATCCGGTCTGCGCCTACTTCCTTCGGATTTTCATATCTGATGTTAAGCCCGGTCTTGATGCCGGGGCCGACGATCAGCGGCGTTCTCTTTATATATTTTGAGCATAACTGTTCGAGCACAAACATAAGCGGCGGGACTACCGAAGAAATAATCGCCCCTTGAATTTGCTCCACTTGGATTCCCGCATGGCTGAACAAGTTGTATACCGTCATGCCGTATTCGTCGGCCGTAGCCGAACGATTGGTGCTGAGGCGCCAGTGGTGAAGCAGCTTGCTTTGCTTATATAAGCCCAATACAATATTTGTGTTGCCCACATCCACAACCAGTATCATTCGCCCTGCTCCTTCCGCTCGTTTAAATCCAAGCTGATATCGAG
Source organism: Paenibacillus thalictri (assembly GCF_004307995.1). GTDB lineage: Bacteria > Bacillota > Bacilli > Paenibacillales > NBRC-103111 > Paenibacillus_AF > Paenibacillus_AF thalictri. Next base: position 47,704 of record NZ_SIRE01000042.1, on the reverse strand, counting down.
CGATTGAACGGAATACGTCAGTCTGCCTACCGAAATCACGTCAACCCCGGTCAATGCGATCGATCTGACCGTCTCCAGTCTTACGGATCCCGACGCCTCTACAAGGATATGCGGGGAATGCTCTTTAATGCGCCCAACCGCTTGCGCCATAACCTCATTGCTCATATTGTCCAGCATGATGATATCCGGGCCTGCTACAAGCGCCTCTTCCAATTGAGTGCGGTTCTCGATTTCGATCTCAATCTTCATCGTATGGGGGATATGCTCGCGTGCGGAACGGATCGCTTGGGTAATGCCCCCAGCTCCCTTGATGTGATTGTCTTTAATCATCACTGCGTCAAACAGTCCGAACCGGTGATTATGGCCGCCGCCGATACGGACAGCATATTTCTCCAGCACACGGTGCCCCGGTGTCGTCTTGCGGGTGTCGACAAGCCGTGCAGGCAGCCCTTCCAACGCATCGACGAACTGTTTTGTGCGAGTGGCAATGCCGGACAACCTCTGCATCAGATTTAAAGCGAGCCGTTCTCCCAGCAAAATGCTGCGGGTGCTGCCGCTTACTTCCGCGAGCAAGGTTCCTTTTGTAACATATGTACCTTCAGAGAGCAGCGGTGTAAACACGAGGTTTTCATCCACTTCCGCAAAAACCGCTTTGGCTACAGGCAGTCCGGCAATGAGGCCATCCTCCTTAGCATGAATGATTCCTTTCGCCTGACTATCGGCGGGAATCGTTGTCAGCGTCGTAACGTCTCCCATACCGATGTCTTCTTTTAACCATTCGCGTATTTGAAGCCGAAGCGCATGCGACTGCAATTCAAGCATGATGGATCATCTCCTCCGTAATCCCGGTTTCACGGTTAAACAAAGTATGTTTTTGCCAAATATCATCGTTTTTCTGCGGATAATCCTCACGGGAATGACCGCCGCGGCTCTCGGTTCTCCGTAGGGCCGCTTCTGTAGTCAGCAGGGAGCATGTCAGCAAATTCGCAAACTCATATTCCTCACGTTTGGATAAACCGGTCTCATAAATCGGCAGCTGCCGCCGCAGCTCCTCATAACCCTTGGCCAGCCCTTTGGCGTTGCGGACAAGTCCCGCATAGCGGAGCATGACCTTCTGCAGCTTCAGTCTTTTCTCGATCACCGGTTGTATGGAGCCTTCTTTCCGGTGCCCCGTTTCCCGTACGCTTGGAACAGTGGACAGAGGGTCTAAGCCGTTAATCCGTTCAACAATGCGGCGCCCGAATACAATCGCTTCGGATAAGGAGTTGCTGGCCAGGCGGTTCGCTCCGTGCACACCGGTGGACGATACTTCACCGCATGCAAAAAGCCGCTTGACAGACGTTTCTCCGTATAGATCGGTACGCACGCCGCCCATTATATAGTGTGCCGCCGGCGCCACCGGTATCCAGTCGGAAGCAAGGTCCAGCCCGTATTTCAAGCATTCCTCGTAGATCGTCGGAAAGCGGTGCTTCACGATTTCTTCAGTCTCATGAGTAAAATCGATATATACAAACGTAGATTTCGTATCTTCCATCTCTTGCACAATAGCCCGGGCCACCACGTCGCGCGGAGCAAGCTCCATCTGCTCATGGTACCGCTCCATGAAACGTTCCCCGTGAATGTTGCGAAGAACGGCTCCTTCTCCGCGAACCGCCTCCGAGATCAAAAACCGCGGAGCGCCAGGGTAACAAAGCGCTGTCGGGTGAAACTGGATGAACTCCATGTCGCGAATGTCCGCGCCGGCCCGGTAAGCGATCGCAATGCCGTCACCGGTGGCGATATCGGGGTTTGTCGTATAGCGGAACAACTGGCCTGCTCCGCCGCTGCACAATATGGTTGCTTTCCCATGAACGAACACCTTCGAGCCATCCGGCTTTTGCACCAAGGCTCCGCAGCAAACACCGTCTTCGGTAATCAAATCGATGACAAAATGATCGTCCCACAATGTGATGCCCGGATCCTGCTTGGTCTTCTCCGAAAGGGCTCTAACAATCTCCGCGCCTGTCGCATCTCCGTGGGCATGCAGGATGCGGCGCTGGCTGTGCGCGCCTTCTTTCGTCAACGCAAACTCTCCGTTCTCCAGATCAAATTGCGTTCCCATCCGGATGAGCTCCTTCACGCCGTCCGGTCCTTCGTGAACCAGCACATCAACCGCATTCTTGTCGCACAATCCCGCCCCTGCGATCAGCGTATCCTGTATATGATATTCGGGAGCGTCCTCATCCGAGATCACCGCTGCAATCCCGCCCTGCGCATAACGTGTATTGCTGTCGAGCAAGGACTTCTTCGTAATCATCAGCACCTTGCTTGTTTCGCTGGCTTTAAGCGCGGTAAAAAGACCGGCGATGCCCGCGCCGATCACAATAACGTCCGTATATACATGTGGCAGTTGGTCCAAATCAAAATCGACTAAATATCTTGGTATCATGATTGTCTCCCGCTCTTATACAAGGAAGTAGCGCATGCTACTTCACCTGTAGCATGCGCTCCAGCGATAATTTGGCTTGTTCGGCAACGTGAGGCGCCACATAGATTTGCGGCTGCATCGTTTCAAGACAACGAACGACTTTCTTCAAATTGTTCACTTTCATGTTCGGACATACGAGATATTTGGTTGCAAAATGGAACTGTTTATTCGGGCTGTCCAGACGCAGCTGGTAGCCGGTGCCGTCTTCTGTGCCGACGATAAATTCCTGGCAATCGGATTTCTTGCAATAGTCGATAATCGCCGTTGTGCTGCCAACAAAATCGCCCAGCTTCACTACTTCCGGACGACATTCCGGATGAACCACAAATTGGGCGTTCGGATACTGCGCTCTCATCTCTTCGACATCTTTGACGGTCAGCATGTCGTGGGTGTTGCAATAGCCCTCCCAAATGATCATTTTTTTGTCGGTGTTTTTGGATACGTAATCGCCCAAATTTTTGTCCGGAACCCAGATTACTTCTTCAGTTGCCACTGAATTAACGACCTTCAGCGCGTTGGCCGAAGTACAGCAAATATCGGTTTCGGCCTTCACATCGGCAGACGAGTTAATGTACGTAACGACAGTGGCATTCGGGTGTTTCTTCTTTAACGCCCGCAAGCCGTCTACGTTCACCATGTCGGCCATAGGACAACCCGCACGCTCATCCGGAATCAGCACGATTTTGTTCGGCGCGAGTATTTTAGCGCTTTCACCCATGAAGTGAACCCCGCAAAAAACGATCACGTCCGCATCCGTTGATGCCGCTTTCTGAGCAAGCAGAAACGAATCCCCGCGGAAATCGGCTACTTCCTGTATTTCATCACGCTGGTAATAATGAGCGAGAATAATGGCGTTTTTTTCTTTCTTTAACTGGAGCAGCCGTTCCTTTAATTCCCTGTTCTGCTCAGCCTTGCGCTCTAGCGCCAAAGCTTCCATGCATCACACCATCCTTTTAGAGTGAACCCCCCGTATTCTCGATGAGCCAACAGCGACCGATCGTGAAAATGTTCACAAAGAATTAAGATTTACACCTAATTTACACAACAACGCCCCCAGTGTCAACGCTTAAATATAATAAAAATAACTGGAAATACTGGCTGATCTCTCCTTATTGGCTCTGTAGCGCGGTATAGCTCCCCCTCAATCCCCTTTGGGGGCTTCACTCGCTGCGCCAATATTGTCAGGTTAGCGATAACCATAAAATGCTCGAATGCAGCAAATGAAGTGATTTCGATTCAACTTGATTAAAGTTGATCGTTGGCTAACTGCCTGTAATGGACATCCTCGTCGCTATGATTAGCCTTATGCATGCGAACATCATGCCCTAATGCTAACGGACATGGGAGTGCTTTATTTGATAAAAAAATCGAGGTTATCATTTCTAACGGACACCCGCGCCTTTATTTGCCAAAAAAAGTCGGAGAAACCGCGATACTAAACCAAATAAGAGCGCTGGTGTCCGTCCCATTGAGCAAACTTCAGATTTGGTTTACATAGCTGCGCTCATGTCCGTTAGAGAGTGGGCTTCTCCAACGTTGGGGGGATGCACAATGAATCGATAGTCTCATTCAGTCCGTGATCCATCCGGATAGGTTCTACCTCCAGCGACGCATAAAAGAATCTTGATCATTCCTGTGACGATACTTTGGTCCATTGACTTCTTATCCTGAAAACATTGGGCGCTGCGTCCTGGACCGCCGACGGTAGAGATTGTGTGTGCCTCGGGCCCGCGCCTCAGTGCGCTATGCCTTCGCTTGCGCTTGGCATTGGCGCATCGCGCCCACTACGACGTGATGACGCGGGGTGCTGCTGTGTGCCTCGGGCCCGCGCCTGTCGCACCTGCTTATCCCTTCGCTTAAGCTTGGCACTCCGCGCTTGACTCCGACGGGATACATTCGTTTTTCCCATGTCCGCGCTTGACTCCCGCTGAAACAAAAAAAACGGCAGCCCTTAAAGGGCTGCCGTGTGCAATTCCAATTATTCTTTATTTTCGTCATCCGACGGGTTTTTATCGAAGTAGTCAAACTTGTTGGCTTCCGCTTCCTGGCTTTGACCCTGGATGTTCACCTTCACATCATCGGATTTCTTATTTTCCCAAGATTCCAGCTTGCCGGTATCCAGCAAAGCTTGAATTTCGTCTTTCTCGAGTGTTTCTTTCTCAAGCAGCGTCTTGGCGATCAGATGAACATGATCTGCATGATCCACTAGAATTTCTTTGGCTCGTGCGTAGCAGTCACGGATCATCTTCTGCATTTCCTGATCGATTTCGTAAGCGATGGCATCACTGTAGTTCTGCTCATGGCCGAAATCGCGTCCCAGGAATACTTGGCCTTGAGCTTGCCCGAACTGCATCGGTCCAAGCTTCTCGCTCATCCCGTATTCAACGATCATCGCGCGGATGATTTGCGTAGAACGTTTAAAGTCGTCGAAAGCTCCGGTTCCAACTTCGCCGATATACAGTTCCTCGGAAACACGGCCGGCCAAAAGACCCGTTACCCGGTCCAGCAATTCCGTTCTAGTCTGCAGCAGCCGATCCTCGCCTTCCTTCGGCAGGATCATGGCGTAACCGCCGGCCCGGCCACGCGGCACAATCGTCACTTTATGAACAACGTCGGCGTCGCGAACAAAATGACCAACAATAACGTGGCCCGCCTCATGGTAGGCAATCGTCCGTTTCTCACTTTCGTTAATGACACGGCTTTTCTTCTGCGTACCGACCACAACGCGGTCAAACGCTTCATCCAGCTCGTCCTTGGAAATATCTTTACGGTTGCGGCGAGCGGCAATGAGCGCCGCTTCGTTCAGCAGGTTCTCCAGATCGGCTCCAGTGAAGCCGGTCGTGAAGCGCGCAAGCGCGTCCAGCTTAACATCCTTAGCGAGCGGCTTATTACGGGCATGCACTTTAAGCACCGCTTCGCGTCCCTTGATATCCGGACGATCCACCGTGATTTGACGGTCAAAACGTCCCGGACGAAGCAACGCAGGGTCCAAAATATCCGGGCGGTTCGTTGCGGCAACGATGATAATGCCTTCATTGGCTCCAAAACCGTCCATTTCGACGAGCAACTGGTTGAGCGTTTGCTCGCGCTCGTCATGACCGCCGCCTAATCCGGCGCCGCGCTGACGGCCCACTGCATCGATCTCGTCGATAAATATAATACAAGGCGAGTTTTTCTTCGCATTTTCAAACAAGTCGCGCACGCGGGATGCGCCGACACCGACAAACATTTCTACGAAGTCCGAACCTGAGATGCTGAAGAACGGCACCCCTGCTTCACCGGCTACAGCGCGGGCAAGCAGCGTTTTACCGGTTCCCGGAGGTCCTACGAGCAATACGCCTTTCGGAATCCGTGCGCCAAGCGCAGCGAACTTACGAGGATCTTTCAAAAATTCAACCACCTCGACAAGCTCTTGTTTCTCTTCATCGGCCCCCGCCACATCTTCAAACGTGACCCTCTTCTTCTCTTCATTATAAAGGCGGGCACGGCTTTTGCCGAAGTTCATGACCTTGCCGCCGCCTCCCTGCGCCTGATTCAGCAGGAAGAAGAACAAGATAAAGATAATGACAAACGGAATAATTGAAGTCAGGAAGCTGATCCAAACGTTGTCGCCTTCCATCTTCTCGACCGCAAATTTCGTTACGTCCGCTCCTTCGATCATCGTGAAAATACGAGGATCGTAAGGCGCTCTCGATTCGAAATTTTTCTTGTCAGCAATCGGCGGCACTTTATAGCTGCCTCTGACAAGGTAAGTGTACCCGTCAAACTTCACGCTGACCTGGTCCACATTTTTGTCTACTAAAGCTTGCCGGAATTTATCGTACGTGATGCTGTCCTTCTGGTCATTTTGCGTGCTGATGAAATGAACGATTCCGACCGTTACCAAAAATATGAGCAGATAAAATCCGGTATTACGTATAATGCGGTTCATTCCCTGCCTCCTCTCGAAAACGACAACTTGATCCATTGTAACATAGAGCGATTTGGCATCTCAAATTCGCCTACTTCGTGTAAATTTCCGGTTTGAGTATGCCGATATACGGCAGATTGCGGTATTTCTCGGCATAATCCAAGCCATACCCAACCACAAACTCATCGGGAAGCACAAAGCCTTTATAATCAGCGTCGAGCTCTGCGGTGCGCCGAGCCGGTTTGTCGAATAAAGCGGCAACCGTCACGGAACGCGCATTGCGGCGCTCAAGCACATCGATCAAATAGCTTAACGTAAGACCACTATCGATAATGTCCTCGATAATCAATACGTTGCGGCCTTCTACCGGTACGTCCAAATCTTTAATGATTTTGACGACACCCGACGATTTGGTCGAAACGCCATAGCTGGATACAGCCATAAAATCAATTTCCAAAGGTACGGCGATTTGCTTCACCAAATCAGCCATAAAAATGAATGCGCCTTTCAGCACGCAAATAACCAGAGGATTGCGTCCTTCAAAATCGCGGCTGATCATTTCGCCCATTTCCTTTACCTTCTCTTGAATCTGCTGCTCGGAATACAGTACTTCCCGAATGTCGTTGTGCAAAGAGGGAACCTCCTAGTCCGTCATAAGTTGCGTTAGCTTCATATATAGAATACTGCGGGTCTTCGGTGTGACAAGCGCATGAGCGGATCTCCGGAAACCGGCGATCCATAATATCCGTCCCTCATGGTCGGCGACAATGGGCGTTTGCTCCCTTTGCCCCCGAGGCACTTTGTCGTCAATGAAGATATCTTTTACCTTTTTAGACCCGTTTAAACCAAAAATAGAGATCCGGTCCCCCTGACGGCGATTGCGGATGCATAACGGGTATGCAATTTCCTCCGCATCAAGCCACAGCTCGTTCCTGCGCGGCTTGCGGTCAAGATGACGCTCGGGATGGCCCGCCCTCTCCCACTCCAACGTGATAACGCTGCCCGCTTCCGGAATTGCAACTTCACGCGTCCCCGTTATTACGGAATACGCGTAAGGACCCTGCGGCAAAACCATAGTATGAAGATGAGCCGTATCATATTCCGTTGTCAACAAAATTTGGCCTGTTACGTCGATTCGCATATTGGAGCGGCTGACATGCAGCACATGTCCCCGTACCTGCTCCACCTTGGAAAAATCGATATCCGTTCCTCCGCCAAGACAACTTAATATTAGTTTAATCAATCGCCTTTGTAAAGCAATGTGCAGCGAAGAAAACCAGCTCCTTGAAAAATGAAACTTCCCCGCCGTTTGAGTTACATGCTCCTCAAGCAGCTTCGCCCCTTCGGCCTCCATATACTCGTCTTCGATGGCGGCGATTTCGGCCGTCCGGTTCAGCGATTCGGGCAAGCGGTCGTTGAACCGCTCAAGATAAGGCATAATCTCAAGCCGGATGCGATTCCGAAAGTACTTGGTGTCGCGGTTGCTGCTATCCTCGTAGTAAACAAGGCCATGCAGCTCGCAGTGTGCCAGTACTTCTGTTTTGTATATACGTAAAAAGGGACGCACAAGTTCCACGTTTTTTTCGCGGCGGATGATCTGCATGCCGGATAACCCCGCCAGCCCTGCTCCGCGGATCAGCCGCATCAGCACCGTTTCGGCCTGATCGTCCGCATGATGGGCTAAGGCGATGTGCGACGCCCCGTACTTTTCGGCAACCTGGTGCAGAAATTCGTATCTTTTTTCCCTTGCCGCGCTTTGCGAATTCATCCCCGATTCTTCGATATATGCCGGAACGTCAATAAACACCGTTTCACAGGCGAGCCCCCAATCCTTGCTTAAGCGGCTTACATATTCAGCCTCCCGGTCCGATTCTTCTCCGCGAAAGCGATGATTCACATGAGCGACGACAAGCTTCCATTGCCAAACCTCCGACAATAAAAAAAGGACATGCAACAGAGCCACCGAATCGGATCCCCCCGATACGGCGACAACGATGCTATCCTTCTGCGTAAACAGCTTCTCAGCCCGGATCGATTGCTCCACCTTGACCGTCAGGTCATCCATCTGATCTTATCCTTCCTCTTACTGTCCTTGAGCCGTTGTTCTTAAGAACCCGCTCCGCTTTACTGCCAGTAGAAATATAACGTTGAAGCAAATAAAACAATCGAAGCGCCAAAGCATATTTTCAGCCATGGCAGCTTGACCTGCGACTTATGGTTTTCTTTATGCAATATGTATCTGCGCCATTCCGCGAACGCTTCCGCCGTGCTCCGGTATTCGCCTCTCAGCGCTTTGCGGATAAACGGCGCCGCCTTGGAGAGCCGGGCATTTCCTTTGAGCATATCCAACAAAAAATCAATATTGCGGTTCTGCGGCAAAATATGCTTGAACGACAGCAGCTTCTTCTCCTTATCCGTTACGCTGAGCAGCAGAACGGCTACCGAGAACAAGTCGTATTTTTCGTCAGCCACTCTGGTACCGGCTCCCCAGAAACCCCGGTCGAACACTTCGGTAAACTGCTTAATGGAGCGGCCGATCGGCGTCACACCGCCGAAATCGACCAAATTCACCTCTCCGTAACCGGAGATAATCATGTTGTCGGTTTTTAAATCGCCGAATATGTAGCCTTGGGCATGCAGCTCGGACAGCTTTTGCAGTAAATTAAAACCGATGATGTGCACCCAATCGTAACCTCGCTCACGCAAGTAATCCTTGAGCGGCTGCCCTTTGATATAACGAATGACGCAGAATGGATAATCCGTACCCGCATGCCGGAAGTCGTCGACATCGTGCAAATATTTGCGGAAAGCGCTGGACGAACGTGACAAAGCGAGCAGCGCATTGACCTCCGACTGATGGTCGACCGGGTCGAAACCGACTTTCAGCGCATACAACGCCGTTCCTTTGCGAACCAAATACACCTTGCCGTTTGCACCTTCCCCAAGCAGCCGGTCAACGACATATTGTCCCTTATTCCATTTTCCGGTGATGATCGTGCCCGCTTGGAATACAGGCTCAAACGATGTAGTCACTCAGCATCCCATCCTTGGTATCGCTTGCGGCAACATGACGACCTGTGTCGGTCAACCCCCGGTTATCGGCGGAACGCCCCGTCATAAATTGAACGACGTGGAGCATGGCCGGACCGGTTGGCGTCGTTCCCTTCATGTTTATTTTATAAAACAACTTGCTTAAGTTTGCAACATTTTTCGTCCACCCGATATCCATGACGACCTCTTCGCCGCCGGTACCGGGAAAATGAAACACGGTCAGCTCGCTCTCTCCCGAACGGGCCTGCAAACTGAGCTGAAGATCGTAAATAGCCTCTTTCACAGCGGCCAGCTTCGGTTTCATGCTGGCGCTCGCATCAATCAACAGCGCTACCCGCAAGGAGGAAGTCTCGCTCAGATCATCCATGACCTGTACGACACGGGAACGCTGATCGGGCGGAAGCTCGAGCGGGCTGGAATGTCCCAGAATTTGCTTCAGCTCTGCACCTACAGCCTGCTGAATCGTATTCATTACGGTTTTGCGGGTCATCATCTGTACGGTTTGTGAAAGCTGATCGGATGTTACAACCCGGCTCATGCCTCCGCCCGACTGGGCAATCTCTTGAATTTCGAAAGCGCCAAGCTCCCCCAGCTCGCCTTGGTCGATAACACCGATGACGTTGACCACAATCTGCTCCGCTTTGGCATGCGCCGCGGCAATAACCGGACTGACCCCAACATTGGAACAGCCGTCTGTAATTAAAATGATTTGTTGCATCATCCATCCCCTACTCTCTCAAACGGTAAATTGGTCCTCTCCTTCACTATTTTTTCCAATTTGAGAGATTCTAAACAGAAAGAGACGCCCCGGATAGCCCCCTCGCCCGGGGTCCGGTAAGCGTCTCTATGCATATATATTAACTTACGACTTTGGGCCGCTCGATCCGTCCAAGCCCCGGCCAGCCGAAAGTAGCCCACTCCGGCTTAAATTTATCCACTTTAGCGACAACGACGGTCATATCGTCGACAATATCTCCGCGATACTGCCGTACGACCCGCTCCAGCAAAATATCGGCGAAATCCTGCGGAATTTCCGCATCGATCTCTTGAATCACCCGTTTCATCCACAGCTCCTTGTTAACGGCATGCCCGGGAGCGTCAAATATGCCGTCCGTCATCATAATTAAAATATCGCCGCTCTTTAGTTGAAAATTCACCAGATCCACATCAAGCTCGTCCAGAATACCGACAGGAAGGTTGCTTGCACTGATCTGCAGCACCTCCATGCCCCTTTTGATAAAGCTTGGTGTCGATCCGATCTTCAAAAACGTCGTATGAGCGTTGTATTGGTCGATTAAAGCGACATCGACCGTCGCATACACTTCATCCGAGGAACGGAGCATCAATACCGAGTTGACCGACTTGATCGCAAGACGCTCATCCATGCCCGATTGCAGCAATTGCTGCAGGATGCTCAGCGCCGTACTGCTCTCCGCACGCGCCCGTTCCCCATTGCCCATTCCGTCCGAGAGCGCTACGGCAAACTTGCCGTTACCCAGCTCCACCGTGCTGAAGCTGTCACCTGACAGCAATTCTCCGCCTTTGGCGGCCCCGGCAATGCCGGTTTCAATCTCGTATTCTTTCGCCGATCCGAACATAACCGTGCTGTAGCCTTCCTGCTCAGGCAGGGCTTGCTCATCCTTAACGGCTATATGTTCGCCGATAATTTCGGAAAGCAGCGGCGCGATAATTTTACGGCATTCGTCAAACCCCCTTGTATAACGATGGACAATTTCAATTTCTACGCTGCCCTCATCCAAGCTGATCACATCGATGCTGTGTATGGATAAGCCCAATTCCTCCAGCGCGTGGCGAATTTGTTCCTCCTGCAGGAACATTTCCTGTCCTTCGCGCCTGATTTCTTTCGCCAGGTCCTCCATTACCTGCGATACACCGGATAATTGATCAGCTACCAGTTGCCGGCTGTCGACGATTTGCTTTTTCCAATGCTGGTCGTTTTTGTACAAATCATATTGCTGTTTCATGACGCCCAGCACCTGATCGGGTTTAATGCAGAACTTTTTAAATTCTTGAGAAATATCCCGCATCGATACGTCCGGCTTCTGCTCCACCTCCGCCATCACATCCGTCATCAGCTTGTAGGTTTGATGGAATTTGGCGTCCCAGCAAGTGTCTTGCTTGCGGCAGGTCGCACACGTGCGGTGTGCAACCGAATTCATAAAATGGCCAACCTCCTCTTCTTTTTGCGGGGCCGCGTTTTCCGTAATTTGTTTGAAGCTTTTGGAGAGCTGCCGGAACACGTCGGAGAACTGCTGAACGCGGCTGGCCGTCACGTCGCGTACTCTTTTAGCGTAATCATGCTGCGATTTGACGTTCTCCTGTGTGCCCGGCACATATTTGGCCAGCATCTGGACCATGCTGCGCGGCGTCAGCAGGAACAGCAGCACGGCAGCTCCCGATTCCCACAGCGAGTTCATAATATCGCTTTGGCTGCCGATATAAACCGATAAAATCGAGGACCCAAGCAGCATCCCGAAGGCTACGGTCCATCTGCCTCCTTCCTTCAATAATCCTGCGAGCATCCCGGCAAAAGCGAGCAAGCTCATCTGGTAAATCGCACTGGAGCTGGCCAGACTTAAAATAAGACCGGTAATCACACCAACCGACGCTCCAAGCGGCGCGCCTCCGACAAGCGCAAACAACAAGATAAGATATCGGGAGAGCACATGCTCCAGGGTAACCGGACCGATCGTCCAGCCGACCGTGCCCGTCATAACCGAAGCCAATAAGATGATGAGACATATCACTTCCTCGTTTTTAAGGTGGTAGTTTTTTCGGGTTAATGTAAACACCGGGAGGGCCTGTATAAAAATTAGAGTGAGTATAAGACTTAAAGCCGATTCGACGCCCGAGATCATTAAGGTGTACCATGATATCTCGGTAGCCACCGCGTAAGCGAAAAGCTGCACCAGGAAAGAAGAAGCGAACACGATCATCGGCGCCAAGGAAATATCGGTCCGCTCGAATTTCTCCAATCCCTTTTGAATTAAGAGGAACACAACCAGTTCGGCGAGCAGGTATCCCGTATGTCCGGGTAGCGCTGAGAAAAAACTGCCCGCCGCAATAAAAGTGCCTGTCCATAACAGCAGCTCTCGTCTTAAAAAATAGATGACCGCGAAATAAGCGATGGCAAAAGGGGCTAACTGCTCCAGAATCATGGCCTTGCCTAACAGAAAACCCATTGCCAGCAGCAAAAGAGACCATTTCTTCGCGACCAGCGCTTGGACGAGGCGATTTTCCACAAACACCCCCTGCACCCGCTGGTTCGTCTTATGCAGTACCTCCGAGCTCCATGTGTTCAAATTTTCCATTCCCTGAGCTTTCCCCATACAGACCAACTCCCTACTTGGTTTAGTGGTTCCTAGCATAAAAGAAATCTAGCAGAAAGTTTGTCGCAATGAGTTGATAGAGTAAAAGTTTTTTCCGACAAAATGAGCCTATACCGCGAGAAGCGGCGATTCGGCTTAACGGCGGGTTGGAAGCGCAGTACTTTTTTCCGTTAATCAAACGTATGTACGTATCTGTCCGCCGGTTTGCTTGACCGCGCGCCGCATGAATCCCGTAAAAAGGTGTCGATTTCCAAGGAGCCCGCTGAGCATACGACAAAAGAAGTGCTTGCGCGAATTTTCCGCAAGCGGTTGTCTAACGCTGGCACGAACTATTCGTCCGATTGGCGGAACAAGTCCGGCTTGGCTCGAAATGGAATAAAAAAAGAACAGCCGTTGCAGATAGGCCTGCAACAACTGTTCTTGGGTCTGGTATTAAAAACCATAAAATATAGCGGCGAAGGGGATCGAACCCCCGACCTCACGGGTATGAACCGTACGCTCTAGCCAGCTGAGCTACACCGCCACAACAAGCATGAGTATAAACTATTGCCTGCCCGGCTGTCAAGCATGATTGCCAAAGCGATGCCAACAAATGCGGAAACAAACTAAAAAGCCACATCCCATTTGCATGAATGTGGCTGTTACATATCTAGTCGCGTCTAGCGCCTCTGCCGCCGCGTTTGCCCTCAGTGTTCTTCTTCAAAGAAGAAATCCGTTCTTCGCTGTCTTTTAAAAATCTGGACATCTTGTCTTCGAAGGTCAGTTTGTTTGCAGGAGGCTTGAACGATCTGCCGCCGCGATCCCCTCCACGGAAACCACCGCGATCGCCATCTCTTCCACCTTGTCTTTCTGGCCGAGCGGGCTTAGCTTCTACCGGTTTATCCACCGCTTGCTTGATCGATAATCCGATTTTACCATCCTTGTCCACGTTGATCACTTTAACGATAACCTTGTCGCTCAATTTCAAATGATCGTTAACATCCTTGACATAATTGTCCGCGATCTCTGAGATGTGAACAAGGCCAGTGACACCCTCTGAAAGCTCAACAAAAGCTCCAAAGTGAGTGATGCCTGTCACCTTTCCTTCCAGCTTGCTGCCCACTTCGATTGCCATAAAGTAAAATGTTCCTCCCTTAATTAGTTCAAAAAAGCCAACTATGGAGATTATAACGTATGCGGAAAAAGCGGTCAACACAAGGTTTCAAACGAACAAGCCCATTTCAGGGACTAATTGCCAGACTTGGGCCTATAGAACAGCGTTTCTCCTGGCTTTACGTAGCCATAATCCTTGCGAAGCTTCTGCTCGATGTATTCGTTATCGTTCAAACGGGCGATTTCTCGCTTGGTATCGTCGTTAAGCTGCGTAACTTCCGTTTTTTTCTGCTCCAGTGCAGACACCCGCTGTTTGCGGTCCTGCAGCTTGCCGGCCTGGTCCCAGAAATTGATGGCTCCCCAAGCCAAAGCGCATATCATAATCAGCACCGACAGCCTGAACAATCGCTTGCCGCCTTTTACCGGTTGTTTGTTCTTCTGAGGCCGCTTAGTCTGTTTGATTTGTTTAGTAGGTTTAAGTTGTCTAACCGAAGAAGCCTGCATTTGTGATGTTAGCCTCCTAAGGGTTTCGCAAAGCGAAACCAGCATCGTAAGCGTAAACTTTAGGTTTCACGATAGCGAAACCAGTACGTAAGCGTAAACCAAGAGTTTCGCCGCAGCGAAATGGACCGTAACCTCGGTTCCGTTCACGGAAATGGAACTGCCGTAAGCATATCTTATAAGCTTCGCAGGCGCAAAGCTATCTTTTTAACATTGTGAATCTATCATTTTCTGCTGTAAGGTTTCAATTGTCTTATTGCTTCGGTCCGAACAAACGTTTCCACCATGATAAGGTTGTCCGGTATATTTGTCTAGGCCATTGCCACGAAAGAGCCCATCGCCACAGCGGTTTTGTGAGCCATACCAATATTCTCCAAAAAGGATACAACAATTGTATCACAACTTTATAAAGGAAAATAGCCATCGCAATGAAAAATCCAAAAATGATGACCAAGCAGCGGTACAAAAACTTAATCGGCAGGACGATAAATATATCGATCATCCGTTTGCCGATTCGGATGGCGGCCTGCACCACCTTGATGATAAAACCGATAAAACGCAGCACCATGCGGCTGAGCAAAGCGAAGTAACCGATGATGCCCGCGACAAGCCCGATGAAAATAAATACCCGCACTTGGCCTTGATTGCTGGCGTACAGCATTCGGAACACAAGGACTGTCCCTACGAGCCAATACAATATGTCGAGGATGGCCAGCACCCAATTAGGCACTTTGAGCCGATCCGACAGCACGCGGTACATATCATACAAAACGCCAAGCGCAAGTCCGCCCACAAACATCATGCCCAGCGTAACAAACTGAGTGCTTAAGGTCATTTAAACAGCTTGCCGAAAAATCCCTTGGATTTACCTTGGGAGTTCGCATCGACGTAAGCAAGCTCGTTGACCATCCCCTCAATGGCTACCAGCCCCTGCTCCAGGGATAAATTTTTAATATGCAGGTTAGAGCCCTTAATCATCAGAAAGCCCAGATCGGTTTCAAGCAGAAACTCCTCGCTGTCAAAACTTTCGACGTTGCGAACGCCGGTAATTTCCAGCAGCTTACGATTCAGCATTTTAATTTCCTGCCGTTTGACGGTTTTGCCCGGATCCATCACCACAACACCTTCCCCTTTCCATAGCTTGTTTACTATAAGCATATGGGGGGATGTCCCAGGTTAGAACTCACTGCAGGGACAACCGTCAAAAGATAAAAAAAGCAGCCGGGGGTATATCCCAAGCTGCTTTAAATCAGATCCAAGGTTCGGTTTTGCGCAGTTCTTCCTTCAACACGGTGTACATATTTGCCGCGTCATCCTTGCGGGTAGACTCCGACAGCTGCTCCACACGGACAGTAACGCTCTTCTGACCGAACTGAATCGTCAGCTCGTCTCCGACCTTAAGCGTACTGCTCGGCTTCGCCTCCCTGCCATTCACCAGAACACGGCCCTGGTCGGAAACATCTTTCGCAACCGTACGCCGCTTGATGAGCCGGGATACTTTTAAAAACTTATCGAGCCGCATTATTTTACAGCGTCTTTAAGTTTATTTCCTGCTTTGAAAGCCGGAACTTTCGACTCAGGAATCGTAATTGTATTGCCGGTTTGCGGGTTGCGGCCCGTACGGCCCGAACGTTTACGGGTTTCAAATGTACCGAAGCCGATCAATTGAACTTTATCGCCGGAAGAGAGCGCAGTTGTAATTTCGCCGAGGAAGTTGTTGAGCACCGCTTCGACATCTTTCTTTGTCATTCCGCTTTTTGCAGAGATATTGTTGACCAAATCTGTTTTGTTCATTGCGAATTCCTCCTATTTTTCGACAAAAAAATTGAGCTGATCTTGTATACCAGCTATCTCGCGTAAAATACATTACGCAGTTATGTATTCTTTGCGCATTAGGAAAATCCTGCTAGTCGCCTATGTTTTTCAAAACTTTTTTTGCTTCCTGCCACAAAGATTCCATCTCTATTAGATCAGTTTGCGCAAAAGAAACGCCTTTTAAACGCAGCTGCTGCTCAATATATTCAAATCTTTGAATAAATTTGCGATTGGTGAGCGCGATCGCTTCCTCCGGGTCCGCCTTGAGGAAGCGGGCAAGGTTGACAAGGGAAAACAGCACATCTCCAAGCTCCTCTTTCTGATGCTCGCGGTCCGATTCGGCCATCGCTTCCTTCAACTCGGCAAGCTCCTGCTCGACGGAAACCCACACTTCTTCCGCCCGGCTCCAATCGAAGCCGACGGCGGCCGCCTTCTTCTGCAGCTTCCAGGCTCGCATCAGCCCCGGCAGCTCCCGAGGCACGCCATCCAGCGCAGATTGCTGCTCCACATCGATCCCCTTCTGCCTTTTCTCCTCTTGCTTGATCGCCTGCCAGCTGGCCAGCGCATCGTCCGCCGTTTGAGCGGAAATATCGCCAAATACATGGGGATGCCGGCGCAGCAGCTTCTCATTCAAACCTTGGATGACGTCAAATACGTTAAAGCTGCCCTCGTCATCTTCAATCTGCGCATGCAGCATCACCTGCAGCAGCAAATCGCCAAGTTCCTCGCACATATGCGCGGGATCATCTTCTTCGATCGTCTCGATGACCTCATACGCTTCTTCGATCAAGTTTTTACGCAGCGACGCATGGGTTTGCTCGCGGTCCCACGGGCACCCCTCCGGACTGCGCAAAATGCTGACGATTTCATGCAGCCGGGCGAAGGTGCGGTTGCGGATATGCTCGCGCTCCGATTTCGGCACCCAAACTAGCGATAAATTGCCGTAACCTTCCACGCGGTCCAGCTCATACAGCGGGATACGCAATATCGATTCGGCTCCGGCGACGCCCAATTCGTGGCCCACCACCACCTCGTAATCGTCCGGATAAAGCTCCATTAATGTCAACTTCACATCGGAAGCCGTGTATGTATCGAACACTTGGGTAATTACCGTGTGCAGCTGCGGATTTAACGTGTAGCGGTTCAGCGCGCAGCCGTCAAGCAGTTGGAAACCGTCGACCGGATCGAAGCCGAGCCGAAGAAACGCTTGCTCCAAGAAGCTTTCCCCGCCCAGCACCGTCAGCTCAACGCCTTCCTGCGGGCAGTGCTGGCGCAGCAGTTGCACACTGGCTTCGGCCACCATCGGATGCCCCGGTACAGCGTACACAATTTCCTCCCCCGTCGTCTTGGCCTCAGCCACCAGTTCCGCGGCAATCTGCTCGTATACGCCTTCAAACGTGCCGTGTTGTTCATACACATGATCGTATGTTGTGAAAACAAGGCCGTTCTCGCGCAGCCATCCCACGACGGGATGCTGCTCGGTCCGCAAAACCAGCCGCTTAGCGGCCTGCAGCCTTTTCCAAATGCCCAAAGTCAGTTGTTCCGCATCTCCGGAGCCTAGTCCTACAACGGTAATTTTGCCGTTGGCGTTTGCCATAGCGAATCCCACCTTTATTCTATGAAAATGATAAAAATATTACCGGATGAACCGGTATTTTTTCAGCAGCGCGATATGTTTCTCCTTTACTTTCGGCACCAGCCGCAGCTCGCCTTCCGTTAAAGCGCCGGCGCGCAGCAGCGTGACGCCGTACAGGACGGCGCCGAGCGCGACTCCGGCGAGCGCGACAACAGCCGCAGCGCCGCGCCCCGGCGGCAGCGCGTACGCCGCCAGCGCGCGCAGCGCCAGCAGCCCGGCGCACATCGCGGCAACCGCCGTCAGCGGGCGGTACACGTACGCTGCGAGCGGGAAGCGCGCGCCCGTGGCGCGCAGCGCATGCGCCAACGCAAGACCGCCGGCGGCGAGATACGCCGCCACGGCCGCAACCGCGGCGCCGTCGATGCCCCAGCGCGGCATGAGCAGCTCGTTGCCCGCCACCTTTAGGGCGGCGGCAACGAGCAGGTACACCGCGGGCGCCGTCACCGCGCCGCAGCCCTGCAGCACGCTGCCCGCCACGATGTTCAGCGTGCTGAGCAGCGCTGTAAAACCCAGCACCGCCATCGCGGCGGAGCCTTCGGTCGTCTTGAAAAACATCATGTTCAGCGGCGCGGCAAGCGCAGCAAGCCCAAATGAAGCGGCGAGTCCAATAAACCATGTGAGCCGCAGCGCCGCTTCGGTGCGGCTGCGGACCGCCTCGCGGTCGCCGCGCAAGCGGGCTTCTGCGATGGCGGGCACTAGCGCCGCAGACATCGAGGAAGCAATCATCGCGACAAGCTGCACAAGCGGCAGGCCGTGGTTATATAAGCCAAATTGATACAAACCCTCCGCTTCGCCGCCTGCGCGCTCCGCCAGCAAACGCGGCATCGTAAAGGAATCGACCAGCGTCAGAATCGGCAGCGCCACCGAACCCAAGCAAATCGGCAAGGCATAAGCCACCAGCCGTTTTACCAAGGGCCCTATTTTCTCTAGGGGCTCATTGTCCGTCAGCGATGACGGGCGCGGCTCTCGGAAGCGAAACCACAACATCACCGCAAGCCCCGCAGCAGCCCCCGCCACCGACCCGAAGGTAGCTCCGGCGGCAATCGAATCCGGCCCGTAGTTCTCCTTAAGAAACCACAGGAGCAGGCCAAACATCGTCGCCACCCGGACCGTCTGTTCGACAACCTGAGATACCGCAGTAGGCACCATATTCTGATACCCCTGATAATATCCGCGCAGCGCCGACATCACCGGCACAAGCAGCAATGCGAAGGATACGCTGCGGATGGCGGGTTCCGCCTTCGGCGTTCCCATCAGCCCGGCAATCCATCCCGATCCGAAAAACAGCAGCAAAAAGCAGGCAACGCCTGTACACATCAATACCGCTATGGACACCTGCAGCACCCGTGCGGCTGCCCGGTACTTCCGCTGGGCCACCTGTTCGGCCACAAACTTCGAAACAACCAGCGGGAAACCCGCCGTCGCCAAAAATAAAATCAAGATGTACAGCGGATACACCGCGTTATAAATGCCGAATACCGCATCCCCGGCCATGTTTTGCAGCGGAATTTTCTGCAGTGTGCCGATCAGCTTGGACAAGACGGCGGCTAAACCCAGCACGGCGGCGCCTTTCAGCAGCATACCGGTCGCGCTGCCCTTGTCTTTACGCGGATTGTCCATCATGGAGCCACTTTCCCCTTTTACCTTCCATTCCCAAAGTCTGCAGGGCAGATTGGTTTGTCTCACTGCAGACTCCTCGCTTGTTATTCCATTCATTATACCCGATCCTCGGAATCAACGCACACGCACATAAGGACACAACGATAAAAAGCTCCCACCCGAACCGCCGTTCGTCTGGAAGCTTTCCATCGTTGTTTCACTGTTCCATTTGTTTGGCCAAAAACCCCGCCGCGGTTTCAGCCATTTTGATCTCCATCTGGCCCATCTTGACGCTCTCATCTTTGCTGAGCAAAATGACGGCGCCGATCGGGTCACCCCCCGCTACAATAGGAGCGATGACGTAAGAAGTGTACGTTTCGTTCAGATCCTTGCAAATATCATATTGCCCGGCGCTGCTCTCCATGGACGCCTTGCGGTTCTCCATGCAGGTTTCGACCAAAGCACCTACTTGCTTGTCCAGATAATCCTTTTTCGATCCCCCGGAAACCGCAATAATCGTATCCCGGTCGGAAATCATCGTAATATGGTTCGTGCTCTCAAATAGGGACTCCGCATATTCTTTGGCGAAATCGCCCAATTCTCCGATCGGAGAATACTTCTTCAAAATCACTTCCCCGTCCCGGTCAACGAAAATCTCCAGCGGATCGCCCTCCCGAATCCTTAACGTACGGCGGATCTCCTTCGGAATAACGACTCTTCCCAAATCGTCAATACGGCGAACGATTCCTGTTGCTTTCATATTTCTAGATGCCTCGCTTTCCTTGAAGAGTGTAATGCGGCTGATTAAGTTGTATTCATCAATGGAGTGTTATCGGTAACTAGGCATAGTATTCTTCCATCCCCACCATGTTATACATTTCCGCATCCGGTTAAGCTTCTCTGTCCTGACAGCTTTGCGGGCCTGTAAATATGGCGCGGAAGCAAAACGTTCACCCCGGACAGGCTGCATGCTGCGATAAAAGTTGCCAGTAACGGCAGCGGAGCCCTCTGCAAAAAAAAGAAGCCCCATCTGCATCAAGGGCTTCTTTATCGCTAATTTATTTCGCTGGCGTCGCCGCAGGAGCGTCCGCTTTCGGAGCTTCCCCTGCCGGTGCCGGCGAAGCAGGCGCGCCGCCCGCAGGCTGCTGAGGTTGCGGTTTAGGCAGATTATTGGTCTGAATCATGCCTGGCAGTTCCTTTTCCACAAAATCGTACAGCTGCGCTTCGGCAAGCTCCGCTTTAATGCCGTCTTTGACATCGTTGAACGACTTGGAGGAACGGGCGTGAACGAACATAATATGATAGCCGAATGCGGTTTCCACCGGATCGCTGACTTTATTCAGCGGCAGTTCGGCTGCCGCTTTGGCAAACGACGGTTCCCATTGGGAAATTTCCACATTTTCATATTTGCCGCCGGTATCCTTCGAACCCGGGTCCTCGGAATACTCCTTGGCAAGCGCGACAAAATCTCCGCCGTTGTTCAGCTTGTCCTGCACTTCCTTAGCCCGCTTCAAGGCATCCTCCTTGCTGCGGGTTTCCTTGCCTGTAGCCGGGTCGCTTGTGCCGATCAGGATGTGGCTGACCGTCGCGATATCGTAAACATGCGCATCCTGCGCAATTTTCTTATCGTAGTTATCTTTGATCTGCTGGTCGGTAACCTTGCTCTCCATGGAGAAAATCGAATACATGCTGTTTTTCACAAACTGCTCGACGTCGGCCGTCGTAAGGCTTGCATCCTTCAGCTTCTTCTCCAATCCGCCCTCTTGGGAACCGAAGTACAGATTAATCTGATCCATCTGTTCCTTGGCCTTTTTGTCCGCTTCCGCTTTCGACTTCTCATCGGCCCGCGAAGAAAGCACTTTAAAGGTCACGTATTGATTCATCATTTCCTGCTGGAAGGAAGGATCGGATGCAAATTGCGCATATTGTGGGTAGAAAAATTTATTGATATTCAAAAAGGTGTCGAACTCGCCTTGGGTTACCTTGCCCCCGTCCTTATATGTGACCAGCACGTTCCCTCCGGTTGCACTTTGCGCAGGCGCAGGTGCAGGCGTAGGCGCGGCCGCCTCCTCTTTTTTGGTACAACCGGTTGCCAGTGCGACGACAAGAACGGCCGAAGCCAATGCCACCCACCCTTTGCGCATTCTCCTTTTATTGTGCTGCATTTTGCAGTTCCCCTTTCAATTTGAGAGCATCTTTATACTGTACCAGAAAATTTTCCAAAAATTCAATGGACTTTTCTGGACCAAGCCCCTTGCATCTTACCTCGATCATCATTTGCGGTCCGGCAATGAGCTTAATTTTGCCCTCAAATTGATTCGACAAAACAAATAACTTCTGCCCGTCCAAATTGCCATTTTGATCCGGATGCACCGTAATCAAATAGTTGTCTCCCTTTTGGCTGATCGTTTCTATCTTATAGGATGCGCCGTATACTTTCAACCTCGCCGCGGTTAAAAGATTCATGACCGAAGGCGGCGGGTCGCCAAAGCGGTCGACTAATTCGTCGTGTAAGTCGCCCACTTCCTCCAGCGTTTTGACGGCTGCAACCTTTTTGTAGATTTCAATTTTTTGCACGCTGTCGTAAATGTAATCACCCGGCAAGTAAGCGTCCAACTGAATGTCCAGCTGCGTGCTCCACTCCTTCTCCGGCGGCGCCTCGACGCCTTCGATCTCGTTTTTGCGTTTGGCGATCTCCTCGGCCAGCATTTGCGAGTACAGATCAAACCCGACGGAAGCGATAAACCCGTGCTGCTCCGCACCAAGCAGATTACCCGCACCGCGGATCGAGAGGTCGCGCATCGCAATCTTGAAGCCGGAGCCCAGCTCCGTAAATTCCTTGATCGCCTGCAGCCGCTTCTCGGCCACCTCGGTAAGCACCTTGTCCCGCTGGTAGGAGAAATAAGCGTAAGCGATCCGGTTGGACCGGCCTACCCGGCCTCTGAGCTGATAAAGCTGGGACAACCCCATTTTATCGGCATCATGGACAATTAGCGTATTCACATTCGGAATATCGACACCGGTCTCGATAATGCTGGTGCTGACGAGCACGTCGTATTCGCCGTCGAGGAAATCAAGTATCGTCTTCTCCAGCTCCTGCTCCGACATTTGGCCGTGCGCTACGGTCACTCTTGCATCCGGGACCAACATGGAGAGCTGATCGGCGATCTGATTGATGTTCTGCACGCGGTTGTACAGGTAGTAGACCTGGCCTTCTCTGGCCAACTCGCGTTCGATCGCCTCGCGGACCAAAGCGTTGCTGTGCTCTACCACGTAGGTTTGCACCGGGAAGCGGTTTTCCGGCGGCGTCTCGATGACCGACAAGTCCCGTACGCCCAACATCGACATGTGCAGCGTACGCGGAATCGGCGTCGCCGTCAAGGTCAGCACGTCGACATTCGTTTTCAGCCGCTTCAGCTTCTCCTTATGCGACACGCCGAAACGCTGCTCCTCATCGACAATCAGCAGGCCGAGATCCTTAAACTGCATATCGGCCGACAACAGCCGGTGCGTGCCGATGACAATGTCGACAGTGCCGTTCTTGACGCCCTTTGTTGTCTCATTTTGCTCCTTTTTGGACCGGAAGCGGCTGAGCACTTGAATGTTAAACGGATAACCGGAGAAACGTTCCTTAAACGTCTCATAATGCTGCTGCGCCAAAATGGTCGTTGGCACCAGCACGGCAACCTGTTTGCCGTCAATCGCCGATTTGAAAGCGGCGCGAATCGCCACTTCGGTTTTCCCGTAACCGACGTCGCCGCACAACAGCCGGTCCATCGGCCGCGGCTTCTCCATATCCACTTTGATTTCTTCGATCGCCCGCAGTTGGTCGACCGTTTCTTCATACGGGAACATGCCCTCGAACTCGTGCTGGTAACTGGTATCCTTATTGAAGGCGTATCCCTTGGTCGCCTGCCGGTCCGCGTAGAGCTTGATGAGATCGTCGGCAATGTCTTGCACCGAAGAACGGACCTTGCTTTTCACCCGGTTCCAATCGGCCCCGCCGAGTTTATATACCTTCGGCTCTTTCTCTTCCGAGCCGACATACTTCTGAATCAGATCAATTTGATCGATGGGCACCGACAATTTATCGCCGCCGGCGTACAAAATATGCAAATAATCCTTATGAATGCCGTTGATTTCGAGCGTTCCGATGCCGACGAACTTCCCGATGCCATGGTTGACGTGTACAACGTAATCGCCAATTTTGAGCTCCTGGTAGCTTTTGATCCGCTCGGCATTTTCCAGCTTCCGGTCCATCTTCCGCGCCTTGCGCTGTTTCTGCGCAAACATCTCGCCTTCCGTAATCACAACCAGATGAATGGAAGGCAGCTCGAAGCCGGATTGCAGGCTGCCGCTGATCAGCATCGGTTCTTCGATCTGATAGTCATTCAGCACCCGGCGCATCCGTTCGATACGCTCTTCGTCGCCGGCCAGCATAATCACTTTGCTCCCGGTCTTTTTCCAACGTTCCATCTCGGCCTTCAGCAAATTCATCTGCCCGTGGAAGTTTTGCATCGCGCGGCTCATGAAGTTAACGATATTCTGCGGCACGATACCCGGTACCTGACGAAGGAACAGCGAAATGTACAGCGTGGGGAACGGCTTGCGCACCATCAGCGACTCATACGGTTTGGACAGCACAAAGGAAGGCAGGAATTGGCCGTCGGCAAGCGACAGCGTAACCCATTCCGCCTCGTCCCGCTCCATTTGCTTGGCTGTTTCAATCAGCCTCGACGGTTCGTCGATAATGAGCAGCGAATCCTTCGGCACGTAGTCCATCAGCGTCTGTCTTTCCGGGTACAGCAGCGAGATGTATTTATACAGACCGGAAAACGTCATCTGCTGCCTTAAATGCTCGATATCCTGACCGATACCTTCCAGCAGCCGTTCTTTCGCCTGCCGGTCGCTCATTTTCTCAAGCTGCGCCTGCAGCAGCTCATAGGCATGCTGCGCCGCGTTATGGAAGCGCTTTCCATCGGCGATGATCTCGTTGCATGGCGTGATGTCAATGCCGCTTAGTTTATCCATCGACCGCTGATCCGTGACATCAAACGAGCGGATCGAATCCACCTCGTTATCGAACAGCTCGATTCGGAATGCAACTCCCGAAGACAACGGGAAGAAGTCGATAATGCCGCCGCGCACGCTCATCTCGCCTTTGGCTTCCACGCGCTCCACTCTCTCGTAGCCCAAATCTACCATTTTGCCGATAAAAGATTCGAGTTCAAGCGTATTGCCGACTTCTACGCGCATTTGGGACTCGGCCAGCATCTCGTGATTGGGCAACAGCCTGCGCACGGCGGCATACGGAGCGACAACGACACCGCGGAAGCCCTTGGCCAGCTTCGTCAGTGCGTCAATGCGTTGAGCCAGCATCTCGGGACTTGCCGTAGCCGATTCTGCGGCCATCAATTCATGGGCAGGAAAAAGCAGCACCTGATCGGCGTCCAGGCACTCCATTAAATCTTCTACAATTTTTTGCGCCGAAAACATGTTATGGGTGACAATCAATACCGGGATCTTCAGCTCCGCCACAAGCGAAGCGATCATTACCTGGCGGGATGAACCCGTCAACCCGGCAATGAGCTGTTCCCTGATCCCCGAACGAATGCCGGATACAACTGTCTGAAAATCGGCATCTTCGGAAAACGCCTGGATTAACGCCTGCAAAACAGGACACCCCTCTCAACAATAAGCCAAAGCTTCAAAATGTATAATCTTGGTAGCGTTGCGTCTACAAAAAGAAGCCTACGGCATGCTCTGCCTAGGCTAAAAACCATCGTTTACGCAAATTGTGTTACTGCAGCGGGCTTGTCACGAGCGATAGCTCGGGATTGGCATCCAATGCTTCTTTGCAATAGTCGCATACAACCTTTACCGTTGTATCCCCATTCGGGTCATACGATATTATATCCTGCCGCTCCTCAGGGGTCAAGAAATGGAATCCGAGCAGCGATTCGTTAACTTGTTTATTGTCCAATCTGCCGATCAACGTCTGACAATGGCGACAAACATAATTCACAGACACGGCCAGCACCTCCCGCATAGTTTTGCTCATACTTTCTTTAGTATGGACAAAACAGGCAAAGTTTAGCCGAAGGCGGCAGATCTGGCACTTGATGTCTAGACGTTAAATTTCGCCATCGTTTTCTCGAACGGCTGCGTCAGCAGATGCTCCATTGCATCAACCGTCTTATCCAGAATATGCGGCATCCGGCTAAATTCTTCCTTCGAGAAACGGGATAATACATAATCTGCGATGTCATAGCCTTGTGGGGGCCTTGAGATGCCTATGCGAATCCGGTTAAACGTCTGCGTTCCCATGTGCTGGATCGTCGATTTGATGCCGTTGTGTCCCCCCGCGCTGCCTTGATAACGGAGCCGAATCTGCCCGAATTCCGTATCCAGATCGTCATAGACGACAATCAAATCCTCCAGCTTCACCTTGTAGAAGTCCATATATGCCCGCATCGACTCTCCGGACAAATTCATATATGTCATCGGCTTAAGCAAAGCCACCTTCTCGCCGCCTACATTGCCTTCGCCAAGCAATCCTTTGCATTTGCTCTGGCTGATTTTGATGCCATGCTTTTCCGCAAAGCGATCCAGCGCCATAAACCCTATATTATGCCGGGTCGTTTCATATTGTGTCCCGGGATTGCCGAGACCGACAAACCATTTCAAGCTGTCCCCATCCTTCCTGCACACTTGTCATCCCATTATATCAGCTTTTCCGCCGCTGCGGAAAGTTTACTGCACCTTGCCCGTTAAAAAAAGCTGCGCCCGCAAGGACACAGCTTCTATACATCGTCTTATACCTCCGCCGTTTCCGCAGCAGCCTGCGCCTCGTCAGCGTGCTTGTCATGGGCCTCCGCTGCCGCTTCTTCAACAGCCGGCTCTTCCTTCTGCGGCAGCAAAATCGTCACAAGCAGCTCGCCGGGGTCTGATTTCAGCTCGACTCCCGCCGGCAGCTGCAAGTCGCTGGCGTGGATATTTTCCCCGATCCCCAGCTTGCTCACATCTACCTGCAGGGCGTTCGGAATTTGCTGCGGCAGACAGCGGATCTCCACTTCATGCTTCTGAATTTGCAGGATACCGCCTTCGCGGACACCTGCCGAATCTCCGTCAAATTCCAGAAGAACCGTCGCCCGCACCGGCTCATCCATATTGATCTGGTGAAAATCGATGTGCAGCAGCTCGCCGCTCAGCTTGTCCCGCTGCATTTCGCTAATCATCACCGGCTGTTTGCCAAGCTCGGGTACGTCCAGCTCAATCAGCGCATGCCGGTTCCCTCGCAAAAGCGCGTGCAGCGCCTTTTGCTCGATCATGATCGGAGCGCCGCCCACTTTTTCACCGTAGACCACGCCGGGTATTTTGCCATTTTGACGCAATTGCCGAATATCGCTTTTTGTTTTGGTTTGCCGGCTTTCCGCCTTTAACGTTGTCGCCATATGTTGTCGAACCTCCTATGAACTGGGACTGAAGCTATTGCTCCCCTTACTGTACCCAATTTTCGGAGGTTCAAACCAACCCGGCGGACCGTTTTCGAAGACCTTACTGCTTAGACTGCTTTTTCGCTAAAAATTTAGCTTTAATTTTCGCCGCATAACCCGGCTTGTTGGTTTGACGTTCACGTGCGATCGCCAAGTCGTCCGCAGCCACATTGTGCGTGATCGTTGAGCCTGCAACGACATAAGCGCCTTTGCCGATCTTCACCGGAGCGATCAGGTTGACGTTGCTGCCGATAAACGCGTCGTCTTCCACTTCCGTCAGCTGCTTGTTAAAGCCGTCATAGTTTACTGTAATCGCGCCGCAGCCAAAATTAACATTGCTGCCGATCTTGGCATCTCCCACGTAAGAAAGGTGCGATACCTTCACATCGTTGCCCAGCGTCGCGTTTTTGATTTCGACAAAATCGCCAATCTTGACGTTTTCCCCGAGATTCGCGCCCGGCCGCAAATAAGCGAAAGGACCAACGGATGTGCCACTGCCCACTACAGCTTCCTGCAATACCGATTGTTTGATCGTCACGCCGTTGTCAATCGTGCTGTCCGTAATTTCCGTGTGCGGACCGATGACGCAGTCTTCCCCGATAGAGGTAGAGCCTTTGAGCGAGACGCCGGGATAAATGACGGTGTCGGATCCGATTTTAACGTCCGGTTCGATATAGGTGTTGGCCGGGTCGATCAACGTGACGCCATCCAGCATATGCTGCCGGTTAATCCGTCTGCGCATATACGTCTCCGCCTCAGCCAATGCAAGCCGGTCGTTTACGCCCACCGTTTCCGTAGCATCCGGGGTGATATACCCTTCGACAACTTCATTCTCCGATACCAAAATACCGATGACATCGGTTAAATAATATTCTTTTTGCGCGTTGTTGTTTGTTACTTTGGAGAGTGCCTCAAACAACTTGCGGTTGGATACGCAGTATAAGCCGGAATTGATTTCTTTAATTTCACGCTGCTCCGGCGAACAGTCCTTCTCTTCGACAATCCGGGTGACGCGCCCCTGCTCATCGCGAATAATCCGGCCCAATCCCCTCGGGTCGTCCATGATTGCGGTCATGACCGTCAGCGCCGCGCCCTTCTCCTGATGGAAGTTCATCATATCCTTCAGCGATGCGCTGGTAATGAGCGGCGTATCCCCGTACAAAATCACCGTGATCCCGTCTTCTTGCCCCATGACCGGTTCCGCCTGCATAACCGCATGTCCTGTGCCGAGCTGCTGCTCCTGCAGTACGTATTCCACCCGGTCGCCCAAATAACTTTTGACCATCTCGGCGCCATGTCCGACAACTACAACCGTTTTATACGTATCAAGCTGTTCCAGACAATGTACAACGTGACCTACCATCGGCTTGCCGCATACCGTATGCAGCACCTTATACAGCTTCGATTTCATTCGTTTGCCCTGCCCAGCGGCAAGTACGATGCCCATTATATTCAATCCATCCAGCTCCTGACCGTAAAAAAATAAGCATGAGTCCCTTTCATGCGCTTTCCCCAAATATAGCGCAATTGCGTTCAAAAGAAAAGAGAGCCTTTCGGCTCTCTTAACAGCGTAAGCGCTCTTACGCTCCTTCTTCAATAACTTCTTCCTCTGTGGCGGCGCGATCATACTCAGCCAGGACCGCTGCCTGGATTTTTTCGCGAGTAGATGAGGATATCGGATGAGCAATATCCCGAAATTCCCCATCCGGAGTGCGTTTGCTGGGCATAGCCACAAACATACCGTTATTGCCGTCAATAACCCGAATGTCGTGTACGACAAACTCGTTATCAATGGTTATGGATGCAATGGCTTTCATTCTTCCCTCGGAGTTTACCCGACGGAGTCTTACGTCGGTAATTTGCACTTCTTGTTCACCACCTTTTTCCATTCAGAAGACTTGGTGTATAATTCCACATTTTTAACCAGATTCCTTCTTTTTTATGAAGAATTTTCAAAAAATTTATAACTTTTTACCTAACTCAGAATTATTCGACAGATCTCGCTGCGATCAGCTCAATTTCGACAAGAACATCCTTCGGAAGGCGCGCTACTTCGACAGTGGATCTGGCCGGTTTATGGCTGCCAAAATAAGAAGCGTAGATTTCATTGACCGCTGCAAATTGATTCATATCCTTGATAAATACCGTGGCTTTGACGACTTGCTCCAAAGAAGAGCCCGCTTGCGACAAAACCGCTTTCAAATTTTGAAACACCTGGTGCGTCTGTTCCTCAATGCCCCCGGATACTACTTGTCCGTCCAATCCGAGCGGAATTTGCCCCGATGTATACACCATATCCCCAAACACCATAGCTTGAGAATAAGGCCCGATCGCAGCAGGCGCTTGATTTGTTGTGATTGTCGTTAATTGGGTCATATATGTACACTCCTTAACTGTTAATTGAAATAGTTCCCAGGTACAACCGTGACCTGGCGGGTCTTCGCATCTACGCCGGATAACTTGGCCAGCGAAATGTAATCCTCTACCAAATGCTCCTCAACTTCACCCGATTCCACAAATACGCCAACCCCTTTGACCGTCGCCTTGAACTCCGCAAGCAGATCAATCATCCCGTGGATGGTCCCCCCAACGCGCATAAAATCGTCGACAATCAGCACCTTCGACTCTTCCTTAAGCGCCCGGCGCGCAAGCGACATGGTCTGGATCCGTTTATTCGATCCCGACACATAATTGATGCTGACCACAGAACCTTCCGTTACTTTATTGTCGCGGCGGACGATCACCACCGGCAAATTCAAATAAGACGCTGTCGCGTACGCAATCGGAATGCCTTTCGTTTCCACTGTGATGACGCAATCGATATCTTTGCCTGCAAAGGCAGAAGCAAACGTTTTGCCGACTTCATTGAGAACAAGCGGCTGCCCGATAATGTCGGACATGTACAAATAACCGCCCGGCAGCACCCTTTCCGGCTGCTCCAGCTGGCGGCATATTCCATCGACGAAACGCAGCGACGCTTCCTTCGGCACACGGGGAATAAACTTCACTCCCCCTGCAGCTCCTGCCAAGGTTTGCAGGTCGCCGAGACCTTCGGCCTCGAATACCTCTTTTATGATCGCCAAATCTTCGCTGATTGAAGATTTAGCCGAATTATAACGATCCGCAAATGTGGTTAAAGGGATAAGCGTATGGGGGCGAATGAGCAAGTACTGTGTCATTTCAACCAATCTGGCACTCCGTTTTAACTTTTTCATCATCTGCCCCCTTGTTTTTCTCCAGAAAAACCGAATATTATAAAGCAAATATATCACTTTTATCCGTATTTTTTCAAGTTATTGCATGAAAATTATTCTAACAATGGCCTTACGCACACCTAACAATTAACAATTCCAGTTCTCAGGTCAACAGCCGTACTGCGTACACTTCTTTGCAGAAACCTCTGAGTCCGTTGTAAATCCGGGCCACCTTGGATTCTTTGGACACAAGGCCGAATACGGTCGGGCCGCTTCCCGACATTAATGCCCCATCCGCTCCCAGCTTGACCATCACTTCTTTCAGCTGCTTTACTTCTGGATGCAGCCTCATCGTGACATCCTCCAGCACATTGCCCAAATGACTGCACAGGTGATCGAAATTTTTCTCGCGAATCGCCTGCACCACCTGCGACGTATTCGGATGTTTCTCAATCTCCTTCACGCTCACCTTGCCGTAAATCTCGGAGGTGGAGACATTGATTGGGGGCTTGGCCAACACTACCCAGCACTGGGGCGGAGAATCGATCATCTCCAGCTTTTCTCCCCGTCCCCGGGCAATTGCCGTGCCTCCGGTGACACAGAACGGCACGTCCGAGCCCAGTTCCTGTCCGAGCAGCTTTAGCTCGTCGTTTGATATGCCGAGCTGCCACAGCTTGTTCAGCCCCCGCAGCGTCGCAGCCGCGTCGGTACTGCCTCCGGCGAGCCCTGCGGCAACGGGTATCCGTTTATCCAAGTGTATGTATACCCCGCGTTTTACGTCATACCGGTCTTTAATGAGCCGGGCGGCTTGGAATGCTAAATTTTTCTCGTCGAGCGGTATATAGCCCGCCTGGCTTGATATAATGATCGTATCGCGGGGAAGCTCTTGCATCTCAATCCGATCGGCCAGATCCACCATGGTCATGACCATCTCTACTTCATGGTATCCATCTTCTCTCTTGCGCAACACGTCGAGCGATAAATTGATTTTGGCCGACGCTTTTTCAAACACTTTCATGTATGCGGCACCTTCTTTCGGGCAAAACTTGCTTTCTTTAATATACCAAATGCCATAAACAAAAACATCTTTTGCCGCATACGAAAAAAGCTAAAGCGCCGGGCTTTAGCTCTCTGCGTTCAACAAATATTCAAAACCTGCCGGCCGGAGGTTGCCCATAGGAAGTTTGCGGCTGGGCCGACCATTGGTGGGTTTGCTGTTGTCCCATCGATTGCGGAGCCGCCTGCTGCTGATAGGAGGCCGGCTGCGTCTGCTGCTGGGCGGCCGCCTGCTCGGCGATCTGTATGGCCCGTTTAATCATGTTGCCCGCATCTTTGGTACGGATGCCGCCCCAGCCTTCCTTCTGTACCGTATCGTAGAAACCAAGATCCTTGGCCAGCTCGTATTTAAAGCTCTCCGACATAACTCCTCTTCTATTTCTGCGTCCCATCCATATTCCCTCCCGCAATGAAATGATGTTGCCGTTTATCCGTTCGGAAGTAGTATGTGAAAATGTGATTTATTCCATACCGAGCCTTATGGGCGGACAGCAAAAAGCGGCAATCCTTAAGGATCACCGCCCAATATGCTAATGTTGAATATACGTGATGCGCACTTGCTCTTCATCGCTGACGACGGTCACTTGAACCGAGTCCGTCAAAATATCAGCGTAGCTGTAAGAAACGCGCTTAAATGCATGCTGTTCTTGATCCAGCTTCACTATAAAAACGGAAGGGTAGGTTTCCTCCAATACACCGGATCGTTCGATCGTCTTTCGGCGACCGCCATTTGCTCTTAACATGATCTTTTGTCCGACATGAGGTTCCAAACTACGTTTGATTTCCAATAGCGCATTTTTTGCCATTGTCCACTACCACCTCTTTCCTTGTAAATTATACTCCAATAAAGGTAGTATGTCAAACAAAGCCAAATATTATATCAGCATGACAATCAGTATGTCAATGGACTTTTTCCTTACTGCTGCGGCAGTTTCAGGGGTTTCACCCATTTTTCATTCACACAAATTTCACATTTCCAAGTTTACACAAAAAAAACACCCCTCTGTCAAGCTGCGAATACCTTCTCAGGCAATCACAACCACACAAAAGAGGTGTCTTTCGAAGGCGAATGGTTCTGCCGCCTTCCCATCTTCATCAAGCCGTCTAAAGCCGGTTTACGCGGGTTTGCCGCATTGTTCATTGCGGAGCGCTGTAAAGTACCTTCGGCAAACCCATCCGGTGGCTCCCTTTTGATTCAATGCCGCCCACACCTTCCACGCCGCTGCTCGTCAAATTGATTACATCAGCGACATTCACGGTATCCTTAATGGACGTGTAGGCTACTTTGGCCGCTACGCAGAGCGGATCCAGCGCATGGATCAGCACTCTGGCCGGCGAGCTGGCAAAATTGGCGCCGGCCTGCAGCAGCGCTTCAAAATGCGATTGGCACGCCCCCGCAATAATCGTTAAAGCATCCCGATTTTTCTCGTACTGCCGGGCCACCTTCACCGCGTTGACGAAGTTGTGTGAGTTTTTGTAGCTGCTCAGGCTGCCTATATCGTCACGCCGGTGTTTCAGAATCCCGTCGTGACCGGTAATGACCACAATATCCGGATTCACCTGAGGAAGCAGCCTGTATAACGCCTCGTCCATGTGCGCCTCGGGCACGTAATAACCTTCTGCCGGGACGCGCAGCTCCTCGTATAAGTGCATGCATTTCCGCAAATAGCCGGGATCTCCGTCCAAATGCAGCACTTTGCCGGGAAGCTCAAAAAAGACGCCTACTTTTTTTTTCGGTTCGGGGGGCGGAGACGGTTCAAAACCCGCTATGTTGTTCCTCAGCCGTTTCATCGCCTGATCCGTCTCCGGATGGTTGGAAATATGATAAGGAATTTGGCTTTCCGCCGACGCCGTCTCCAAATCGGCAACCGGCGAATCGGCGAGCAGCCTGAAATCAACGCCTCGGAGCACCGCATGAACGGACCTGATTTCCTGGATTTTAAACAACACATCCCCGCCGTAAGACTTTCGATAGACAAGGTCTCCTTGCTTCATGGCAAATCGCCTCCTCGTCTATCCTATGCGCGTATGGGCGTTTGGTGAGGGGCCATCTACGAAATTGAGGTGCGCCCTTGATACTCCAGCAGCGCCCCGCTGAGCCTTGCATATTCCTCAAGGCTGAGCGTTTCGCCGCGGCGCGACGGTTCGATGCCGCATTGCTCCAGCAGCGGCCCCAGCTCGGCTTTGGTTTCTTTCGTGAAGAAACGGCTGCTCAGGTTGTTATAGATCGTCTTGCGCCGCTGGGCGAACGACGCCTGCACGACTTCGAAGAAAAATGCTTCATCCGCCACCTCTACGGGAGGTTGGGTTCTAACCTTAAGTCTAATCACCGCGGAGTCCACATTTGGCTGCGGGATAAACACCGTACGAGGAACAATCGTCACCAGTTCCGGTTCACAGTAATATTGGACCGCGATGCTCAGGCTGCCGTATTCTTTGCCGCCCGGTTTCGCGGCCATGCGCTCGGCCACTTCTTTCTGAATCATCACCACGATATACTCCAGCGGCAGCTTCCGTTCAAGCAGTCCCATAATAATCGGCGTGGTCACATAATACGGCAGATTGGCCACAACGCTGACCCGCTCCATGCCTCCGAAATGTTCGGCGAACAATCCGGGCAAATCGACTTCCAGCACGTCGCCGTGAACAACCGATACATTCGGATATGGCGCTAACGTCTCACCCAAAATGGGGATCAGCCGCTGGTCGATCTCCACCGCCACCACTTTCCCTGCCTGGACGGCCAGATGCTGCGTCAGAGCCCCGATGCCGGGGCCGATTTCCAGCGCTCCCTTCTGAACGTCCAAATGAGCGGCCGACACGATTTTATGTAAAATGTTCTGGTCGACTAAAAAGTTCTGTCCCAGACTTTTCTTGAGTACGATACCATACTTGCGGATCAGCTCCTGCGTCCTCTTCGGCGTGGCGATCCATTCATCTGCACTAAGGTTGAGATTGCTCATCGTGATTCCCTTCTCTCTCCGTCTGTTTCTCTATTTGCTCTGCCGCAAGCTCAAACTCTTCCCGGGAGATTTGAAACATTCTGCAGCGGTTATAGAACTGTTTGCCGTTACAATAGCCGATACCGAGCAATTTGCCCATAGCAAGCCTCCGTGCGGCCGCCTGCGGGTGAACGATCAACCCGGCCTCAATCAGGTCCTCCCAGCCAATCTCGGACGTCTCGGCCTTATAATCGGTCCGCACATGGGCCAGCGCTTCGCGTATCGCTTCCGGGGAAGCATTCTCGACGCCGATGTCCTCGCCCTTCTGAGCCAGCTCCCGGGCCAGGAAAGCATGCTTGCAGCCCGGCACCTTTGACGATATGATCTTGCGAATGCGCTCCCCTGCATGATCGGGATCGGTGAATACAATAACCCCTCGCCGTTCCTGAGCCAGCTTGATGCGCCGGATAATTTGCGCGTTGATCGCCGAACCGCCGGTCTCGATCGTCTCCGCTTCCAATGCGCGTTTAATCGCGGAGGTATCGTCTTTCCCCTCGACTACAATAATTTCCTTGATCATGTTCTTTCTCTTCCTCCCGCAAAGCGAAAAAGAAGAGGCTGTCGCCTCTTCCTTACTTTCCCTGATCTATATAAAAGCATTATTTCCCCAAACGATGTCCATTAATCGACCGTCGGCTTCTTCGGCCCGATAATGTAGACGGTATAACCGCGTTTCAAGCCAAACCTGCTGGCATAATCGCGACTATCGAAATATATGTCAATGATATTGCCTTTTACGGCACTCCCGATATCTTCCGCTCTGCGGAATCCGATTCCTTCAATGTAAACCCACCAGCCAAGCGGAACCACCTTAGGGTCAACCGCTATGGTGCGTCCTTCCGTGACGCCTGTTCCTGTATACGTCTTACCGCCGGTCCCTGCCGTATATGCGGTCAATGTCATGTTCTTAACGATTTGCTTATAGCCGAATTTAACGCCATTCTTCGTAACTTCATCCATATTGGGGGAAGTGGTGGACAGTGCAATAACCGGATTTTTCGTGCCGACAGCTACAATTTTATCTACCCGCTCGGTTTCCGTTTTCTCCTCAATGACGCTTTCGGAAACAAGCTTGCCGTCTTCAAATATCTTTTCTTTCGTCTTCAGCAATACGCCTTCCTGCCCGTCTTGCACAACCTGCTCTTTGCCTTTAAGCAGCTGGGCGTCATTGCGTTTAACAACCTCAAACGGTATCGTTTCCGTTAACTGCTCCGTTTCTTTCTTGACGCGAATTACCTGTAAAGGCGTGGTTTCGTCCAATGCGCTTTCGAGCGAAGGCACTGTCTTGTCCAATTCGCCTAAACTGACGTTAAGATCCTTCAGAGCTTCGGCTACCGTTTTACCGGTCGTGTATTTCGTCTCCGTTGTACCGTCCGCCGTCAGCTGCACCGGCTTCGTATGGTTAATGACAATACGGTCGCCGTTCTTCAGCTTCGGACCAATCGGAGCCGCGATGCGGTCATGCTCATTCACAGAAATACTTCGCTCATCCAACAAACGGTCCAATTCCCACTGTCTGGTCTGGACAACGGATTCTTGACCGTTCACTACCAAGGTAATCTGCTTGATTGCAGTACCGTAAAGCAACAACAAGAACATGAAAGTCATAGCCAGTGATGACGTTATGATAAGTATGATTTTTGCTAAGTTTTCATGCTTCCATCGCAATGCGAAGGACATGCTGGATGATCGTCTTACATGGGTTTCCTGGTCTTGGATTAAGCCCACTTGTTCGGTCCTCCTCGAAAGCCCCGCCGTCGTGTGTTACGCATGATATAATCTGACGCGACTATGGTTAATTTATAAAAATGGGTAAAAAGTAACTAACTTCCTTAAAGCCCAAATGATATGCTTAAGGTACCCTCAGCTCACCCCCGTGGTTTCGTCAAATTCTTACAACTGCGCCGAATAGTTTCAGAGCACAGCTGCGAACCTAAGAAAATAGAAAAAGCCACGGAGAAGAGGTCTCTTCCCGTGACTTTGAAAATGCGGACATGTTCAAATGGACACGACAATGGTTACCTCTCTCTTCACGCTTACGAGGTTAGCTGACGGATTCGGACGTGAGAGTCGCCCTACCCGGTTTTGCTCGAAAGCAATTCCAGGATTCACCCCAATGTTGAATCGGCAGACAGCCGATCGGTTCCCCCGTTTTCCAGTCGGAAACTCAGCGTTTGGAAAATGGTAGTGCATATTTAGGTTTTGTTAATTCGTAGTTTACGACGGATCTTTCAAACTGTAAAGTATACAAACTTCTTATATTTTCATGAATTACGGGTAAAATCCGGCATATTATTGGATTACGAGCAGGTTTTGCCACCTTTTTCTCAGCATATCCATCGAAAACATCAAAAATCCTCCAGTTTTCTCACCGTCGAGTAAAAAAGGCTGTCCTCTACCCCCCTATTTGGCTATCTTATCCCGAATAATTTGATGGCGTTTGCCGTGGTAATGGAAGCCAATTCTTCCAAGTCTAACCCTTTTATTTCTGCCGCAGCTTCAGCAACCAGACGCACATAACCTGTCTCGTTTCGCTTTCCGCGGTAAGGATGAGGCGTCAAATACGGAGCGTCGGTTTCAACCAGCAGCCTGTCCATCGGAACTTGAGCAAGCACTTCTTTTGGCTGCTTGGCGTTTTTGTAAGTAATCGGGCCGCCAAACGAAATATAAAAATTCATATCCAGGCATTGTTTGGCTGTCTCCCAGCTGCCCGAGAAACAGTGCATGACACCGCCTACTTCCGAAGCCTTCTCTTCCTTCAACACGCGAATAATGTCCTGGTGGGCATCTCGGTTGTGGATGACGATCGGCTTCCCGACCTTGCGGGCCAGCCGGACTTGCTCGCGAAAGACGCGGTCCTGCACATCTTTCGGTGACGTATCCCAATAATAATCCAGCCCGATTTCTCCGATGGCGACTACCTTGGGGTGGCTGCATAACGATTCGATCCATTCCAGATCACCGTCCTGCATATCGACGGCATCCGTCGGGTGCCATCCGACAGTGGAATAAATGAAATCGTAACGTTCGGCAAGTTCGATCGATGACGGGATCGTTTCCCGGTTAAAACCGACATTGATGATTCGACTAATTCCGTTTTCGATTGCACGTTGTATGACTTCATGTCGATCTTCATCGAATTGATGCGCATTGAGGTGTGTGTGGGTATCGGTCAGCATAAGTTCTCCTTCGTTCGGCGAGAAAATTTAGTTGTTCCGGCCGGATTGTTTCAGGATATCAGGCGGGATTGGCGCTCCGCTGTCCCGGACAAGCTCAGCGGGAAAATACAGATGGTAGCTGCCCATCTGGATGCCGCTGATGGAACGGACAATTTCCGATTTCCTGGAAATTTCGGTCAACTGGTGATTCTGGTCCAGCAGTAATATTGGAAGCTTCTCATCATGTTCCCCCGGTCGGTACACATCATACGACAGGTCGGAAGGGAAATCAATTTCCAGATAGTATGCCGGATCGACACCAATCGATTGCATATGCTGGCGCAAAAGCTCGATTCCCTGCGTTTGAGCGCTGTCTAACGTAACATACTGAAATAAATCGCGGTCGAGAAATCTGCGGCACAAATCGGCTAATATGCCATCGTCTTCGAGCGTCCATTGACGCATGACGGTTTGCATCAGCGCTTCATCCAGCAATAGGTAGTCCTGAAGGCGCAATTGATTTTCGAATAGATTAAACAGCGGCTGCATCATGAATCGAAACCCGTACCCGTCCTCATGCAGCTTTTTTGCTCTTGCAAAAATTTTGTTCAAAATAATTTCAGCGCTGCGCGTTACCGGATGGAAGTAGACCTGCCAGTACATCTGATAACGGGACATCAAATAATCTTCGACTGCATGCATGCCGCTTTCTTTAACGACAATATGCCCCCGATACGGGCGCAGCACACGTAAAATCCGTTCCAAATCGAATGTGCCGTAATTCACACCCGTATAATAAGCATCCCGAAGCAAATAATCCATCCGGTCCGCGTCAAGCTGGCTTGATACGAGACTGACGACGATTTCTCTGCCGTACGTCTTGGCGATTACACCGGCGACATGATTGGGGAAATCAGGGGAGACACGGCGCAGCACCCGGTTAATTTCCGTATCGCCAAGCACGATTCTGCACGACCACTCTTCATGGTTCATCTCAAACGTTCGCTCGATCGAATGGGAGAAAGGTCCATGTCCAACATCATGGAGCAGCGCCGCGCAAAGACTAAGCAATTTTTCTTCACGCGGCCAGTCCTCATATTGATTTCGTTCAAACTGGGAAATGATTTTGCGCGTTACCTCATATACACCCAGCGAATGAGAAAAACGGCTGTGCTCCGCGCCATGAAACGTTAGAAAACACGTACCTAATTGGCGTATACGGCGAAGACGTTGGAACTCCTTCGTATTGATCAAGTCCCAAATAATTTGATCCTGAACATAAATATATTTATGCACCGGATCTTTAAACACCTTTTCTTCTTTGAGCAGACTCAAGATATATCACCTCGGTTTTCGCTATATTGGAATACGCTAAAACGTATTAAAAACAAAATAAGATTTAATTCGACATAAACAAACAGAACTCGAAGCGTATTTTGTCGAATGATATGTATTTAATCTTCCAACCCAAAAGTGTCCAAATTTTTCTGAGAGAGATCGCGGATTTTACGGATAATCCCTTGAGTTCCCTTATACAACAAGGAAAGACAGACTTTAATCATGTCAATTTTCCGAAAATCTAAAAACTATTTTCTACGATTCTTTCAATTTTTCGGAAAAGTAGGTTGACACTTTTGGGAATGGTTGGTATCATTAGAAGCGAGAAATATGTCGAAAGATGGCGATTTTATTTCATCAATTCTATCATTTGAGAGGGGAATTATATATATGATGAAATCTACTGGTATCGTGAGAAAAGTTGATGAATTGGGCCGTGTCGTTATTCCGATCGAGCTGCGCCGCACGCTGGGAATCGGAGAAAAAGACGCATTGGAAATTTACGTTGACGGCGAACGTATTATGTTGAAAAAATACGAGCCTGCTTGCATCTTCTGTGGGAACGCGGAAAATGTCACTTACTTCAAGGGAAAAATTGTCTGCCACGAATGTTTAACCGAAATGCCAATACCTGTGACAAAATAAAAAAAATAGGTTATAATAGTCTTAGCACCACAACTACGGTAATTCTAACCTTTTTCATATCTCCTCAAATCCCTGGTCCTTGGCTTTCGCCACAGAATCAGGGATTCTTTTTCTTTTCCGAACTTCTTCTTAATTATTGGTGAATCAAATTATAAAGATCTCGTTTGGGCATTCCCCGATCGGCCGCCGCCAGCTTGATCGCCTCTTTGCGAGTTACGTCTGCCGTCTCATAATGAGCGACATGTTCTTCCGGCGTCAAGGTTGCCCACCAGCTCTCATCGTCCCGAGATGGCGCTGTGGATGCGCCTGCAACAATGATGCAGTACTCTCCCTGCGGCGCATGCTCCTGCAAATGGTCAAGGCATTGCTGTATGGTGCCGCGTACCGCCTCCTCGTACCGCTTCGTCAGCTCACGGACAAGACATACCTGCCGATCCGCCCCGAACACCTCTGCCATATATCCCAGCGTCTTCTGAACGCGGTGAGGAGATTCATAAAACATGAGCGTACCTGCGGCTTGGCCCAAAGGCTCCAGCTCTTTATGTATGCTTTTCCGGTCTCTCGGCAGAAAACCGACAAACGTAAACCGGTCCGTCGCCATACCGGAAATAATAAGCGAGGACAGCGCCGCGTTGGCCCCGGGAATGGGAATAACATCGATATGGCGCTCGATGGCCATGCAGACCAGATCGTAGCCCGGATCGGAGATGGCCGGTGTCCCCGCATCGCTGACTAATGCGATGGAATCGCCGGATAACAGCAGGCGGATCAGCTCCGGCCCGCTGCTCGCTTTGTTATGCTCGTGATAGCTGACCATCCGGGTAGAAATATCAAAGTGGGTGAGCAGCTTTCTAGTTTGCCTGGTGTCTTCCGCAGCGATCCAGTTCACTTCCTTTAACGTGCGCACGGCGCGAAAAGTCATGTCTTCCAGATTGCCGATCGGCGTGGCCACAAGGTACAGCTTGCCAGACGTTTCATCTCGATAGCTCTTTTGTACAAACAAACGGAATCCTCCTTTCTTCTTTCGGCTCTCCTTAATAGCCCTCTGACCCCGTGTTCAGATCAGAGGCTGGATTTGCCTCCATAATAGACATCCATCAATTCCTGACTATATTCAATCCCTTTAGTATATACGATCAATGGGGGCAGCATCCTGACCTCCGGTTTGCCGTCGCGCAGCGCTTCAATTAATACCATGTTGGCCTCTTCATCTTGGCGAGGATGCACAAACCTTACCCTTTTGGGCTCCAGCCGATATTGCCGCATGAGGGTCATGATGTCCACTAGTCTGGAAGGCCGATGCACCATAGCAACCTTTCCCCCGCTTTTCACAAGCCTGCTGCTGATTCGGATGACGTCCTCCAAGGTGCAATAAATTTCATGCCGCGCGGCCGCAAAATGCTCGTTTGTGTTTTGCTCTCCGTTAGGTACCGGCAAGTACGGGGGATTAACCGTCAAGGCGTCAAACGCGCCGTGTCCGAACAAATCGAGAGCAATTTTGATATCGCCGTGTACAATCTGTACTCGATCCTCAAGGCCGTTTAATTGGACGTTTCGCCTCGCCATATCGGCAAGCCGCTCCTGGATCTCGATCGCCGTGATGGATGCTTTTGTCCGGGTTGTCAGAAGCAGCGGGATCACCCCGTTGCCGGTACACAAATCGATCATTTTGCCGCGGACAGGGACGGAACAAAAGCGGGCGAGCAGCACGGCGTCCAATGAGAAGCTGAATACTTCGTCGCTTTGAATGATCTTCAAATTGTGTGTGAGCAAGTCGTCGAGCCGCTCTGAGTTATGTAAATGTACAGATGACATACGAATTCCCTTTCATTTCTTGTTTCTCGTTTTTCCTCAAAAAAACCGCAGGGCAAATGCCACCACGGTCTTTTGCATTATTTATGAAAAAATGACAAGCAAAACAAGCAATCTCCCTCGGTTCGCAAATGGCCGTAGTATACGTTGCAAATATGGAAGCCTTCGTGGTATAACCGTGCCAGGTTGTCGTAACCTTCCCCTGTGGCCGATACGGGCGTCGGTTCCACAGAGTGGCCATCCTGCGGCGGCGGGGCGTCATTTTTAAGCAGCTTTCTCAGCTGTTGATTTTCAATCGATAGCCGTTTATTTTCTTCCAGCAGCTCTACTACTTTCGACCTCAGCTCGCCTAATTCGGCAAGCATGGTGCCGACTTGCTCTTCCATAGTCTGAATTTGCACAACGACATCCCGCTTATCCACTCTGTCACCTGCCTCGTTTGCCGCGCCCGGCTTCTTACTGCTCTACCACATCGTCAAAAGGCAAATCCATCACCTTGCTGAGATCAAAGAGCTGTACTTTGGCCGTTCGCTCACTCATATTTAATGCTACTACTCTTCCGTTGCCGTATGAGGTAATCACTTCACGACCCACACGCGGAACGTCATCCTTAGCGCTTTCGTAATTATCGTGCTCGTATTTCAAACAGCACATCAACCGGCCGCAAAGTCCGGATATTTTCGTTGGATTTAATGAAAGATTCTGGTCCTTCGCCATCTTGATCGACACCGGCTCGAAATCGCCCAAAAACGAAGAGCAGCATAATATCCGCCCGCATGGACCAATCCCGCCAAGCATTTTGGCTTCATCGCGCACGCCGATTTGACGCAATTCAATGCGTGTGCGGAAGATGCTTGCCAAATCCTTGACCAGTTCCCGGAAGTCGACGCGTCCTTCAGCGGTAAAATAAAAAATGATCTTATTCCGATCAAATGTATATTCAACGTCCACCAGCTTCATTTTTAACTGATGGTCCTTAATTTTGTTCTGGCATGTGGCGAAAGCTTCTTTCGCCGCAGATTTATTGTCTTCCACAAGCTTGGCGTCAAGATGATCGGCAATACGGATAACCTTTTTTAGAGGGAGCACCACATCGTCATCTTGCACATTCTTTTTGCCGATGACCACCTTGCCGTATTCTATGCCTCTTGCCGTCTCTACAATGACAGAGTTGTCTCTTTCTACAGGCAGATCGCTAGGATCAAAGTAATACACTTTGCCTGCCTTCTTAAATCGGACACCAACGACGGAATACAACCTTACACCCCCCTTAGCTGCAAAAGCATATTTTCGAGCACCAGCTGCGGATTGGCATGATAACGCAGCCGCTTTTGAAGCTCTACCGCCCGGTCCATACCGGAGACCCAATGCGATAATTCTTTCGATAGGGCTTGTCCGCTCATCCAATCGAGCTGATCTATATAGACGAGATTATTTTTATTTCCCAGATGAATCTGAACCATGTCCTTAAGCCACAATATAAGCAAATCAAGCAGCAGCGGCAGCTGCTCCGAAAGCTCCGATTTGCCCAGCTTTTGCTGTACGGTCAACATCGCCGTAGGCAGACGGGTTAGACTATCCTTTGCTAATTGTACACCTAAGCTCCGGATTTCTGCAAACCCATTTCCTTGTATTAGCTCCCGCGCCGCATCCACTCCGGCCGTCAAATGAACGGCGCAATGAACAAGCGCAGGGGAATGTCCTTCCTCCAGCAGCAGCTCCGTCATTTCCTTGCGGCTCATCGGGGTAAAGGAAATCCACTGCGACCGCGATTGAATGGTGGGCAGCAGCGCATGTCCGTTCTCCGTAATGAGTATAGCGACAACGCTAAAAGCAGGCTCTTCCAAAAATTTAAGCAAGCTGTTTGCAGCTTGCACGGTCATTTTATCTGCTTCGTCCACAATATAGATCTTTGTTCCCGACACGGTGGAACGGTAGGCGAATTCTTTTTGCAATCCGCGGATCTGGTCAATCTTAATGGAAGACCCGTCGGGTTCGATAAAAAGCAAATCCGGATGGTTGCGATGCAGCACTTTCCGGCAATCCAAACAGACGCCGCAAGCGTCGTCAGGCAGCACTTTGCAATAGATCGCCTGAGCTAGCGCAAGCGCCATCGCTTTGCGGCCGGTGCCTGCTGGACCGCTGAATATATAAGCGTGGGATACGCTATTGTTCAGCAAACTGTTTTGCAATATGCGTTTCACACGGTTTTGGCCGCGGATGGATTGAAATGACATGATGTACGCTCCGTTTAAAATGCGTAATTAATCAGCATGCCGCGAATTTCGCCGATTTTATACAATATATCGATTCTCCCCTGCTCGCTCTCCAACATGTCGTCAGCCAGACCTAGCAGTTCTTTATCGATTTCGTCCAAAATTTTGTATCTCTTGCCGCGTCCTCGGCGGTCCCAGCCCCGCGTTTCCTTCAGATGAACGCCGCGGCGTACGGTTTCCTCCAGAAACTGCTTAACGAGCATTTTATATTGACGCAATTCGCGAACGGTCATCGATTTACTAAGCCGATCCGCTTGCGTTTGAATTTGCTGCAGCATCTTTTGCAGCTGCTCCTGAGACGCTTTTTCATCGTGATGCTGCATCATATCGGAAAACGTCTTAGGCTGCAGCTGCGGAGAAGAGTTGTTTTCAGCCATCTTGACTTCTTTGCCAAAAGGGCGCCAACCCGGATTGATCTTCACTTCGGTCCACTCTCCTCCGGTTTCATGAGCAACATGTTAAAAGTGTTCAAATCGTTCTACAGGTACGACAAATACTGCCGCTCCGCCAACCTGCACTTCGACAGGGAACGGAATGTAAGAGTCGGTCGTTCCTCCCATAGGGGAAACCGGCGTGACCATCTGCTCCCTGATTTTGCAGTTTGCTTTAATGATTTGCATGACCTCGCCGACACGCTCATCCTCCACACCGATCATAAACGTCGTGTTGCCTGCTCTTAGAAACCCACCCGTACTGGCTAACTTCGTTGCGCGGAATCCTTCTTTAATCAAGGAATTGGATAATCGATTGCTGTCTTTGTCCTGTACAATGGCAATCACTAATTTCATGGTTTTACGCCTCCTTCATTATACCTGTTTTCGGATTAAAAATGATTCAGCAAACGGTTACAATCACTCCAAATGTCCCCGGCAATTTCTTCCTCGCCTCTGCTTGCATTCACCCAACAAACGCGTTCGCGGTTTTGTTCGGAAATTCGGACAAATCCTTCTCTTACCTTACGGTGATAGTCAGCCGGTTTCTGCTCGATGCGATCCAACTCGCTGCCCGTCACTGTACTTTGTCTATGGCTTAATCTTGCAAGACTTACTTCAATGGGCACATCCAGCAAGTACGTACGGTTCGGCTGAAGACCCGAGCTCGCATAATGATTGACTGAACGAACGAATTGTTCGTCAATCCCTAGTCCATAAGCTTGATAAGCCATACTGGCATCGATAAAGCGGTCGCACAATACGATTTTGCCTTGAGCCAAAGACGGGATAATCAATTCATGCACATGCTGGGCTCGCGATGCCGCATAAAGCAGCACTTCGGCCTGGTCCGTCATTTTCTTGTTATCCGGGGACAATAAGACCTCGCGGATTTGGTCGCTGATCGATGTGCCGCCGGGTTCTCTGGTGACGATCACATCTCGTCC
The DNA here is from genome assembly GCF_004307995.1 of Paenibacillus thalictri. Taxonomy (GTDB): domain Bacteria; phylum Bacillota; class Bacilli; order Paenibacillales; family NBRC-103111; genus Paenibacillus_AF; species Paenibacillus_AF thalictri. The sequence continues at coordinate 2,928 of NZ_SIRE01000042.1, read as the reverse complement.
CGTCTCCTGAAGCTTGGCGGCAAGCCGTTTCAGCTGCGTCGTTTTACCGGCGCCGTCCGGTCCCTCGAATGTTATGAATAGTCCTTTCACTGGATCCTCCTGCATTCCTTCTATGTTGATTGTGCGTTTTATAGCTAACATTGTGCAAATACCGCGATTGTACAGCGTTCATCCGGGGCATTCCCGTGAAATTTAGCTCCTGCTCGCGTAAGCGAACCCAAATATTCAGCTGTTTCGGGAGTAATTTGTTCTCCCGGATACAAGATCGGAATGCCTGGCGGATACGGAATTATCAGCTCTGCCGCGAAGCGCTGCACGGCTTCATCTATCGGCACTCGAACGGTCGGACCGGATCGTCTGGCCGCTGAGTGACTAAAGGAAACAGGGGCGGAAATCGACATTTGCGGGGTTAATTTATATATATTCGTTGTCTTTGGCATAAGTTCCTTCTTATCCAATCTCAATTCGGCATTAATCTCGCAAAAAACTTGAAACAGCTTCTCCGCATCCCGTTTATGTGAACCTAATCCAAACACCAGCAGCACATGCCTGGGGTCCGCCATTTCGCAGAAACAGTCCCGTGCCTCCAAGCGCTCTTGCAGCTTGTAACCATTTAATGTGCCGGTAAGATCCTCGATCGCCACTTTAAATGGATCCTTCGTATGTACAGCAGCGGAAAACATTCCTTCGCCAATGGCCCGAAAACTTGGCAGTTTGCTCATTTGCCCGGTAAACCAGCGGATATGCTGCAATGCCTGATCAATGATTTGCTCCCCCTGGGTCGCCATCTGCCTCCTGGCCAGATCCAGGCTCGCCATCAGCGGATAAGACGGACTGGAGCTTTGCAGCATCGATAAATAACGGCGCAGTCCCGTCCTGTCGATTCGAGGACCCTGAACGTGAAGCATCGCGCTCATCGTCATCGAGGTCAGCATTTTATGAGTCGATTGGACGACAACGTCCGCCCCTTCAGACAATGCCGATGGCGGCACACCGGGATGAAATCCGTAATGGGCGCCATGCGCTTCGTCAACCAGCAGCGGTTTCCCATATTGATGGGCCAGCTCGGCCAACTCGCTCACACGCACTCCCATTCCGTAATAGTTGGGGTTGGTAATGAGCAGCCCTTTGGCTTCCGGATAAGCTCTTAACGCCCGTTCCGCATCCCCGGCGGACACGCCGGTTGCCAGGCCCGTTAGTTCGTCCATCTGCGGCGTTATAAAAACAGCTCTGGCTTCGGCCAACATCAGCGCATGAATGACCGATTTATGCACATTCCGCTGCACAAGCACAAGATCCCCCTTGCCGCACAAAGACATCAGCATGGCGAGATTGCCTACGGTGCTTCCATTCACCAGAAAAAAAGTCATCTCCGCCCCAAAACACTGCGCCGCTAACTTCTGGGCTTCATCTATCGCTTCCTCGGGCTGATGCAAATCATCCAGACCGGTTATTTCCGTTAAATCGATTGCCATGACCGATGCATAATGATCCTCTGCCCGTTCATCCAAACCTTGTCCCGATTTATGGCCGGGAACATGGAAACTTAACGGCCGCCGGCGGGAATGCTCCGCTAACTTTTCATATAAAGGGGCTCTGTTTTCATCCATTTCCTATCTCCTTAATGCACTGATCCTTTCATTGTAGCTTATTTCAAAGCGATCTACCAACACCGCTGCCGCTTTCTTGATATGCAAAAAGGGCTTCTTCTTCAATGAAGAAAGCCCTATGATTACAAATCTATATGTTTCTCGTTTATATTCCCTTTATATAATATGCGCTTCAATTGATGAATGAAAAAAGGATACTTGGCATCTTTCACGTCGGTTCGAACGATTTCCGCCTCGCACCCGTCGCAAATGAATTCATCTATAATCATAATCCCGTCGTTGCGCGTTTCACCGCAGATGATGCAAGTACAAGTGCAATTGTCCTTCTGAATGTTCTCCGTTTCGTCCATGCCTTACCCTCCTGACCCTTTTTCTATCAAGTATGCCCATACTCTATGTTTTTTAAACGAATCCTCTTTTATTATAGCGCTATATTTTATGCGCCGCTTCTGCTTCTGTTACGCAAAAAGGCTTATATTTTTGCTGTCTTTTTCCGATAAAATGATAGTCACCCACTACAAGAGCTCATTCTGGAGGCTGCTGTGAGAGAACAACAAGTAAACAAAGACGCTACCATCTATAATTATAGGCTGCTCAAAAGACTCCGTTATCCGATGATGTATACATATGTCTATATAGGCTTGTTAGGTGCATTGTATGCCGCAGATTTGTTTCGTATGGATCCTGTCCGGCTGCCTGCCTGTTTTGCCTTCGTTGCCGCTAGTCATTACGGGGTGATCCGGCTGCTGTTTATCATGAAAGAAGAACGCGCTCCGCAGGCCTGGTCGCTTCACCTGCGCTTGCCGTGGGTCTGTCTCATACCCGACAACTATTATTCGTTAAATAAGCTGGCCAAACTCCATCAACAGCTATTTTGGGTGCCGATGATCCTTCTCACCTGCTTGTATCCTTGGGTTTCTTCTTTAACAATGCTGTACTTGCTAGTTTCCCATCTTTGGCTGGCTTTGCCTCGTATACTTGTCTTTTATTTATTTCGCAAGCATATCCAATCCGCCCTAATTAAAATATCGGCGCAAGACACCTCATGTTACGCTCAATAACGGGAGGTGTCTTGTTTTGTATCCCGCCCGTCATCCTTATGTGCACGCCAAAAAGCAGCCGTTATGCAGCGGCTGCTTTTATTTAATCGCATTACTCCCTGAAAACTGGATGCGAAACAACTTCAGCATATGCTTCTTGTCCTTTGGGCCCCGAGAAAGTATTCGGAATAAGCTGCAACGCTTATCTTCACTTTCTTGGGATGTTTTGGTTAAGCCCTCGACCGATTAGTATTCGTCAGCTGCACACGTTGCCGCGC
>NZ_SIRE01000041.1 GCF_004307995.1 Paenibacillus thalictri | reverse complement strand
AAGATTAGTCATGTTTAATATGTGGCGGCAGTCTATGACGTTAATTCTCGTCAAAGGTTGCCGCTTTTTTGGTACAGGTAATTGCAACCGCATGGGAGTGAAGATGACTTTCTGCTAGTGAGGAGTGTGCCGCGGCACCTCTTCATTGTATTAGAAATGTTTTGTTTATTTTCGAAGAACGATATTGTTTTATTGTAAAACGATAAATCATCTGGTAAAGTAAACACTGACATTAAATAAATGAGGTGTACTTTATGAAACGCGGAACAACACTTTTTTTGAAGACGGCTGTTATTGTTATTGGAATCCCCATACTCGCTGTGTGCATATTTTTAGTGCCTAGAATTGGGGATTTTGCTGGAGAATTGTATCCAGAACTGGCTTATATGAAATCTCTCGTTTTGATCGATATGTACGCGGCAGCGATTCCTTTTTATTTTGCTCTGTATCAAGCATTTAAACTTTTAAGTTATATCGATAAGAACCAAGCGTTCTCGGAACTTTCGGTAAAAGCTTTAAACAATATAAAATACGGTGCCATCACAATCAGTACCTTGTACCTGCTAGGTATGCCGCTTTATTATCTCATGGGAAAGAAAGTTGACCCGCCAAGTTTCATACCCATGGGATTGCTCCTTATTTTCGCCTCTCTGGTGATCGCCGTTTTTGCCGCTGTTCTCCAGCGACTTCTACAAGAAGCCATTGATATAAAATCAGAAAATGATTTGACGGTCTGAGGTGGGGCATATGGCCATTATGATTCATATTGATGTGATGTTAGCCAAGCGAAAAATGAGCGTAACGGAGCTTTCGGAGAGGGTTGGCATTACTATGGCGAATCTTTCCATTCTGAAAAATGGGAAAGCAAAAGCGGTTCGTTTTTCAACATTAGAAGCGATTTGCAAGACTTTGGATTGTCAGCCTGGTGATATTTTGGAGTACAAAAGCGACGAAGACATTCAATAAAACAGACATATAAGAATAGACGATCCATAATGATTTAGCTAACGAAGTACATTAGTTTAATATTAAGAGGCAGTCTGCGACTTTTTATTTTCCAAGTCAACAGACCGCCTTTTAGTTGTTTAACACTTATTTAATAAAAGCAAAAGGTTGAGAAAAGGGGAGTAGAGTGGATATGCGGCCTGGAACACTTTGCTTTACCGAACGCCAAGCTGTTCAACTACCTCATACCGGTCGGTGAAACGCTTGTCGGGCTTGGACTCATCCTTGGCTGCTTAACTACCGCGGCCGCATTCTTCGGATTGCTGATGAACTTCATGTTCATGTTCGCCGGAACGCTTAACACCAACCCGTGGCTTGCATTGTTTGGCGGTATCGTCATCCTGGCCGGCACGAACGCGGCAAGATTCGGCGTCGACTACTACCTGATGCCGGCGCTGCACAACTGGCTGGACAAACGCCACAAAGGCGGCCGCAACAATAAGGCCGGCGGCGCGGCCAAACCGGCTCACGCCTAAGCTTCCAAGATGGCATGAACCCGGCAGCGGTAACGTAACTTGGCGTAGCGACTAAATTTCATCAACTTGCAAGCGGGAACCATGGAACGTATCCATGGTTCTTTTTTTGCTGCCTATTGTAAAATGACCAAACGAATGCTTTACAAGTTACAACATTATTTTTGTTGACAACATTCAAAAATTGTTGACAATTTTTCCGGCTGTGATAATGTAAGTATTATAAAAGTGGAAGGGATACCCTATACGAATGAACAACATTCTCTCTCGCAGCAATACAACGAAGGAAGTTCTTTCTCGGATTCGTACAGATATTATTCTGAGGGTCTTCAAGAATGGCGAGCCCATTCGCGAACTAGCCCTTTCAGAGCAGTACGGTGTCAGTCGCAGCGCCGTGCGCAATGCCTTGCTCGTACTGGAGCAGGAAAGTCTGATCCGCACGCTGGACAACGGTACGAAGGTGGTTAGCTGCATCGAACCCGAAGACATTCAGAACCTATATGATTTACGGGAGCATATCGAGTTGACATCGATTAAACAATTGTTCTCGCTTCCGAATAAGGATTTCACCCCTATCATGGAGGTGACCAGCCGAATCGCCAGCAGCCCCGGACTGGATGTAACGGAAATACTGGAGATCGATGCCCAGTTTCACCGCAGCATAATTGTCTGCTGCAGGAATAAGGCGCTGCTGCAGGCATGGGAGACCATGATCGGCGTCATGCAGTCGATTTTCCACCTGAATATGACACAGTCTCGCGAATACGAAGAATGGTTTCTACAATCCTTCTACGACCGGCACACTCGATTGTTTACGACATTGTTGGGACCTCCGGAAGAGAGTATTCGACAATTCGCTCAACATATCGAGGACGCCCGAGAGATCTCTGCAAAAGCCATAGCGCAAGTTCTGAAGTCTAGCAAGCAATGATATATTCGGAAAGGAGATGATACCGTGTCGAAGACTCTGTTGATAGATTTGGGAAGCACCTCGATCAAATTTGCAATATTCGATAAGGAGAATAAGATCAAGTCTACAGTATCGTCATTTCCTTTTCCGAATCCCTTGTCCAATCCGTCTCCTTTGTTTGAAGTCAATGCCGAAGACATTGTTCAACCGATCCTGAAAATGATTGAAAGCGTTTCACCAGTTGATCGCATCTACATTTCTACGCAGATGCATGGATATTTGCTTGGCACCCGCGACGGCAAACTGTTAACTCCCTATATTTCATGGCAGGACCAGCGAAGCACACTGCACATGAATGGACACCGTTTGCTCGATCAATTTCCCGTACGGCTACCGCCGATATCCGGCAGCACGATCAGACCGAATTCGCCAACATGTAGTCTTTTCGCTATGAGTCATATCGATCCCGAATTATTTTCGCAGGCGACAGAGTTTTATACATTGGGATCCTATCTTGCCTATCATCTCACAGGAGTGAACGCCACCCATATAACGGATGCGGCCGCTTCAGGTATGTATAACAAGGAGGACGGATCACCTCAATTCAACATCTACCCTTTTTTGCGCACGCCGCAGGCAACATTGAAAGTTGAACCGGTTGGCCATTGGGGACAGACGGCGGTCTATAGTCCTGTCGGCGATCAGCAAGCCTCCGTACGAGGGAGCGGCCTGCAGCATGAACATCAATATTTGCTTAATCTAGGAACGGCTGCACAACTGTGCGTCGTCTCCGACGCGTACCAATTCGGTGACTTTGAAAGCCGCCCCTACTTCGAGGGCAAGACGCTGTGCACTGTATCCGGATTGCTTGGCGGGAAGGAAATCGCGACTCAAACACATTCTCTAAAGTTCGTACAACTTCTGGCGGACGATTACTTCACCGCCATGGGCAAGCTGCCGGCAAGAAAGGAGATACTGGTGATCGGTGGCGTATCCATTCATCATCGGGAGCTCATTGCCGACGTTTGCGATTCTTTGCAAATACCGTGCCGCATCCGCCCAGATACGGATGCATTGGATGGATTAATATCATTATTGCTGGAGGAGATCACGACTTGAGAAGAAACGAAAGATACGTAGGCACGATGCTAAGCGAAATACCGTTCCCCAACATGCCCGTGCTGTTCAAAAGCGGCGGCCTGGACTTCTTCCTGATCGATACGGAACACGGCGGATTTGATCAATCGGCTTTGTCGGGACTGATTATGGCCGCTCGGTTGGCGGGCATTACAGTTCTTATACGGTTAGCGGATGCGGAGCGCAGAGACATTACCCGATTGATGGACATGGGTGCAGACGGCTTATTGCTGCCGATGACGAATGGCAAGAGCGATATCGCTGCCGTGGTCGAACATGCGAAATATGCTCCGATCGGCAGACGCGGCATCTCGACAACGAGAGGACATACCTCGTATAATCCTCCGGGCTTGCAGGAATATATGCGGCATGCTAACGAACATACGATGGTTTTTGCACAGATCGAAACGAAGGCAGGTCTGGACGGCATCGAAGACATTCTGCGGGTCGAAGGAGTGACAGGGGCCATCCTGGGACCGAACGATCTGTCCTGCGATCTGTCCTGCATTGGAGATCTCTATCCCATCCTGGAGGCTGTCTCCCACATTGCGCAGGCAGCCAAACGGCATAATAAAGTAAGCGGTGTCATAACGTCCGACCACACCATCCTAAGCCATGCCAAGACCCATGACATGGGGATATTCTGTTATGGAAGCGAGCTTCATATGCTGAAGTCTTCATGTAAAGATATACTCGAAAAAATAGAGGCGCTGTAAAAATGGACAAAATCCGATTAATCCACAGAGATCATTTGAGTTGCGAGCCGATCCTTCGCCGCTGCCCCAATGGCGAATTGATCTGCATCGGTCAGATCGGAGACCTCATGCTTCTTCGCGTCCATGAAAGCGGGCGGTTATGGCGTGCTGAGTCCGTAGACGACGGGCTCACGTGGAGCGAAGCGAACCGATATTCCGAATCCCTCCAATAAGCCTAAGCCTCTCGCCATGCCGGGCGGGAGAATTGCACTCATTCATACGCCGAACGAGAAGCAAGAGATGCCGAACTGAAATCCGCTCGAAATCTGGATTTCGGATGATGATATGAAAACTTGGGAATTCAGCCGATTCAATACTCTGTATATTGAGCATCAAGTGGATGGGTAAGTAAATGCGTCGATCTGGCCATCCAGATTGTTCAGCAAAGGGAGGTATATCATGTTCGCATCATTGTATAAAGCAAATCTATCTGCTCCAACAGCAAATAGTAATAAAAAGAACAAACTAGGAAAAAGTATTGTAAAGTATTGGCAGCTTTATGTATTGATATTGCCTGCAGTAACTACTGTTTTTATATTTCACTACATACCGATATATGGGGTTCAAATTGCCTTCAGAAATTATAGTCCTGTACAAGGTTTTTTTGGCAGCGAATGGGTTGGTCTCAACCACTTCATCAGGTTTTTTACATATACGGACTTCTGGAAAATAATGAGAAACACTCTTGTTATCAGTCTTTATTCACTTGCAACATTTCCACTTCCTGTAATACTGGCACTTATGATAAATGAGGTTTCTAATAAGAGCTACAAACGTTATGTGCAGATGATCTCGTATGCGCCCCACTTTGTGTCAACAGTTGTTATATGCTCTATGATCATACTTTTTACTCAATATGACGGAGGATTATTTAATAATATACGACTGGCGTTAGGCATGGAGAAAATAGATATTATAACCAATCCGAAGTACCTTCCCAGTATTTATGTATGGAGTGGGGTTTGGCAAAACATTGGTTGGGAAACTATCATCTATTTGGCAGCGCTTTCAAATTTGTCTCCTGAGTTAATCGAAGCTGCAAAAATCGACGGGGCAGGTAGAATGAGAACAATCATAAATATATCCTATCCCTCAATAAGGCCGATTATTCTCGTCATGCTAATACTTAGCACAGGGCGAGTGCTATCTGTAGGTTTCGAGAAAATATTTCTTCTTCAGAATTCTCTTAATCTCGATACGTCCAGAGTAATCTCGACATATGTGTACGAAGTAGGTATTCTCGGGGGGCAATTCAGTTATTCATCGGCTATTGGACTTTTTGATAATATTATCAACATTATCATCATTATTTTTGTGAATAAAATCTCTAAAAAATTAACCTCCACTAGTTTGTGGTAAGGGGATGGATGTTATGAAAATTAGCAGGTCTGATAGAACGTTTAATCTGATAAACGGGTCCATATTACTCATATTCACTTTACTCATGCTATATCCGTTGTACTTTATCATAATTGCCTCTATCTCAGAACCAATGGCTATAGTGAAAGGGGACGTAATTATAGCGCCGGTGGACTTTCAGTTAACGGCGTATAAAAACATATTACAAGAACCATCGATTTGGATCGGTTATCGAAATTCAATTTTTTATACATCCTTAGGTACTTTTTATAATCTTGCTTTAACGATACCGGCAGCATATGTAATTACGAAAACGGAATTGCCTGGACGCAATTTGCTGACATGGTTCTTTTTAATCACCATGTTTTTCAGTGGAGGAATGATACCAACCTATTTGAATATGAAGAATCTAGGTTTGTTGAATACACCTTGGGCTTTGATCATAGGAGCCGGTGTAAGTGGTTGGAATTTGATCATTACCAGAGAATTTTTTAAAAATACGATTCCTACAGAGATATATGAATCGGCCCATATGGATGGAGCAAGTGAATTCAGGGCCTTTTTTAATATAGCCCTTCCCCTATCAAAGCCAATAATAGCTGTCATGGCACTGTATTATGGAGTGGCACATTGGAACAGTTATTATTCGGCATTGCTATATGTACGGAAACCGGATTTGTTTCCATTGCAGCTTGTATTACGCAATATTCTCATTTCCAATGAAATGTCGTTAGCTCAAGCGCTGACTGAAGGTGATACGAGCGCAATAGCAGTCATGGTGAAAAAATCATATATGGTAGAGGCAATGAAATATTCCCTTATATTTATTGCAAGTTTCCCATTGCTTTGCGCCTATCCGTTTGTTCAAAAGTATTTTGTGAAAGGGATGATGATTGGCTCTGTAAAGGGATAGGAGTAATAACACACTTTTTATTTTATAATATCAGAATTTATAAGTTTTGAGCGAAGCTCAAGGATTCTGATATTTCAAGAATAAACTTCCGCTAAACCGCGGTCGCTCATCCTTGAAGGGGCTGCGATAGAAGTTTTTCTTATAAAGGGGGGGATGATTGATTCTGTTCCTGTTAAGACGAGCAGAATGCCATTAAGCGATTTGATGAAATAAAATTCAAGAGAAGAGAGGGATAAGAAGCATGAAAAACCGTGTATTAAAAACTTTCGTTTCGATGGTAAGTATCACACTTCTGGCTACATCATGCACGTCGCCATCAAATCCAGAGACTAAAAATGACTCTAATGTTCCTAATTACCTTAACCTTGAAACTAATGGCATCAGTGCTCCGATTGTAAAGGGGGATAAAATTAAAATTAATGTTGCTGTTTCTAAACAACCTACCCAGGGTGATGCTAGTCAGATTTGGATATGGGAATACTTCCGTAAATTTCATAATATTGACGCCAAAGTCGATCAGATCTCTAACCCTGCGGAATACCGCAATATTACCTTTGCATCGGGGGACCTGCCAGATTTAATTCTTAACATGGGAGTTACAAATGTTGATATTATGAATTATGGCGCAAAAAACGGGTTAATTCTTCAAGTGGACAAATACATTGATAAGTACATGCCCAATCTTTCTGCTATCTTTGCCAAGAATCCGGAGTATAGGAAGCAAATTACAGCGCCAGATGGGCATATTTATGGGTTTGGGCAAATTTCAGACCCTAACGACGAAACCCGAAATGCAGGTTATTTTATTAACAGCAAATGGCTGAAAGAGCTTGGGATGGAGAAGCCTAAGACTTTAGAAGAGTTTACTGATATGCTGCGCGCCTTTAAAAAGAAGTATCCTAATTCTATTCCTTTTAATGGTGGATACAACGCTTACAACCCCACCTTGCCAATACTGGGGGCATACGGCTGGATCACCTTGGATCCGAAGGGGCTTTCTCCATCACTTAGAAATGGTCAGGTAGTATTTCCTTATGGAGATCGTGAGGTTTATGGAGAATATCTCAAGACATTAAATACATTTTATAAAGAAGACTTAATGTCTCACGATTTCTTTACTCTGGATTCAAAAAAAGTGAGTGCTAATGTTGCAGGTGGAATTGCGGGAACATTTACAACAGCCGCTTGGCAAGCAAACCCGGCTGTCTTTATGGACTGGGATACACCAGAACCTTTAACTTCAAAATATAATAGCAAGAAATTATGGCCCGGACGTCAAGGATATGTAAATAACTCATTTTGGATTATTTCTGCCAAGACAAAGTATCCCGAGCTTTTATGTAAATGGGCAGATTTTTGGTTCAGTGAAAAAGGGATGGCGCTTGCCCATTATGGTCCACCGGCCGGCAGCAAGGAATTTGACACCTATGGGCTAACACAAGGTTGGGTGTGGAATAAGGAAAAGAACTGGTTAGAGTATCCTGAAGTTAATAACGATCCGGGTAATAAATATAATGGTCAGGAGAATGGGTATCGCCAGCAAAAAATAATGATGGGTACAGGTGTTAATTTCGGGGATATTCGTGACTTTTTTGGTGCAACGGCCTCACTTGCCGGAATCAATTACAAACGCGAATGGACTCCGAACAGTCTTGATTTCCGCCACTACTACACAATGGCCCAAAGCCAAAAGCCATATTACACTGAACCGTATCCCGGGAATGTATTTTTCTCAGTTGATGACAATCAAAAAATCGTTGATCTCCAGTCCGTCATTAATGCATATGTGGAATCAGAGAGCGCTAAATTTATAACGGGTGCAAGACCACTTAACGATGGAGAACTTAATAAATACTTTGACCAACTAGATAAATTAGGCTATCAAAAATATTTATCATTTTATGTTGATTATTACAAAAAGTTCAAATCAAGCTAAGCTTGAAACAGTCATCTATATATAGTTTAAAAAATAATTGAATTGGAAGGTGCATCCGATGAGTAATGCAACGCCCGAACAAACTCCCTTTCCCATTACGCGCGAACTTTTGGACCGTACCCTTGAAGTGCCGCAGTTAAATACATCTCCGCTGCCCGAATACAGCTACGAAAGGCTTGATTATGGAATGACCATCGGAATTGAGCGTACACCCGGCGGACGGTTGTGGGCTTGCTGGGTAGGGGGAGGCGATAACGACAAAGCTTTTTTTGTACTTGCCTGCAGCAACGATGATGGCGAAACCTGGTCTGACCCCAAGCTGGTCATCGACCCGCACGATTCCAGCCTACCTTACGAACGGCGAACTATCGTTGGGACTTTGTGGACGGATCCTCAAGGCCGTCTGTGGCTCTTCTTCGATCAGGCACTGGCGCACTATGACGGACGAGCGGGAGACTGGTATACGCGCTGCGACAATCCTGACGATGTGAATCCGGTTTGGACGACTCCACAAAGGATCTGGCACGGCATGACACTGAATAAGCCCGTGATTTTGAGTACTGGAGAATGGCTGTTGCCTATTTCACTATGGTCCCGTGACAAGATTAAATCGCCGTTCACAGATTGCTACCCGGAACTTGACGAGCTGCGGATGGCTAATGTCTTTTCTTCGACGGATCAAGGGCAGACATGGTCTCGCAAATCCGGTGTTGTATTTCCAAAAAGCGATTTTGACGAGCATATGATTGTTGAACGCAAGAACGGAACGCTTTGGATGATGGCTCGTACATGGGATAGCATTTGGGAGAGTTTTTCCAACGATTACGGCCTCACCTGGAGCGCTCCCCGGCCATCATCCATCCAACATATCAACTCCCGATTCCATATCCGCCGATTACTTTCCGGACGATTACTGCTTGTGAAGCACGGAGATCAGGTGGGAATCCGGACCGAGCAGAGGTCGCACTTAACCGCTTTTATTTCCAACGATGACGGAGATACGTGGTCGGACGGTTTATTGTTGGATGAACGATTTCAGGTCTCTTATCCGGACAGCACCCAAGCACCGGACGGAACCATCTATGTGTCATACGACCGAAATCGATCTATAGACGGAGAGATTTTGCTTGCGCGCATTACGGAAGAAGACTTATGGGCGGGTAAATGCATTTCTCCTCAATCCGCGCTTCGTAAATTGATCAGCCGGCCTCTGGGGAGAAAAAACGACAGGTGAGTTCAATGAAATATATCAAGATGTAGGCTTTCAGTTTCATTAATGTTACTATATTGGATTGCTGCTTAACGTAAAACGTCCAACTGCTAACGAAATTGCCTGTCCAGAAACTGCCGGATATAATGATCGTATCCCAGAAAAAGAAGGGGATGCCTCCCTTGTGCGTTCGACGCACTAACAGTCGGACTGGAAGCATCCACTCACCAACATGGTCATTGTATCAGAAGAAAACGAGTTAGTTGAGTGGCTGGCATCGTCACAAGTGACTCTGGTTTGGTGCAGTTGGCCCAGTGTTACTGGGAAACGAGAACGCAAAACAACCACGAGGCTGCCGAGGAAAAGTCGGCAGTCTCGTTAAGCTTATAGCCGGTAATCAAGGGGCAAGCCAGGTTTTGCCGCCGTCGGAAGTACGTAACTCATGCCCGCTCATCAATACGTGGCCCGAGCCATCACCGCGAAAATAGATGCCGCTTGCACGCTGCAGCTCCCGGCTAGGCCGGATAACTTGCTAGCCTTTATTAATGTCATTAATTGTGTACAGCGTGGATCCGTCTGTGGAAAGAGCCCAACCGTTCATTTCCAGAAAATTGATGCCGGCAATCGGCGGGCTTTTTACTTCTTCAGGCAGCGGAGATTTGGGGTATCCATGTTTCCCAGGGGAGCGGTTGCTCCGACCATGTGCGTCCTCCGTCCTTGGTACGGTAAAACTGGATTCGTTCTTCCCCGCGTACGGAACACGATATCCATCCAACGTCGCTGCTCCGGAATGAGATGCCTGTCGGATACCCTCTGATCATAGAGGTCAGGTTCCCCACCCGTTTCCAATCCACGCCATGATCATCGGAGATGTAAAGGGTCGGAACGAAGCAGCGTGCCATCGAAAATCACCCAATCGTTGACTCCATCTAAATAGAGCGGCTGCTCCAAATTTCCGGTGGAAGGCGCGTCGGATGAGGAATGATCGATTGCTGCGGAATTATTAATAGTATCCTTGGCCTGATCGTCTTTTGATCGATCCTGCAACTTATCCGGGGACATGGCACTTAGAGTTTGCGACAATGTAGTTTCCGAAGCCTCTTTCCCGCCTCCTTCCTGACAGCCTGCAAGCGAGATTGCCCCCATGCTAACTAAAAGAACATATACGACGACTTTTTTCACAGCCTGTTCACTCCGCTCCCGTTTTTTAATCTAACTTGTTAGACGTTTTTTTTCTTTAATAAGTTTCGCTTCAGCGCTTTCAGCAATTTTCAGCTCGTCCAATGCTTTCTTCAAGCTCTCTATAGCTCCTGGCATCGTCGGTTCGTACCGGTTGATTTCGCGTCGGACTTCGTTCCACTATGGCGCATAGGAGTTGAAGAAGAGCGTGAGCAATATACACCGGATTTTATGGTTCGACGAGCGGATCCGGGCAATACCCGAACGCCAAAGATTTGGCGGCCATTGCCAGCAGCGTCCGACTACAGCTGTAATGCGGATGGGGAAACTTGGAGAGCAGACTTATAATTTTGATTTCTGAAATGCTCATATATAATGTATGACACTGTATAAAATGTCTAATGACACAAACGTGCCAACAAATGTACTAACTATCTCAATCAGACTCAGGCTGCAATTTCTTCCGCTCAGGCCGTTCCCTTCCGGCATAGGAAGTTGCTTTCCTGCGTGCAGCCGCCAGCAGGATAACGGCCGCCGTCGCTGCGACGAAGAAGCAGCCTACCGCAGCGACGAGGAATGCTTCGTGCATTCCGGCGGTGAACCCGACCGCGGTATCGCCGCTCCTCAGCGATTGGATCGCCTCGGACGAAGCGTCGGGAAGGTGGGCGGAGACGAGTGTCCCGGAGAGAGCGACGCCCAACACGGCGCTGAGCTGCCGGAACGTATTGGTGACACCCGATGCAGTCCCGGCCATCTGCAAGGGAACGGACGACATCAGCGCGACGGTTGCAGAAGCGCCGGCGAACGAGATGCCGATCCCGATGCCGATCAGCGCCCAGGCGTAATTCGCGTATGGACTGCCGGGCTCGACGGCGGTCAGGGCCATAAGACTGCCTCCCATCGCTAGCATGCCAGCCGGAATTAGAAAGGCCGACGGAACGCGGCTTCCGAGCGAGCTTCCCGCATAGGCAGCGATCATGATACTCACGTTCAGGGACAGGAAGCGGGCGCCCGCCTCGGTCGGAGACCATCCGTTCACGTTCTGGAAGTAAAGGGTCATCAGAAAGACGACGGCGAACAGACCGAAAAAGCCAAAGAAGTTGACGCAGCAAGCGACATTGAACACGGAGTTTCTAAACAAGCTAAGCGGGAGCAGCGGCTCCTTGGCTCGCGCTTCCCGTAGCAAGAAGGCGGCCAGCAGAAGGACGAAAGCACCAAAGCAACCCAGGATGCTCGCGGAATGCCATCCGAGCGTCTGTCCCTCGATCAAAGCGTACGTTAGCGCGCCGATTGCCATAATAAACAGCAGTTGCCCCGGGAGGTCCAAGCTTCTGCTCAGGTTGCGGGCTGTCTCCCTCTTGAACGCGAATAGGATCGCAGAGACAATGACACCAATGGGCACGTTGATCCAGAAAATGCTTTGCCAGCCCGACGTCTCCGTCAGCCAGCCTCCGATCAGCGGCCCCGCCGCCAGAGCTAATCCACCCAGCCCTGCCCAAATGCCGATCGCTTTCGCTCGGGCGACCGGTTCTTCATAAAGGTTGCGAATGATGGCAAGGGAAGCGGGAATCAGAAAAGCCCCGAAGGTGCCTTGCAAGAAGCGGAACGCGACCAGTTCCCCGATCGATCCGGCCAGACCGCAGCAAGCCGAGAAGGCTGTAAATCCGAACATGCCGATCGTGAACAATCGCTTGTGTCCGAGAACGTCTCCAACGGTTCCGGCCATAAGCAGCAAGCAGGCGAACGTGAGGGTGTACCCATCGATGACCCACTGCAGGCTGTTCATGCCAACCTCCAGCTTTTTTTGCATTTCCGATAATGCCACGTTCACGATCGTTGAATCCAAATACACCACAAACACGCCTAAACAAATGAATACCATGAACCATCCGCGGCTGCGGGCGGTTCCGGTAGCTGTGCGCTCCATCCTCATCCAACCTTCCTGATCTTTTTCCGCCAATATTTCGGTTCGGTTACTATATTGTAAAATTTGACATTGCATGGCGTCTAATTTATTATTTTCATAAAAATCATTAATTTCGTGCATGTTAAAACCAAGGAGGAGAAAAGAGTGGAGTGGAACCAGCTAGAATATTTTCTGACCGTGGCCCGGATGCAGCACGTGACGCGGGCCGCGGAGGCACTGTCGATCACGCAGCCGGCACTGAGCCATTCGCTTGCCAAGCTGGAGGAAGAACTGGGTGTGCAGTTGTTCGAACGCAGCGGCCGGAACGTAAAGTTGAACCGCTACGGGCAGACCTTCGCCGCGCGAGTATCGAACGCCCTTCAGGAAATTATTCGAGGGAAGGAAGAAATCGCGGAATTGACCGATCCGGAATCAGGCGTTGTGTCGCTCGCATTCGGCAACATTCTGGGGACGCACTTTATACCTGAGCTCGTTCATCGATTCCAGGAGAAGTACCCGAATATCCGTTTCGAGCTTTTCCAAGGTTCATGTACACAAACGCAGCAACTTCTTGAAGAAGGCCAATGCGATCTGAACATTACGTCACCGAGAGGCGGCGCGGACGGCATCGTATGGGAGACGCTGTTCACAGCTGATCTATACGCGGTCGTACCCGCGTCCCATCGGTTGGCCGCGAAGGAGGCGATTGGTCTCAAGGAGTTGGCCGACGAACCGTTTATCGGCATACACCGGGATTGCGGCCTGAGAGGTACGGTCGATGCCATCAACCGTACGCACCAATTCTTGCGGCATGTGAAGTATTCGGCGGAGGATTTGGTGACGGTGGCAGGCTTTGTCGCGGCCGGGTTAGGCGTGTCT
This sequence comes from Paenibacillus thalictri, assembly GCF_004307995.1. Lineage (GTDB taxonomy): Bacteria > Bacillota > Bacilli > Paenibacillales > NBRC-103111 > Paenibacillus_AF > Paenibacillus_AF thalictri. The sequence continues at coordinate 47,711 of NZ_SIRE01000041.1, read as the reverse complement.
CTGCTGCCCAAATCGCGGGCGCTGATACTTGAGGGGATGCACTGGATCAAAATCGCCACGCCAGGATGCGTCTGTGAGGTAGGCGTCGAATGGAAGGAGAAGCGCTATTTGTCTCCGGCGGCGCGTCTCTTCCGGGATTTCGCCCTTAAGATCAGCCGTTTGCGGGAAGCAATCTGAGATGAGTCATAATCCGGATTTGGCATTTGGAAACAGTTTCTTCCTTCATTTTTGCTCGTAGTGCGTCAAATGAATTTCCATGCCCTCAACGATTGACGACACGTATCAGACTATTCAGAGATTCAATATACTCATTTGTGATGCGGTGGTCGAAGTAAGCGAATTCCAGTTCGCCGTTACCTTTGAAAGAGGCTCACGAATTTCCGATGGATGAATTGTATAATTGTACCAGACATCTTTAACCCAATTACAAATATGTTTAACTGTAAGTGAAAGTGCATATGTCACAGGCTGCCGCAGAGAATGAATAGCGGCAGCCTGTTTATTGGGCAGGAATGCTCAAAAATATTAGGAAACCGGTACAATTTTTGCTGTTTTTGCTGTGCTATAAGGAGATCTACGAAAAAAAGAACAACCGATTGCATAACCGCAATTTCCATTCTAACCACTACGGTATTACGGTTGCCGCATATGTCTTTACCCGAATTATTTCTGTCCAGGTTGGCCGAAAAATAGCATTCGGTCAAGGTTTATCTCGCAAGACGGATTATTTCGGGGTATCCCCTTATAAAGTATTTTTCATTTGGACGATTGACTTTCAAAAAAACTGGGTGCTATAATATCATCAAGCGGTTAATGCAAACGTTTGCCCTTATTTGCAAAGAAAATCCGCTAAATAAAACCCGCGGTAATCAACGCGAACAGATCAATGGAATATTAATAAGCGGCTGGAAGGTAGATGTTAATGTCAACAATAGAGGAAATTGCTAAAATAGCCGGTGTAAGCGCATCCACAGTGTCTCGTGCTTTGGCCAATAACAAAAAAATCAGCGAAAAGACAATCAAAAGAATTGAGAAAATTGCCAATGAATTAAATTACACGCCTAATTTATCGGCAAGGGCTCTTACAGGCAAAGGAACTAAGTTGATTGGCTTGATTGTTCCGGAAATCACGAGTAATTACTACGCGCAAATCATAAATCGTGTGGAGAGCGAGCTTTATGCCAAAGGATACGCCCTGATTATAGGCACAACAGGCTTTAATGCGGACAAAGGGATACGAAACCTGGAGGTTTTCATCGGGAGAGCAGTGGACGGAATCATATATGCTGATGAGATTAACTTTGATGAAGTGAATGTCGCAGAGGTCAAAGAAAAAATAAAAAGCCTGGTTGAGAAAAATAATGAAAAGAACAACTTACCTATCGTATTTCTTGGCTTCGCGGGCGAAAATACGGGACATGAATGTATAACGGTTGACGATGAGTATGGAATTTCTTTGCTGGTCAGCCATTTAGTTGGGCTTGGACATAAGTCCATCGGTTTCATCGGCGAGAAGTTATCCAAGAAGGCCAGGCTGCCGCCGTTCAAAAAGGCGCTTGCCGAATGGGGTCTTGAATACAATGAGAAATTTATTAAAACAGATGGGAACGAAAGGTTCGAGGCAGGCGGGTACATGAGGATGAAGGAGCTTTTGGCGGAGGGGGACCTTCCCACTGCTGTATTTGCTACCTATGACAATATCGCGATCGGTGCGATGAAAGCACTGCATGAAGCGGGATTGAAGGTTCCTGAAGACATCTCGATTATCGGATTCGATAATATTAAGGAGTCGGAATATTTGATTCCCGCTCTTACTACGGTGTTCCCTCCCATTATGGAAATGACCCAAAGGGCAGTGGATATACTAATAGAAAAAATTGAGAAGATCGACAAAAATGAGACGGTTAGGAAATATACTGCAGCCAAGACAACCCTATATCCGGAATTGGTGCTCAGGCAATCCACAAGTGCTCCAAGGCAATAAACTATAGATGGATGATCAAAAACAAAGGAGAGATGGACATGAGTAAAAAGTTGAAAATCGGCATTCTAGGCGGCGGAGGAATACTAGCCGCACATGCACCGGGATTTATGCGTCTTAAGGACATTTGTGAGGTGGTTGTTGCGGAGACGAACCCGGATCGTCATGCTCATATTCGCAGGCTGCTGGGCGATGATGTTGAAATTGCCGGCGATTACACGGAAATATTGGAGCGGGAAGACGTTGATGCCGTAGATATCATTCTTCCCCACCATCTGCATGCGCCAGCGACAATCGCTGCCGCCAAAGCAGGCAAGCCCGTACTGACAGAAAAGGTAATGGCAAGGAATGTGTATGAATGCGACCAGATGATAGAGGCTTGCTCCCGGGCAGGTGTATCGCTTACAGTCTGCCATGACAGGCGCTACAATAAAGATTGGCAGGCGCTTAAGAAAGTGGTTGATTCAGGCGAGCTTGGAGAGATCCTATTTTGGAAGCTGGAGCATAACCAGAATGTTGTATTTCCTGAGAAAAGTTGGGTTCGCTATAGGGAGTTCATCGGAGGCGGCGCCATTATGAGTTGTCTGACTCATCAGATCGATTCGCTACGATGGTATGGCGGAGAAATTGAAAGCGTTACCTCAATGTCCAAAGTTGAGAAAAGCCGCATGGAAGGAGAAAGCATAGGTGCCATTATTGCACGTATGCAATCAGGTGCGCTTGCTCTTCTTTCAATTAACTGGTATACGCAGTCCCATCAAGCTCCCGACGGATTATGGTATGAATTCAACCATGTCACAGGCACTAAGGGAGAAGCTTACTTTATGAGCGGAAAAGGCACGTATGTAAAAATTCATGACAATCAATCGAAGTTATTTGAATATGACATGAAGGGCGAAGGCAGTTTCGTGAAGTTGGAAACCGACAGTACTATTACAGGTCATCAACAATGTATCGAGGAGTGGGTCAAAAGTTTAAGAGGAGAAGATGCCGCCATTGTAACCGATGGTACGGACAGTCGGAAAACGGTTGAAGTGGCTGAGGCTGCCTATCGTTCCGAAGCAACAGGAATGGTTGTAAAAATACCTATCGAACCCCAACCCTGGACATAACGGCTCCGAATGACAGGTGGAAAGTGAGGAATCTTAATGGGCGATTATGCGGCAGAAACCGGAGCTCACAAGCAGAAGGTTAAAAAGTCCGGCATAAAATATACGCTTTACAAGCAACGCCAACTACTGCTCATGTTATTGCCGACACTTGCTGTACTCACAATATTTACATATAAACCGGTTCTAGGCTGGATTATTGCTTTTAAAGATTATCGTGTAGGCCAAAATCTTGCGGATGCCGAGTGGATAGGACTGGATACATTTAAAGAGTTTTTTATCGATTCCTCGGACGCTATGGATGTATTAAGAAATACGCTGGTGATGAATATCAGCGCTCTCATAATTAATTTGTTTTGTGCTCTGGTGTTTTCCATCCTGTTGAATGAAATCAGGCATAAGTTTTCAAAGTCGGTTGTGCAAACGCTTTCCCTATTTCCCTTTTTTATATCCTGGGTTATCGGATATTCGCTGTTAGTTATCTTTTTTTCTGTGAATTCCGGTCTTTTGAATATGTTGTTAGTCGAATACAAATTTCTAGAAAACGGCATTAATATACTGGGGGATGCAAAATATTCCTGGGTGTTGACGATGTTTGTGAACTTGTGGAAATCACTGGGGTACAATTCAATTATTTTTCTTGCCGCGATTGCCGGTATCGACACCCAGCAGTATGAAGCTGCAGAAATCGACGGAGCGGGGAGATTTGCTAAAATACGCCACATTACCGTACCGAGCATTATGCCGACATTGGTCGTACTGATCATTCTTAACAGCGGAATGCTGCTTAATTCCAATTTCGAACAATTTTATTTATTAACCAATCCAACAAACATTACTACCATGGAAGTCTTCGATATGTACATTTATAAATTCGGTTTGAAATTAGCTAAATTTCCTTATGCAACTGCGGTGAGTATTGTCAAAACTATTGTAAGCATTATTATGCTGATCATCGTAAATATGCTTTGCAAGAAGCTCGCCAATCGCTCATTGTTTTGAATCCTATGGATACGTGAGCAGGCGCGCGGAAAGGCGGGAATACATGTTTGTAAAAGGTAGAAGCTTACAAAAATCCGGCATGAGTGACGCGGTATTTAACCTCGTTAACTTCTTGATCATGTTAACAGTAGTTATTGCAACATTTTACCCGTTTGTGTATATGATTTTGCTTTCATTAAGCTCAGGGAATACGTACGCCAAAATTCTTCTGGTACCGCTGGGTTTTTCCTTCAAGGCTTACGAGAGTATATTCACGCAAGTCAATTATTTGGACGGGTTAAAAATATCCGTAGCACGCAGTATCATTGGGCCGGTCTGTACGATAGTTGTTATTTACATGGGCGCTTATGCCTTGTCGAGAACAGAACTTATTTTCAGAAAGTTTTTTTCCAGGTATGTCATTTTCGCAATGTATTTTTCAGCGGGAATTTTGCCTGTATATTTAAACATTTCGAGTCTTTATCTGACAGGCACTTTCTGGGTGTATATTTTGCCGAACCTTGTTAGCGTATTTGGATTAATTCTGATTCGCACTTTTATACAGGAGCTGCCGAGAAGCTTGGAGGAGTCTGCTTTTATTGACGGGGCCAGTGATTTCCAGGTAGCTTTCAGGATTGTATTTCCGCTCTGCTTCCCGGTTCTTGCGGCTGTCACGCTTTTCGAGTTTATCCATCAATGGAATTCCTTTGGTGACACACTTTTGTACAATTCGTCCAATAGTAAACTTTTTACGCTGCAGTATATTTTGTCGAATTACTTGAAGAATGGAACAGCCTCCAGCGCAACAGACATGATGAAGCTGAATGAGGGCGGCATGAATAACTTCACTCTGGAGTCGGTGAAAATGGCAATGACCGTGATCGTGTGCATTCCTATAGTCATCGTGTACCCGTTTTTGCAGAAATACTTTATCAAAGGGCTTTTGGTAGGCGCCATTAAAGAGTAAGCATTACATGATTTTGCGAAATTAGGGAGGGTTGATGAAATGAAAACAAAGTTAAACAGAATAGTTGCAATAACGTCTGTTATGCTGATAGCGCAAACGACTCTGGCCGGATGTTCGATCACGGGCAGTGGCGGTCCGCCTGCGGCTCCGGCTCCAGCAACAACTGCACCGGCGACTGGAACTGACGGCAAATCTCAAGACAAAGCCCTTGTAACATACAAGGTATTGGCAAGAGGCATTGATAAGCCGAGAAGCAGTACCGAGGACGAAGTCGGAAAGATGATTAAAGAGAAATTCAACGTAGTTTTTGATTACATTCCATTTAATGAAACGCCTTCTGATAAAGCGCTCTTGATGCTTGCGGCAAATGACTGGGGCGATTTGGATTTTGTGAATACAGGTATTGATTCTGTAACCAAGAAATACATTGAGGCCGGTGCTTTTCTTAAGTTAGACGACTACAAAAATATAATCCCTAATTTTTTTCAGTATGAGAAGGATCTTATTCCATATTGGAGAAATTTGGATGTGAAAAACGGCGACCTTTATGTGTGGCAAGCAGGACCTGATGAAATCCAGATGACCTCCGAACCATTGGATATGAACGTAAGAGTGGATGTGCTGGAGGCGTTAGGTTGGCCGAAGCTTGATACAACAGACGATTACATTAACTTTTTAAGGGAAGCTGTGAAGAAGTTTCCTACAAGCTTGGATCAGAAATCAATCGGCATGATTAATTTCTGGGGTGAAGCCTATGGTCCACTTCTTTCGACTTACCTCCCAAGGCATAGCGGATACCAGCATTTCTATAAAACGACGGGTTTTGTGGATGTTGATGCGGGTAAAATTATCCCTCTAGTAAGCCATCCTTATTTGAAAGAGACGCTTAAGTTCTGGAATATCTTGTCCCGTGAAGGCATTATGGATAAGGAAGCTTGGACGGATAAACAAGCGGAGTTCAGCAAGAAATGGGAGTCAGGTGTCGCGTTATCGGCGAATTTTGCCAAGTGGATGGTCCCTTCGGTAAATGCCAAGCTGGCTAAAAGCGGACATCCGGAAATGCAATACATTGTAACCCCGATTCGACTTTCCATCGCCAAGAATGAAGGCAAGAACGTCCGTTATGAGTTGTTTAACAGCGTAAGACCTGATGAAACGACGGGTATTCTTAAGAAGGCAAAAAATCCGGAAAGATTTTTGGAAGTGCTTAACTATATGTCCACGGAAGCAATGACCATCCGTTTAGGCTGGGGGGTCGAAGGCAGAGATTATACAATGAAAGACGGCCAGCGAATTCCGACACCGGAACTGTTGAAAATTATTAGCGACGGCGATCCGAACAAAGATATGCTGACACGGTTTGGTCTATATGGAAGTATATTCCCGACCCGCAATGTAGCAACAGGGCCTAACGGACAGGCGAATAATTTTAAGAATGATACTCAGTTCCTTATGTCCGTTGCTACTGAAACACAGAAAAAGGCGTACAAAGCATACGGTTGGAATACAATGCTGGATGCGTGGCAGAAAAATCCCAACTTCAAATTTGAAAAGTTTGACATCACTCCTTACGTATCTTCAACAAACCTTGATCCGAATACGGAAGAAGCAAAAATTGAGGAAAAAATAATGCAGTATATGGATAAGCAAATTCCGTTGATTGTCTCCGCGAAGGACAATGCCCAGTTCGAAAGTCTTTACAATGCAGCGGTAAGCAAGGTCGACGAACTTGGACAGAAAAAGGTAATTGATAAGTATAATGAACAGTTGGCCAACTTTAAGGGTCGTATTGCAGAACTGGCCAAAAAATAGGAACAATTCGCACTTGCATGTAAAAGAAATTTCAAGGAGGAATAAGGTATGAGAGTGGGAATTGACAGTTTTACCGTTAGAGAATTGAAGCTGGATGCATATCAGACCCTTGATTATGTAAAAAAGCTGGGATTAGAAGGAGTTCAATTCGGCGATATGAGGGAGCTCAGTATTGAAGCGGATGCGGGCAAGCTCAAGGATATAAACGATTACGCGGTTTCACAGGGGTTGTACGTTTATTCCGGCGTCGGAACTTGCAACCCGGTACTTGTTAAAGGATCGTTGGATGAACATAGGGAAACCGTTATTTCTCATATTAAAGCGTATGCGCAGGCCGGTTGGCATGAACTCCGGAGTGTCATCTGCTTTTCAGATGAAAACTATAACCATCCCGTTCCTTGGAAGAGCCACGTGAGCCAGAGTATCGATTTCATCAAAACCTTGAGGCCTGTATTGGAGACCTATGGGAGCAGGATAAACTTGGAGAACCATGGTGATAACACATTTGATCTCTTGAGAGTAATCGAAGCTGTCGGAGCTGATATTTGCGGGATTTGTCTGGATACAGCCAACACGCTTGTTAATGCAGAAGACCCTGTTCTTGCAGCCAGGAGGGTCGCGCCCTATACCAATTTGACTCATACGAAGGATGGAATCATTTATTTTAATGAAAACGGCGTACAAAGACAAGGTAAAGCTCCGGGGCAGGGCTCCGTGGATTTCGCGCAAATCATCCCTATTCTTGCTGAATACAATCCTAATTTACCTTTATCGATTGAAGACCACAAATGGTTATTTGAAATTAAAATATTTAATAAAGACTGGATAGATAAAAATCCGGACTTGACTCCATTTGAACTTGGGCAATTTGTTAAACTGGCGTGGAATACGGAAAAGAAGCTTGCCAACGGAGAGATTCCTCCGGTAGACGAATATGAAGCAATTCCTTATCTTGATCAGATGGAAGAAAGGCTGCTCTTCGGTCTTCAGCATCTAAAGGGAATCATTAACAGACAATAAAGAGCAAGTATAGCAAAGGAGTTGAATCAGCTTGAGACTTAAAGGGAAGGTAGCAATCGTTACCGGAGCGTCCCGTTCTATCGGGGCGGCGATAGCCAAACATTACGCGAGGGAAGGCGCAAGAGTAGTTGTCAATTACCGGTCTAATCCCGAACTGGCGCAATTGGTCGTAAATGATATTCAGGAGAAGGGCGGCGAGGCTTTCGCTTTCTATGCGGATGTGTCACAAGAAAAGGACGTACGGTCGATGGTGGAAGAAACCGTTAGCCGGTACGGGACCGTTGATATTCTGGTTAACAATGCCGCCATGGATCCGCGCAGGACATGGTATGAAATTACGGCAGAGGATTGGGATTATATTATGGGCGTTAACGTCCGTTCGCAATTTCTCTGTGCAAAGGCCGTATTTCCTTATATGCAAGCACAAAAATACGGAAAAATTATTAACGTCTCTTCCGTTACCTTCTTTACCGGACAAAAGGGTTTTCTCCATTATGTTGCTTCCAAAGGGGCGATTGTTGGATTTACCCGTGCGTTGGCGCGAGAGGTAGGCGAAAACAACATTACGGTAAACTGTATCACACCCGGGGCGGTTTTGACGGAGACGGAAGCGGAAAAAGTGGGTGCTGCAGGATCGGAGGAGGCAACTGTCGTGTTGGCGGAGTTGCAGTGTTTCTCGCGCCGTGAAGTGGCAGCTGATCTTGAAGGAGCTTTCCTGTTCTTTGCTTCGGAGGAAAGTGATTTTATTACCGGGCAAACAATGAACGTAGACGGCGGTTGGATCATGCACTAAGGGTACTTTGGTCACTGACTGATGCTCAAGTAAACTTTGGGAGGTATACGATGATTCGTACAGAACAATCACATGCCAAATATGAACTTGCGAGAAAATATCTTGCCGGCGGGGTGGCGAGTTCTTTACGGGCTTCTATGAAACCGGTGCCTATATATGTTCAATCAGCAGAAGGCGCTCGAATCCGGGATGTTGACGGCAATGAATATATCGATTACATGTTAGCCTATGGGCCGCTGATCTTAGGTCATGCTCATGACGAATTGACTACTGCTATCCACCAAGCGATGCGTAAAGGATATACATATGGTTTACAGCATGAAGGAGAAATCGGGCTGGCCCGTTTACTGACCGAGCTTCTTCCATGCGCCGAGAAGGTTGCCTTGAGCGGATCCGGAACGGAGGCCGTTATGCTTGCTCTCCGACTTGCACGCGCTTATACAGGAAAACGTAAAATCGTTCGGTTTCACGGTCATTATCATGGCTGGTCCGACTCCATCTTCACTTCGTTTCCCGGCGCGGGTCTTCAAGGTAATGACGAGAGAGCCGCAACCAGCGTCCTACCGGGTACATCCGGGCAAAGCGCAGGTAGCTTAGAAGATGTTATTCTGCTGCCTTGGAATGATCCAATAGCGTTGGAGTCCGCTCTCAGAGCCTATTCCGGCGAAATTGCGGCGCTCATATCGGAACCTGTTATGTGCAATTCCGGTTGTATTCTGCCTAAACCGGGTTACATGGAGCTGATGCAGAGGTTAACCAAAGAACTGGGTATTGTATGGATTCTAGATGAAGTTATTACCGGTTTCCGTCTGTCTATAGGAGGGGCGCACCAACGTTTCGGCCTGGATCCGGATTTGGTCACCATAGGGAAGGCAATGGGGGGAGGTATCGCGATTAGCGCCGTAGCGGGCAAAGCGACAATTATGAATCTCATCGATGAAGGAACGGTCAGTCACTTGGGAACCTTGAACGGCAATTGCGTGTCTACCGCAGCGGCAATAGCGACCATTGGCGAACTGGTCAAAGACCACGGTTCGGCCTATACACGGATGGAGCGACTATTTACAGTGTTGGCTTCGGGGATACGCGAGCTATTGAATAAGCATGGTCTGCCAGGTCTTATCAATCAAACCGGTCCTGTTTTTCATATGATGTTTACTGATGAACAAGAAGTAACTGATTTTGCTGCGTTTAATAATAGAGACGGTGCTAAATATACACGGTTTGCTGAAGTTATGCTTAGTGAAGGTGTACTTATTCGTCCCAACGGCCTATGGTACATATCGACGGTCCACGATGACAAGGATGTCCAGGAAACATTGCATGCCGTCGATAGATCATTGGCCAAGTTGGTCGATTAACCTGAATCCGGAAATCCTTCACTTAATGGCGACGTGTTATTTACAACCCTGAAGTTTATTACTTAATCTCATTAATAATTCTCAAGGGGGAGTTTTACGGTGGATACGCTGCAAAGCCAAAAGGTGAGAAAAATGAGTTTTGAAGGTGACGCTTTGCGGATGTCGATGGATTGGACGGTTACCGATCTTGATAAAGTTCAGGTACTTGTAGGCAGTACACAAGGATCAAGTCATCCGAGCTCTTACCATTTAGGAGAATTGGTTGCGGAAATGGAGAAAGGGGTGCTGCAGCAAGGCGGCAAGCCAGCAATCTATACAACTACCGACATTTGCGATGGCATTGCACAGGCTCACGGCGGCATGCATTATTCGCTGGCATCCCGCGATTTTATTGCTTCCATGGTGGAAATTCAAGCATTGGCGACACCATTCGATGCGATGGTGCTCAGTTCTGCAGGTGATAAAGCGGTGCCGGCTCACTTAATGTCCATTGCCCGGCTCGACATCCCCGCGATTCATGTCCCCGGCGGGGCGATGGGGGCGGGGCCGTGCCTCAAGTCGAATGAAGAACTGTGGCACATGAGTGTGGAAGTGAAGGAACAAAAGATGTCCAAAGAAGAGTTTCTGGCATTTCAACGCGCTTGTTGTCCGACATGCGGAGCCTGCCAATATATGGGCACAGCGGCAACGATGCAGGTGATGGCCGAAGCTCTTGGGCTTGCGCTGCCTTGGTCGGCACTGATTCCCGCGACCAATGCGGAAATACGCCGGATGGCCAGAGCTGCGGGACAACAGGTCATGAGCTTGCGGCAGCAGGATCTGATTCCGTCGCGCATATTAACGAAGGAAGCTTTTGAGAACGCAATTAAGATTCATTCGGCCATAGGCGGCTCACTTAATGCGGTAATGCATCTGATTGCGATTGCGAGGGAAGTCGGCATTTCACTCCAACCCGAGCTGTTTGACGCGATTCACCGGGAAATACCGGTGCTTGTCGATACGAAAACAGCCGGTAAATATCCGACAGAGCTATTCTGGTACGCGGGTGGTGTTCCGATGGTAATGAAGGAACTGAAGGAGCATCTTCATCTTGATTGCGTAACCGTTACTGGCCATACAGTGAGAGAAAATTTGGAGCATTTGGAGCAAAGTGAAATGCCTCGGTTTGCCGAGATGTTTTTGGCCAATTACAAGCTGAACAAACGCGATGTTATTTATCCGATATCCAAGCCGCTGAAGCCGGAAGGCTCAACGGCGCTGCTGAAAGGAAATTTGGCGCCTCAAGGAGCGACTGTGAAAAAATCGGCAGTTGTTGAGGAAATGTTGATTCATCAAGGTCCGGCAAAAGTATTTGATGATGAGAAGTCCGCTGTGGACGCACTGCTTAATCGTATACTGCAGCCCGGCGATGTTATCGTAATTCGTTATCAGGGTCCGAAAGCCGTCGGTATGCCGGAAATGTTTTATATGTCTGAACTGATCGCATCGGACCCTATTCTGTCGAAAACAACGGCGCTCGTCACGGACGGTCGTTTCTCTGGAGCAACCCGCGGGCCGTGTATCGGCTATTTATGTCCGGAGGCGGTTGATGGCGGGCCGATTGCGCTTGTGGAGAATGATGATATTGTGCTCATCGATATTCCGTCGCGAAATTTAGCTGTCATTGGTTCGGAGGGGACTGTTCGCACGGAAGAGGAAATGAGGCGGATTCTCGATGAGCGGGGAAAACAATGGACTGCGCCGGTTATCCGCCACAGGGGCGCGCTCGGTCAGTACACACGGTTGGCAAGACCGGCCTTGGAAGGCGGTTCGATTCAGATATAGGACATATCCAAATAACAGGAAAGCAGGTGCGTTATGAATATTATCGTAGGGGGTTTGATTCAAGAAAGCAATACGTTCAGCACAAGAATTAGTACAATAGAAGACTTCAAACGCTATTATTATATGACAGGGGAAGAGATGAGCCGTCCGCAGAAATCGGAAAGTGAACTGAGCGGCTTTTACAAGGCGGCTGCCGAAGAAGGAGTTGCCTTAATTCCTACGCTGTATGCCGGAGCGGTATCCGCCGGAGTCATTGAGCGGCGTTCATTGAATCAATTAAAACTAGAGTTGCTGGAAAAGATCGGCGCTAACCCGGCATGCGACGGGGTGCTGTTGGCGCTGCACGGCGCATGGGTGGCTGAAGATAGCGACGATGCGGATGGGGAGATCTTGGAGGCGGTTCAGGAGTTGATCGGAAAGCATATTCCAATCGTAGTTACACTGGATTCCCACTCCAATATTACCCGCAAAATGATTGACAATTGTGCCGCTCTGATCGGTTATCGTACATTCCCGCACGCGGATTTTGCGGAGACAGGTTATCGGGCGGCCAAGCTGCTGTTTTCGATTATTCGCGGGGAGGTTAAGTTATATACCGGGGTGAAGAAACTTCCGATGATCGTACCCGCGGAAAATCAACAAACATACCGCGGTCCTATGGCGGAGCTGTGGCAGGAAGCGCTGGAGGGTGAACGCAAAGGAGCTTCCGTTGCAACTTCATTGTTCGCCGTACAGCCTTGGCTTGATGTGGAGGAAATGGGATTCGCCGCTGTCGTCATTGGAACAGATGGGGCTCAAGCTTCGGCTGAAGCGGAGAGACTTGCTTCAATCGCTTGGGACAAACGTAAGGAATTTGACGTCACCCTATACACCGTACGCCAAATCATAGCCCATATAACCGCTGAATCATCTGCAGGGGTGCCTTTTATTATATCCGATTCAGCGGACAGTCCAGGCGCCGGTTCACCGGGGGATAGCAATTTTGTGCTTTGCCGTCTGCTTGAGGAGGGGGCGGATAAGCATTTACATTGCTTGTTGTCGATTGTGGATGGACCGGCTGCCCGAAAGGCAGCGGAAGCAGGGGCAGGTGCGGTGGTTAAGCTGCAGGTTGGGCATACCGTTAGTCCGTCGGTCGGCTCACCTATTCAAATTGAAGGTGTAGTGGAAAGGGTTGGAGACGGCAAATTTTATTTCGGCGGCGGCACCATCGCCAAGATGGAAGCTAATATGGGCTACTGCGCGGTAGTTAAGATTGGCACGATCTCGCTCCTGATAATGGAACATCCGACATTTACCGGAGACCCGGCAATGTACCGCAGTGTCGGTTTGGAGCCGGCGGATGCGGATTTGGTGTTGGTTAAATCCGCCAACCAATTCCGCGCCGAATACGAGCAAATATCCGACCGGATTTTTATTCTGGATACACCAGGCGCAAGCACGGCCAATCTGGTTAGCCTGCCGTTCCGGAAAGTGCAAAGACCGATGTATCCGTTTGATGACAACTTTATGTAAAGAACAAGCGGCCTCATGGCAGACTTGATTTGCTGCATTATATGTCCAATGACACAAACAGCTTTTCTACCATTTCTCGATTTCTTCTTGCAAGATCCAGCCCCCTTTTCGAAGACATTCTTCGCGAACTTCGTGAAGTATCCTTTATTGGGAATAACTCAAGAAGCATATTCCATCTTCATTTTTTCTCCTATTGATGCTTTAACATTGGAGACAAATGCTGCTTCAGTTCTCCGTATTCTTGCCGTTGATCGTAAAGTATGGCTATTCAAATGAATAGTATGGCGCATAGGGAAATCGTTTGAATCTGACATTTGCATTCACTTTGGATTTGTTGACAAAGCCTTTTAGACTCCTGCTTAGCGGAAACCCTTAATTCACCGCCAACAGGTGTATATGTTTTACTATTTTCGGCCAGATTTTTACTGAAGAAGGACTCAAGTTTGTTGAACGGATATACTCCATTTGTCATACAGATCCACATGTCCTGCATCTGGAACTATATAGAGTTCCTTTAGAGTAGTCATTCAGTCCGGATTGACACGGAGCAAATGAGACAGATACTGGAAAATCTCGTGGGGAATGCATTGAGATATGCAATAACAGAGTTAAAACTGTCTCTGAAAATTTTGCAGGAAAACGAAAATGAAGCGCTTTACTTTGCGGATAACGGAAACGGCGTTTCGCTGGAGAAAATCCCGCACCTTTTCAAACAGGTTGACCCTAGCTCAGTACATAAAACAGAAACAAAAAAACATGCACCATGTTCATAACCTTGTCAATTAGACACTATCGAAAACCATCTTTATGCTGCGACCGATTCTCGGAATTCTACCGGGGAACGGTCGTTTAGTTTTCTCTAGTCGTTGTGAAAAGAACCTTTGGATACAAGTATAGTCAAGTAGTTTCAATATGTAACAACAAGTGCAATTTCGTTACAACGAATAGGATATCGGTTTCTTTTTCATTCGTTGCATAATTCGTTGTTTAGAGTTTGTTTAGATTTTTTCATCTAGCAGTTTATAATCAGCTGTTATGATCAATTTAGATCAAACAGGATGACATTGCGTTATGGCTTGGTAAGCTGAATGCGTCATGGACCGTATACGCGATTTTACCGGCTGTCTGCGAGAAAAGGGGGTGATTCACGGCGATGGCGTCTCCCAAAAAGGTGAGGTAAAAACCAAAATGATGGAAATGGCCTATGAAGCTGGAAAACAAATTTAGACAGAAGGACTTTCCGTGGAATATTTAATTTTACACATTGGAGGAAACAAAATGAAAAAATTACTAGCATTACTTTTAACAATTGGAATGGCGACTTCTTCTGGAGCGGTGGCTTCAGCAGCGGCTTGCAGCGACCCGGATACATCTAAAGTTGATGCAGCTAATGCGCAATCAGGCAAAAACGCCATACTTACAATCGAAAAACAAGGAAGCTTCTCGGTTGGAGGCACTGTAATCGAAGTTCCTGGTACCTATGAAAGTCAGAATTTTGATAACTGGAAGCCGTATCCCGAAGGTCAGACCTATCATGGGGACCATGCATCGGTTTTTTATCAGATTCCCCAAAACGCTCGTGATTTATCGATGGTTTTTCTGCATGGTGCTGGTCAGTCGGCACGTACTTGGCAAACCACACCTGATGGTAGAGATGGATTCCAGAACATTTTTCTGAAACGTGGATTTGGTACATATCTAATCGATCAGCCAAGACGAGGACAAGCAGGGCGAAGCACTGTTGAAGCACAAATTACACCTGTTGCAGATGAGCAGATGTGGTTTGAAGTCTGGCGTATGGGACATTGGCCGAAATACTCCGAAAATGTGCAATTTCCTCAAGATGAAGCAAGTTTGGAGCAATTTTTTCAATGGATGACACCAAACACGGGAAATTTTGACGCCAACCTTGTAGCGGGTGCAACAGCAAAGGTTTTTGATAAATCAGGGGCAGGAATACTGGTAACTCACTCACAAGGCGGTCTGCCCGGATGGATGGCGGCAACACAAACCGATAAAATAGCCGCGGTTGCTGCTTATGAGCCGGGCAATTATCTTTTTCCCGAAAATGAGGTTCCTGAAGCATTGCCGAGCAGGACAGGAGCTTTACAGGGAATCGGTGTGCCGATGGATGAGTTCAAGAAGTTAACTGGAATTCCGATTGTAATCTATTTTGGCGATTACATTCCGGAAGTAAATGAAGTATCGGACGATTTAGGTGCCGAGAACTGGCGTGTCAGACAAGAGCTTGGGCGTAAATTCGTTGAAACTGTGAATAAATATGGTGGCGATGCAACCTTAGTGGAGCTTCCGAAAATCGGAGTTCATGGCAATACGCATTTTCTGTTTGCTGAACTGAATAATGTTGAGTTGGCTAACCTTTTATCCGATTGGATGAAGGAAAAAGGGCTTGATAAGAGTAAGTAACGTTCTAGTAATGTATATCGTCGATTGATGAACAATAAAATCCGTAGTGGCGGGCAGAGCCCGCCCGTTTTCATTGACATGAACCATTTCGTAGGGGAGGCAGCACTCCCTTCACTCTCCATTTCCCGTTCGTGCACAAAACTATCATCCTCTCTGCACTCATAACAGCACGGTGTGCATGGCAACGTCAAGCGGATGTGAAGGTGCAGCCAAATCCTCTTCGGTATGCTGATTGTGCACCAAATGCTCATGATCCGCAACTGCTAGGATACTCGAGGCGGGGACGGCATACGTTGAGTTTGGGGCTTTTTCCGATAAATTGATTTCAACACGGTCAACAGGACCGAATGAATGTTTCAAATGAATCAAAAAATAGGAGTGACTTAGAGTGATGGACAAACATAATCCTGTAAAGGAATTTTATACACCATGACTAGACGCAACTTTATCAAATGGCTGATCGCTGCTGTTTGGGCAAGTATTTTAGCTATGTCTGCGCTTTTTATGTTCCGCCGCTTTCTGGGGGCTGCGGGCCACGAAGCTGTAGCCGAGCCTGTGACGGCAACGCCACAGGTCGAAGCGGCAGAAGTAAAACAGCTAACGGAAGATGCTGGACCGTTGCTTTCTTTTTTCATTATCAGCGACCTGCATATAAACTCGGGAATCTCCGCTCAATCAAGCCACCTGCGAAAAGCCCTTGAAGATATTAAGACTTTTGGAGATCAAACACAAGCAATCATGATTACCGGAGATATTACCGATTCGGGAGCGCCTGCCGATTACAGAGAATTCAAAACTATTATGTCCCAATACGAGCTTCCGCCGGTATATGCCAATATGGGGAACCACGACTATTACAATGTCTGGATCGGAAGAAATGGAGCATGGAGTCAAGATACGTTTCCGAACGGCAAAACCGATGCAATGGCTCGGCAGGCGTTTACCTCCATGTTTAATCTGGAGAAGCCCTACCATGACGTTTGGCTGAACGGGTTCCATGTTATTCTCCTGTCGCAGGAAACGTATGTACAGGAAAGACCGCAAGTGGGCGAAGGGGCATGGTACTCGGACGAGCAAATGAACTGGCTGCGGAGCAAGCTGGCCGAAAACAAAGGCGGCAAGCCGGTGTTTGTTATGATCCATCAAGAACTGCCCCCGATCGGTCAGGACGGAGGTAATCATATGTTGATCAAAGCCAAGGAGTTCCGGGAAATTTTGCAACCTTACCGGAACGTATTTGTTTTTTCCGTGCATACACACCAGGATTTTACCGTGGCCACGGAGCACTATATCAAGGAAACGTTCCATTGGTTTAAAAACTCGTCAATCGGTCTTGTGATGAACACCAGATACGAGAATGTAAGGAAAGATGCTGCGCAAGGTTTGTTCGTAGAGGTATATACCAACAAGGTTGTGTTGCGCGGCCGCGAATTCAGCGACCGGACATGGATCAAAGAAGCGGATTGGACTGTGCCGCTTTCAAGTTGAATCAAGTGTCTGTAAGGAGACACAGGTGGACTTTCCGTGCTGTCTGATTTGTATTTTTGTAGGCATGGAGTCCTCATGAATAGCTTATTTTTCTTTTCATTTATAAAGAAATACGCTAGGGATCGAGAGGATTAGGCAAATATTTAAGATGAATGTGATATCGGTTTTTTATTCAATTAATACATAATAAGAGTATATCATAAGTCAAAACGGGATTGTTGTACAACAACCTTGCCCGCGCTAAGTTTAGGTACGAAAGCAAAAGAGGACAGATAACCCCTAAAATACTCCAGGCGTTTCGGATATCCTCACAAAGATAGAGAAAGGGAGAAAGAGCGTGAAAAATGTTAAACAGATGGTATCCATTTTATTGAGTCTCCATGTTGCTGTTGCGATGTGCTCTGCGGCATTTGCTGCCGAAACAAAAGCGGAATTTTCAGATGTGAGTCCTGACGCATGGTATGCGGACGCGATAACGTATTCTACAAGCAATAACCTGATGAGCGGCACGTCTGAAACAACGTTCTCCCCGAATCTTTCTATGAGCAGGGCGATGCTGGCCACTGTTCTTTGGCGTGTGGATGGCAGCCGACCGGTCAGCAATACAATCTCATTTGAAGACGTTGCCCCCGGTGCGTGGTATACGGAAGCCATTCGATGGGCTAATTCCACCGGGATCATGGAAGGATATCATTCCCGAACCTTCGGTTCGAATGACCCTGTGACGCGTGAACAAATCGCAACTCTGATGTTCCGCTATGAGAAGTATAAAAACGGCGACATTGAAGTAGATAAGAAGCTTGATTTTGCCGATTCCGATCAGGTGGGGGATTGGGCGACAGAGGCAGTTGTATGGGCGAAGCAAAACCAAGTTATGAATGGTAAACCGGGAAATCTGTTTGATCCGAAAGGTGCGGCATCGAGAGCCGAAGTTGCGACGATACTGATGGGGTATCGTTCAAGATGGGCTATGAGCAACGACGCCATCTACGCCGATGGCGAATACACAGCGACAGGCCAATATGGGGGTCTCCCCTCTTCCATCACGGTAAGCGTCACTTTGGTCAACGATGTCATCACTGCCACAAAAGTCACGCCACATGCAACGAACCCGACCTCCCTCGACTTGCAGCAGCGCTTCGCCGAAGCGGTCCCGGCGGTTGTTGTCGGGAAGCGCATCGATGAGGTGAAAGTGGACCGCCTGGCAGGGTCCAGCGATACCCCTGACGGGTTCAACGCTGCGATCGAACAAATTAAGGAACAGTCCCGGAAATGATGCGTTCCAATCATCGGAAACCGCTCAGCCATCAATTGCAGCAGCGCATTCTTGATAGGATCGAACAATTGACATCACGTACTCACGATTTCGTCTGGACTCATTCTTATCTCGGATTGTTGCTTCCCTTGGTGATACTAATAACGGGTTGTTCAGGGAATGATCCAGAAAGTCAAGCTGCACTTGGTAGTTCAGCACGATTGTCAAGCGAAGTTGAACGATGCAAGGATGATAATATGGACGATACTAGAAATGGAAATAACGGAAGCTACCGTTATGTGTCGGAAGAAAGCCCTGCGCTTTCCGTTATCAACCATCCGGCTTTTGAAGGCTTTGGACAGTTTATGCTTCCCAATAGAAATTTCCAGTCTTATGATGATATGCGCTTGGATCGCATCAATTCGCTCTTGCCGTATCATAGCTATATAGACACCAATACTACTGTGGACGTTATCAATCATATGATTGATGAGGTAAGTGAGGGCAAAAAAATATTTTACGATTTCTATACAGAAGACCAAAAGAGGCATGATCCTTCCAAGGTATTAACAGGTCTGTTCTTCTTCAGGGGTGAACCGGGAGCTCCATTTGCCGTAATCAGTCCGGGCGGCGGCTTTTCCTATGTCGGTTCCATTCATGAAGGCTTTCCCTATGCCAGTGAGATAGCCAAGAAAGGATACAATGCTTTCGTGATTCAGTACCGTGTGGGCGGTGAGCAGCGGGCAACCGAAGATTTAGCAGCGGCTATCTCTTATATTTTTAACCATGCGCAAATGTTGGAGGTTGGAACAGAAGATTATTCGCTGTGGGGGAGTTCCGCAGGCGCCAGAATGGCAGCCAATATCGGCTCCAATGGAAGTGCCGGCTATAACGCCGACGATCTTCCGTTACCAAGCGCTGTTGTGATGGCGTATACCGCTCACCAGGGCTATTCGGAGCATGATCCTCCAACTTTTGTTATTGTAAGCGCAGATGACCCAATTGTGAATGCGGCAACGGTTGAAAGACGCAATGAGGCCATGAGAAGCGTCGGGGTTGAAGTGGAATACCATAAGTATCAAAATGCCAGGCACGGGTTTGGGCTAGGAATGGGCACTGATGCAGAAGGGTGGATCGAGTTAGCCATTCAATTTTGGAAGGATCATATGGCAAAAAAATGATTCGGGAGAAACGAAAGGACGCAAGCCTATTGTTTGTTCAGAAAAAGAAAAAGAAGAAGTTTACCGCAATTTACAGAGCTAACGGAGTAGGATTCGAAGATTAGCCGCTAAAACTGGGGAGGGAAACAATATGAAACCATCTTATTTATTATATTGCGCATTTGTAGTGATCTTCCTGTTAACTGGATGTGGAAAAAAAGACAACACCAGTGAAATGAACGATAAAATGAGTGCCACTGGTCAGCCGACGCAAGAAACGGTTGAGAAGGAAGGAAGGGGGCTCGTTAAACTGCCTGATAACTATAGGAACGGGGTTATTTATACGACTGTGGACCGCGGAAATGCTCATGAGAAGCTCTACGCAAGTTCGGAAACGCTTAGAGCCGTACAGAAAGGCGGGCCGATCCCCAATGGCGCTGTATTCACTTTGGAAATTTATAGGGATAGTGTGTTAGATGATATTTTTGTAATGGAAAAGCGCTCAGACTGGAATGACCAGCCTAAAGAGAAGCAAAATGGAGATTGGCGGTTCGAAGCCTACAAGGCAGACCAATCATTAAATATGAAAAGAGATATTGGCAGTTGCATCTCTTGTCATGCCTCACAGCAACGGGATGACTTTGTCTACACGCTCGACAGGATGAAGAGTTTCCGGCTGGAGGATGTTGTAGGAGTTGTTGAGGACCATATCACTCCTGTTCTGAAGGATTGGGAAGTTGCTGCGATGGCGGATTATCTTGCTGGAATATCTAATGTTAAAGAAAATAGTTAGGTTTTGCATCCCTTTCTGAAATTATTGCTACCAATGAATATGGTAGAGGTGTGAAATCAGATGGGCAAGATACCAATAAAGTTGAAAAACCATCGAGAATTTTAACAGAGAGTGCCGATGCGATTATCATCGAAAATTACGAGGAATCCGTCGAGCGTGCCAATCGAGAAAGAGAAGCTGGAGACTTTCCGGCAATCACGACAGAGTTCCCTTACTCGCTGCCAAAACGATTTATCCTTTGTCGTCAAATGCAGGATATGGTGAAGGAAATTCAATTGAACGAATTCAAGAATTATTACCAACCAGCACCTTTGAGAAAAGTTTTTCTGTTGAAGATGTGGATGTCATTTCTTCTCAAGAGAAGTTAAAAAACTGGTTAGCGAATTAAATTTATATACGAGGAGATTAGGCAAAGAAGTTTTTGATTTGGGAAATGAAAATACAACATCGGTCCGATATTTTAGTGGCAAAAGCTATGTTCATTCGTTAACAACTGAACCAGTCAGAGTGACAAATGTAACTTTTGAACCGAGCTGTCGAAATAACTGGCATATTCACCATAAGGGGGGACAGATCCTGCTTGTTACGGGCGGTCGCGGCTGGTATCAAATGTGGGGTGAACCGGCTCAGATGCTAAAAACAGGAGATGTCGTCAATATTCCGGTTGAAGTAAAGCATTGGCATGGCGCAGCCGCCGATAGTTGGTTTGCTCATGTTGCCATTTCAGTACCTGCGGAAGATGCTTCAACTGAATGGTTGGAAGAAGTGACAAAAGAATACTATGCTAAACTATCAACTGAATAGATTGAAAGGAGCCTAGTATGAATAACGAAACTAAGAAACCATTGATCATAATTGATCAAGGCAGTTTTGCCGCAGGAGGAAGCGTTTTACAAACACCAGGAACCTACTATGGAGGAGATCATGATGTCAAAGATGCGATATGAAGATGTGCCTGTTGAAAGTTTGCCAAGCGTTAATGATAATCCGTGGGGCTTGGTATACCAAGGTGCTATTACACAGAATGAACCAGGTAAGGTTAACATTTACTCCATAAATTATGTACTAAATGGTTTAAAAATCGCTTCTAATGTGTATACACCGGCTGATTATGATCCGTCCAAGAAGCACCCTGCAGTTGCGGTTGCACACCCGAATGGTGGGGTTAAAGAGCAGGTCGGAGGGTTATATGGTCAGCATTTAGCAGAAAATGGCTATGGCGCTATCGTTTCCGATGCTTCTTACCAAGGCGGAAGTGAAGGGCTGCCGCGTAACGTAGATAAGCCTCGGTTTCGTATCGAAGATATTCATGGTATGGCAGATATGCTTTCCATCTATCCTGGCGTTGACTCGGAACGTATTGGAATATTGGGTATTTGTGGCGGAGGCGGCTATACGTTAAGAGCTGCTCAAACGGACAAGCGCTTCAAAGTAGTGGTTACTTTGAGTGCGTTTAACAGTGGGCTTGTCCGCCGCAATGGATTCATGGATTCTCAAACAAATACGATCCAAGAACGCTTGCAACAAGCTACAAAAGCTCGTGCACTGGAAGTTGCCGGCGGCGAAGTTTTATACTCATCTGACCTATTGGAACTCACGGATAAAGAAGCAGAAGCGTTGCCTTATGATCTTTATCGTGACGGTTACGAATATTATGGCAAAACGCATAGACATCCCAAATCTACATTCAAATACACGTTAAGCAGCCTTCTTGATTTGTTTACCTTCGATGCTTCAGAGAATATGGATCTTATTAACCAACCCTTGCTGATGATGGCTGGAAGCGTGGCCGATACGTTCTATTTAACTGAAAAAGCATTTGCTGCTGCGACAGGTACGAACGATAAGGAGTTGTTCTTGATCAAGGGAGCTACTCATATCCAAACCTACTGGAAACCGGAATATGTGGCTCAAGCAGTAGAGAAAGCAGTAGATTTCTTCGATAAACGTCTTTAAGTAGCGGGTTGTAGTTGTATAAAAGTATTTGCAATGTCGAGAAAACAGCGTATGATCCAATCGCGTTTAATGCCGATCCGCGCACGAGGGGAGAGCAATTACCGCGCAGCAAAAACCCGCTCCTTGGCTGCATAGGAGCGGGCACTTTTTCTTTTGCCGGTATTTCAATAAGGCCAGTTGTTTGCCAAGAGGAACGGATACTTCGCTTTTCAGGGTAGGAATGACCTTTGCGATGGCGAAAATGCCAAACAGGATGAAGATTCCTATAACCCAGAAGATCACTTTCCAATCATACACGGCGGTGACAATACGGCCAATGGGAACTCCGAAAACAAGGAAGGCGCTAAAGCCCAGTAAGATATTGGCCATTGCTCCAGCCCTGTCGTCTAGCAGGTGCCATTTTCGCAGCGATCGCATAAGAGGTGACAACGAAAACGCCTGATCCGATCCTAAGTACAATACTAGAAAGCAGACCAAGTCATGGAGTTTACAGGGCTTCCTTGTATATGGTGGTGCAAGGCTCAATGAGAACTTGATCCCGTATTCCCTCTAGTGCTCATACGTTTCCTTCAGTTGCTTGATGTCGGCCTTAGGAGGAAAACCAAACATACGAGAATATTCACGACTAAACTGGGAAGCACTTTCATATCCGACCCTATATGCAACCTCAGTAGCGTCTGCCGACTCCATTAACAATAGGCTCCGAGCTTCTTGTAACCGAAGCTGTTTTTGAAATTGCAGCGGGCTCATGGCAGTGATTTCTTTAAAGTGTCTATGAAACGTAGAAATGCTCATACTAGCGGTACCGGCAAGTTCTTCGATACTTAATGGCTGATCGTAGTGTTGGAAAATTTGGTCGATTGCGGCTCTGATGCGATAGGTGTTGCTTCCTTCTATTGCAATTTGTGCAAGCGTTGCGCCAAATTGCCCTTGAAGGAGTCTGTAGATGATCTCTTTCTTATGAATAGGAGCAAGGAATGGAATGTCTTTAGGAGAGTCGAGCAGTTGAACCAATCGGAACACAGCATCCAATAAAGATAACTCAATCTGGCCGACAAACATGCCTCGCGAAGTATTATCCTTTGAATTGGCATGAATTTTGACGTCTTTCAAAACCTCTAAAATCTCATTTTGGCTAAGTTCAAGTTTTAAGCTCAAATATGGAGCTTCGGGTGAAGCTTTGACTACATGCCCGATGACCGGAAGGTTCACAGATGTGATCAGGTAATTGGAAGGGCCATATTCTAAGCGTTCTCCGGCTAGAAGGAGCTCCTTCATTCCTTGAGCAACAAAACAAAAGGAAGGATTATATACTTTGTGAGCTGGTTCATCCACCTGATTCAAACGAATAAGAAACAAGGAAGGAATCGTTGTTTGTAATACTCCTGCTTGCTTACAATGGCGGTTAATTAGACTTGTGAGGCTTTCCTGTCGGCTCCTTATTTCTTCAAACATAGGCTCCTCCTTGATGCTTTTTTTGTATTATACGCCAGTAGTTTGCCAATAAGAAATAGCCTTGAGAGGATTAGGCAATGATTCGAGAGGAATTAGCTTTCAGTTCCATGTTCAGAAAGGCATAATAAAGTTATGCCCCGGAGGTAATACTGTTATATCATCAACGAGGCTGGCATTAGAGAAATGCAGTGATAAAGTCAAGCCGATTTTCAATTAATAAAAAAATGGAGGATGTATAATGCAAAACGTTATTTTGAACAATGGCGTTGAGATGCCTATACTCGGTTTTGGCGTTTTCCAAATTGCAGATCCAATTGAATGTGAACAAAGCGTTTATGATGCTATTATGGCGGGCTATCGTTTAATTGATACCGCAGCATCTTATTTAAATGAGGAAGCAGTCGGCAGAGCCATCAGACGAAGTGGCGTTCCAAGAAATGAACTGTTCATCACAACGAAGCTCTGGGTTCAGGATACCGGCTATGATCGCACAAAGAAAGCATTTGAAAAATCGCTGGGAAGATTACAATTGGATTATTTGGATCTGTATTTAATTCATCAGCCATTTGGCGATGTGTATGGCTCCTGGCGCGCTATGGAGGAGCTGTACGCGCAAGGAAAGGTCCGGGCCATTGGCGTTAGCAACTTCCATGAGGATCGTTTGATCGATTTGATTATTCATAATGAAGTCGTTCCTGCCGTAAACCAGGTGGAAACGCACCCTTTCAACCAACAAGTCGAAAATGCAAAATTCATGAAAGAGAATAAGGTGCAGATCGAATCCTGGGGTCCTTTCGCTGAAGGTAAAAATAACTTGTTCCACAATGAGGTATTGGTATCCATAGCTGAAAAACATCATAAATCCGTTGCTCAGGTGGTTTTACGTTGGTTGACACAAAGAGAAGTCGTTGTGATTCCAAAGTCTGTTCGCAAGGAAAGAATGATCGAAAACTTCAATGTTTTTAATTTTGAATTAAGCCGGGAAGATATGGAGTCGATTGCTGCGTTAGATACGAAACAGAGCTTGTTCTTTTCACATCGCGATCCTGAAAAGGTGAAGTGGCTCGGTACCCGTAAACTTGATATCTGATTCAGTATCGTGTTTTCTTGCTTTTGTAATGAGCGGCTGGTTTTCCAGCCGCCTATTCGTTCATTACCCACCATCGCGAACACTGACGAGAGGACGACGAGATGAGTAAAAGCAAACGGAATCCTAATGCTATTCTGGCTATCATTCTGGCAAGTACGATGATGGTGGTCATGGACGTATCCATTGTCACCACCTCTTTGCCAGTTATTCACAAACAGTTTGGTTTTTCACCCGTTGGTTTGTCGTGGGTTGTTAATGTGTATTCATTAGTATTCGGCGGTTTGTTACTTCTCAGCTCCCGAGCTGGCGACTTATTCGGTAGACGCCGTATGTTCATGGTCGGCCTCTCTATCTTTACCTTTGCGTCGCTGGCAATCGGCTTGGCGCAATCAGCGGAGATGCTGATCATATTCCGAGCCATTCAAGGACTTGGCGCGTCGATCTTGTCACCAGCAACGTTGGCACTTCTGACCGAAAACTTCAAAGAAGGACATGAGCGTACTCGCGTCCTAGCGCTCTATGGCACGATTGTCGGCATTGCAACCAGCGTTGGACTGGTACTCGGTGGTATCGTTACAAGCCTGATTTCGTGGAGAGTGGCGTTTTTCCTGAATGTCCCGATTGGACTCATCACGCTCTGGGCAACGCCACGTTTTATTGCCAAAACACAGTCGTACAAAGGCAAACTCGATGTTATCGGGGCGATACTCTCCGTTTTCGGTATGTCATCGCTGGTATATGGCATCGTCCATGCAGCGGATACAAGCTGGTCTAACTCTGTGACAGTGATGATGCTGGCCGTCGGCGTTGTCTTACTGGCCGTCTTTGTCGTGAACGAATGGCGAGCACGACAACCCATTATGCCGCTCAGACTCTTTCAGCATCGCGGTCGTGCGGCGTCATATGCAGCGCGAACACTGTACCTGGGCGTCATGATTAGTTTCTGGTTCTTTATCACCCAGTACCTACAGGTCGTAAAAGGTTTTAGTCCTATCTTGACCGGTGTGGCATTTCTGCCGATGACACTGGCAAACTTCTTTGCAGCGCTCTACATTCCCAGGCTCACGCGGCGCATTGGTAATCCGCTTATTATCACTTTGGGTGTTGGTGTGACGGTAGTTGGTATGTTCTGGATTAGTCAGATTACGCCAAGCAGCTCGTACTTATTGATGTTTGCATTGCCACTGATTTTGCTTGGTATTGGCCAAGGTCTATCGCAAGGTCCACTGACAGCCGAGGGGCTTGCAGGTGTTTATGACCGTGATGCTGGTGCAGCCTCCGGTATTACCTATGTGGCAAGCCAACTTGGTGCGGCGTTCGGCTTGGCGATTCTTGTGGCGATATTTGCCGCCGCTAGTACTTCTACACTTTCGGGTAACGCACTGCTTACACACCAAATATCTGCGGCGCTATTCGGTGCGGGTATCATTCTGGTAGCATCACTGTTTATCGTTGTGGTCTGGATTGTCTTTCGCCGTGAGCGACTCAATAATACCGAGATAGACGAGGAATACACGAAATGAAAAAAACAGTTCTCCTTATTTTCGCCATCGTACTGCTGGCTGCTATCACCGCAGCCGTCATATGGTATGTGAATAATAACCGGCAAAATCCGGAAAGGAACTCGATGTCAAACCATACTCCCAGCATTCCAGTCGAGACTCCGCCCGTAACACCGAAAAACATCCTGGTCGTCTATCTCACACGCACCGGTAACACAGAAGCAGTGGCAAAGATGATACACGATGAAGTTGGAGGCAAGCTCGTCGAGCTAGAACTGGAAACGCCATACCCAGAAAATTACCAGGCACATGTGGATCAGGTATCTGATGAAAACACTCGTAACTACTTGCCGCCGTTGAAAACCGAGATTGATGACATCGGTGATTATGATAACGTTTTTATCGGTTCGCCAACATGGGGCATGCAACTACCACCGCCGACCAAGAGCTTCCTTGACAAGTATGATTTAAGCGGAAAAACCGTCATACCATTTAATACCAACGGCGGTTACGGTGTTGGCAGCAGTTTTGATGACGTAAATGAACGCTGTGCTGGTTGCAATGTACTCGAGGGTTTCTCTGTCCAGGGTGGACGAGAGCGAGATGGTATTCTTTTCGTCATGGAGGGCAATAAAGAAACCGAGGTGAGATCACAAGTACATGCTTGGCTTGAACGTATACTCAAGTAAACTTAAGAGGCGAGGTGCAAGGGATTATGAAAATTTTGATTTTAGGCGCAGTTGGTCAAATAGCCCGAATGCTGACCAATGAATTGCTCCATAAAACAGACCATTCTATCGTTCTTTTTGCAAGAAACGGTCGCAAGCGTTTGAATATCGTCGATGATCGTCGGGTACTTATTGTTGATGGTGATTTTAAAGACAAAGATAAACTGGTCCATGCTATGGAAGATGTCGACCTTGTATATATAAACGACATGGGTAATGAAAATTCAACGAAAACCATCATTGATGCCATGAAGGATGCCGGAGTAAAGAGGGTCATTGCTGCATCTGTATTGGGAATTTATGATGAAGTGCCCGGAGCTTTCGGAGAATGGAATAAACGTATGATTGGTGAAACCCCCAGAATGCGTTCCCAGGTTGAATCTGCACGGATGCTTGAAAATTCTGATCTGAATTATACGTTATTGAGATTAACATGGCTTTACAACCAAGCAGGTAACACTAAGTATATGATAACTCAAAAAGATGAACCGTTTAAAGGCGCACAAGTCACGCGTCAAGCAGTAACTCAATGTGTCATGGATATTATTGGAGAACAAAGCGATAAATATCACAGGGTCAGTCTTGGTATAAGCGAACCGGATACCGATTGGGCGAAGCCATCGTTTTATTGATTTCATAGAAGAGATGAAGAAAATAAATCAGGCAAAAGCGAAACGGGAGGTGGAGTACCCATTTTCACAAAGATAGAGAAGGGGAGAAAGAGCGTGAGAAATTTCAAACAGAAAGTATCCATTTTATTGAGTCTCCATGTTGCTGTTGCGATGTGCTCCGCGGCATTTGCTGCCGAAACAAAAGCGGAATTTTCAGATGTGAGTCCTGACGCATGGTATGCGGACGCGGTAACGTATTCTACAAGCAATAACCTGATGAGCGGCACGTCTGAAACAACGTTCTCCCCGAATCTTTCTATGAGCAGGGCGATGCTGGCCACTGTTCTTTGGCGTGTGGATGGCAGCCGCTTGGTCAGCGACGCAATCTCATTTGAAGACGTTGCCTCCGGTGCATGGTATACGGAAGCCATTCGATGGGCTAATTCCACCGGGATCATGGAAGGATATCATTCCCGAACCTTCGGTTCGAATGACCCTGTGACACGTGAACAAATCGCGGCCCTGATGTTTCGTTATGAGAAGTATAGAAATAGCGGCGTTGGGGTTGAGGGGAAGCTTGATTTTGCCGATTCCGATCAGGTGGGGGATTGGGCGGCAGAGGCAGTTGTATGGGTGAAGCAAAACCAGGTTATGAATGGTAAGCCGGGCAATTTGTTTGATCCGAAAGGTGCGGCATCGAGAGCCGAAGTTGCGACGATACTGATGGGGTATCGTTCAAGAGAGGCGATGAGCAAGGACGCCATCTATGCCGATGGCGAATACACAGCGACAGGTCAATATGGGGGCCTCCCCTCTTCCATCACAGTGAGCGTCACTTTGGTCAACGATGTTATCACTGCCACAAAAGTCACGCCACATGCAACGAACCCGACCTCCCTCGACTTGCAGCAGCGCTTCGCCGAAGCGGTCCCGGCGATTGTTGTCGGGAAGCGCATCGATGAGGTGAAGGTGGACCGCCTGGCAGGGTCCAGCGGCACCCCTGACGGGTTCAACGCTGCGATCGAACAAATTAAGGAACAGTCCCGGAAATGATACGTTACCATCATCGGCCTGATGCGGTGAACGAAGCATAAGAACGGAAATACAAAAATGCGGCTGAGGCAGGTGTCAGCGGATTTATGTTCACATTCAAGGCAATCGGGACGCAATGGGAGATCGAGACCCGCGAACCGCTCAGCCATCAATTGCAGCAGAGGATTCTCGAACGGATCGAACAATTCGACCTCACGTACTCGAGGTTTAGCCCGGATTCCCTTGTGTCACGGGTTGCTGCCGCTGCTGATGGCGGCTCCTTTACCTTCCCGGAAGACTCGCTCCCCCTCTTCGAACTTTATGACCGGCTTTACACGGCTACCATGGGCGCTATGGACCCGCTTGTGGGCCGTGACCTGGAGCTTCTTGGTTATGACCGGACATACTCACTTATGCCTGCATCCGACGTGATCAGGTCCGCGGCATACGCTCAGGGGAAGGCGATCTGGTCGAAGCATATTATCCGGAACGGTACGACACTCGTTACGCAGCGCCCATTGGTGATCGACGTTGGAGCGGCGGGAAAGGGATACCTTGTTGACATCGTCTCTGAAATGTTATGCGAAGCCGGGATTGCGGAGTTTGTTGTCGACGGCAGCGGGGACCTTCGCCATTCGGGCGGTTCAAGCATTCAAGTTGGGCTTGAGCATCCATTTGACTCCAGTCTAGTGATCGGTGTGGCTAAGCTGAAAAACCGTGCTTTATGCGCATCTGCGGTCAACAGACGATCCTGGGGCGATGGATTGCACCATGTACTTGATGCCCGGACAGGCATCCCGGTGCGCGAAGTGGTGGCTACGTGGGTTATAGCTGACAAAGCTGTAACTGCTGACGGATTAGCGACGGCGCTCTTTTTCACAGATGGGGAGCATCTGGCGAAAAACTTCCGGTTTTCATACGTAAGAATGTTTGCTGATGGTCGCGCTGAGATCTCACGGAATTTCGACGGTGAACTTTTTTCATAAAGGGTACAGACAAATTGGAGCAAACGTCTTGAGTTATCAACCCGCTAAGGAATAGTATCTCAATAAAACGGGTTAGGGCAGTTAGCCCTCAACCCGTTTTATTTCATCGGGAAAGGAATAAACGGACTGCCTTCAACAAATTTCGTTGTTTAGAATTTGTTTATATTATTTCATCTGGCAGTTTATGATCTGCTGCTATGATCAATTCAGATCAAACAGAGGGTGCTGTGATGAAGCTTAGCAAGAGAATATTTATTTCGAATACATCGATGATGTTTCTGTCATTAGTGCTATTGCTTGCCATTGGTAGCGGTATGATTAATATGTACGATCAAGTCACTAAGAAGAATAATCGACTTGATTCTAACATTTTTACGGTTGCTTCTATTTTTAAGCAGGCTCAAGAAACCGACCGGGATTGGTCCGCGCTCAGTCTTGAACTGGGGAAGTACAACTACAGACTTTGTGTCGAACAGGGAAGCTCATTGGTTTACTGCAATATAAGGCATCAGGAAAAGGATATAAGAGCTTATCTGAAAACGCTCAAATTGAGCGCAGATCACCCGAGCATGTTTTTTGAAGATGGGGTTACATCGTTAGGGCAAATCATTTCTGTCGGTGATGAAACCTATGCAGTGGTATCGGTAAACTACGGAAACTACAACCAATTGTTGGGTGTAGACCAGAGCGACTTCGACAAATTTTTGATCACGTTTCTGGCCGTTGGACTTTCCTTTATTGCTGTCCTTCTGCTTATTAGTCAGCTACTTACGAAACGTCTTGTCAAGCATATCATGACACCGATTCATCAATTGACTGAAAGTGCAAGGCGGATTGAAGAAGGCGATTTATCAACGCCAATTTGGTATTCAGGCAAGGATGAATTTGAAATCGTATGTGCTTCCTTCAACCAAATGCAAGTTCATCTTAAAGAAGAACAGGATAAAAACGCTGCCTATGAGAAAGCCCGTACCGACATGATCTCCGGTATTTCCCACGACTTGAGAACACCGCTCACCTCTGTAAAAGGATATATCAAGGGATTGCAGGATCGAATCGCCAGCACTCCGGAAAAACAAGCGCAATATCTCTCTATCGCTTACAAAAAAGCCACTGATATGGATGTGTTGCTGCAAAGATTATTTTATTTTTCCAAGCTGGAGACCGGTAATCTGCCGTTTTTTCCGATAGAAACAGATCTTGGCAAGTTTTCCCGGAAATTTGCTTACGATATTCAGGATGATTTGAAGCTGAAGAACGCTTCGATTCACATAGAAATATCGGATGGTACACATTGGGTCAGAGTGGATACGGAACAAATGAGGCAGGTACTGGCCAATCTCGTGGAGAACGCGCTGAAATATGCAGGAGTAGAACCGTTAAAGCTTGTTCTGAGCGTCACGCAAGAAGGCGAAAACGAAGTGCTCTGTTTTGCGGATAATGGAAAAGGCGTGTCGCCGGACAAACTTCCGCATATCTTCGAACAGTTTTACCGCGGCGACGAATCAAGAAACAGTAATAACAGCGATGGAAGCGGTCTTGGATTATATATCGTGAAATACATCATTGAGGCACATGAGGGCACGGTTGTCGCCGAAAATGATCAAGGATTGAAATATACGATGACTTTGCCCTCGGCCAAAGGAGGTAGTGCATAGTGAAAATACTGATTGCCGAAGACAATGCGGAAATCGCTATGCTGGAAAAAGATTATTTAGAGATTAGCGGCTTTGAAACGGAAATTGTAGCCGATGGCAGCAAGGTAGTGAATATGATTTTGGAGGGCGGCTACGATCTGTTGATCCTTGATCTTATGCTTCCTGGATGCAGCGGTTATGATATTTGCCGTGAAATTCGCGATCAGACTGAAATCCCGATCTTGATGGTGACCGCCAAAACGCAATCCATTGATAAGATCCGCGGTCTTGGCTTGGGGGCGGATGATTATATTGCCAAACCGTTCGACCCTGCAGAACTGGTAGCCAGAGTCAAGTCTCATTTGAACCGGTATCATCGTCTTACCAATGCCTACTCTCGAACTGCGGAAGAAAGCGCAATCCAGATCGGCAATTTGAAGATCATGACCCGCAGTTGGAAAGTATATCGTGACGGACAAGAAATAAAATTTCCTAACCGGGAGTTTGAGTTATTAAAGTTTCTTGCCATGAATCCGAATATCGTTTTCTCCAAAGACCAGCTTTTTGAAAAGATTTGGGGGCATGAGTATGTCGGTGACAGCGCCACCGTTACGGTTCACATCAATCGCATCAGAGAGAAAATCGAAGATGATCCCTCCAAACCGAGAATGATTGAAACCGTCTGGGGAGCCGGCTATCGAATAAATCTGTAGCTGCAAGAAAGCCACTAAGAAAGAGGGAAGCTGATTGAATCGGAATATGCTGATCAAGCTAATCATTGATGTTACAATGACAGTTCTCATGTTAGTCGCCATGGCATACCAGATTACCGGAAATCTAGTCCATGAAGTGGTTGGAGTCGTCCTGCTTGCATTATTTATTGTCCACAACATGTTAAATCGACATTGGTACAAGGCCATTCTAAAGAGAAAGTACAATATACGACGTATGCTGGGCATAACGGTCAATCTGTTATTTCTTGTATCCATGGCTACGGTGATCATCAGTTCCGTTCCAATTTCCCGTGACATTCTCGCCTTCATACCCATACCCATCAAAAATGACATGTTTTTCATGCAAATCCATGTTATGACGTCCTATTGGGGATTTATTTTCATGGCTATTCATATAGGGATGTCCTGGGGAACGATTATCAATGCAATCCGCAGGATGACGGGAATTGCCGGTACAAGCCGCATCCGAACCCTATCATTGCGTCTTTTGGCGGTATTGATTGTGGTTTACGGAGTACAGAGTTCCTTCGAGCGGAATTTGGGTACCAAATTGACTATTTATGATCCATTCGGGCTTTGGGCTACTGACGTAACCATGATAAGATTTTTAATCGATTATTTATCCATAATGGGAATCTATATTTGCGGGACTCATTATGTGTTGAAATTTGTTAGGCTGCAGGAAAAAAATGAAGGTTTACAAAACTGATACGATATTTAAAGGAAAATAACATGAAAAAGATACTATTTCCGGTACTGTGTTGGTAATAGCTCTCGCTCTCGGTGCATGCGGGAGCAACTACGAAGCCAATCATGGTAATACTCAGATGTCCGGTGGAAGTACACCGACAGAGACGGAAAGGAACACCGTTCCAATGCCAACACGTTAGACAGATGTTGAGCGCTAAGCTGGAGTAAGACTCGGAGTAACGGAGGTCGAGCGATGAAGAAAAATACGAAGGTTCTTGTGGGAGGAGCTTGATTATGATAAGGGATGATATCCATAGTTATCACAGAAAGAGGGCGGGTTCTCTTCCCACCCTCTCATAAATTTATTCGGGTTTGTTCCCTGCAGTCGGATCTGCGACAAAATTGGTTTTATAGTCTGTATATTTCAGTTCCGTTACCATGCCAGCAGAGGCATGGTGCAGATCATGACAATGGAACATCCAATCTCCGGGGTTATTGGCTATAAAGGCAATTTCATATACTTCACCCGGCTTTACGTTTAATGTATCCTTAAATATAGCAGAACCAGCTACTTGCTTTCCGTTTTTACTTAAGATCTGAAAAAAGTGACCGTGTAAGTGCATCGGATGATCTTCGCTCTTGGAATTATTCACTAAACGGACTTTTACCGTATCGCCGGTTTTGACATTCAGAGAATCCGTATCGGGAAAGGTCTTGCCGTTTATTGTATAGACCATGCCTCCATCTTTCATTTCCGTATTGAGGTTCATTGTATATTCCAACGTAAATTTTTGATCCAGCGAAAAGGTTGTTTTTCCGGCCTGACCGTACTGAACCAAATCAGCCGCGGGAAGCTTTTTCGATGCATTTGATTTATCGGATGTCGCTGTCGCTCCTTCATACGCGATCGTTGCGCGCATTCCCGAAGCGCCTTTATTATCGCTGTGGTCTTCAATGAACCATTGACCGGGATTGTTCGCGATAAATTCAATATCATATCGTTCACCGGGTGCAATGCTGACTACATTATCCTTCAAGATGCCGGGATTATTAATCGGTTGCCCATCCGTCGAAACAATTTGGAATTCATGTCCGTGCAAATGAATTTGATGAGACAAATAACCCGCATTAATCAAACGTATTCGAACTTTATCTCCTTCTTTGACTTGAAGCTGATCCACCAGTGAACCAGACTTTCCGTTGATGGTATACAGATCGTACATGCTCATATCTTCTCCCATAGACTTGCCCTGCATCATATTGTCATTGGAAGAAGAATTGCTGCTATTCATGTTCATTTTGCTATGATCCATTCCGGACATATCCATGTCTGACATGCCTTCGCCAGAACTGATCCATTCGTCAAGCATCAGCGTGTAGTCGCGGTCCACTTTTTTTTCATTTTTTCCTTCAACGATAAAGGAACCGTATAGTCCCCGATCCAATTGATTTACGCTGTCTTGGTGTGAATGATACCAGTACGTTCCGGGCACATCCGCCTTAAACTCATACGTAAACGACTGGCCTGGTTGAACCGCATTTTGTGTCACACCGGGAATGCCATCCATTGTATTGGGTACCGGTACGCCGTGCCAATGAATGGTGACCGGCTCAGGCAATTGATTTTTTAAGTTGACCTTTACCGTATCCCCTTGTTTAACTCGTATTTGAGGACCAGGAACGGAATTATTAAACGTCCAAACAGGCAAGGATAAGCCTGGGGCGGTTTCCTGATTGCTTGCGGAAGCGGTCAAATTAATTTCTTTACCGGTTAGAATAGTTTGCTTCACCGTTGTCTGCATATTCGTTGATGCTGGCGTTTTTGTTGTACCACCCATATTCATTTTCGAGTGCTCCATGCCCCCCATGGAGCCGGTGCAGCCAGCTAATATCACGGATAGTCCCCCGACGATGATTATGCTTTTGTACTTCCAATTCACTTTCATGGCATCATTCAATCCTCTCCTAAATAGTTAAAACCCTGTAGACTAATCATAACCGGTACATATGTAGAACCTTTGAAGAACGGAAGGAGTTCGTAGAAACAGGTTGAATTCGAAATGCTTTCGTACACGGAGCTTTTGTGAAGGGGCAACTCCTACGGTAGGGGCTGTCTTTTTTCACTGTGCGTGAACAAAAATCGCTGACAAAATATTCTTGACAAATAGGGTAGGGGGCTATACTATTTATCGGAGATGGCGGTTAGTGCACTAGTCAAGCCAATTCAAAATTTCA
The DNA here is from genome assembly GCF_004307995.1 of Paenibacillus thalictri. Classification (GTDB taxonomy): domain Bacteria; phylum Bacillota; class Bacilli; order Paenibacillales; family NBRC-103111; genus Paenibacillus_AF; species Paenibacillus_AF thalictri. The sequence continues at coordinate 12,572 of NZ_SIRE01000041.1, read as the reverse complement.
GCAAGGAGGAAATCAAAATGTCAACGCAAGCAAATGTAATTGCAGCGCCGGATGCACGAAGATGGAGAGCCTTATTTTTGCTATGTCTCGCACAATTCATGGTGATTATGGATACATCCATCATCGGGGTGGCGCTTCCGGCTATAAAGGAAGCGCTCGGCTATTCTCAAGATAGCCTGCAGTGGATATTCAACGCATATGTCATATTCCTGGGTGGCCTCATGCTCCTTGGGGGACGGTTATCTGATCTGTTTGGCCAGCGAAGAATGTTTATGCTGGGCTTTCTCATTCTTTCCTTGGCTTCCTTACTGGCCGGTCTTGCCTGGTCGGAGGCAGCAATGAATACCGGTAGAGCCCTGCAGGGGCTGGGTTCGGCGTTCATTCTGCCGGCCGCGCTGACGATTGTGATGATTTTATTCAGTCATAATCCGAAAGAACTAAATAAGGCACTCGGTTTTTGGGGAGCTTCAGCGGCAGCCGGTGGTACTGCGGGCGTGTTTCTAGGGGGTGTCATTACCGAGTGGCTCAGTTGGAACTGGACATTCCTTATCAATATCCCGGTAGGGATATTCGCATTGATCTACAGCATGAGGGTCCTTCCAGCCGGAGTTCGTCAGAAGGGGAGCGTTGATGTTGTCGGCGCGCTGGCCATCACAGCTGCGCTTGTCCTTGCCGTTTACGCTATTGTTACGGCGGAGCAAGCTGGCTGGGGATCAGTTCAGACGATTATCTTGCTTCTCATTGCCGCACTGCTGCTGCTCGTATTCTTTGTGATCCAAAAGTTGAAGAGAGAACCTCTTGTTCGACTTGGCATTTTTGCAGCACCGAATTTACTGGTCGGCAACATTGCTTTTGGTCTGCTGGCGGGTGCATGGATTCCGCTATGGTTTTTCTTGAATTTGTATTTGCAGCAAGTATTGCGGTTCTCAGCATTTTCTGGCGGCGTTGCTCTTGTCCCGATGACGGTTCTCGTCATGGTTGTCATGATCGGATTAACGGGGCGTTTAGTCGGACGATTTGGTTTTAAAAGCATTCTGGTTATTGGGCTTCTTGTTCTGGCAGGCTCTCTGTTCCTCTTAGCCGGTTATACGCCAATCAACGGGAACTTTGTGGCCAATGTGCTTCCGGCATCTTTGCTGGGCGCACTGGGAATGGCGCTTGCCTTCATCCCTGGCACCATTGCTTCGATGTCAGGGGCGAAGCCAGAAGAAACGGGCCTCGCATCAGGGATCGCCAATACAAGCTATCAGATCGGTTCTGCGATTGGTCTTGCCATCATGTCTGCGGTGGCAGCCTCCTGGACAGGCGGGAAGCTTGAGCAAGGGGCAGAACAAATCGCCGCACTGAACACCGGCTTCCATATGGCGTTCATCGGCGCGGCGATCGCCGCAATCGCAGGTGCGCTCATTGCGCTGCTTTTCTTGCGGAAACCGAAGCAATAAGAATTTGACGGTGACGATTCAGCCTCGGCTGGGTCGTTTTTTGTTTTCTTTGTATAGGGTAGGGGGACTATGGTAAAATAGACATTGAGAGAAAGGAGTGATTTGGATGGAGGAACTTACGCAGGATGCTTCCCAGACGCCTACCCAAGATCTATGTTGCACGAACGGGCGGCGAAGTCACCATTCTGAAAAGACGAAAAACAATTTGATTAACCGCCTCAACCGAATCGAAGGTCAGGTTCGGGGGCTTAAGGGTTTGATTGAGAAGGATACTTACTGCGACGATGTGCTAAATCAAATTTCATCGGTCCAGTCCGCATTGAACGGTGTAGGAAAACTTCTTTTGGAGCACCATATGAAGAGCTGTGTGATCGAGCGTATTCAAGATGGAGAGAAAGAAGTGATTGACGAGCTCCTAGTCACCATTAATAAGCTTATGAAATAAGAAATGTCCTGGGATTCGTGAGAATCCCTTTTGTTCAGTTTAATATATAGGGTTGGGGGGTAAGGTAAAATAAATATTGACACATATAGTATAGGGGGGTATTCTAAAATCAAGGTGGTGCTGACGATGGACGCTATGGAAGGGAAAGTTGAAGAACCATGTTCTTCGTCCGATGATGGCCGAAGAAGTCACCATTCGCTTGCCGTAAAATCGGACCTGACCAGTATTCCGCTTGCCGCAATTGGACTGTTGGCTCCTTGGATAGCGGGCGCGGCGATGGCGCTCGGTTCGGTGTCCGTCGTCCTTAACGCCTTGCGGCTGCAACGTGTAAAGGTGCAGCATTAACATCTGGCAAGGAGTGAATGATTCATGGGAGAAACCGTTAAAATCGCTGTTAATCCACCGATTCATGTTGGCGGAAGCCTCTTTACCCCTGCGCAATTGGCGAAAATTGGCGTTTTGGCGGGTGAAGAGGCCAAAATCGAAATGACGCCGTTCAAGCAGTTGTATATAGAAGTGCCGCTTGAACGGTCCGGCCGCATCACGGAAGAATTAAGGCAAGCCGGACTTGAAGTCAATCCGTCAGGCTTCGTGGTAAAAAGCTTAATCGCTTGTAATTTTTGCAAGGGGGCGGAGGAAGCGGGGTTAGAAACGGCACGTAAGGTAAACGAGGCTATTGCGGGAATCGAAACACCGGCCCCCCTGAAAATTGGCTTTGCAGGCTGCGCACTCGGAACCAGTGAACCATTGCTGAAAGATATCGGTATCGTCAAGATGAAGGATGTATTCGATATTTATGTTGGGGGTGAACCGAAGGGCCTCAAAGCTTCGGTCGCCAAACGGCTCCTGTTCGGAGTAACGAACGACCGGCTCGTTTCGGCAATTATCGCCATTATTGATTACTACAAGGCAAATGCTAAAGGCAAAGAGAAGTTCAGCAAATTCGTCGATCGTGTCACGCTAGAGGAACTGCAACAAAAGTTGACCAAACGATTTATACAAATTTACACGCTACCGACTTGCAGTGATTGTAACCATGCTAAACGGTACTTCAAAGAGCAGCAAATATCCTATACGGAATATAACTGCGAGGAAGATGCTTCGTATGCGGAAGAAGTCCGGAAGTTAACGGGAAAGCAGATTGTCCCGACGATCGTAATGGATGGCAAAGTATTTATCGGATTTGCCGATAATTTTACTGAAATAAACGAATTGTTACAAGGATAAGTTTTTGTCCGAGATTAGGTTGGATTCTCAACTAAAGAAAAAAGGTGCTGGGGTTTGCTTGAAACGCTAGCGATCGTTTATGGATGCTTCCGATGCTGGAATTACAGTATGGTGTCCTCTCAAAAAAAGGACTCAATTGACGAATAATGGAATGATGGTCTGTCGTTTCACCCTTACATGAATTTTACACAAGTTAAAGTTACATTATAGCGGTATGGCAAGGGGGGCAGTTATGAAGACTATTTTGGTTGTTGATGACGAAGCCAAGATTCGAGATGTCGTTGTCTCTTACCTCAAAAATGATGGATTTTCTACCCTGGAAGCAGAAACAGGCGGCGACGCGATCCGATTCGTACAAAATCAGACGGTGGATTTTGTCATACTCGATCTCATGCTTCCGGACATGGAAGGTGAACAGGTTTGTCAAGCCATTCGTCAAATTCATTCCGTTCCCATTCTGATGCTGACGGCGAAAGTATCGGAGAATAATCGAATCAAAGGGTTATCTGTTGGAGCCGACGATTATGTTACTAAGCCTTTCGATCCGAGGGAAGTGGTGGCTCGGGTTCGTGCCATTTTGCGACGATCCGATGATCAACTTTTGCTTGCCGATCGGTTGGCGTTTAATGAGAATCATCTTATTGTCGATTCGTTGAAACAACAAGTATTCTGTGATGGGCATCTGATGAATTTGACACCAAACGAATACAAACTCCTGTTAGCCTTGGCGAAATATCCGCAGCGGCATTTTACGCGTGAAGAATTAATCGAACGCGTGCTCGGTTATGATTTCGAAGGCGATATTCGCACCATCGATCAACATGTGAAAAACATACGGCACAAAATCGAACGCGATCCTAAAGCACCTGTATATATTGTAACAGTCTACGGCGCAGGTTACCGGTTCGCTGGAGGGACACCATGAACCGACGTTTGCATACGAGGCTCGCACTTATTATTATCGGGATCGCCGTTGGTATTATTCTGATTTCAACCGTCAGTATCATTTTGACAACACATTATCACTTTTCAATGTACAAGTCTCAAGTTCCCGGAATGAATCATGATTTGCCGCAACTTGACTATCATCTGGAGCAGGCGTTGGTACAAACCATTATCTGGACATGTATAGTATCCATTATGCTTGCCGCCTTGATTGGTATCTATGTGGCTAAGCGGATTTCGGCTCCCCTAGTCCATATGAAACGTATAGCGGAAAGTATGGCCGAGGGGAAGTGGAGTTCGAGAGTAGCCCTTCAAGGAAGGGATGAGCTTGCAGATTTGGGTGCTTCGTTGAATTCGCTGGCCGAGCAGTTGCAGCGGCAAGAGCAGTTGCGGGTAACGATGACCGAAGACATCGCTCATGAGCTTCGAACACCGTTAACTACGCTGAAAAGTCATATGCGTGCACTAAAAGACGGTATTTGGAAGCCAACTCCTGAGCGGATTCATTCCTGTTATGAAGAAATTGAACGGTTGACTCAGTTGGTAGCCGAATTAGAAGAACTGACCCATATGGAATCGCCGGGGTTTCAATTAGTACGAAAGGAAGAATCCCTTTTTGGAGTTATTGATCGTGGGGTGGAACTTGTTTCGGCAGCTTGTCGGGAAAAAAATGTGCATCTGAAGCGTTTGGTTCCTCCCGGAATTACGGTCCGTGTCGACCGTGATCGCATGATCCAAATCCTCGTGAATCTGCTTACCAATGCGCTGGAATATACACCTGCGCATGGAGAAATACGGATTGTGGTAACGAAAGAGCGTGATTCGGTGCTTATAATGGTTCAAGATACTGGGAAGGGTATCACGTCTGAGAATCTGCCCTATATATTCGAACGGTTTTATCGTGTGGATAAATCGAGGAATCGGAAGACCGGCGGCAGCGGGCTCGGATTAACCATTGTCAAACAACTTGTGACGGCCCATGAAGGACAAATTTGGGCAGAAAGTCAGCAAGGAACCACGTTTTTTATCCGGCTTCCCTCTGAAATTTAAACATCTACACAGGATCTTCAAAAGTATGATTTACACTTATCACAGTCAAGGCAGACACATGGCTTGGGGATAAGTGGAAATACTTGAGAAGATTTTTTTGTGAATGTTCAGGGGGAACGTTTTTGCAGACTCAGATGGCAAGCGAGTCTTGGTTCCTGTCCATAACGGATTAAGAATGATTAAACTGCCGAGCAAGGATGTAATTTCATTTATAGCTCAAAACCCAATGAGTTAGCAGGAACTGGCCATGGAAAGGAATTGCTAATTAAGGGACTAAAAGCAGTTAAGGTAAAGTATCGAAAATAAACTGATTTGTAAAGGAGTAGTTCTAAACATGAAAAAGAAATGGATTATCTTGAGTCTCTCTCTTTTGGTGGTTCTTGCTTTAAGTGGATGTGGAAAAAGTACAAACAATGGGGATTCGGCGAATAGGGGTCCCAATAACGGAAATGCCATGTCTGGGTCGGATATGAAAGGTATGGATCACTCTGGTTCCGGTAAAGTTCCTGCAGGTCTGAAAGCGGCACCAAAGCCAACCTTTAAGGTGGGCAGTCAGGCAACGATAAAAGCCGATCACATGGCAGGAATGAATGGAGCGAAAGCAACGATTGTTGGTGCATACAGTACAATCGTTTATGCAGTATCTTATACGCCGACTATCGGTGGAGAAAGAGTAACAAATCACAAATGGGTCATTCAAGAGGAATTAAAGGATGCTGGGAATAAGACGTTCAAACTTGGTGATGAAGTTGTATTACAAGCCGATCATATGAAGGGGATGGACGGCGCAAAGGCTACGATTGATTCGGCGGAACAAACAACGGTATATATGGTTGATTATATGCCAACTACAGGTGGGCAAATGGTTAAAAACCATCAATGGGTAACTGAAAGCGAGCTTACGAATTCGGGAACTGCAAGCAGCGACAACATGGGTGGCATGAAGCATTAGAAATGGCCCGGAAAAAGCACATGTCGCTATGTCAATGATTGGAGCGATTGTACTAAAATTGCAATTTCAGTTGACAGGCAACTGAATATGGAAAAAGGCAAAACTGTCGAAAGGCAGTGAAGCAAAACCACGGGTCTTCTCACTATTCAAGTGATGACCGCCGGGCTAGCCAATTTGTCAAACACGGCCTATATGGACTCGTGTTTTTTTATTCGTTCATATAAAACAGAGGAGAGTCAGATCACATTGGGAGCAGGAAGCCCCAGGCACCTGGGATACCTGCATATGGCTGGCGATTATGAGAGGATTAGGCAATCATTTAGGACGATTAGGATAGCGCTCTCATTTTATTTGTTGCATAATAAAATTATGTTCAGGGCGAGCCCCAGGGTCAAGTTATCCCCAATCCACCCACGCAGTGAAAGCAGTTAAACAGGTTCTTCTTACGTTTGAGGGCATCGTAACTCATTATGCTCAGAAAATTAGGAATCTGAGGTGTTCAACTAAATGGAACGTTTGTGGACTAAGGCGTTTATTCTTATAAGCATAGGAATGTTTTTCCTGTTCAGCGGATTTTATTCGCTGTACCCGACGCTTCCGCTGTTCATTAAGCAAATGGGAGGCACGGAAGCACAGGTTGGTCTGGCCGCGGGTGCGTTTATGCTGTCTGCCGTTATTTTTCGACCGATCGTCGGCGTGCTGCTGGACCGATTCGGTAGACGCCCGTTTATCGTCTTCGGGTTACTTTTTTTCACCTTGACGATGTATATGTATACGTGGATAGGCGGAATAATCGTATTGATAGTGCTCAGAATATTGCATGGAATGGGCTGGGCTGTTTCCACAACCGCTGTTCAAACGGCGATTTCGGATATAATCCCGTCAGCCCGACGCGGTGAAGGCTTGGGTTGGTTTGGCATAGCTACGACCATGGCCATGGCGGTTGGCCCGATGTTCGGCATTTGGGTTTCACAGAACTACTCGTATCACACTCTGTTTCTTTCTGCCGTCGGCCTCTCGGCTGCAGCATTATTTTTAACGTTTGGGGCAAAAATGCCTTTCCAGGCGCAATCGGGTACAAGGAAAGTTAAGTTTTTCGAAAAATCGGTGTTCCCTGTCACAGTTTCAGCCTTTTTTCACGCCATCGCTTATGGCGGTATTACCACCTTCGTCCCGCTATTCGCTAACGGAATCAATGTTAATCCCGGCTCGTTCTTTATGGCTTATGCTGCAACACTCCTCCTGATTCGTCCCTTTGCGGGAAAACTTGTAGACCGGCATGGTGAGATGGTAGTCATTATACCAGCCTTCGTTATTACGATTTTGGCCTTGATCAACCTGAGTTTCTCGACCGGACTGTTCGGTGTGCTTGTTTCGGCGATTCTGTATGGTATCGGCTATGGCTCCGCGCATCCAACTCTTCAATCAGCAACGATCCGGCTTGCTGATCCGGACCGTAAAGGGGGCGCCAACGCTTCACTATTGACTGCTGTCGACCTCGGTATTGGGTTAGGCGCCATGATGCTTGGTTGGGTTTCCCTGTTCACGAGTTACCAAGTATTATTTACGATCAGTGCTGTGTCGGTTACTTTCTCTATGTTGTTGTACATTTTCTTGGTGAAACGGTTATCGAATAACAATAGGAAGGGAGAAGTGTCAAGGGTTAATGTTTGAATTTTCAGAATACAAAGGAACTATTCTCAACAGATATATAAATTAACGAAACTGTCTGATGTAGCTAAAATAAAAAAATATTAGGAGAGGTGAATGATTATGAAAAATCGTTCTTTAGGACATACCGGATTAAAAGTAACGTATTTGTGTCTGGGCACGATGACTTTTGGCAATCAAGCTGACAAAAAAACCTCCTTCGAGATTCTTGATAAGTCGTTCGATGCCGGTGTAAATTTTATCGACACGGCAGACGTGTATCCCATCGGGAGGGCTTCCTATGCCGTCGCGGGCGCAACCGAGTCGATTATAGGAGAATGGCTAGAAGGTAAACGAGACAAAGTGGTGCTGGCATCCAAGTGTTTCGGCGCGATGGGACCTGGAGCAAATGATCGGGGGCTAAGTAGGAAGCATATCATAACCGCCGTTGAGGATAGCCTTCGCCGCCTAAAGACGGATTATCTCGACCTCTATCAAGCTCATCAATTTGACCCAAGCACACCCATAGATGAAACATTACGTGCGTTTGATGATCTCGTTGAGCAAGGTAAGGTCCGTTACATAGGAGTATCCAATTGGCGTGCTTGGCAAGTGGCAAAAGCCAACGGAATTGCGGACAGAAAAAATTATGCCCGCATCGTGAGCGTTCAGCCGCGCTACAATCTGTTGTTTCGTATGATTGAGGACGACTTGGTTCCGATGGCACTTGATGAAGGACTTGGCATTATCAGTTACAACCCACTTGCTGGAGGCATGCTCACAGGCCGTTATACTAAAAATGCAAGTGTCGAAGAGGGGACTCGTTTCGGACTCGGAAACAATGCTGGTTCGTTGTATCAGGAACGTTATTGGCAAGAGGCGCAATTCGACGCTGTTGAACGATACCAATCTTGGTGCCGAGAGAATAGCTTTGATCCAGTCACGACGGCTTTACGTTGGGTTACACAACAACCGGGAATCACATCCGCAATCATTGGTGCAAGTCGTCCAGAGCAATTGGACGCGAGTCTTCGCGCTGCTGACATGGATGAATTAACATTAACAGAACAGCAATTGGCATGGCTCGATGGACTGTGGTTCTCATTGCCTCGTCGTCGCGAGTTTAGTTAAGAGCACTTGGGATATCCGAAATACCACCTTCTTTCACAATAGTGAGGGCGATGAATTTCACAACAAGCGGGTTTAACAGCTTAGAAAAATTGATGTTTAATGTTTGAATGAACAAATATTATTTGAGAGCGAGGAACTATCAAATGGAGTATGTGAAACTCGGAAATACAGGCTTAGAAGTGTCCCGAATTTGTCTCGGTTGTATGGGCTTTGGTGTAGCGGAACGGTGGACACACCAATGGGTAATTGATGAAGAGAATAGCCGCCCGGTTATTAAAAAAGCACTTGAACTAGGTATCAATTTTTTTGATACTGCGAACATATATTCAGATGGAACAAGCGAGGAATTTGTTGGACGAGCGCTAAAGGATTATGCCAATCGGGATGAAATTGTCCTCGCTACGAAGGTTTGGGGGCGTATGCACCAAGGTCCAAATGGTGCAGGGCTATCCCGAAAGGCAATCATGAGTGAAATTGATAAAAGCCTCAAGAGATTGGGAACCGACTACGTTGATTTGTATCAAATCCATCGTTGGGACTACAATACGCCTATCGAAGAGACCATGGAAGCAATGCACGATGTGGTCAAAGCTGGCAAAGCAAGATACATCGGTGCTTCAGCGATGTATGCGTGGCAGTTCCAAAAGGCACTTCATGTGGCAGAAAAAAACGGATGGACACGGTTTGTATCCATGCAGAACCATTTAAATCTCATATATCGTGAAGAGGAGCGAGAGATGTTGCCTCTTTGTAAGGAAGAAAAAATCGGTGTGATTCCATATAGTCCGCTTGCATCAGGAAGATTGACGCGTGATCGTGGGGAAACAACTCATCGTTCCGAAACCGATCAAATTCAAAAAAGAAAATACGATGCGATGGCAGATGCTGATCAATCTATTGTGGATCGCGCGGCGGAACTGGCAAATATACATGAAGTTCCCCGATCACAAATCGCACTTGCTTGGTTGTTGCAAAAACAACCGGTAACAGCACCTATTGTTGGGGCAACGAAGTTGACTCACCTTGAAGATGCGGTAGGTTCACTTTCGGTGAAGTTAACACCTGAAGAAGTTGCTTATATGGAAGAACCGTATGTTCCTCATCCAGTAGTTGGAGCAAACTGAAAAATGACAAGAATTTGTTCCGATTGTTGAGACGTCTCATCTGAGACAGGAGTCAGGAAAAATGGCATCACTAAACTAGACCCAGCCTAAAAACCAGCGTATTACCATAATTTTACTGGGAATTGATTGAAGGACTATAACAAAGGAGGCTATCTTCGGGCATGGAGTGCCGGAGGGAACAGCCAGCGGGTAAGAAGTGCCGCGCGAGTGCCAGGGAAACAGACTTTAAGAGTAGTCGAACTACAGGAGAAGAAAGAATTTCCCCGAATGTCTGGAAGCATCACGAAAAGTCCAGTCCCTATTTAGAATTTTCATATATTTTTCGTTTTTCAAAGATCTGAATTGGAAATTTTGAAGGCGGCCGCCAGTACCCTAGGGTACTGGAAATTGGTTCAACAACAACCTTCAAGAAATACTATACGAGGAGAAATCGGTATGAAGTACGTAGAATTAAACAATGGTGTGAAAATGCCAATTTTGGGATATGGGGTGTTCCAAATTCCAGATCATGGACAATGTGAAAAGTGTGTGTTGGACGCAATTGAGGTAGGTTACCGCTTAATCGACACTGCTCAGGGCTACGGCAATGAAGTGGCTGTTGGAAATGCTATTGGAAAATGCGGGGTTCCAAGAGAGGAATTATTCATTACTACAAAGATCTGGATTTCCACTTATGGATATGAAAATGCAAAAAAATCTATCGAAGGATCATTAGAAAGACTTCAGCTTGATTATGTAGATTTATTATTAATCCATCAGCCCTTTAATGATTACTATGGAACGTATCGTGCCATGGAAGAACTATATAAGGAAGGAAAATTGAGAGCAATAGGTGTAAGTAATTTCTATCCTGACAGATTAATCGACCTGATAAAATACAATCAAGTTATTCCGGCAGTAAATCAGGTTGAAACACATGTATTTAATCAACAAGTAAAGGCTCGAGAAATCATGAAGAAATATGGAGTGCAAATCCAGGCCTGGGCACCTTTTGCAGAAGGAAAAAACAACTTATTTAGTAATGAAACATTAAACGCAATTGGAGATAAATACAATAAATCCAGTGCTCAAGTAGCTTTGAGATACTTGATTCAAATTGGTGTATCGGTGATTCCTAAAACAGTGAATAAGGAAAGAATGAAACAGAATATTGATGTATTTGATTTTGAATTAACAAATGAAGATATGGATGTTATTGCTGCTTTAGATAGAAGAGAAACTTTGTTCTTTTCACATTATGATCCTGAACAAGTTGAACGTTTAACCAGCATGGTAAGAAAGTTTTAATGTGTAACCTTTTTGGTTTGCGCGAAAATAAAAAATTTCCGCATTTTGCGGATTCGTTGACAAAAGCCCTGATTTTTTGGGGCTTTTGTTTTTTGGAGCCCGGATAGGCCCGGACAGGAACTTTGCTGGTAAACATATTCACAAAACCCGTATTTTATACATATGTCTAAAAATCGCCTATAAACCTTACTGCTTACTGCATATAAATTTTGTCGGATGACACCTTATCCCATTCCCGACAGACGAAAACCCATCGCGCGATGGATGGGTTTTCAATTTCTTGATTCTTTTTTTGTGACTATCTGGACAAATTGTGGCTCATATACATTGGATTTGAGTTTAAAGATCATCTTAGGGATACTGTTTTCTATCATCCATGAAACTTTATTCCAATCAGGAACACGGATTTGTTCGGATCCTTTTTTTGCAATTTCAAGCCATTGATAGAAATAATTTAAACACAAATCGGATGTGAATCGGTTTACGATCCAATCAAACAATCTTCTGTTATCAAATTCATAAAGATTGGTATGGTTAAACAGCTTCTCTTTAAAGTCAATGATATGTTTTTGGATGAGTTGAGTCGCATATTCAAACCCTTCGTATGTTTTACGATTGGTTTCATCCGCTCTTATCAAGGTATAAAAATGATCGGTCCGTAGCAAAGTGTGTTTCCAAAATACATAGGCATAAGCATATGGACAAATTTGAGGAAACTCCCCTTCCTCTTGCTTCCGGAGTTCTTTTAGAGTATGTAAACAAATGTGGTGATTAGCCAAGTTTCAATACCTCTAACATCTTTTTAGAAAATGGACTAATATCAAGCACGGCGTGGTCTCCCTAGTTAAATAGTTGACTTACTTACTAATTCGACATTTTCCAGAAACATCCTCCAATAGTCGCATAAATTAAAGTGGAGAAAGCCGAATTTTTGTGCCATTCGTAAAACACGCCATGTGGTGGCCGAATGCCATCGCAGAATCTCTCCTCTCATCAAACCAAGCATCACTACGAACGAAATTGAGCGCATATTCGGGGACATTATTTTGAAGCATAGCGACAAGCTGTAGATCAAAAGCTACAAGGGTTACCAAAATGCGACTTGTTCCTCCGTCAGCGACATTATCGCGCATGGCTTCGCTAGCAATAAGCCACTTGAGGAAGGCGATAACGATCGACACGGTTGCGCAGCTCGACAGTTTGTATATTGCATACTAAAAGTGCCGAACATTGCAGCATAAAAATGCTTAACTAATTGCAAAGAAAAGAGACACTTGCCAGCATCCCATTATCCTCCTATCGTTAAGTTTGCGACAACT
>NZ_SIRE01000004.1 GCF_004307995.1 Paenibacillus thalictri | reverse complement strand
TTCCCTTTCCTCCTGTATCCCTTGTTGTCTCAGCAACTCCAAGGTTACAGGAAAGTGATGCTCAGGTGGTCATTTTTTTGATGAGCGAACCCCTGCAGGGTGGTCACAATTTAGATTAGCATTCACATTAGCGGCATCTTTAACTGACAAAGTGATTTTTTCCATTTTGATACCTCCGTTTAAAGTAGTGTTTATATTGAGGGATGAGGCTTGACGTTCAACCGACTTTGTAGCTCTCTCCTAAGTATTGAATATGCTTTGAAAACTGAATAAGAAATTTAATCAGCGTCCTAACTAACAACACGGGACAAAGGAATCTGTGGCTCGTGACGATGCAACGATAATCTCCTGTTTCATCGCTTGCTTCATCCCAAGCACTGGTAAGGTCGAAATGCTTTTCTTCCAGATCAATCCACGACCTCAATACAGCGAGAACAAGAGTATGATCGAATTCAGAATATCCCAACCTAATCATCCGATCAGTTGGATGTTCGGTGCGATTAGGACAATACAGCTTGGTACGATGACTATTGGATGGAAATAGAAGGCGGAATAACAGCCATGCAAGGTTCAACTTCTCCTTTTCCAGATGAAGCAAGCATGTTTCTTCATCCCACAATTTAGACACATCAGCTTGTGTCAGTTCTTGTTTTGCTCGACGCATTTCATGTTCCTCCTACTATTATGATGTATAAATCACTTTATGGAGTTTTCCATTACTGCCCGTTTGAACTCCTGGATTTGTAGACTTGCACATCTGACGTCGACTCCCAACGATTTCTATTCAGCCAGAGCACCGACTTTCGTTCAACATAATCGGAGTCAATTTCACGGTCAAAGTTCGTATCGGTAATAGGCAGATTACTAGAAGCAGTATTGTTATTCGAGATGGCTTTGCCTCTAGCTGATTCAACAAACTCTGCTTCATTAAATCCCCACTTCTCTGCGAGTTTGAGGCATTTTTCTGCGCGCTTAGGATTTTGATGTTCGTATAGCAGGGCAAGCCTATGTGCGGCATCTGGAATCCTTGCTTTCAGGCATTTTTCCAATAAATCAATGGCTTTTGCTTCTTGGTCTAACATCAGATAAGCCTCCGCCAGCCTGTATTGTGCGAATGCAAACCCGCGTTCTGCCAATGGGAGGAGCATTTGTATCCCATGTTCAACTGAGTTTTTAACATCGTAATACATGGACCTTCCTTCAATGGCGAGTTGAGCTAGCCGCGTTACAGCCCAGGGATTTCGATTGCGGGCTTCTGCTTTTAATTGGTCGAATGCAGTACTTTCTTCATCATTCAACACTTGATGGTAGAGACAGTCCGCTATGATGAAACGTTCGAATATGGGAGGCTTTGAACGCATGGTGGAAACACTCCTTCAGTATATTTGTTTTGGCACGATGGGCATTGCCCGGCTAGAACTCGGCAGGATAACCGCAGTAGTTATCGGAAGTTAAGCATTCCTGCCAAGCTGCCTGGCAAAAATCTAGCATCCACGTCATAAGGATGTTCTCCCCAACATTCGTACACTTCGCGGTTCAAACGGATAACCGGGATGCGATCTCCGTTAACCGTTAAACGAACAGTTCGAGTGCCGTCTTTGTTGCGATCCGGTACAAGCAGTTTTTTGTCCTGCAAGCTGCTCCATAGCATCTCCTGTGTTACGGGAAATGTTTTGTTCTGCTTGGCATAGTGTGCGCATACTCGGTTATAAACAGAATCGCTCAACAAGTAGATGAACGCCGAATCACGGTAGCCAAGCGCTTTTGGGTGTGACGGAGGTAAGTCCGCAGTTTTGCTTCGGTCTATCAGCTTAATGTCGGATAAGAGCAGTGATCCAGAAGCCAGCAATTCCTTGATGGCTCGAACAAAAAGCTCGACTTCCCCATTTGCATGACTATGTTTGACCATTTCGGCAACTTTGTCATGCAGGATGTCTTCATTCTCTTGAAGCAACTCCGTCATTTCATCTTCTTCCAGAACTTCGTGAGCCAGAGCAAATTCTAGAAAGATTTCAAACGACGTTTGAAGCCACGCGGCACTTGCAATCTGTCTGCCATGTGCAGTTTCATGATGACGAGAAAAGAAATGCTCGTATGTCTTGTACAAGTCGGCCACACGGGTGACGAACGAATTCACATCTTTCGAGATGTATTCGATAAAGTGATAAATCATAGCTGAATAATGATTGTGAAGGCGCTGTGCAAGGGATAACTTGTCAAGTCTGACTGTGTTGGAATCCATCTTGACAAAGAAGCCGCGGGCTAACGATGATGCGCTCTTTACATATACGTCTTCCGCCGTCACTGCCGCCAGCCCTTGTGCTTTCATCTCCATGCTATGATTCGGACTCACCATCTTTTGACGTCCGGTAGAATCGCCGGTTGACCGAAAAATAGCTTCAAGCTTCGATTGAATGACATTCCGCTCCTGGAGACTGACAGTAGGGGGGATGTCATCAATTAAGAGGACGGTATCCCGCCGTAGCATTCTTTGTAACTCAATAGCGGGCGCAGTGGCTGTGAAATTCACAGGGACTCTCTCCCAATCGTTGAAGGTGTTGAAGAATACTTTGCTAGAGGCGGTCTTCCTGCTTCCAGTCGTGCCATAAATGTAATATACAAATTCAGGGCTAAAAGGGAGCTGCTCCAACAACGATTTGTAACAACCGAGAAGCATATACGACAGTGCAGTGAAAGTGAAGCCATGCGAACCAAGTTCAAGAAACGTCTCAATGACAGTTTTTAGAGCAGTGTATTTCGTGATTTCCGGTTTCGGAAGCTCGAACTTCTGAATAGAAGGATGAGCAGCAATATCAAGCGTTCCGCTGTCTCCAATTACTCCACTTCCGGTGATATAAATACCTGTATGGGTCTTTGACCAGCCAATATAGGCGTACTCATGAACAGTTGGCACAAGCGCACATAACGTATTGACGTACTCGACAACGTAACTGTAACTTCCCCAGATTACGGATTTGAAACCGAGTGATTTCCTCACCCAGTCTTGATCATTCCTTAGCTGACTTGGAGAAAGATATATCGGCGCATGCCAGGCGCCCTTCATCAAGCAAATGACTTTAAGGTATCGTTCGTCATGGTCAGGATGGTGAATAATTTTGTCACCTATGGGCAGAACAAAAGTATTGGAAAGCTTGAATTCCTTTGTACGTCTGATTACGCTCACGCTCCCATCTTCTTTTATCAGAAAATTGGTACGAAGCGATTCTGAGGCCAAGAATTTGTTGAGAGGTTCAATCAGAGCGGCCTCAAATTGCTGGCCGTTTTTAACGGAATCAGCTACACCCCTCAGGATGCTGGACAGACTTGCTGTGTTGGCTGTCATAGCGTACTCCCCTTTTAGGACTATTTGGTTTTCAAAGATCATGTAAGAATTTGAAGTGACTTAAGGCGGCTTAAGGGCTATTACTGGATTTGAGTGTTTGCTCGACATTTATTCTCCTCCCTCGTGTGAACTTACAATTTCAGTCTAGAGGGATTTGTCGATTCGGGATATTACATAAAAAATGGGAATGATTTAGATCGGTTGACAAAATTCAAAGATTGTGAAATGGAAATAGAAAAGCCATCTCTCCCGTCGGGGAAAGATGGCTTTTCTATAATATGTGAGCACTTGAACTTGTTCGGAGCATTATGTCAGGAAGTCACGAAAATACTTGTCTCTCACAAAATTACAAACGAGTTCAATCGTCTGACTGTCAATTGTAAAATTATCGTCGGGGTTTGCTTTTAGAAATTCGTTTATTATCAACTGGATATCCCAAAGCTTATGTTTTCTATAAAGGGACTGGACGTGGTGAATCTCATGCAAGGTTTCTTCAATTTCTTCAACATCCTTTAAAATTAAGCGGGGAGTTTCTCCATCCAATAGCTCTTCCAAAAGGGTGCTATCTTCATCGGCCAATATGCGTTGTGTGTTAATTTCCAATATGGGGATAATAATTAAGGACATTGAAATCCAATCTGAAGCGAGTTTAAGCATTGCATCGGTGATATTTGATTTTTTTACTGAGAGTGTGGGTGCACTCCAATTTGTTTCTTCCAAAATCGATATTTGATGCTCAGTATAGTATTTAATTAAAAACAATCTGCTCTCAACGATAGGCAATAATGCGGTCAAACTCAACACTTTGCGTGACCAGAGCTTAAAAGCATTCGGCAGTTCCTTTGTAGCTTCATTGATGTGGCTGGCTAAGACGATATTATACTCCCATTCAAAGAGCACCAAATTTAAATTCCAACTGGATGAAGGAACCATTTGCAATGAATTACGAAAATAACCCCAATAGCGATTATGTAGCTTTCTTTCAGGAGTAAGATTACCCCCGAAGTTTTTGTATGCCTCAATACTGGGTCTCTTCCCCTTACTGTATTTAAGTTCATTATGCAGTTGTTGATATATAGCAATGAATGCCCGTAGCGGAAGAGCTTGCGGGGGTAAGTGAGAGTTATAAGTGGTTAAATCGATGATTATTGCGTCTGCTTTTTGTTCCCGAGGCAGATAAGAGATATCATCGCCATGTAGACGAGTCTCGTTATTGGGATCATGATCTTTTAGATCCAATTCCTCATTCTCTTCCTTATTAATAAGGAACTTCATCAGTTGATTAACATAAGGAATGGCTACCGATTCCTCTATAGGTTGCTCGTTTGTCTTTGTAGCTACGTGGGTAATCAAGGCAAGATGTTGTGTGAGATCATCAATTATATCAATTTCAAGCCCTTTATTATCGATAAAGTTTGCAATTGTATCGGGAAACAAATACAAATGATGGTGGATAATGCAGAGCAGCTTGAATTCTGTAGGGCTCGTAGCATCGTTTAATCTATCAAAAAAGGCAGGTGGGAAAAGTACATTTTTTTGAATGTGATATTTTTCCGGGAAATTCATATTATTTTTATCTGAGAACAGCGCTTTTTTTCTCTCAATAATGAATTCTGAATGCAACATTCAATCTTCCCCCAATTTCCTTTTGCTCCTACTAATTATGTAATCAGTTATGGCACTTCGTTGTACACGGTAAGAGTTTTTAACTTTGAACGATTCGATCTCGCCAGAATTCACCAGATAATAAGCAGTATTTAAACCGATTTGAAGCAACTCGGCTAATTGTGAAACGGTCAAAATTTCATTGTAATCATCATACATTTTTTCACGCTCCTCACGCAATTTTTATTAATCTACTGTTTATTAAATCAACTCTAACTTTGTTGCACGACCTTATATTTTATTACATTTTACATAACAGTTATTTAATTGAATGTCTAAAAAAAGAGATGAGGCGATATATATGTATTTATTTTATTAATAATATTAATTAACAATATTTATAATTATCAGTTATTTTTCCGTAACATGAAAAGCAATTGTTTAACCACAAAATTGTGCAGGTAGTATATTGAGGAAGGGAGAAATAACTATGTTCCACACCGTATTATTATTTCAACCAATTCAGGCAATCGACTATCCAATTATTAAATCTATTTTGGAGAAGCTGTCTGACGAACAGAATTCCAGGCGCTATCGAGATAAAAGGTGTCCCGATTTAAATGTATATACCCTTTACGGTAGCCGTGGTATTACCATTTTACTCCGTCGTACGTTACTCAAGGGTCCGAGGTTCTCGTGTGAAAAGTATGCAGAGGAATTTTCATCTGGAATCTACTATCATGCTATTGAAATACGACTAAATCCAAAAGCACTTATACAAAAACGAGAGTATGTAAAGGTCGCAAAGGCAAGTGAATTCCCACAAATATGTGATCGGTTCAAGGAGGCCTTAAAGCCGCTTCAAGAGCGTGTGGAGTTAAGCCCATTACAACTATTTTACAAACTTAATGCCATTGACGAGTATCAGGTCAAACGAATTGATTACTGTATCAATATCCGTACGGTCTTACATGAAGCCTATATGGAGTTAATCAGCAGGGCAGATATCCCTGCTCACTTTTATCTTGTTACGGAATTGGATAAAAAGTCTGGGAGGCAGGTCGCTTATAAGAATAGCTTCTATATACAGACAAAGGGCCACTCAGTAGGAGTCAATATTTATAACAAAGAGTACCAAATGCAAAGTGAGTTTGCGGACTATGAGAGGCTTGAAGATGCGAACCAAATTATTCGGATTGAAATTCAATGTCTGAATGGGAAAACAAACAGCTTAAAGCAGAAACTAGGCTGGAGGTACCGTGATTGTCATCATTTTATGAATGAGGAATTGTCGAGAAAACTGATCTATGATTATTATGAGAAGACGGTCGGATTCGAGGATTATTATACTTTGGAAGAAGCGAAGCGGATGATCCAGGGCAATACTCAGTACAAGTCCAAGACAATTAACAAAATGATTGAAGTGTTGTTGTTGATCAATCAGAAACGTTCCATTCATAAGGCGAAGATGGCATATAGTGAGGATGCGACGGAACTCAAAAGAGTAGAAGCATTCAATGCCTTGATTAAAAAAATTAAAAAAAGCGGCATAAACCCCGTTACCATTCCTGTTAATTGGGGATACAGGCATATCCCCAATTTGGTTGAAGAAATGGATAAGGAGTTTACGCAGCTATTGAGAGTTGTTGTTAATTAGTTGTTTTTCAAAAAGTAAAAGAATGAAGCTGCCGAAACAGGGGGAGTTATTCAATTACTGACTGTAACTGTTTTAGCCTCAAACCATTGTTCACCTAACCAGTCGATACCAAATAGTGCAGCTGTCTTAAGTTCCTCACCTTTTCCAATAACTAGATAATTGGCTCTGTTCCAATAAACGAGGACCTTGGTTCGGTCTATTTTCTTTACAACGCCATAAAATGTCCCAGACATCACAGTATCTCCAACGTGTATCGTGTTTCCGTAATAATCCAATGGGTCATTATCATTATATTGCACCATATCATGTTTCTTTTGATTCTCGCTCACAATATCAACCAATGATTTTCGGTTATCCTGACTCTTTTGGGTAGCATCAAGTATGCCGATTTTAAAACTGAATTCTAATAAATCGGCGGCCTTTTCTTCAGCTCCACCATAATACAACAATATCATTTGGGAACCTTGATCCCAGCTAACTGTGGCTCCGAGGTTTTCCGTAACGAATCTAAGAGGAGTCATTGTTCTCCCGTTGATTATTGTCGGTGCAACTTCTAATTTTTTCTTAACTCCATTCACGGACGCGATATTTAAATCGATCCAGAGATCAATTGTGGTATCTGCGAGACTGATCGTGACTTTCCGTTCATCCTCATTCCATGTGGTAGTTCCGCCTAATCGTTGGATAACAGGTGCAATAGGAAGTAGTGTGCTGCCGCCACGGATAACGGGAGTGACGCTATGATCGTTATCGTCAAAGTTCTTACCGTCATCTGCTGTCAACAACCAAGGACTGTTGATCTTCATCGCAAGCTTGACGGGATTAACGATTTGCTTCTTACTTGTTCCGGCTGCACTCTTTGTATATGGAGTGAACGTCAGTATATCATTGTTATCATCATATTTTGTTTCGAATTTAGTGAAGTTATTGTCAGGGTTATCTGATAAAACTTTACTGATAAAACTTAGTGGTGCAAGAACACCTTTTGTCGGATCATCTAAATAACGTGCCGGTTTCTCTATCGTATAGGTTTTCTTAACTTCAAAACAGCCTGCATCACTATTTATCATTTCATTAATTTCTGTCGATCCTCTTGTTATTACAAAGCACCGATTTTGAAATACTATACTAGACTGCCATGGAGATTGATTCAGATTAACATATTCCCCACCTTGATCCGCAGGATCAACAAACTTAAATATCTGATCAACTGGGAACATTTCGACACCATCTTCAGTTATTGAGATGTGTGGACCATCTTCATTTTGACCAAGTTTAAAGTAAAGATCGGATGATGCAAATGCCGTCTGAAACATGGAGAATGACAGGGCAATAATAAGAATCATGCTGAATAATGGTTTTTTCATGGGAGTCCTACTTTCTTTCGATTATTTTGTTGGTGCTTCTTTTTTACTCTTAGACCCACGAATGATTTTGAAGATAAAGTAGATCAGATAAAACGGAGCTACCGTCCATCCGATGAAAGTAGCCAGAATAATCTTATATACGATGTAGTTGGAAATAGAAGTGAACACAGTGACGTTCTTCTGCAAACGGCTAATAAAGGCCCAGCCAAAAGGAATACAAAGTAGTACGTAAACAGCGATCAAGATTGTTTTCCCCTTTCCTAAAGTGAAGTTTTCATAAACTCAGTACATGCTCTCCACTTTATAATCAGTCACGATCCAGCTCTTGGAATCCGACTGTTTAATCGTTGCTTTTACTGTGCCGATATAAGAAAAGTTTGAAGCATCCGACCAAGCAGTTTGAGGTTGATAGCGAATGGCTTTAGCCTGCAAATTGTTTGGGTCTTCATTATTAAAGAAGCCATAGTCGTTCAGGTCCTGATATACGCCAATTTCACCCGTCAATGTGCCGTCCTGATTATCCAATAACCGTTGTACTTGAGAGAATAGGTTAGAATCCGTATATACCCATCTGTACGCATCCCATCGATAGAATCCGTCTTTATATTTGTAACCGGAAATGGACTTGTGATTAATTTGAATGCCAAAGAATTGTTCGATAACTTCAGCAACCAAGTCTTGATGCATGATCAACTCATTGTCGTTTTTCGGATCGAAACTATAGCTGTTGTCTTGACCAAATTTTAGATTCCGCTCAATTGCAAATCGAATGAGTTCATCCGCACTGTACGAACTGATCGCACTATCCTTGATATAAGGGGAAGTACCGAAGTTCACTGCACTGAATTCACTGAAATATTGGTTGAATTCAATCTGTTGCTCCAAACTTAGCGTTGGCCAAGTATCTGTAGGCGTATCCGATGATTTCTCCGTTACAGGCGCAGACTCTCTCTCTTCGACCGATGGCAATAACGAATCGGCGAGTGTAGATTGTAAGGTTGCCTGTATAGAGACGATTTTTCCGTTGGAGCTGCGAACTTCTACGATACAATCGTTTAATGTATTGGGCGCTGAGTATTTAAACGTACTGACGGTCACTCCATCCGCTTCTTCTGTTGTAGAAATCGGGGTGCCAAGCGCCGCGGCGGCCTGTTCCGCAGTATCTCCGACACGCTGACCACCGATATTAAAGAATCGTCCGTCTGTGATCGTGATCTCGCGAATTTGACCGTTCGCGGTATCGCTTTTGACCCAGTTGGCCTTATTGGCTTGTCCAAAGTAGTACGTGTTTTCTGCATTACCAGTAATCGTAGATGTCACGCCTAACTCTCCCATAAGTTGCTCCGGCTTGATATTTCCAATGTAGTTGGCAAGGTCTACCGCATTCGACTCGTCGCTATTTGTGTAGTGGACATAACGGACACCGACGATGCGGTCGGACTCGGTGAGCAAGTTCAGAATGGTGTCTTCCTGCATATCATGATACATACGAGAGCGCTGTCCTTCCGGGGAGACCAGATCCAGATTCGGTGCTCGAAAAACATCGGGATTTTCTTTGGTGTAGTCATTAAAATTCATACCTAAGGTCATTCCGAGGATGCTGTATTTCTTATTGCTTTTAGCTCCGTCCTCGGCATAAGTCAGAGAAATCTCCGATACCAAGTTTCCATTGCCAAACAGTGTAACCCCGAACGGATACATGTAATAGAAGCCGTCCTCATCGTCTCGAACGATCCATGATTTATCCGGTTTGCCGAGCTTGGCAATAGCGCTTTCCTTACTTTCTCCGGATAAGTCTGATAATTCGAGTGGTTTTGGATTCGAGGAAGCAAGAGCCCCGATGATGACAACAACTCCGATAAGGACTAAAAGCCACAGCCACCACCTCTTAAATAACGATTTTTTGCGAACTGTCTCTGTCTGATTCGTAATTTCAATAGACAAATATGACTTCTCCCTTCTGGAATTCTAGTACAGGATAAAACTGAATTCCCCAAGATTCTCCATTAAGTATATGAAATTCGACATCTTTTATCAATGTCTATAGACGCTATTAAATATAGTTTCTATAGTGCGTTGTTACTATGTGTTAGACCATCTATCGTTTGATATATAAGGCAGGAAGATAGGTGGTTGTGTGAGTAATATTGCGGTTTTGGTTGGTGAAAAGATCAGAGCTTTACGACAGAGCAGAGGACTAAGCCAGGAAAAACTCGCTTTTAAATCCGGGTTAAACACTTCCTATTTGGGACAAGTAGAGCGCGGTGAAAAGAGCCCGACTATTGTGACTTTAGATAAAATTGCAACAGCGCTGGATACGAGACTGGATGAATTGTTCCACTTCGATCATGGCACCGCTATCGAGGCGGAGCCATCTTATGCGGATAAAATCCTCTTTGAACTGCGTGGAAGAACGGAAGAAGAGAAGAAGGCTGTTTATGAGTTCGTGAAGCAGGTTCTTTGGTTTCGAGACAAAAAATAAGAGGGGAGACGTTCCTACGTTCCCCCGCGTTTCTGGTGACCATCATCTAGCATGATGTCCTGGTTATAATATATATACCAAAATACACAAATTTCGGTACGGACTTAATACTCTTCTGCCAGTAACATGGTGCAATGCGTGCGGTCGTCGATGACGAAGATTTTGCAGGTAAAGATGCTTTTTGTGCAGATGGCGTATGATTGGCTGTAATCCGATTGTGCTTGGGAGTGGACGATTTTTTGCTTCCACTTGCCGGCTTCATAAACGCCTTCTAATTGAAAAACTTGTAGATCATCCTTGTGCGGGACTACCATTGTTTCGATCATGTACCACAGTATGTTTTGCAAGTAAACGGGAATCCGGGATCGAATGCCTGGCGTACAGTATTTGTCTCCGGTAAACATGGTCATCATCTCCCTGAACATAAATACACAAATAAACGGCCGGATGAGATGTCCGACCGTTTATTTAATTTGCGCACTCGCCGCGCTCCTTTTTTCGATCAACTTCTTTTGAAGAATGCTTAACAATTGCTGATCGGTAGCTTGCTCTTGTTGCTTCTTTGCATACCACTCATCCAGTCCATCCAAGCTCCCGGCTAACTCTTGCCATGCTGCTTTGATTTTTTGTTGGATGGCAGAAGACTTGTTCTTGAGTTTGTCGGTTAACTCGGATTTGCGTGATGTACGGTTGTTAGATAAAGAAGGAGAAGTGGCAACAGGAGCATTCACCCAGCATTTTTCTTGATAATACTGCTGATAATGATCGGGCAAGAGAATGGTCTGCTGTTGCTTGTTCCATCGAATTAACCCTTTGTACAGATCGCTGGCCACGCCAATGCGGCTGGCACACTTTTTCATCCCGTCCGTGATTGCGCTCTTAGTGGCATCTCCTTCGTTCATACCCGTTTTTATTTGCTCACTGCCAACATCGATAAACGTAATCCATTCTTGCAAGTCGGCATTAAAGAAGCTGAACTGGACATAAATCTTGACACGCGGATTTTTCCCGTTCGGGTCTTGGACGATTTTTTCGGTATGTTGCAATCCTTCATACTTCCAGTAGCCAACACCCAGCACTTGATTCAATCGTTCCGTAACCGATTGACCCGAAATGTAGCAATGATCGCCGAATGAATCGTATTGGTATTCTGCGAAGGGGAAGGGGGCATTCAGTTGTTCGAATAAGGTTCCCGCTCTAGTCGTCATTCGACTTACCCGCCTTTTTGATGCTGAATTGTCGGTAGTGGGTCATCTTCGAGCATGCTTCAAAGATATCGGGGTGCATATCTTTCAGGATCTTGCTGTCCACGCCGGTTCGGTTGCGATTTTGCCATTTCACAATATACTCATCGGTTGTCCCTGTGGCGTGCTCTCCGAGCAGCGATTTGAACCGATTTTCAATTTCGGTAATTGCTACTTCCAACTGGCGCTGTTGTTGTTTGTAATCAAGATATGTACCGATTCGTCCAGCTTCGCCTTCAGGAAGGATGATACTGCCGGTTGCTTCCGGATACAGACGGTTCAACAACTTGACGCAAGCTTCCGAGCCGTCAACCGGCGGGCAGCTTCTTGCCAGTACATAATGGTGCCAGAAGTCTCCGGCAAGACGTGCAAGTTGGGAAATCATATTGTCATCACGCATCACTTCGTACTCACGGTATTTATTCCCTCCGATGAGCGCAGCGAAATACCCCCATTCCAACCCGGTGACATACATGTACCATTGGAGTTGTACGTAATAATAATCTGGAATGTTGTCATTGTCCCATTCGTGGCGGAGAAACTCGCTGGCAAAAATACCGCGACCGCGTCGTGGGCATATCAGCATACGATCCAGATTGCCGAGCGCCCATCGCTGTTCAGGGTGGCAATAGATGACCGGCTTCTCGGTAATCGCCCATTCGGGATGTTCGCTGGCGAACTTGTCCGCGATCAGGGGTTCAAGCCGTGTCCCCCATTCTGCGGCCTCGCTGAATGACTCTTCCGGAGCTTCGCCCAGCTTTTCCAGATAAACATGAATAGGTGTTCGCCATTTGGATAACCCGCAAATGGCTGCAATATCTGAGCCGCCGATTCCGCCGCGGCGATAGTTTAGCCATTGAGCATGCGATAATCGGTTGGTCTCGACTAAAATGTCTGCATGAAATTTAAGTGCTGTAGCCATCGATTTTATATTTACCTCCAAATAAAAGGATACGCGGATTAATGTGTGAGAGACATTAACCCGCGCTCTGTTAGGCTGATATAACGCTGATCGCCGATAATGACATGATCCAGTACATCGATACCGATGATCGTACCGGCGGACATTAGCCTTTTCGTGATTTCGACATCTTCCGGACTTGGTTCGGGATTACCGCTCGGATGGTTGTGCACACAAATGATCGAAGCACTGCAACGTTTAATGGCTTGGCGGAATACTTCTCTTGGATGAACGATGCAAGCGTTAAGACTCCCAAGGGCAATTAATTCCTTAGCGATGATCACGTTCTTGGTATTCAGGAATAGACAGATGAAGTGTTCTCTTTTTGCATAACGAAGTTCCGGTTCTACAAGCCTGTATACATCGGCGGGAGAGCAGATTTTATAGGAAGGGAGTTTGGGAGGCATTAAGGAACGAGCAAGCGACAGCGCGGCTACAATTTGTCGGGCCTTAATATTTCCTACGCCTTTGATCGATGCAGTCAGTTCCTGTTCAGTAGCTTCGATCAAATCCTCGGTCCTTGGGAACACAGAAAATAACTGCTCCATAATATAGCTGCCAGGTTTTTCGCAAAGCGAGTCCGCCAGCAGCCGTCTGAATTCGTATGGTATTTGTTCCGACATTCTCAACCTCCACATTAGGCCGAAGCCAAGATCAGTTCATGAGCTTTATCAATCAGCGGATTGCCTTCCATCGTTCGAAGGAACAGGTTTTCCTTGAAGGAAGCTGTATCTCGAAGCGGCTTGGCATGAGTGGCAAAATCCGACACGGCATTGATAAAACGATACCCGTTTTTCCCGACCTCCTTCAGATCAGGAGCATCGAAATATCTTGCTTGAAAATCGTCGCGCAACTGCTGGACATTCCTTTCTTGCACTTTCGTTGCATTATCCGGCAAAGGCAGTAGGAACTCCATGTACTCCTTGACTTTGTGATCGGGGATTTTGATGCGATTCATCCGCTCAACTTCCGCTCCAAGTCTGTCCATGTACAATTCGGCATAAAGCAATGTCTTCCGTGCTTCATCCAGTTTCGCCGGGATGTCTCCGGCATGAATGGTTGTCCAAATTCGCTTGGCATTTTGAAGAGCCAAATTCAAGGTGTTTTGGCAAACGACACGAACCGGCGTCATCGCCACCTTGATGCTTCCGCTGCCGTCATGGCTGTTGGAGAACACCAAGTAAGGGCTGATGCGATCTCCAGCAATGATGTAGTTTTCCGGCGGGCGAGCAAGCAGCCATACTTTCCTGCCGTTTTGCAAGCTTCCGGCAGTCTCGAAGCGAACTCCTTCACCAAGCAATTCATCAGTAAAAGCAAACGCCTGATGGTTCTGGACGATCTTGTATCTGTCCGAAACAACGCCGAGCAACCGTTGATCGGTTGCTCGGATGTTCGCTTTGTAGCCGGGGATTTCGGCATAATCCTCGGTTTGGATGGATTTCTGGATAACCTCCCAATCGAGTTCGGCGGCATGTAGAGCTTCTTCTGAACTGAGTGCGTGTTCGACCCGATTTCCGAGTCCGTGCCATGGGGCTTGTCTTACGTAGAACATGGTTTCGATGTTGGCTGGCATTTGAATCATCTCCTATTAATTTGATTTATAAAACAGCATGTTTAGATGCATTTTATTTAAAAAGACATGAAAGTCGAACGAGTGGTTACTTTCTACTCAGCTTCATGTCTGTATTATTGTAATAATATAGATTTGATTTGTGGCGCTATACGCGCTACAAGAGTTATTGACATTATTTTAGGTGCCGATATCCTGCTAATCGAATAAAGGAATGGCCTTCAATTCTGCGACAACCTAAATGAAGGATTAGAACAAACGTTGTGTTAATGCAACAATTTCCTAATAATCCCTATAAAGGATGCCGACTTCTTTTTTCTATGTGTAAATTTCCTCTAGAATTTCGCAGGATATATCTGTAAATTGTCGAACTAATGTATATTTAGCAGATAACTGACTAACTACAACGGAGGAATAACCATGCAATCTCCTTTTATTTCAAGGGTGAAGATCAAAAATTATCGGAATTTTGAAATGGTGGATGTCAAACTAAAAGAGAAGCAAGTCGTTGTTGGGGAGAACAACGTAGGGAAAACTAATTTTTTAAGAGCAATTCAGTTAATTCTCGATCCTCAATTGAGCGATCAAGACCGTTACCTAGAGGAGACTGATTTCTATAATGCCATAGTATCTCCGATGGAGAATGGGGAAATCGTCGAAATTGTAATTGAAATTGAACACATTAAGCATAATAAGAATCTTTTATGTCAATTAAGTGATGCCACCATATCGGTAAATCCGGATACAATTCGGTTGACATATCGTTATTTTCCTAGATTTAAGGAAGATGGATCAGTTGAAGGCTATGATTATAAAATATTTAAAGGAGATAATGAGGATAATGAATTCACGCACACGGATCGTAAATATTTGAACTTAAAAGTCATTAAGCCTGTGCGTGATGTGGAGGCTGAGATTAAGAGCGGAAGAAAATCTCCGCTTGTTTCCCTGCTTAAAGGATATAGCATTGATAAAACCGCTCTTGAAACAATTGCCACCAGCATGAAGGTACAGAACGATCAGATCCTTGCGTTAGGTGAGCTTCAGGATCTCGAGAGAAGGATAAACGAGAGGTTTAAGAAGTTCATTGACGTTTCACCAGATGCTATTAACTTGGGGACTAACGAAGTAAACGCGAGTCGAATTCTCTATGCATTAAAGTTGCTTCTTGGAGGACGCTCTACAGGAGATACGAGTCTAGGATTAACCAATATTTTATACATCACTCTTATTTTATTATCAATTGAAGACCGCACAATACCGGCGTTCTTAAATCAGGAGTTATATTCAAAGCTTCAAGCTTATGACAAGAAGAATATTTTGGCTAACGCATATGTACCTGATTCGTTAGGGAATAGGGTTCTTAAAGTAGTATTGACTTCTTCAGTTGAGAAGGATCTGTACGAGTTTATGGATATTAACAACCCTATTGACGAAGGAACGACAATATTAGCTATTGAAGAACCAGAGGCACATCTACACCCGGCAATTCAACGTACAATTTACAAAGATGTTTTCAGTAGGTCGACAACTTCTGTTCTAATGACGACCCATTCTACGCATATTGCTGCAATCACTCCGCTTCAATCAGTGTTACATCTCTATAGGGAAGGCAAGGGGAAAACGAAAGCTTGCTCGAGTGCATCACTTGTTTTCACGCCAGAAGAATATAATGACCTGGCCAGATATATAGATGCAAAACGTGGGGAAATATACTTTGGTCAAGGAGTATTATTAGTCGAAGGTATAACAGAAGAATACCTCATTCCGAAGTTTGCAGAGCTTATGGGGCAGCCGTTGGATTATAAAGGTATCATTGTATGTAATATTAATTCTACGAATTTCAAGCCATATATTAAGTTGCTAAGAGCTTTGGAGATTCCATTTGCAGTTGTTACGGATGGAGATTATTATGAGATCGTCGATGGGAAGAGGAAGTACCATATCCCTACTAGTTCATCTGCAGGGTACGGGTATTTAGGTCTTGAGATAATAGAGAATGCGATTGTTGATCTTGGAATGATGAAGCCCAATACAATTCCAAAGGATATTGATAAAAGAGATCAATTGTTCCGTGAAAGTGGTTTCTTCATCGGACGTTATACGTCTGAAGTAGATATTATGGATGAATGTCATGGAGATATTCAAAGTAGCGAGGATATTTGTAAAGTATTTAACGAGCTGACATCAGGCGGGGATACGCAAAAGGAAAACTTCAAGAAAAATTTAGAGGCATCTGAATATTGGAAATGTCTTTCTCAGATCGAATCACCTCATAGCCGAATTGGTAAAGGCAGATTTGCACAGCGTCTGGCATTATACTGTAAAGAGGAGCATATTCCGGAATATATTAGAGAGGCAATCGAATTTATATGTAAGAAAGTAGATGTATAAAAATGAGGAAATATGAGAAGAAACTTCTACAGATTAAGGAAGATAATCAGCAGTATGAAGCTTTCCAATCCAGTGATAATACTGTTGTGCTTGCCGGACCCGGGAGCGGGAAAACAACAGTACTGACTATGAAAATAGTGAACCTCCTCATGGAGATAAAGGAACCAAGGGGACTTGCCTGCGTTACTTTCAGTAATGAAGCGGCAAAAGAATTCAAAAAACGTTTAAGGGAACTAGGTGTGAGAGAAAGAAATAATGTATTTCTGGGAACAGTCCATTCTTTTTGTATTGCAGAGGTACTCATTCCCTTCGCAAAATTATACCCGCATTATGGAATTCCATTACCACTCAGAATCATATCAAATAAAAAGAAAAATATTCTTTTTCAACAAGTCAGAGCAGAGCTCGGCATACAAGAAAGAGATCTAAGCTCAACAGAAATGGACAGTGAACGAAGTTCGAGTTTAAGTGGACAATCTAAGGTTAACATAGCGACATACGATTTGGCTGCTAAAGCTGCCGTGTTATACGAAGAGAAGTTGATGAAAATGGGGGTTGTGGATTTTATTTCGATCGTAAAATTTGCAACTCAGTTTATTCAGAATGAAGAATATGTTCGAAATTGCTTAGAAGCAAAATTCCCTTGGATACTGATTGATGAATATCAAGACCTTGGAAGACCTTTACATGAAATGATTCTTGCATTAATGAAAGGAACGAAGAGTCATTTTTTTTCAGTTGGTGATCCGGACCAATCGATTTATGGCTTTAACGGCGCTGTTCCCGATTATCTACTGGAGCTATATGCATTACCTAATATGAGATCTATTAAACTAGAGACAAATTATAGGAGCAATCAGGATATCATTAATGCCTCTGAAATCGCGCTAAATTCACCAGTGAAAAGAAACTATCAAGCTGGAACAAGAATAAATGAGAAAGCGCGATTTGATTTTCATGTTTGTGAAGGTGAAATACATGAACAATATGAACATGTGGTAAATTGGGTTATTCCCAATTGTCTTGAGTCAGGCATCCCACGTGAAGAGATTGCGGTTCTTGTGGCAGGGAAAGCTGAATTAAAAGGATTAAGTGAGCTTTTTGATGAAAAAGGGATTCCTTACTATTTAGTCAAGCACGAGTTTGAACGTACTCAAGTGGTCATGTGGCTTGAAAACTGTTCATTATGGCTTTCAAATTCTCAAGAAGTTAGCTTTGAATCTTTATTTTTGTTTTGGAAAAGTTTATTGATTAAACATGATATTGATATCTCTGGGAAGAGGATCATGGTTGAAAAAAGAAAGCTTTATGATTTATTAAAGACAAGTGAAGCCAAGAGTGAAAACTTATGTGAATGGATTGAGTGTCTGTTGGATAAATCAGGATTGAAACAACTGCTAGATAAATCAGATACTTATCCCGATGAGGTTGATAATCTAGAGAATTTACTAAACGTGGCCAGAGAAGGTAAGTTTACTTCATTTTCCATTCGTGACTTTGGTCAACTAGGCAAGCCAAGTAAACAAGTAACAATTAGCACACGTCACTCATCAAAAGGTTTAGAATTTGAAGCCGTAATACTCTTAGGTCTTGAAGAGGGATACTTCCCTAGTTTTCGAAGCACAACTCAAAGAAAAATCGAAGAGGAACATCGGATTCTTTTTGTATGTGTAAGTAGAGCGAAAAGTCGTTGCTATTTAGTGAGATCGAAGATTCGAAACGGTCGTTGGAAACAGCCATCAATATTTTGGAAAGCACTCTTTGATTGGGATACACAACGACCTTGATATTAGGTGATAGTTAAAGGAGATTGAGATGGCATTCGAGTATCGCGAATATCCAGAATGGTCTTGGTCACAAACAAGGGACACTATTTTTCAAGAATGTCAGAGAAAATATTATTATCAGTATTATGCTTCGCATAACGGATGGTTGAGAGATTCGCCTGAAGAAGCAAAATCTGCTTATCGGCTGAAGCAACTCGCCAATCTTTATATTCTGTTTGGAGATGCGCTGCATCAGCTTCTAGAACGGGTACTGAAAGAAAGTTTGAAGTTAAACAAGCTTACTGTTAATGTCAGCATTCTTGAACAGCAATTACGAAATTATCTTAATCGTGCCTTCACGGATTCCCGGAACATGTCACAATGGCTGCAAGCACCGAAGAAGTCAATGATGCTTCATGAGATGTATTATGAAGGTAGACTGCCTCAAAACCGTGTAATCAAGGTGAATGAAAGAATTAAGCAGTGTGTGGAAAATCTACGCAATTGCCGAAGTTTACAGGATCTTTTATTGAAAGACAACAGGATTGTTGAAGTAGAGCAGTTGAACACATTTCAAGTGGAAGATACTCCTGTCTTTGTGAAGCTGGATGTACTATATCATTTACAATCGGAAGACCGTTGGGTCATTGTCGATTGGAAGACAGGACTAGAGGATGAAGAAAACGAAGAGCAACTATTGCTGTATGCCTTATTCCTGAATAATAAATATCAGGTTCCGATTGATAAGGCCGAGATTAGGCTGGAATATCTTTTAACAGGTCAGTACAAATCTTATCAGGTAGATGGAAGTAAAGTAGACCGGGTCACTGAACGAGTTAAACAAAGTGTTTCACAAATGCAGCTTTTGCTTGAAGACGCGAAAAGAAACAAACCCTATCCTCAAGATAGATTCCCGACTTCACCAGCAAAGATGAAATGTCGTGGCTGTAACTTCCGGGATTTATGCACAGATAAGTTGGTTTAGCACTTCGGATTTTCTCCAGCTTCAGTCACAAACTACCGAAATGTGAGCTTTTGTCTAACCCCTCCCCAATAAATAACCAACGTTTCTTAAATTAGAAGCGGTGGTTATTTTGTTTAATATTGAAAAATGATTGACTAGGCAGGAACTGAAATGAGAATTGTCGAAATAGGTAGAAAATTAAAGAGTTGGACTTGAATTCCTTTACAATAAATACTTGATAAGCGAAGGGGGAGCAGAGATGTTTCATTTTGAGTCTGATTCAAGTGAATATCAAAATTATTTTTTTGATGCGATACGTTTACTTGCCAGAGGTCTATGTGAAATAGATGATGGACGAGAAAACGGGAACCTGGCCGGTCTACCAGCCTCATGGAGGATTGCTTCTGGTCGGCTGCAACTGATCTCTTTAGCCAATCATTTGACAGTTCGTTTTCCTTTAACACTTGATGAGCAGATAAACTGGTGGTCACTGCCGTTAAATAAATGGCAGTTTCCTCAATGTGAAAAATGGTTTTCATACGAGGAAGATGAATCACCGCCTATATTATACGATAAGCAGTTAGGAATCACCGATTATTGTGTCAATATTGCGCAAGAAGGCGATGATCCAATTTATGAACAGGATACGAGGGCATTTATGGCCTTAAGAAACAAATTGAAGTTGGCGGGGAAAGAATCGGTCTACCGAGAAGTTCGTAGATTTCTTATTGAACACAGCACGCTTGATCCGAACGTGAGTCTCTCTATAGACAACAATAATGAAGAACTGCTGAATTACGAAGGTGAACTTCGATCATTCTATGAGGCAGTTCCCTCTTACTATGCCATAAACGGAATTATTAATCTTTGTCCAAGATGCGGTTGGACATTAAAAAAGACGAAGGAAGGCCGCTTTGAATGCGATACAGAGAAGTGTCGGAAGCTTATCGGTGAATTTGAGACCAAAAAGAAACATATTCAAAGTCGGAAGCTTATGAGAGTAAAGAGGGGGATCCGTCGTTATATTGTCGATCCTGGGTTAACGGAGATGTCACTTTACCGCACAATAGTAAAACGATATCTAAAAACGAATCTTAAGGTGGAATTGTATCCCGAGTTTGACAAATTTGATTTGAGGATTCAATTTGAAGATGGAGAAGTGTGGGTTTTTGATTTGAAGGATTGGTCTTGCTCAGCCAGCTTAGCACAGGCGTCTCCTCATTTTTTAGATCCACATTCATGGAAGAAGGCTTTTCTTGTATTTCCTGACTACAAATCGGATGCATATTTTGATAGATTTATGTACCTGTACAAGCCGAAAGCTCAAAAAGGTGTACAGGTTAAAAGTGTTGCTCAAACACTGAAGGCGATTGATAAGAAAATAAAGCTGTTGAGAGCTGGTGGACAATGAGGGTCTCCTTATCAATTACTGCGAAAGACCAGTTGAAGGCGGTAGCTTCAATCTTAAAAACCGACCTGCGAGATGAAAGGGTAGAAGCGATTGTTTCTATTGAATTAGCTGTTTACGGAATGCGAAAGCTTTTACCTGTCCAATTACATACAACTGAGCAGCTTCCTTATTTGTTTACCGGAACCTTTTATCCTTATTTGAAGGAACGGAATGAAGATTATCAATTGGCTTGGCAAAACCTTCAGATTCTTCTTCCTAAATTCAAGGCAAAACGATACATTAATGAAACATTACGATGTTATCTATCTGAGCCACTGAGATATCTTCATGTTGCTATCGACGATTATGGAGTGTTTTATTGGCAACCACCCAAACAAGGGGAGAGCCGCGCAGATGCATATGAACGTATACTGAGTTCCACACTTGCTCACAAGCCAAATTTACAAACCTTTGTGATCTCGGAGAAAAAGATTTCTTATTACGATGAATTTAATCGTATTACTGTCTCAACCAAGCTACCCGAATATTTAATTGATAAGAAAGTATCGTTAATAGAAAGTTCTTTGAAAAGATCGAAGCGATTGGAGATCTCAAAGGAAGAGCTTATGAAGTCGGCCAAAGAAATGGACGTGTTAGATCAGAAAAAAGGTGTGTCGTCTGATTGGCAGGGTCGAATTCAAAACCTTCAATTTTCTGAGTGGTCTGAATCTCGATTGATGAAATCCGAGAACTTGATTATAAATGGTACCCAGCATTGGCTAGGCACATTATCGGCAGGCAAAACAACCATAATGGATGTAATAGCCTATCATGTCGCGAAACACAGAAACGGTAAAACAGTGCTTGTGGTTGGCGATGTTACGGCAGTATTGGAAAAAGTAGACATGTTCCATAAAATGGACATTAAATGTGTTCCCATTATAAGCGCCAATGAACGAAAAAAACATGTCGAACAATATTTTTATTCCTTACAAAAAGAATTTGAAAGTTTAGATGAATTAAAAAGACCTGCCATGCGTTATCTCACTGATGTATGTCTTGTTCAGAGCCTCCAAGATATGAATACAACAGCAAGACCACCATGTTTTCATATGGAACAAGGGGGAGTAAAGAAACTATGTCCTTATTTCCATCAATGTGAATATCATCATGCTTTTCATGACTTGCCTGATGCAGATGTGATTGTTTCTACGATTCAAGGACTGGTATTAAGTTCTTTGCCACCAGCAATCAGTGAAAGCACTATGAGGATGTTGGAATATGTTCTAAGACAAACGGACCTAATTTTGGTAGATGAGGCTGATCGTGTTCAATCTCAACTTGATGATATGTTTGCGCCTACAGAAGACATCGCTGGTACGGAGGGAAGCTGGCTTGAGAATATACATGATAAGATTAATAATTATTTAAGAAAAGATAAAACATGTCTACAGAAGCCTCATGTAAGTGAATGGATAAGAGCTGTACACAATGCAATGGGGGCAACAATTCATATCTACGGGCAATTACATCAGGAGAAAAGTATTTTTGATTTTGTTGGGAAACAATTTTTCACGGGATATAAACTCATTAAGCAGTTTTTAGCAGAGATATTTGATTTCGAAGACTTTATAGAAGAAGCAAAGGAGAAAACGGAGTTTTATCACGAATTGCATGATAGATTTCAAAAATTGATTCAAAATGTCAGATCTAATGAAGAGTTTGGAGATTTGGTGGAATTTGAGGAGTCCCCTTCTCTGTATTTTGCCTACCACGCTATACTTGATCAAAATGCAGATATGTATCTGGAGCTCTTTCTAAAGCAGTTAGCAGTTGAGTATTTATTCCCGAAAGATCACCTGCAGAGATTACAAAATAAACTGAAATTTGCGCTTTCAGTTTTGTATCTAGAGAATCGTTTATTTTATCTAATTCATAACTTTGAAGGAGTACAAGCTGATTTGGGCGAAGCACTCGCAAATCAAAGTAACTTATATTCTATTTTTAAAGGAGTACCTCGAGATTACGATGGCATTGTGCCTACAGCTCCGACAGGGATATGGCTTGGTTTTCAATACGTGAGTGATGAAAAGGCCCATGCAAAAAATGGGGCATTCAAGTTAATGAGATACATTGGAGTAGGACGTCATGTTTTAACCAATCTGAGCTCGCTATTCTCAAAACTAGATGGATGCAATGGTGCAGATGCAGTTTTATTAAGTGGTACAAGCTATCTTCCTGGCTCACCTAAATATCATGTGGATGTGCCTGTTTCCTATATTGTGGAACGTAAAAATGATCAGATACCGCGGATCGCACAGACATTTACACCAGCGTATACCCGAAATAATGAACCATTAAAAATTTCCGGAAA
The DNA here is from genome assembly GCF_004307995.1 of Paenibacillus thalictri. Taxonomy (GTDB): domain Bacteria; phylum Bacillota; class Bacilli; order Paenibacillales; family NBRC-103111; genus Paenibacillus_AF; species Paenibacillus_AF thalictri. The sequence goes on along the minus strand of NZ_SIRE01000004.1, from coordinate 479,341 downwards.
AAAGGGCGAATCGCGCTTTGAAACACTAAGGATGCTGGCTCGGAGAACCCTCACAAAGGAAGTTTTGGAAAATGAGTTGAAAAGATGCCCAACTGGAAGAGAACGAATTTTGCTGGTTGTCGGATCCTACGTCGAAGCATGGCATGTAGCGAACGAATTAAGAAAGAATGCTGATGATTCCAATCAGATTTATCACTTGGTGAAGGAAAATGCCGTGAATGAGGAAGGGGCATGGCCGCGGCAAAAAGTATCCTTGTTTGCAAAATCTGGGGGCAACATTCTGGTTGCTCCTTTGATGGCGCTAGAAAGAGGCCATAACATTTTAACGGAGAATGATGGCAGAAAAGTTGCTGCCTTTTCTACTGCTTTATTTCTGGTACGACCATTTCCTAGACCTTATGATACTTCACGCGTTGTTAATCGAATTAATGAGTTTGCTCTTAAAGCTTACAAGCAATCGACAGAACATGAAGATTTAAAAGGGCAAGTGGATCATATTCGCAAAACTGCCTATATCATTCAGAAAGATGTAATTCGCGGAAATAAAGGTTTTCAATCTATGGATGAGGATGAAAAAAGGCATTTAATTCTTGATTTGTTCGTTAATATTTGGCAACTAATTGGACGTTTAATTCGCGGTGGTGTTGATGCCAGAATACTATATGTGGATGCTAGTTTCGCTCCGAAGAGTGCTATAAAAGAAGCAGACAGTAGTGAAACCAGCCTACTTCTGGCCATGAAAGACGAGTTTGTGAGAAAGGCTGATTCCGACATAGACTCTCCAATTATAAAAGTACTATTTGACGCGATGATTAACGGTTTGGATAATCTGGAGGGAGTAATTCAGAATGACAAAAAAGAAGACGGGTACGAAAACTACGCCTAAATATACTGGCGATCACGCTTATCTTCATATGATCCCACTGGAACAGGATGCGTATAATATTGAAGGATTTGCTTTGTTTTTTCCAGTCAGGCTTCGAGATCGGATCAAGGTTGAGAACGACAAGCGTATGCAAAAAATGCCCTTAGTTTCACTTCATGAATCTATGTTTAGTTTATTATCGGATTTATTGTTTATTAATAATCGAATTGATTGGAATATAAACGAACCGTGGTTGTTTGCAGAGCACCCAATTGATCTGGGGCACATCCGTAAGCTAATATCGGCGTGGTTTGGTTTGACATTCAAAGCTGAGTTGGAGTCCGAGCATCTTGAGGGTATGGAGTGGACTCCGGAATTGCGGCAATTTAAATATACAGTTGATGAAAAGAATAGAGTGAAATTTGATGATCGTTTTGTTTTTCATTATTTACCCAAGTTTCTGGCAAACCGACTCAGAGGAAAATATGCGATAGAGTCCTTGGAGCAAACGATTGACTTTATTCCCGTACAAAATGAAAGATTTGGACAATTGGTGAGCTGGCCCCCACTTGAGAAAAACGACTTTAAATTCTCATACAGAATTAATTTAAGTGTTCAAACCATTCCTTTTGTGCCTAAACCATACCTGTATATTCATGTAGAAACATTAAGATGGGTGACTAATGAAAAGATTTATCCTAATAGTAAAAGATTTCATGTCTATTTAAAGGAACAGTTTCCTTGGGCGATTGGAGACTCTCCATCCGGGTTTACATTAATTGAAGCATCAAGAAATGATGAGGGATGGTACTGGGGAAATCGAATCGGAGCTATTTTGAAGAAAACAGGGTTTAATTCGTTACTTCCGTTATGTGCGGAGTGGATGGACGATTCGCTTCGCTATTTAGAAGCAGCGGAAACATCTTGCATATTAGCGGTGCCTCACAGCACCCATTTAAAAAATAAAACTCTTATGGAAGCTGGAGCAGGCATGCCTGAGAGGTATGGATTCGCCCAAAGTATTGCCGATAATCTTGAAAATGTATTACAAAAAGTACAAAAAGTGCGTTCAACTGTAAACGTAAGGAAAAAAGAATCGGATTTTTTGTTTCCTGAAGAAATTGATTTTGAAATTTACTACGAAAATGAAGCCTGGCTCGATTTAACTAAAGAGAGTTTACTCGGGGAACTGGAGCACTGCCAGAGTAATATCAACATAATACCCATCCGAAGCAATCTGGATATAAACATTATAAAGGCTAAAGAAGTTAACAAAGCGATAGCGCTTAAAGAGCATTTGCCTAAGTTAATGAATGAATTCTTACCGATAAAACGATTCACAGCATGTTTATTCGAGTTGCCGTCTAAAGATCAATTTAACGATCAACTATTAGATCCTAAGCAATTGTTGCGCTACGCATTTGCCCGCTCCAATCGCCTTGTTCAATTTATCAATCAATTGTCTGATGATCCTTCAAAGAACAGTGCTCATCGATTTAGCAGAGCTGCTCAAGATTTGTTAAGACAATTGGGAATGGTTGGGGCTAGAATATCAGGTTTAGTAACACAAGATACAGCATATATCGGAATTTATAATATTGATAAGCGAAAAAATATGATGAGAAACCAGACGTTGGATTATCCGATTATGTGTTTAATTGAACGTGGTGAAATTTACTTGACGGCTCCAGGACTAGAATGGTTACCTTACCGCGAGGCTTTAATTGTTCTGGGGCAGAAGTCCTTGGAAATTCATCGGCTTTCACTCCAGCCAGACAAAAGCAAAAGCTTCATTGCGCAGACCATCCAGAATTTAAAGTCAAATAAAGTGGTTATATTCGCCCATGCGCAGAACATTCGGGGGACTATCCCCTGGTTTAACAACGGCCAGATTAGTACTTCGGATTTTCATTTCAGTGGAGAGTCGTTTTTATCAACTAAGGAAATTTCTGTAATACGATTTAGGGACGAGTCGGGATACGAAGCTCCTGAGTGGTCTTTGATAGGTTATAAAACGATTGGGCGTGTAAAGCAACATGAACATGTAGAGGTGTGGCCTCAGGCAACAAACACAAATCTTTATAAGTTAAATGACTTTATTTATTTCAGTGTTGCTAAAAAACCAAGCTCAGTTCAAGCAGCTGCTGGACTGACTAAGCTCGATAATCCTTACCAATATAATCGCAAAGAAACGGCATTAGAGATTGTAGTCCCTGTGTGTGGTTCTTCGCAAACGCAGGAGCAGTTGGCTATTTTAGCACATCAGCTTAGAAAAGGGACAAGTTATCAGTATAATGATGATACTTTATTTCCTTTACCGCTTCACATGGCGATCAAGGCCAAGGAATATGCGTTGACTTTGGAAAGTATGTGATACGTGAGAGTCATGTGTTAAGCAAAAAGTAAAATTATCAAGGAGGAGTAACAATTATGCTTCGATATGAGGTAATTGAAAAGTGCTTAGAAAATCTTAATATGGCAAATGGAATAATTAATAATCAAAACATAAACCAGATAGTGAAAACCATGACTCAACCATTAATTAATAGAATTAATTACATACAGGAAATTTGCTCTGTTGAAAAGTATAATTTGTGTTTCATCGGAAAAGTTGGAGTTGGTAAGTCTACTGCAATTACTAATTTATTAGGTCTTGTTGATAAGAGGAAGATTGAAATTGGTTATAAACTTATTGATATTCCGTTATTAAAAACTGCCGAAGGAAGAACGACACTTTGTGAAACAATAATTTACTTTACTAGTAACAGTAAAACAAAAATCGAAATTCAGGAATTAGAGTATAGTGAATTTTCGGAGTTGGTAGATGATTTTTGCTCAGCACTATTCAATAAATTTAATAGCGATAACGAAGAAAAATTAGAATCTTCGCTCGAAGATCATCGAGCAATTAGAAATATGTCGGGGGTTCCTCTAAAAGATAAAGAAAAACAAATCCAGTATGTCTTTGATGTGCTAAAAGAAGAATATAATGAAGAGGATGGTAAATCACAAGTTAAAAGGGCTATCTTGAAAAGAATTAATTATTCTAGCAGAACGAAAAAAACATTCATATTTGATGGGGTGAATGCTATTGAGGACTGGATAAAGAGTACTATTGAAAAAGTAAATGATGGTGAAATGGAAGGAGCACCGTATCCCTCTAAAATGTTGCTTTCAATTAGCGACCAAGACATCGAAGTGAATATTCCTGATTTTATCGCTTCTGTCAGAGATACAAGAGGAATTGATGGGGAAGGTGTACGTGAGGACGTAATAGAAATTTGTAAGGATATAAATAATATTTGTATTATGTGTGACGAGATTAAAAACTTTGGTAATATTGCAAGTGAGGGATTTCTCAAAAATCAATTTATATTAAAAAACAAAGATCTAAAGTATAGAAATTTTGTTATGGGTCTAGAGCAAGGTGCACAATTATCAAAAGCCAATGGAGCTGTTGGTCGTGAAAATGGTAAAGATAAGAAAAAAGAAGAAGCCATAAATAACTGGAGAAATATTTGTTTAGATGAGGAAAATGTATTTTTTTATAACTCCTTCTTTGGTATAAAGTATGAAAGTGATGAACAAGAAATAATAAGTGTTGATTTTTCAAAATATGAAAATGAGAGAAAATCTATTCTTAAAATTATTGATAACAAGCTGAGCAGAATGTATGAAGAATATAGTCGGGAATTGGGAGAAATAAGCCGTCAATTAAATATATTTCATAATAATCAAATTGAAGACTCACATAAAGACAAGTTAATAAAAATTAGCAATACTGTTAGATCGTGCTTTAATGATCTTGAAAAGAATTATGAGTTGTTCTTTGAAAGTTTGAATAAACAAGTAAGAACTGAATTTAGTGCAGGGGTAATTCGTGCTTCGGTAAATAGAAAAGGGATTTATGATAATTATGATATTTATGTCCAAGCAAAAAATATATCATATGAGGAATTTGATAGTACATGTAAAGCCCCTTTATATCATATTGATAAAGAAATCAATACAATGCTCGATAATAAGGAGATCATGGACGCAGCATTACTTATGGCAATAAAATATGAAACTGATGATTTATTTAAGAAATATAGAGAAAAAAATTCAGGTGACTATTATACTTTATTAAAGGAAAATATTTATAATGAAGATATCTGCTGGTTGGAACTTAGAGGGTATTGGGGTAATAAAATGCAGGGCATTAAATATAGGGATAGAGTCGCTGATAGTCTTTTAAATGTCATTAAGGATAAAAAAGTACTACAATCAATAATCGAGAAAGAGAATACGTATAACTTCTTTAAGAGCGTGTATAGTTTTATGGGGACTGTCGTCAATAAAAATTTGTAATGATAAATGCTAATTTTCCTTCACCGTCTCGACAAATATGCTAACTACTGTTTCGTGATTGTCCGACCACCATTTGAGCACGAACTCATCGTAAACTTTATGCTTGTTCGACATAATGAAGAGTTTTTTGGAGAATGGACAATAAAATTATATAAAACCAGCCTTGAATCATGGGCGGCATGATGTAACCATTAAAGCTGAGCATTGAAGTCTAACGGCTACTCGAAACAAGATTAAAGTTTTCTAGTTGGGGACGCGTGTTATTGCGTCCCCGCCGCTTTGATTCGTTCATGTCGAAATAAAGTGCAAATTCACATTTGGGAATTATTATACTTCTGCTTAGTACGCCTAAACGAGCCTAAGATTTCATTGGGAAGGCTGGTTCTTCTCGCCTAAACAATCTACCAGAACCGAATTAAGTTTGGTCTTTTACATGCTGATTTTTCTCTTCCTTCGTTACCACCAAATATTTGTACAAAGTTCCGTGATCAGGTTTGGCATTAGTTGATTTAAGCATCTTCACATGTGCATTGAGTTCAGTCTTAAGTGCTTTCAGACAGGCATCAAGAAAATCACTTTCTCTTGAATCTAATTGAGCAGCTGAACCTTCATAGATATCCATCTGCCATTGCTTTCGTTCTTTGTTTGTATGCCAGGCAGGCTTGCCATGAATCTTCTTCATGGTCTGTTGTTAATGCATAATTGAGGTGATACAAATAGTAATTCTCCGTTATCTCGAAGCCAAATATTTCGGCGTCCCTCAGTTTTAGCAAGATAAATCATTCCTTTTCTTGATTTTTTGATGAATATTGGATTGATAAACACCATATCACTTTCGTGACGAAAAGTGTATGGGGAGTTCGAATAAACAGAACTGCAATACCTGCCGTAAAACTGCCGCAAAAATTCGTGATAAGGGCAAGTAAAGAAATAGAGTACATAGACAACTGACTGCAAGAACAATGATTCTATGCGGTATTAAGCGGCTATAACAGATGCCGCGGCAACGGGGTCGCTTCCCGCATACGGTGCATGTGAAGGTCGTTTGTGACTTAGTTTATAAAGGTTCTGAGTGAGTGTAGATGGCTGTTGGAGACGAAATGGGGACGCGGTGCAATTAACGTCCCCATAACAGTGCTGATACATTTCATTCGCTGAAGATCAGAAGAACAGATTTTTTCTAAGCTCTATTGCTATTTTTCTTGCCCGGTGTGATAGACGATGTTGTTGCTTTCGCATTTCAGTAATTCTCTGGTTGCTTCGTCAGTAGCTTTAATCACTTTAATTAAAGCGATTAAAGCTACTTCGTCAACGTGCTGAACATTATCTTCCGTTCGAGCATTTAAGATTTTGAGAAGGACGTATTGATCAGGGGAGAGCTCCGGACCTTTTGCCATTGCATAGTAATACGACCCTACGATAGTGGCAATATCTGTTCCGTAGCTAACAGTTTTTTAACAACTTCAATCGCCTCTTTGTGTTCCCCTACCACTTCTCCTTCTTCTCTTGAACCAGTTAGTATGGGAAATTCAAATTTTCGGTATTTTTTACATATTCCATACAAACACTGCACTTCTGTATCTTAACGATCCTTAGTCTCACAGAACATGGGCTTATTCATTTGTAAATCCCCGGTTCGATCTAACACGCTTTCACAATAACATTTGGATGTAACAGAAACCCACTAGCCTAATTTTATTCAATGCGACTGTAAACGCTCAACTTCTTCTTGAGAGAGTCCAGAAATATCAGCAATTGCAGCGATATCTGTGCCTTTAGCTAGCAGCTTTTTGGCTACTTCGGTCGCTTTTTTGTATTCCCCTCTTGCTTCTCCTTCTTCTCTTGCGCCAGCCAGCATGGAAGCTTCATCGTGTAGAAATTTTTGCCGCATTTCATACAAGCGCCGAGTTTCCGCATCTTGACTTAAAAACTCCAAGGTATCCATAGCTTTACGCAACACGGGCTCATTCATCGTCAATACCTCCCAGTTTGATTTACTAACGCCTTTCAAAAACAATAGCCAATTCACCAATCCGCCCTTTATAGGAATAATTTGCTCATCCAGTTTGGAAAGTTCAATCATATGGATTTCTATATCGTTACTCAATGGGATGCCGCTGTGGTCTTCCCTCAAATGAAATACACTATGGTAAAGATTATTCGGTAGAAAGGAGTAGTTGAGAATATTGATGGTTACGCACTTCTTTAACTGGCGGTACCTCTGGCCTTCTTCCAATTGTCCTGAATACTGTTTACTCCAGTAGAAAAGTGTCCGTTTCTCGATATCATATTGATTAAAAAGCTGCATCTCAATATTGATCAGTTCACCGGTTGTTGTTTTGGCTCGAATGTCAAAAATGGATTGCTTGTCGCGCGGCGCATCTTTATCAGTGTAGGGATTTATTAGGAGAATTTCTGTCAGTGGCGGTTCACCGGCTTCGATAAAGGTAGTGTTTAGGAATGCTAGCAATACGTCTTTGTTTTCGTCACTTCCGAATATTCGCTTAAAGACAAAATCATTCTTGGGATCAAGAAGGTCATTCAATTGAATCAACTCCAATCCGTACTTATTAATATTATAGCATGGTTCTTGTTCAAGTTGCATAATCAGCATATCTTGGTAAGGAGTGGAAAAATTGCTTCATAGGGAAACTCTGTCCATCGTAAAAGGTACAGCATTTTCAGCAAGGATTCATCCATTAGAAAATGCTTTTACCCTTGGTCACTTTACACAGCTACCGAAGGTAACTTCCATTATATTCATGGTGTAATTCAGCTAGCGCAGCTCCGGCGGATACTTGAAGGAGGGAGTTAATTTATCCCAGTTATGCCGCCACAACTTGACAATGAGCTGATATTTATCTCTCCATGTTTCTTTGAACCGTTCCGTCTCCAACTGAACGGCCTCTTCGGTGGGTGCTTTGTAAAGTGGTTTCAGGTCGCTGGCTATCTGTTTGACGTCCTTGTAGGACACTCAGTAGAATGAGCTATAGCTCCTATAGAGTAGAGACAAGGAAGAGTGAACAATAAGTTATAGTGACGTAGCGACTAAGCAAGGTGATGGAATGAGGTTCTTGATTTGATACTGGGAATTGGAAAAATTATCTTTCCGAGGCCGCTGTCTATGATACAATAGTGACAAGTTAAGCAGACAGGAGAGCGGTCGATGGATGTCGAGGAGCTGAAGAACAGACTCGCCAATCTGACGATTTGGAAAAGGAATGGCCAACGCGCGCCGCATAAGCCACTGCTTGTGTTGTATGCGCTCGCGCAGCTGCAGCGGGAGCAGGCGATGCTGCCGTATAAGGAGGTCAAGCCGAAGTTAACCAAGTTGCTTGCGGAATTTGGACCGCCGCGAGCGGCTAGTCCCGAGCAGCCGTTCGTGCGGTTGACGGGCGATGGCATTTGGCACTTGAGCCAGGATGTAGATAAGAGACAGTTTACGGAGAAGCAATTGCTCATGAACAAAATCGAGGGAGGTTTTCAGCCCGAGGTATTGAGCCTGCTGCAACACAACACGGTGTTGATAGCCGAAGTGGCGGAGCAGATCTTGCAGCAGCATTTCGCCGAGACGATGCATGCGGATATTCTGGAAGAAATCGGGCTTGAGCTGGCACCGAGAGCCAAAATACCGCGCGACCCGCACTTTCGTGAACGCATTCTGCGAGCTTACGAGTATAGCTGCGCAATTTGTGGATTCAATGTGCGTCTCGGAAGCAATCTCGTGGCAGTTGATGCGGCGCATATTCGGTGGCATCAGTCTGGAGGACCGGACGTGGAAGATAACGGCATCGCCTTATGCTCACTGCACCATAAGTTGTTTGATCGCGGTGTATTCACGATTACGGAGGAGCATCAGATGCTTGTATCCGAGGAGGCCTATGGGAACAACGGCTTCGAGGAATGGCTGATGCGGTACCACGGCAGCAAACTCCGCCGGCCGATTCATCCAGACTACAAACCAAGAGAGCGTCACATTCAGTGGCATTTCAAGGAGGTATTCCGGTCACCGGCAAGGACGACAGCGAAGTTTCAATTCTAACTGCGAAAAGGGAAGCAACAGGCCGAGAAATCGGTTCGTGGCTTCCTTTTTTATTCTTTCTTGAAGGGGGGCTTATTTTGGTCCCTCTTTGTAATCGATGATTGGCTTGATCACGGAAGAGATCAGCTTAATTTTCTCCGGGGAACAGCCCTCGAGCATGGTTATGATTTCGTGACGTAAGTAATCCTCGCTTGCATGGTTAGCACCGCCGATCATGTATTCGGGCGATTCTTCGAGCACCATGCAGATTTGGGAAAGCCGATCGAGATTAATTGGCGTTTTACCGCGTTCGATTTTACTTACATATACGTTTGAAACGCTTAGGGACTCGGCTAATTGTTCCTGAGTGAAGCCTTTATTTTCTCTTGCCTTGCGTATGCGTTTGCCTATGATGGAATAATCAAAGCTCATCAATATATCACCCAATTCGACTATAGCAATCGACAAATAAATACAACATATCCCAAATTTTAAATTGAACCTATAGGTTAATGGTGTTAAGATATTAAAAATGGGATATAGGCCCAAATATTTATATATATTGGGTTTTCAGAACTATGCTGCTTCTGCAGGAGGGCACAAAATGAATGCTTTTGTCACTTATTTGGATCAATTCAATGTGCTTTCGCCAAATCACGCCAAAATTTATGACGAGTACACCAATCCAGCGGACGCCTATACCATTCGTATTTCGACGAAGATTGAAAGTTTTCTCCGGGAGCTGTTCGCGCAAGCTCCACGGAGTGTAATAATGACAGGTAATGCGGGCGACGGGAAAACAAGGTTGTGCAGGACCGTGTATGAGCATCTGACCACAGAGAAGCTGGCGGAATGGCCTGAGGAGGGCATTGTGGAAGTGCCTTTCCTGCATGGTCGAATTCGGATCGTCAAGGATTTGTCCGAGCTCACGGAGCTCGTCATTTTGCGTGAATTGACGCAGCTGCAGCAGCAGATTGAATGCAGGCACAGCGATAACCTTTTCTATTTAATCGCAGCCAATGAGGGCAAACTGACGAAGTTTTTGTCACAGCATCCGTCCTTGCAAATGCTGTACAAGCAGGTTGAACAGCGGTTTATGGATCACGAAACCAACGATACACAATTTCATCTGGTGAACCTGCAGGACGTAACATCTTCCATATACGCAGAGCGGATTATGCAAGAGTGGAACAAAGAGGAATACTGGCAAGCTTGCCAAATGTGCAGCAAGCAGAAGCGCTGTATCATCGCGCTCAATCATCGCAAGCTGGCCCAAGAGCAGGTAAAGCGCAATTTGGTTGAGCAGTATCGGCTTGTGGATTGTTTGGGTATCCATGTGACGATGCGTGAGATTCTAATTCATCTCAGTTATGTTATCACAGGCGGATTAACGTGCAGTGATATACAGAATGCCGATCGCGATGAGGTTCAGCGGCAGGCGGGGCTGGCGTATTACGATAACTTTTATGGTGTGCAAATGCCGGATATCAGCAGTGGTGAGATGGGGGCAGTACGCCATTTCCGACAGCTTGATCCTGGACAGGTATCAATCTCATCGTTGGATGATTTCCTCCTGAACGGGGATCTAAGCGAAGAGAAGCAGGTGGCCGACAGCCATGCGAGGATTTTTGATGATGAGATTGATCTACTGCAAGGGTACTATCGCAAAATCATCGAGTTGTATCGAACGCACAATCCGAATATTGAGCCGGAGCGCATCTTCGAGAACATGCCGAAATTTAGGCGCAAGTATTATTTTGAATACGATGAGGGGCTTAGAGGGACACGGCAGGCGCTACTGCCGTATCAGCATTTCTCGAGGTTCATCCACTGCCTGATGAGTCGACAAGAGCAGATGAATGTCCGTCGGGAACTAGTTCAGGGATTGAATAATACATTTGCCAAGAAGCTAGTTAGTCGTTCGGAAAGAAGCCTATATGCCGTGAGTGAGAATCTGCTCATTCATCAGGATTTCGCTCAGAGTCAGTTAAAGCTTAGTGTGGACCAAGTGCGCGAGGACATTGATTATGCACCCTCCCGCCTAATGCTGACGATTGAGGACATTCGTTTTGAAATCAAGCTGCCCGTATTTGAATATTTGCTACGGGTCGCCAGTGGGGGCTTGTTCATCACTCTGAAGCAGGAAGTGGATATTCTGCTGAATACGTTCAAGAATGATCTTATCAGCCAAAGTGAACTGAATGACTGCAGCCTGCAAATATTGGCGATGGATCATCGAAGGGGTGTCTATGTGCCGCATCAAATCGAAATTTAACACGGGGGTTCAAGCCGAATGGATGTTCAGGAGCAAACGAATGATCTGGATCATTTTACATCACAGCTATCGGCGCGTATTTGGGGGCATCGCTTCCGTGATAGTCAGCGGGGGCCCGAGTATGTTCTTGAGTTTCTGAACGTACTGTTTGGTGCGGATTACTCGTTTAGCAGTGATTCCTATATTCGGCGCAAGTCGGAGGGGCTGCGCAAATTCATCTTTGAAGGAGTCAAGGCGGGCGGCGGCGGGGATACTTTGGTGCTTGACGAGGAAGAAAAAATGAGGTTGTCACAAGCGGTGCCGGAAGCGGACCGCTATGCGCTGAAGCAATTTTTGCGTAACCAGGAAGTCATCCTCTATAACCTAACGGGCAAGGAAGCGGACCGATCGTGGTATGCGAAGTCGCTGTACCCTCTTCATCAGTCGCTTTTATATGTAGAAATGCGTAAGAAAGGAAAGAAGCTGCAATCGGAGCGAAACTTCTATGCGCGTGGCGGGGAATTGTATTTCTTGATGCTGTCGCATGGGACAGATGGAGAGCCTCAGCGCAGGGCATTTATTGAATCGCGCATTGCCAATCTACTGACAAGAAACAAGGCCATTGAAAAAGTGGTGGAGAAAATTACAGGTGCCTTTGAAATTCGTGAGAAAGAAGAGCGAGGGCAGTTGTATGCAAAAAAAACAGGGACCGGGAAGAATGCTCCGGATGAAGTACCCATGCTGCCTTCTTCAGCCTACGAGGAGAATAAGCAACTGTTCACGCAGTTTGCTTATGAGCTTGAGCGATTGTTATTGGTCGATATCGAAATTCTGGATATGTTTCATCTGCTGACCTCGCTTGTTTGTTTCCAGTTAGCCCGGTACATGCATGAGCGCTCGCTGCAAGAGGACTCGGACCACTTGTATTTCTGCGATTGTCTGGAAGGCGGTAATAAACCGTTATTTCAGCAGTCTGCACGTATTTTTGACGAGCATGAGAATTTAATAAAAAGTCGTTTTGAACGCGAGTTTGAGCAGAACTTCAGGCATGCGGTAGGGCAGCCTGAGCAGATTGCAGAACAACTCCCGGCTTGGAAGTTGGATCCTGATGCGTTCATCGATAAGTTGGGTCTCAAATCGATGGTCAAACGCAAAGAAGCGATCAAACGTGTACTAGCCAAGTGCGTCACGACCGATGATGTGTTGACGAAGCTGTATTCGGAAGTACGCGAAGCGGTGTCTGAGCAAATGAAGAAGCACCAACTGAACGTTACACGTACACTTTCACGTGATGGGGGCTTTGCGACGTTCCGTCGGGGTTCAGGGGCAAATTACCGGTACACGATCTCGGATTCGTTTCTGCAAATGCTTGTGTTCACGAAGGTAAGGCCTAAGGAAAAGATGGAATACCACGAATTCCTTGAGACGCTCTACCAGGATTATCACATCGTGATCGGCGAACAGCAGGCAAAGAGCAGTGGACTCTATACCAGATCGAAGCTAAATGTGCGGTATTTTCAGGAAAATGAGAAGGCGCTCCGCAGTAAGCTCAAGCTTAATGGGCTGTTGGTGGAATTCTCAGATGCGACCGCGATGATTCACAATCCTTATGCCAGCGCGATGGAGGGCAGCTATGTCTAATTCGAATCAGGTGCTGCTTGGTAAGTGGATAGTGGAATTGGTCAGGCAGTACAGCAAGGAACAGAAAAATCAGAACGGCGATAAGTTGTTTATCAAAATATCTGGTGTCGACGAAGCAGTCTGGCCAGCGGTAATTGGTGAACTGCAGGCAGCAGAGGCCGAGCTGGCGGCTGTCTATAAGCCTGTAATTCGCACGCTCTCTCCCGTGGCGGGTTTCGAACGTTATGGGTGCCGTGAGCATGAGACAAGCACATGGTTACGCAACAATACGGCAGCCGGTCATGCATTGATTATTGCGATGACGGAGCATTCAGCTGAGGCACAGAGTTTGGAAAACATTTTCACGATTGATGAAGCCAGATTGATGCGAACAGAGGGTCTGTCGATCCTGTACAACATGTTGGCTGAGACGTATGGTATCTACGGTCAGGAGCTGGAGATGCTTCGCAATTTTTTTGTTCTATATGCCAAAATCGCTGAGCCCCAGTTACGCAATGTCTTGTTGTTTCTTGAGGCGGTTTTATGTCATCCCGAGCAGTCGATGGTGGACAATATCAATCGTAATCTGCCGCAGTTGCAGTTGTTCCGTGATCGTTCACTAAAGTTCTCTAAAGAAGGGGAGCAGAGGTTACGCAAAAATTACCAGCTGGCCCGCCTGGAGAAAGACGGTAGATCGGCAAGCAAGGAAGACATGATTGAGAATTTATATGCCTTTCTTGCCAAAGAAGAGGAAAATGGATACTTGCATGAGGTTTGGGAGAGTGTCGAACCGGACGCTTTCAAGGAACAAGCGCTGTCCTTTATCCATCATCACAAACCGCAGTTCTTGTATTATGAATTTGAGGTGGCACATCAAGCGCTGTCCTTCAAAATAAAAAAGCAGAAAACGCCGGAGAAGCTCCGAGATTTCACGGATACACTGGGCACACCGCTTGATGCGAAGCAGAAGCAAATACTGGCGGAAGCGCTGGAAGCGATTGATGAGGGCAACAACCCTGATGTAATCCAGTCGTTTCTGGACGAATTCACACAGGAATTGCAAGAGAATAAGCCGCTGCGTAAGGAGCTGGAACGAATTGCAGAACGCCAGCGCCAACTGCATGAATATACAGAGCTGTCCGAGGCATTGCTGCAGGAAAGTTTCCGCTTGCTGGAGGAGTTCAGTGAGGAGGATATGCTTGAGCCGGCGCAGACACATTTTGTGCTGAAAGTTGCAAGCAAGGTGAGCGAGGGACAGCGCAAGATGCTCGCTTTCCATTTAGGTCATTTGGAGAAACTGACGGGCAAAATACATTTTGACGCCAAATCGCTTGAGGAGGCCATCGGTGAGAAGGACAAGGAGAGCGATGTTTCGTTTCAACTGATGCTTGTTGCCAGAGACAAAGCCATCAAAAAGAAATTCAAGCTGCTGCAAGCTGGCAGCGGCCAATTGGCGGCGTTGTTAGGCGTGCTGGAGGAAAACGGACATGTGCCTTACGTCCGCGAATACGCCGGCCGGGTTACTCAGAAAGTGGATGTGCTGGCTGAGGTAGGGAAGCGGGTATCTGGATATATCGCTACCGAGCAGGCTAGGGGGGAACACAAGACGCAAATTGCCTACGACCATTTTGTCAGCTTCTTGACGGGATATACCGCTTTGTTACAAGAAATCGTGGTACATGGTCTGGGTAGCCTGGACGTAGATGCATTGGAACAGGCGCTGGAAGAAGTGCTGACCGGCATTCAGACGTCCATCCTTGCCAGGGATGTGTATCAGTATGTGGGCTTATTGGGAGCGATTGATCGACTGAGCTGTCAGTCGCATGAAGTGGGTTACCCTCACGAGCGCACGCTGACGCTGCTGAATCCGATTCGCTTGATTAGCTATGCCAAACGGATGGCTCGTTTGAAGCTGGAACTTCTCGCGTGGATGGACGGTTTGTCTGAAGGGCGGCTGGCGGCGGGCCATCTGAGCGATTACATTCAGAGCATCGCTGAAGCGACGGCGCATCTTTCGCCTGTTTATTATGTCCTGGAAGGGACAAACGATCAGTACCTGATCGAGCGGCAGGCTAGCATGGGCGAAGGCGTCTTTACCTTGAATGGACAGCGCAGCGGGGAGGACCAACTGGTCGACACGTTTGCCGAAGAGTTTCTGAGCACGGTAAAGACTTATTTGGAAGTGTATCCTTATGCCAAGGACTGCTTGGACTTCGTCTTCCTTTACTGTTCACATGCCAAATATATCGTTAAAGCTATTGATACCGTGCTGAGACATACGTCGATCAGGAAGATCAAGGCGACGATTCACAGTGATCAATGCGGCGCTGAACTTCATGCTTCCTTGAATGGCTGGCTGGCTCAGGAAGAATCTTACATACAGAAGGTAAACGGCTTTCCACGAGTAGAGATTCAGATTATTGCCGAGCAGGAAATTAACAAGATCAAGGCAAGTATTACAGGAGCGATTCAGGACGCCGATATTGGCGTGTTGGTCAACTATTTTGGCCAAACCGCAGGCATTCAGTACAAGCTGGAGAAAGTTCGAGTGGAGCCCTCCACAGACTGGTTTGAGACAATCTACAAAGAACCCATGAAGAAGGACGATGCAGTCAAAAAGATCAGCTTCATCAGCGAGAAGCTACCGAAAGTGCTGCAGTTGTTCTATCAGCTGCAGGCGGTGCTGCAGACGAATCAGGTCATGGAGCCCGAGGAGCATTTCTTGCTGCGTAATGTGATCTCCCTGCACCGTACGGAGGATGCTTCGCTTATTACCTTTATGCACCAAACCTTCAACTGGTCGTTGTTCATTGACCGATATTTAGATAAATCGCTGCTGCGCAACGTTTCATCGGAAGCGCAAATCATCAAGTACAAATCCAAAGTAGGTAAGAATAAAGAATTTCGCTCGATTCTCTCGTCCTCCAAGTATATTCGGAAGCTAGTCCATGGCACAGTGGACCACGCTTACTACGATCGGTTGTATCAGAAGTTCGTGGTACTGCTCAAGAACGATCATATTGATCGCCGCAAGTTAGTAGAAGCGGTCGAGAAGGTTCAGGAAATTTCCGGAGGCGTCGTGCTTCGGGCGATAGGACCGGGCAAGTTCGCGCATGAGCTGATGGCCATGTATTTATCCACGCAGGCCCGCGTGCGGACTGATGGGGATGCGCTGACAGTTTGGTCGGTCTGTGACGAGCTACCATGGTTTCACGGTTCCCAGCGGCGACCGGATTTGGTCGGCACTCGCATTACTCGTGACGGAGAACGCATCAGGGTTCATTTTGATCTGATCGAAATGAAATTTATAGCTTATGGCAGCTTCGAGGCGGAACGCTACGATGCCATCAAGCAGGTGCGGGCGGGGCTTGAGCTTTACCGCAACCGGTTCGATTTTGAGCAGTTGAGCGCAAGCGCCGAGTTGATGCGCAAGGAGCTTGTCTATTATTTGCTCGAGTTTGGTGTATATTCGGTGGAACATTCCGTGTTGCTTAAGGAACTGCAGGATATTTCGCTGCAACAAATTGACGTGTCGTTCGCTGGGGCCATCGATACGTTCGTGTACACGTCAAATCTGCTTGAACGCACGTTGATGGCAGATCATCAAGGTGGATATCAGACGGAGCTATTGTACAACGAATTTGTGAATCATATTTATAACCGGTCGTATATTTTAAAAGCGCTTGGCGCTTCGGCCGAAAGTATTGATCCGGATTATTCGGAAGTCGAACAAGCCGAAGAGATTGTAGCAGGCAAGCTGACGTTTACGGAAGTGAAGGACGAGGAAGAAGGTAATGCTCGGCAACTGACGACAGAATTGCCGAGCCAGGCCAGGACGGCAGAGCTTGACGAAGCGAGCGAACGGCTTGAAGAGCGCAAAGAAATAGCTAGTACTGTTGGGCAAATCGAGCGGTTTGATGAATCTGAGTGCATAGGCAGCGCAGAAACAGTCTATGCCCTGGCTGAGCTGAGTGAAGCTCGTGCGTTGGTCGCTGCCGCCAAGGCGCCATCTGAGGCGGTCAATCCTGAGCAATTGGCATTGGCCGGTGAGCTTGCTCCGATTGCCGGTGAAGACGAAGACCTCGCGTTGTTGGTCGAAGGCTACCACCGCAAGCTGCGCGCCAATTTCCATCAGCTCGGCATTCGTATCACGATTACGGACACGGTCGTTGGCGTGAGTGTCATTCGTATCATGCTGCAAATCCCGATCGATAAGCCCTTCAGCAGCATTGAAAGCAGAGCGCAGGAAATTCAGCTTTGGTTGGACTGCGGACCGCCGCTAATCAAGATTAGAGGCGGTAAAATCAACATTGACATTAATCGCTATAAGCCGGCTGTTGTTTATTTCGAGGCCTTCATGCAGCAGGTGAGAACACAAGTGCTGGCCAACGAACTGGAAGGTCGGTTAATAGCACCGCTTGGCGTTGGTCAATTGAAAGAAATGATCTACATGGATTTCTCCAGTCCCGAGACTCCACATTTGTTGATAGGGGGGAGGACGGGCAGCGGTAAGAGTGTAACGATCAATTCAATCATTCTCGCCATGATGTGCTTGTATGAACCGCAGCACGTGCAATTTGTTTTCATTGATCCAAAGAAGGTCGAATTCAGCAAATATAAAAACAAGCGACACACTTTGCAGGTCATTATTGAGATTGAAGAAGCCGTCACTATGCTGGAACGGCTGGTTGACGAGATGGAGCAGCGGTATGCGCGCTTTGAACAAGCGGATGTGAACAGCATCGATCAGTATAATCGAGCAACCGGCGCCAAGCTGCCGAGGTTGGTTATCGTGTTTGATGAGTTTGCTGACTTCATGCTGCAGAATAAAAGCTTAAGCAGCCGTGTTGAAGGCGCCATCACTCGCTTGGGTGCCAAGGCTCGCGCAGCAGGCATTCATTTGCTAATTTGTACGCAAAGCCCGAAAGCCGATATCGTGCCGACCAATATCCGCAACAACCTGCCGGCAAGACTGGCGCTAAGGGCGACGGATCATCACGCGTCGAAAATCATTTTGGACGAGGAAGGAGCGGAACGGCTCGGCGGCAAGGGTGATTTCCTCGCCCGTCTGGATCAACCTGACGTGCTACGGGGCAAGAGTCCTTTTCTGACCGATAGCGTACAGAACGCGTTGCTTAAATTTTTTAACGAAGATCGCTGGGAAGGATGAATTCGCTCTATGCGTTTTGGACATCATCAGAGTTTCTACTTGCGGGTGAATTGGTTGTCAAAAGCGATCCGGATGCTGCTCGAGGATGAGCAGGGCGCAAGGTTTTTCTACGACGACTTCGGCTTTGAACGCATTGGACTGGGGCGTAATATGGTGAAGTCGCTGAAGTTCTGGTCGCTGGCGACGGGTGTGATCGCGGAAGCGAAGAACGAGGAAGGTCGGCCGATTAACGTCATCACTCCGTTCGGCCAGTTGATGCATCGGCACGACCGCTTTATCCGGCTGCCGCTAACCTCGGGGCTGTTGCATTATTTTCTTGCATCGAATCGGGATCAGGCCACGACGTGGTATTGGTTTTTTAATGAATATGCGTCTCGCTCCGCAACGAATGAGGAACTGCATGCAGCTCTCACGGAGTGGACACGGCAACAGACGAGCAAGACGGTTTCCGCGGGCTCGCTCAAAAAAGACCTCGACTGCCTGAGGCAACTGTACACGATTCGCTCGCGTCAAGAGGACGATCCCGAGGAAGTAGTGGCAAGCCCGCTCACCGGGCTGCATTTGCTGCATGAAATCAAAGAGCAGTTCGTGAAGCGGACACCGGAGCTGATGGATGTGAGCATTGAAGCGCTCTACTTTGCATTGTTGGTGTACTGCCAGAGATCGCAGGTTAGCAGTGTGACATTGGAGGAGCTACAATACAAACCGCTGCTGTGGGGCAAAATGTTCAATTTGAGCTCCAATCATATCCTTGATGCGCTCACGCAATTGGAAGCAGATCCCCGCTATCCAGTGCATTTCGTACGAACGAACCAGATCTACAACTTAACGGTTGAAGCCGAAGATCCATACGCGTTCCTGGAGAAGGCTTATGAATGGAAGGCGGCGGCGCGGTAATGGCTCGTTATAAAGCAAGTATTAACATACAGTTTGATCTTACCAATGAAAGCCTGATAGATCGCTATTTGCTGTCTACTTCGCATGCAGATGTGCTACGAGGCATTCTGGAAAGTGTGGAAAGTCCCGAGGGCATGCACTCCCATCTGCTGGTCGGCCCCTATGGGACCGGAAAGTCGCTAGTCTCGGCGATTGTGTGCCAACTGTTTTCCCGCCAGTTTAACGCCGATTGGTGGGACAAGCTGCTGCGGCAGGCTGACCGCTACGATCAGATACTGGCTGATCGGCTGCGGCGGTTGCCGCCATTATCGCTGGCTTATCTGCCCGTGATCATTAACGGCAAATCGGGGGAGCTACGGACAATCATCAACGCTGCGTTGCACAGAGCGCTGCAGCAGGCAGGGTTGAACGTGACGACGCCGAACGAAGTTCACAGCATTCTCACCACGGTGGAGCGTTGGAGACAATTGTATCCCCATGCATACAGTGCGTTTCGGGAGCATTTGGCTAGCCTGAAGCTCGAAGAGGCAGAGTGGCTGCGGCAGGTGCAAGGGTACAGTGAGGAGCTAATCGCGGCGTTCATCGACTTCTATCCTAGTGTGACCTCGGGTACAGCTTGGAGCGTGGGGCATGAAGAACATTTTACCTATAATATCGAGCGCTTGCTAGAGGAGCTGAGGCAGCATGGACAAGGTATTACGCTTGTCTATGATGAATTCGGGCGCTTCCTGCAGTCACTGAGGCCACAGGATGCGATCCGCAACATGCAGGATTTGCAGGACTTGGCAGAGCTCGCGAACAGCGTGCCGAATCTGCAACTGCTGCTGGTCGGTCACAAGCATATCCGCCAATACGCCGCACAAAGCAAAGAACAGATTCGTACCGAGTTTGAAAAGGTGGAAAAACGCTTTCGTCATTACCAGTTGGAAACAGACGCTGTCACTTATTTGCGTCTTGCCCAGGAGGCGGGAACCGAAATCAATGCACATAGCCTGATCTCGGCAGCAGAGAAAGAGACTTTTGCTAATCTGCAGAGCTATCCGTTATTCACCGAGTTCACACCTTACCAGTTGGAAAATTACATCCTTCAGGGCTTGTATCCGCTGCATCCTGCAGCTGTTGTTATACTACCGTTCTTATCCAATGTGTTTGGTCAAAATGAACGAACGCTTTTCTCCTTCTATGGCGACGATGAGCGTTACGGATTGCGTGACCACGTTACCCAGGAAGACGGATACTATTATGCGGACAAGCTGTTCAGCTACTTCGACATGGATCACGCGGACCAACCCGATCAGCCGGCGTTGCTGTTGTATCGCCGGATCGCGCCTTATCTGGCACGGAGGGCTCCGTTACAGACACGTATCGCCCGCCTGCTGACGCTCGGCGCAGTCAGCCGCCTGGCACAGAAGCAGCAGATGAGCGCAGCGTTCATTGCTTTTGCACTTGGTGTAGCTGTTGACGAAGTGGTGGAAAATCTTGCGCAGTTGGCAGCGCTCAAGATTGTGCGCTACAACGAGGTGCGACTGCAGTGGGAGCTACATGACGGCAGCTCAGTGGATATCGACAATGTCATTGCCGAGCGTGTGGCGACGCTGGCACTGAGCCGCAAAGCGGCGGTCGAGTTGTTGGGTAAGCATTTGCCGACGCCGTATGTGCTGCCCAATGAATACAACGATCGGATGTATATGCTTCGCTATGCTACGTATCGATTTGTCTGGTTCGATCAACTGGAGCAGGAGGTCGCTCCGTCCACGCCAGCGTTAGCGGATGACGAGGTTTTGCTCGTCCTTTTTGATGATGAGGAGCAAATGCAGCAAGGAGCGACACAATTAGAGCGCCTGAAACTTGAGCAAATTTGCGCGATTCCTTCATTCGTGGCTGAACGCGTGTGGCCGAGCCTGAGGCAGTATGCGGTTATCGAAGCACTGCTCCAGGACAGCTCTTTCACGGCTCAGGATGCCCGGCTGAAGAATGAACTTCAGTATCTTCAGCAGCAGACGAGCTCACGAATTCGGCAATTCGTGGAACCCTATGTGTCATTTGAGCAGTTGAGGTGGTGGGTAAATGGAGAACATCGTGAATTGCGCTCTGTCGTTGAGTTGGAAAGATTGCTTTCGGAGCGTCTAGAAAATACGTATACGGGTACGCCGCAAATTCGCAATGAGGCGTTTAACCGCAATCGCATCTCTGCGATTCAGAAACGGGCTGTCATCGATGTCATCAACCGACTGATCTGTCAACCGGAGGAGCCAAACCTCGGTATCACCGGATACGGACCAAATTATCTCATCTATGTCAGCACGTTGAAGAACAACGGTTTTCTGTGTGAACCAGGCGGGGGGCTACAGCCGGATTCTGGCTTGCAACCTTTGGCTATGGAGTTGATTAACCATATCCGACAGAAGCCATTTGGCTCGCTAGCTGACCTCGTGCGCATTTTGAAAGAGCCGCCCTACGGCATCCGCGCAGCCGTCATTCCAGTACTGTTTGTGGCGCTGCTGCGCGGGCATTGGGAGCAACTGCTATTCTATGCCGGAGATATGCTTACTACGCACCTAAACGGCGAGTCCGTCTATGAGCTGATTGAGCGAGCAGACGATTATGAATACCGCTACTTCATTCTGACGTCGCAGGAAAAAGGGCAGCTTGCCCGCATTGGTGCGCATTTTGGCTTACCCGTGGAGGAAGCGACAAGTTTCTTACGTGTTACGGACGTTATGCTCGCTTGGTTGCGCGGGCTGCCGATGTTTGCCCAAATCACGAGCCAGTTGTCTACGGGGACGCAGCAGATTCGGGCATATATCCGCGCGACGGAGACGGATCCGTACCGGAACATCCGGTTACTCGCCGCGATGGAGCCACAGCTGGTTGAAGCTCGCACTGAGCTAGAGGGCTTCATGGACATGAATCGGGCTCAATTGGAAAGCGAGTTGTTCGCTTTGGCCGGTGTAGATTCCGCACCGGCGTTCGTGCAGGAACTATTGCGGCTGCGCGGCGCCGCAATAGGGCTTAATAGTCGGCTACAAACGTTGCCGCTGGGCGCAGGTATGGAGGAACGACTGCTGGAGGGACTCATTGAGCATATGGTGGGAGTAGGGCGGAAAGCATGGTCGGACGCGACGCAGGAGCTTTTTGGCAAACAGATGAAGTATGAATGGGAGCTGTTGCTGCCGGCGATACAGGTGGCTGCAGGGATGAGCGCCGAAGTCGATCTGACGCAGCCACTTTCCAAGAAATCGCAGACACTGTATGCGAATGTGAAAAACATTCTCAAACATGGAGGCCGCGATGTGCCGCCCCAGGAACTTAAGCAACTACTAATGAAGCTATTGCAGGAAGTGTAAGCTGATCTTACAGCCAAGGAGGGAGAGCTGACTATGGTTGAACGCAAACCCATCCATGTTGCCATGTACAGCGGGGGAGCATCCTCCGCGTATGTCGCTTATCATATGGTTAACACGTACGGTAAGGAGAACTGCATGCTCTTTTTTACGAACACGCTGTGGGAGCATGAAGATAATTATCGATTTATGCATGAGGTTGCGGATTACCTGGGGCTCGAAATTACGTACCGTACTGACGGGCGGACGCCGGAGCAGGTATTTTACGACTACCGTTTCATGGGTAATTCAAGGCTGGCCAAGTGCTCGGAAGAGCTGAAAGTGCGGCAAACACTCATCTTCCTTGAGGAACTACGTTCGGACCATCAACTTGAGCCTGTGCTCTACTTCGGTATCGGACGCCATGAGCAGCACCGTGCGGTCAATCTCAAAAACTTCTACGAGCACTACCCGCTCGAGCCTGTTGAGACTCGGTTTCCCTTAATCACGACATTCCGAGAAGAGGTTGATGCAAAGAAAATTATCGAAGACAAATGGGGAATTAAGCTGCCTCTTATGTATGAGCTGGGCTTCTCTCATGCTAACTGCGGTGGACGTTGTGTCCGTGGCGGCTTTCAGCACTACGCTCATCTGTTGCAGACGTGGCCGGATGTGTACCGGGAACAGGAAGAAATGGAAGAGCAGTTTCGGGAGCATTTTGACAAGGACGTCTCGATTTTGAAAAAAAACGGTGGTCCCTACACGCTCCGTGAATACCGTGAGTTGCTCGAGCGTGAAGGAGCGGCGTCTTACTCCGCTATGGAAGAAGATACCGTGCCTTGTGTGTGTACAGTATAAATATGCCGAATGACTCGCTGCCGCGGTTATAAAACCAGTGAATTCCAGCATACTAGTAACTATCACAAAGAAACGGGTGATAGGGTATGGTGGAATTCTCGTTTTTGCAAGAAGATCAGGTTGTGCTGATTGCCTATCATTTCTACAAATGCTGTTTTTCCATCCGCGATGCGCGAACGAAGCGCATTCTCGGCTACGCTGACAGCATTGTTGTCACCAACGTCACGTTTGTCGTTCGCCTTTCGGGCCAGCGACGTGCACGCCGCGACAAAGAGAAGAACGTGCATGCGTTCGTCCGAGGTCGATTCCAGCGTGGGTTACAGATGCTGGGAGCCGGAGATGCCCCCCTGCGGGAGGCGTACTACAATCCGTACACCACCGACGGCTTCATTGATCGGAAAACGGCGAAGTTGTTGTCTGGTGCAGCTATGGCAAGGTGTGAGGGGAAAAGAGTGTATTATTGGGGGCACTTAATATCTTATTAAGAAGAACCTCACTCCGAGTCCTTGAGGGGAAGCGTGTGTTTTGTGCGTTGCGGGTAATGCTTGAGCATTTTGAGCAGGTGGTTCGGCTATCGAAAAGAGCATGCGGAAGCGATACGCATAAGGAAGGATACACGGCACGTGCAGGAGTAGGCCGAGGCAAGGGGGAGTCATTGTTGGCTTTGCCGGGAGACGCTGTGAAGGTATGTAAGATCAAACGACAATAGTAACACAGCTTGGAGGGAGAAGGAGCGGTTCGTCGCCCCCATCCGCAAGCTGCTGTCGAAGGAACGTCCATCCCATCATCTACTCCAACTATGTATAACCGCACATGAACAAAAAAAAGACCGCCGCGGCGGTCTCATATCAAAAGCTTCAAGAACTGCCAATACCTCCGAGAAACTGGCATAGCTTTGCACAGCCTTTCTCTTCTAAAGAGACCTTGAATTGATAATAGTAAGTTTTTGTATGTTGCCGCGAGACAATCTCGGTGGGCTGGCTGCTTTCTACACAATTCGGGAATAGGAACCCGATATGCTCCGCATCAAATAACATTCGATAACTCAGGAGCTGGTGAGTATCTTCCCTTGCAGAAAATTTGTTGTCACTCCTCTTATATTTTACATCGAATACGATATATTTAGCTTCAGATTGGTCCCCTTCAAGCTTCATGTACTTGAGCACAATATCGGGCCGGACATTTCTCATCAAGTAAATGTTTTCGTTGCGGTGAATCTCATGCGGTTTAAAATAAGGCTCAAGCGATATATGCCAATCCGGGTTTTTCTTCAACTCTCGCTTGATCACCGCCCTCACATAAAACTCAAACAGCTTCTGCATATTGATGGCATATGGGGTAATGTAACCTACATCCTCCACTTCGCCGTCGGCTCGAATCGAGATGCCTTTGATGACCATCTTCGCGGCCTCCAGCACCGGCTTGTAATAAGCGTAAAACCCGGCGGCTTTGGCGGATCTGAGCTCGGCTTCCGTTATGTTCTTCAGGCTTACATGCTCCAGTGCCTTATTACAATAATGTACCGCTTGCCTGATCTTCTGCAGTGAGTCCGTTGAGACATGGCTGAAAAATCGATTCAAAAACCGGTTTGCTTTATGGAGCGCATATTTCAAAATCCGGTTCTCAAGGATGTCCATGCTATACACTTGATACCGGCAATATATACGCTCAACTCTTGCTCTCGCCGCATTATGTTTAATATTAGGGGATACCAGTATTTTACCTTTGACCTTGCCGGTTAAATTCTCCTCGTGTTGCTGCATCGATCCCATGAGCGGCTTCCTGCACACCGCCTTCAAGCCGTTAAGAAAAAGCATAACCGTTAATAGGCTGCTGTCTTTCATAGCCTCATGAGCTAAAGGGATCAGCGGTTCATTCGGATAAAAGTAAAACAGTTCATTGTCCAGGATATCCTTGGATTCCTCCGTGCTTCCCTTCAAAAGCGCCCTTTCCGGCATTAAATATTGCGCGAATTCGTCATCGTCCTGCAATTCATTCAACATGGCGAGTGGCTCCAGTCCCGGAAAACGAGGCACTACCCGCAGGATGCACTCCCGTCCTTCTTTATCGAGCACCCTTCTGCCGTTTGCCTTTAGCCTGCATACGCCGACATATCCCTTCGCAAGGTAACGGCCTTGTTGATCCTGATAGATTCCAAGGTTGGTGTAAGGATGATGCCGGTCGCTGAGGTCCAGGTCTGTCAGCCAGTCTGGCAATTTGTTGAGGACAGACCAGTCGTTTCCTGGGAAAAGCTTATTTTTCATGGGCTATTCCGCTTTCTGACCGTTTGCTGCCGCCGCCGTAATTGCCGCCGTTAACTTCGCGAACATCGCGTCCGCCGATCCCTCGGTTCCGGAAATAAAGGCTTTTAAATCTTTCAATTCCGGCTTGGTTTCGCTTTCTCCGCTATCGAGCAAACCGTCCTTATAATACTCGCGCAGTATAGGGACAATTTGATATTTGAACCGATCCTTTAATTGTTGTACCGTGTCGACCAAGAAATAGGTGTGCCCGATCTGCAAATCATCCTTATGGTATCCGTCCGATAAATAGCTGTCAAAAAACAGGCCGATATGGCGAAACAATGTGATGGCTTTCTTCTTAACGTCTTCCACGCCGGGTTTGCCTTCAAAATATGTTTCAATTACACCTGCGTCCGGTGTCAGCGAAAAGAATAAAAATCTCCTTCTAATCGCATAATCGATCCCTCCGACCGATTTATCCGCGGTGTTCATCGTGCCGATAATGTATAAGTTCTTGGGAAGAACGATGGAATTCGTATTTTTCACTTCATAAGGAGTTGCTACTTGCTCGCCGCGATATTCCAATGCATAGATCAATTCCCCGAACACCGTGGCGATATTGGCTCGATTGATTTCGTCGATAATAAGGTAAAACTTCTTCCCGCTATGGATTTCGCGGAGGGCTAAATCTGCCATACGCCCTAATAGTTTATTGACCGTTTTATAATGCGGAGCCGTGGAGTTTTCCGGCGTTTCCACAGTGATGCCTCTTATAAAATCCTCATATCCGTAAGAAGGGTGAAATTGGACGATGTCCCAGCCAAACGGTTTATCCCAAGCTTGGTCGTAGGACGGAATCTTGAAGTTTTTCAGTTCATCTTTGGCAATGCTCCATTTTGCTGCAATCATGTCCTTGGCCGTATAGGTTTTGGAAGTACCTGGGGGCCCTTGCAGAATCATCTGCCTCACTTCCATATTATCCATGATGTCTATGTAATCGTTCGCTTCCATTCGATATACTCCTTTGATTTCGATTGAATTACCGTCTTCCTTCCGCGGCCAAAGAATCGTGAGCCTTGCGAGTGAGAGATGATCCGGGTCATCCTCCCATACGATCTTAGCTGTCCGTTTGTCAAAGCTCTTGATATAATTGAATTCATCGTCCGCCAGGTTGAGCAGCAGCTTCATATTGTGGTCGCCCGGGAATTTGGCAACATAATCGTTCACATTGTCCCGATAAGTCTTGTAAAAATAATAAAGCATCCGGAAGGCGATAGGAAAAGGGTTCAGCGAGCTTTTAGAGCTTTCTCTGTTCGGATTGCTGCTTAAGGCCGTTTTCTGGTTTTTGGCCGTATAGACACGGAATGGGAAATACTTGGTTCCGCAAACGTGAATCTCCACCATATTGCTGTTCTTGACCGCTGAATAATGTGAAGGTTTGTCGTGAAATTTGATACTTTTATTTTGCGGCTCGAATAAATGAAGCTCGACATCAGATTCAAGATAATGAAATATATCGGGATTGCGCATGACACGGTAAAACAGTTCAAAGTTCCCTATCAGCTTACGTTCTATCATTTGACAAATCAGATGTTCGATCAATTCCACTTGAAACCGTCTTTTGTCTTCTATATTAGCCAAATAATCAGCTATATCTGTCTCTTTCAGCCTGTTTAACGTCATTGACAGGTCGAAGGAAGCGACGTCATTGTAGTCCAAAGTAATCCCGGTACTAAGACTGGCGTCCAGACTGTCGATTTCCGTTCCCACCTTCGATTCATCCAAAATTCCGTCCAATACATATTGCTTCAACAGAGGAATGATCTGGCGTTTAATTCTTGAAGTCAGGAATGGCGCTTCGGCAAAAAAACCGTGCCCTATTGCATATTGAACCGCTTCAGTCGGATTGTCCGCGCCGCCGGCCACAATGGAATTGACCCGATCGTACAACTGCTCCGCCGTATCTTTCTCAAGGGAGGAAGGCCCGCGCTTCACATACCTGTAATCGGATTCCAAACGCACGACGGCAAACCTTCTCAGCCACGCATAATCCAGCACAAAAGGGCTAGGTACCGCCGTATTCATCGTGGCGATGAGATATAGATTGCTCGGCATGGGAATCCGTGTGCCATTCACCAACGTAATCTCGTCTTGGGGCTGCTCCGAGCGATGGTTCTCCAAGACGGACAGCAGCTCGCCAAATACGGACGAGACGTTGACCCGGTGAATATCGTCCAGAATGAGCACTACAGCTTTGTCCCTATTTTCCTTTCGCAGGGCACAATCGATCGCCTGTAGAAATATTTTCGGTTTTGTTTCGAATTTCAGATCGTCATTTACAGTGCTGACGAAAACCCCCTGTACGAAATCCTCATAACCGTAACCCGGGTGCAAATGAATCAACTCGACATTATCGCAAATCGCGTCGTCGAGCTTGTCCGTATCTTCCTCCGCATAACCGTTAGCAATGGCATTCGCTGCTATTTTGGCCAAGAAAGTTTTACCCGTCCCGCAGCCGCCGGTAATCAAGACGGCGTTGTAAGCCTGTGCCGCCCGTTTAATCTCAACAAGCTTATTCAGCGAAAAGTCGTTTATAATGCCCATATTCCTCCTGCTTTCTTCCTGTGAGCACAGCTCATCCGTCTCAATCATACGCTCCTTTACTGATTCCGCCTCAAAGCGTCCTCCAAATAATGCACGATCATTTTCCGCAGACTCTCCGGTTGGATCTGATCGATTGCAGTGATATACTGCAGCACCCAATATTTCATGCTCTCGATGGAGCTTTTGATATGGGCTCTGAAATAATGGTCGTCGATGGGAGCGATCTCTACATCTTCACCGAAGAAATCGATGATTTGCCCCAGCATACGCATTTCACAACGCAGGGAAATGCTCACCAGGTCGCCTCCGAACATGAAAGCTTGATTCCGGATGTAGTCCCGGACATTAAAGCTTGCGGGAAGCGGCTTGATTCTCTCATCTTCTAATACGGTTACATTCTTGATTTTATCCATCCGCAGAAATCGATCTTGTCCATGCTCTTCAACGTGGCAGAACAAATAGTAATGGTTTAATGTCCAAACCAAGTTATAGGGACTTACCGTACGGAAACCGTCGTTTTCTTTATCTTTAGGCACCAATTTTTTATTCAGATCATATTGCAAGTATTGAAGTGTTACTTTATTTCCTTTCTCTATGGCGTCAGCGATATTTTCGATGCTGTTGAAAAAGGAATCGTTATAATCTTTGTTCTCTTTGTTTTTTAACTCCAGGATGTACTTGTACTTGGAAATGAAATCCTTGCCGAAAGCCCCGCCTATTTTCTTAATCAGATCGATGCTGTGATTCTTCTTTATGAAACGTGAATAGGCAATGGCATCGCAGAGGAGCTTCACTTCCGCTTTGGTTATAACGGGGTCGGTATAATAACCGGCGGTTCTGTTATGATCGTCTTTTTTGGCGAAGATTTCACAATCCAGAATGCCGTTATCCGACAGTACCTGCAATTCATGAATATGGCTATAGACGGTTTTACGGTCGGGCCCCTTCGGCAGATGATACATGCTTATCAATTTTTCTTTGATTTCCGCAGCATTCATAGGATGATCCGCAGACGAAAATTGCTTGAGAACGGAATAGATTTGAAATTGGGTTGGCAATTTGTTTTCCAAAGAGGGTTCCTCCTGAGGTAGGATAAGAAAATTTTACCTTCCCAGGGACGGATGGTCAATCGGGGGATGTCCAAATTTCTCCCCATCGGGCGCGATATAATCAAAATATAGAAGGAGTTGCAAGCCAGTAACATACGAAACCGAAAGGATGAATGACCAATGCTCAGAATTACCAGTGCCAAAAAAATGTCAGCCCGTTTAAGTGAAGGAGACATCATGCAGTATATTCCGGTTCCGGAGCTGCCCTATGACAAGCTGAAGGCGGACTTTGCGATAGCGGACCATCTGGCCTCGATCGATAAGCTGGACCTGAAGGGAGCAGGCAGCGTGCTGATCAAATGCCATTATGCGGAGGACGGATTGCTCGCGGCCGGCTACTTATTTAAGAAATACATAGCGGAGGTTGCCTGCGCTAAAGAGCAAGCACAAGAGGATTGCTGCGATGAGGAAGAGGAATTCCCGATGGACCTTGATGATGAAGATGAGGACGGGGAGGAAGAAGTGACCTCCGAATCGATTCTCTATCGGAGGGATGATCTGGCCTATCTGCCCGTCATTCCGGCGGTTGAATTCAGCTGCGCATTTATGCGGAATCCGCCGTTCGGAATGGGCTTCGGAGCTTTCAACACCCGTATGGAGGGAGAGGTGAAGGCTAAAGAACCTTACTGGAAAACGGGGGATTATCCCTTGATCGTCGAAGACCACGATGGGATGCATCTGAATTCCAAGGATCCCTTCGAATATTTCGAACAGTCCGGACGGTTCCTCATCTATATTCTGGTGACCCGGCCTGAACGGGAGTCGCATTTCGGTTCCTTTGGCAATGTTGCGTTCTTCGAGAAGTCGGTTTTGTTCGAGACAAATATGGAGTACTGTGTGCTTGAACGGCCGACGGTGCAGTATTATGGGAAGGTTCTTGGCGACATCGCCAAAGCAAAGGGCTATAAGTTAACCCGGTCGTTGAATAGAACAAAGCTGATCCGGGAGCTGATGGATTACCGCGGGATGAGCTTCCGGAGCTCCGTAGACATTGAAACCTTCGTGAGCAAAGCCATCGGCAAGAAGCGGGACGACAGCAGAACGATAACCCAAGCGGACTTCGATTCGTCATTAATCGCAAAAGATATCCGTAAGAAAAACGAAACCTCGGGAAAGGCGAAGGATGCCAAATCCGAATTGGACAGGCTCATCGGGATGGGGGATGTGAAGGCTCAGCTAAACCGTCTTTTGAAACGTTTGAGTTTTGACAAACAGCGGAGAAACAGTGGTTACCCGACATCCGACAGTCATGCCGCAGCGGTGTTTATGGGTAGTCCGGGAACAGCCAAAACAACCGTCGCGCGTATTTTCGGCAGGATGCTGTGTGAAGCGAATGTGCTGGCGAACGATACTTTTAAGGAGGTTTCGCGAAAAGATTTGGTGGGCATGTATGTCGGCTGGACAGCACCGACTGTCGCCAAAGTCTTCGAGGAGGCAAAAGGCGGAACGATCTTCATAGA
Source organism: Paenibacillus thalictri (assembly GCF_004307995.1). GTDB lineage: Bacteria > Bacillota > Bacilli > Paenibacillales > NBRC-103111 > Paenibacillus_AF > Paenibacillus_AF thalictri. The sequence goes on along the minus strand of NZ_SIRE01000004.1, from coordinate 448,567 downwards.
CGAAGCCTATAGCCTGATGAGCGAAGGGAAAGCGGACGGCTACTCGGACGAGGCATTATCGGAGATTATCCGGCAGATGGAGAATAACCCGGATACGCTGGTTATTTTCGCCGGGTATGGTGATCCGATGAGGCGTTTCATTCAACATGCTAACCCCGGAATGCGTTCCAGGCTGACCAACGTAATTGAATTCAAGGACTATAGCGTGGATGAGCTGTGCGAGATGTTTGCTTACTTTACGAATAAAGAGGACTACGTTCTGGAGAATGCGGCAACAGCTTATGAAACGATTAGATGCTTTGTGAACGGGATCCGAACGATCCGCTCCGAAAATATGGGGAATGGCAGATTGATCCGCAAGCTGTTCAAAAGCGCGGTGGGTTATATGGCCGAGCGGGAGGACAATGACCTGCGGACGTTAAAGACCGCCGATATGGAGAAGGCGGCCGAGGAATTGCTCGGTGCCGAACGTAACATTTTTAACGGAGCGCGGGAGAAAAGCAGAATCGGATTCCACTAAAGATTGCTCCATATCGGCCGTTCAACGATGAAGGCGCAAGATGTGAAGGTGAGACGGGTGACCAGAAAAAACCTTGAGGACGCAGACGTGCCCGCGCTGGAGTTTTCGGAGCCTTTACAGCCTTATACGGAACAAGTGCTAGGGTTTGGCCGCGGCGATGGTTGGGACAATGATTTTTATCGGGAGGTTAAAGAAACTATGGCGGAAAATCAGGATATGGATGAAACCGGGATTCCTTATTGGTTATGGACCAGGTTGCAAGCCAAGCCGGTCTGCAGCCGGCAGATCGGATCAGGCGAGGTATTCGTAGCGCTGCTGGACAGATTGGATGCATTCGGCATCGATATTGGCGGGGTGACGGAGGAATTCGCGAATTTGGCTGATTCGGCTGCATGTATGGATGGAGAAGAGTTGGAGGGAGGGGAGGCCCGCTGTGGAGATCAGATCGGCCGCTTGGGCCGATTTGCCGTATTGCTCCGGACAAGATCAGGAGAGCGGGAATATGAGGCATTGAGGGGACTGGCTGGAAAGCTGTTTGCAATCATCGGAGAAGTGAATGAACGCACCCGATTGTCCCCGGTCGGTTCCGAGCCGTTCGACCGCAGCGCATCCAAATTATTGCAGACGCTGGAGCATACGATGGGCCTTTTCAGAACAAAGGTATTAAATAGCCATGCCTCCTATTTCAAGCCTTACTCATCATATGAGCCCGTTCATTTAGGTTATATGGTGTACAGTGTTCAACTGCTGGAGCAGTGGATTGAACGTTTACGGATACGGCTCTCGAAACCGGCCGCCGCTTTTCCCGAGGAGACGTTCTATCTGAAGCCGGGATTGTTCTGCGATCTGCTTGACTGGACCGGCGATGCCGCGGATCTTGAGTATTTTCACTGGAGACGGGAATTTAATGAAATTGCGGGAGTTGAGGAAACATGAACAAATTTTATATCGCGGACCCGCATTTTGGGCATGAAGCGGTAATTCGCATGTGTGGGCGGCCGTTTGCCACGATTGATGAGATGGATAACGCGATCATGCGGAATTGGAATCAAACGGTCGGGAATGAGGATGAGGTTTATATCGTCGGCGATTTTATGTTACGGTCCCGGCATACGCCGGAGTACTATTTACGGCAGCTCAGCGGGAGGAAACACCTCATTCTGGGCAACCACGAGAAATGGACGAAGCGGCTTGAGTTGACGGCGTATTTCGAAAGCGTAAGCCAGATCAAGGAGATTACGGATTTGGACCGGCATCTGGTCCTTTGCCACTATCCGATGGCCGAATGGCCCAGGTATTACAAGGGGAGCCTGCATGTATTTGGGCATATCCACAACAATCGGGATTGCGACGCTTTCCGCTACTACGGGAACAATCCGAACATGCTGAATGCAGGGGTGGACATCAATCATTTTACACCGGTGGGCCTGCAACAGTTGATCGCCAACAATGAAGCTTTCAGACTAGGGGGAGAGCTGGATGAAAGACTACATTGATGAATCGTTTCACGGGCATGTGATACGGAGAATAAAAGAACAGTGCGGCGGGAAACCATGGTCATCCCTGGATGAGGGCGAGAAGGTCGCTTTGCTTAGTTTGATGTGGATGGCGTTGCTGGATCGGCTGGAGTATGCGAATGATGATGTCCAGCCGGTTTGGCGTGCGATTGGAGCTCTGATCCAATCCGTCGACGGGCAGATCTATGAGCTGCAGCTTCGCCAATCGGATGCGGCAGGCGAGATCAACCGGTTGAACCGGTTCAACGCCCGTCAGCTGGAGCAAATGGCTGAGAACGACAAGAAGTCATATGCGGAGTTGGCAGATTTGAGCCAAGGGATGCTGGATCGTTTCATGAAGATCGAACAGGCCTTGATGGAAGCGGGAGCGGATTTGGTGGAATTTGAGGATAAGGTTCGGTCGTTGTTCGATGCAGCGAACCATATCGCGGACCGGTTCGACTATTTGGCGTTGCGGCACTTTTATTCAACATTCAAGGCAGGCGGATACAAGTGTATCACGGCTTTGTGCTTGGGGAGCCGATTGCTCCGAACCGCAGCGGGTTGTTTACCCCGAAAGTTTGATCATGGGGAAGCCGTTTTTGTGTTCCAATGGAACCCGGATCTGGAGCGGGAGTACGATCTGGAGCTGCTGTGTTCGTTTGGGTCCGGGTTTGACTTTCTGAAGTTCGACGATGAGACGGACACGCTGCTTCCAGAGGTTGTGGAGCTGCTGTATCCGGACGCGTAATGAACCATACTTGGGCTGTATTGGAAAATTTTTGTGTAATCTAGGCTTCTTTTCAAGTAATATAGAAAATGAAATTTATGTCGAATTACGGAAAACGAAACAAAAGGTCTTACAACCACGAGGTGATTCCGACCATGTCCGCTACTCATAATGAACTGCCCAAACTTAAAAGCTACAGCAAAGACCTCCATACGGAGGTGATCTATGCATATATCGTGCAGAACAAAACGCAACCCCAAATTGCCGAGGCCTTCTCGTTGGATGACAGCCGGACGGTGTCTTCGATTGTGCGCGCCTATAACTTCAACCGGGAAAAAAGCGCCAACTACCAAGGGGGTAAGGATAAGGGGAAATACAGGGGGACGGACCGGGAGTTAGTCCGAAAGTACGTACACACGTATTATCCGGGGTTCGTGGCTGATGAGCGTATTACATTTGACGCTTTCCTGGAACAGCATAGAAAGAAGCCCGCAGCTAAGCCGCCCGCTCCGCCCCGGACTCCTTTCGGACAATCGCAGCGTCAACCTCTCAACACGCCGAAGCCGCAATATGCCGCACCCAAGCCTGTCTCTCCTGCTCCGAAACCTGTTCCTCCCGCTCCGAAGCCGCCGACGGCGGCGGAGCTGTTCCACCGGGCGAATCAGCTTTGGCAGATGCGGTCGAATTCGCGTGAGATGGTAGAGCTGTTCAAACAAGCGGCGGAACTGGGACATGCTGAAGCTCCTTACTTGTTGGCGGTATATTATCAGGAGAACGGCAGCTCCGGAGGCGATTGCACCCAGGCCCTTTCCTGGTTCCAGACGGCTGCGAACCGCGGCTGCGAACAAGCCAGGAGGTCTTATGCGGAATTTCATTACGAACTGGCGCTGAAAGCCAAGAAGTATAACGAGTATAAAGTCACCGTTCCGGCATATGAAAAAGCTGCCCGGGCCGGGCATGCGGGTGCGGCCAACAATTTGGGCGTTCTATATGCCAATGGCGAGGGGGTCGCCCCAAATGTCCAGACTTCCGTCTACTGGTACGATATCGCTGCAAAAGGCGGCAATACTAACGCCATGTGGAATTTGGCGCATTGCTGCTTGAACGGAGCGGGCCTGAAAAAAAGCAGGCAGCAGGCACTTTATTGGTTCGAGCAGGCAGCAGAACGAAAGCATCTGGAAGCAGCGGAGCAGGTTGCCGTCCTCTCGCATCAAATCGGGGAACGCTATTGGAACGCGAAAGAGGAGCAGGAGCGGCCTAAAGCTTTTGCTTATTTTCGGAAAGCGACAGATTACGGTAATCAGGACGCCTTCTTTGATCTGGGCTTATGTTATGCCAATGGCATTGGCGTGGCTCCGAATGCAGGCAAGGCCGCTGAGTACTATGGACAGGCGGCCCGCAACGGCTCGGCGGCGGCGCAGAATAATTTGGGTGTGCTCTATGCCAGAGGCGAAGGTGTAAACCGGAACGATCAGCAGGCGGCCCATTATTATGAGCAGGCGGCCAATCAGGGCGATCCGGTGGCGATGAAAAATATTGCCTATTGCTATAAGGAAGGCAAAGGCTGCGAGAAAAATGCGTTCCAGGCCGTGTATTGGTTCGAACAGGCGGCTGAGCGCGGGGACGACGAAGCCAGGCTACAGGCAGCGGAAGGCTCTTACGCCATCGGCGAACACTATTTGAAGTCCAAGGCTTCGGATGAAAAAGGCAAAGCCTGCGACTATTTCCGTAAAGCGCTAAAATACGGCAATAACAAGGCGCTGCTGCAAATCGGCAACTGCCTTGAAAACGGATATGGCGTCAAGCAAAGCTACGAACAAGCGGTTCATTATTATGAGCAGGCTAGAGCTGCAGGAATCGATAACGCTGACGCTTGGCTGGCGGACTGTTATTTCGAATGGGCCAAGGAGCTTCTTGAGGAATACAGCTGCCAAGAGGCCGTCGAGCTTTTGGAGAAAGGCGCGAAATTGGAGCATGAAGATTGTATGCTCTTATTGGCCGCATGTTACTTCGAAGGCAACGGGGTTTATGCCGACGACGATACTTCTGCGGAATGGTACGCAGCGGCGGGCGGTGTCCGACTCGCCAATAAGTCCGCTGAAGAACATTATGTGGAGGTTGCCGAGCGCTGCTATGCGAATGGCGATTACCAGCGGGGCGTGGAATGGTATAAAAGGGCGGCAGAGCTTGATTGTGCAGCCGCTATGGAAGCGTTGGGCAACTATTATTCAGACTGCGATTCCAATTGCGACGTTCCAGACTATGAGCAAGCCGCAAGGTGGTATAGGAAAGCGAACGAGACAGGTGATTGCAGCTGCGATTGGGATTTGAACCGGTGTTATCTGAAGCTTGGAGAGCAAGCACTGGAGAAGGACGATGTGGAAGCAGCCCTTGGTTGGTATCGGGGAGCGGGGGAAATCCGTGATAACGATTACTACCGGAACGGACTCCACGAGTGCTGCTGCCGGTTGGCCAAAGCGGCGGTTGATCAAGCAATGTTCACGGCTGCTATGGAGCACTACCGGGAGGCGGAGAAATATGGCGATCCGGGATACGAGGAGGCTGACCATTTTGCGAAAATCGGAGACTTCCTGTCTTCGGAATGGGAATATGAGCTTGCAGCGGAATGGTATGAAAAAGCGTCAGGATTAGGCCATGAAGCTGCTGCGAAAAAAACCGCTGAATGGTATTATTCGCTGGCCCGCAGATTCGAATCTGAGCAGGATCATGAACAGACGTTGTATTATTACCTAAAAGCCGCCGAAGCCGGGGATATTACCGCCCAGCTGCACCTGGGGTATATGTATGAATTCGGCAAAGGGGTCCCGGCGGATTATGAAGCCGCCTTCAAGTGGTATAACCTCGCAGCGGAGCAAGGAGACGGGACCGCACAGGAATGGCTGGGCGACATGTTGAAAGATGGAAAAGCGGAGCGGCATTATGGTAAAACGATCCGTCTCCGCATGGCGATTCATCGGTATGAACAAGCCGTCCGGGTGGGCAACGAGAATGCCGGAAGCAAGCTGATCGATTGCAGCCACGTTCTGGCCGAGGCATATGCTGCGGATATGGATTTTCAGCAGGCCGCCGAGATTTACCGGAAGTCGGCTGAACTGGGCAGCAAGAGTGCGCTCCATGCACTGGGCTTATATTCTTTAAAAGGGACCGGGGTACCTCTGGACTACGGGCAAGCTGCCGGCTATTTCCGGCACGCCGCGGAGCGAGAAGATGAACGGGGAAGGTTCTATCTGGATCGTATGTTTGGTTCAGACGGGGAAATTGCGGAGGATTACCGGCAATACGAGCAATGGTACCGGCAGGCTGTAGAGCTTGGGGATCCGGAGGCGATGCGGAATCTTGGGCTCTTCTATATGGCCGAGAATGAGGAACGGAAGGATTACACAACGGCTGTTTATTGGTTAGAGCAAGCAGTGAAGCTGGGGGATGAAAAGTCGATCCGGGAGGTTGTGGAAGGGTATTACCTCGCGGCTGAAGATTATGGCAGCTGGAGCAAACTAGACCTGGCATTCCCATATTACATCAAAGCGGCGGAATCGGGCCATATTGCGGCACAAACCATGGTGGGCCATTTTTACGAGCGTGGCATTGCGGTTCCCCAAAATGAAAAACAAGCAGCCCGCTGGTATGGGCAGTCTGCAAAACAAGGCTGCGCTACCGGGCAGTACTATCTGGGCGCTCTATACGAAGGCGGCAGAGGGGTCGCTCGGAATGACGAGACGGCTGCCTACTGGTTGGGGCTATCGGCCCGGCAAGGGAATACGTATGCCAAGTTTTCATTGGCTGTGATGTACATGGAGGGTAGAGGGGTTCCGGCCGATTTGGAACAGGCGGAGATTCTGATGGAGGAAGCCTATTTGCAAGGCTACCCCGTATTTGAAAGTGAATCGGACAAACCTCTGGTTCCTCTGGCAGATCTTTACACAAAGAAATACGGTACAACATACGGCCCCAAGCTGATCGGATTGTATGAGCAACTGGCGGAAACGCAGCAAGACAACAGTATGTTTTACGAATTAGGGCTGGCATACGAGATGGGCTACTGCCCAAGCTTGGATGTCCATGTCGGGGAGGATGCCGGCAAAGCTTTTCAATACTTTAAACTAGCCGTTGAAAAATCGGGCTTTATAGAAGAGGCAATTGTTAAGTTGGGGAACTGTTACCGAAATGGTGTTGGAACGGAGCAAGACATCCGGAAGGCCGTTGAGGTATTGGAGTCTGCTGCGTACTGGAGCAATCCGGAAGCTCTTAATGTGATTGGAGAGTGTTATTTTTCAGGCAAAGGGATCGAACGCGATTTGAACAAAACCTTCGAATATTGCAGCAAGGCTGCCGAACTGGGACACGCGGAAGCGCAGTACAATGTGGGCTTCTGTTATGAGAATGGCTATGGCGTACCGCAGAATAAGGAGGAGGCGATGGAATGGTACGGGAAATCGGCGGAGCAGGGTTTTGCGTTGGCCGTCGAGCGGCTCACGCAAGCTCAAGCTACTGCCGCCGCAGCCGTAATCCCGGAATACACGGTTGATATGGATGAGCCCGAAGCTGCGGTGGACATTGACGAGAGCCTGGACGTTAACGAGTTGATCCGACTTATGGGCCGGGCCGCCACGAAAGAGGAACAGTTCTATTACCGGCAAATCATCAATGAGAAGCTCCATAGCGGCTTGTATGGTTCCCGGGACGGGAAGGAACCGGTTCCTTATGGCGAACAGAATGAAGTGGAGATCAGGGAATTTGATTTTGCAGGGGAAAAAATTTCATATGCCGTGACCGCCAAAGACCGGGCTGCAGTGACCGTCATCAATGATCACGTCAAAATTTACGTGCCCGGAGACACCCTGATTATCGACAAGGAATATGCCAGGCAGCATCTGAGCGCTAAAGCGATCAGTTACGCCATCGAGGAGAATGAAGATTACCTATGGGATTATGGCGGTACCGGAACGGCTGTAGTTTTCGAGCTGGCGTCCATATTGGATGAGGAACCCAACGTGTCCATCATGTACATGAACCTGTTGCGGTCCTGCCGGGATTATTTACAGGAATTCGAGCTGTTCGGCGACAAATTTAAGGAAACCTACGAGCAGAATTTGCAGAGAAAGTTATAATCATTCGAAAGAGCGTTCCCCTATTATGTGGTCGGGGGATGCTCTTTTTGTTTGTTCTTTTTGCTTGGCCGCTGATGTTTGCTGTCCATTTTTTTGTACATCCCCTCTGCTAGACTGAGATTGCCGGAATAACAAAGGGGAGGGGGTGGATTTGAGCTGTATGGAATGCCGTCGCCGGCAAATAGCCACGATCTGGTAAGACTTCTGCTCTCCTACGGCGCAGATCCGGATCAAGAGCTTCTTGACCCGGAACGCGGTACGAGCCATGCAAGCTTGCCAAGGATCTGACTCCTTGGTGGAGAATATACTGCCGCAGGAATGCTCGAAGGTCCTTGTTATTGCAGGGGACTTGGGCCATTCCAACCAACAAAGTGTTCATTTCCTTAAGGCCATGAAAAATCACTATACTCAAATACTGCTTGTCGCAGGAACTCATGACTGTTACCTTATAAACGGCGTATGCCCTCTTCAGCGGAGAACAATTTGATGTAGCACATTTACCTTAAATCATATAAGGTTATTTAATAAAGCGAGTTGCCTCAACTATGAAGGAGATAAACCAATGACCATAATCGACAAATTAGCAGCGTCACTCAACCGCAAAGACGAAGGTCCTAATCAGGAACTGGCGAAAGATATTGCCGGCCGAGAGGATAGAGAAGCTGTGAAAGAACTTGTTGATCACTTGTTGCATAACAAAGACAAGAACATTCAAAGCGATTGCATTAAAGTCCTCTATGAAATTGGAAATCTCAAGCCGTCTTTAGTTGCCGCATACAGCAAAGAGTTCGTAACATTGCTTGATCATGGGAACAATCGACTTGTTTGGGGGGCTATGACGGCATTAGATGCGATAACTCTTGAAAATCCGGAAGTCATATATGCAGCACTTACAAAAATTGTTGACGTTACGGACAAAGGATCGGTAATAACGAAAGATCACGGAATCAATATCCTGATTAAACTATGTTCGGTCAAACTCTATTCGGATCATGCATTCGCATTGCTCATCAAACAGCTTAAAAGATGTCCGACTAATCAACTTCCCATGTATGCGGAGAATGCAATATCCATCGTTAACGATACAAACAAAGCCTCTTTCACAAAGACGCTTTACTTACGACTCAACGATATTGAAAAGGATACAAAGCGAAAGCGAGTGGAGAAACTGATTAAGAAATGGAGTTGATTCTATTATATATGCAACATAGAACATAGGAGGAGTACGTGCTCCTGGAGCAAATTGAAACAAAATCTGCACAAAAAGCTTGACAGAGCCTAGGCAGGAATGGTTGTTTTTTGGTTTAAGGTGACCAACAGATAAAGTCCAGCTACGACATGGCGCCAAATAAACCAACCGAATAAAAATCCGGCCCTCACCTGAAATCACTCGGTTTTCTTAATGCCAGATGGACACAGCGTAAAAAAACGATGATTTCATCGCCGCGGCTAAATATGATCGTTAACTACGTTAATAATCAGCCCAACTGGGATCATCGTCGCGAAAATAGCTATGATCCTCCACCAATAGGCGTATGAATTCGCATGCGTCTCTTTCCGTGTCTCCGCCCCCGGCTAACGCCCCAACAGCAAACACCTAAATTCCCAAAATCCAATCAAACTTTACCGAAAAATTGAGATGTCCGCGGTCCGGCGAGCGAGTACACTATGTGACAGGAAAGGAGAGTGAGCATAAGTTGGCTCAAGAGAAACTGGACATTCGATGATTGCATTATCTTCTTATTATTTCATGCAAGCCGTTCTTACCGTTGTCACTTTGTATTATTTGCCCCTCTACTTGCAGCATGAGGGTTATTCGGTTGCGCAGGTAGGGCTGCTGATATCGGCAGGATCGGTCACCTCGATTGTGGCGCAGCCATTATGGGGGATTGTAGCGGACCGGTGGCGGAGAATGAAAAAGCTGCTTATTGTGCTGTTAGCGTTGTCTTTAGCGGCTGGAAGTTTGCTTTTTCAGATGGAGACGCTGCTGCTGGCGTCGGCTGGTTTTTCCTTGTTTATGTTTTTCTATTCTCCGGTTGTGCCGTTAGCCGATACGCTGGCGATTGATTACACAAACAGAACGGGATCGAGCTATGGGAACGTTCGGTTATGGGGGTCTGCCGGCTTGTCGCTGGGCAGCTTGCTGTTCGGGATTGCCTTTGGCCATTGGGGAATTGCCCCGCTTCCTGTTGTATTTGCCACGATGTGTTTGCTGCTGATTGCTGTCGCTTCACAGCTTCCGAGCGGGTCTAACCGTCAGGTGAAACCGCTGCAAATCCGGCATCTCCGCGAACTGATGGGTGACCGGAAGTATTTGGGGTACCTTTTTGCCATTATGATCATTGCAGTTCCTTTTCGGATGAATGACCAGTTGTTTAGTGTGTTTATGAAAATGCGGGGAGCGACAGATTTTCAAGTCGGGCTCAGTTGGTCTATAGCTACGTTGTGCTCCATTCCCGCTTATTTCTTGTCGGGCCGTTTGGTACAGCGGTATGGGGAGACCCGGCTGCTGGTGTTTGCGGGCTGGATGTTTGCGCTCCGTTGGGTGACTGTAGCTTGGCTTTACGATCCGATATGGCTGATTGTTCATCAAGTGATGAATTTGGTGACGGTGCCGATCATTTATGTCGCCGCGGTGCTACAGGTTACCAAATTGGTGCCGCCGCATCTGCAGGCTACCGGACAGGCTGTTTTTACAGCTGTATTTGCAGGTGTTGCCGGGTTTATCGGAAGCACTGCCGGAGGGTGGGGGATGGAGAAGTTCGAACCCGGTGAAGTTTATTTTGCAGGAGGAGTTGTGGCGGCTGTCGGCACTTTACTTACCTTCCTGTGGTCCAAATATGAAATGGAGAGGAGAACGGCACATGGAGCAGAGCGCATTTTGTGAAAAGCAGGATTTTGAAAAATCGGGGGATCGTGGTTACTGGGTATTTCGTATTCCGGGATTGATTACAACGAAGAAAGGGACCGTCATCGCTTGGTATGACGCCCGTATGGGAAAAGGAAGCGATTGGGACCCGATTGATATTGTAATAAAGCGCAGCTTTGATAATGGCGTTACATGGGAGGAACCCCGGGTATTGGTCGGGTATGAGCAATACAGCGCGGCGGAGCCGGTTAACAATCTGGTGTTGTTTGCCGACCTTGTAACAGGTGACGTGCATTGCCTGTACTGTACCAATTATGAACGGTTATATTACATGAAATCGGATGATGAAGGCGCGTCGTTCAGTGAGCCGACCGATATTACTTCTGTTATGGAAACATATCGGGATCGGTACGCTTGGCAGGTCATCGCTCCAGGCCCCGGTCATGGCATTCAGCTTACCGGCGGACGTCTGGTGATTCCGGTATGGATGTCCGAAGGCACCGGCGAAGAATTTGGCAACGGGAAAAAGGGGCATCGTCCCTCCGATGTCGTATCGATTTACAGTGACGATCATGGGCAAACATGGCGGCCCGGTGAGTTTGTAGTACGAACCTCGGATGCGATATTGCATCCGAACGAGACGGTGCCGGTAGAATTGTCGGACGGAACGGTGCTGTTTAATGTGCGGACGGAAAGCGATACATACCGCCGCTTGATTGTAACCAGTCCGGACGGGGCAGGGACATGGTCGCAGCCTTATTTCGACGAGGCTTTGCCGGACCCGATTTGCTTTGGCTCGATTATCAAGCTGCCGGAGCAGCAAGGGTATCCGGTCGCTCCGATTCTTTTCGCTAACTTATCCGATTTGACGGGACCTCAACGTACGACGAAAGTGAGTGACACGCTGATCGTCCGCCCTTATGCCCGCCAAGGATTAACGATCAAAGCAAGTGTGGACGACTGCCGAACCTGGATGGCTTGCAAATCGCTGGAGTCCGGCCCCGCGCAGTATTCCGATCTGGCTGTGGCTGCGGACGGGACAATTTTGTGCCTCTACGAAAGAGGGGCGAAAACCGAGCAGGCGGATGAACGTTATCTGACGTTGGCCCGGTTCAACTGGGCTTGGGTTGTGGAGGATTAGCCTAAACGCCGTCTTAGCTAAATGGGAAAGTGTGTTTAGGGCATGTGCTCAGCATTCTCGGCAGTAAGCCGTTATCCATGCGTAATATTTATCCTATTAAAAAACTCAAACGCCGGGCTTCCCTTAGCCGACGCTTGAGTTTATTTTCTTCTATAGAACTTTTCCCATTCTTTAATGACGTTTGCTCGAGTTAATGATTTGTCTTTCGGCCACGGTGATGTTTCCCATTCTTGTATTGCTTGCTGCTTGGTTTTTAAAAAGCGGTAATCGCAAATATTCCAGGAACAGAACAATTTTATTTCGGGAGAAATGGAAACTTTCCGATGAGTCGTAATACTTTTGCCATGTTCGTTAAGAGGGGGACGGCTTAAGATACATGTAGGTTCACTACATGGACGATGTACCAAGGCTGGGACTTCATAAGGTTCCGCAGTGCTTGCGCCAATAGGTGCTTGTATGCTGTACGATCGCTCCGGCATGAATCTTCCATAGGGGTTCGACTCCCCATCGTTACAGACGATTCGCTCAGGGTAGAGCACTCGACTTCTAATCGAGCTTATTGTGAAAAAATTGACTGGTGTTAGGAATCCAGGTGGCTTTCCATGCACACTGCGGCAGGGCCATGCAATCCGCGGATACCGAAACGGGCCACTGGAACATTCTCCGCATAATGAACATGATATTGTGGCAGGCGCAGGCTGGCTTGTCCCACGGATGATGGAGTTAACGGGGGGATGTTCAGGTTATCCCGCTTCTCAAGCGAGATTCCGCCTTTTGCAGCAGGGGGATTCCTAACAATCAGATCAGAGGAGGAAATTGTATGTTTAAAAAAGTGACAATACATAACGACGAGCGAGGCCTGCTGTTCCGAAAAGGGAACTACTATAAACTGCTTCAGCCTAATGTATATCGTTTTTCGGCTTTTTCCGAGGATACGGTCGTTGTGTTGAATATAACGAAGCCTTTTATCGTTGAGGGTAAAGATTTACAGCTGTTTATGCATGATGAGGGACTTCTGCAGCAGCTGGATGTGGTTCATGTGCTTGACCACGAGTATGTGCTGCATTATGAGGACAGTAAGTTTTGTGGACTGCTGACATCCGGAAGTTATGCGTTCTGGAATGTGCTGAAAAAGCATACATACGTTCACATAGATATCCGGAAACCGGAACTGCCAGCAGAAATTGATGCAGCCCTTCTTCCGAAGCTGGCGGGCTTTTATCAGGCGTTCGAGGTAGCAAACCACGAGTCGGGAGCTTTATTTTACAATCATGTGATGCAAAAAGAGCTTGGTCCCGGCAAATATTACTTCTGGAGAGGACCTGTCTCGGTCGCGGTAAAAACCGTCGATTTACGGCAGCTGCAAATCGATATGACTGGCCAAGAAATGATGACCGAAGATAAGGTGACACTGCGGCTTAATTTCGTTTGCCAGTACAAAATTGTGAGTCCCCTCCGCATCATGGCTATCAAGTCATTTGAGGAACAGCTGTATATCCAGCTTCAGCTCATTTTGCGGGAATATGTCGGTACGTTAAAGCTTGATGATCTGCTCAAAATGAAGCAGGAAATCGCCGCTTTTGTCCTTTCCCGGTTGCAGGAGAAAAGTGATGATTACGGCGTGTTGTTCCTTTCGGCCGGACTGAAGGATATTATCCTTCCAGGGGACATTAAAGATATCCTGAATACGGTCCTTCTTGCAGAGAAGAAAGCGCAGGCTAATCTGATTACACGCCGGGAGGAAACCGCTTCTGCGCGCAGTTTGTTGAATACAGCCAAGTTGATGGATGAGAACCAGACGTTGTATCGTTTGAAAGAACTTGAGTTTCTGGAGAAAATCTGCGAGAAGATTGGCACCATTTCATTGACAGGCGGCGGGAATTTGCTCGAGCAGCTCAATTCTCTGTTGGGTGATCGGAGCAGATGAGAAACTCGGAAGGGTATGGAAAACAGGATCTCGCTAGAAGCGGAATAATCGCGTTTGTATGATAGGGGATAAAGCTTTTGTCATGGAAAACTGACCGAGCTTTATCCTATTTTCTCATTTTGGAGAAAACATAGTAACCTTATGTCTGTAAAGCCTTATCTGTCGTCTGTGCTCCATTCTGTCTTAAACTGGGCTCTCCTGCATAAACATGTTGGAGAGAGGAGCGTGAGAAGAGAAATATGGAGAAGAAAGTGAAGCGTTATTATGACCTGAAGCAAAAGCACAAAGAAATAGAACAAGAGCTGTCCGAGCTGCGCGGCGAGATCTTAAGTCATTGTGAGGAGCGGGAAGTGTCGGAATTCGAAGCGGGGAGCTACAGGGTGAAGCTTGTGCTTCAGGAGCGGAAGGAATATGACGACAGCAAGCTGTACCAGGCGCTGCCCGACTCCGAAGTGTGGCGTATGATCTCCAAGGCGGACGCCTCCAAGGTGGCGAGTTTAGTCAAGCTAAACGTCATCTCGGAAGAAAAACTGAAGGACACCTATTCTGTGAAAAATGTGACCTTGCTGCAAGTCGAGAAGAAGTAAAGGGTAGTTGTTAAGGTTGTTAAGCGCTTCGCCGTTTCGGCGGAGTGCTTTTCGGTACGGTTGGCAGCACGCAACGACTTTATTGATCGGCGTATCTGTGACATCGTGCTGGGAGCATTATCTAGTGAAAGGTTCGGGCCCGCCGGGAGATCTCGGAAGTACGTAGCTGTTGGTAGCCCAGACGTTATCCATGTAATATTTATGTGATTAACAAACTCAAATGTCGGGTTTCTCGAGTTGGCGCTTGAGTTTATTTGCTTTTATTATGAATGATTTTGTAGAGGTATCATGTCATTAGAAGCCCGCCTTATTGGCGGGTTTTGTTTTCAAAAAGGGAAATTGATTGGTGTGCTCATTGGATGGGGTGCAGGATAACGAGGTCAATGTACAGAACAACATAAATTACCAGATTGGCGTGCTGAGGCTGCCAGTGTTCATTAGTAGGAAACTTCGGTTGGAATATTAAAAAGAATGAGAGGTTTATTATGAAGATTCATAAGATGAAAGGTCGAGCATGGTTATTGAGCGAACTATTTTATATTGCGATGACCGATAAGCTGCCGAATGATACGATTGTCGTGCGGCCTGATATGGATCCGGCTTGGAAGCAAAAAATTCAAGATGCATTCATTTCATTGGGTCAAGATCCATTAGGAAAAAAAGTGATAGTGGATATCTTTAGTCATTACGGATATGCCAAGTCGGAGGATGAAAAGTTCGATTTTACGCGTCAAGTATTGGATATTATGGAAGGAGAGTAAAGTGATTGTATGTGAACTGTAGTGGGTTTAAGCGACGGTTCTTTTTTGATCAGGGAAAGGGTTTCTCTTGAATCGTCACACGAAAACGGAAGTTTCTATAAATATATGCATCCTCATGGCATAAAGTGGTCATAATTACCTTGAACAAACGCACCATAAAGCCGATACAATCAAAAAGGCCCAGCGGTCAACCATAAACCGGCAATCTGGATAGTCCGGAATCAACTCTGTAAAAAGGAAGTGGTACACATTGAATTTTGAAATGGTTATGCAGGAGTTGGAAGCGCTCGGCAAGGAACGAACCAAGAAGATTTACATGTCCAATGGTGCGCATGAACCGGTTTTTGGCGTGGCTACAGGCGAAATGAAGCCGATTTTAAAAAAAGCAAAAATAAACCAGCCTTTAGCAGAACAGCTATACGCTACAGGGAACTACGATGCCATGTATTTTGCCGGAATGATTGCAGATCCCAAGGCGATGACTGAAGCCGATTTTGAACGTTGGATGGATGGGGCTTATTTTTATATGCTGTCCGACTTTGTGGTTGCGGTAACTTTGGCAGAAGCGGATATCGCGCAAGAAGTAGCGGATAAGTGGATCGCCAGCGGCGAAGAGTTGAGAATGTCGGCGGGTTGGAGTTGCTATTGCTGGCTTTTGGGGAATCGCCCGGACGATGAATTTTCCGAAAGTAAAATAGCGAGTATGCTTGAATTGGTGAAAAATACGATCCACGATGCTCCCGATCGGACAAAGTATTCTATGAATAATTTTATATATACAGTGGGGGTATCCTATCTGCCGCTCCATAATAAAGCGGTTGAGATCGCCAAAGAGGTAGGTGCTGTGGAAGTTAATCGGGATAAGAAAAGGAGCAGTTTTCTGCTTGCTTCCGAACGTATTCAAAAGGCGGTTGATAAGCAGGCGCTAGGATTTAAACGCAAACATGTACGTTGCTAGAGAGAAGGGGCACCGGTTAAAGCGGTCTCATTTAATGGCATCGAACAGATGAACCTGTTGGAGAATGGGACTAGCGAGATGACGTCGAGGGATAATCGATCCACTGTTTACTGACTGAATCTGCCGCGGTTATGCAAAACCAATCTAATGGTTGATGCCATTGATTATTTAACTTGTAAAAGGGTAGCGAAGCATGCCCTGCGGCTTAAACTCTCGAAGCAGGGTATCCGCGCTGACGTACAGAGGATGGCGGGGATCTCCGTAAGTTAAAATGTCCAGGCACTTTAACTCGTATTTGTCAATTAACGAGATGAAGTGCATGTCTTGATTTCTCTTGTGGATTTTACCATGGGCACCCCAAGCGGCTACAATTACATCCGCCTTTGCTAACGCTTCGCGAACGAATGCGCCATTTTCCGCTCCTATGGCAATAGGTTTCTCGATTTTTTTTAATTCGGACGGATGGGTTGCCCGATAAGCAAAAAGATTAACGACCTCAAATGAGCCGTAACCCCAGCCTAGAGAAAATCGGGTACAAGCCTTAATCGTAGGATCGTCTTCCTCGTGATCGGCCGTGCTTGGATTCAGCATAATCCACAACGCCTTTGGTTTGGCGGAATCCCATTCTCGCCGCAATAAATAGCGGTACGTTCCGGTTGCATCGATAACAGCTTCTCTTTTCAACCGCATTCCCCTCCGTTATAGTAGGTTTGTCATAATTATACAATAACTGGGATTAACTCTGTCATATTCTTCTTTCTGAAGCAGCTTTAAGAAAGTTAGGCGGGCCGAAGAGCGATCCGATTATGTTGATAATGATAAAATGCCCATGTAAAAAAGCGTAATCGAATTAAATCGATATACGCTTTTGATTGTTTATACGATGCAACCGAACGTGTGCCAGAGCAAATCCGCCAGTCGCTGCCGGGGAAGCGGTGATGAAGGTAGAGACCTGAAGCTGGCATGGCGGGGCAAAATTAAAAGAACAGCCGCTCCACGAGCCAGACTCCGCCAAGCGCTACGATAAGGTAAGAGCCGTAATGAACGGCACGCGGATATGGCCGCAGCTTTTGCAATTGGGCGAGCAGGGGAAGCAGCACGATCAGCAGCGCCAACTGCACCGCTTCGATGCCCAGATTAAAGCTGATCAAATCGACGGCAATCCGCGATTTCGGCAACTCCATCTCTTGAAGGATGTCGGCAAAACCAATGCCGTGCACCAGTCCGAACAAAAAGGTTATGGTCCAGCGGTAACGGATCTCTTTGCGGAAGATGTTCTCCAGCGCTACATAACAAATACTAAGCGCGATCGCCGATTCAACAAGACGGGAAGGCAAGCTGACGATATCCAGCACAGCCAGCGTCAGTGTGATGCTGTGAGCAATTGTAAATGCGGTGATGACGGCAGCGTATTCCTTGAACTTCTGCTTGCGGATAAGCAAAGCGAACAAAAACAGCAAGTGATCGTAACCGGATAAAATGTGCATGATCCCTAGTTTGAAGAAGGCAAACCACGCGGTATCATTCGACTGGGACACAACCGCTTCCGCGGCGGCATGCGGTTGCGCGGTTTTCTGCGCTTGGCCGGCTCCGGCCGGCACTGCTGAGCCACCCGCCAAAGCAGGCGTGCCGCCGGAAATGCCTTGTTTGTCAGCTATACCGCCTGCTCCGCTCATATTGCCCGGCTGCCCCGAAGCTTTCCCTACGGCGGTCTGTGACCGCTCCTGCTCTTGCTGGTCCTCCGTCAGCAGCATCGTCCATAAGCGTTGTTTTCCCTGAAGGATCGCCTGACTGAGCTGGCTTCCGACCTGAGCCGTCAAGAAGTTGGTGTAGGTGGTTGTAGCGTCTCCATAATAAAGCCCGTCGTTTAAGCTGACCGTCTGACCGGGTTGAAAAGCAGGGTAACTGATTTCGAAGCTGACGAATTCTTTGTCGTTTTTCTTCTCAATTCGCATATTTTCCAGCTTGCCCTCCTGATCGCGGCCGTCCGCCTCCAGCACGACGGAATCGTCGATCCATTCCTCTACGCGGTGGCGTCCGCTCTCCAACTCTTTCTCGTCGAGTTTGCCGTCTTTATTGGCATCAAGATCCATTCCTTCCAGCACGGATAATGTGTCCAAAGAGAATACCAGTTTCGTTTCCTTTGGCAAAAAAGTGATTTTCGTGTAACTTACGCTAAGCGCATGGGCGTCTGCTTGTCCCGGCAAAAGCGCAACGGTTAATAAAACCGCTGCAGCAAACAGCCGAAAACATGCGGTTAGGAGCTTGAAGGCAGATGGTGTCGGCAAAGAAGTACGTCTCATGTAGATTACCATTCCTTTTATCATAATTATAAGTGCATGTCTGGACTGCAATTCGGCCGCAGACAGGCCTAATTATACGTGCAAATATCACTCGGAGTATTAACCGGCTGTAATCGGAATGTCAATTATTCAACCTTATCTTCACGAAATCTAAGCATAACACTGCATGTGAATTTACAAACGCATGCTAAATTAAGATGTCACCATGAAGCTACTAACTGGGGGAGGAGAGATAAACGGAATTTATCTGCTTGGGCAAACCGTTCATCTTTAGCAATTGAGAGGAGATTAAAAAGTGAATCAGTGGTTAAAAAGTAACAAGAAATGGGTCAGTCAAGTTCTTGTCGCTTCGCTGCTCTGCGGCATACTCATGCCGTTTGGGGCTGCGGTAAAGGTAAGTGCAAAAACGACGGATGACGAAGTGGTTATCAGCCAGGTGTTCGGGGGCGGCGGCAATTCAGGGTCGACCTACAAAAACGATTTTATTGAACTGTATAATCCAACAAACAACGAGATCGATTTGTCGGGATGGTCGGTTCAATATGCATCATCCGCCGGGACAAGCTGGTCGGCTACCCCTTTGAAAAACAAAATCAAACCTCACGGATATTATTTGATTCAAGAAGCGGCAGGAAGCGGGGGGACCACGGCACTTGATTCCCCCGATGATACAGGGACCATTAATATGGCGGCCGGAGCGGGAAAAGTTGCTTTGGTTAAAAGCAAAATAACGGCTATTTCCGGCAAATCCGATGCCAGTGTCGTTGACTTTGTCGGCTTCGGTACGGCCGCAAGCGAATCTGAAGGCCAGCCTACCGGCGATTTAAGCGCTACGACAGCTGCGGTGCGAAAAGCTAAGGACGGAACGTCAGGCAATTCGACCAAAGGCAGCGGATTGGACACAGATGCGAATAAGAACGATTTCGAACTGCTGGCGCCAATTCCGCGGAACAGCTCGATCATCGCAACAACACCTGCAGACAGCAGTACAAGTCCGGAGACGGCCGATCCTGTCGGCAGCAGTATCCAACTGCTGAGTAACGGGTCAGTAACCGGTGCGGTTTACTCCGTTTCGCCTGGAGCGCGGGTAGACATTTATTACTCCAGCTCAACCGGTGGAGCAGCCGACGTATCCGCGAATGTGGCGGCGGACGGATCGTTTAGCGCCACCGTAACCGGTGGCAGATCGATTTATGTTACGGCTACCGTAACCGGCAAGCTGTCAAGTAAGGCCGTCAAAATCGATCCGGCAGTGCCTGCCCCGCTCGTGAGAGGTGCGGCGTTGTTTGCGAACGGGACAAGCACAGGGACTATCGTGGGTACGGCAAGTGCGCCGAACTCCCCGGTGTATGTGTATTCCGATGCGGGAGCTACGGTTCCTTTGACCGATACCGTATCGAACAGCACATACGTGATGTCGAACGCCAGCAAGGCATTT
Source organism: Paenibacillus thalictri (assembly GCF_004307995.1). Classification (GTDB taxonomy): domain Bacteria; phylum Bacillota; class Bacilli; order Paenibacillales; family NBRC-103111; genus Paenibacillus_AF; species Paenibacillus_AF thalictri. The sequence continues at coordinate 428,708 of NZ_SIRE01000004.1, read as the reverse complement.
TCTTTTAAAATCAGCAATCCGCCTAGCAAAATTTACGTGACCCAAAAAACGTACGGCGCTAACGGACGCAGCCTGGAGAGCGCACCGCTGGGTGCAGATAAGCTGGACACTTCATCGACTCTCCCGATTGCTGCGGTAAAAGCAGTGGATCAGGACGGATATCTGATCGGCACGGGCCAGACGGTCACCGTGAAAGGGATCGCCACAGTTGCCAACAACATTGTAGGTTCAAACAGCTATTTTATCCAAGATGAAAGCGGCGGTATCAATCTTTACGGTAAAGCGCCGAGCTTCACTATGGCCCCCGGCGATGAGATTGAGGTGACAGGGACACTTGACTTCTACGGCGGGTTAACGGAGCTGAGACCGGTGTCCATGGCCCAAAAGGGGACAGCTCCTATACCGGCCCCGGTAGAGACAAGCGTCACCGAGCTTAGCAGCTTCGCCAGCGCCGAGCCGTTAGAAGGCAAATTGGCCGTCGTGACGGGCCGGGTAGGCAGTGTGGCGGCATCGGGCACTACCGCCTATAACGTCACGTTTACGGAGACGAATAGCACAAGCAAAAGCATCACCGTTCGTGTTGTCAACACGACAGGCATCAAAGCGCAGGATGAGCTGATTATCGGAAATTCGTATACGGTGACCGGTATTGTCGGGCAAAATGACACCTCGTCTCCGTACGATCAGTTTTATCAAATATTCCCCAGAAGCTCGGCCGACATCGTTCAGGCATTGGACATTCAGCATGAACCGATGACCAGCGCGTATTTTAATACGGACGTGGTTTTTAATGCAACGATCAGCGGCGCAAAATCCGCTGCAGTGTACTACCGGGCGATCGGAGCAAACTCCTATGTACCGCTGTCCATGAGCGGTGACCAAGGCAATTACATTGCAACGCTTTCCGCCGCACAAGTGCCGGTAAGCGGATTCGAATATTATATCGAAGCGGCGCCGCTTGTCGGTTCGGCAGTTAGAACAGCCGGATCAGCCGCAGCTCCTTATTCGGTTAGCTTGGTTGAGGACACGACAGGACCGGCCATTTTGAACACGGTTCCGGCTCAAGACGCCCGGGTGGAATCGTATCGCCCGACGATCTCTTTTGATCTGAACGACCCAAGCGGTGTTAACCAAGACTCGATCGTAGTGAAGCTCGACGATAATACGATCTCTGCGTTTATTTCCAAAACAGATAAAAAGGTGGAGTTTACGCCGCCTGCCGACTTGGCGCTTGGCATTCATACGGTATCCGTAACGGCCGGTGATATGAAAGGCAATCCAAGCTCGGGCTCGTGGACTTTTGAAGTGGTGCAGCCGTTTACCGGCGGCAACCATTACAGAGGCACGACACACAACCATACGAATATTTCCCATGATGCCGCAGGCACGCCGGAGGACGCATTGAAGGCGGCGAAGGCGCATCATTATGACTGGTTTGCTTTTTCCGACCACTCCCACGACATCGATGCGGGACAAATCGGCCAAGATACGGTACAGCATGACGGTAAACCGGAGCGTACCGGCGGAGCCGATTGGCAGTTGACGAAGCAGCTCGCGGCCCAATATACGAACAGCCAGTTTACCGTGTTTCCGGCTTTTGAAATGACGGCAACGACATGGGGCCATTCGAACGTATTTGGTACGGACAACTTTATTGACCGTAAAATGGAAGGCGGGCTGTATCAAGACCTGAACAGCTATTATTCCTGGGTGCTGACCTATGATAATGTGGCGGCGCAGTTCAACCACCCGGATATGTCGGCCAATGCGTTTAACAATTTCAAACCGTACGATAAAAATGTCGACAAGCTGTTTACGATGTTTGAAGTAGGGAACGGATCGGGCCATTACGGTTATGTGAATGCGGAGAAAAAATATTTTACCGCGTTGGATCTGGGGTGGCATGTGGCTCCGACATTCGGGGAAGACAATCACGAAGGCACTTGGGGACAAACGAACAAGCGGACCGTCATTGTCGCCAGCGATCTGTCCCAGGCCTCTTTGCTCGATTCGATGAAGAAACATCGCGTATACATGACCGAAGATCCGAACTTTACTTTGGACGTGCTGGCTAACGGTCAATACATGGGATCGACCGTAGATTCGAAGACACTTCAATTTTCCGTCAAAGGCTCCGATTCGCTGGCTGAATCAAGTTCCATGGCGGATTACAGCTACCTGCCTGCGAACTATAAGTCCGACGACCGGGTGGCCAAGGTGGAGCTGGTGACCAACGGAGGGAACGTCGTTGCTTCCGCTGCTCCAATGACGAAAGATTTTACATGGAATCCGAGCTATACCGTTACGGGCGGCTCCCAATGGTTTATCGTTCGCGTGACTCAAATGGACGGAGAGAGAATGTATTCCGCGCCGATCTGGACGATGGATACGGAAGTCGATGTCAAGGTGAACGGTTTGGACATTGTCGGCGGCTCCATGGTAAGCGGAACGCCAGCCAGCTTGCAAGCCGGGGTCAGCAACATGGGCACTACGGCGCAAAGTAACCTGAAAGTGAATTTTTATTATGATGCGGTGGATGAAGCTCATCTGATCGGCGCAGGAACGATTGATAAGCTGAACTCCAAAACCGTCGGCACCGCCAGCGTCATTTGGAACAATCCGGTTACCGGGAACCATACACTGATTGCCGTACTGAATCCGATAAACGGAGATAACCCGGCGGATAATCGCTTTGAAGAAGCGGTGGTTGTTAAGGCGAAGCTGAACATGACGATTATGATTGATGCTTCGCACGGCAATGAAAACACCACGACCGACGGTGTCAATGCGACTTACAAGGACAATTTCAAATTGCTTACGAGCGCGCTGCAGCGGGAAGGTTATACGGTCGTTGAGAACAAGCAGCCGCTTAGCGCCGCGGTTTTGCAGGGTGTGAAGGTGTTGATAGTTACTCACCCGGCATCCGATTTGACCTCTGCGGAGAATACGGCGGTGGCCGAATACGTTAATGGCGGAGGTTCGTTGTATTTGACGGGCAAAAGCAATTTCAACGTTGATCCCACCATCAATAACGACCTGCTTGTTGCGATGGGATCTACGATTCAAATTGCCAATGACGGTATTTTTGACGAATCCAAAGAAGGCAATTTCTTCTCCGATACGAAAAAATACAATTTTGCGATCAGGCTGCATCCGGAGTTGGTTGCGAATTATTTGACCGACCGTATTTCCGAATTGGAATATTACAGCGGCTCTAGTTTGGAGAAGGTCGGCCATCAGCCGTTAACCGACAGCTCGACGGTGACCCTCATCGCCAAAGGTAACGAAACGACATTCCAAAGCAATATTAAAGGCGGCAGCTACGTATACGATAATGTGAACGACACTACCGGCGGTTCGGTAATTCCGGCGATTGCGACGGAAAAGATTGGCTCCGGCAAGCTGTTTGTCGCCGGCATGAACCTGCTCAACGATCAGCAGCTTGATGATGTCAATTCCGGCAACGATGAATTTGCCATTAACGTGTTTAACTGGCTGGCCGGCAGAGGAACGGTTGTATCGACGATTGCTGATGCCCGCAAGCTTCCGGAAGGCGCCGATGCGGTCGTAGAAGGCACGGTGACAACGCCGGCAGGCAATTTCTTCGATGCGTTCTATTTGCAGGATGCGACCGGGGGGATTATGGCATTTAAGGAAGTTCCGGAAAAATCGCTGGAGCTTGGCGACAAAGCGCGTGTGTACGGGCATATCAAAACATTCGAGAACAATCTTGAGCTCGAATACAACACCTTCGATACCGATGTCGTTAAACTGGGCCAATCGGCCCCAGTACAGCCGAAAGCGATCTCCACCGGAGAGGCAGGCCTGGATGCCAATCAAGGCTTGTTGGTTAAGGTAAAAGGACAAGTGTTGTCCCAATATGACGATAATTCTTACGTTATCGATGACGGCAGCGGCGCCGTTCTCGTATTTACGGACGGTTACGTGATTAATGAAACGAACGTGCCTGTGCCAGTTCTGGCTGCAGGAGACATTTATGAAGCGGTTGGTTTGCTTGGAAAGTTTGCGGACGGAACGCGCATCCGTGTCAGAGATACACGCGAGCTTTCGGGAGCGGCAGGCAACAGCACAAAACTGAAAGATTTGAAGGTGGATGGAATTGGCTTTAGCTTTTCGCCGGCCACCACAGATTATAGCCTCAGCGTCGGTAACGGGGTGGCCAGCACTACTGTAACTGCAGTACCAGACAATGCTCAGGCAGTGATTGAAATTAACGGCGAAGCCGCCAGCAGTAAACAAATCGTTCTGGCTGAAGGTGTTAATACGATTACGATTAAAGTGCAGGTGCAGGGCGATTACAAAATCTACAGGCTGCAAATGACGCGAGCTGCCGCTCAGACGGTAACCGGCACTCCGGTTCAGCTTACTACTGCGCCGGTTAGCCTCAATGTTCCGGAAGGCGTCGTAAATGCGAGCATGCAGGTTGTTCCGGTAACAGAGGGCGACAGCAAGCAGGCGACACTGCCTCTAGTAGAAGTGAAGGCTGCAACGAGCCTTGGCAATATTGGCATGAACATCCCAAGCGGCGTGAAAGTAACGGCTCCTGCGAACTGGGACGGCGTGATCAAATTGCCGGCAGTTCAGCCCAATAGCAGCGTTGCTGTGAGCAGCGGCGTAGTTGCCGCTGTCATTGAAGTCGGGGTTCCCGATATGACGCTGACCTTCGATAAAGCGGTTAGGCTGCTCGTTCCGAACCAGGCGGGCAAAGCGGCCGGATTTGTGAAGAACAGAGTGTTTACGCCAATCAAGGACCGGGTTAGTCAAGACACGCAAGAAGCGGCGGATCGGGAGATCGTTGACGGCGGAGAAGCGATGATCGAGGTTGGTTCCGACCTGGTCATCTGGACGAAGCATTTTACCCAATTTGTAAGTTATACGCAGGTAGTCTACACTTCCAGCAATTCCAGCTCCAACAGCGGCGCCTCGGCTATTAGCGGTACGCTGGTCAGCGGCGTTAACGGCGGTACGGTCACAGATCAGGGCGTGAAGATCGTGATCCCGGCGGGAGCCAGCAAAAATGACATTCGAATTACTGTAGCCAAAGTGACGGGCTTTGATGACCTGACAAAGTATGCCCCAGGTTCATTCATCAGTGAAGTGTTTGACATCAACAAAGATCAAACAGACGTTTTCACGCAAAAGGTAACCGTAAGTCTCCCGGCGGATCTGTCCAAAATCAATCCGGCTAAGTCGGATGTTGCGGTCTATTGGTTTGATGAAACCGCGATGAAGTGGAATGCGTTGGCAGATTCCAGCGTGGATACGGCACAAGCGGTGGTGACTGGAACGGTCGACCATTTCGGCAAATTTGCCGTATTGACCGTGGAGAAGCAAGTGTCGGGCACCACTCCGGCAACGCCTTCCGCTGAGCTGAATTTATCGGATATTGCCGGCCACTGGGCGGAACAAAACATCCGCGAGCTGATTAAGGCCGGGGCAATTGAAGGATATCCCGACAACAGCTTCGGACCGGACCGGACTATCACCCGTGCGGAATTTGCGGCGATTCTGGTCAAAGCGTTCAAGCTGCAGGAGAAGAGCGGCACCGTATTTGCCGATACGCAAAGCCATTGGGCGCGCAAATACATTGAAACCGCGGCGGCATACGAAATTATCTCCGGTTATAGCGATAGCTCCTTCGGCCCGGATGATCGCATCACCCGCGAGCAAATGGCGGCGATGACGGTGCGGGCGGCGAAGCTGCCTTCCACAACAGGAACTAATGCATATACGGATAGCTCCGCTATCTCCGATTGGGCGAAAGCCGCAGTTGGGTCGGCAGCTGCAAGTCATGTCGTTGACGGCTATCCGGACGGTACGTTTAAGCCGAAAGCCAATGCGACACGCGCCGAAGCGGTATCCGTGATCGTTAAAACGATGAAACCGTAAATTTTGGTGCAAAAAACTGCATACCTTGGCCTGATCTGCAAAATGTATCCAAAGGCGAAGTGATTGTTCAAGGCCTGTAATCTGCTTGTTCCTTTATTGGAGCCGCAGATTGCAGGTCTTTTTTTGCAGGTAAATTTAGGAGGGGGGAATAGCGAGCCGCGTAACAATTGAGAAATGGTTAGCGGTGGTGTAGAAGAAGTGCGAGAAATGGATATTGATGCAATAAACGGACTTCTGCTAGACTTGAGAAAAATAAGATGATATTAAATCCGAAGTCATGGCAGGGAGAATGATGAAAAAGCTGCAATTAATAGCCATAGTTGCCTTAATTCTGTTCAGCACGGCATGTTCCGATACGGCAAAGAGAGGTACGCCCATTGTTTGGCATGAGGAAGCGAATGCGCCACAAGAAATCGCCGAAACCGGCCGCACACAGATAGCACAGGACGGCCGCACACAGATGCCACGGGAGCTGAAGCAGCCGGTGGAGGCTGAACCTGCCGGATCAGGCGAACCGCAATCGCAAGATCTTGCCGCTGCAGCCACTCGTTCTCCGGTTGATGGAGGAGTTCCGGCTAACCCGATCGCAGTGAAACATATTATCGACGTTCCGGCTATGTCCCAATATCCCGAATATGAGAATGGCTGCGAGATTACGAGTTTGGCTATGCTGTCGAGCTACTTGCAGCTTCCTTACGACAGACAAGAGCTCATTCGCATGCTGGACAAGGACGAAACGCCGCTCCGCACCGATTCGGACGGTTCCGTCGTGGAATGGGGGGACCCTGACATTGGATTTGTCGGAGATATTACGGGCGTAGAGATGGGTTACGGCGTTTATCATACGCCGATTAAAGACCTGCTGAACCGGATAGATCATGGACATGCTCTCGATTTGTCAGGGAGCGATTTTCAAGAAGTTGAAAAGCAGATTTTGTCGGATCGCCCGGTTATCCTTTGGACCACCTCAAGTTTTGAGCCTGTGGATGATTGGCAGCAGTGGCACACTCAAGCGGGCGGGACGATCAACGCCACCTTTGAAGAACACGCCGTTCTGTTAGTAGGGTACGACGATGATTACGTGTACGTCAACAATCCGCTTACGGGGAAACAGGCGGAGCAAGCAGAGAAGCAAGCTTTTATCGACAGCTGGGAACAGCTGGGCAAGCAGGCCGTAACGTATACTCCCTAACTATATATTCAAATTCAACCTTCTCATATATAATTACAATTATTTTGATCATTATCTAAAATTTGGGGGGATGCTCGGTGAAAAAGAAATTATTGATGGGATTCATCGCAGTGGTCCTGCTGTGTTTGCTCAGCGGCTGTGTAAAAGGTGACTTTCACGTCACGGTGAACGCGGACAGTTCAGCTGACCTCGAATACAAGCTGGGCATGAACGGGGCGCTCGCCGGTTTGATGTCAGCCGGCAAAGATGCGCAGGAACCGATTCAACAGATCAAGCAAGGTTTTGAAAAGCAAGGGTTTACTGTCACTCAATACCGGGAAGGCGAATATGTGGGGGTCATCGCCAAAAAACATCAGAACAACGTAAACGAGCTTACATCGGTAGGCCCGATGAACGATATTAACGCCAGCTTCGCGAAGGGCGATAACAGTATGAAAGTCGACGTTCAGAAGGGATTGCTGTACAACACCTACAGCTACAAAGGCGTTATGGACCTCGGCAGTATGAAGCCGGATACAAACGATGCGATGGGTATTCAAAAAGCGCTGCTCAGCCAAATTGACCTGAAGTTCACGTTAACGCTGCCGATAGCGGCAGAGGAACAGAACGCCACCCGGCTGCTGGGAGATCAGAAGACCTACCAGTGGGATCTGGTACCCGGATCGAAAAACGAAATCATCTTAAAAGCCAAAGTATTCAATGTAACCAACGTCATCATTATAGTGGTTATTTTTGTCGTTGTGCTCCTCATGATCGCGTTTGCCATGTTAAGAAAAAGAAAAAGGCCGCTTCGTTATCAAGAAGCGCTGCCCCTGGAGGAGCAGAACCCGAATCATCTGGATTGACCGACCGTCAGGTACTGTTCATTTTCGGCTTTTTTGTAGGGCACAAACGCTTCCATCTATGCTAAACTAGGAAATGCGTAGATTTTGTAAAAAAGAGGCATGCCTACTGAAAGGTCGTGAACTGTATTTTGTCGCAATCTAGTGAATCCGTTATTCGGCAGCCGGCGTTCGCCAAATCATGGGCGGCGCGGATTTTATCGACGACATCCTTTCAGATGCTGTCTGTTGCAATTGCGTGGCAGATGTATGCATTGACCGAAGATGCCTTCAGCTTAGGCCTTGTGGGACTAGCCCAGTTTGTACCGATGCTGCTGCTTACTTTGGTTGTCGGCCAGGTAGCAGACCGCTTTGACCGCCGAAAAGTCGTGGCTATATGCCAGCTATTCGAAGGAATCGTCGCTGTGCTGCTTGTCTTCGGCAGTCATGCCGGTTGGCTCGGCCGTGAACAAATATTGCTGGCCGCCGCCGTCATCGGAGCCTGCCGCGCTTTTGAGGGACCAACGATGTCCGCGCTTGTGCCGGAGCTCGTGCCCAAATCATTATTACCGCAAGCATCCGCATGGTCCGCCTCGGCCGGTCAAACCGCGCAAATTCTCGGACCGTCGTTGGGGGGCTTGCTTTTTTCGCTTGGGGCCACCTATGTTTACGCGACGTCGGCCGTCGCGTTGTTGTGCGCGGGTGTGCTTGTCTTCTTGATCCGCATGGAGCGTGTCGAACGGAAAATAGAACCGCTGGCGATGAACTCGGTTTTTTCGGGATTGGTGTTTGTGTTCCGCAATAAGGTCATATTGGGCACGATTTCGCTGGATTTGTTTGCGGTTTTGTTGGGCGGAGCAACGGCTCTGCTGCCTATCTTTACGAAAGACATCTTACATACGGGCCCGTGGGGCTTGGGGCTGCTGCGTTCGGCTCCGGCTGTCGGGGCGCTCTTGATGTCGCTGGTGCTCGCACATTATACGCTGAAGCGGGCGCTGGGGCCGATTTTGTTCGGCGCTTTGGGCATATTTGGAGCGGCGACGATTTTGTTTGCGCTGTCGACCAGTTTGATGTTATCGCTGTTTGCTTTGTTTGTGCTTGGCGCATCGGACGTCATCAGCGTGGTTATTCGCTCTACGCTTGTCCAATTAAACACGCCTAACGAGATGCGGGGCAGGGTAAGCGCCGTGAATTCGCTTTTTGTCGGCACGTCCAATCAGCTGGGAGAATTCGAATCGGGGACATTGGCCGGATTCTTCGGGGCTGTACCCGCCACGCTGATCGGAGGCATCGGCACGATAGCGGTTGCCGGCCTCTGGATGTACTTATTCCCATCGCTTCGCAGATTGCGTACATTTAAGACAGATTAGCAGTTCAAATATAACAAAAAGAATGTGACGAATGTGATTCCATCTCATATGAAGGCCAGACTGCACGCATTTTTGGAAACCCATTTTTCCGGTGAATCGATCGATTACCGGCAAGTCCTTTCGCTATTTTTGCCCGTGCTCATCGATCAGGCTTTTATGGCTTGCCTTAACATGATGAATACGGCGATGATTAGCTCCTCGGGTGTGGCGGCAGTCAGCGCAGTCAATATGATCGACTCGGTCAACATGTTTCTGATTGGCGTATTTGTCGCGATTTCGACCGGGGGAACGGTTGTGGTCGCCCAATACAAGGGGAGCGGCAACGCCCCGATGGTGTCGAAAGCCGCGGCAAGCACGGTTTCCTCTGTTTCCTTGCTTGCGATCTGCATCGCTCTGGTTGTGATTTTAGGCTTCAGTCCGGTTCTCAATGCGTTGTTCGGGACGGCGGAAGCGGATGTGTTCGAGCATGCCCGGCTGTATTTGATCGGAAGCGGCATGTCTTATCTGGCTATTGCAATCATCGAATCCGTCAACGGTTCGCTCAGAGGGATCGGCAGAACAAGGGTGTCCATGACGCTGTCGCTTATTATGAACCTCTCTTATGTTCTATTAAATATCGTTTTTATCAAGGTTTTGGATATGGGTGTGCTGGGTATGGTCATTGCGGCGAACATAGCCAGATATTTAGGCGCGGCCTGCGCGATTTATTATTTGATGCGCCTGGACACCAGTTTGCGTATCCAGATCAAAGAAATGATTCATATAAAGTTGTCCATGCTCAAAAAGATATTGTATATCGGGCTGCCGTTAGCGGCGGAGCAGATGTTTTTTAACGGCGGGAAAATTTTGACCCAGGTGTTTATAGTGGGGCTTGGCACTCATGCCATAGCAACCAATGCGATCAGTTCATCGCTTGCCGTCGTGTTTCAAATTCCCTCTATGGCGTTGTCGATTTGTACGGTAACGGTTGTGGGCCAATGTATAGGGCGGCGGAACATCCGGGATGCCCGGAAATTTACAAGATCGTTTCTGTGGTTGTCTTCCGCTTCTTTTGTGCTGATGGCGCTGATCATGGTTCCTTTATTTCAGCCGATTGTCGGTTTGTTCCATCCACCGGCCGATATTGTGCACAATATTTATGTCATCATTCTGATTAATTCGGTGGTCCAGGTGGTGTTTTGGCCGATCAGCTTCCTGCTGCCTTCAGCACTCAGAGCGGCGGGCGATTCCAAATTCACCTCCATTACAGCGATGTTGTCGATGTGGCTGTTCAGGGTGGTGTTTGGTTATATTTTCGGCATCGTGTTAGGTTTCGGAGTCATCGGCGTATGGGTGGCGATGCAAAGCGAATGGGGCGTGCGCGGGGCCATCTTCTTATGGCGCTTCCGCGGCGAGAAGTGGTATAAGCACCGGCTGATCGAACCGGCGGCTGGGGAATGATGGCGTTGCATCAAAAATAAGGGTCGCTTTAGGGCGGCTCTTTTTGCTATACTGACGACGATTCTGTTCGGTTTCGGAGGTGTATATCCTCATGTATTCACAGAAATTGCATCGCTCCACTCAAACGATCCTGTCGCGTATTCTCCAGCTGCTGATTTTGTTTGTGCTGGTGCCACTGGCTATCCTCTTGATCGTTTATAACCTGTCCACGCAAAATGCTTTAAAAGAAGAAGTGTTTCAGACACATGTCCAGACGCTGGAAACAAAAAGCAACAGTATCGAAAAGATGATCGACCAAATGTTGTCCGCCTCGAATTTAATCGGATTGGACAAGCGGATTAACGAAATTACCGGGCAATACGATAATTGGAAAAACGATGCGTACATTCGCAATCAATTGATTCAGGAAGTCGTATCCAAGCTGACGGATGTCAAAAATTATATCCTTCCCGGAGAAGGCGAAATTACATTAATCGATACCAGGGGGATTATTTACAGCACAGCATCGTTAACCGATTCCAAATCAATCGCACAAATTCAGGATCTGGACTGGTATCGGAATACCGTCGAAGCAAACGGTTACGTTTATTGGTTTGCCTCCCCGCGTAATGCGGATTTTGCCGAGAAACATGAATCCTATCTCTCAATGGCGCGAATGCTGAAGTTTGGTTCCGTAAACGATCATCAGCTCATATTGCTGTTTCAATTGCGTACTTCCGCTTTCCTGAGCGCGCAGGAAATTCAGCAGGATTTCGGCAATCTTTATTATGTACTCGCGGAAAATGGCACGGTTTTTATTTCCAATGATCGCTCCATGATTGGGCAGCAGCTTCCGAGCGAACTGCTGCAAGCCTCTCAGGATCGCAGGGAAACGGAAGTGCAGTTCAAAGGCCAGCCAGGGTATTTCATGGGTTATAAGCTGCCTAATTTCAACTGGAAGCTGACGATGTATTATGATCAGAGCGTATTGCGGGAGCGGCTGGCGAAAGCGCAATCCAACCTGTTCCTGATCGCCGGACTTTTTGCAGCTTTGTTTATTGTGCTGATTTCGTTGTTCTCGCTGCTGATTACTAAGCCGCTTAGCCGGCTTACGCATTCAATTCAAGCGCTGGACAGCGGCAATCTGGATATCCGCGTTCGGTTATCTGGCCCCTTCGAAGTGAAATTTCTAACCCAGCAGTTTAATCAGATGGTGCGGCGGCTGGGGGAAAGCATCGAAAGGAATAAAGAGGAGCGGAAAAAGAAAGAAGCTGCCCTGTTTCAGGCGCAGCAAGCGCAGATTAATCCCCACTTCTTATTTAACACATTAAATACTATAAAGTGGACGGCCTACATGAGCGGCGCATCCCATGTCGCAGAGATGGTGTCCAGATTGGGGAGATTGCTCGAGATTACGTTTCAGCATCAGGAAGATCTGGTAACGGTTCGTGAGGAACTTGAGCATCTGCAGCTTTATATGGATTTGCAAAATATGAGGTTTAACAATAACTATACGCTGCGGTTAGAACTGCCTGAAATGTCTAAAGAGCTGCTTGTACCGAAGCTGACGCTGCAGCCTATTGTGGAGAACAGTATCCGGCACGGGTTCAAGGACGGGGCGGCTCAGGGAGAAATCCGACTGCGCGGGCGTGCGGAAGGAAACGACTTCCTGCTGTCGGTAGAAGACAACGGGGCAGGGATAACCCCCGAACGCATGAAAATGCTGCAGTTTGATCGGCCGGACCAGCCTGGCGAATCCCAAATTTCGGGCATCGGACTGAAAAATGTTCATGACCGGATTCAGTGGCATTACGGGCCTGAATATGGCCTGCGCATTGCAAGTCAGCTGGATGAGGGCACGACGGTAACGATTCGATTGCCTATGAAAGGAGCGACGTTGGAACATGCTTAAGGCTTTGATTGTCGAAGACGAGATGATCGTTCGTGTAGGTATCAAATCCATGATCCCATGGTCGGCGCTGGGATATGAACTGATCGGGGAAGCGGCGAACGGCTTGCAGGCCTTGGAGTTAATCGGCCAGTACGTGCCGGATGTTGTCCTGACCGATATTCAGATGCCGGTCATGAACGGCATCGAATTGATGAAACAATTGCGGGAAACGTACCCGCAAATTCAGGTAATCATCCTGAGCGTGCATCACGATTTTGAATATGTCCAACAAGCCTTGAAGCTGGGTGCCGTCGATTATATTCTGAAGCTTTCCATGCAGCCGCAAGAGCTGCAAACCCTGTTGACCCGCGTGCGGGACAACCTGCTTAAACGAAAGGAAGCCGAACAATCGGAAGCGCAAAAATCGCAGATGATTCATGTCAGTTCGCAGGTGATGAGGCGAAAGATGATCGTTGACGCCTTGGAAGGAAAGCTGCATACACCGGAGCAGTGGGCTGCCGCTGTGAAAGATTGGGTTATTCCGCTGCGGGACAGCATCGGTTTGATGGCGATTCGCATTCGCGGGTTGGACAAGGAACATCATCCGAAGTCACTCGCAAATAAGGATTTGACCACCTTCGCCGTATCCAACATAGCTTTGGAGATATTACGGACGGAAGGAGGCGGCGATGTTGTTGTTGATGATCAGGGGATTGTTGTACTGCTCTTCAATTGCGCCGAGCTTGCAGTATGGGAGTCGCAGTCGCGAGTCATTGCGGATCGGATCCGAGTTTCGGTCGGCCAATACTTGAAGTTTTCCGTTTCTATCGGCATTGCCCATCGTTTGGCGATTCCTCCGGCGTTTGCCGAAATTTATCGTCTGGCCATTCTTGCTTTGGAGTACACGTTTTATTTTTCCGAGCCGGCCATTGTAACAAGCGATGAGGCGGCGACCGATCCGGATCAAGTTATTTCTTTAACCGAAGAAGAAGTTAAACATATCGAACATCAATTGCTGTTGGAAGACAAGGAATCGCTGCAGCGGATCGTGCGCGGCATTATGGAGCGCAGCCTGAACCAAACGGTTGAAGTACGGAGAGTAAGAGTGTTTTTTGACGATTTGATGCTGCCTTTTTCCAGGCAGTTGAAGCGGGTAGGGTTATCTCTGATCGACCTTCCGGAATTTCAGGGATATCACCCAAGCGAAGCCATTCGAAATATCGACACTTTGGCGGAGATGCAGATGTGGTTTCTCGGTTGGATCGGATTTTACATCGATTTCTACAAGGAGCAAGCAGGTAAGACGATGCGCTCGGAAATAAGAGAAGCACAAGCTTATATAAATCGCAATTATCGCCAAAAAATCACAGTTTCGGATATTGCAGCTTCGATTGGGCTGTCCGAATCTTACCTCAGCCACCTTTATAAAAAAGAAACCGGCGAAAATCTGATCGATTATTTGACGAAGTACCGCTTGGAGCAAGCCGAACAGCTGCTGCGCAATTCCGATCTGCGAACTTACGAAATCGCCGAAAGGGTAGGTTTTGCCGACTCGAATTACTTCTCCAGACAATTCAAAAGGTATATAGGCATGAATCCTCTAGATTACCGGAATCAGTTCACCAAAAAATAATCCAGATTCGGTTAATAATCATACGAGAAAGTATGTTATGTCATTGCACGCAATCGCGGATTCCAAGAATGTTACAGAATGTTGGCGGTATCCTTCATTTCAACCGCTTTCAACCGCCGTTATACTGAAGTAGCAATTACTCAAGGAGGTTGATATGGATTGAAAGCGAGACAAAAGATGGGGTCTGTCGCGTTGTTGTGTCTTAGTGTGCTGTTAGCCGCCACGGGATGCAGCGGCGGCAGCGGTCAAGGCAAGGAAGCAAACCGCAGCTCCGCAACCGGCGGCAAGGAACCCGTCAAACTGAAAATTTGGGGAGGAACGCCGGAAGAGAACGGTCCCGCCAAAGCCGTGGAAAATTGGAATAAAGCTCACCCCGATGTACAGGCGGAATACGTTCGGTTTGTGAACGATTCCGCGGGCAATACGAAGCTGGATACCGCTTTATATTCGGGCAAAGACGTCGATATCTTCATCGGTTACGACCCCAATCTGAGAAACAAGCGAATTGAGGCCGGTGTGGTTGAACCGTTGGATCCGTTTTTGGCCAAAGACGCTTTTAATCTCGATGAATTGTTCGGCAAAGGTAATACCGAGGTTATTAACGGGAAAATTTATTATGTGCCTGCTCAGAAAGCGATTGATGGCATACTGATCAATAAAACTGCGTTAGACGAGATTGGTGAACCGCTGCCGCCGGTGGACTGGACCTGGGAGGACGTCGCCAACCTCGCTAAGAAGCTTACCAAAGGCGAAGGGGCAAATAAGCGCTACGGTTTTTTGTTTGATTATGCAAAGGCCAGCTTTGGCAACACGTTGGCATTAAGTCAGCAGGGAGCCGACTTTTTGTATCATGCGGACGGCACATCCGCTTTTGACGATCCGATCTGGAAACAAATTTTTGCGCTGCAGGAACGCATGGAGAAAATAGATAAATCGATCATGCCATACGGCGATGTAGTCGCATCCAAGCCCGCTCCCGATCAGGAATTCCTCAAGGGCAAAGCGGCTATGATCTGGGGAGCGTTTCTGATTCGCAGCGTCAAGGATTTGGAGAAGTATCCCCACAATTTTGTAACCGCTGTACTTCCGACCCCACATATGACGCAAGGCCAGCCTGGATATAACGGTTTCGGCATGCAGGATTTTTTGGCGATCAGCACCAATTCGCAGCATAAACAAGAAGCGTGGGAATTTATCAAGTGGTACTCCACCGACGGCTATGAGCCGATGGTGCCTTTCGGCCGGGTCCCAAGCTGGAAGAAGTTCGATGTAAACACGGTTGTTGAGGCAACGGCCGGAAAAAACAAAGAACTGTTTGATCTGCCGTCGTTGAAAGCGTATTATTCGGGAGATTATCGCTTTACATTTCCGAAGAATAATACGGCAAGGCCGGAGCTGGGAACACTGCTTA
Organism: Paenibacillus thalictri; assembly: GCF_004307995.1. Lineage (GTDB taxonomy): Bacteria > Bacillota > Bacilli > Paenibacillales > NBRC-103111 > Paenibacillus_AF > Paenibacillus_AF thalictri. Next base: position 413,061 of record NZ_SIRE01000004.1, on the reverse strand, counting down.
AGGAAGAGACGGAAAAATTCATCTTAAATAACCAGAGCATGGACATTACTCTTGCGAACTTGAAGAAGCGGGCGGATGAGCTCATCAAAGCGGCTCGTAAATGAACCCTGATACCGGTCTTTCTTACGGATCGGCCCGCTTGTTGCGAAGGAGGAACACATGCAAACATGGTTACGCAAGCATAAAGAAGAGTTGACCGGTTACTTGTTTATTATGCCGAATATGGTGGGGCTTATCGCTTTGACGCTACTTCCTATCGCATTTTCGGTTATACTCAGCTTCACTGAATGGAGTTTTCTGGGGGGAATGAAAGCTCTGAAGTGGACGGGCCTGGACAATTACCTGAATTTATGGCATGACGAATGGTTTGTGAAGTCGCTGCGAAACAATGCCATTTATGTGGCCGTAACCGTTCCGTTGATTCTGGTCATTGCCCTGCCAACCGCGTTGATCTTGAACCGGGGCGTTTATTTGAAGAGCATCATCCGCATGATGGTGTTTATGCCGTACGTTTCGAGCATAGTTGCCGTTTCCGTTGTGTGGGGGATGTTATACCGTCCTTCGGACGGAATCATCAATTCATTCCTCAAAGGGATTGGCATCTCCGATCCTCCCGGGTGGATCTCGAGCAGTACCTGGGCGCTGCCGGCGGTGATTTTAATCGGCGCATGGGGGCTTATCGGTTACACGATGGTCCTATACCTGGCGGGATTGCAAGGTATTCCCAACGATTTGTATGAAGCCTCCGAGGTCGATGGGGCAAACGCTTGGAAGCAGTTTTGGCATATTACGCTTCCCATGCTGCGGCCAACTACATTTTTTATCGTCGTTACTTTAATGATTACCACTTTCCAAGTATTCGGGACGATCTTTATGCTGACGCAAGGCGGCCCGGCGGGCAGCACCTCCATGCTGGCTTATTATATTTACATCACGGCTTTTAATTATTATAAGTTTGGTTATGCGTCCGCCATGGCATGGGTCGTATTTATCATCTTGTTATTGATCACTCTCATACAATGGAGACGGCAAAGACAATGGACAAACGAATAGGGAGCGCTCTAAGTCAAGTGATGGAGCCGATGCGAAATTCCATTTCGACATCAATTTTAGGCGGTGAAGATTCGTATGGCTAAAGCGTGGACACATGCAAGACAGTCGGGCCTCAAAGGATTGAATACGGCTGTCATGATTGCCTTCAGCATCATCATGATACTTCCTTTCCTATGGATGCTGTCCACGTCCTTTAAGCTGCCGATCGATGTGTTCAAGTATCCGATGGAGTGGATTCCCTCGCGGTTCACTTGGGACAACTATCGGGAAGTCTGGACGGGCAAATATCCGTTTTATCTGTATTACTTAAACTCGTTGAAGCTGACTTCCATTACCGTCATCGGGACGTTGGCAACCAGTTCGCTGGCGGGGTATGCCTTTGCCAAAATTGAATTCAGAGGCAAAGAGTTTTTGTTCCTGGTGTACTTGGCGACATTAATGATTCCTAACCAAATTTTATTAATTCCCCGGTACATCTTGTTTGATTGGCTGCATCTCGTGAATACGCATTGGGCGATTATTTTACCTGGCCTCACGAATGTGGTGAGCACCTTTTTGATGAGGCAGTTTTACCGTACGGTGCCCGGCGAATACTTGGAAGCAGCCAAGCTGGACGGTGCGGGTCATCTGTACATCTGGCTGCGGGTCTTTACACCGCTGGTAAAGCCGGCTTTTGTAACCGTCATCATCTTGAATTTTATATGGCATTGGAATGAATTCGAAAGCCCGCTTATCTTTCTGCATGACAAAAGTCTGTACACTATTCCGTTAGGCATTACGAATTATACGGATGAATTCGGGACGAACTACAGTTTGGTTTCCACGGCCGCTTTCTGTGCGCTGATTCCTATGCTTGTCGTTTATCTGATTTGTCAAAAATGGATCATTGAAGGAATCGCCAGCTCCGGCCTAAAAGGGTAGATCGAAAGGGTGAATGTCATGAACGTTTCCACGGAAACATGGGTCACTGAGTGCGAAAGAAAACTGGCTGTATTTGCCGAATATGATGTCATCGTATGCGGTGGCGGACCGGCGGGGATTGCAGCGGCGCTCAGTTCTGCCCGCAATGGGGCCCGAACGCTGCTGATTGAACTTGCGGGCTGCCTAGGCGGCATATGGACATCCGGCAATTTGTCCATTGTTCTGGACGGCGGCGGCAAGGAGGGGATTTTCCAGGAGCTGATTGGCCGGTTGGAACAAGAGCAAGCATACCTGCCGACCGGATACAAGGCCGAGTTTACGTACGATTCGGAAACCATGAAGCTGCTGCTGGAGCAGATGTGCCAGGGGGCGGGTGTTGATATCCAGCTGCATACCCGGGTGGTGGAAGTCATCAGGAGCGGCCGTCAGATCGACGCCGTTATTACCGAAGGGCATAGCGGCAGGCGAGCGCTGCGCGCAAAGGTATTTATTGATACGACCGGCAGCGCGGATGTGGCGGCAAGGGCGGGGTGCGCTTTTGAAGTCGGACATCCGGCAACGGGAAAAACCCAGCCGGCTTCCATGCTGGCGATCATCAGCGGGGTGCCCCAATCGCAGCGCAATACGAGCTTGACGAGCGAACATCAAGAGTTTCGCCGATTTCTGAATGGGGCGGGCATTGAGCCCAGCTATCAGTCTCCATGTATTTTCCGGCTTCCTCATCCGGACTTCTGTTTTATCATGATGAATCATGAATACGGGGTGAAATGCGATTCTACGGAGGATATCACCGAGGCGTCGATTAACGGGCGTAAGGAGATCTATGATGCCGTTAAGCTGTTAAGGAAAGTGCCCGATTGGGAAGAAGTACGGCTGGTCTCTACCTCCGCGCATATAGGGATTCGGGAAGGACGCCGGGTGAAGGGACTATACAGGTTGTGCGCCGAAGACTTGCGCCAAGGCCGCAAATTTGAAGACGGCATATGCCTTGTGCGCTTTAATGTCGACATTCATGCTTTGCAATCGCAAGATAAAATAGGCTACAGCAACGAAAATGTGATTTCCCGGCCGTATCAAATCCCTTATCGCAGCCTTGTCTCGGAGGACATCGACAATCTCGGCTTGGCGGGCCGGTGCGTAAGCGGGGATTTCTGGGCGCATGCCTCTTACCGGGTGACGGGAAATGCGGTCCCGATGGGTGAAGCGATCGGGTTCGCAGCGGCAATTGCCGCGAAGTCGGGCTGTACGTTAAGTGAAGTAGAAGGCGGCGCGGTTTCCGATTATATGGGGAAACAAGGATATGAGTTGTAAGTTCGGTTTCATAGTCTTCTATTAAATAAGTGAACCTCGTAACAGGGGAAACCGCTCGAAAAAGGTCGAATCAAAAGCCAAATGAGGCTTTGATTCGACCTTTTTCGTTTGAGGAAAAGAGCCTGTCGCACCGCAGTTAAAAACTACGTATGAGACAACTTCTCTTCGCCGTTGACATGTTTCCGGCCGGGATGGCGGTTGCCGATGGAACGATAAACCACGCTCGCGTATCTTTGAACGTCGTTTAGTACTTTTTGCTGATTGTTTTTTTGAAAAAAGGGGGTCATTTTCCCGTTTTGTTTATAGTTTGTTTAGAGTTGCTTTTTATAATGGTTGCATGATGGATGCTACAAAATTAGACAATGGAAGGGCAGTGTGTCGAAAAATGTATTATTTTATCTGCAAGGATATAGCGGATCAAATGGCAGACCGATTCGATGCCGGATTTGTCATTCAAAGGGAGGGGAAACGGTAGTGCAAAAACGATGGAAAACCGGCCTGGCCAAGCTGTTGACCGCTGCGTTATTGCTGCAGGGCATGCCTATGTGGTTTGGAGGGACAAGCACGGCGCAGGCGGAGGGCACCGTAACGGGGCAAACTTACGGAACCGGAACGCCGATTTCAAGCACATACGGTCCTAATCCGGGGACTACCAAAATCACGGACTATAAATGGAGTAAAGTGGACATTCCGAATCTGACTATTAATCCCAGAAGCTCAATGACGATGGTCTACGATGAGAACGCAGACAATATCGTGATGTTTGGCGGTCAGGGAAACGGCAGTTCGGACGGCGGTTTGCTGGATGAGACCTTTATTTGGGATAGAAATAACAAAAAGTGGACTGAACAGTTGGGTCCTAGTCTGGCGAAGCTTGATCCGAGTCCTCCTAAACGGAAGGGTGCGGTTATGGCTTACGACCCGTCCACCGGTAAAGTACTGCTGTTTGGTGGTGTAGGCAAAACGGGACTGCTTAACGATACATGGATGTGGGACGGCATTAACGCCACGTGGGAAGAGGTAACCGGGCTGACCGTTTCACCTTCGGCTCGCGGTGGAGCGCAGCTTGCTTATGACGGTCAGCAGCTTGTATTGTACGGAGGATACTCCGGCAGTGAAAATGCAAAGACGATACTTGGCGATACGTGGCTGTGGAATGGATCCGCTTGGACGCAAGCTCAGTCAGGGAATCCTTCTCCGCCGCCTGCATATAACGGCAGGATGGCTTTTGACGGCTATACGGCGGTGCTGTATGGCGGGGATATCGGATCGGTGACTAAGGATTATGCAGGCACCGCCGAAACAAAGACGTATACCCATGACGACAGTTCTCCGTTGCTATGGAAATGGGATCGGGATACCCAGTCATGGAGCTCGGTGGATGGACCGGAAGGCTATGGCCGCTGGGGTCAAGCGATGGCTTATGACGGGCGCCGCGTTGTGCTCTATAGCGGTGAACGGGACTACGTTCATTTATATTCCAGTGCGGATTTGGTACCGAAGCTGAAACTGCCTTCGACTAGGTATCCTCCGATGAGGGGCGGGATGTTATATGCTTGGACCGGAAGTAAGTGGGAAAAGTATCCGCTACCTACAGGTGTAGGGTCGGAATCGATATTCCAAAGTGCGACTGCGAAAGATGGTAAGGTTTATGATACTCAAGTTGTTCCTAATAAAGTGCCTTTTCCTCTTACTAATGCGGGTATGGCTTTTGACGGGAAAAACTTTGTAGTATTTGGCGGGGAACGGGGTAAGATTGATATCGTTAACTTTCCGTTAGATGGAAATGCCATTGTTGATAATTATCCTGCCGGCAATGTGAACGAGACTTGGTTATTCGGCTATACGCCGCCGACAGCGCCGGGTGTCCGGTTTGATAACGATCCGATCATCAATTTTGACACTGAACCGCTGCATCTGAATGACTCTGTCAGCGTTATTACCAATGTGTATGACAATGGTACAAGAACGATCACCGCTCAAGGGATAGAGTACCGGATGTACACGGAGACAAACGCTAACCAATGGATTAAAGTACCGTACACGGGTGATGTCTCGGAAGACGGAATGGGTGCTTTTACCGTTGAACTGAAAGGATTGACCTGGCACCAAAAGTATGAGACGCGCGGATACGCAATTAATGAAATCGGCACAAGTTATACTCCAGTGAAGTCTTTTATCATGGAAGACGACCCCAACATGACGCCGCCGAAAGTCGAATATAACCGCGTAGGAGCGTCGGTTCTCCATGTGAAGGACGCCAAGAAGATTGTGGCTGTCGGGACAGGGATCACCAATTTACTGCGCAAGCCGATAAGTGACATTCATTACTTCTTACAGGCACAGAACGGCACGCAATATCCGCTGAAATATAATGTCGTCAACGACCGGCAGTTGGAACTAACCTGGACGGAGAACTTGCCGCCGGGGAAATATGATGTATACCTGAATCACGCTTATTACAAGCCCGACTTTGTATCCCTCCAAGGACTGATGATAACCGCGCTTGATTTCTACAAGCCGCGCAACTTCGCCCGCGTCGATGTGCCGAGCACATCGCCAAGCAACGAGGTGAACAGCTTGGGGCTGCAAGGGCCGTTTACGGAAGACCCGTCAGCAGAGGGTAAGTATGTGCTGGATGATACATCGGAGCCGGTGGTAATCAATGATTCGGTGATGTTCAAGGGCAGTAACCTTGTCGTAACCAAAGATAAGATAACCGGCAAATCCACGATCAGCGGAGAAGGGCGCTTATATGTCAACGGCAACGGAGCGCTTGGAGCCAGTGTATCCTATACGTTATTGGACGGTGCGTTTACACTTTCGTCCGACGATTTCTCCATAGCCATTAACGGCGCTGAAGCGGCCGATTACTTAAATATCGGTATGCCGGTTAAGGCTAGCAAGCTGATTTTTGCCAAAGACGGCTTGCGCTTGACGGGGGACTTGGAAGTCGGCCTGCAGTTGGGCAGCCAAAAAGTGAGCAATTCCGTACCGGTTACGGACATGAACTTCCGCAACAACCGTTTTGATCTGACCGGTACGTACGACATGAACAAAGATTTTAAAATCGGGCCTTTTAATGCGAAAAATACTCAATTTGTCGTGGACAGCCGCATTCCTTATGTTGGCGTTAAAGGCATAGGCAGCTTGCCGGATACGGATATCAGCTTCGATTTGAACATGAAAACCAAGCAAGGCCGACTGGATGGCATCAGCTTCGGCATGTACAATAAGGTGAAGCTGGCTTCCACAGGTCTTCAGGTTAACTATTTATTCGGCAGCGCAAGCAATCTGGCGGATAAAACGGAAATCCCTCAAAAGCTTGCCGTCACAGGTTCGGTGAACGATATTATTGTCCCTGAGCTGAAGCATCCGCAGGTGAATTACAAGTTTAATCTGCTTGGAACCGACTCGATCGATATGAATGTTTCATCCTCTGGCTTTACCGCCACCGGCATCGAATATTATTATTGGTTCCCTGTGAACAACATGAACATGCAAACCGTGGTAAATCCGAAGGTAGCGGCAATTCAAGGGTTCTCCTCCCCTGGTTTTTTGGCAAAAGGGGACATCAACGTCTTTGAAATGATCAAGGGAGTGATCGCCTCCTACTCCTTTAATAAAAAAGGCTTTGACGGAGCGATCAAAGGAACCGTATATGTCCCTAAAGGAATCCCGCGGATCGGCGGGGCAACGGTAAACAACGTGATCATGGCCGTTGACAATACCGGCATATACGGCACATTCAAGCACAATGGCATCGGCGCCAATGTGAAGTACACATTTAACAACAATACGATGTTGTTTGAAGTAGAAGCGGAGCCTCCGAAGAAGTCCTGGTGGGAAAAGGGCCTCGATTTTGTGAATAATTTATACAACAGCGTTGACCAGTTCTTGGACAAAGCGCAACCTTGGCTGGATATAGCGGAGGAATTGTTCCTGATCAAGCCGGATTCGCGCAATCTGGTTAACATCGCGGCGGCTGACGATCTGAAGAAGGTATTCGATCTGACGCCGGTAAGCTTGTCGTTCCAGCCGGAAGATACGGCAATCCAAAATGTCAGGGCGCGGATGGTAGACGGACAGTTTACAACGCTCGATCGGACGCCGGCGATCACTGTGGAAACAAATGCGTCAAACGGCCAAACGACCAGCGAGTTTAGGGTAGAACGTGCTTATAATGCGTTCATCACCATGTCGGGCGATCAGCGTTTTGCCGTAATAAATGGTTCTTCGGCTGAAACCTTCTACGATGCTGCCAGTGATATTACATTCATGCGCGTATCGCTGAACAAGGGGACTTGGAAGCTTGCCACTAAAGGCAGCAGTCGAATCAGCGTCAATGAACTGTTGTTTGCAGATCCGGCAATGAAACTTGATGCACTTGCCGGATTATGGATGCAGACGCCGGAGCGGACGGTCACCTCGCTTACGGTTGAGGAGCGCGGGTCTTATGTGTTAAAGGTTGGGGCTGCGCAAGGTGAAGTTATTGTTTACAAACCGGATGGACGTCCTTATAACCTTCAAACACAGCAAAATCAGCCGGATTGGAACGCGTATCGCGATGCTAACGGCAATGTATACGCTCGGATCGATGTGGTGCAGGCGGGCACGTGGATTGTCAGTGCCGGTACCAGCCCGACTGCAGCGCTGAACAGCGTGTCTGAGAAAGCTACGATAGGCGATGTTGTGCAGTGGCTGCAGGCAGGTGCATATCCTAACGTATTTAAAATGAGCAGCACGGACAATGGTCAAGCGATTGTCGAAATTTACGACGCTGATGCACAGACGAAGCTGTATGCGCCAAACGGACAACTGTATGCATTCCAGTCCGATCCGAATATGTCCGGGATGAATGCTTCTTATGACGAAGGACAGCGGAAGCTGACCGTTTTGCTGGACGGGGTTAAATTGGACGGGGAATGGAAGGCGGTAAGCAGCAGCTTTACCAGCGTGATTGCTTACAAAGCTACCAGAAAGTTCAGATCGATCAAACCGATGTTTGCAGAGGGACGTTATACGAGAAATTTCGAGCTTGCGGATAACGGAAATTACATGCTGACAGTCAGTGGAGGAGATGCCAATACGGTCATCATCTCTCCGGATGGCAAACAGATGGCCTTGAATTTCAATACGCCGGACGGCAACGCCTACTTGCAGCCGGCCGCCGATCGCGTGGCTAGCGGAGGAGGATCAGGCGATCCGCTGCAGCCGCAGGTTGAAACGCCGAACCCTGTGCAGGATGGACGGGATATGCTGTACGTTTCCCTATTGGATGCACCGGCAGGCAAATGGTCTATCCAAAGCGCCAAACACGTCGATATTCAAACCCAGAAGCTGCGGCCGCTTCCTTCCATTAAGGCATCCGTATCGCCGGTTCCAGGTAATGAAAACCGGATTCAGGTGACATGGTCGATGGAGAATACGACACCTGACTCGAAAGTAACGGTAATGCTGACGAATAGCGCCGATCAACTGATCGGAGAGGTCATTGCGGAAGATCGTCCTGCCTCCGGCAGCGAAACGATTGACATTCCTGCGATGACGATGCCTGGAACTTATTATTTGTCTGTGGCGGGTACTGTTACCGGAAAAGCGCCGGTTTATGCGGTTGCAGGAAAAACGGTTGAAGTCACCGCTCCTTATACGCTGAATACGCCGGAGCGCCCTGAGGTGCTTTCGACGGGTAATGGAGAAGTATCGCTGCGTTTTGCCTCTATATCCGGCAATGTCTCAACGTACCGGATCTGGGCTAGCGGAGGAGCATACGGGCAGACGGCTGTACCGGTTATGGATATGACTCCGCAGACGGGAGATCAGCAGCAAGCGCTTATTATCGGCTTGCCGGCTGGAGATTCGTACACCTTCACCGTATCGGCTATCGGACAAGAGCAGGGACGTGTAGTGCTCAGTCCTCAGTCCGCGGGCGTGACAGCGGAGCTTCCAGTTCCTCAGCCGGCCGCTCTGACCTTATCGCTTGATGCCGGTTCGTCCGTGGTTAAAGAGCAAACTTACTCGTCATATGACGGAAGTGAAGGGACGTTGTTGGCGACAGCCGCTGAACAGGCTTCTCTGAAAGTAGCCGCAGATCAGAATGCGTCGCTGACGCTTTCCGCGAATGGACAGCAGCTTGGCACCGGACAAGTGGCGGCAGGCGGGACGTATACGTTTGCGCTGAATGAACTGTTAAACGTAAGTGTGCTGAAAGAACGCGAATACAACCTTTCTATTGAAGCGACGAACGGCCGAGGCGACCGCACGATGGCATACCGCAAGCTGTTTATCGATCGTACGGGGCCGATGCTTATTGCATCCGGCGGCAATGATGCGCAAGGCAAGCCGATTTCCCTTAACGGTACGATTGTTGACGACGGCAAAGCATATATTACCGGCCAGACGGATCCCGGAGCGAAGCTGGATGTGAATGGCACAACCATTCCTCTTGATGATCAAGGCCGCTTCGTATATTACATTCCGGTCGACTGGTCCGCTCAACCGGACCGTACGGCGGTCAAAATAACGGCATCCGATGAAGTCGGCAATAAGACGGAGTATGGTTTTGAATTGCTGCGTGGTGTAGCTGCAGCTCCTCCGACATATCCTGGCGACCTAGCGTCTCTGACGACAGGCGGCGCCAAGATGAACTCGCCTTATGTATTTGGCACGATCGCTTACCAAGCATCGGCTTATGCGGACAAAGTTCGTGTCTACGCCATTCCGATGGTTGCATCTTCTGTGGTGACTGTAGACGGACAGCCGCTTTCGTCAGGCGGCTATGCGGAAGTTACGGTGCCTGCTGCAGGCCGTTCGGTTCAAGTACTGGTTCATCCGTCCAGTGGGGCGGATAAAACTTATACACTGCAAATCGGCGGTATGGGCTCAAGTGTGGCAGCGCTGAGCACACTGAAGCTTAAAAACGTAACGGCTGCGCAACCGGGTGAAGAGCTCGCAGCAAAACAGCCATTTACGGGAGCGGAAGCATCCTACTCCGTTTCTGTGGACAACACGGTGGAGAAAGTGACATTAACGCCGGGGGCGTTGAAGGATGGATCCGGCATTACGGTGAAAGGACAGCCGGTGTTAAGCGGTCAGGCTTCCCAAAATATTCAACTGCAAGTGGGCGAAAATAAGATTCCTGTCATCGTCACTTCGCCGGACAGATCGGCAACACGTACCTATGACGTATCCGTCTGGCGGGCGCAAAGCGGCAATGCACTGCTGAAGCAGTTGGGATTGGCCACGAATGGAGCGGTACTGACGTCCGCATTTAATCCGGCTAAATCCAGCTATCAGGTGCTTGTTCCTTATTCGACAGACACCTTTACCCTGTTGCCTGTTGCGGACCAATCCGATGCAACGATCCGCATTGATGGTCAGACGGTAACTAGTTCAGCTATTTCGCTGCCATTTACGAAGACTGCACAGTCGTTTGCCATCGAGGTAAAGGCGCAGGATGGAACGGTGAGCACGTATAACGTATCCGTGCTGCGTAAACAATCGCAGCCTGCACAGCCGCCTTTACTGAAAAGCTTGCAGGCGACTCCGGGATTGGACAGCGCGTTTGATCCTTACAAGCTAAGGTACGGTACAACAGCATCGACCATCACAAGCGTCGCACCGATTACTGCGGTTGCAAGTGACCCGCAGGCAACCGTAACGGTAAAAGGAGTGTCTTTGAAAGGTGGAGGCAGCTTCTCTCCTATACTTGCTATCGGTGAGAACACCGTCATCGTAAATGTCGAAGCCGCCGATTTGGCTTCTTCGCAAACATATTCCGTCGATGTAAAGCGATTAGCAAACAGTCAATCCAGACCGGCCGAGGATGTGCGTCAAACCCCGATTTCAGGAGGCACCGGCTGGACGGATCAAACTTCGATTGTTCGATCCGTGGTGAGCGGCGTCATTACGGATACCGTGAAGCTGGATGCGGCGAAAGCACGCGATATTTTGGATAAGGCGTCCAGCAGCAAGGACAACGTTGCCCGCATCTATGTGACGGACTTGCCTGACGCGCCTGCTAACGAGCGGGTTGTAACGTTAAGCGCCGACTTTGTAAGCGCGCTTGGCGATGGCCGCATGTCGTTGCAAATTATGCTTCCTGACGCGCAGCTAACGATATCGGCGGCGTCGCTGGCGCAGCTTAATAAAGACGGCAAAGACGCTTATTTCCGGATTGTTCCGGTTCGCGCCGCGGATGAGCGCAGCGAGGTTTCGTCGCGTGTGCTGTCTGCCGATCTGGTGCAGCAAGCGGCAGGCGGCAAACCTGTCATCGTAATCGGACAACCGGTTAAAATTGAAACGAATTACTCCGGTTACAAAACGGAAATTTTGTTCCCGCTGAATAATCTGAACTTGCCGGCAGATGAGGCGGCGGCCAAACAAATGTTGTCCCAGCTAGCCGTTTATATCGAACACAGCGACGGCGAAAATGAGCTGCTGCAGGGAGAAATCCGCTATGATTCAGCGGGCAAGCCGTCCGGGCTGGCAATTGAGATCGATAAATTCAGTACGTTTACTCTTATTCAAAAAAGTGGACCGGAGGCGTCCAAGGTGCTCGCGCCTTACTTATCCGGTTATCCGGACGGCACATTCCGTCCGGCGCAAGCGATCACGCGCGCGGAGCTGGCGACCATTCTGGATCGCGCAGGAGCACGAAGCGCATCCGGTGAATCGGCTTCGGCCCAAGCGGCTGGTTATCCCGATGTAGCGGCAGGACATTGGGCGGCGGAAGCGATCGCCCATGTGCAAAGCGCGGGATTGATGCTTGGCGATAACAATGGGCTGTTCCGTCCCGATGATGCCGTCAGCCGCAGCGAGATGGCCAGCATCGCGGCCAGACTGCTTCAGTCGGCAGCAACCGATGCGTCGGCTTCCGGCGAATACGCCGATACACAAGGGCATTGGGCGTCCGATGAGGTCAAGCGGGCTTCGCAGGCAGGCATTTTGCAAGGTTATCCGGATGGCAGCTTCCAACCGGATACGAAGCTCAATCGTGCCGAAGCGGTGAAGGTGCTGAACCGGCTGTTCGAGCGGCCGACCGCTGAAGCGCAAGCTTCCAGCTGGCCGGATGTACCGAAAGACCATTGGGCTGTACGGGAAATTGAGTCAGCCTCCGGCACCGTGAAGCTGCTGCCCGACGGCAGCCTCCAAGTTGTGCCTAGCCATTAAGCAATACACAAACGCTTAAACTTACATGACAAAGCCCATGAGCGCAATCTGCTCATGGGCTTTTCGCTTTTTTTATCGAAAGCTGCCGCAACCTAATGAGGAATTCCGACGGCACTCCTCTCATCGGTTGCCAACACGCCTTATTGCATACCTGAATAATCGCTTCAGCAACGAGGCAAACTACAGTGTAAATTTTCTTGTAAATTCCAAATAAAATGAATATTCCCAAAATGACTTGCGTGGGGCTCAACTAACGCTATGCGACGCTGGGACGCGCACTCAACTTTCGCAGGCTAGCGCTGCTTTTTTAACATCCGGTAATTTTGAATGATTCGTTTCCCGTTCATGGCATACCAGACAATGCCCGGCAGCAGAAGATTGACGATCAGAACAAGCCAGACAACCGACCACATAAACCATTCGGTATTAATCACCTGTTGATACAACCAGGAGTGATAGAAATCCATATGTTGCGGCTCCTTTCTTGCCGATGCGGTCAAATCAGCTTGTGGTTATTTTAAACAGGGAATTTACATTTTATACCATATAGGGAAAGGGGGGCGGAGGGTGCCGTCCGTACAAGACCGTCTGCAAAAGGCTTTCAGCTCATGCTTATCTGAAAACAAGACAGTTCTCGATGAAATAATGGGGCAAAGCGCTGATGTGCAGAAGCGTGACTTTTTGTACTGCGGTAACGCCGCATACCCCGGAATTTGCTGTTATGTAGACGGGATGGCGGATACGGCGATTGTGGACTCCGTATTAAAAACGCTTGTCTGCAACAATATGAGTCAGGACCCGGAATTGCTGGAGACGGCCGATTTAATCCAAAAGAGCTTGTTGTTTCAAGCCTCTGTGACCGCGTGTTCCAGCCTGAACGAAGGCGTAAAAGGCGTTTTATCCGGAGATACGCTGATTGTAATCGAAGGCATTCAACAAGCCCTTGTTGTCGGTACAAGGGGCTGGAAGGAAAGAAGCGTCGAAGAGCCCTCCTCGGAAAACAACGTGCGCGGGCCAAGAGACGGCTTCACGGAAAGTATCCGCATCAATACCGCCCATGTCCGCAGACGGATTAAAGACCCGCAACTGCGTTTCGACGCTATGGTGATCGGCACGCGGTCGCAAACGGACATCAACATCGCCTATATTCAGGACCTGGTCAAAGAAGGGCTTGTCGAAGAGGTCAAACGCCGGCTTGGCCGCATCAAAATTGACGCTATTCTGGAGAGCGGCTATCTCGAAGAGTTGATCGAAGATGCGCCTTTTTCCCCGTTTAATACGGTACAAAGCACGGAGCGGCCGGATAAGGTGGCTTCCGCTTTACTCGAAGGCAGGGTCGCCATCTTCTGCGATACGACACCGGTTGTCCTGATTGTGCCGACTTTTTTCTGGCAATTCATTCAGGCGCCCGACGATTATTATAATCGTTATTGGGTCGGCACGTTTTTTCGCTGTGTGCGTTATTTGGCTTTTCTCATCAGCTTAACGCTGCCGTCCGTGTACGTGATGCTGGTCTCGTTCCATCATGAAATGATTCCGACGTCGCTGGCGCTGACGATTGCTTCCGGGCGCGATGTCGTGCCGTTTCCGGTGCTGCTTGAAGCCGTATTAATGGAACTGGCTTTTGAGTTAATGCGCGAAGCGGGGCTACGTATGCCCAAGCCGATCGGACAAGCGGTCAGTATCGTCGGTTCGCTGATTATTGGACAAGCCGCCGTTCAGGCAGGCCTGGTGTCACCTTTTATGGTTATTGTCGTGGCCATTACGGGTATTTCTTCCTTCGCCATTCCCAGCTATTCGTCTTCGTTGGCGATACGGATTTTCAGGTTCCCTTTATTGATCGCTTCGGGCTCGGCCGGCTTGTTGGGATTTTCCGTGATCTTTTTTGCGCTATTGCTTCATGCGCTTTCGATCCGGTCGTTTGGCGAATCTTATTTGACGCCGCTTAGCCCATTCCGCCCATCCGATCATCGCGACATGATAATGCGGCTGCCGCTGTGGATGCTGGATTACCGGCCGGAGTTCGCACAAGATCAACAGCGTATGGGCAATCAGCTAAAGCCGGAATCCCCCAAGGACGGCGGATCATGAAACGGCATACGGTACTGGTAGTCATTTTGCTGGCCGCTTGGCTGTTAACCGCTTGTACCGGGTTGCGGCAGATCAATCAACTGGCTATCGTGACCGCTGTGGGATTGGATGTCGGCGAGCAGCCCGGAAGCGTCAAACTGTCTGTGCAAATCGTACGTCCGGCGGACGCCCGCGGTCAAACCGGCGCTCCCGCTGGCGGGACCGGCGAGCCGATCTATTCGGTCAGTGCCGAAGGAAAGACCATTTTCGAAGCGATCCGCAATCTGGGACGTTTTACCTCACGTCGTGTGTACTGGGCGCACAACTTTCTCATCGTTATGCATGAAGACTATGCCCGAAGAGGCATTGCGGATATGGTCGATTTTTTTACCCGCAATCATGAGCTGCGTATGAACACTTGGGTAGCGGTGACTTCGGATAAGCCCGAAGAGCTGATATCTACAGTAACCGGACTGGAGGTTGTTCCGGGTGAAGCGGTGGATCGGCTGTTTCGGGATAACCACGTGGTAGGACTCGCACCGGGCACCAACATGATGAACTTGGAGGAAGCATTTTTAAGTTTGTCTACCGAACCGGTGATCGCCAGGCTTCAGCTTAAAGATAGAGGTATATCCAATAAGAAGCCGGAGGAGCATGGATCGATCAAACAAGTCGAATTGGCGGGGGCGGCCGCTTTCAAAAGAGATAAGATGATCGGCTGGCTTTCCCCCAAGGAAACCCGCGGGTTGTTGTTCTTTCTGGAAAAGCTGGATCGAGGGGTCGAGGTTGTATCGTGCTCGAACAGCAAAGAGAAATTGACGGTTGAATTTAACAATGCCGACTTGAAGGTCACACCGTTATACCGCAATCAAAAACCGCAATTTCAAATCCGGCTGACTGCCCGTGCGGATGTTGTGGAGAGCGGCTGCGACGTGCCTTTGGAAGGAATTCGCACACATATTGAAGAGCAAGTGGAGCAGCGTCTGAAATCCAAAATCGAAGACGTCCTGAATAAGGCGCAGCGGCAGTATCACTCCGATTTCTTGAAGCTGGGAGACGTTTTTCGCAATAAATACCCGGTGGAATGGCATCGGATAGGAAAAACTTGGGATGTTACTTTCTCTGAGGCGGAGATGACGGTTCAAGTCCAGGCCGCTATCAAAAACACAGTGCTCAAAGCTGCGGGGTCGGGTATCAAATGAAAATTCAGATCACTAACGGCATGTTTATTGCAATGATCGTCAACGTGATTTTTGCCAAGGCGATTGGAGTCACACAAGGGGTGATGGCGCGGGCCGTTGGCCAGGATATGTGGATTGCCACGCTTCTTGCCACATTGCAGGGCGTGCTTGTGATGTATATAACGTATCTGGTTATTCGAAAAGCGCCGAATCTCGATTTTATCACGGTCGCTCAAACTTTGCTCGGCGGATGGTTTGCCAAAGTCGTGGCCGCTTTGATCTTCATATTTTTCCTAGCGGCTTTTGGCCCGATTATGATTACATTTGTATATCATTTGCAGGAATATTTTTTGCCGGAAGCCCCTATCACGTTGTTTATAGTATCGTCTCTGCTGGTCGGCGCATTGGGCTGTTATTACGGGTTGGAGGTGATGGCGCGGATCGCGGTGATCGGGCTGCTGTTTATATTCCTGCTGAATGCGCTGATCATTTTGGGCTCCACTCAGGAGTTCGATATCCGCAACCTGCTTCCTGTGCTGGAGTCCGGACTGCCTCGTACCTTTGAGGCGAGTTTTCATTACGATGCGGATTGGGCGCTGGCAACGATGTCGGCGGCACTCATTATGCCCATGTTAAAAAATACGGCGCAGCGCGGCGGACAACTGGGCATGCTCGGTATTTTGCTCAGCGGGACATTGGTTGTCATCTGGTCCATCCTGGAGGGGGCCGTCCTCTCGGCAGAGGTAACCAGTCAATATACGGTATCCTGTATGAAACTCGCCCGCAACGCCCACATCGGCACGTTCTTGCAGCGGTATGAGATGATTATGATCGCGTTGTATTCGTTATCGGTTTTGTTTGAGGTGATGATCTGTTTGTACGGAACATCGGTCAGCGCCGCGCAAATTTTCGGGCAAAAAAACAGCAAGACCATGATTTTTCCAGCCGGTATTGTACTTGGACTATTTGGTTATTGGATCATCGAAGATCATTTCCGGGCGATGCATTATTTGGAGCATTATTGGCCGCAAATCGCACTCTCCATCTCCGTCGGTTTACCGCTGGTTCTGCTTGGTCTGGTCACCTTGCTCGGGCGCAAACTGAAACAGGCTGGGTCCAATTGACGGTCGTTCAAAAAAGTCCCTTCTTGCTTGTGAGGCCGCTGAAAAAGTGAACGCTGTATGAGCGAATCATGCTTACGATCGCCAATTGCCCCCGAATTTCTTAAATGATACCTGTTTGCGGCAGGTGAAATTCGGGGACAAAAGCGAACGCTGGCGCTTCTCCAGCATGATTTCGCTCACTTAAGCTACTTTTTTAGTAGCCTCCTTGTTTTTTTGGGACGGGCTTTTTTGGCATGCACTTTATTATCGATACGTGGAGAGCGGCCCCCAAATGCACTAACCTAAAGGTGAGTAAGATTCAAAAAGTTGATTATATCAAGAAAAAGTCACTACTTTCGCATCCATTGGAATGCCCCTATAATGGCTATGTGCACCGGTCGAAAAAACCGGCTTAAGCCGCCGGACGAGTGCTAAGAGGAGGAAGCATGTTGAAGAAAGTTGTAGTTACCGGCGGGACAGGCCGCCTTGGAAAATGGGTCGTCAAAGAATTTCTCGAACACGGGTATGAGGTCGTTAATGCCGACGTTCAACTGCCACAGGAGAAACTTTGCAAAACGGTGATCGCCGATCTGAAAAATTTGGGCGAGGTATACGGAGTTTTGGCCGGAGCGGATGCCGTTGTCCATCTGGCGGCAATCCCGGTGGCCTATTCGCATCCGAATGAAGTGACTTTTCAGAATAATGTCATGTCCACATACAATATACTTGAGGCGGCGGCAGGTTTGGGCATTCAAAAGGCGGTTATCGCATCCAGCGAATCCTCGTACGGACTCGTATTTGCCGTCAAGCCGTTTGCCCCCAACTATGTGCCGCTTGATGAGGAGCACCCGCAGCAGCCTCAGGACTCGTATGGGCTTTCGAAAATCGTAAACGAGCAGACTGCAAAAATGTTTCATGAGCGGACCGGCATGCAGGTGGTGTCTTTCCGCTTGGGGAATGTCATCTCTCCCGAGATGTATCAGAACTTTCCCGGCTTCATTCACGATCCCGAGCAGCGCAAGCGGATTCTGTGGAGTTACATCGACACCCGCGACGCGGCGGCGGCATGCCGTCTGGCGGTCGAAGCGGACGGGCTTGGCGCGGTTGCGCTGAATATCGCCGCCGATGAGACCAGCATGGATATCCAAAGCCGCGATCTGATGAAAGCGGCATATCCGGATGTGCAGGATCTGCGCGGCTCGCTTGAAGGTTACGAGACGTTGTTCAGCAATGCAAAAGCGAAAAAGCTGCTGCAATGGCAGCCGATCCACTCCTGGCGTAATTATGTTCCTGCCGGGGACGGCAAGTAGGCATAAACCGTGGGTGCGGTATCATTTTATATAAACGGAGGACGGATGAACGATGAAATACAGACGTTTGGGAAACAGCGGCGTGAAGGTCAGCGAAATTGGGCTTGGCAGCTGGCTAACCTACGGCACCGCCGTCGATAAGCAAAGCGCGGTGGAATGCGTACATAAAGCGTATGAGCTGGGCATCAACTTTTTCGACACCGCTAACGCTTACAATCGCGGAGAGGCCGAAATTGTGCTTGGCGAAGCGCTGGCTCCCTTCTCCAGAAGCAGTTATATGCTTGCGACCAAAGTGTATTTTCCGATGGGAGACGGGCCTAATGACAAGGGGCTTTCCCGCAAGCACATTATGGAGCAATGCGATGCCAGCTTGAAGCGACTTGGGGTCGACTATATCGATTTGTACCAGTGTCACCGCTACGATGCGGAAGTACCTGTCGAGGAAACGCTGCGTGCACTGGACGATCTGGTCCAGCAGGGCAAAATCCTCTACGCCGGTGTGAGCGAATGGAGCGCAGCGCAAATTACCGATGCGGCGCAGCTGTCCAAACAGCTCCATCTGCATCCGCTTGTTTCCAACCAGCCTATCTACAACATGCTCGTGCGCTATATTGAAAAAGAAGTGATTCCGACAAGCGAGCGTTTTGGATTGGGGCAAGTTGTGTTTTCGCCGCTTGCGCAGGGCATTCTGACAGGGAAATATAAGCGCGGGGCGGCCGTTCCTGCGGATAGTCGGGCTACAAACGAAGAGACGAACCGCTGGATCAAAACATACCTGCGCGACGATGTGCTGGGATGTGTGGAACAGCTGGAAGGTATCGCCAAAGAACTGGACATCAAGTTGTCCCAGCTTGCATTAGCTTGGGTTCTCAGACAACCGGGAGTCAGCTCGGCGATCATTGGGGCCAGCCGGGTATCGCAGGTGGAGGAGAATGCGGCGGCGTCCGACTTGGCAGTGCCGGAGGAAGTATTCATCCGAATCGAACATATTTTGAAGCAAATCGACGGATTTGTGCCGCTTTGGTAATTCGAGCGAATTGTCCGGGGCTGCCGGAGTAAATCCAAGCTTGGAAGGCCGCTTGCTTGGCCGATGTAAAACTTTTTGGGGAGGTATTTATAATGAACTATCGCCATTTGGGGAAAACAGGTCTGAGGGTCAGTGATTTATGCTTAGGCGCCATGACGTTTGGCCGTGAAACAAGCGAAGAAGACAGCTTCCGGATTATGGACCGGTTTGTCGCATCGGGAGGCAATTTCATCGACACCGCCGATGTGTATACGCAGGGCTCCTCGGAGGAGATCGTCGGCAGATGGCTGAAGGGTCAAAAACGCGACGATGTCGTCATTGCCACCAAGGTGCGTTTTGCGATGGGCAGCGGACCCAACGACGTCGGACTGAGCCGGAAGCACATATTGGCAGGTGTGGAAGCAAGCCTGCGCCGCTTGGGGACGGATTATATCGACCTATTTCAAGTGCATGCCTGGGATCCGAAGACTCCGCTGGAAGAGACATTAAGCACGCTCAACGATCTGGTAAGGCGAGGAGTCGTGCGTTATATCGGGGCAAGCAACTTCCGAGGCTGGCAGCTGCAAAAAGCGATCGATTTGAGCAAACGGCACGGATGGGAGGCGTTCACATGCCTTCAGCCTCAATATAACCTGCTGTGCCGGGCGACGGAATATGAGCTGATCCCGGTGTGCGAAAGCGAAGGCCTCGGGGTCATCCCGTGGAGTCCGCTCCGCGGAGGCTGGCTCAGCGGCAAATTCAAGCGGGGGATGGCTGAGCCGCCTCAAGACAGCCGTGTCGCAATCGCCGAGGAAAAAGGCTGGGGCGAGAAGTGGAGCACCTACAACAACGAGCACACGTGGAACGTGTTGGATGCGCTGTTCAGCGTAGCCGAGCAGGCGGAGAAAACGCCGGCCCAAACCGCGCTCAACTGGCTGCTGCAGAAGCCGGGCGTAACCGCGCCGATTATCGGCGCCCGCACGTTGGCGCAGCTGGAGAGCAATCTGGGAGGAAGCGGCTGGTCGCTGACCGCGGAGCAAATCGCGCAGCTTGATCAGGCAAGCGCCATGCCGGTGACGTACCCTTACGATGCCGCTGCCGAAAGGCAGCAAAGCAACGGCAGAAACTATTGAAAGTTCAAAATAAAAAGCCGCCCTTCGGCAGCTTATGGTACAATATGGTAGACAAGTACGGTGGATAGGTCCGCGGCGTTGCCTCTCACAAGGGGGTGATTGTCTCGGACACGCTCGATACGCTTTACTTTTTCATCAAAGTAGTAGCCACATTACTCAGCCTATGGTTCAGTTTGCGGAAGCTACATAGGTGGATACGTAAACGCGCAAAGAGAAAACCACCGTTCAAGGGTTGACCGACCTACGGTGGTTTTCGTGTAGTTGTAAAACTTACGCGCGCCGCGGTTGTTCACCGCTTGTCAAAGAGGGTCATGTTGGCGCATGACTCTCTTTTTATTTTATACTTGCTTTTATCATAACATACGTGATGTGAGTGTCAATGAGTATGCTGGGAAAATAAGGGTAGCCCCATTCCGAATAGTGTGCTTTCAAACGTTAATGAAGTATGTATATAAATTGAATAAATGACTTGGAAGCCCGTTCCGTTCCGAAAGGGATTATTTTGCCGTTTCGGACAGCTTGTTTTGAATTCCTTTTATTGAATAGGCCTGCGAATTGCAGGAATTCAAAGCCAAAACTCGCCGGCAAAACAATTCCCTTTCTCCACTAAGTTCTTCCTGGAAGTTCTTGTGTTCAATTTATATAGTTTCCAATAAGTTGAGCACTAGCGCCCAAAAAATAACAGTTATTTGCCCCATGCCTACGATGTCAGCTCCTCGCTATCCTCCATAGCCTGGTAACGCTCCAACGCTTTGGTGGAGGCTTCCAGCATCCGCTTTTTTAAATAATCGCCTTCGATGACCCGAACCCGTTTGCCAAGAAAACGGATCTTGGAAAGCAGATATTCCGCTTCATCCCCAAGCAGCCGCACTTTGACATGGTAACAATCGCTTGCTTCGTCGTATTCGACGTCTTTCTCGAAGCAGGAGAAGGCGTAAAGAATACGCGACAGCTCCTTGTTATAACCTTGGACCACCTGAATGACGGTCTCGATTTTTCGTGATTCCAGCGTCTCGGCGAAATGGCGCAGAATCCGGTCCGCTCCGGCAGGAGAAATGGGCTCGGGAGCAATGGAGATAATTTTACTCAGCCGTGTGGTCATCAGGGCGTGATGCCTGAGATGGTACCATAGGAGGTACCATTCGCGCTTGACCATCGAATACTCCAGTTTGTAGGGCAGCCCCGAGTGATCGTAATTGATTTGCCCGCTCCTGATCTCATACGTCATCCGAACGGCACTTTTTTGCATAATATATCGTCGCAAGCCGCGGAGGAGCGGGTGGTATACTTGCCTCTCCATACTCCGGGCCTTCTCGATAAAATGGTTCGCGGTATCCATCGTCTGATCCCCGCTCAAGATCGCTCGCAGCTTCTTGAGCGTCTCCGCCGTAAACGCTTCGGACGCCGCAGGGTGCTCCAGCATCGTTTTCAGCCAGGCTCTTTCGTGCGAGGTAGCCATAAACGTGCCCGAATCCTCGAGCCGCGAAATGATCTGGTAGTTAAAAATTTTTTCAAACAGATTCATAATAGCTCTGAATCTCCTTCCACTCATCGATCATTTCTTTGCGCAGCCAGGCGGGAGCCAACACGACACAGCTGGACCCGAAGCTGCGCAGCCACGGCCTGATTTCGGTTGTGCCGTTAACCGTAATTTCATATATAAACGATTGCTCATCTTCATGCACGATTTCGCCCCACTGCCCCTGCAGCAGCACCCTTTCTTTGACGAAGTTAGGCTGGGGGCTCTCGGGGCTAAAAAAACGCGCCCGCACTTTAACCGGTCCTCCCGTGTCGATCAGCCAGCTGAACTTCATTTTCTGCTCCAACTCCGCGATTTTCCGTGCGAACAGCTCATCCGGAACAAGCTCGGCATCTTCGATTTGGGTAATTCCCTCCATGCGGTATTTGCGGATTCCTTCTCGGCCGCTGGCCAGCAAATACCATCTGCCGTACTGATGGTCGTAAACGACCTTGAGCGGCAGCACCTTTTCCGCCTTGCCCTCCGCATCGCGCTCGAATAAAGGGTTGGTGTTTTTGGCGGCATAACTTTTTTCGGTTTTTGGTGAAAAATACATAAACTTCACCTTGCGGCGGCTGCGGATGGATGCAAGCAACGTAAATAAATGCGCTTCATCCAAAATTCGCGAGTAGTAGTGGTATTTGTACAAAAAAGGTTCGATGGCGTGTTTTTCAGCGCGGTTTCGCAGCAAATGTTTTTTTAGGCCATCGCGCAGCAAGTATCCCTGTACCGAAGGAACCTGAGTGTTCGCCATCACATCGACAAAATCGTATAAGTCATAAAGCTCCTCCTCCGACAGCTCCCGGACAAAATCGTTTTGAATGCGGTAGCGGTAAGGTCGAGGGCCTGGTTCTTTACGGATGACTCCGACTTCTTCCAAATATTTAAGATCCGACCGGATCGTTTTTTCATCGGGGAGCAGGGCATTGGACGGCAGACCGCCGCAGATTACGTCCATCAATTCCATAGCAGTCAAAGCTTGTTCGTTTAAGGACGCCAATATGAGCGAAACCCGCTGCGATTCCGATTCCTTGAGCGATTTGGCGCGGAACAACAGGAGCAGCGCCGGATCGGCGGATTCGTAATAGCTGTAGCGCAGCGTCTGCGCAAATTGCTTGCTTTGCTCCTGCGGCAGCTGCTGGGATAACGTGCCGGCGATGTCCTTGAGGCGCCGGGTTGTCTTGTCAAAGGTATGTACGGAGATGCCGAGCCGGTCAGCAAACTGCTGTCTGCTGTAGGCGCCGCTTGTCAGCACAAGCATGCGCAGAAACTGAATTTCTTTATCGAAGCTTTCTCTGGCCACCTTAACCCTCCGTTCGCTGTAAAGCTGCTCCCTTCCATTGTAACAGGGGATGGATTTGGACGAAATGGGAAACTTTCTCTGGCGTCGTAATACTTTCGCCATGTTCGTATGTACAAAAATAAGCGAAGATGATACCAGAAGGCCGATACGTGAAAGCGAAAGCAAAAGTGAAAGCCAACATCGATTATCGAGGCGCCTGGAAGGGATACTTCGAGCTAATCGACCCATGAATTCCCCGGACGCGACGTTTGTGGCTTTTGCCAAAAGCGGCCGCAGTGCAGTTAGCAGAGAGCAATAGCAAGGCGGCAATGAGGTAGCTTGAATGCAGCAAGAAATCAGCAAAATAAAGGGGGAACCAGCGATGTCCGATGTCAGGAGTCAAATCTTAGAGGAGTTAACCGCAATCGAGCAGGAGGAGGGCGTGCGGATATTGTATGCCTGCGAATCGGGCAGCCGGGCGTGGGGGTTCCCTTCCAGAGACAGCGATTATGACGTAAGATTCATATATATCAGGCCGGTGGAGTGGTACTTTATCGGTATGGGAAAAGCGGGACGTCATCGAGCGGCCGATCAGCGATAAGCTGGATATCAATGGTTGGGATTTGCAGAAAGCGTTAAAGCTGTTCCGCAAGTCGAACCCGCCGCTTCTGGAATGGCTGCAGTCCCCGATTGTTTATATGGAAAACTATTCGGTAGGTGAACAAATCTGCGGCTTTGCCCCTCGTGCCTTCTCGCCAAAATCGTGCATGCATCATTATTTGCATATGGCCAAGGGCAACTATCGGGAGTATTTGCAAGGGGAACAGGTGAAGATCAAAAAGTATTTTTATGTATTGAGGCCGGTTTTGGCCTGTAAGTGGATCGAGACATATACAACGATGCCGCCGATCGAGTTTCAACGCTTGGTCGATGCCTTGGTGCCGCAAGAAAGCGAGTTGAGCCAAGCGATCGACGACTTGTTAACCCGCAAGAAGGCGGGCGAAGAATTGGATTATGAGCCGAAAATCAACGTGATCAACGATTATTTGGAAAAGCAATTGGTTTCCTATGATCGTGTAGTATCGGGCATCCCGGCCGCTGGGAAAAGTCAGGACAGTTGGCTGGACCCATTGTTTCAATCGGCGCTGAAGGAAGTATGGTTGAAGTAATAAACCGAATTGAATAAGTTGAGCCAAAGCACTTCCCGGAAAAGGATGGTGGAGAAAGGGAATTGTTTTGCCAGCGAGTTTTGGTTTTGAAAAAGGAGTGAAATAAAGTGGCTTATCAAGTGATTGACGGCGTTCGCGTGTGGGGGAAACCCGACGAAGGAGCGCTTGTTCAAGCAAAAATGTGCGCGGAAACGGGCAATGTGGTTCAGAGCCTGCTCATGGCGGATCATCATAAAGGTTACAGTCAGCCGATCGGCGGGGTGGTCGTATATGACGGCCAAATCTCCCCTTCCGGTGTCGGATACGATATTGCTTGCGGCAATAAAGCGGTAAGGACGCATTTGCGGCTGGAAGATGTGAAACCTCACATTTCCCGGCTGATGGATGAGATTGCTCGAAAAATTTCGTTTGGCATAGGACGGGTCAACAGCGAGAAAGTCGATCATGATTTGTTCGACGATCCAGATTGGGCGGTATACTCCGCTGTCGGCAAGCAGGAGCACGATAAGCTGAAGACGCTGGCCCGTGACCAGCTAGGTACGGTCGGCAGCGGCAACCATTTTGTCGATGTGTTCGCAGAAGAAAGCACGGGCTGCATCTGGGTTGGCAACCATTTCGGCAGCCGGGGTTTTGGTCATAAGACGGCCAGCGGCTTTCTGAATTTGGCCGCGGGAAGAGAGTTTCTGGGGAACGCTCCCGGCGAGAAAATGGATCAGCCACCGGTGTTGTTTGATCTGAACAGCGAGCTTGGCGACATGTATAATCGGGCGATGAAACTGGCCGGACGTTATGCTTATGCCGGACGCGATTACGTGATCAGGCAAGTGCTGGCGATCTTGGGAACAACGGCTGATTTTGAAGTGCATAACCATCACAATTTTGCCTGGATCGAACAGCACGAAGGCAAGGAAACGGTCGTCGTGCGTAAAGGAGCTACACCTTCCGCTCCCGGCCAGATCGGATTTATCGGCGGCAGCATGGGTGATATCTCCGTTATCGTCAAAGGCAAGGATACGGAGGAAAACCGCGACGCCTGCTACAGCACCGTTCATGGCGCGGGACGCATCATGAGCCGGACGCAGGCGGCCGGGAAGATGAATTGGAAAACCCGCTCGCGCAGCGGCGGTCAAATCCCCGCGGCGCAAATGCTGGAGGCGGTACGCGATTTCGGCGTCGAGCTGCGCGGCGCGGGAACCGACGAAAGCCCGTTTGTGTATCGCAAGCTGCAGGACGTATTGGATGCGCACGCGGAAACGATTGAAGTGCTGCATGTGCTGAAGCCGATTGGCGTATGTATGGCCGGGGCGGATGAGTTTGATCCGTATAAGGATTAATGGGGTTTATTTTATTTGATATGGGGGTTTTACTTTAAAAATTCTATTGTCGTAATACGTTCACCATGTTCGGGAACTGTCACATATGGGATGATACTATCTAAGAACATTGGTCAAAGCATTCTTCAGGCTATTGCCGTCCTTCCTTCTACACTTATCTGAAAATCATTAAAGTGGAGGCTTGTTTGCAACAGACAATGGAATCACACCTTATGACACTAGCACAATTATGTCCGCGTTCATTGCTTAATTAAGGCAGATAGGAAAACACCGCTATAACCATTCTTTCCGCAGCCGGCATATTGACGTTAATAGAAAATGGATGGTAAGATACGGTAAATCAATCGAAAGGAGGCCGATGGCTATGATTCGCATTCATAACAATCTTTTGACAACTGCAAACAGCTTCATTCCATCGGTCTTCAGCGGACTTGTGACGGTGAAATAGGGGTATTTTTCATATTCCCGTTTCTTGAAAGTTAACATGTGCGGCCATAGACGGTGAGGGTCTATGGCTTTTTTGCGTTCAAAAAAACGTGTGCGAAACGAAAGGGTGATTCCAATGCAAGCTGGTTTACATGAATATATCGGCAAAGAAGAGGCAATTCGACAAACAACTATTTACGAAAAAGCGGCCCGACAAGCCATGTCCCCCGAGAAAACATCTGTTGCCGTAAGGCACGGAGTATTCCGGAAATTAAGGAAACGGGTTTGGGGTACGAAGAAAGGGAAGAACAAGATTTATGAACGAAAACTATTATCGGCAGGTGCAGCTCCCATCCGGAGTGGTGCACGTATATGCAGGGGATACCCTGTTTAAGGGGTTGGATTATAAAATATTTGAGATGGCTAACAACAATTTGCAAATTCCGCACCAAGTGTATATGAGCTATACCCCGGACGTGCATGTGGGTGTAGGAACGTGTATCGGAACAACTGCGGTATGGAACGCCGCCGACGGCTACGTATCGCCTTCGATCGTCGGAAGCGATATCGGCTGCGGTATGAGGGTTCATTTGACGAATCTGCACAAGGATGACTTGAAGGAAGTGAAGCTGCGGCGCAAACTCGTCAAAGCAATCGAAAAATATTTGCCGGTCGAAGATCATGCGAGGGGGCATTTCTCCGATATTCGGCTGGAGCATGTGGTGAAGAAAGGGCTGCACGGCTTGCCGAAAAAATACATTCCCGACGGGTACACGCCACGCAAGGCGACTTCGCTTACCCATGTGGAGAGCAGCAAACTTGCTTTGGACGAAGCGGCGCTGGATTTGTTTCCGGAGAAAGTATGGCATCGTTCGCACCGCCAGCTGGGGACGCTAGGCAACGGCAACCATTTCGCCGAAGTTCAATTCATCGAAATTGCCGAGGACCAGCGGGAAATAGCCGAAGCATGGGGGCTGTTCGACGGCCAAGTTGCGGTTATGATTCACTCGGGTTCGCGGGCCTGGGGCGGCTCCGTCAGCCAATATTGCGGGAGTCTGCTGGCCAAAATGATGCGTGCCGAGGGGCTTGGTGCAGCCGATCCGCATTTGCTTTTCGCTCCGCTCGACCATCCGCTGGCCCGGATGTACGTGAATCTGATGTATTCCGCATTAAATTATGCGGTCGTCAACCGGCATCTTATCGCTTATGCGATCCGGGAAGCGGGCAAGGACGTATTCGGGTCCAAATTCGAGATGACAACGTTGTACGATCTCATGCATAACTATGCGTGGGAGGAGGAGCACGAAGGGCAGGCCTATTTTATCCACCGTAAAGGGGCTACCAGAGCGCTGCCGGCCGGTCATCCGGCCAATCCGGAGCCATATCTAGCTACCGGCCATCCGGCACTTATTCCCGGCTCCATGGGAACAGCCTCATATATCATGGTCGGCTCCCCGGGGGGAAGGGCCAACTTCCATTCCATCTGTCACGGTGCGGGAAGAATCCGCTCACGCAGCGCGACCAAGCGACTCATCACATTAAACGAGTTCGCCTCGGCGATGAAGGTGGGGACGGACGAAGAAATTGTAGTCAACCAGAAAACGCTGGAGTCGATTTTGGATGAATCGCCCCAAGCGTACAAAGATGTAGATCAAATTATCGAAAGCGTCGTAGGGGCGGGCTTGGCCCGGGTCGTAGCCAAATGCAAGCCGATGGCGGCGGTGAAGGGTGCAAAATAAATGATGACAAACAAAGCAAATACAATGATGCAAAATAAACGAAAACCGATATTGAAAAATGAAATGGCCCTTGTCTCCCCGGCCGTAACCGACGGCTGCACGTTGACTGCTTATCACGATTACGCGCATGTGTTGATGCGAATCCAGACGGTGCTGGAGGAGAATTACAACATGTCGTTCAAGCTGTATGCAAGCGACGGCGGGAGAGAGGATTACTGGGATCTGCTGGAGATGGACGTAAAATCTTGCGATCCCGCCGTGCAGCTTGTCACCCGTATTTTCGATTATATCGAATCAACAGCATTTAGTCTGGAAGAGGGTCGTAAAGATGCAAGCTACGAGATCTATCCTGTGCTGATGAACCATGTTTTTGCTTACCCGGGCTGGGGCGTCGCTTTGGCGCGAGTGCCGATGTTTCGAGCTCATGGGATCGGTTGGAGTGATATGATGTGGGCGGCGGGCGACGCCAGCCTGAAAAGCTTCCTGGACCATTCCCGCAAGCGCCGCCGGGACTTGGACCGCAGTCAGGTGACCGTGTTTACGGACGGACCGGACGGGGTGGAGAAGGAGCTTTCCCCGATTACCAAAATGGTGGAGCGCACGGACGTTGTCATGGGTGACGATGTCAAAAAGGAAATATACCGTTCGATCGATCAGTTTTTTGCTCAGGACCGGCAGTTTTTTCATGAATACGCTATTCCCTATAGAAGAGGGATTTTGCTTTACGGCAAACCCGGCAACGGTAAAACAACCTTGGTCAAATCGATCGCCGGCAGTGTGAAGGCTCCAGTCGCTTATTGGCAAATAACCGAATATACAAACAGCGATTCGATTCAAGAGGTGTTCCAGGCTGCGGCCAATATGGCTCCGATGATCCTGGTTATTGAAGACATCGATTCGATGCCGGAACGGTCGCGGTCGTATTTTTTGAACTTGCTCGACGGAGCGACTTCACGGGAAGGGATCTTTTTGATCGGGACGACGAATTATCCGGAAAAAATCGATCCGGCGTTAATGAACCGGGCGGGAAGGTTTGACCGTGCCTATGAGATTAAGCTGCCGGATGCGGAGCTCAGATTCACTTATTTGCGGCAGACAGGGCTTGGTAAGCTGCTGACCGAAGATATGCTCAGAGAAACCGCGAGGCTGACCGGCGGATTTACGTTCGCTCAGTTAAACGAGCTGTACGTATCCGCTGCGCTGGAATGGCATTATGAGCGGACAACAAATGTGGAGAAGCTAGTCAAAACGATGAAAGCCGATCTGCACAAAGGCCAGACCCAAACATGGATGAAGGAAACTTCGGAAACAAGAGTCGGGTTTATCGCGACTTGAACCGCGAGATGTGTGTAGAGGCGATAGGCCACGGTGCAGCGTCGGAACGCGCATTTGGAGTTCGCACGAGATGGAAAAATGTGATTAAAGACAGTCGCGCTGCATAACGGTATCGCTGACGAATGAAATTCGCCTCGCACCCGCCCGGTCCGAGTTGTTTTCAGGACAGAAATATAGGAAGTGATTATTATGTTAAACGAAAGACAGGAAACAAGCTTAAGCAAGCTGATGAGCAAAATGCTGCGGCATTCGCCGGAGCCATTCGGCCTCAGACTCGACGCTTCGGACGGGTCCAGTACGCTGGAGGAGCTGCTGGAGGCTTTGCGCAAGGAGGCCAGATGGTCCGGGCTTACGATCGAAGACATCGAGCGGACTGTCCGTCATTGCGAGAAGCAGCGTTATGAAATAACGGACAGTCGAATCCGCGCACGTTACGGGCACAGCCATGGCAAAATCAGCTATCCGGCTGCAAATCCGCCTGTGACGCTGTATCACGGAACAAACGTCAAAGCCGCCCCGCGCATATTGACGGAAGGCATCCGGCCGATGAACCGGCAGTATGTGCATTTGTCGGAAGGGCTTCATTTTGCCGAGCTTGCCGGCCGCAGAAGAGGGGAGCTTGTCATATTGGCGGTTGATACGGCCAAAGCGGTGCAGATGGGAGTTGTTTTTTACGTCGCGGGCAACGAGGTTTGGCTTGCCGACGAAATTCCCGCCGTATGCTGCCGCGTATTCGACCATAACAACGGAGGAACTTAAAAATATGAATCAGCAAACAATTGATATTGGAATTAATCTGATGCACCGCTCCTTTCACCAGGACCGCGACTTGGTTGTTGCCAGGGCAGAGGCGGCAGGAGTAACACCGCTGATCCTGACAGGGACGCATGAGCGAAACAGCGAAGAAGCGGCTCGTTATGCCGCTCGTTTTCCCGGCAAAATGTATGCGACAGCGGGGATCCATCCTCATGACGCGCGCAACTGCACGGATCAGACGATACAGAAGCTGCGCCGTCTGGCATCGCTCCCTCAAGTGGTTGCTGTCGGCGAATGCGGGCTTGATTATAACCGGGATTTTTCGCCGCGCGAGGTGCAGAGGAAGTGGTTCGAAGCGCAGATCGAGCTGGCGTGCGAACTGCGGATGCCGCTTTTTCTGCACGAACGGGAGGCCCATGGCGATTTTGTCCACATGCTCAAACCGTATTCAGGACGCATTCATAAAGCCGTTGTGCATTGTTTTACCGGGACCGCTCAAGAGCTGGAAGTGTACTTGAATATGGGATTTTATATCGGTATCACGGGCTGGATTTGCGACGAACGCCGGGGCAAGCATTTGCGGGAGCTGGTTAAAAAGATCCCTTTGAACCGGCTGATGATCGAGACGGACGCGCCGTTTTTGACGCCGCGAGATTTGCAGGTGAAGCCGCAGGACGGGCGCAACGAACCCGCCTTTTTGCCGCATATAACGCAAGCGGCGGCGTTTTGCTTGGGAATTACGGCTGAAGAAGCGGCTCAGGCGACGACAGCAACGGCTAAGGAATTTTTTGGGCTAGAGTAAAAGCATAGCGGGCAAGTAGTAAAAGCAAAGCGAGAAGTAAAGTGGGGCCGTCGCGCGGGTCTTTTCAGACCTGCGGGAACGGCCCCAATCTTTAGGCGGGAAAACCTTGCTATAAAAGTTCTTACTATAAAACCTTCGCCAAAAAATCCTTCGTGCGCGCGTTGGAAGGATTTCCGAACACCTGCTCAGGCGTCCCTTCCTCCACAATCACACCTTTATCCATAAACACGATCCTGTCGCCGACTTCTCGGGCAAAACCCATCTCATGAGTCACGATGATCATGGTCATGCCGCCTTTAGCCAGCTTCTTCATGACATCCAGCACCTCGCCGACCATCTCCGGATCAAGCGCAGAGGTCGGCTCGTCAAACAGCATCACATGCGGCTGCATCGCCAAGGCGCGCGCAATGGCAATCCGCTGCTTTTGCCCGCCGGAAAGCTGGGACGGGTACAGATTCTTTTTGTCTGCCAATCCGACGGTATGCAGCAGCTCCATCGCGGTTTTCTCCGCTTCGGCGGTGGACATGCCTTTCACCTTAATGGGGGCAAGGGTCAGATTTTGCAAAACGGTTTTATGCGGAAACAGATTGAAATGCTGGAACACCATGCCCATTTTCTCGCGGGTGGCGTTAATGTTGTGGCCGCGGGCGGTGATGGACTCGTTCTCAAATCGAATTTCACCGCCGCTCGGCTGCTCCAGCAGGTTGATACAGCGCAGAAAGGTGCTTTTTCCCGAGCCGCTTGGCCCGATGACAACAACAACTTGGCCGCTTGTGATGCTGATGTCGATTCCTTTGAGAATTTCCGTTTTCCCGTACGATTTGCGCAAATGTTTAACGGTGATCACTTGCTCCGAGCCTCCTTTCCCATACGCCAAGCAGCTTGGACAGCAGGAACGTCAATACGAAATAAATCGCCGCGGCAATAATGAACGGGCTAAGTCCCTTGTAGGTGATATTTTTCACGATCCCCGCCTGGTACATAATGTCCGCCATCCCAATTACGGATATAATGGACGATTCTTTAATAATCGTAATAAACTCGTTCCCGATCGCGGGAAGCACGGTTTTGAACGCCTGCGGTAAAATAATATGGCGCATCGCCAGCCCCCTGCCCATCCCCAACGAACGGGCCGCTTCCATCTGTCCGCGGTCCACGCCTTGAATGCCCGCACGGAAAATTTCCGCCAAATAAGCCGAGCTGTTTAAGGACAGTGTAATAATCCCCGACTGCAGCGGGGTAAAATTGATGCCCAAGGTTAACGCGAGCCCGTAGTGGATAATCATAAGCTGCACCAGCATCGGCGTTCCGCGCAATATCTCGACATACGTTGTGCCCAGCCAGGTTATGGAACGGATGCCCGACATCCGCAGCAGGCTGATGAGCAGGCCGATAATGAAACCGAACAGGACGCCAAGAGCCGACAACAGCAAGGTGTAGCTGAGGCCAAGCGCATAATAGCTGCGGTATTCCCAGAACGTTGTGAATATATTGCTGGGCGCTTGCTGCTTTTCGACAGAAAGCTGGCTCGCCTGTTTTACCATCTCCGCAATACGGTTCTCGCTTTTCAGCCGGGCGATCGTCGAGTTGACTTGGGCCAGCAGTTCCTTGTTGCCTTTGCGAATGCCGATGGCCGCTTGTACGGGCGCATCGTCAGGAACGGCATCTGCAAGCGTAACCGTCCTGTCCTGTAAGTAACCGATAGCTACGGTATCTTCCAAAATGACGGCATTTACCCGTTTGGTCTGCAATTGCAGAACAAGGTCCGGTATGCGGTCCAAAGACGTAATAACAATCCCGGGAATGGACTGCGCAATTTCCTCTTGAATGGAGCCTTTTTGCGCGCCGATCTTATCTCCCTTGAGGTTGTCTATCGTCCTATAGAGCTCCTTGTCTTCGGAACGAACCATGACAACTTGCTTGGATTGGTAATAGTTGTTCGAGAAATCGATGCTTTGCTTGCGTTCGTCCGTTGGCGTCATGCCGGATATGACCAGATCCACCCGGCCGCTCTGCAAGGCGGGCAGCAGGGCATCAAAGCTCATATCTTCGATAACAAGCTTCACTCCCATGTCTTTGGCGATCTCACGCGCAATATCGATATCGAAACCTACAATCTGGTCTTTGCCGTCTATCGTTTTATGAAATTCATACGGCGCAAACTCGGCGCTGGTACCGAGCACAACAGTTTTCTGACGTTGGCTGTCGGCTCCATATGCGGTCATTACGGGAAAACCGGCCAGCAGCACAATCATCATCAACAACAAAAGAGCCGTACGACGGTAAACTTTGTTCAACCTGTTTCTCTCCTAACTTGTAATATGGCATGAACCCTGGAAAATTATAAAGGAGTGTGAATGAATATGCAATTTACCAATTGTGGTTCACGACCCGCTATTTACCAATACCCCGCATACCCTCGAGTTATTTCGATAGAAGTTTTTTCAATTGTTCTTATTGACTAGATACAAAACGTATCGTAAGATTATATGTAAACGACTTGTCGACTAGAGGTAATAGCGAGTTTTAGAAAATCTCCTATGATAAACATGTCCTACTTGATACTAAATGTATCATTTTAGAAAATGGGGTGTTCACGGTGAATCCAATTAAGAAGCGTTTTAAAAGTCACTTGGTTGACGGGCTGGAGCATCTTCAAAAAAATCTGCATATCAACCGCAACGATCCTATGTATTATGAAAAGGTTATCCGTTACATGGACCCTAAATCAACGGAAGCGCATTACAGACTAGGTCAAAAATATGAACAGCGAGGCAATATGGACAAAGCGCTGTTTCATTACAACGAGTGTATGAAGACATATCCTTCGCCTTATTATTACGATTCGGCAAGCGCCATTCGCAAGCTGGGAAGGAAAAATTCGCCCAAGGCGGTTTCCGAGCCGCCGGTCTTTCATAAGGGCGGCGCTTCGTTAACGCCATTTTGGAAAATAGTACTAGTCTCTCTTTTGCTGCTGAATCTTATGTTGTTAGGGCTGTATTTGGCGAAGGGTACGGTTTCCAAAACGGTCTCTGCACTTAAGCTGTGGGGCATAGGAAGAGAAATCACTTTCGAAAGCGTGGATGTGCCCTTTATTATGTATCTTTCCAATAACAAGCCGCAAAAAGACATTGAATATGACATATACAACAAAGCTTTGGAATTGGCAAAAGCGAATCTCGGGCAAAATGTCCAGATTTACGGAATTGCTTATAATGGCCCCAATCCCGAACAAAATACGGTTCCTATGGCGGATCAGACGTGGAAAACGAAAGCTTTTGTCGTTGCGGAGTATAATGCGGCCCATGACCAAAACGTAAAAATCCGCTATCTCCAAGCGGATTTCCAAAGGTTAAAACCGCTGACGGAAGCAGGGGCGAATCTCGTCCGTACTGCGCTCGAGGCTTATATATCCGATAACGGCGCCCCGCCGGATACGCTGGACAAGCTGGCAGCGGATTATCCGCACAATTATTTAAGCTTCATCCCGAAAGAAATTCAATCAGGCTCCAATCAAATCGTCAAGAAATACGACGGTCTTGGCGGGTGGGTGTTCGACTCGTCTACTAAGCAGATTAGCGATATGTTTTATCCTAACGTTACAGGCCCCCCCAATTCGCAGATGGCGGATTTCGAGCCCTTTCGGTTAGTGGTGGGCAAAAGCGACCATATGCTTCAACTATTGTCGGGCTCCACGCTGCTCGCGGAGAAGCAAGTTGGGCTCGGGGCAGATGACTTAACGCCGGAAGGAGTTTTTACCGTTGTGGATCGGGTAAAGGAACCCCGAGGCAAGCAGCCGAATGTTTATGGAAGTGCCGCCCTTGGCATGGGAAGTTTAGCTGTACACGGCACCAATGCTCCCGATTCGATCGGAAAAAATCTGTCTTTGGGCTGCATCCGTATGACGAACGAGGATATGGAAGAGCTGTATCCTTTTGTTCCTAAAGGAACCCAAGTATTTATCGGCGATCGTATTCAGACCCAACCGAACGCCGCTTCCGCCTTATGGAATCCGGAAGGGCTTTCCCCTTCTGAAACGAGCCGTGCGGTTGAAACGGCGAAAAATGCCATATTCCACTGGTTGGGATAATCTCTTAACGTAAAACAGCGATGCTGCGGTTTGACATGGAGCCAGACGGGCGATGTACCGGCAATGCGGCGATTTCCGAAATCGGATATCGCATGGCAGTTCAGCCGATCGTCCCCCGTTTCCTTCATGTAAAGCCGTTTTTGGCGTTTTGGAAACAATACGGGCGGGTTAATCGGAAGTTTGGCGGTTACCCCAATCCGCGCAAAGCGCGGCGAAGTTTTGCGCAGCTTTCGAGAGATGATGGTCTTTCAGCCAGATCAGCGCCGATGAGGTGGACAAACTTGCATCCGTGAGTTCGTACGATTGCAGCGGAAGCGCTTTGTGGAACCGGAGCACGGATTTCGGCACGACAGTAGAACCAAAGCCGGAGGCGACCAGTTCAAATAGTGTCGTAATGTCCGAACATTCGCAGATCAGATTCGGATATAAACCGGAGCGCGAGAAAGCGTCGAGCACAAGCCGGTATACGCCCATGCCTTCTATGCTGGGTAAAATAAGCGGTGTGTCGCGGATATCCGTCAGCGCAATATCGGTTCGACCGGCAAAAACATTGCCTTTTTCAGCTGTCACGAAACAATAAGGCTCCGACTGCAGCTGCAGGAAGGAGAAATCGGACAAATCAATCGGTACGCGCACAATAGCCAGCTCGATGGCCCGTTCCCGCAGCATTTTGCACAACTGGCCGGACTCGTTTTGACGGATGGCGTAGACGATTTTTGGAAACTGCCGGCGAAAAACGCTCAGCATCTGCGGAAGCCGGTCGTCAGACAGCGTGTTCACGCCGATCCGCAGCTTGCCACTGTGTCCGCTGCCTGTTTCCTTAACCTCTTCGATGGTTTCGTCAAGCTGCTTAACGATTGCGACAGCTCGTGTATAAAGCAGCTGCCCGGCTTCGGTCAGCTCCAAATATTTACCCGTACGTCCGACCAGCGCCGTGCCGAGCTCCTGCTCCATCAGTCTGAGCTGCTGGCTGAGCGGCGGCTGAGCCATATGCAGCCTGCGGGCGGCGGCGGTAATTTTCCGTTCTTCGGCGATAGCGATAAAGTAACGGAGCTGCCGTATATCCATGTAAGGAAATCCCCTTTCCTATACGCAATACGTATACAAATCGAATGAAACTAATATTATCCATATAGTATATCTCATGGTAGCATAAACGTATATGCACACAAAAGGAGTGGCGATTCGGTATGCGGACGCTCCGGTTTCTTGATTGTTTTTATGTGACAGGCATCGTTTTGCTACTATTTTCAGCTGTCACGGGATGCCAATATGAACCGAAAGAAGTGACCGTTATGCAAGCTAACACGGACGATACGATGAATAAAAATACAAAGCTGCTGGAAGCGGCGGCTAGCGGCGATACCGCTGCCGTAAAACGTTTGCTGAACGAAGGAGCCGCGATCAATATTCAAGATGAAAACGGCAGGACGCCGATCATGGCGGCTGCGCGCAATAACCGTGCAGATACGGTGAAAGCGCTTATTGAAGCCGGGGCGGATATCAATCAGCGGGACCGCATTTCGGATAATCCGCTGCTGTATGCCGGGGCGGAAGGGCTACTCGATATTGTCAAACTGATGATTGATGCCGGAGCGGACCCGACGCTGACCAATCGTTACGGAGGCACGGCGCTGATTCCAGCTTCGGAGCGGGGCCATGTAGCGGTCGTCGAAGAACTGCTGAAAAGATCGAAAGTTAACGTAAACCATATTAACAACTTGGGCTGGACCGCCTTAATGGAAGCCGTCGTGCTTGGCCGCGGGGGCAAGGAACATCAGCAA
Organism: Paenibacillus thalictri; assembly: GCF_004307995.1. GTDB lineage: Bacteria > Bacillota > Bacilli > Paenibacillales > NBRC-103111 > Paenibacillus_AF > Paenibacillus_AF thalictri. The sequence continues at coordinate 376,566 of NZ_SIRE01000004.1, read as the reverse complement.
ATCGTACAACTGCTGGTCGAATATGGAGCGGATGTGAACATCCCGGATAAAGACGGCATTTCTCCGCTTACCCATGCGAAAAATCGGGGATTTCACGAGATCGTGCGTATATTGGAGAAAGCGGGAACGCGATAACAGAAATCGACATAGTTCATCTCGGATATGAAAATAATAGGAATCAGCAAAGGACAAGGGGGGATTACGCTGTCCATACGTTTGAGACTGCTTTTTTCGTTTACGGGCGCGCTAATCGTCACCGTCCTGCTTTTTGCGCTGACCGGCTATTTAATCACTGTGGCGATCACGGGCGACGTGCGGAGCTTCAGCGATTTTTATAAAACTCATTACAAGCTGAACCCGTTGACCGAAGCGGAGGAGCGGATCTTTCTCGAATTGAAGACCCTTGTCAAAACAGATCCGGGCAAATTGATGAACAATGAGCTGCTTGCGGATTACGATTTCCAGCTGCGGATGGTGCAGGCCGGCTTGTATTTGCGCAAGGAGTCGAAGCTGCTGTTCATTTCTCCGTCGCTGCATGCGCCGGAGTTGGGAGCCGCGCTGCCCAATTACGAGATGGGCAATAACGCGATCCGCAATACATTTAACGTCGGGAACCGTTTTTTTTCTTATGCTAAGTACGACTTTACGTTCCCGGATAAAGAACGCGGCAGCATCTTTGTTTTGCGGGAACGCAGTCCTTTCGCCGAGATGATCCGCAAGCTGCTGCCCATCCTGATTGGTGTGCTGCTTGCTGTTTTGCTGCTGACCGGGGTGCTGCTGTTCAGATTTATTACCCGTTCGATTATCAAACCGCTAAACGGGCTGCGCCATTCCGCGGAACGGATTAAGGAAGGCGATTTGCAGTTTGAAGTGAAGGCACAAGGTAATGACGAAATCGGCCAGCTCTGCATGGCGTTTGAAGATATGCGACGGCGTTTGACGAACTCTGTTCAGCTTCAACTGCAATACGAGGAGAACCGCAAAGAGCTGTTGTCCAGCATATCTCACGATTTGCGGACCCCGATCACTACGATTAAAGGATATGTCGAAGGCATTCAAGACGGGGTGGCGGATACCCAAGAGAAGATGGACAAATATTTAAACACGATCCATACCAAGGTCGTTGGGCTGGACCGGCTTGTGGACGAGCTGTTTTTATACTCCAAGCTGGATTTGAAAAAGCTGCCTTATTCGTTTGAGACGGTAGAAGCGAGCCGGTTTCTGGAGGATGTGATTCAGGATCTCCAGTTCGATCTCGAACTCAGAGGCGTTCACATCGCAGGGGAGTTCCCGCGGCGCGAAATTCAAGTGTTGGCAGACCGCGAGAAGCTGCGGCGGATTGTGCTGAACCTGATCGACAATTGCGTCAAATATATGGACAAGCCGGAGAAACGTATCGTGGTAAAGCTGACGGAACATGCGGATAAAGCGACGGTCGAAATTCGCGACAACGGTCCGGGTATCCGGCCGGAGCAGCTTCCGTACATTTTCGAAAAATTTTACCGGGCCGAATCGCGAGAAAGCGGCAAAAGCGGCAGCGGACTTGGCCTGGCAATCGCCAGGCAGCTGGTCGAGGGGCATGGCGGCGGCATATGGGCGGAAAGCGAATGGGGAGAAGGCGTCTCCGTCTTTTTTACATTAAAAAAATGTGGCGGTGACGAATCATGACGACAAACATACTCATCGTGGAGGACGAGCTGGAGATCGCGGAGCTGCAGCGGGATTATTTGGCGCTCCACGGTTTTCAGGCCGATATATGCGTGACCGGAACGGAAGGCTTACGGCGTGCTCAGGATGGCGGCTACAATCTGATCATTCTCGATTTGCAGCTGCCCGGCGTCGACGGTTTTGAGTTGTGCAGGCGGATTCGCGAAATGTGCGATGTGCCGATTCTGATCGTGTCGGCCAAAAAAGAAGAGGTCGACAAAATTCGCGGCTTCGGTCTCGGGGCCGACGATTTTGTGACCAAGCCGTTCAGCCCAAGCGAGCTGGTAGCCCGGGTGAAGGCGCATTTGACGCGGTATGAGCGCCTCGTAGGCAGCGGCAAAAAGGCAGCGCCGGACGAGATTCGCATTCGCGAGCTGACGATTGACAAGGCGTCGCGCCGTGTTTATGTTCACGGTAAAGAAGTATCGTTTACGACAAGGGAGTTCGACCTGCTCGTATTTTTCGCGGTGCATCCGAACCGGGTGTTCAGCAAGGAAGATTTGTTTGAACGGATATGGGGGCTCGAATCGACCGGCGACATCGCAACGGTAACCGTTCATGTGCGGCGCCTGCGGGAGAAGATCGAAGCGGATCCGTCCAACCCGCAATTTATCGAGACCATATGGGGAGCGGGTTACCGCTTTACGGTATAAGGACAGCCTGCAGTTTGTGGAGGCCGCTGAAAAAGTGAATGCTGCATGTGCGAATCATACTTCCAATCGCCAATTGTCCCCGAACTTCTTGGATTATCCCCGCTTAAGGCGGGTGAAATTCGGAGACAAAGGCGAACGCTGGCGCTTTTCCAGTATGATTTCGCTCACTGCGCTGCTTTTTCGGCGGCCTCCAGTTTGTGCGGGCTGTTTTCTTTGCTGTATAAAGCGGTTATTTTAACTGATCGAGCGACAGACTTACTTTATAGTTTCCGAATTGGAGCAGTTCGTCAAGAAAGCCGTTCAACTGCTGGGATGATTGTACCCTCACGCGTATCCAATAGCAGCCTTCGCCGCTTACGCGGTGCGCTTCAACTACCTGCTCGTTGTTACTGACGAAAGTTTGGAATAACGGGTGGGCGGTGTTTGATTTTAAAAAAACAGTAATAAAAGCATGCACGCTCATCCCGATTTTTTCAGGATTCCATCGCAATGTATACCCTTCAATAACCCCGCTATCCTGCAGCTTGCGCACGCGTGCGCCTACCGCCTGGCCGGTCATATGGACGATCCGCCCGATTTCTTTATGCGACAAGGTTGCGTCCTTCAGTAAATGCCGCAAAATGCTCAAATCAATTTCATCGATGATATGATGGTTCAACTTTGAAAAATTCCTTTCACGGTGAAAGTGGATATCCGATATTTGTTTCGCCATGTTATAGATTGGCTTTGAGACAGCTACTATAATTGTACCAGGAGACAACAATAAGGATAAGGGGTGGAATTATAGTGGAACTTCAATTGATTCGTCACGCTACGCTTTGGCTTCATTATGGGGGAGTGCAATTTTTGATCGATCCGATGTTCAGCGATCAGGGGGCGAATCCGCCGATTATCAATTCTCCGAACGATCGGAGAAATCCGCTTGTTCCGCTGCCTTTTGATGCGGTCCGGCTGCAGAAACCGGATGCCGTTATCGTAACGCATCTGCACAAAGATCATTGGGATGAAGCGGCTGCGGCTCTTTTGGACAAGGCGACGCCGGTGTTATGCCAGCCGAGGGATGAGATACCGCTGGCGTTGGATGGTTTTTCTTCCGTGACCTCGATTAACAAGCAGCTGGAGTTTAAAGGCGTAACGCTGATCCGTACGAACGGACAGCACGGTACGGGTGAAATCGGAGAGAAGATGGGTCAAGTTTCGGGATTTGTTTTCAAAAAGGAAGGCGAGCCGACGTTATATCTCGCAGGGGATACGATATGGTGCAGCGACGTGTTAGAGGCGCTGGATGCGCACCGGCCGGATATAACGATTGTCAACGCCGGAGGAGCGCGGTTTACCGTCGGAGATCCGATTACGATGGATGCCGACGATGTCGTCGCTGTGAGCAAACATGCTCCGTATACCCAAATGGTTGCCGTTCATATGGATTCGATTAATCATTGTCTGGTAACCAAAGTGGATTTACGCAAAAGATTAGCCGAAGAACATTTGCAGCATCAGGTGATTGTACCGGAAGATGGGGAAAAAGTGCTGGTTTAAAAACATTTTCGATTCCGTTTAGAATTTATTAAGGTTTTGTTTCTCGCCCGTTTAGATTCAGCCTGTACCATAGTATTTGTAGAGCAGCGAATCTAATTCAGGGAGGAACATACACGATGAACAAACGTATTTCTGCATTTATTGCTTTTGCTGTGGTAGCGGCTGTGGGGACAGGAACTCTAGCGGGGAACGCGAATGTATCGGCCGCAGGGAATACCTCAGCGGTACAGGCCGATTATGGCGTATATGCCGATTCGATTGACAAGCTCGTCGGGCAAGGCGTGCTGCAAGGTTACGGCGATGGAGTTATGAAGCCCGGGCAAAATGTGACCCGTGCCGAGCTGGCGAAAATGGTCGTGCTGGCGCTTCAACTGGAGAACAAGAAGGGCGGTACCGCGGGGCTGCAAGATGTGAGTGCGCAGGATTGGTTCCAAAGTTATGCCAATACGGCCGCTGGGCTTGGTGTCATTTCGGCTGACGGAGGCCAGTTTAAACCTAATGAATCGGTCACTCAAGCGGAATTGACCCAGGTGATCGCCAAGGCGCTTGAACGCGATGCTTTGTCCGTGCAATCGTGGATGACCGGCTCGTATTCGGCCGATAAACTTGCAACCCGCGGCGAAACCGGCCAGCTGCTGCTGACCGCGGAGAAGTCGATCCGTTCCGAGGCGGCACAAATCGTTAGCATTCGCGCGCTGAATAAAGTGACGATGGAAGTTGTTTTTGACCGGACGCTGACCTTGGATGACGAAAGCCTCGATATTTCGATGAAAAATTTCGTGTTTGATAACGGTCTTGCGATCGTCAACCAGCCGCGGCTGAAAACAGGAGCGATGTCCACTTATATCGTGCCAACGCAAACGCAGAAGCCTGGAACGACCTACACACTGAACTACAAAGGACGCCAAAGTGTAACGGTGGCTTCCAACGACGAAATCATCCGTACGAACGAGGCAAGACAAGTCGACAACGACTCGTTTGAGATCGAAGTGCTGAAAACGGACGGAGTGACGGACTACGGTTACGTGATTTCCGCTTATGCGCCGGGCCGCGGCAAAAACGCCTTTATTTTGGACGAGAACAATATGTATAACGGCCAGCCGTTCCAAATCATTTCTTCATTGCGCAGCCGCAGCGTCACAATTACGCCGGAAGGCGGCGCACCGATGACAGCCGCATATCTGCCGTTCACCCAGTCGACCGACGGCAGGCAGGAACCGAAGTTCCGGCTGCCGGGCGGTGCGAAATTCCAGCCGGGCACAAAATATACGGTGAGCTCGGATTGGCTGACGGTGAAAAATCCGACTTTTGTGGCCAAAGAAACTGCGCCGCTGCAAATTGCATCCGTAACGCAGGTGGATCCGGCGACATTAAATGTGACTTTGACGCAGGATCCTGGCGATGAGATTTTCGTGCTGCGTGAAGTTAAGCTGACCGGTTCCGACGGTTCGGAGCTAACGGCTCAGTACACGATCCAAACCCGCAAAGGCGTGAACGGCACGTTCGCACTGCAAAACGGCGCGAAGCTGGCTTCGGGTGTGACTTACATTGCTCAGCCAGTAGGCGATTGGGCCGTTGCGGCGAATAACCTCACGCTGACTGCGAAATAATCGAGATAGCGAAATCGGGGTTGTCCCCAATATTTTGCGAGAACCTCATGATTAACACGTAAAGGACCTTAATTCCACTGCTATGTTGAAGTGGAGTTTAAGGTCCTTTTGCAGTATGAGGTATTTCGGATTGATATTAATTTCACACATGCGTTCGATTAAAATAAGCCCCCAGTGCCGTCTTCGGACGAAACTGGGGGTTATCGTTTGCTGCTTGCTTACATTCGATCAAAAAAACGAAACCAGTCTGTTCTTGATCTCCTCGTTGGTGCCGCCAACTACGGTCACAAACTGCGGTTTGTCGAACAACTGCTGGATTTGCTCAGGATACGTTTGGCTGATGCTGCGCAGACGAATCGCCTCGTCGAACTTCGCCGGATGCGCCGTCGAAAGCACGATCGCCGTTTCGCCCTCAGCGGCCAGCTTGTCGGAAGCCGCCGCACCGCATGCGGTATGCGGGTCAAGCAGATAGCCGTATTTTTGATAGTATTCGCTAATGGTGTCCAAACATTCCTCGTTGCCTACACTGTAGGCGGCAAAGTCGGCCTGCACCTGCTTCAGCGCGTCGCCGGTTACGACAATGCGGGAGTCCGCCTTAAACTGCGCCATAAGTTGGGTCACGGTTTGCGGGTCCTCTCCGTACAAGTAGAACAAGTACCGCTCAAAGTTGCTGGCCACTTGAATATCCATGGACGGGCTGTGCGTGCCGCGGAAAGCGCCCGGCTCGTAGACGCCTTCGCTTACGAAACGCGCCAAAATGTTGTTTTCGTTGGTAGCCAAAACGAGCTTGTCGACGGAAAGTCCCATTTTTTTCGCGAGATAACCGGCAAAAATGTCGCCGAAGTTGCCTGTCGGCACGCTGAAGCTGACTTTGCCGCTGTGTCCTTGCTTCGCCAGCTGGAAATAAGCGTAGAAGTAATAAACGGTTTGCGCGAGAATACGGGCAATATTGATGGAATTGATCGCACGCAGATGGTATTTCACTTTGAAATCGACATCGGCGAACAAATCTTTAATAATCCGCTGGCAATCGTCAAAAGTGCCTTCCACCGCAAGGTTAAGCACGTTGGCATCGTTGATGGTCGTCATTTGCAATTCCTGCACTTTGCTGACCTTCTGATGCGGATGCAAGATGCAGATGCGGATGCCTTCCTTGCCGCGCACGCCTTCAATCGCAGAAGCGCCGGTGTCGCCGGAAGTTGCGCCGAGAATGTGGATGACCGAGTTGGTTTTGGCGGAAACGTAGGAATACAGATTGCCCAGGAATTGCAATGCGACGTCTTTAAAAGCAAAGGTCGGGCCGTGGAACAACTCCAATATATACCGGCTGTCATCCAGCTTGCGCACCGGCGTTACCGCTTCGTCGCGGAACGTGGCGTAACTGTCGTCAACCAGCTTTTTCAAATCCGCGCGCGGAATTTCATCGTTTACGTATAAGGAGAAAATCTCCAAAGCAAGCTCCGGATAAGAAAGCTCCTGCCACTTCTGCAGCGTAGCTTCCGATACTTGCGGAATGTGCTGCGGAACAAGCAAGCCGCCGTCATCGGCCAGTCCCATCAAAATCGCGTCGATAAATCCTATGGGGGAGACTTGTCCCCTTGTGCTGATGTATTTCATAACCTCTCCTTAAATGAACTAAAGTTTAGTATTATTGTAACTCTTTTTGGGGCCTGTAGTCGAGATGCTGTTTGTTTGTGCGGGGATTGCCATTTTCCGGGGAATTTGTGCGCGGCGATAGAATGAACGCCACGTTGTCCGAATACAAATAGAATAAGCTTCACTTGAAAATTATTATCGTTTACGGACGGAATCAGGTCTGAAGGAAACAGAAATTTGCCAAAAGAGGTGAATCCGGTTCATGGGTACGGAAAACAAGCTGACTACCAGTTGGGGAGCCCCGGTAGGGGATAACCAAAACTCCGTCACGGCGGGCTCCCGCGGCCCCACATTAATTCAAGACGTGCATCTGTTGGAGAAACTGGCCCATTTCAACAGGGAGCGTGTGCCCGAACGGGTCGTTCATGCCAAAGGCGCGGGAGCGCACGGTTATTTGGAAGTGACCGCCGATGTTACGCAGTACACTAAAGCAAAATTTTTATCCGAAGTAGGTAAACGAACTCCGTTATTCATCAGATTCTCAACCGTTGCCGGAGAAAGCGGCTCCGCCGATACGGTACGCGATCCGCGCGGATTTGCCGTGAAATTTTACACGGAGGACGGAAACTACGATTTGGTCGGAAACAACACGCCGGTATTTTTTATCCGGGATGCGATCAAGTTTCCCGACTTCATCCATACACAGAAGCGCCATCCGCAAACACATCTGAAAAATCCGAACGCCGTATGGGACTTCTGGTCGTTATCGCCCGAATCGCTGCATCAGGTGACGATTCTCATGTCCGACCGCGGCATTCCGGCGACGTACCGGCACATGAACGGGTACGGGAGCCACACCTTCAAATGGGTTAATGCGGAAGGTAAGGGCGTATGGATCAAATATCATTTTAAAACCGAGCAGGGCATCCAAAACCTTAGTGCCGATGTCGCCGCGCAACTTGCCGGAGAAAATGCCGATTATCATACGGAAGACTTGTTTAACGCGATCGCGCAGGGCGATTATCCGTCTTGGCGGCTGTACGTGCAGATTATGCCGCTGGAGGATGCGAATACGTACCGGTTTGATCCGTTTGACGTAACCAAAGTGTGGTCGCAGAAAGATTATCCGCTGATTGAAGTGGGGCGGATGGTGCTGGACCGCAATCCGGAAAATTATTTTGCCGAGGTGGAGCAGGCCACCTTCTCGCCGGGAACGCTGGTGCCGGGCATCGACGTTTCGCCGGACAAAATGCTCCAGGGCCGGCTGTTTGCTTACCATGACGCACACCGGTATCGCGTAGGAGCAAATCATCAGGCGCTGCCGATCAACCGTGCGCAAAATGAAGTGAGCAATTACCAGCGGGACGGACAAATGCGTTTTGACGACAATGGCGGCGGTTCCGTCTATTATGAGCCAAACAGCTTCGGCGGGCCAAAAGAATCGCCGTCCGATAAACCGGCGGCGTTTGAGGTTTCCGGCAACGCCGATAGCGTCGCTTACGATCACCACGATCACTTTACGCAGGCCGGCGACCTGTACCGTTTGTTAAGCGAAGACGAGCGCACACGGCTGGTGCAAACGATCGTAGGGGCCATGCGGCCCGTCGAGCGGGACGACATCAAACTCCGGCAGATAGGGCACTTTTACAAAGCGGATCCTGAATACGGGACACGGATTGCGGAGGGACTTGGTTTACCGGTTCCGGGGGATAAGTAGGCATGTTGATAGAGTAAACTTGCTGATCAAATAAACTTGCCGAAGGCAGCCGCCTCTTACTTTTTAAGGGCGGCTGCCTCTATTAGGGTATGGAATTGTCACTCTTTAGACGCTTTCTCTGGAGGGACTCGACCAGCCAGGCCGCTTTTTTGGTATCAAAATGAATACCGGGGTGTTTGTTGGAGATACTCACGCATAGAATGAGTTGAAGTTTTAGTTTAACTTTAGTTAAATTTTTGGTTGAAGTCAGATAGGATGGAGGTAGGAGGTGATGTTTATGTCTACACAGAAGGAACGGCAGTTGGTCGTTGAAAAAAGCGAGCAAATACTGAAACACACGATTAAGCAAGTCGATCCGGAATTTTATCGCGCATTCAGCAATATGCTTCATGACTACATTGTTGTGACCAGCCCCCGCAAAAATATAGGTTTTCAAAAGGAACTGCCTGAAATGATTAAAATGATGGCAGAAGTTGTAACCCACGCCCAGCCTGTCAAAGTATATACAACCGGCGAGTTGGCGCGAACTTTCGGGGTTTCTGTGCAAGCCGTCAATAAATGGATAGATGAAGGGCGTTTTCTCGGATTTAAAAGAGAAGGGAACAATCGGCATAACCGAATTCCGGAAACGATTCAGTTTGCATTAAGAACCGGACAAGTCATGTCGGTCCGTGAAGTGGTTGCAACCTATGAAACTCAGAATCAGGAGCATGAAACGGTAGAACTGGATTTGCAGGAACAACGAGATGCGCTTGTTGATGAGATTTCCCGGATGATGAAAAAATACGGCGGTACTTACGAAATGACGCTTGGCAATAATGAGGAACAGTCGATTCAAGAAACTCGTGATGCTGCGATTTGGCTTATGCTGCTTGATGAGTTGAGGGAAATGAACAAATAACCGCCCGCACATGCAACTACTGCACAGCGGACGGTTTTATTTAACATAAATAGGATTAGGGCTGTTTAATCAATTCAAACGACTTATTGTCGTTAATGGTAATATTCTCGAACTGTTTGGTTTCTATGCCGATTCTCCGGCTGACCCAACCCTTGGCGAGCAGCGAAGCCTGACCGGAGTTGACGACGATTTTGCCTGAATAAATGCGCGCGTCGCATTTTTTGTTATTGCCGAAGTTGATATGGTACAGCTCGGTGGCATGCCCTTTCATAGTGATAGGCTGCGCAGGAACAAAGGTGGATTCCATGCCGCTGTAAGCAATGCCCGCGTCCTTGAGGGTAGCCCCGTCTTTATCGTAAAAATAAACGGTAACATTGGCCGGCGTCTCCGCCGCGTTGGACAGCTGGAAACCAAAATCAAACGGATTATCCGAGCTGCAATAATCGTGCATCGGAATCTGAAACGACATCTCGCTCGGCGCGGCGGGCAGGGCGGATACGGCGGGCGCCGCCGGCGCTGTCTGCGCAGTGTCCCCGGCCGGGTCCAGCGCTGCGGCCGGAACAACAAACATCAGGCTGAGCATGGCAGCCGGAAGTAACGCTTTTTTAAACATTTGCTTCATCACATGGACGCTCCTTTTATATCAAATGGCAGCATTTGATTGGTCTATATAGTATAATTCGCAAACGGCTTGTAGTAAAATGGGGTAGACCAACCGGAATTTACGCGGGACAAGCAAGCTGGAAGCAGGTGGCATTCGTGGAGCAATACCAGCCGTTGATCGGCGTTGTACTGGAAAAGCTGGCCCAAACCTATAAGGAACTGAAGTTCAATTATGAAGGGCTTGACGGGGTGCTGAAAGCTCATACCAGCGAGGAGATCGAGCGTACGCCGGAGCTGATCACGATAAAGGATGTAAGGGATGCTTACGGCAGCCTGATTGATTGCATGGAAAAGCAGTTTCCGGGAATTAAAGATGTTAGTGAGGAATAGAGAATGGATACCAAATTAAGCAGCAAAGATCAAAAGGTATTATTAAACGCGCTGGAAAAAGCAAAAGAAATGACGCGTAAAATGGAAGAACGCAGCGAGCAGAAACGTTGGAGCGAATTGGAGCTGCCGACTGACTTCGCTAATATTCTTGCCAGGTTGTCGAAAAACGACCTGTCCGATATTCGGACCAACTGGGGAGTTTCCGGGGCAAGCGCGCTGAAAAAGCAGGATTTGATCGACGTATTGACCTTGCAGCTGGCGGAGAAGCTTCCAGCCGTTTTCGATTTATTCGATAAAGCGAGATACGATATCGTTAAAAAAATAGCGGACAAGGGCGGATGCGCATACGTGCCGCTGGAATCCCGGCAGCTTGAGTATTTTCAAAGCCGCGGTATTTTGTTCCCCGGGATGGTGAACGGGAAGAAGGTCTTATGTATCCCTCCGGAGGTGCTTGAGTGCTTTAAAGCCATTGACAACGCCGAGTATCGGCAGCAAATCCGGAGCAACACGGAGCGGATCAAGCTTGTCCACGGCTTGCTGTTTTATTACGGCACTTTGAGTCTCAAAGAACTGTGCCGGCAGATACACCTGCATTTGGGAACAGATGAGCAATTGACTGGCGAGATCATTTATCTTCTGGAAGGGGCCGAGAAGTTCCATCAGCAGGCAAGGCTGGGAGCGGAAGGATATTCGTCGGGCAGAGTATGGGATCCGGAGAAGGTGAAGGATGAGCATCGCTCAAGAAAAGATCTGCCGTTTTTCCCGTTTACTACGGCTGAACTGATCAAGGCCGGCGAGCCGGATTTCGTCGACCGCAATCCAAGTTTTACCGCTTTTGTCGAATTTATAAGAAAGAATTATGAGATTCCTTTGAAAGAAGCCGAACAGCTTGTCGGGGAATGTGTCTATGCCATCCAAATCGGTGAAAGTCCGGGGCAGATCCTGCAATTTTTACAGACACAGCTGGAAATTAACGAATTGAATGTAATGACAAGCTTCATGGATCGTATCGTGATGCTGCATAACAACACCAAGCAATGGTTTCTTAAGGGCCACGCGCCTAGCGAGATGTCACGCCGTGCCGATTCCGCAATAACCGCCTCCGGGACAGCCGGCGAAGTTATTGATTTTGCCACGCGGCGCAAAGTGGGGCGTAACGACCCTTGTCCATGCGGCACCGGAAAGAAATTCAAGAAGTGCTGCGGCAACTGATGGATATAAGGCTGAGAGCGCAGGTATGCCGGCGCTTGGGCTGAAATGAGTGAGCTACCCGAAAAAAACGCGACAGCTTGATCAAGATAGGATCAGCCGGTCGCGTTTTTATTCATTATCATTTGTGCGCAGGGCTTCGTGTCTGGTTTACCGCAGCAAGCGTATTACTTCAAGGCTTGCAAGCCTTGAAGACCTGTAACCAGCTCCGTCGGGAAATGCGAGGTATAACCGGTGAACTGCACCGAAGTGGCCCATGTCTTATCGCCGCTGTTTTCACGATACCAGTCCACGCGGGCAATGGCTCCGTGGGCATGAAGGAAGCGGTTATGATCGGCTGGCGTTCCCCCGCTAATCACGGTGAGCAGCACAGACAAAAAGGCATTGTGGCAAACAACGGCCACCGTTTTCTGTGAACCGCCGTAAGTTTGCTCCAGATAAGAGAGAAACGAGGCTGCCCGCTCATAGGTCATCTCGCGTGTCTCATTCAGCAGCGGAATACGCCAATCGGGCCGTCCGATCTCGGCCGGATTCCACCGGATATGCGGATAATGCAGCGTCAAGCCCTCATGCGAGGAGACCGCCGCGTATTCGGCGTCGGCCTGCAAGGTTTTGCCGGGCTCCCCGCTTCTCAGCTTGGTCCAAGCGCGGCGGTCGGTTTCGCTGACGGACGGCCATACATGCCACGGCGCCGCAGTTTCGGCGTGAATGGCCGCCGCGGTTTGCACAGCCCGGATCATCGGACTTGAATACAATTCGTCAATGCCCCAAGCCGCAATTTGCCTGCCGACATGGGAGGTTTGCAGCATTCCGGTCTCGGTGAGCGGAGGATTGGGGATGGGGTAGTGGCGATGGTTCTCGTCGTCAGGCTGACAGTGTCGAACGAAATACACAATAAATGACATGATGTGACTCACTCCATTATGAAATAGTCATAAACATCACCATGCGGCATCTGGTTGGCGTCCACAGTATACTATAAATCATTCCCTTTTGATATAATCCGCGCTATATTTGCTGATAGTCTCATTTCTTTACGGTTGGCAACGGTTACATTATAATGGTGCTACGAGTGTGAATAAGCGTTATCGATTTCGGGAGGACAGCATGAAGATGAAAGGCAGACCATCCTTTAAGTTATTCACGGGAAACAAGCTGTTTGTAAAAATGCTGCTGTACTTTTTTTCTCTCCTGATTCCCATTGCGGTAATCGGGCTTATCGTATATATCAATGAACGGCAGCAGGTGCAGGAAGATATCTCGCGCAAATTGTCGGAGAATCTGGCTTCTTCGATGCATACCGTCGATATTTATTTGGGCATGGTGCAGGCGACCAACAACAACCTTATATTCAGCCACACGATTCAGCAAAATCTGAAGCCTTACAACACGCTGACCGATGAAGACAGGATCAACTTGACCTTGATTGTAAAAGAGATTTGGGAAAACAAAAACACGCTGAGCCCTTTCATCGACAATATTTTTGTGTACGCCGACACGGATCGGGTATACACCAGTCAAGAAATGGTTGATTTCGATTATTTTTTCGGCACGTTTTACAAATTGGACAGTTACAACAAGGTTTACTGGGAACAGAAGCTGAATGGGCGAAGCAGTTTTTTTGACTTGCTGCCGCCAAGCAAAATATACAGCTACGACAGATCCGCGGCAAGGGATGTCATTCCTAGCGTTACGACTCAATATGTCAACGGACAATTGGCGGCGATGGTGACCTGCTTATCCGTATCTGCGATTTCGTCCTCTTTAAAAAGCAATTCCTTGTTTCCTTCCACCTCTTATATGATTCTGGATTCCAACCGTAATACCGTGCTTGATACAAACGGAGTCGGCTCTCAATTTATAGAGAAAATAAGCGGTCTGGGGCGAGGCCAAGCGCTGGATATCTCGCTCAACCCTAATGAACATGCGCTTGTGGCGCGGCAAACGTCCGAAGCGTTTGGCTGGGACTATTATTCGATTACGCCGCTTGATGTTGTAAGCAACGACCCTCAAGGCATCATCAGCTTGACGGTATGGATTTGCATCGCCTTGTTTGTAATCGGTATCGCGTTTTCTTTTATGTTCAGCATCAATTTGTACAACCCAATCAAAAATATTCGCGATATCTTGCTTTCCGGAGATCAGGGAGGTCCCGTTCACGACGAGCACCGCAAAGGCGATGAATGGAATATGATCGGAAGCCGCGTGAACCGGCTGATTGAGCAGCACGAGGTTTCCTTGCGCAAGCTGAACCAATATTCCAGCGCGTTGGCGGACCAGTTTTTTACGAGCTTGTTCAGAGGCACTCCATGGACGCAGCAGCACCGGGTGTCGGAAATATTGTCGGAGATCGAGTTTCAAGCGGAGTATTATATGTGCTGCTGCTTCTTGTTCCGGTTTAACGACAAGTTCTATCGTGAAATCGCCGAGCCGGACCGTCTTTTGATCCAAGAGAAGATGAAAAATGTGCTGTGGGGCATTATGAAGCAGCATGTAAACTGCTATCTGATGGAATATGAGACCGACTTCTACGTCTGCGTCGTGAGCTTGGAAAAGGACAATGACCGCGATAATCTGGACCGGGGCATCGACAGCATCCGTAATACGTTTGATTACGATATGGTGTTTTGCGAATTGGCCATTGGCATCGGCAAAACATACTCCAAGGTAGGCGATATCTCCAAATCGTACAGTGACGCGCTTACCGCGCTGGATATGCGGGGAGACAGACATGTGCTTCCGGTAATGGATGCGGCCGAGCTGGATATTCAACAAACATTTTATTATTCGTTTATGGATGAGAATAAAGTGGTCAACGGGTTAAAAGTCGGCAGCACGGACGCTCTGCGCACGGAAGTGGAGCGGATTATCCAAACGAACAAAAACAACGGGGTTTCTTTTACCCATCTGGGCGCGCTGCTGGCCGAATTCGTGAATACCGGGGTCCGCTTCCTGCAGGAAAAGCAGCTAAGCGTGCAAAATGTGATGGATGATGATGAATATGCCTTGCTGGCGGATAAAAACATTCCTCCTAGTGAATTTAACGAACGGGTGGAGATGCTGCTCAGGTTCTACGAAACGATCATTTCCGAGACCGCCACCAAGGAGGAGAAGCGTTCCGGCACGGTCGTTTCGCTAATCACCCAGTTTATCGAAACCCATTATCATGAAGATATTTATTTGGAAAGTATTGCAGGCGAAATTGGGCTGTCGGCCAAATACATCTCGCGGATGTTCAAGGAAACGACGGGCACCAGCATCACCGACTATATCAGTATGATCCGAATTGCCAAGGCGAAGGAGCTGCTGCTTGGCACCGATCTGAAGATCAGCGATATCGCAGACCAGATCGGCATCAACAACCGTACGACCTTTTTGCGGCTGTTCAAAAAATATGAAGGCGTATCGCCCATTCATTACCGGAATGCGCGCGATAAACAAGAACAAGGCCCGGCTGACCAGCAATAGGGGCCTGAATCCATGGCGCGAATATAGGCAAAAAGGCCGTTTTTTGCATCAGGGTGGATAAACGCATCATAAAAGGCAAGAGGGAAATGTGTATCGCCACTCTCTGTTCTGCTTATATTCATTGCCGTCTCCCGAACATACACTGAGGTTTGTAGGAAGAAAACATTTTCGAGGAGGACGTTTATGCAACGGAACAAAGGAGGTTACATCAGCGCCGGCTGTGCCGTCATGCTGCTTGGCACGACGCTGGCGGGCTGCGGGGGCGGGACTTCAAGCGATAAACCGGCTGCAGGGAATAAAGCGGCGGGAGGAGCGCAAGCCGAGAAGCCGCTCTCCATTACTTGGATGCGTTTCGAGCATCCTACGCAAGCGCTGCTTTCCGATTCTGTGGTCGTGAAAGAGGTGCTTAAGCGGAAAAATGTGAAGCTGGAGCTGCAAAGTACGCCGCAAAGCAACTACGACGACAAGAAGAAGACGCTGATCGCAACCAATACGCTTCCGGATGTCTTGCTGGTCAAGCAGGACGATATTACGAATTTTGCCGATACCGGGATTTTTCTGGACTTGACTCCTTATTTGGACAAGATGCCGAATTTCAAAAAGGCGATCGCCGATAACCCGGAAATCAACAAAACCAAGGTGGAGGGCAAGCTGTACGGTTTCCCGCTGGCTCAGCGGGTAGCAACCTCGCAATCGGGGCTTGTGCCGGTGATTCGCGTCGATCTGCTGAAAAAGCTGAATATCCCGACGCCTGCCACGTATGAAGAGCTGTATCAAGCGATGAAAAAACTCAAGGAGGCGTATCCCAACTCCTACCCGTTTACGAGCCGCGCCGCCAACGGTTTGACCGGCACGGAAAACCTGGTGAACGCGGTTGCCTTTGCCTTTGGAAGCGGATACACTAACATTAACGGAACCAAGGTATATTTTGAACCGAAGGACAATAAATACAAGTTTGGCCCGTTCTCGCCGGAATTCAAAGATGCGATTACTTATCTGCATAAGCTGTATAAGGAAAAGCTGCTGGATCCCGACTACACGACCGCCACATCGCAAATTTGGCAAGAGAAGCTGAGTTCGGGCAAATCGTTCTATTATCAGGACAATACCGGATTTGGAGCTAACTTTAATCAGGCTTTGCAAAAGGTCGATAAAGATGCAAAATTCGATTTGCTGCCGATTCTTGCCAGCGATAAAGGCGTAAAGCGCGGTTTAATGTACCAGTTGGACCACCTGGCCGAATCGTATGTTGTCAGCGCCAAGGTGAAAAATCCCGAAAAGATCGTTGAATTTATCGATTGGATGTACTCGGAGGAAGGCATTCGTCTGACCTCATGGGGTGTGGAAGGCGAGCATTATACGATGGAAAACGGCAAAGCGAAGCTGAAGGACGAGTTATATAACCAGTTCAAGGACAAAAATGATCCCTATAGCGCCATCAAGTCGATGCTTGGATCCGGGTACTCCGGGCTGGCTTTGTATGCCGACGAAACGCCGGCAATTCCTTATATGCAGAAAGAAGCAACCGAGTGGTCGGATAAAAACTTACAGGCGATCAAAGACGGCCAAGCTTTCCGGTTTGCCTATGACCCGGTATTTACGAAGGATGAGCGGGAGAAGCTGAAGCAGCTGCGCACGCAGTTGGACGCTTACATGGCGCAAACGATGGATAAGTTCATTATGTCCGACGGCGCGATCGAGAAGGAATGGGATAATTTCGTAAAACAGTGCAGGGAAAAGGGTGCCGAACAAATCGAAAGTATTTATAATGCGGCATTAAGCAGAGTGAAATAACCGTGTGGCGGCGTGGCGTGCTGACAGGTGAGACACTGCGGACGGGTCAGCCGTCATGAAGATTCCGGTTGTTGAACGGTTTGATTCATAATTTTATTGTCCGGGCGCCATGGAGGGCGTCTTGAAAGGATGAGTGTATGCGTACTGCACCGTTGAAATTTTGCAGTGACGGCACGTTTAAGATCGTGCAATTTACCGACGTGCATCTGGATGGTTCCGAGCGTGACCGGGATGCGATTCAGTTAATGGAGCGTGTATTGGACGAAGAGAAGCCGGATCTGGTCATGTATTCCGGGGACCTGGTGTCGGGAGACAAATTGAAGGGGCAAGCCAAGGAAAAGGTTTATTCGCTGATCCGCGAGTGCGTTGCGCCTGCCCTAAGCAGACAGCTATTGTGGACGGCCATATTCGGTAACCATGACGGCGAAGGACCGGCATCGAACAGCGAGCTGGTCCAGACGCTGCAGGAAGTTGACGGATGTCTGATGAAGGCGGGGCCTGAGGATGTTGCCGGCGTCGGCAATTATGTGCTGGAGATACTGGGTGCGGCGTCGGATCAGCCTGCGGCGCTGCTGTACGGCTTCGACTCCGGCAACCGCTCGCCGTTTGGCGGCTGGGACTATGTCAAGCGCAGCCAGATCGGCTGGTACGAACGGGAAGCCATGGGCCGCAGATTGCCGGACGGCAGCGTGCTTCCGGCGCTTGCCTTCCTCCATATTCCGCTGCCGGAATACAATGAAGTATGGGACGAACAGATATGTTTGGGCGCAAAATATGAAGACGTGTGTTGTCCTCGGATTAATACAGGGCTGTTTGCGGCAATGGTTGAAATGCGCGATGTGGCGGGTGTTTTCTGCGGACATGATCACCTCAACGATTTCTGCGGCGAACTTCACGGCATCCGTTTGTGTTACGGCCGTGCTACCGGAGGTTATGGCTACGAATTCGGCAAAGGAGCGCGTGTCATTCGTCTTCGCGAAGGAGAGCGCAGCTTCGATACTTGGCTTCGTCTGGAAGGCGGGGATCGCGTCGAATACCAGCAGGAACATCAGCCGGAAGGCAGAATGACGATGCCGAGATATTGGGAAGAGAAATAAAAGGTAAGCGGCTGAGGATTGTCTGGGAGGAGACTATAACATGGAATTCAAGGGGAAGGAGTACGATCCTTTCGACTTGGATTCCGGGTATCCGATGATTGTGATGGTCACCTTGCTCAAAGAGCAGGAGCGGAACAAGATCAGCGAAGACTGGCTGCTGCCGTTCGAGCGGATGAATTACAATCGCTTCTGAATCCAGTAAAAACGAAAAACCCGCACTTCAAACGGAGACCACTGAAAAAGTGAACGCTGTATGAGCGAATGATGCTTACGATCGCCAATTGTCCCCGAATTTCCTGATTGGACCTGCATGCGGCAGGTGAAATTCGGGGACAAAAGCGAACGCTGGCGCTTCTCCAGCATGATTTCGCTCACTTAAGCTGCTTTTTCAGTGACCTCCTTCAACACGAAGGCGGGTTTTTGCGTTCCTCTGGATCGCTACTTCAGCAGCGATAAATCGAATTCGGGAGTAAGCCCTTCCTGAGCGGCCCGGCTGAGCAGAGCGGTCACTGCGCCATATCCGCTTTCGCCCAGATTTCCGGTAAACTCGTTGACGTACAAGTCGATGTGCGCTTTCGCGACCGTTGGGTCCATCTCCTGGGCATGGCTCATCACATAATCGCGGGACGCTTCCGGATGAGCCCAAGCGTAGTCGACCGATGCTTTTGTCCATGCGGCGATGGCGCTTAGGTCGAGAGAACGGCGGGCGATGATGGCTCCAAGCGGGATCGGCAGGCCTGTGCTGGATTCCCACCAGCTGCCGAGATCGGTCAGCAGGGAAAGCCCGTATGAAGGATAGGTGAAACGCGCTTCGTGAATGACGAGGCCGGCGTCGATTTTGCCGTCACGCACGGCTGGCATAATTTCATGGAACGGCATGACGACGATTTCGCCGACGCCGCCTGGCACTTGTTCGGCCGCCCACAGCCGGAACAACAGATAAGCGGTCGAGCGTTCGCTTGGAACGGCCACTCTGCGGCCGGACAGTACACCCGGGTCCTGTGCCGCGGTCAATCCGCCACGCGTCAAGACAAGCGGGCCGCAGCCCCGGCCCAAAGCGCCTCCGCACGGCAGCAGCGCATAATCGTTAAGCACCCAAGGCAGCGCCGCGTAGGAAATTTTTAATACCTCCGGTCCTGTGCCGTTGGCCGCGAGGTTGTTGGTAATATCGATATCGGCGTACATGACGTCCAGCTTCGGCGCGCCGGGCACGAGCCCGTGAACCCAGGCATGAAATACAAACGTATCATTGGGACAAGGTGAAAAAGCGATGTTCATCGTATAACCTCCTTTAAAACTGCGCTTGCGGCTTCAAGCGCCTGCAAGGCGTCGCCGATTCGCCAAGCAGAGCGGTCGCGAGGACCTACGGCATTGGAGATGGCGCGGATTTCTAGAAAAGACAGGCCGTAACGGCTGGCGGCAGCGGCGACGCCGTAGCCTTCCATGCCTTCGCTGGCGGCGCCGGGAATGCGCTCGGCCAGCTCCGAAGCGGTTGCCGCCGTGCCGGTCACCGTCGACAAGGTGAGCGCCGGCCCGCTGTGAGCGGCAAGTCCCGCTGCGCGGAGCGCGGCAAGCAGCTCGCCGGCGAGCTGCTTGTCCACCGGCAGGCGGTTCGCGCCGAAGCCGAGCTTGTCGAGGCCGCTGAAGCCGTCCGGCGTCTCCGCGCCGAGATCGGCGGCGACGGCTTCGCTGGCGACGACCAGCGAGCCGACCGCGGCGCGGCCGGGAAAGCCGCCGCCGATGCCGGCGCTGACGACGACGCCGTAGCGGTGCGGCGTCGCCGCGGCAAGCGCCGCGGTCGCGCTGACCGCGGCCTCGACGGGGCCGACGCCTGCGGCGATTACGTCGAAGCGGCTGTCGCCGCCAAGGCCGCGCGCCACCGCGTCCTTCTCGGCGTCGACCGCGACGACGACGAGCACGCGCCGCCGCCCGGCCGCGCTGCTGCCGTCGGCGTGCTGCGCCGCTGCGCCCGGCGCGCTATGGCCGCCGCCGCTCCGCCCGGCTGCGCCCCGCTCGCTCCCGGGCAGCTCCGCCCGGCGCTGCTGCGCTTCGGAGCCGCTGCGCCCGCGTGCATGCGGCGCCTCGTAGTTGTGTCCGCCAGCGCGGCTTTGCTCCATCGCCGGAGAAGCCGGGTTAGCGGCTGTGCGATCCATAGTCACGGGTCCATACTCCTTCTGGTATAAGCGCATATGGTTCGCGCTCCAAATATTTAGTGTAAGAAGCTTTATTGTCCTATTATAGTCCTTTTCGTCCAAAAGGAACAACCTGCGGAAATCCGCAGGTTCAACGTAATGGGACATATCTCTCCGGGCCGAATTCCCCAGTGCCTGTCGATTTCAAGCGGACCATATGAGGCGGCCGCCGAGTGGCGGTTCTGAAGACCACTGACATACGAAACGTCATGCTCCAACGCTAACGGTCGGGAACGCACTTATTTGGCAAAAAAATCGAGATTTGCCTTTTCAACGGACAGGGTCGCGCTTATTTGCTCAAAAAAGTCAGGGAAATCGTGATGTTAGGCCGAATAAGAGCGTGGGTGTCCATTACAATCGGCAAAGCTCTGATTTTGTTTGAATTACGGCGCTCATGTCCGTCCCTCGTGAAATGGAGCGTTCCGCCGCAATCCCGCGGACAGCCTCTTACGGGCTGTCCGCCGTCACAGTACCCCTCGTTGCTTGTCCTTGCCCGTTCAGATAGATGGTATAAGAGATGCCCTTCCACATATACAGGTGGAACGTGTTATCCCCGACATAAACAATGCTCTTATCCGTCTTGCGGTTGTCTTCGAGCCAAGCGGAAAGCCTATCCAGCGCCGTGCCGCTGCTCAACTGCACCTCGCGTACGGCTGCTTCCCCGGAGCCGCCGGCATCCATCGCGACGACAAAAGCGAGGCGCAGGTCTTGGAACTTCATGCGCAAAGCGGCGTTTGCTGCCGGATCGGCGGTAACCGCCGGCGATGTTGGTCCGCCACTTGCATTTGCTGCAGCGGGAGGGGCTGTTTTATCCGCTTCCGCCGCGGCCGTGTCCTTAGCCGGCAATGAAGGGGCGGCAATCGGCTCCACGCCGCTCGACTTGCCAAGCGTGGCCTCCAGCTTCACCGGAGCCATGCCGAGGAAAGACGCAAATGAAGGTTCGCCGTTGACCAAAAAGCCCTTGAAAATGACGGTGCCGTCTTCGCGGTACCAGGTTCCCGGCCCGTTTAGCTGGCCCCCTACGAACTGGCCTTCGTATTCCAGCAACCCGTTGCTGTTGTACAGACGGCCCTGCCCCTGATATAAGCCTCCTTGGAAACCTCCCTGATAGAGGGGGGCGCCGCTGGCGGCGAATAAGGCGCCGTCGCCTTGATAGGTGCCCGCAAGCAGCACACCTTTATATTTGACTATGCCGCTGCTGTAATATTCCGTTCCGGCCCCGGCAAATTGCCCGTTGCTGAACTCTCCGTCATATTGCATGACCCCGCCGGGGAACATTTTTTTACCTTTGCCGTTGTATTGCCCGGCGAGATATTGGCCTTGGTATAGCAGCTTCCCTTCTTTGTCGTATTCCATGCCGTCGCCGTTGTATTGCCCGTTGCTGAACCCGCCTTCATAAGCCAGTGCCCCCGCTTCGGTATACAGGCGTCCTTTTCCGTTGGCGATGCCCGCCTTGAAATCGCCCTGGTATTGCATGGCGCCGCTCGGAAAAAAAAGCGTGCCTTGTCCGTCGTATTTGTCGCCGACAAAAGCGCCGGTATAAAGTACGGCCCCGTTTTCACCGTACGCGCTGCCCGTCTGCAGATTGCCTTTGGCGAAGGTACCTTGCTTGAGTACCGAGCCGTCCGGCCGATACAGCTTGCCTTCTCCTTCATACAGCCCGCCGGCAAATCCGCCTTCGTATAACAACGAGCCGTCCTTGGCATACAGCTTGCCTATACCCGAGAACTTGCCGTCGACCAGGTCGCCGTCGAACAGCAGGGCTCCGTCAGCCGCGAGCATTTGCGCCTTGCCCGTGAAAGCGGGGTCGCCCGCGCCCGCGGTAATGGACGCTTTTCTTTGCAGCAGCTTGTTCACGAATTCGGGTGGTTTGATAAAAATAAAAAAGTAAAGTGCAAGAATAACAATCAGCACAATGACGATCAGCTTTTTGGCAATATAATAATTGCCGACAGCTACATAGCTGGCCTTGGTAATTTCCTTCTGCCCCAATATTTCCTTGAATTTTTGCTTGACCCATTTGGCCAGCAGCTTGGGCCAGCCTTTCGCCTGTTTAAGAGGCCGGATAATTCTTTTTTGGATCGGGTTAATAAACGGCATGACAATTTTCGCTATCACAGGCACAGCTCCTTCATTGTGATTGATACCAATCGCATATCAGGACATATCGCATGAAGTTAAGGAATCTGGATCGTCATTTGTCCGGGATTGACGATTTGAATGGTGCCTCCCCAATTGCATAAGCATTTGGAAGAGTTGTTCAGTGCCGGCATATTACCCACAAGCACGGTGGGGGCTCCGGGTACCCAAGGCGCCGCAGTGACGGGAATGCAGGGCATAGGTGTAAGAACGCCAAGCGCAGCCGCAGTTGCGGAAGCGACAGTCGGATTGGCCATTGAACTACACATGCCGAAGGGCAAAATATTAACTAGCGGTTTGTTATCCATAATATTGGCAATTGGCGTTGCCGTCGTGACCCGATTCGCCGGCAAAACCACAAGAGTGCTTGGTGCTGCGCCAAAACTGCACTGAAGGGTTGCCCCCATACATACCATCTGACCCATAAGCGACTCCTTTACATTGTCGAATTATTGTTACTTTATTCTACTATTTGGACAAACATCCGGCAATAAACTGCAGCGAAAAAACACAAATCGCTAGTTTTATAGTATTATAGGGTTTAGTTGGATTTTTTTCCTAAAGGGAGTGAAGAGCCGATGAGTTGTCGAAAGCTGGCTGTTAGACCGCTCTTGCTTGTGATCGTGCTGTATGCCCTGTTTGGCGGCGGAGAACGGTTTGCTTTTGCCGCGCAGTCCGCCGATACGGGGAAGGATATTGCGGCTAGCGAAGCGGCGGCGCCGGCGCAGAGCGGAAGTGGGCTTTTTGTCTCCTATATGTTTGCTTCTCAACGAGTCGAACGAATCAAGCCTTATGTGGCGGAAATGACGCGCCTCACCACGGAAGCCGGGCAGTTGGCTCAATTCGGACTGGCGACAAGCGACGCAGCCGCAAGCATGAGTGAAAGGCAGCGGACATCGGCCGAACGCTTGAAACAGGCCGTTGAAAGCAAAGAGGCGTCATATGCGCAGTTGTCCGGTTATTTTTCGACAATGATGAAGGCTGGTCCCGGAGAAGGGCCGGAACATGCGTCGGACCCGGCAGCAGCTGCTGTGGATGAGTCCGCGTGGATGGATGAGCTTGGCCGTTTATGGGTTCAAACGGTGCAGCCGGCCGCCGAGGCCGAAGCCCTAACGAAGCAAGCGGTGCAATCCGCAAAACTCCAGCAGCGGTTCGGTCTTGCGGGAGCAGATGGGCTCGCAGCGGCTCAGGCGACTGATTTGGAGGCGGGCTTGCGTTTAATAGAGGCGAAGGAAACGTTTTGCCGCTCTCTGATAGATACATATCAACAAGGCAATGGAAAACCCATTGATATCATACATATGACCAAAGCAATACAGCATTTATCCGCCGGAAGCGCGAGTCTGCTGCAGGAATGGCTTGCGGGCTGGCAGGATTACGCCGTCAAACAAGGGGCTGGAACGCCGGCTCCATCGGCGGTTTTGCCGTCCGATACGCTTCCGGATGGCCGCAAAATAGAAAGCCTGTCCGTGACGGCGGTGGTCTATGTGCCGCAACCGTCGATTTCGCTGCCGCAGCCGCCGGTTTGGGCGGGTGGCGGCGAAGTATACCTGCCGCTTCGTCCGTATGCCGAAAGCTTAGGTTATACGGTGGAGTGGGACGCAGCCGCTTCTGTGGCAGGGCTGAGAAAAGGCGATGGAGAAACGGGCTGGCTGGAACCCGGAGGCAAGTTCGTCATGGGCGGACAAGCCTTGGAGCTGGCGTCCGCTCCTTTTGCTTATCAGCAAGTTACCTATGTACCGTTATCCTTCTTCAGCCAAATTATGGGGGTCGAGACGTATTGGAACGAGGAACTTCGGCAAGGAATCATGATGCCTTATTGGAAGTAAGGAGAGAGTATCCGTGAAAACCAAATTTTCCTTTTTGCTCGCAGCCACGATACTCGTTGGCGTTCTCCTGTTTGTCTACAGCGACGCATGGTCGGCAAATCCGCTGCAGCGTGAAGCGGCCTACACGAATATTTCCAGAGCCATTACGGATCCGCAGGGATCTGTATATATGGTGACGAAGTCCAAAAATACGCTGCAGAAGATGACGTCATCCGGCGATCTCGTGTATTCGATCTCAAGCAACACCGATGCGGGCCCGAACACCGTGCAGATGTTCAACAGCATCGCCGCCGACGATGCGGGCAACGCTTATGTGCTGGTGACCACTTTGGACTCGTTTGGTCTGAATGTTGCAGGGGAGCGGATACTGCGCATTTCCGCAGACGGTTCAAGTACCAGCACTTTGTACACTTCCGCCACGGCGCAAAAGGATCGCCTGCTGCGCGTAGGCAATATCCAGTCTCTATCAATTAAGGACGGCAGCTTGTACTTTTTCCTGAAAGATCACAATTCGGCCTCTTTGCTGCGCTTGCCGTCGGCTGCAGAAGCAGAAACGGGAGCCGAACCGCAGACGGTAACAACCATCTCCATGCCGGAGAATCGTTATTTGAACGAGTTAACGGGCAATGAGCAGGGGAGGTTCTTTTTTACCACCAAGAAGGGCTCGTTGTTTTCCGTTACAAACGGGCAAGCCAAGCAGATCTATCCGCTTGGTTCTCAAAATTCGCTTAATTTCCCTATAGCTATCTACACACGTGACCATGCAAATGTATATTATATCGATCACCATAGCGGGGCGATCATGCGCCTGAACGCCGAACAGCCGGATGAGCCGCCGCAGTCGCTGCTGACGCTGCAGACATTGCGTTCCAAATATGCCGATTTGGAATGGGGAGATTTTACCGATGTGACGGTGGCGAACGGTCTGATTACAATTACGACCGCCGACAATCTGGTTCAACTGCTGCCGGACGGCAGCATCTCAACGGTCCATAGCAGTTTTTATTATTCGTGGAAATTGCTCGGATTTAAAGTTGGTTACTGGGGTTTAATGGCCTTGATGCTCCTGCTTTTGCTGCTCGATATCCGTTTCGTCTATGTGCACTTACTGAAACGGAAGGTTTCGCTGCTTGTGAAGCAATTGGCCGTCATCATCCCGGTGGTGCTGATGTCCATGATCGGTTTATCGTATTCCGTCTATTCTTCTTTTGCAGGCGAGATGCGCAACGATACGCAAAGGCAGTTGGAACTGCTTGCAGGCAACGGCAAATATTTGGTGAACGGCGACAATCTGGAGCGGCTGATGTCTCCGCGGGATTATATGAGCGGCGATTATCAGGCGATCAAACAGCGCATTAACGAGTTGTTCTCGCATGCCGGCAGCGATCGCAGCGGTTTGTACAGTACTGTTTACCGTTATATGAACGGCAGTTTATATATTGTGATGGATGATGACGACAGCGTCACGATGTTCCAGCCTTTCGCTTTGAGCAGCGACAACCGGCGCGTTCTCGAACAAGGAGCTGTCGTATCGGGCGAATGGGAGGATTCAAGCGGACAATGGATGTTTGCGCTGGGGCCTTTGTTTAACAGCAAAGGGGAGATCATCGGCATTTATGAGACCGGTAAAGATATGGCCGGCATCAACAAGATGAACGTGCAGATCATGACCAATGTCCTGAAAATCATTTCGCTGATCGGTTTGATCCTGCTGGTCGTCATTACGCTGATGACGGTGTATCTGCTTTCTTCGATACAGAAGCTGCGCCGCAATGTGAATTTGATCGCCAGCGGCGAATGGGACGTCAAGGTGCAGATCCGCACGCGGGATGAGGTGGCCGAGCTTGGCGACCGGTTTAATATGATGGCGGAGTCGATCCGCCGGTATATACAGGAAGTGACCAAGCTCAGCGAATCGTATTTTCGGTTTGTGCCGCAGCAATTTCTGAAGGTGCTGGGGCGCAATAACATGACCCAGGTGAACCTCGGAGAATACCAGAACCGCACAATGACCATTCTTGTGTGCAATATGCGGCAGTTTCCGGAATTTTCCGGGACGCTTACGACAGAGGAGAACTTCCGGTTTATTAATTCTTTTCTGAAAAAGTTTGGTCCGGTCATTCGCGAGTACAACGGTTTTACAAGCCGATACCTCGGGCCGGGGATGCTGACGATGTTTCCAAACGGATCGAACTACGCCATTAAAGCGGCTGTCAAAATGCGGGCGACGCTGCAGGATTATAACGATGAACGCAGCCGTGCAGGTTATGAGCCCATCGACATCGGCATCTCGATCCATTCCGGCGATGTCATGATTGGAATCATCGGGGAAGAGCAGCGGATGGAAGGCAGTGTCGTATCGGGCGAAGTGCAGATAGCTCTTGATTTGGAGAAAGTATCCGCCAAGCTGGGCGTTACCGTGCTGCTAACGGAGGAAACGGTGCGCGAATGCGGCGGACGGCTGCCCGGAAACTATCGTAAGCTGGGAGGCTTGCAAATTGACAACGAGCACAAGACCATCGAGTTGTACGATCTGTACGAGGCCGATCCGGAGCACATACGCAAGCTGAAGCATGAGACCAAGCAGCAGTTTGAGACGGCCGTTGAGCTGTACCGAAATGGAAGGTTCTATGATGCAAGGGAACAGTTCGTCGCGGTAGTGAAGAAAAATCGTTACGACCTGACCGCTAAGTTATATTTCTTTGCTTGTGACGAATATTTTCAACAAGGGGTAACAACAGGCTGGAGCAGTGCGCTTAAAATTTCTTAAAGAACTTTTTGAACTCGCACTTTAAGTGAACTTGAATGCGGAGGTTGGCCGCTATGAATGAGCAGGCAAAGCAAGAGGTACCAAGTCAATTGCCGGTAGTTATCAAGCCGGTTAAAAGCGCTACGGAAGCGGGAAGGGTATCCGACTTTCTGCTCGGAGAGCACTGTTTCGACGACCAGCGGTTTACGCCGGGCGAAACCGAGCAGCTGCAATGGCTGCCGATTCGCAGCTTGCAGGAAGGGCATGTCAGCTGCTGGTATTCGGAAGAGCAAGGTGAGGTCATCTCGGCAATTATTTTCGTTGAGAACGAGCACCGCAGCGGCGGATATCGTCTGGAGTATTTCGGCGTGCACCGCAACTATCGGCACCGCAAGCTGGGCTGGCGGCTGCTGGATGAAATGTTCAAGCACTGTTTAACCAACGGAGGGCGTTATGTGGAGACCTTCACCTGCGATTTGCCGGAATATGCCAGCGCCCGGGCATTGTTTGAACGAAACGGTTTTGTGTTCATGTGCCGCTTGCCGGATTATTATTATTCGGGAGAAGGCAAGTTGCTTTATTTAAAAAAGCTCGATGGCGACGCCGAATAAAGCTGCAGTCAGCATGATTTAAGTTTACGAGCGTTCGGATGCGCAATTGCTTAGACCATGAAAATGAGCAAAGGAGGCGTACGTGATGCTACCTGTTAGGAAATCAAGCATGGCGGCCAAGTCAACTGATACCCATCAATCCGAAGCGGCTGCCCCGGCTAGCGCGGCTGCAGCTCCTGCTTCGCATGCGCCTGCAGCGCCGCAAACATCGGCTGTTATTGCCATGATGCAGCGGACGCACGGCAATGAGGCTGTGCAGCATTTGGTTGAAACGATTCGACAGCAGCACCAATTGCATACTGCCGCTGCTGCTTCTACGCTGCTTGCCGCAGTAGCGGAGCCAAGCGCAGAGGGCGTGGCCGCTCCGGCTGCCGTAGCAGCGGAGCTGGCGGCAGAAGGAGCCGCAGCGCCGGTTGCAGAGGGAGGCGCTGCGGCTCCTGCCGTGGCCGTAGCGGAGCCGACATCGGATGATGTCGCCGCATCGGTAGCGGCAGTTTCGGGGCCGGAAGCAGGGGGAGCCGCCGCGCCAGTAGCGGTCGCAGCGGGACCGGAAGCAGGAGGAGCTGCCGCGCCGGTAGCGATCGCAGCAGGGCCGGAAGCAGGGGGAGCCGCCGCCGCGCCAGTAGCGGTCGCAGCGGGACCGGAAGCAGGAGGAGCTGCTGCTGCGCCAGTAGCGATCGCAGCAGGGCCAGGAGCAGGAGGAGCTGCCGCCGCGCCGATAGCGGTCGTAGCGGAGCCGGAAGCAGGAGGGGCTGCTGCCGCGCCGATAGCGGTCGCAGCGGAGCCTGAAGCAGGGGGAGCCGCCGCGCCGGTAGCGGTCGCAGCGGAGCCTGAAGCAGGGGGAGCCGCCGCGCCAGTAGCGGTCGCAGCGGAGCCGGAAGCAGGAGGGGCCGCCGGGCCGGTAACGTCTGCAGCGGAGCCGGAAGCAGGAGGAGGCGCGGACGCGTCGGTAGCGGCCGTAGCGGAGCCTGAAGCGGGAGGAGCCGCCGCTGCTCCGGTACAAAGTGCAAGCCCCGCCTCGGCCGGGCTGGGTGATGCGTATGGTCAGGCGGCAAGCTGGCTGGAGGCGCAGGCCGCAAATCAAGGACAGACCGCATTGTATCAGCGCTTTGCCGCTTTGACCACCGAGCAGCAGAAAGCGGCGCTGCAGGTGATGGGCGGAGCCGGACAGTTCTCGGAGC
Source organism: Paenibacillus thalictri (assembly GCF_004307995.1). Lineage (GTDB taxonomy): Bacteria > Bacillota > Bacilli > Paenibacillales > NBRC-103111 > Paenibacillus_AF > Paenibacillus_AF thalictri. Next base: position 347,581 of record NZ_SIRE01000004.1, on the reverse strand, counting down.
AGCTTGTCAAAGACAAGATGACGACAAGCACGCTTGGTTTTAAAAAACGAGTGGACTGGACCCGATTTACGGCTTCCGTTGCATCCGTGGAGCCCGTGAAACTGGAGGAAGCAGCGGGGCCCGCCGAATCGCAGAACGAAGAAGGCGGGGAAAAAGACGAAGCTCCGCAGAGCGCCGCGGCAATCGACGTCTCCGGCCTGCTTGTGCCGTACAAAGATATTGTGCTGTGGCTTAATTATAAAGCGAATAAGCAAGGCAAAGCCGGGCTGATGCAATTTTTCGAGACATTGTCGCTTCCGCAAAAGCAGGTCGCCATTCAGAAGATGGCCGGAACCGATAAGCCGGATTTCAAAGCGTTTACGGAAAAAATATCAACCCGCAGCCGGCTTAAAAAACGGGTGGACTGGGATGTTTTCTCAACGGCCGCCCGTGAAGCTAAAGGCATGAAGATGGACAATTACAACAAGGATACCAACATTGATTACACCGGTTACGGCATTACCGGCACCGGAGCAACCGTCAGCGCCGCGGGGGCTGGCAGCACTGTGGCCAAACTGGCCGGAGACTCCGGCGGGGCTGCCTCTGCGCTGGTGCTGGCTCCGTTCTCGTCGGGACTAAGCGCCTTGGGTGCGGCGGTCAGCGTGGGCAACGCAGTGAACAACTATGACAGCAGCATGTCGACTTTTGATAAAGCACATACCGTTGGCGTTGGCGTCGGCGCAGGGCTGGCGGATATTGCCCAATCGACCTCGCAAACGGTGGAAACGGCGCGTGCCGCACTTGGCCATACGGCGGCTTCGGCCGCGACGGCGGCCGCAGGCGGGGCGGCTATCGCCACCGGCGCGATCAACTTGATCGGCGGCACGGCCACGGCGATCAAAAGCCAGCAGCGCAAAAATGCGCTGCAAAACATGAATACGCAAGGCGATGCCGTTCTGGAGCGGGCTGCCGACGTTGGGGTGCGCACACAGGAAATCAACCGTAACGTCGGCGTCGGCACTGCGGTCAAGGGAGCGGCTTTGCTCACCGGCGGCATCTTGCTGCTGACCGCTTCAGGTCCGATCGGCTGGATACTGCTTGGCGCCGCCGGCGCGATTGCCGGAGCTGTTGCGATCTACAAGTTTTACAAGAAGCGGGCCCGCAAACACGAGGTCGTCGACCGTTATTTGAAACTTGACAAGGTGCCTGAAGGAGAGAAGGAAAAACAGCGGGATGGGAAACTTCAGCAAAACGGTTTCAACTCCGTTGATCAATGCTACGTTCATATCATTACGGAACTTGCTAATATCATCTACGAAAAAGGGGTAGTCGGAGATGAAGAAAACTACATGGATCTGATTCAACATATCGGTCTCAAACGGGAGAAAGGCAAATCGCCGACCCCGTCCATGATTGCCAAAAAACTAAACTAAGCGGGCGGGAGCTGTGACGATGTCTACGGAATGGTTGGCCATACTGCAAGCTTGCCAAAACGAATATGCGGGCGCAGGGCTGGAAGCCGTCTTACTGGAGCCCTCCGAAGCGGCTCCGTTTCATTCACTGCAGATCATCTTTGAAGAGGTAGGTGAGAATGGGGTGCCAGTCCGCTTGGAGCTGGCCTTCATCCTGCCGGCCGAGCAAGCGGTAAGCGGCGTGCAAATCCTGCAGGCGTTTTCCAATTTTGAGGCGGTTTGCTCCCCCGACGGGGCGGTTTTGCAGGAGCTTCACACTTATTTGGACAGGCTGAATCTCAATTTGCCGGTTGGCGCCTTTATAGTGCTTGATCAATCGCAGGTTGTTTTCAAAGCGAATATGATGATCGATTTGGCTATGCCGCAAGTTATGGCGGTTGGTTTGATCGACCGGAGCAACGGTTTGATTTTACACGTGCATCAGCAATTTATCGATTCGATCCGGCTTGTCGCCAGCGGCCAGGCATCCGCTGCAGACATGATACGGAGCGATGCTTTATTATAATACTAGTGTGGAATTTGCATTAACAAATAGCGTTCTTGCGTTCTTTCCTGCAAATTCCGTGAATTTGCAGTTATTCCGTGGCAACGTACGGACATAAACGACTTAAGAGCGATAAGGTGGAGCTGCAAGTGCTTGAAGGTATAAAATCGTTTTTTAATCTCAGATACGAAGATTGGCGCAAAGTATGGTTCATGGGAACCGTATTTTTCCTGGCGGGTGTATCGGAAATGGTCAACTACACCTCGTTTATGGCGCTGTTCAATAGCCGTTTCGGCATTCAATATTTGCCGGTGATGTACCTGATCGAGGCGTTCCTGCTGCCTTTTGAAGGATGGCTGCTGTCCGTGTTGTCGCAGCGGCTGTCCAAGCTTCGCTTTATGATCACGATGTATGTGATCTTTCTCGGGATCGGTCTTTTTAACAGCGCGGTGCTGATTTTCTTTCAGATGAGCGGTAACGAATGGATTGGCTTTTATCCGTTTCTGTTTATCGCATCCAACATGATTGTCCGCCAGCAAACGCTGCTGATGTGGAGCACCGCCTACGATCTGTGCCCAACGCAGCAGGCGAAGCGGATCATGCCGGTTTTTGTGCTGCTGGCCATCATTGGCGGCATCGTTGCGGGTGTGATCACAAGCACGCTGGCATCCGTTCTGGGTCCGGGGCTGCTGTATTTGTCGGCATCGGTCATTTTACTTCTGGGACTGCCGAATTTCTTGAGTTCGCTTAAGCAATTCCTCATCCCGCTTACGTTTAAGGAAGAGACGGAGGCTGAAGCAAGTTCGCCCTCCTCGACATACTACCTCAAACATACGTTGCGTTCCCCCTTTCTGCTAACCGTCATAGGCATCATGACGTTGATGCCGGCGCTGTATGTGCTCATCGAATATCAATACTTTACCGAGGCGCAGGCGGTTTTTACGACCGAAGCGGAACTGACCTCCTTTTACGGCATGATGGTTATGCTGCTATTCATCGCGGCTTTCTTGCTGCAGTTGTTTGCGGCGAAGCTGATGGAGTGGCTGGGAGCGAGCAATACGATTTTCGCGATTTCTTTTGTGTTTTTGGCAGGTTTTATTTTGGCTGCGTTGTTTGTGCAGTCACACTTCGCGATGGCCGCCGTTTCCATCGGGTACGGGCTGATGTATTTGCTGCTTTATTATTTTGCCGAGCCGAGCTACCAGCTGTATTTCAAAATGCAGTCCATCCAGCACCGGGACGGCTTCCGCTTGACGGCGCAAGGCATCGCCGCTTCGGCGGGCATTCTCATCGGGTCGAGCTTGTCGATGCTGCATTCCCAGGCCGGGATGTCGCTGTCAGGGCAGTCGGCGGTCGGCATTGCCGCCGCAGTCGGATTAGTCGCGCTCGCTTGGGCCGGAAGGCATCTCTATATTAAAGAGCTGGTCCAATTTTTGAAGGTAGGTTCTTCGTCAATGAAGGACTTCCTTGGCGAATTTCTGGAATCGATGAAACATGAACGTGTCCGGAAAACGCTGATCGACCAATTGGAGCATCCGGACGAAACGGTGCGCCGGTTAACCATTGAGTTGTTTCAGCGCAATCCGGAGCCGGCTGCGACAACGGCGCTGCTGCATTGCGGGGCCCGCGGCTCCGCTGAGCTTCTTGCGCTTGCATTGTCAGCCGTCCATCCAAGCGGATGGAAGAGTCTGGATGCAGGCAAGCGGGAGGCTTATTTGCGCAATCCGGACCCGGATGTGCGTGCCGCCGCCTTCCGCAAGCAATTCGCCGAAGACGATCCTCCCGGAGGCAAGCAAGCTTGGATGGAGGAGGCGCTTTCCGACATCAGTCCCGCGGTTCAGGCGGAAGCGCTGATGGTAGCGGAATCCATCGAGCAAATGGAGGCGGGGCTGCGCCTTTTGCTGCAAGGGAAAGACGAAGCTGCCATATTGGCTTGCGAGGTGGTCGGAGCCAGGAAACTGGCGAATTTGTACTTCGATGTGATGATGTGCTTGCTGAATCCTGCGCCGCTGGTGAAAATCGCTGCTGTTCGGGCGATCGGCAAGCTGGGCGGCAGCGAAGCCGCGACCAACTTGCGCGAGCTGCTCATTGGCGCGGACATGGAGCTACGCGCAGCAATTGAACTTGCGTTAATGGACGTAGGCGAAGAGGCGCTGCCGGAAATGATCCGCTTCCTCGATTCGCCGAACGGAGAAATATGGCGTTCGACGGTCGCCATCGTCAACGCGCTGGGCAACGAGAAAATGATCCGGGAGCTCGTCGTGCCGTCTTGTGTGGCAAAGCTGAGGGAGCTGCGGGCCAATGATGAGTTCGTGGCGCAAATTGCCGCGTTGGGGCAGGACGAATGGACACAGCTGGCGCGCATGCGCTTAAGCGAAGTGAAATCGGCGCTGCTGGATACGATCTGGACGGTTATGATCCGCTTCGGCGATGAACGTTCCATTCCGCAGATCCGTCATGCGGTAGAGCACAGCGATGAGGAGATCCGCGACCACGGCCTAGAAATCTTGTCGGAGGGACTTGGCGATTCGAAGCTGGCTTCGGCTTTGCTGGTTTTTTACCAGCAGCATCAGCGAACGTCCGCCTCCCGCAAGGCAAGCGCCCATTCCCAGGCTGAATCGGGAGCGGTAGAATTAAAGGCGGAGGTATCGGATCCATGGCTGCAGGCCATTGCCATCAAAGCGGGCGCAGCGAAAGGAGAATCGGTTTTGGTAGATAATTGGGAATACTTGAGCGCGCTTGACAAAATCGTGTTTTTGAAACAGGTTCCTCTGTTTGCCGAGATTTCGGTTGAAGAGCTGGGCCGCATCGCCAGCATCGCCAGCGAGAAGGTGTACGAGGAAGGCAGTTATTTGATCAAGCAAGGCGAGTCCAGCGTGGCTTTAAAAGTGATTGTGGAAGGCCACGTAGAGATTAGCGGAGTGAACGAAGATGGGATCGAGGGCACGATTAGCGTGCTCGGATCAAAGCAGTCGATAGGGGAAGCGGCGCTTTTCGACGACCGGCCGTCGCTTGTTTCCGCCCAGGCCTTGTTCGATCATGTGCGGGTGCTGGAAATTGAGGGGAACGAAACGGTGCGGCTGGTCCGCTTATACCCGGACATTGGAATCGGTCTTTTGCGTTCCGTCGGCAACCGCCTGCGGACCATGGAGCGCATGATGCTGAAGCTTGGTTAGGAGGAGGGGATCCGCCCTGGAACGTGTACTGTTAAGCTTGGCCCCAACCCTAGCGGAATGGCAGCGATTCAAGCAGGCGATCGACGACTTTTGCCGAAATCGCCAGTGGAACGAGCCGCTCATGCTGGACTTGCAGCTTGTTTGCGAGGAATGGTTTTTGAATATTGTCAAACACGGTTATCGAGTCGATCGGCCTGATGCCTTAGCGGGCTATCCCCCCATCGAGGTCGCGATGTGGATGGAAGGACAAGATGAGCTGAACATCCGTTTTGTCGATGCCGCACCGCCTTTTGACCCGGTGGCGTATGAAGCGCCGAATCTCGCGTTGTCGGCGGAGGAGCGGCAAATTGGCGGGCTTGGCATCTATTTGATCAAGCAGAAGATGGACAACTGTGAATACCGGCGGATTGACGGCCGCAATGAGCTGATTTTGCGCAAGAACATTACTCAAGCAATATAAAGGAGCTATCTCGATGATTGTGACAATCGCGGAGCAAGGAAACGTAAAGCTGATCGGACTGGACGGCAGGTTGGACGGTACGACCTCACGCCAGGTGGAAGCCGAATTTTTGAAACTGACGGACCAAGGGGAAAAGACGTTTGTATTTGATCTTAGCAAGCTGGAATACATTAGCAGCGCGGGATTACGCGTCATGCTGTTAGGGGCCAAAAAGACACGCGCCGCCGGCGGCAAAATCGCACTTTGCGGGTTAAATGACAGTGTCAACGAGGTTTTCCAAATATCCGGGTTCCATACGATATTTGCGATCTACTCAACCCATGTGGAAGCTTTGGCGCACGTATCTTCTTAATGGGTTGACGGGGGTGGCGAAATGATACACGAACTGGCCCTGCTCATCATGGCGCTGCTACTTCTGCTGGCCGTCGCTGCCGCAGCTACCGCGTGGAAGGAATGGCGGCGTACGCAGAAGTTGTTTGCGCTTGGAATGCGGCTGAACTCGACGATTAAACGCAAGGACTTGCTGCAAATTATTATGGAGACGGCCTCCGACGAGATGAAAGCCGAAGGTTCGTCCATTATTCTTGTGGATGAGGAACGCGCCGAGTTGTACTTTGAAGTAACGACCGGGGACAAAAATGAAGAGGTGCGCGAAATCCGGCTGAAACTGGGAGAGGGCATTGCGGGTTGGGTCGCACAATCCGGCAAATCCGTGTTGATTGCGGATGCGGCCAAAGATCCCCGCTGGTCGAACCGGGTTTCGACGAAGGTGAATGTGCCTACGCGCAATATGCTGTGTGTCCCTGTCGTCTCGAACGGCAAGACGGTGGGCGTGCTCCAGGTTATTAACAAAAGGGGCGGCAAAGCGTTTAATCAGCGCGACCTGAAGCTGCTGGAGATGATTGCTTCGCCGACAGCCGCTGCGCTGGAAAATATGTTTCTGTACGAAGCGCTGGCGAGGTCGATGGACACGCTGCGCCAGACAACGGCCGCTAAGGAGCGCATGGAGAGCGAATTGAAAATTGCGCGGGACATTCAGCAGAACTTTCTTCCCGGAAGCGCGCTGCAGTCGGGCGGCGTCGAGCTGCATGCCTGTTTGTTTCCGGCGAATGAAGTCGGCGGAGACTTCTACCATTTTATCGAGCTGGGGAACCACCAGATGCTCATATGCCTTGGCGACGTGTCGGACAAGGGGATGCCGGCCGCTCTGTTCATGTCCGGGTTAATGATCTGGATTCAGGCGAAAGCTGCGGACCGCCAATCTCCGGCATTTATTCTGGAGGCGATTAACCGGGAAGTCAGCACGGATGATTCGACAATGTTTGCGACGATTTTCCTCGCGATTGTGGATACGCAGACAGGGCAGCTCCGGTATTGCGACGGGGGACACTGCACACCGTACATCCTGGGCCCGGAAGGAGTGCGCAAGCTGGAGTCGACCAAGCATCTTCCGCTTGGCATATTCGCCGATGGGGAGTATGCCGACGGCGAAGCTCGGCTGGAATCCGGAGAAACGCTGGTTTTGTATACCGACGGGGTAACCGAAGCGGAGAACGGGCGGGGGGAATGGTTCACAGCAGCCCGGCTATGCCGGATTCTGGAACATTATGCGTCGCATTCGCCGATGGAAATCGCCGAGCGGATCCGCAGCGAGGTGTACACTTTTGCCGATGGCAATCCGCAATCCGACGACATTGCCATCATGACTGTGAATTTTACCACAAATCTTGTCAAATCACCGTGAAATCGGGAAATATCGCTTGCGTATCGGGAAACATCATGCAAAAATAAAAAAGATGAAGAAATTTATTTTTGAAAATTGTCGAAACCATAGTTTTCCTGCAATGTGATGCGGAAGAGGAGAGTGGGGCGCATGTGGTGCTGGCGATGGGTCCCTAGCCCTGATCTGCAGCCGAAGCCCGGCCGGTTGCAGCGGATTGGAACGGGCCGATGATGAGAGGACTTCTTCACACCTTCTCAGCCGCGCTGCCGTATGAGAATGCAATGGATCATCTGCGTGATGAAATCACGAAGCTCGATTTCATGTTGGAATGCAGGATCCATCAGAGGAACACAACCCCCAAGAGCGATTTGCTCGACAGGACGTTCCATGGCGTGTACATGACCGATTCCGAAGCCGCGCAATTGCTGGATCATCCGGACCCCGATGGGGAGCTGACCGCGGAGCAAGAGCTGGGTCTGCATCAGATCGAGCAGTGGATATCGGCCCGTCTGGCGTTAACCGCAAGGCGTTTGTCGATGCTTCCGCTCATTCGGCTGCAATCGTTATTTAAGCTGAATGAACTGGAGATGAGGCTGCTTGTCACCCTGCTTGCCCCCCATGTAGACGGAAAATATTTGCGTCTGTACGGATTCATTCAGGATGACATGACCCGCCAATACGTCACCGCAGATGTCTTGCTGCAATTGTGCTGCAGCAGCGAAGATGAGCGGATCCAGGCGCTGCAGATTTTAACCGGAATGCGGTTTTGCCGGACTTTCTTGGATAAATCGCTTTTCATTCGTTCGCCGGAATCCGCTTCAATGCTTCATGCACCCATCCGTTTGGATGAGCGGATCGTCTATTTTTGTACAGGCCTGGAATATCGGTATGACGGAGCTCTGGCTCATTTATCCGTGGATGCTTGCGAAACATCAACCCTGCCGCCGCTTCTGGTCAACCATGAGATTCAGGAACGTCTTGAACGCCTCGCCGCATATAGCGGCACCGTCGACACAACGGTGGCCTGCATGTTGAGCGGGCCGGGAGGCAGTGGCAAAACGCTGCATGCCCGCCATTTATGCGCAAGCCTCCAGCGTCCGCTGCTCGCCTACGATATGTCCCGTGCTCCCGACAATGACCGGGATTTCCTTGATGATGTCGACCGAATGCTGCGCGAAGCCCAACTGATTGACGCGATTCCCGCATTCGATTGCATACATGTTTTACAGGATGCCAACCGCCGCAGTTTTCTGCTCATGGAGCGCCTGCAGGCTTGGAAAGATGTTGTGCTGATGATGGGTGAAGAGGAGATAAGACCGCCGGTCTCCGCCTTGTCGGGCATGTTATGGATGCACATTCCTCTGGCGGTTCCCGATATCGGAGAACGGGAGATGTTGTGGCGCATGCTGGCTAGCGATAGGCTTCCGATTACAAACGCCGATTCGGGCGTATTGGCAGGGAAGTTCCGCTTTACGCCGGGCTCCATACAGGCAGCGGTGGACGAGGTGTGCAAACACCGGGCATGGCAGCGGCATGGTTACGATCAAATCCGCCAAGCCGATCCTACTACCGCTTCCGAGCTGCACCGGGTGGCTTACCATCTCATTAATCACCGTTTGCAGGAAAAGGCCGTTAAGCTGGAAGGACGATTCACCTGGGACGATCTGATCCTGCCGAAAGAAACGATGGGTTTGCTGCGTCAAGCTTGCAGCAGAATCGTCCATCGGCATAAGGTGATGCACGACTGGGGTTTTGATCGTAAACTGGCCTACGGCAAAGGAACAAGCATGTTGTTTACGGGGCCTCCGGGAACCGGCAAAACGATGTCGGCGCTGGTGATGGCCAAAGAGATGAGCGCCGAGTTATACCGGATCGACTTGTCGAGAATCGTCAGCAAATATATCGGGGAGACGGAGAAAAATCTCAGCGAAATATTTGATCATGCGCGAGTGAGCGGCGCGATTCTGTTTTTCGACGAGGCGGATGCTTTGTTTGGCAAGCGCTCGGAAGTTAAAGACGCGCACGACAAATATGCCAATATGGAAACATCCTACTTGCTGCAAAAGATGGAGGAATACGACGGGCTGACCATTCTGGCCACGAATTTCTCGCAAAATCTGGATGATGCGTTCATGCGCAGAATTCCTCTTATCATCAAGTTTCCGTTTCCCGACCCTGTTCAGCGGGAGCAGCTATGGAGATCATCCATTCCGTCCGAACTGCCTTTGCAGGAGCCTATCGATTTTCCGTTTCTTGCACATACCTTCGAATTATCAGGCGGCCCGATTAAAAATATCGTCGTGACGGCAGCGTATCTTGCCGCCGAAGAGGGAGTGGCCGTATCCATGAAGCAGTTTATTGAAGGGGCTGTTCAGGAATTTAAGAAGACCGGGAAGGTGCTGCTTAAGGAACGGCTTGGCGCGTATGCTGAATTCTGGAGGGGGTAGAGAGTGGCGGATTATACGGTAATTTCCGATATCGGCTTGTCTTTGGTGAAGGTGCTTAGAAGGGCGCTTGTGCCCGAATTGATCGGGCATCCTGACGGAGTCGGGTTGGCTCACCCGCATGACAAAGGAGATATGAACTTAACGCTCTATTTGTTTGAGGTGAAGGAGAACACGGACTTTCGCAGCAACGAAATGATTGACCAAGGCGATCGCATGCGGTTTCCGCCGATTGCCATGGACTTAACGTATCTAATTACCGCACATTCGGCTTCAGACGTCCTGTCCCGCTCGATCGACGAGCACAGGATGCTCGGTAAGACGCTGCAGGTGCTTCATGATCATAATGTACTTAAAGGGGACGATTTGGTCGGATCGCTAACGGGGACGGACGGCCAGTTTCGGATCGTTAAAGAAGAGATTCCGCTTGACACGGCAATCAGCTTGTTTCCGAATATGCCGTATAAACTTTCGCTTTGTTATCGAATAGGTCCCGTATTTGTCGATTCGACAAGAGTGAAAACGACGTCGCGCGTAAGAGAGCGCCAAGTTCATTTGAAGCAGAAGAAGTAACCTGCTTTGTTGCACCGATCGAACGCTGTTTTTGGCGGTTCGATTTTGCATATTTCAATTTTGAAAGGAGGAACCGGTTTCGGCAGAAAACGGAAATGACAACATTCTACCGACAATCGGGCAACTAAAATGGCCGAATATTTATCACCTGGTGTTTACGTTGAAGAGTTTGACAGCGCGGGACAACCGTTAGCCGGCGTAAGCACAAGCACAGCAGGTTTTATCGGACTTGCTGGAAGAGGGCCAGTCGAAGGACTGCCTGTACTTGTAACGAGCATGAATGATTTCAAACGCAACTATGGCGGATACTTGTCGGAAAATCAATTTGGTACATACCGCTACCTAGCATATGCCGTCGATCAGTTTTTCACAAATGGAGGTTCCCGCGCATATGTCATGCGGGTGGCGCCTTCGGATGCGGCGATTGCCGGGAATGAAGGAGAAGTTTTTCACATTGCTGCCAAAAATCCGGGAGCATGGGGAAATGCGGTTCAAGTTTTTTGCGAACCCGCCAGCAAAGCGAAGACACAAATCTTCGAAGATTTGGGAGATAACAAATACCGCGTGAAAAACAACGCCGGTTTCAACGAAGGCGATGTCGTCGCATTTTTTGACGGCGCAGAGAAAACTTACAGCAAGGTCGTTCAGTCGCGCGACAACATCATTGAACTGGAAAGCGCACTGGACGGCGACGTTGTCGACAACGGTTTGCTCCCGGTGAAGGTGCTGTCGACCGTTGAATTTACGGTTTACGTCGTATACGGCGATGAAGTCGAAACCTACGACAATTGTTCCTTGAACGCTACGGCGGCCAATCACGTGGATAAAGTTACATCCCGCTCCGCATTGGTGCAAATTCAAGCCGTCAATAACGATGCCGATCTTGTCTCCCTGTTTGCCGAACAATCGAAGCTGGTCATTACACTGGCAGGCGGTTCGGACGGTTCCCAAGGCGGAATCAGCCCGGGCAACTACATCGGCGAAGATAACGGACCCGGCAAACGGACCGGTATTCAGGCATTTGTCGACAACGACCAAGTGAGCATCATGGCGATCCCGGGTGTGACCGATCCTGCCGTACAGTTGGCGCTTGTGGCGCATTGCGAAAATTTGGGCAGCCGTTTTGCGGTTCTCGACATTCCTAGAGAGAAAACCAAGGTGCCTGACGTACTGACACACCGCGATATGTTCGATTCCAGCTATGCGGCGTTGTATAATCCATGGCTGCAAGTATTCGATCCGCTGGAGAAACGCAATGTGTTTATTCCTCCGTCCGGTTCGGTAGCCGGCGTATATGCGCGTAGCGATAATACGCGCGGTGTCGAAAAAGCGCCTGCGAACGAGGTTATCCGGGGCTGCACAGGCCTGGATGTACAGTATAATAAAGGCGAGCAGGACATTTTGAATCCGAAAGGCGTCAATTTGATCCGCAGCTTTTCCGGTCAAGGCATCCGTATCTGGGGAGCTCGCACGACCTCTTCGAACGCCCTTTGGAAATATATTAACATTCGCCGTCTTTTCATTTTTGTTGAAGAATCGATTAAAGCAGGAACCAATTGGGTCGTATTCGAGCCAAACGACGAGCGGTTATGGGCGCGTGTGCATCGTACCATCGATGCTTTCTTGACACGTGTTTGGAGAGGCGGCGCTTTGATGGGTTCATCTCCAGGCGATGCCTTCTTCATCGACATCAGCTCCAATACAATGACGCAGGATGATATTGACAACGGCCGCCTTATTTGCGTAATCGGCATTGCGCCGGTAAAACCTGCAGAGTTCGTGGTATTCCGCATTACACAAAAAACGAATGAGCAATAACGACTGGCGTTAATTAAAGAATGAGGGGAAGAGAATAGATGGCTGGCGAACGTAATGATCCATATCGCAAATTTCGATTTCGCGTAGAGGTTGAAGGTATTGAACAAGCCGGATTCAGCGAAGTTTCCGGTTTCGACGCTTCACTGGACGTCGTTGAGTATCGCGAGGGCACTGATGTAATCACCCCGCGCAAGCTGCCCGGGCTCGCCAAATACGGCAACATTTCTTTGAAATGGGGCGCTACGGATTCCATGGATCTGTTCGAATGGATTCAGGAATGTATTGTCGAAGGAACTATTGAAAGAAAAACGGTTACTATTATTGCGATTAACGAAGAGGGCGAAGATGTCGCCACATGGCAAGTCATCGAAGCATGGCCGGCCAAGTACACCGCCCCTGATTTTAACGCAACGGCTTCCGAAGTGGCGATCGAGCTGCTTGAGCTGGCGCATGAAGGAATGCTTCGCACTCAATAACATAAGTTCAATATGATGCCGGGAGAGGAACGGCCGCTATGGCGGCGTTCCTCATCGGTTTATCGCCGCTAATTAAACTATGCCTTCAAGGAGGAACGACATGTCGTTCAAGACTGAATACGAATTTGAGCTGCCAAAAGGATACGTTGACGAAAATGGAAATTTGCACCGCAGAGGAACGATGCGTCTTGCGACGGCCGCCGACGAAATATTGCCGATGCGCGATCAGCGGGTCCAGCAAAATCCGGGTTATTTGACGATTATTTTGCTCGCGCGGGTAATCACGAAGCTGGGAGATCTGCGTGCGATTGACACGAAAACAATTGAGCGATTGTTCACTGCCGATTTGGCTTATCTGCAAAATTTATACCGTGAAATTAACGAAACCGAGCGGTTGACCGTGAAGGCCGTTTGCCCCAAATGCGAGCATGAGCACGAGGTAGATATTTCTTTTTTGTCCGAGATGGAAGGGGCATAAGTCTGTATCCGGAAGATCGGCTGTATGAAGAAACCGGATTTATTGCTTATTACTTCCATTGGAGTCACGACGAGGTGATGAATATGGAACACCGGGAAAGACGCAGATGGTGTGAAGAAATCTCGAAGATTAACCGTAAAATGAACGACGAGCCGGATAAGCATAATCCATTTGATGTGTTCAAAAAGAGGTGAAGCGCTTGATTCGCAAAACAGTCAAAGATCGCCCAAACGTCGTAGGCGCTTACCGATTTATGGTCGAGCTCGATGGTATGTTCGTAGCCAGCTTTTCGGAAGTAAGCGGACTGACGGTGGAGACGGAACTGCTGGAGGTGCCGGAAGGCGGCCTTAACAGTTACGTTCATCGGCTCCCGGGAAGAACGAAACTTCAACCGCTTATTCTCAAACGGGGCGTAACGATTACCAATGAGCTTTGGGAATGGTATGCGGATGTTACGGAAGGTTATATTACGCGGAAGAGCGGGTCTATTATTTTATACAACGAGAAAGATCAGGAATTCCGCCGTTGGAACTTTTATGACGGATTCCCCGCGAAGTGGACAGGGCCGGAACTAAACGCAACAAACAGCGGAATTGCGGTAGAATCTATAGAACTGATTCATAACGGGCTTAAAGCCGTCTAATACGTCCAGTCACAATAAGATTAATTTAAGCGTACTGCTGCATATAGAAGGGAGGGCTTCGAATGAGCGAACGGGAGAAGGATGATCAGAAGGAGAACCAGCGCAACTCCGCGGACTCCAAGCCAACTTCTTCGCGCAAAAAAAACGCTGCATCTACGAAGCCAGCCAAAACTCCGGCAGCAGGCAAGGCGGCGGAGGCATCAAGTAAGGCGCCAAGCAAGCCAGCGGCGTCAGCTGCGAAGTCCAGCAAGGCAGCAGCGTCACCTGAAGTGCCCAGTAAGCCAACGGCGTCCTCTGCGAAGTCCAGTAAGACAGCAGCGTCATCTAAGGCGCCAAGTGAGCCAACGGCGTCAGCTGCGAAGTCCAGTAAGGCAGCAGCATCGTCTAAGGCGCCAAGTAAGCCAACGGTGTCAGTTGCGATGTCCAGTAAGGCAGAAGTGTCGTCTAAGGCGCCAAGCAAGTCCCCAGCAGTGTCCGCGAAGCGTATTCGCACTCAAAGTATGGCATCCGCAAGCGAAAAAAATCAACTGCGTTCCATTCGTCTGTCAGACGCTGCTTTTGCGAATCGTCTGGTCGGCAAATACGGCTGGTCCCCATCCGGTAAGCAGCGGGGTTCGATGGTCCATCGCCAAGCGTCCAATCAAGCTGGCCGGGCGGCAACAACGGCCATGTTCCATTTTCATTTGTTTAGGCAAAACATCAACCCGATTATTCAGTTGAATATGCGGCTTTATAATATGCTGCAAATGCAAGAACGGCGGCGGCAGCTTGAAACAAGGCAGTCGCAGAAGGCGAATAACGCCAGGGGCGAAGTTCCCGTTAGCAAAGGTGAGATACGGCGTTCAAAAGATGAAGCCCGTGTGAAACCGGTATCCAATGAGCAGCGCACTAACCCGCTGAATGCCCGGCATTACGTTCCGGGAGAGGCAATTACTGCAGATCTGCTGAAAGAAGTTATAGCACAAAGTCAAATCTTTACTCCTAACACGCGAAGCCGAAATGAGTCTTCCGAAACCATCATTCGAAAATTAACATATCCGATACAAAAAATTGCAGTACGCGCGGTTTCCGTGATTGGCTATCGCGGCCTGCTCCCACGGAGCAATCCGCAGCTTGAGCCGGAGGCTGGTCCGCGTGCAAGCCATGCAGCGGCGGGAAACCCGGGGCTGCCACAGTCCCGCACATCCCGTCCCATGGTGCAGTTGTTGAATCGGTATGAACAAATACATATAGCGGGATTGCCCGCCGAACGGCGTATCCGGATTGAAACCGATACGCAACGAATATTTTTCAGACCACGCCAGCTTGTCACCACTGTAGTTTCAAGACCGCTTAGGGCGGGGGAAACCAGTGGTTCTGCTGGTCGCGAAAATACAATAAGACCGGTAGTCAGGGCGGGCAACCCGGGCACGGTTTCTGTTGATGCCGAAACGGCGCAAAGACGGCTGATGACCCGCCGAACAGCGCCACAACCCGGGCTGAGTGAGGTGCACGCCGGATGGAGCAGTACTCCTGGCCTGCGGCGTACGGCCCAAGCGGTTTCCGTGGTTTATCCAAACTTGGCCCGCTATCCGGCTGCCTCCATGTTTTATCTGACCGGAGAAAGTGGATTCGGCCAGAAACAAAAAGTTTTACAAAACATGGCGTTAATCGTAAGGTCCATGGAAACGGAACGTCGGAATATAACACATGTTGACGAACGATTGCAAAGTGTGGTTCGGATTCGTGGACAACATCATCTGAGCGAGTGGCTTGAACGGTATGTGCGTACAAGGACAATGGCACATCGCGAGTTAAGTAAACCGCTTAACGGTGATTCGTTGAAGCAGCGGATTTTATTACGCGAGAACCGCTCCCGATCGCAGCTTTTATCTTTCCTTGATTCAAACCATGAAACGAGTTTGCAAAATGGTAACGTCAGGCGGATTTATTCCAAACTTGAGACGGCAACACGCCCTCACGTTTTTGTGACCCGCCGATTGTATGGCAAGACGAGTCAACTGGTTGTTGTAAATGGGCAACTACGTGAGGTTTTATCGCAAGTTTCAAGCAACCGGCAATTATTGCAGAAAGCCTTAATAAACAACAGTGTTTCCGGTTTACGCCGGCTAAAGCAGGATCCATTTGGGTATGCGGTTAAGAGCCTTCTTTCTGTTCGGCCAAATGGAGAGCCAGCTTCACAAGCGCCGTTGAGAGCGGGTTTGCTGAAGCAAACTTACATGTTTGGACCGGAACAACGTGAGCTGGCTTTATCTAGGCTGGGTCTACTGCTTCCGCAGATCCAACAGCAGCAGGTCAACCGGTGGGAAAAAGGCGGTCAAGTGCTGCGCATGCAGCATAGGCGCGGTTCCCGGCAGGAGGACGAAATAGCTCGCACTGCGGTTCGGCTCCATTTATTTACTCCCATCGCGAAATATATGAATCATCCTATTTTACTGGAAAAAGTAAACTCAACACTTCGAAAATTCACATATCCGATGGAGTATATGGCCCGTTCCCGGACAAGATTTGGGCGGGAATGGCAAATGATGCTGTCCCGCAGGTCTTATGAAGTAGAGCGGTCATCACATCGGCATGAACAAATAAATAACGTCAGGTTGCCTGCAAATCAGAGCGTCCAAGCAAAAGCAGAAACAGAAACCCGGCGAATATTTGGCAATACGCCACAAACCAACACCGCAGCGGTGTTCAGAATGGTTGCCGCACGGAAGATGGGTGCCCTCTATACCAACATCTACGCGGACAGTATAAGGCGGAGGACACTACCGGATCATTCCGGCGCCGCTGCGGCCGGAACAAAAATGAGCCGAAGAACCGGCATTCCGGTTTTGCGTCATATCGAAGGAAAACTGGCGAGGATTTACCGAAGCCCAGACTCCACCTATAAGAATACACTTGTAAGACCGTTGACGTTGCATTTCACAGGAGCCGATCCTTCATTTGCAGACCGGCTGGCGGAACGGCTGCGAACCCCATTCGTGCGCCTGGAGCAAGTGCAAGTACGCAATCAGACGTTTGATCGACGGGTGGAGCGTCAGGTGCAAGTGCGTAGTCAGACGTTTGATCGCCGAGTGGAGCGCCAGGTGCAGTTGCGCAATCAGACGCTTGACCGTCGAGTGGAGCGTCAAGTGCAACTGCACAGTCAGACGTTTGATCGTAGAGTAGAGCGCCAGGTGCAGCAGCGCAATCAGACACTCAATCGCATAGTAGAGCGCCAGGTGCAGCAGCGCAACCAGATGCTCGACCGCCGAGTGGAACTGCATAGTCAGATGCTCGACCGCCGAGTAGAGCGTCAAATGCAAGTGCGCAGTCAGACGTTCAATCGCATAGTAGAGCGCCAAGTACAACTGCGTAGTCAGACGCTTGATCGCCGAGTGGAGCGCCAGGAGCAGTTACGCAATCAGACGCTCAATCGCATAGTAGAGCGTCAGGAGCAGTTACGCAATCAGATGCTCGAGCGTAGAGTGGAGCGCCTGGTGCAAGTGCGTAATCAGATGCTCGACCGTCGAGTGGAGCGCCAAGTGCAGGTACGCACTCAGACGCTCGACCGCCGAGTAGAGCGCCAAGTGCAGGTGCGAAATCAGACGCTCGACCGCCGAGTGGAACGCCAAGTGCAACTGCATAGTCAGACGCTCAACCGCCGAGTAGAGCGCCAGGTGCAGCAGCGCAACCAGACGCTCGACCGCCGAGTAGAACGCCAAGTGCAACTGCGTAGTCAGACGCTCGACCGCCGAATAGAGCACCAAGTGCAGCAGCGCAATCAAACGCTCGATCGCCGAGTGGAACGCCAAGTGCAGTTGCGTAGTCAGACGCTCGACCGCCGAGTGGAACGCCAAGTGCAACTGCACAATCAGACGCTCGATCGTAGAGTGGAACGCCAAGTGCAGCTGCAGAGTCAGACGCTCGACCGCCGAGTGGAACGCCAAGTGCAAGTGCACAATCAGATGCTCGACCGCCGAGTGGAACGCCAAGTGCAACTGCGTAATCAGACGCTCGAGCGCCGAGTGGAACGCCAAGTGCAAGTGCACAATCAGACGCTCGATCGTAGAGTGGAACGCCAAGTGCAGCAGCAGAGTCAGACGCTCGACCGCCAAGTGGAACGCCAAGTGCAGCAGCGTAGTCAGACGCTCAATCGCATAGTGGAGCGCCAGGTGAAACAGCGCAACCAGACGCTCGAACGCAGAATAGAGCGCCGTGTGCAGTTGCACAATCAGATGCTCAACCATAGAGTGGAGCATCTGTACCCGCAGCCTACAGCGGCGAGCCAAGGGCAAGGACGGCAGCGCCGGATAAGTTATGTCACGGCCGTCGCCCGGCCGGTTGAACTTGTCCGCCCCGCTGGGGCAGCGCAGCCACCGGTGCACCGCAAACCACCGGCAGCGGAATTGCTGCAGCAGGCGGTACGTTTCGCCGCCGCCCAAGCTCCGTTAGCAAGGCGGCGTGCAGCGCAGTCTCAAGCCGCATCGGGCGTTTCGCGTCCGCCGTTAATAAGGCTGCAGCGGATTGCACAGCAAACGGCGCATCCGGCAGCGATCATGCCTCTGGTACAGCCTTCAAAAGCTGCGGAAGCAACCATCGGCAACAGCCGCAGGGTTATCGCAGAGCCAAACCTGCAGCTTGTCAACCGGCAGACACGGGCTGTAGCCGCGAATGCTGTCTTACCCGGGCAAAGAGCGGTACAAGCCGTACCGCTGGACGTTGCGGTCAAATCGGCAAACGCCAAACAGGCGCAAGACCCGATGCTTCAAAGCCTGCAGCAAGCGGTCAAAACCGTGGAAACCAATTTGCTTCAAGCGAAGAAGCAGTGGGAACAGCCGAATGTCAATATTAACCGGATAACCGATCAGGTATATAAAGAGTTCACCCGGAGGGTTCGATTTGAACAGCAGCGGAGGGGCATTTGATCCTCTTGGACCCCCCAAAAGTGAAGATAAACTTAGCGGCTGATTCAGATTACTTTTTGGGGAGCCCCCGACAGGAAAGAGAGGCCGCTGAAAAAGCAGCGGAGTGAGCGAAATCATGCTGGAGAAACACCAACGTTCGCTTTTGTCCCCAATTTCACCTGCCGCAACGTAAGCAGGTAGATTCAAGAAACTCGCGGACAATTGGCGATCGTAAGCATGATTCGCTCATGTAGCGTTCACTTTTCAGTGGCCTCCAGGAAAAGATGAGGTGATGCGCAGTGACCGAAAAAGCAACGATCATTGTGGAACGTGGAAATGAAACCGAATGGCTGGATGTGCTGTTTAATCCCAATGAGTATTCATTGGATTCGTCCAACCAATATTCCTGGCATACGATTCCCGGATTATCCCAGCCGATCGCGCAGTTTGTCAGCGGTGAAGCAACGACGTTAACGATGGATTTATTTTTCGATACTTACGAGCTCAGAACGGATGTACGCAAACACACTTCGAAAATTGTCGGACTGCTTGATGTCGACAAAGACCTGCATGCTCCTCCGCTATGTAAATTCACCTGGGGGTCTTTACAATTTAAAGGCGTTGTCGAGAAGGCTACGCAAAAATATACGATGTTCCTTTCTTCCGGCATTCCCGTTCGAGCTACCGTCAATGTGACGTTTCGCGCTGTCCAGAGCATTAAGGAGCAATTCCAGCGCATTCCCCGGCAATCCGCCGACCGGACGAAGCAGCGTACGATTAAGCAAGGCGATCAGCTGTGGCGAATTGCGGCTGAAGAATATGAAGATCCGGGTCTATGGCGGGAAATTGCGCGGGCCAACGGCATTCATAATCCGAAGCAGCTGGTGCCGGGCACGGTCATCAAAATTCCGAGATTGTACGGGTAAGGCAGGGAAACAGCGATGAGCGATTTGAAACTCGGAACCGACAAATATACCTTTGACGAGCTGGAGAAGAATTACCGAAACTTCCTCGCTCCCGGATTTAAGCTCCTTGTGAACAATGACGACGCCGTCCGGGAAGGAATGGCCATTACCGAACTTTCCGTCGATACAACGGCGTCCGAAGAATCCGACACCGTCTCGTTTACAGTCAGCAATGCTTATAATTTGGTGAAGCGGGATTTCGATTGGCTGGGCGACCAGCTTGCGCTGGGCAAGACGCTGGAAGTGCACATGGGTTATACGGACCGGATGACGCCATTATTTTTCGGCTACATTACGTCGATCCAGATGAGCTTTCCCGCTGGCGGCACGCCGCAATTAACCGTAACCGGGATGGACCTGAGCTTTAAGATGATGAGAGGGCGGCACGCTTCGACTTTTGCGAACATGAAAATTTCCGACATTGTCAAGCAGATCGGTCAAAAGTACGGCGCCAGCAGCTTCGACATCGACGAGACATCCAAACCGCTGCCGAATTTTCCAAATAAACCGGAAAGCGATTACCAATTTTTGCAAACATTGGCCCAAACGCTGAACTATGAATTTTTTATCGTGGGCAAGACGTTATACTTCCGCAAGAAAAATAAAAATAAAACGCCGCTGATGACGTTATCCTGGGGCAAGCATTTAATACGTTTTGATCTGGAACAAAACATATCCGATCAGGTGACGGAAGTTATCGTCAAGAGCTGGGATGCAAAAACGCAGACCGTCATCGAGGCATCCTCCAGCACCGTAGACAAAGTCGGATCGAACAGTACGACCGGCGCCGATCTGCTGAAGACGCTGGGGACATTCGAAGAGACGTTATACGTCAATGCCGAAGATGCGCAGGATGCCCAGGCGAAAGCGGACGCGGTGATGAATGAACGGGGCATGCAGCTTATTTCCGGCAGCGCGGAATGTATAGGGCTGCCCGAAATACGAGCAGGCCGGTATATTACGCTTGACGGTTTGGGGCGGAGGTTAAATCAGCCTTATTATATTAAAAGCGCCTCTCATAGAATCGGCAGCGACGGATATTTAACCCAATTTGAGGTGCAGGGAAATGCGGTGTAAGCGATGAGCGGGCTTTTTGATTCATTAAATGCGATGAACGACAAGATGCTGAGCATTGTCAACGGCGTCTATATCGGAATTGTAGCCGACAACAAGGACCCGGAGAATCTGGGGCGCCTAAAGCTGAAAATACCGATCATCGACGATAAAAAGATGTTTGACTGGGCAAGAATGACAACGATGATGGCCGGAAAAGACCGGGGTTCCTTGTTTATCCCCGAAATCGGCGATGAAGTGCTGGTGGCTTTTCAGATGGGAGACATCCGCGAGCCTATTGTGATCGGCTGCTTATGGAACAAGAACCAGCCGCCGCCTGCCGGCAAAGACGAAAAAAATAACATCCGCAAGCTGACCTCTCGTTCCGGTCACGAAGTTACGTTTGACGACAAGGAGAACGAAGGCAAAATATCCGTCAAAACCAAAAAAGGCCACAAATTGGAGTTGCAGGAGAAAAACGATACGATTACGCTGGAAGAAAGCAGCGGCCAAAATGTGATTACCATTAAGGGCGGCAGCGCCAACGAAATCGAGATTAAAAGCGGCACAACGAAAATTACGATTAACAATAAAGGCGATGCGGTCATCGAGAGCACCAAAAGCGTTAAGCTGAAATCAACGCAAGTTGCCGTTGAAGCTACCGCCACCCTTGATCTGAAAGGGTCTGCCGCGGTCAATATAAAATCGGACGGTTTGATTACGTTAAAGGGCACGATGGTCAAAATCAATTAATGCTGCAGGGGGCTGGCCATGTCGAAACAATTTTTGGGCAAAGGTTGGAAATTCCCGATAGAAGTGGATAAGACGACGGGCAGGATCAAGCAGTCCAGTTACGAGGAAGACATAGCCGAAGCCATACGTGTCATTATATGGACTTCCAGAGGAGAACGCCTGATGCGTCCCGACTTCGGCTGCGGGATTGACCGGTTTTTGTTCGAGGGGAATGACGACAAGACGCTAAGCCTGATCGAAGCGGAGGTCGAAGAGGCGATTCGCACCTGGGAGCCCCGTGTTCACGAAGTGACGGTACGCGTCGAACGGGATGGCAAGCAGGAGGAAAAGCTGCTGATCGAAGTGCAATATGAAGTGAGAAGCACGAACAATTTATTTAACCAAGTGTATCCGTTTTACCTATATGAGGGATCAAATTAAAGCAACGGGAGATCTATATGCCAAATCAAAGCGCGGGCGGGGGGACAAGCAACCATTACCCGGTCATAGACGAACGAAATATGGCTCGATTAACGGAGCAAATCAGGTTGATGGCGCCTTTTTATACGCCGGAATGGAGTTTCAGTCCGGATGATCCGGATCCGGGGACCGCTTTGTCCTTGATGTTCGCGCATATGCTTGAGGGCAATATCCGGCGGCTAAATCAGGTTCCTTATAAAAGCTTTCTTTCTTTTCTGAATCGCTTCCATGTGGAGTTGGCCCAGGCTCGCCCGGCGATGGCGCAGGTCACCTTCCGTTTGACGGAAGGCACCCCCGAATCCGTCTATGTGGAGAAGGGAACGCAACTGGCCGCTTCCGTCCCCGGCGAATCGGTGCCGATTCTATTCGAAACTGCGCGCCCGGTCCTTTTGACTACGGCGCGTTTGACCGATTTACTGACGATGAGTCCGCGGCACGATCGGATCGTTCGACTGGCGGGAGACGGCACGCCGCTGGAATGGGCGAGGGACGGCCGAGGCACTGCTTTATTCGGAATGGAAGGCGATAATCTGCAGTCGCATGCGATGTATTTGCAGCATGGATTTTTGTTCCGGTTGGATCATCCGGCGTATGTGGAGCTGCTGTTTTTTAATGCGGTGAATGAATATGCGGTAAATGAAACGGTCGATCTGCTTACCGATGGAGGCAAGGTGAAGTGGGAATATCATCATGCCGGAGAATGGCTGCCTTTTGATCGCGTTTACGGAAGCAACGGGGTCATCCGGCTCGTCAAGCTGCAGAAACGAAGCATTGATCCTTTTGATTTCAACGGGCATTACGGTTATTGGATCCGTTGCCGCGCGATGTCGCTGGATGAATCGTCCGGCGGCGCTCTATTAAGCAAAGTGCAGATGGACCGGTTCGTGATGAAAAGCGATTTTGCGGCAGCTGCCGATACCGACGGGATATTGCCCGATCGACTGTATTTTAACGATATTCAGGTCGATGCGGAGGACGGCTGTCAGCCGTTCGGCGATTTCTTCGCGCATTACGGCTTGTTCTACATCGCCAATAAAGAGGCGTTCTCCAAGCGGGGCGCCGACATTACGGTTCGCTTCCGGCTGTCTTTTCAGCAAAACCGGCTGATTCCCGGCAGACCTCCGCAAATCAATTGGAAGATGATTATGAAGCGCCACGAGGTCGACAAGACAGAAATTCCCGATCCGGTGACCATATCGAGTGTGCAGTGGGAATATTGGAACGGCACCGCATGGGTGAAACTGCCTGTCAGCGCAGAAGCGCAAAAGCTGTTCAGCGATCCTTGGGAAGGCATCGAAGAACGCGAACTCACTTTTGTCTGCCCGGAAGATCTGCAGGAGATTTTCGTTAACGCTGAAGAAAGCTTCTGGATCCGCGGCCGTATTGTGCAAATCCAGAATGCCTATTCGCCCAACGCCATTTATTACACGCCGATCATGGAAGGGATGCGGCTTCGCTACAGCTACGTCAAACCGCTGTATCCGCCGCAGCGTCTGTTTGTGCAAAACAATCTGGAGCAAAAGGAACGCACTGTGGAAGTGTCCACAGGCGGCGTCACTTTTCGTCCATTCGTCGGGCTGGAAGGGCGTTATCCGGCGATGTGGCTGGGATTCGACGCGCCTCCGGTGCGTGGTCCGATCAGCATGTATGTCACCTTGAACCAGCGCCGTACAACGGCAGACGACATTCCCTTTTTGGAATGGGAGTATTTACGAGCTGCGGGCAATTCCGCCGTCTGGGCGCCGCTGGCTGTGGCGGATGGGACCAACGGGCTGACTCGAAGCGGCGACGTGCAATTTATAGGGCCGCATGATTTTGCATTGGCTTCCTATTTTGGCGCCGAGAAGTATTGGATTCGGGTGCTTAACCGTGACGGCCGTTACGACGAGCCGCATGAAGCGGGCAATGTGCCAAGGGCGTTAAGTATGACGCTGAATACGACGCTTGCCGTTCAGCAGAAGACCGTGCGCAATGAATTGCCGCAGCGCGTAACCACTTATGAGACCGCCGAGGTACATACAAACGAATATTTCGTGCTTTCCGAAACTCCCGTGCTTGATGAAGAGGTATGGGTGGACGAAACCGGCGGACTGCCTGCTGAAGAAATATCCGAGCTGGAACGGGCCGATTCGGCAATTGAGGTGATCCGCGATTCGGAAGGAAATATAATGCGCGTGTGGGTCCGTTATAAGCGGGCGGACCAGTTTCTGCGTTCTCGCGCCAATGACCGCCATTACATGATCGACCGGGCGACCGGACGGCTAATGTTTGGAAACGGCGCAGCCGGGCGCAAACCGCCGCTTTCCGGGGAGGACACTGTGCGTGTGACCTATTCCACGGGGGGCGGCAAACGCGGCAATGTGCCGGTCCATTCCATAACGAAGCTGCAGGACTCCATTGCTTTTATCGATCAGGTAACCAATCCGCTGCCAGCGGCAGGCGGTTGCGATTCGGGAACGGTGGAAGAAGCGATTGTTCGCGGGCCCAAACGATTCTCCCACTTGCGCCGTGCCGTAACGGCGGAGGATTACGAATGGTTGACGCGCGAAGCGCATCAGAACGTAGCCAAGGTCAAATGTTTGCCGAATGTCAACGTCAAACTTGAGCCTGAGCCCGGCTCGATGTCGATTGTCGTATTACCGAAGTCGGGACTTGGCAACGGCGCGCATTTTCAGGAATTGAAACGGACTGTGGAAGAGAAGCTACTTGCCCAGTCCGCTGCGACGATGGCCTTTCCCGGAAGCCTTCAGGTGATGGAGCCCGCGCTGCTGGAAATTTGCGTTCAAGCGACGGTCTGGGTGCGTGGCATGGATGAAGTGGTCCCTGCCGAACGTGAAATTGTGCGCAAGCTGCAGGCTTTCTTGGACCCGCTGACCGGCAATGCGGACGGGCGCGGCTGGGATATCGGCCAAGCGGTGCATCATTCGATGTTCTACTCGCTGTTGAAATCGGTTAGCCCTGTGGTGCATATCCCTCAACTTGCCATACATGTATACAAGGCCGAATACGGCGAACGGATCGAATGGCAGCTTGAGCGTATGGCGGAAATCCGTCATGGCATTATCGTACCGGGCGAGCATCGGATTTCCGTGGAATTGAAGAAATAACACGCAGCTACGCGCCGGTGCTGCGGAATTATTTTATAAATGTGAAAAATTCGCAGGATAGCAGAAAGGAGAGCTTGCCATGCTGCCGTTACCGAATCTTGATGACCGCACCTTCGAACAGCTAGTTCGCGAGATGCGGGATTTGATCCCCGGCATCATGCCCGAGTGGACTGACGAAAACGCGCACGATCCGGGCATCACGCTGCTAGAAATGCTGGCTTGGCACATCGAGATGCAGCAGTATCATTTGGACCGTGTAACAGATGGCCATGAGCGTAAGTTCCTGAAACTGCTGGGAGAGGCGCCGCTTGAAAGACAAGCTGCGAGTACGTCCATAAGTTTTTCCGGCGCGCCGCACCCGATTTTGATTCCGTTGGGTACGCTGCTCCGCGTGGGGGAGCTGCCGTTTGAAACGGTCAGACCGGTTACCGTGCTTGCCGACTCCAATTGGCGGGTATTCGTTCATTCCGAAGATGGCGTTCGCGAAATTGCCGATGATTTCGAATCGGGCAGTGCGCCTTTTTTTTCGTTCGGATCCAAAGGGGAAGCCGGAACCAGCATGGAGCTTGTGTGCGATCGGCCCTTGCCGGTGCAGATGCCTTTATCGTTATGGTTCGAATTGGCCAATCGCCAGCCCGATTACCGGATCCCCGCCCGTTATGGCGGCTTTATTCCCTCCGCACGAGTAGACTGGTTGTATTGGCGGGAAATAGAGGCCGGCGAAGGAAGCTGGGAGCTTATCGATATGGAACGCGATGAATCGTATGGGCTGCACCAAAGCGGGCCTATTCTGTTTCAGCTGCCGGAGGATGCGGGCCAGGTATACCGGCTGATGGCCCGATTTAGCGAAGGCATATACGACGACCCGCCGCGAATTAGCCGTCTCATCTGGAATGAAGTATTTGCAGCGCAAGTCGAAACCCATTGCATCGAGGAACGATTTGATCATACGGCGAAAGCGGTTCGTTCGGACGACGAGCAAGACCCGGCGGAGGAAGAGCCGCCGGCATTTACGCTGCGCCATGCGCTGTTTCTGCACGGTCTTGTCTATGTTCAATTTAAGCTGGAGGACGGCGGCTGGATCGATATCGAACCCGATCGTTATACGGTTCACCGGGTTGAAGGGAAGGCGTGGTTATCGTTTAACGGCGAAACTCAGCTTCCCGAGGGGGAGCGGTGCATTCGGGCGATAGCCGTTATTCCTTCGTTTGACGAACGTACAAAGCTCGGCCGGGGAACAGGGATTTCCGCGCAGACCGTTGCGGTGAATAACAAATTGATGCTGGCGGATCAGCTTCGTCTTCAGGTCGGATGGTACGCCGACGATTCAAGCCAAATCGTATGGTATGACTGGGAGCGGGTAGCCGATTTCGATCAATCTTCACCTGACAGCTACCATTATATGGTGGATGGGGAAAACGGGGTTATCCGATTTTCGGACGGACTTCACGGCGCTGTGCCGCCGGCTATGCCTTTTCCAAATATCCGCATCATCGGTTTCCGCAGCGGCGGAGGCGCCGCCGGCAACGTCATGGCGGATAAGATCCGCGAAACGGATCTGACGTATCCTCTGCAGGTGACGAATTTGTATCCTGCGTACGGCGGAGCGGAAGCCGAGACGGTCAAGGAAGCGATGAACCGCGTGAAACGCATGGTCCTGGAGCCGAAATGCGGGGTCACTGCCGACGATATCGAACGGCTGGTCAAAGAAATTCCCGGCCTGCGTGTCGTCAGGGTAAAGGCCCTGCCGGGTTATAAGCCGGCATTGCGCAGCCACGCGGAAGAACGGTCGCTTGGATCTATATCCGTCGTTGTCGTTCCATACAGCAACCGGCCGTGTCCACTGCCCAGCGACGGGATGATTCAAACCATTCGCGTCCATCTTGAACCGTACCGTCTGTTAACGACAACGCTGTATGTAATTCCTCCCGAATATGTAAAAATCACAGTACGGGCCGTGATCGTCATCGACCCCCGTTATGAGGGGCGGGAAACGGATGTGGTGCAAGCGTTGAAACAGTGGCTGCAGCCATACGGCGACGACGGGTCGTCTGAGGGCTGGGATTTCGGACGTACGGTGCATAAGAGCGACGTCTATGACATCGTTCACCGCGTTCCCGGCGTTCTTTACATTCAAGATGTCTGGCTGATGGCGGAAGGCAACAATGTGCTTCGTGAGGAAGGCGGAGATATCCGCATCCCTCCGAACGGATTAGCGGTATCGGGAGAACATGAAATTGAGTTTATCACTTCGAATCGTTAGGGGGACTGGCTATGAGTGACCGACGTTTTTTTTCATTCCGCCGTCCTCCCGACTGGAGGCGGGGTCAAGCTCACCAGCTGGTGTCGGCTCAACATGGACTATCGATCGTGAAGCACCAGCTGTACCGGTATGCGCGTACGTTTCAGCTGGCTAATCCGCTGCTGAAGCTGCCGCTTCGCGATGCGGTTGCGGAGCCTAGCGGAAGATGGCTGTTGCTTGATGCGGTGGGAACCATCTGGCATGCGGAGCTCTCCAGCGGACATATGGAGGCTTTGCTAACATCCGGCGGGGCGGCCATGGGGCCGTTAACCCGGCTGGCGGTGACAGCCGATTCGGTCGTCATAATGGACCCCGAAGCGGCAGAGCCGCTGCAGGCTATCGTGTCCGATCAAGCGCAGCTCAAGTGGACGGCGGCCGCTTGGCGGGATACGCCGTTTCGAGGACATGCCATTGCCGCTACCCCAGGCGGAGATACGGTCATTTTGGCCGAATTGGCGGACGAAGACCGGCTGCATTTGCTGTGGTTTAATCATGCGGGTATGGCGGCACGGAAACTCGCTCTGCCGCTTGATAAAACGGCAGGCCCGCGAACGGCCGATGACCGGTTTGAGCTATCGTTTGGCGAGAACGGACACGGCTGGCTGATCGATAGGGAAGCGCAGCTTGTCGCCGCCATTGACGCGGAATCGGGCGACGCGGCGATCGTCCCGCGATCGGAGGCCTTGCCGGGACAACTGCTGGCGGTATGCGATGCGGGCTCCGGCACGGCTTGGCTGCTCATCCGTAATCCGCAGGCGGTTATTGAATATGAGCTGCTGCGTGTACGAAGAGACGGCCAGTTGGTTGAACGGGGAGTGACCAGCAACCGGTCGGGTACGCGTCTGATTAGCCGCAGCCATTCGCTGGAATTGTGGGACCCTTCCAAAACAGGCATCCATATGCTGAAGCCGGCTTTGGAAACCGCAGTCTGGAAACCGTTCGGCCGCCGGTTGGGCGTATGGTTCAGCGATTCGCTGGATAGCGGCGCTCCGGGAACGGAGTGGCACAAGATTGTGATGGAAGCCAGAAGAGAACACGACACGCAGATTAATGTGCGGTTTTTGGCAGCGGATGAGCCCGAATTCATAATAGGCGGGAAAAAGCTTAACCTGGACAGTTACCTGGCCGATACGGAAGTTGCGCCGGAGACCAAACTGACGGCTCTGGCGTCTGTATGGTCGGAACCGCTGCGGGATCCGTATGACGCTTTGTTGTTCAGAGCCCGCGGACGTTACATATGGGTATACCTGGAGTTAATCGGTTCCGAGGCGCACACGCCTGTCATACACAGTTTGGAAGTCCATTTTCCAAGAAGGTCGTATTTGGAATATCTGCCTTCGATTTATCAACAGGACGAGCGATCCAAAGACTTCCTCGACCGGTATTTAAGTTTGTTTCAGACCATGCTCGAAGAAACTGACGATAAAATAGATCAAGCCGCGCGTGCGTTTGATGCCGACGGGGCTACCGGAGTGTCCTTGCGGTGGCTGTTTAGCTGGCTTGGCATTCAAGCGGAAGCAAACTGGCCGGAGGAGAAGCTTAGGGCGCTGTTAAAGCAAGCGCCGACGTTGTACAGGCTTCGCGGCACCAAGTATGCAATGGAAACCGTCATTTCGATCTATACCGGAGAAAAGCCGATTATTCTCGAATATGAGCAGGTAAAGCCGCTTAAGGAAAACCCGGAGCTTGGCGAAGTTGCAGAACGGCTGTATGCGGCAGAACCGGGTGTCTTTAATGTGTTGGTCAAACCCGAGCACGCCGAAACGGATATGCAGCGGATTATGCTGCAGCAATTGATTGAATCGTTTAAGCCCGCGTTTGCCGTCGGCAAGCTGGTCATTTTGCAGCCATGGGTATTTATGGATTTGCACTCTTATCTGGGCTTAAACACAGTGTTGTCGGAGCCGACTTTACTGACGCTGGATGGGCGCTCTTCCATGCCGCATCATACGATCACCATCGATGTCGGGCAGGATAGCCGGATCAACGAACATACGAGGCTGGGTATAGATTCTCGTCTGGAATAATGAGCAAAGAGGGGAAGAACATGAACAAACCGAGATACTTTCCGTTTGAAAGAAACCGTTACTTTTACGGTAAGCTTCTGACGGTGCGGGATTTTATGTCTGAGCAGTCTTATTACTCCGATAAGCGGAGGTTGACCAACCGTCTGCTGTTCGGCAGCGGTGTCGTATCCGGTCTGCAGGCTGTGGCTGTCGACGATAAGTCGGTCTCGGTAGAGACAGGCGTGGCGCTCGATCAACTGGGGCGCGAAATCGTCGTACCTTCTCCGGTAGCGATGAAGCTGTCAATGATGGAAGGGTTTACTAACAACGATTACGCCAAAAATGTGTATTTATGCATCGCTTATGATGAGAAGGGCAAGGAGCCCGTTCATTCCATCGCCGGAGCCTCCGGCCGGAGCGACGAAGTGAGTGAGCATAACCGCATTCTCGAAAGCTACAGGTTGTTCATTCGGGAGCAGCCGCCAGCGCCTGCCCTGCAGGAATACAACCATTTGATCGAAGATACGTCGATCTGGTACGAAGATGCGCATGTGCGGGTATTGCAGTCGGTGCCCCGTTTCTTGCAGCCCGGCCAGATCTTCGATCTGCGGTTGACCATCGAGAAGACGCTGCAGACGCCTCATGTCGAATTCCAGTATGAACCGGAGTGGGCTAATGTGGAGCCGCTTGATCTGCTTCCCGAGGGGCTCGTGAAATTCGCCGAGCCGACGGATGGGGGCCAGGCCGTCTACACGGTCACGATCCGCATGCGGGTATCCGCGGCGTTGCCGCCACGCACCAAGGATCATGGAACCATTGCCGCTAAAAGCGGTACGTCGCGTCTTGTTGTCGGCGACAGGTTAATTTACGATTTAACCCAAGTCAGGCAAAACGTCGAAATTAGCGACGAACCGTCCGAGCACCGCATGCTTGAAGCCTATTATGCCCGTTCGCTGGACAGAGCTATCGATTCGCCGGCCGATCCCTGCGTATATTTGGCCAAAATCAATTTGCTGCAGATGGGAGCGACCTATGCGATAGATAGTGTCGAGCGTATTCCGTTTGATGATTATGTTCTGAATCCGACGATGCTTTATAAAATATTCTCTTCTCAGCTGAGATCGGCAGCCCGCTTTGAACCGTCCTTGGTCCGCGCCGTGGAGGAACAGCAGCCCCATTCGGAGCAACCGTCCGGATTTCCCGACATTAAAGACGATTTCCGGGAGATGTTCGGACAAGACGAGGAGCCGGCCAAGGAAGAGCAGATCGCAACCGGTATTGTCGAAATATCGATTATGCCAAAAGAGAAAAAGAAATGGTATGAGCGCCGCCAAAGAAATTTCCACTCGGAAGAAATTGTTCATGGCCTGGGTGCCGGGGCCGTATTGATTACGGCCGGATTGTCGGACGAACAGGACGACAGCGAAGCCGCATTGCCGCAGATGTGGAATAAAAGCGACGCCATTTATTACGGCCCGCAGGACGTGTTTCACGACAGCCAGTATGCCTCCGAATTCCCCGAGGTAAAGATC
This sequence comes from Paenibacillus thalictri, assembly GCF_004307995.1. Taxonomy (GTDB): domain Bacteria; phylum Bacillota; class Bacilli; order Paenibacillales; family NBRC-103111; genus Paenibacillus_AF; species Paenibacillus_AF thalictri. The sequence goes on along the minus strand of NZ_SIRE01000004.1, from coordinate 316,795 downwards.
GGAATGATTCATTACCCGAAGAAGGGCACATTCCGAATCGGGGTTCGCGTCATGCAAAAGACGGAACGGACAAGAGTCCGCATCAGATGGTGGGCGGTCAAAACGCCATCCGAGCAGAGCGCCAAAGACAGCCGGTCGCTGCAGTTAGAGATTGTGGAAAAAGAAGCGGCCGCCTCCAAAAATTAGCGTTAAGCCGCACAGGTCTTTATGTATACATGCCGGCCCGCATGAAAAAGCGGCCGGATGCGAAGTCTGAAATGCACCCTTTAGAATGAATATCGGATAACCCTCTCCGGTGAATCCGATGATTCTAAAGGGTGCATTTTTTACCGTTTTCCGATATTTAACCGGCATGATCTTGTATGGCGATGCTTGGCAGGATACACTATGGAGATACGGACTCTCGGAGTACGGGGAATGGCCAAGTGTTTTTCATTCGGACGCGACTTCTCCCGATGCCATCTTAAGGAGCCATACGTTGACAAAAAGCCGATTCAGGAGCAGGAGCAGGAGCAGGAGCAGCCATCTATGAAGCGTTGGTACGTTGTCGCCGTGTATGCGATAATTGCGGCACTCACGATGTTATATAAGGACGATATTTTATTTTGGCTCCGCAACAGCCAGCCCCCGGTCGTTGTGATGTATTTGGTTGTTACGTTTTTTGCGTTGATTCCCGTTATTCCATACAGTATCGTCATCGCCATTATGGGTTTGGTGTACGGCTTGACCGGCGGCGCGTTAATCAGTTGGCTGGGCGGTTTGTCGGCATCAGTCATGATGTACGCGGTTGTGAAATATTATTTTCATGAGAGGGGAAGGTTGTACATCGCCCGATTCCGTCGTCTCGAGCAGTTTACCCGCATGATAGAGCAAAACGCCTTCTTTGCGATCCTGTTCGCCAGGCTGATTCCGATCATCCCGCAGGCTCTGGTCAACACCTATGCCGGAGTCGCCGCGGTTCCGTTCAGCGCTTATGTGGCCGCATCGGCGTTGGGGAAAATTCCCGGCATGGCGCTGTATGCGTTTGTCGGGGAAAACGTGTTGACGGATATCAAAACGGTGCTGATTGCGGCGCTTGTTTATGCAGTGTTTTTGCTGCTCACTTTTGGCATGTACAGATTATGGAGGCGAACTTCGTGAGATTAAACAAGCTGCTGGCTTGGATAGTGTTTATAGGCTACAGCGCATGTCTGCTGTACTGGATGTTTCTCGGATTTCACAGGGGCGAACAGACAGCGGCCGAGCTGCGCTACAACTTGATTCCGTTTCGAACGATCGAGCGGTATTTTGTGCACTTTAATGCTTTTCAGTTTGAGATGTGGGTTATCAATATTGTAGGCAACATCGGGGTTTTTGTGCCTTTCGGCTGGTTAATGCCGTACATATTTAAGGGATGCGAAAGGTTTTGGAAGTTTTCGTTCATTTTTATCGCGGCGATTGTCGCGCTGGAGCTGCTGCAGACGTTTTTGCGGGTGGGCAGCGGCGATGTGGACGATGTGATTTTAAACTATTTGGGCGCAGCGATCGGCTATTTGCTGTATAGCGTGTTTCGCTGGAGGCAGGACCGCATCGTAAGGGTCGAATTGTAGGCAGGCACGGGTGCAGGTGTATACGCAGACATGTTCAACGGTCAGCGGCCCCGCGGCCCATCCAGAATGGCGTACATTAAACAGGTAAAGGTGATACAGTGATTATGGATCTCAACATCACGAAGGATTTTTTGCTGCAGCTTGCGCTAATAACCACTTTAATTTTCACCTTCGAAATATTTTTTGCGGAAAAATCCAAAATACAGCACTACGCAGCGATCATCCAGGCGGTATCGTGGGGGTTGTCCATCTTATTGTGCATGTCCTTCCCAACCTATATTACCTCCGGAATTCGTGTGGACATACGAATCGTTCCGTTATTGCTTGGGACGTTGTATGGCGGCTGGAGAACGGGCGTCAGTTTATCTGCGCTCATCATTTTGTACCGGATTTATCTTGGAGTCGATTCGGGCGTTTATACGACCATTCTGACCCTTCTCTGCAGCATGGCAGCGATTATATACGCCCAAACCTTTTTTGCCGCGGCGGGGAAAAATAAGAGGCTGCTGCTGGCGCTGCTTCTGTCCGTCTGCTACTGTTTCGTCGGAGGCATAACGAGGGTTTGGGTTGACGGATTTTCGTTTAAGTTTCTTCAGGTTCAGGTTATATATACAATTATTTCCATATCCTCTGTGTTGTTCTTCATATATATCAAAGAAACGGTGCGAGAAATAACAGAGAAAAACCGGCAGTTGCAGGCCGAAGCGAGAGATGCGGAAATCGCCTTCCTGCGTTCTCAGATCAAACCTCACTTTCTCTACAACACGCTGAATTCCATTGCGGTATTGTGCATCAAGGATCCTCGTAAGGCGGAGGAATTGACGCTGGAATTTTCGCAGTATTTGCGGAAAAGCTTCGACTTCAAACAATTGGATTGCCTGACCACGATAGAAAATGAACTGGAGCTCGTCAAAGCGTATCTCAACATCGAAAAGGTGCGTTTTGGCGCCAGATTGTTTGTAGAATACGATGTAACCGCCAATCCGGATACCCGGATTCCCCCGTTGATCCTCCAGCCGCTGGTGGAAAATGCCGTAAGGCATGGTCTGATGTCCAATTTGCGCGGGGGAACTGTGGAAATATCCATAAGGACGGAAGCGGACGGCGCAGTCAGCTTTGTCATTGAGGACAATGGCTGCGGCATGAGCGAAAGACAAATAGAGGAGATACTGCAATCGAATGCGAGTAAGAAAGGCGTCGGGTTATGGAACATCAGCCAACGGCTCAAGCTGCTTTACGGGAAAAGCATTCGCATTGAAAGTGCGGTAGGAATAGGCACAAAGGTAATTTTCAACATTCCTGCCTACACGGCCAAGCAAAATGGAGGATGAAGCGGATGCTGCGAGCGATGATCGTGGATGATGAAGAATTAGCGGTGGAACGTCTGGAAATGGTTTTATCCGAAATCGGCGGGATCGAAATTTGCCATACCTCCCTGGACCCGTGGGAGGCTTATGAATATGCGAAGAAAAGTCCGCCGGATATGGCGTTTCTGGATATTTCCATGCCGGAAATTAACGGGATGAGGTTATCCAGTCTTCTTCGTGAACTTGATGCTTCTATCGATGTGGTCTTTGTGACCGGATACGACAATTACGCGGTCCAAGCTTTTGATGTGAACGCATTGGATTACCTGCTGAAACCCGTAACCGTCAAGCGAATGATACAGACGCTGGATAAAGTCCGCAAAAAACAGCAAGTTACCGCAACGGCACCACCCGCGATAAAGCCGGGAAATCTTGCCGGGCATGGAGAGAAGCAGCCTCCTGGCATGACGCCCGTGGAGCGGGAACGGAATGCTGAAGTAGACATCTCGGCGATTCCAAGCACAAAACTTCATGTCCCTCATGTGCGTAAAGCTTTGGTATCCCGGCCGCGGCTTATACGGAAGCTGAACGAAGGGATGGAGACCAAGCTAACGCTGCTTTCCGCGCAGGCCGGTTACGGGAAAACGACAGCGTTAAGCGAATGGGTCAGACAAAACGGGGCGCTTACGGCTTGGGTTTCGCTGGATAAGCGGGATAATGAATATACCCAGTTTTGGAGCTGCCTCACCGCTGCTATTCAAGAGCAAGTTCCGGGTTTTGGTCAAACGGTCACCCATGCTCTTGAGAAAGAAGCTTTGGTGTATTTGGAGCATACGACCCCCGCATTACTGAATGAACTCAATCAATTAACCGGCGAGCTGGCCATTGTGATCGACGATTATCATTTCATTGAGCTTCCTGACATTCATCGTTCATTGTACGAGCTGCTCGAACGTTTGCCGTCACATATTCACGTATATATCGCAAGCCGTACCGAATTGGCCATACCTACGTCCAGGCTTTTGGGAAAAGGCGAATGCAACCAGATTTTCGCACACGATTTACGGTTTCAATTGGATGAAGGAATTGTCTTTTTTCGGGATACGGCCGATTTATTGCTGACCAATGAGCAAGTGACAGCGCTGTTCGATCAAACCGAAGGTTGGATCAGCGGCCTGCAGTTAGCGGCAATCTCTCTAAAGCGGAGCGAGAATATTACCGAGACGATTCAGCGGTTTAGCGGCCGGCAGCGCGATATATCGGATTATTTGCTCAGAGAAGTGCTTCGCTATCAATCGGAGGCTACTCTTGCTTTTTTATTGCAAACGTCCGTCTTAAACCGTATGAACGACTCCTTATGTGAGGCTGTGACAGGCCAAACGAACGGCCAAGAGCAGTTGGAACGATTAGAGAAGCTGAATTTGTTTATTATTCCGCTGGACGACCATAGAAACTGGTACCGGTATCACCATTTGCTTTCCGACTTTTTGCAGCAGCTATTGTTCAAAAAAGACCGGCGCGAGTGGCTGCAGGCGCATCATCGTGCGGCCATCTGGCTGGAGAACCACGGATTTGACGAAGAGGCTGTGGAGCATTATTTAGAAGGAGAACAATTTGCAGATGCCGTGCGGATTATTGAGAAAAATCTCCATACGTTAGTGCAATCCAAAAGTGTCGCACTTCATAGATGGGTCTCGAAACTGCCGGAGAACGCTTTTGCGGACAAGCCGATGATTGAGATGTTCTATATATCGGTTTTGCTGGGCGTCGGAGAATGGGAAGCCGCCTTCCGAAGAGTGGGACAAGCGACTGTGCGGTTTCAAGGGATGCGGGAAAGATGGGGCGACACCGCATGGAACAGGGCGATGGGCAATATTTACTTCTTCTGTTCCATTACTTCTTATCTTCAGAAGGACCTGGCCCGCACGTCTGAATATTTCGAGCTGGTGGAGCGTCATATGCCGGAAGGCAGCTTCTTTCAAACGATGGGACGCAACAGATACCAAGGGTATGATGCGTTTGACGATCATTTGGCGTTTATCAACGATCTGCATGCGGGCGGAGCTTTCCTGTCCAAATGGATTGCTGTATGGGAACAGAAAGAAAACTATCCTTTTGTCGGTCTTCTGTATGCTTCTTATAGCAAACTGCTGTATGAGTGGAACCGGCTGGAAGAAGCGGACCGGTACGTGAGTCAGGCAATAGGGCGTCAGGATATTAAGCCTTTTGCGCGGATTTTGATTCATAACATGATCAGCGCTTCGCGGATTCAGCAGGCTCTGGGCAACCCGGGCCGGGCGTCGGAGCTGCTTGAGCAGTTGAAGGCGCAGATCGATTCTCCCGACAATGAATTATTTATGCGAAGTATCGAAGCGGAAGAGGCGTGCCTGTCACTGCGCCAAGGCTCTCGTTCCTATGCGCAGGAGTGGCTGCAAAGATGCGGTTTGTCGCATACGGATGAAGTTTCGCTGTATCGGGTACAGGAGCATTTGGCTTTGGCGAGAGTGCTTGCAGCGTGTGAGAGGATGGAAGACGCGCTGTATTTATTGGAACGGTTGAATCCATTGTTAAGCAAGGAGGGGCGTCTCCGGGACCGGATCAAGGCACTTATCTTGCAAAGCGTCATACTTCACCGTTTAGGCCGAACCGAGGCGGCGCTCGCTCAATTGGAAATTGCTTTGCAGCTCTCGGAACCGGAAGGGTACATCCGCAGCTTTATGGATGAAGGGGCCGGCATGGAGGCGTTGCTAGCCGGATACTTAAAGCAGCAGCAAGGAAGCGGGCTTAAAAATCCCCGCCCGGTTTCTCTGGCTTATGTTAAGCAGCTTCTTCAAGCTCTGCGTGTTACGCCTGATGCGGAACAACAACCGCACAACCTGACCGTGCAGGAACTAAAAATTATGCAGTTGATCAGCCAAGGATTATCGAACAAGGAAATTGCCCTCCGCCTTAACATTACAAGTGAAACCGTAAAATCCCATATTAAAAATGTGTACAAAAAGCTGGAGGTAAACAACCGGGTGCAGGCGCTGCAGCGCGCTGCGGAGTGGATCACACTCGGCTGATCTCCTTTTTTCCAGATATATCCCCCATTCGGGGGATTTTTTTATGGAGCGGCAGCCCCAGCATCATCCGATCCGGAATGTCTTCTTGATGACAATAGGTTGTGTGAAGACAATTTATGATATCAAAGTCTAAGTTGTTTGGAACGGACAATGGCTTGTAAAGGGTTCCTGTGCAACAATCGCAATATGCTAATAGAAAGGAGATGACTTTTTTGACGATAAGGAAAACGAATCTACTGTTTGTGTTTACCGATGAGCAGAGTATTTCCACAATGAGGTCTTATGGTAATGCGATCATTAACACTCCAAACATGGACAAGCTTGCCGATCAATCCGTCGTGTTTGAGCATGCTTATGTCACACAACCGGTATGCACCCCCTCACGGGCTAGTTTATTGACAGGTCTGTACCCCCATGTCCATGGATGCATTGCCAATAACATCCCTCTGGATATGGAGCTGCCTTGTCTGCCGGAAATGGGGGATTTCTCCGATTATCGCACCGGTTATTTCGGTAAATGGCATCTAGGAGATGAGGTGTTTCCTCAACATGGTTTCCGGAAATGGGTTAGCTACGAGGACAGCTATCGCATGGGTTACTCCAATGGACGGGACCAAAAGATCCATTCGTCCTATCATCACTATCTGGTGGAACAAGGCTTCAAACCCGATAAAATTGCGAAGGACGGATTTGAGTTTTTCAGTCGGGATTATTGTGCGAGACTGCCCGAAGAGCACGGCAAACCCGCTTATACCGCGCGGGAAGTTACGCGATTTATCCGCGAGAACGAGGACAATCCGTTTATTGCGTATGTGAACTTCTTAGAGCCGCATATGCCCTATTTCGGGCCGCGTGACGAGCAATACGACCCCGACAAGGTCGTTTTGCCCGCTAATTTTGGCCACATGTTGTCCGAAGAGCACCCGTTGAAAACGCGCTTATTTCATCAGGCCTATCTGGAATATGGGCATAGCGGATTATCCCTGCAAACGGAAGACGATTGGCGGAAGATGATCGCCCATTATTGGGGATTGGTCAGTTTGGTCGATACGCATCTGGGCGTCATTCTCCAAACGTTGGAGGATTGCGGCCTGGCCGATCGTACCATTGTTGTGTTCACCAGCGATCACGGCGATATGATGGGCAGCCATAGGCTGCTGGCCAAATGCGTCATGTTTGAGGAGGCGATCAAGGTGCCTCTGCTGCTGAAAGTTCCGGGTTTGAAGCCGGCGCGCATTCGCGAGCCTGTCAGTCAAATCGATCTGGTGCCCACGCTGCTGGAGGCGCTTGGCCAGCATACGTCCGCGCCGCTGCAAGGGGAGAGCTTGCTTCCTTTTCTGCAAGGGCAAGCTGCGCGCGTACGCGACCATGTATTTGTGGAATGGAACGGTTCCGAATGCGGACTTGAGGGACATCTGCAGAAAGGTTTTATGCTCCCGTGCTGGAATCATATGGCCACGGAGGAGCAGGCGGAACGGGCCATCGGCGCCAAAGTGCGGACTGTTATAACGCCGGATATGTGGAAATACAACTTCAGCAGCATCGGCGAAGACGAATTGTACAATCTGAACGACGATCCCGCCGAAACGTGCAATTTGATTGGCGATGCCGCATATCAGATGAGGGTTTTTCAAATGAGAGAGAAGATCAAGGAGTGGCAGCGGCAGACAGGCGATCCATTGTTTGATTGATGACATGACGTTTCGCTCAGATGAATGAGAATGGAGGACGACATATGCAAGCAATGAAGGCCTATCCCGCGCTACGGAGTGAAAGACGGAGGCCCTATTCAGGGAGAATGGGCAGAATCGTTCAGCAGAAATGGTTTTATTTGATGCTTGCGCCGGGGCTTGTTTTTTTCCTGCTTTTCAAGTATGTGCCGATGTGGGGTGTCGTCATTTCCTTTCAAGAATACCAGCCCGCGTTAGGCGTAACGGGAAGTGAATGGGTCGGTTTCAAGCATTTTCGGCGCCTGTTTACCGATCCGGACTTCTGGTTGTTATTCAAAAACACGATCACGTTGTTTATTTGGAATCTTGCCTTCGTATTCCCGGTTCCCATCGTGCTTGCGCTGATGTTGAACGAGGTCGGCCGGATGATGTACAAGCGCATCGTACAAACGATTATTTACATCCCGCATTTCTTTTCCTGGGTGATTGTCGTATCTTTGACTTATATTATGCTGACTACGGAAGGCGGGGTCATCAATGAACTGGTGGGACGGCTGGGCGGCGCGCCGATCAATTTCCTGCTCAGTGAGGACTGGTTTCGTCCGCTGTACGTGCTGCAGATCATATGGCGCGATGCCGGCTGGGGAACCATTATTTATCTTGCCGCATTGGCGGGAACGGACCCGCAGTTGTACGAGGCGGCGCGAATTGACGGTGCAAGCCGCTGGAGGCAGCTGTGGCATGTAACGTTGCCTTCGATTCGGAGCACCATTGTGATTTTACTGATTCTCAAGGTAAGCGACATCCTGGAGCTTAGCTTTGACCATATTTTTCTCATGCAAAATTCAATGAACCGGAGCGTGTCCGAAGTGTTCGATACTTATGTGTATACAACAGGTATTCAGCAGGGGCAATTTAGCTACAGCATCGCTGTCGGCTTGTTTAAGGCGTTCGTCGGATTAGCGGTTGTCATGGCGGCGAACGCCATAGCCAAACGATTCGGGGAAGAAGGGATCTATTAATATGATTAGCGGCAAGCTCAGAAATAGGCGTGATCAGCGTGGCGTCTTTGACATACTCAACATGATCCTGTTGGGATTGTACGCACTGCTCTGCGTGCTGCCATTTGTGCATATCGTCGCCAGCTCCTTGACATCCCCGGAAGAGCTGCTGACGAAAAAATTTGTCTTGTTCCCGACCGAGTGGTCGCTTGATGCTTACAAATATGTTTTCTCGACAGGGAAGCTGCTTCAAAGTCTGGGGGTAACCGTATTCTTGACCGTAGTAGGAACGGTTCTGAACGTCATATTTACTACGCTGATGGCTTATCCGCTCGCCAAGAAGGAGCTGGAGGGCCGTCGCGCCATTATGCTGATGGTGCTGTTCACGATGCTGTTTAACGGGGGCATGATCCCGACGTTTCTGCTGGTGAAAGCATTAGGGCTGTTGAACTCGTTATGGGCGCTGATTGTCCCCGGATTGATTGGAGCATTTATCCTGATTATTATGAAAAATTTTTTTCAACAATTGCCGGAAGGCATTGAGGAGTCCGCAAAGATCGACGGGTGCCATGAGCTCGGTATTTTGTTTCGTATCGTCATTCCGTTATCACTGCCGTCCGTGGCAACGATATCCTTGTTTTATGCCGTCGGTCATTGGAATGTGTTCATGAGCGCGATCCTGTATTTAAACAAAGCCGATTTGTGGCCGCTGCAGGTGCTGCTTCGCCAGGTGGTTTTGGTGACGACCGGCGGGCTTGGCGATTCCAGCAATTGGAGCAGCGAATTTGTGCCTCCGCCCCAAACGGTCCGAATGGCGGTTATTGTCGTGGCAACTGTTCCGATTTTGCTTGTATACCCGTTTATCCAGAAGCATTTTGCAAAAGGCGCGCTTTTAGGTTCGGTGAAAGGATAGCGGCTCACTGCACGAATTTGAAAAAGGAGACGATCTTCATATGAATATGAAACAAGCTTCTCTTCGCTTGTGTATGGGTTTCGCAGTAGTGTCCATGATATCGGCTTGCGGAAACGCTGCCGCGCCGGCGAAGACGGACAAGGAGGGCCCGGCGTCCGCCTCGACCGCAGCGCCGTTCGAAGTAACTTGGATGACGGAGCTATTTGCGCCGGAACCGATCAAAGCCGACGATCCGCGGATCAAAAAGGTGGAAGCTTTGACAGGGACAAAGCTCAGCATCAACTGGGTTCCGTCCCAAGCGTACTCCGACAAGGTAAACACGTCCATCGCCGGAGGCGATCTTCCCAAGGTGCTCAGCGTCTCCGATATCCGGATGCCGGTTATTAGCAACGCCGTGAAGTCGGGCGTCTTTTGGGAGCTGGGGCCTTACTTGGATGCTTACCCCAACTTGAAAAGGATGGAATCGGGAATATTGGACGGAACCAAATATGGCGGCAAAATATACGGCATTTACCGCTATCGGCCGCTCTCCCGCGAGGCTGTCATTATCCGCAAGGACTGGCTTGACGCGTTGGGGCTGCCCTTGCCAAAGACGCCGGAAGATTTGTACAATATCGCTAAAGCATTTACGGAACAGGACCCGGATAAAAACGGCAAAAAAGATACGTACGGTTTCACGGACGCCTCGGCCTTATACGTTCTCAACTATATGAATTTATGGCAAGGCGGCTATAACAAATGGGGAATAGAGAAGGGCGTGTTTGTTCCTAATTTCATGACTCCTGCCTATATGCAAGCGATGAAGTCGGTTAAACGGCTGTATGACGAGAAGCTGATTAACCAGGACTTTATTATCGCCAAAAACAACCAAAGCGAAGAGAACTTTGCCGGCGGCAAAGCAGGCATCATTATAGGCGCGTACAACATATTGGATCGCACCTACGGCAATTTGACCAAGCTGTTTCCGCAAGCCAAGGTCGAGCTGATTACTCAAATTCAAGGCGTGAACGGCCCGAAGGTCATTGGCGGCAGCGGGCATAACGGCATTAACCTGATTCCCAAGAACACGGTCAAGACCGAGGAAGATTTGAAGAAAGTGCTCGCGTTCCTGGATAAAATTTGCGGGGAAGAGATTCAAAATATTCTGCGCTGGGGGATCGAGGGAACCGATTACACTATGGTGAACGGCAAAGCCAAGGATCTGACCAAGGATACCGTTCATTTCAGCAGCTACCGTCAGCTGCGCATGCTGGAGGACAAGCTGATTCCTGCGGAACTAAGCGGACTCGCCGAGCGTTATGCGCAGGTTGAAGCGGAGAACGACAAAATTGCCGTCTTGAATATGACCAACGGACTTGAATCGAAGACGTATTCCGAGATGGGCGGCACGCTGGATAAAAATATCGAGGATGCCCGGAATAAATTTTTGCTCGGTGCTATTGACGAAAAGGGTTTCCAGAAGGCGATCGATGATTGGAAAAAAGCCGGCGGAGATAAGGTGATCGAAGAGTACAGCAAGCAATACGCCGAGCGCGGCAAGTGATGGTTTGAAGTGCAGCCGAGTCGGGGCAAGAACGGACATGAGGCACAAGGAGGGGCGCGGCATGTGGAGAAATCGTTATTTTCTAAAGTTGATTGCCTTGGTTATGCTGATTGGATCCGTTCCCGTTCTTGTTCTGGGTTACTTCGCTTATTCGAAATCGACGGCATCGGCTTTGGAGAAATCCGAGTTAAGTAATATGAATCTGCTTCAGCAATTTCAACTGCGCATAGAGGAGAAGCTAGCCGTATCGGAGAAGCTGGCCAATCACCTGGCCTCTTCGATTCTGACCACCGAGGCTATGCGAATGAGCCTGGATGAGCGGGACTTTGAGATCATTCAGCAGTTGGAACAAGGCATCAAATACGTCCAGTTCGCTCAGTCTGATATCAAAGAGGCGAATCTTATCAGTTTATACAAAAATTGGAGAATCGGCACTTATGGGACGATAGGTTCCCACTACGCGGTAGAATACTCCGAGATGTTTCGCGATGTGCTGGATGACCGCAGAACGGCATTTTGGAGCATCCGTCCAACTTCTTCCTCTACGCTGCTGCAATATGTTGTGAAAATTCCCCAATATGCCGAACAGCCTTCAGGATTGCTTACGCTAAGCCTGTCGTTGGACGCTCTCGGCAGCGATATGATGCAGCATGCAGGACGGCTGCTGATCGTAGACGGCATGGGTCAAGTTGTGCACGATTCTTGGGGAAAGCGCACGGGAGAGGCTGGCGACCCGTCTTTACTTGAAAGCATTCGCGCGCACGCCGAGGATTCCGGACATTTGGCTTATCGTGACGGATCGGAGGACCAGCTTGTGTTTTACCGAAAGTCGACCAACCGCGATTGGTTGTTTGTAGCCGAAGTACCGAAAGAGGCTATTATTTCGGACAGCTTGTCGATCGGACGTATTACGCTTGTGCTGATCGTGATCGTTCTTGCGGTAATTGCCATTGGAGCTTATGCCGGCTCGCGCAACCTGTATCAACCGATTTATCGGCTGTACGCTTCGTTAATCAAGAGAGAAGAGCCGGAACGCGAGGCAACGAGCCGCGACGAGTTTCAAGTCATGTACGACAGCGTTGACGACCTTCTGCATTCTCGCCGGCAGTGGAGGCTTCAGTTGCCCCAATTGAAGCAGTTTTTCATCCTTAAGTTGCTTAAGGGGGAAGCCGCAGAAAAGGAAATTGCCGAAAAAATCGACTATTTCGGATTTAACGCGCACGAATCCGTCTTTTGCACTTTATCGGTGGAAATCGACGAACTGGACGAAACCCGTTATGAAGGCAAAGACTTCGACTTATTGTTGTTTGCCTGTCACAATGTCATCGAAGAGCTGATTCCGAAGGACATGCAGATCGGATCGGTTCTCACAAATTCCAGTATAGTCACGATTCTGTGCAGGACCGCGGTTCCGTTTGACGAGATGGGGAAATTGGCTGATGGATATGCCAGCCTCATTCAGAGCGAGATTCGGCGTTGGCTGAATCTGCCGGTCAGTATCGGGATCAGCCTTCCCTTTGATCAATTGCAGGAGGCGGTACGCTCTTTCCATGAAAGCCAGCAGGCGTTGACCTACCGTTTAAAGCTTGGTTCGGAAGCGATTATCGACTACCGCGACATCGACCGTTCAAGCAGAGGGCAGCTTCTGTATCCTCAATATCTCGAGCAGAGACTGCTTGAAGCTATCAAAAGCGCGGACCGGCACGAGGCGCAGGAAAGGCTGCATTTGTTTCTGAAGCAAATATTTGCGGAGTATCGTTCTTCGACCGAATATGAGCTGATTATGGCTCGGCTTGTTTCCAGTGTGATCCGCTGTTTTGTGGAGTCCGGCGGAAGTTTGGACATTTCCGGTCAAAGTCAGCCATGGCTGGAACGTCTGTACAGACTCCACTCCCGCAAGGAAGTCGAGGAGTTATTGTTTCAATCCATGATTGAACCTATGATCGAGCAGCTTGAGAAGGTAAACGAACGCCGGTTCCAAAGCATATCCGGCTGCGTCCTCAGACTGATCCAAGAACGCCTGGAAACGGATATCACCCTGGAAACCTGCGCCGAGCTGCTGAATTACCATCCTACTTATTTGGGCAGGGTGTTCAAACGGGAGACGGGAAAAAGCTTCAGCGAACATCTTGCCGAATGCCGGCTTCAGACGGCCCGGAAATGGCTGCTTGAAACGGAAATGACATTGGCCGAAATTGCGGGAAAACTTCATTATCACGACGCCTCTAATTTCTCCAGATCCTTCAAAAAAACGGTAGGAATGAATCCCGGCAAGTATAGACAATTATACCGCTAGGTCATGTGACAAAAACGCGCGGCGCCGGGAAACATAAGCGCGGGTTTACATGTTCCCAACCGGCTACCCCTTCAGCCCGGTCGTGCTGATGCCTTCCACGATATATTTCTGGAAAGCGATAAACACGGCCAGAATCGGCACCAGCGACAGCACGGACATCGCGAACATTGCGCCCCAGTCGGTCTGCATCGTCGGGTCGGAGAAGTTTTTGATCGCCAGCGATACTGTGGCAAGCTTCGGCGAGTTCAGATACAGCAGCGGGCTGAAGAAATCGTCCCACGTCCAGTAAAACTTAAAGATCGAGACGGTGATGATCGGCGGCACAAGCAGCGGCACGAGAATACGGATGAAAATGCTGAATACCCCGCAGCCGTCAATGGTCGCCGACTCGTCCAGCTCCCGCGGAATGCCGCGCAAAAACTGCACCAGCAGGAAAATAAAGAAAGCCCCGCCGAAAAAGGAAGGCACGATCAGCGGCAGAAACGTATTGATCCAGTTAATTTTCTGGAAAAAGATGTACTGCGGAATAATGAGCACTTCGCTGGGCAGCATCATCGTCATCATCATGCAGGCGAACCAGAACGCCGCGCCTTTAAAGCGAATGCGGGCAAATCCATACGCTACGAGAGTAGAGGAAATGACCGTGCCGACGACCGATAAAATCGTAATGATAAACGAATTTTTGAAAAAGACGGAAAACGAAATGCCGGCGAAACCTTTGAAGCCGTTTGTATAGTTGCTGAATTTAAAATGCGTCGGAATGAGCTGGTGGGCATTGACGAAAATTTCGCTTGTATCTTTAAACGAGCTGGAAAACATCCACAGCAGCGGGTAGATCATCAGCAGGGCGAACAGCGTCACGAAGATGTGCAGCAGCACGCTGCTTATTTGCCTGAATGTGCGTTTGCCGGCCATCGCTCTAATCCCCCTTCGAGTCGTAATACACCCAATGCTTGGATGTCATAAATATAATCGCCGTGAATAAGGCGATCGTCGTCAGCAATACCCATGCCATCGCCGACCCATAACCCATCTCGTAATAGCGGAACGACTTCTCGTAAAGGTACAACGCGTAAAACAACGTCTTGTCGAACGGTCCGCCGCCCGTAATGATCAGCCCTTCCGTAAATACCTTAAACCCGTTGATAATCCCCATAACCAGGTTAAAAAAGATAACCGGCGTAATGAGCGGCAGCGTAATGCGCCGAAACCGCTGCCATGCGCCTGCGCCGTCCACCGTGGCGGCTTCGTATAATTCGGCAGGAACTTGCTTGAGCCCCGCAAGAAAAATGAGCATAGCGGAGCCGAATTGCCACACCGACAGCAGCATCAGCGAGATGATCGCAGTCGTCGGGTGGGTGATCCAGCTTACCTTAACCGGGGAGCCGAGCACCAGCCCCAAGAAGGAGTTAAATGCGCCTTGACTGCCGAACAGCTGCCGCCACATGACCGCAACGGCCACGCTGCCGCCGATCAGCGTAGGCAGGTAGTAGGCCGCGCGGAACAAACCGACCATTTTCAGCTTCGCATTAAGCAGTGCGGCAACGCCAAGGGCAAACGCCAGTCTGAGCGGCACGGCGATAAACACGAACAGCAGGGTGGCCTGTACCGATTTCCAGTAGCGGGGATCCTCGGTAAACATCGTTGTAAAGTTTTTGACCCCGATCCATTCGGGAGCGGATAAAATATCGTATTTCGTAAACGCCAAATAAAGCGAAGCCAGGATCGGCACGACCGAAAATACGAAAAATCCGATCAGCCACGGCGATATAAAAGCGTACCCCGCCGCATTGTTGAAGTATTTAAGCCGTTTCGCGCGCGATTGCTGCAACCGGCATTCTCCTTTCGTTGCTTGCTATTGTAAGTTGGCCTCATCACCTTAAACAAAGAGACGCGCCGCTGGCGGCACATCTCCTTGTAAATTGATTTGGTGCGTTGCGTCTCTCTGTTCTAGCACCGGGACAGACGCGCTGTGCCCTGTCGATCAGACCGCGCAGGGCCAGTAGGCGCTGCGGTTATTTCTTGGACAAGACGGCCGTTGCTTCCTTGCGGAACCGTTCGGCTCCGGCTTCCGGCGTAATTTTCTCAAATAAAATTTCGTCGCTGATGTTTTTGTAGATTTTTGCGACTTCGGCCCCTGCTGCCGGTTCCGGAGGATCGATCACGCCGGCGACTTTCTCGACCTTGGTCAAATAGTCGACGACATTTTTCTGCGTATCGGTAAACGTGCTCTTGATGCCTTCGATGACTTTTGGATTGTACGGCATGCCGAAGTAGGCGTTCAGCGATTTGGCCGCTTCGATGTTGTTTGTGTAAAATTCGATGAACTGCGCCGCTTCCTTCGGATGCTTGGACGATTTCGAGATCGAGTGGAAGAAGGACGGTTTGATGTACATACCTTTGCCGTCGCCCGGATACATCGCCAGCCCGACCTTTTTCTGCAGTTGCTTTTCCATAATGTCGACATGGTTGCTCCAATAAGAGAAGCCGCCGAACGCCGCTTGAGCTTTGGTGAACGGACCGTCTTCAAGGCTCTTCACTTCAAGTTCGGTGCCAAGCGGAGTAATCAGGCCTTCCTTCTGCCAACGCAGCTGCTGCTTGAAGAAGTCTACGAACAGCTTGTCATCCGTGTAGCCAAGTCCGTCGGACGTTTTGTTGAACAAGGCGCTGCCTTTTTGTCTCAGCCATACGCCAAAGTGCAGCTGGGCCAAATGGGTGTCTCCGTAAATGCCAAGCTTATCTTTGATCGTCTTCAAATCTTTCTCGTATTGCTCCCACGAATAGTTGTCTCCGGGAGGCGTGACGCCGGCTTTGGCGAGCAGGTCGGGATTGTAGAACATGACCAGCGCGTTGTTGCCGATATTGACGCCGTACAGCTTATTGTTAAACGTGCCGCCGGCATTGTGAATCGGGTTGACGCCTTCGAGATCGATCGTTTTGTCTTTCACGTAATCGTCGAGCGGGAGCAGCAGGTTTTTGTTGACATAACTTGTGATTTTGGAGTAGTCCATCCGCACGACGTCCGGCATATTGTTCGAAGCGGCAAGCACGCTCAGCTTATCCCAATAGGCGTCGCCGGAATAATACTCAGCTTCGACCTTGATATTCGGGTACGCCTTCTCGAACAGCTGCACAACGGCATTGTTGCGGTCAACCGTCAATTGCGAGCCGGCCCAATACGTCATGCGCAGCGTCACCTGTTCTTTGGAGGCCGGGGTGGAGGTGCTTCCCGAGCCTTGGGGTTGGGCGCTGCCGCCGGAAGCCGCCGTTTCGCCGGAATTGGAGCAGCCTGTGATGCCGATTGCGGAAGCCAGCAGGACGGACAAACTGATCGTAGACCATTTTTTCATACAAAAACTCCCCTTTTTCTAATAAAATGGTGGTTCGTCTTACACTTCGGATTGCTCTGCAAGCGCGCGCCGGGCGAGGCCGCTGAGGACAGAATCGTCCATCGGCGGGTTATGCAGACCTGCCCGTACGTCGCGGTACATTCTTTCCAGCGGCAGATTGCGGGATAAACTGGCTCCGCCGACGATGCGCATGGCCAGATCAACGATGCGGAGCGCCTGATTGGTGGCTGTGTATTTGGCGAGCCCCAGCTCCTGCTTGTAGAAGGGCCGGATCGTAGGGTCGCGGTCCCAGCGCTCCGCCACTGAATACAGCAGGGTGCGCGCGGTAATCAGCTCGGTCTCGATTTCACCGATTTGACGCTGGATATGAGGCAGCTCGGCAATCGGTCCCGGCAAGCTGTTCGGCCTATAGGTGCGGGCGAAGTTCAGCGCGTAATTTCTCGCCGCATACGCGATGCCGATGTAGCAGGCCGGGATGTGCAGCATCCAGCCGCTTTCATCGGGCCGCTTAGGTTCGCCGGCGCCAAGCCGGATCACTTCCTCATCGGGTACAAACACCTGATTCAGCACCAGGTCATGGCTGCCCGTAGCCCTCATGCCTAGCGTGTTCCACGTTTCTTCTACCGTAACGCCTTCCTGGGCGCGGACGAAAAACTCGCCGGTATCTTCTGTTCCGTCAATGCCTGCCGATACGGTAAAATGCCGCAGAATCGGGCTAAGCGTACTGTACGTTTTGCGTCCGCTAATGAGCCATCCGCCATCCGTTCGCACGGCCGTCGTTTCCGGTCTGCCGCCGCGGCTTGGACTGCCGGTGGCCCGCTCGCTGGCAAAATGATTGACCATGGCGCCTTCCGTCACGACTTCCCGGCAGAAGGAGGCATACAGCTTCTCCGGCCATGAGAGCGTGCTGCGCAGCTGCAGCATGGTCCCGATGTGCCAGCCGACCGCTAGGGCGGTCGAGCCGTCTCCCCGGGCGATTCGCTCTTGGGCGAGCACCATCTCGTACAAGGACGCTTCTTCGCCTCCGAAGGCCCGCGGCACAGTGAGCGCCAAATAACCGGTTGCTTTCATATCGGCAAAATTATCAAACGGGAAGCTGCCTTCGGCATCATGTTTTGCAGCCCTCTCGACAAACAGCTTGGCTAATTGGTCGGATCTTTCGGCTATAGCGGCTTCACGTTCATTGCGGATAAATGGGTCAAACACAGATGGTATCGTCAAAAGAACGTTCACCCCTAAGAGTTTTTGCGCCAGCAAAAACTGGCGTCGGAAGCATAATCTAAGAGTTTTTGCGCCAGCAAAAACTGGCGTCGGAAGCATAATCTAAAAGTTTTTGCGCCAGCAAAAACTGGCATCGAAAGATTAAGCTAAGAGTTTTTGCGCCAGCAAAAACTGGCATCGAAAGCATAACCTAAAAGTTTTTGCGCCAGCAAAAACTAAAAAACTTATTACCCATGAGAATAGTAGGAATTAACGCAAGTATACTCCCATTTGTGCAAAACAAAAATGCAAAAAACGGATGTTTTTTTGTGAAATACCGTCAACATGATTTTTACAAAATGGGGGCGGCAAGCATGGTATACTTAATATTGACGCATTAAAACGTTTTTTCACTTGCAGGAAAATCGCTTAGCTCCGTGCATTTTTACGGAATAACTGCAAATGACACCCATTTGCAAAAGTAGGAGGATTCATGTTCAAACTGCGCTCATCCAACTATTTAGCGAAACTGATTTTATTCGGTCTGACGATTTGCACGCTGCCCGTGATTGTATTTGGCGGCATCTCTTTCTCCAACGCCTCAGCGACAATCGAAGATAAGGTCATTCAGGAAAAAGTTCAGGTGCTGCATCAAACCCAAATGCGGATGGAGCAAGCGCTAAAAACGCTCGACAGCTCCATGACCCAATTCAGCATGTCCACACAGGTGTACGATGCGCTGCAGCAAGACATCACGCCGAACAACTACCGGCAGGCGGATATGATGCTCGAAGGCATGCAGCGTCTGCAATCGTTTGATCTGCCCGTGCAAAATGTATATTTAATCAGCCTGGAGCACCGCTGGCTGCTGCACAACAGCGGGGTGACCCAACTTAGCGACGCTGTGCTCGCTGACGACTTGTCGGCCTTTTTGGACAGTCCGAAAAATTCGTTCTGGGCGGCCGGCAACTTGAAAGGGCTGTACGTTCCGCCGATGAACAGTTCACCCTTTTACAGCTTGAATATGGTCAAAAAGCTCCCCGTGTACGCTTTGAATCCGAAAGGGCTGATCGTGGCGCAAATGTCTCCTTTTGCGCTGAACGATATGCTGCTGTCGCAAAGCGACGGAGCGGGCGAGACGATTGTGGTCGATGAGAACGGCAAGGTGCTGGCGCATTCCGATCAGACGATGCTTGGCACATCGCTTGCGTCCTCCCCGTATATGAATCCGCAGCTGCAAGCCAATGCCGATCACGGGCATTTTTCCATAGAACTTGAGAGGACAAGCGAAGAAGTTATTTTCCGTAAATCGGCCTACAACGACTGGACATATATGTCGATCGTGCCGCTTGCGGCAATCGGCAAGGAATCGCGGGATATGGGCAAAATATTGATTTTGAACGGGGTCATTATTTTAGCGCTGACTTTTGTAATCGTTTTCCAAGGCTCGCGTGGCATGTACAGCCCGATCCGCAAGCTGTATATGATCGCTGCAGGCGAACGGAAGCAGGAGAAAGAACATGCCTCCCGCGATGAGATCGGCATGATCCAGCAGCGCATTCTTTCCTTGCAGCGCACACAGGTGCAGATGGCCGAGCAAATTCGGAGCGACCGGCAGCAGCTGAAAGATTTGTTTGTGCTGAAGCTGCTTCAAGGAGCGATGCGGCCCGAGGAAATCGAGGAGAAATGCGGCTTGTTGGGCATTGCCGCAGATTGGAGCTGGATGAGCGTACTGACGCTGCATATCGACGAACTGGAAGCAGCAGGTGAGGGGGAACCCGACTACGACTGGGCGCTTCTTTCCATAAACCGGCTGATCGCCGAAATGATCCCCGAGCATTTGCGGCTGAACCCGGTGCTGATCCGCCACATGCCCGCAGTGCTGATAGGCACTCACCAGGAGTCGGCGGCCGAATTCAAGACGCTGCTTTATCGTACGGCCGATCTTATCCAGCAGGAGATGAAGCGCCATTTGGCGCTGGTTGTCAGCATCGGCGTCAGCCGTCCTTACCGCAAGCTAGAGCATTCGGGAGCCGCTTATGAAGAAAGCTGCGAGGCGTTGAAATACCGGATACGGCTTGGAAAGAGTGCCGTGCTGTTTATCGAAGACGTTGAGCCGGGACGCCGGAGAAATCCGTTTGTCGCCAAGCCGTTTGAAGATGAATTGCTCGGGGCTATTCAGATGGGCGATACGGAGCGTACGGGGCCGTTGTTCGGCCAATTTATGCAGGAGATGCTTGCCAAGGAGATGACCCATCGCGAATACCAGACGGCGCTGCTGCATCTGCTCGCAGAGGTGCTGAGCGCCGTGCAGAACGCCGGAGAAACGGCCGAATCGGTCTACCCGGATGAGGAATCGCTGTTTGACCGAATATTCGAGCTGACGACGGCGCAGGAAATCGAAGCCTGGTTCAGCCACAGCGTGATCATGCCGGCCGCTCAAGCCATCGAACGCCGCCGGGCTGTTATGTACAAATCGATCTCGGAGAAGGTCATCGGCCAAATCATAGACAACTACGACCAGGATCTCACGCTTGAGCTGTGTGCATCAAGGATCAATTACCATGCCAGCTACGTCAAGCAGGTGTTCCGCAAAGAAACCGGCATGAATTTCAGCGACTACTTATCTTCTTACCGGATGAATATGGCCAAGAGATGGCTGGTTGATACCGATATGAAAATTTCCGATATTGCGGAAAAGCTGCGTTACACCAACTCGCAAAATTTTATCCGCTCCTTCCGTAAAATCGTCGGCGTCACGCCGGGGCAATTCCGCCAAGCGGAGCTGGAGCAGAAATAATAGAACTGTCGCGTTTCTGTCGCGTATCGCGCAGGCTGACTGTACGAGGCGCCGACAGTGCGGGCCAGCCCGTAGAGGCCACTGAAAAAGCAGCAGTATGAGCGAAATCATGCTGGAGAAGCGCCAGCGCTCACTTTTTCAGTGGCCACAGTCCGTACGCAGTCTCTTTTGATTATTCGCCAAGCCGAAATGATCGTATTGCGCTCACCCGCCCAGATGATTGTAGATTGTTACCGGTTCGGGTTCTATGATAAGGAAGTCGACGTCGATGACAATAAGCAATAAGCTCCGGCGGCAGGTTACGCCTGCCGTGGAAGCTGCGGGGGTGTAATGATTGATTGTTCCGGGATCCAGATGGGTTGGACGCATCTCAAGAAACCGATGGCTTTACTTGATGCTGTCTCCCGGCTTGCTGTACTTCATTCTTTTTAAATATTGGCCGATGTGGGGGTTGTCCATCGCCTTTATGGATTATCAGCCGTTTCTCGGCATGACGGGAAGCAAGTGGGTTGGCTTGAAGCATTTTGAGCGGTTGTTTAGCGAGCCTTCCTTTTCTTCGCTGTTCGTCAATACGACGATGCTGGCCATCTACAATCTGCTGTTTTTCTTTCCGCTGCCGATTATTATTGCGCTGATGCTAAACGAAGTGCGATCGGCCGTCTACAAACGCGTTGTGCAAACGCTTACTTATGTGCCTCATTTTATTTCATGGGTTGTCGTTGTGGGCATCGTCTACATCTTTTTTACGACCGAAGGCGGCATCGTCAACGAGGCTGCGGCCGCTTTGGGTTTTGAGCCGATCCCTTTTCTGGTCAGCGCCGAATGGTTCCGCCCGATGATTACGGCGGAGGTGATCTGGAAGGAAACGGGTTGGGGCACGATCATCTTTCTGGCCGCGCTGGCCGGGGTCGATATTGATCTGTACGAAGCGGCGCGCATTGACGGGGCCAGCCGTTGGCGGCAAATGTGGCATATCTCGCTGCCTTCGATCCGCGGCACCATTGTCATTTTACTTATACTGAGACTCGGTTCTTTTCTGGACAATGGCTTCGAGCAAATATGGCTGATGCTGAACGCGATGAACCGCCAGGTCGGAGAGGTGTTCGACACCTACGTGTATACGACGGGGATCGAAAACGCCTTATACAGCTACAGCACCGCCGTAGGTTTATTTAAATCGCTGGTCGGGCTGCTGCTGGTCGTCGGCTCAAACCGGCTGGCCAAAAAATTCGGCGAAGACGGCATCTATTAGCATTTGCAGTACAGTGGACAAGGAAAGGGCTGGCATTCATGCTTCAAGATAAATCGTTCTCCGGCCGATTGTTCGACCTGCTGAACGGCAGCCTGCTGCTGCTCATTTCACTCATTACGATCGTGCCGTTTGTGTATGTGCTCGCCGCGTCGTTTACGGCGCCGGAAGCGCTGCTGAACCAGCGCTTTACGATATTTCCGACAACATTTTCGTTTGATGCGTACCGCTACATTTTTTCCACGCCGACCTTGATCCGCAGCTTGCTGGTGACCGTTTGGATTACGGTCGCCGGGACGTTCGTCAATCTGCTGCTGACTTCGCTGATGGCCTATCCTTTGGTCCGCAGGGACCTCGACGGCAGACGGGCGGTTATGCTGCTGGTGCTGTTTACGATGCTGTTTAGCGGCGGCATGATTCCGACGTTCCTTGTTGTAAAGCAGCTTGGCCTTTTGAATACATACTGGTCCGTCATTCTGGTGGG
The DNA here is from genome assembly GCF_004307995.1 of Paenibacillus thalictri. Taxonomy (GTDB): domain Bacteria; phylum Bacillota; class Bacilli; order Paenibacillales; family NBRC-103111; genus Paenibacillus_AF; species Paenibacillus_AF thalictri. Next base: position 294,328 of record NZ_SIRE01000004.1, on the reverse strand, counting down.
GGCGATCAATCCTTTCAACTTGATCGTCTTACGGAGTTTTTTTCAGCAGCTGCCCACCGGGCTGGAAGAATCGGCCAAAATCGACGGCTGTAATGACCTGGGCATCTTTTTCCGGATCGTGCTGCCGCTGTCGATGCCCGCTATGGCTACTTTTGCGCTGTTTTATTCGGTGGGGCATTGGAATTCGTTTTTCAGCGCGATTCTCTATATCAACGATCATACAAAATGGCCGATACAGGTGCTGCTGAGGCAAATCGTCATTTTATCCGAAGGGGGAATCGGGGAGGCTCAGGCAGTTAGCGAAACGTATATCCCCGTTGCCCAAACGATCAAGATGGCCGTCATTATCGTCTCGACGCTGCCGATTTTATGCGTATACCCGTTTTTGCAAAAGCATTTTGCCAAAGGCGTCATGTTGGGTTCGATTAAAGGATAATAGACTAACTTATCGGGGAGGAAAAAAATAATGAGATTGCACCGGTCGAATATGATCGCCGCGCTCTCCGTATTTGTCGGAGCTGCCGGCATATTGGCGGGCTGCGGGGGCGCGGACGGGAAAACCGAAGGCGCGGCCGCAGGCAAGCCGGACACGGCGTCCAAAGCGGAGCCGCTGAAAATCAGCATGCTGAACATTTATTACACGACAGAGCCGCCAAGCAAGGACAATCCGATTTTTCAAGAACTCCAGAAGTACGTCAATGCGCAGTTCGACATTACATGGGCCCCTTCCACAGCCTACGACAATAAATTTGCCGCCACGATGGCCGGGGGAGAACTGCCGCAGGTGCTGCTTTCCAGAGACAGCAAATCGACGGCGCTGGTGAACGCCGTGCGCTCGGGTATGTTTTGGGAAATCGGGCCTTATTTGAAGGATTACCCGAACTTAAGCAAGCTCAATCCGACGGCGATGAACAACTTGTCCATCGACGGCAAAATTTACGCGCTGCCCCGCACGCGCCCATTAACCCGCAACGGCATCGTATACCGCAAGGATTGGCTCGAAGCGGTGGGCATGAAGGAGCCGAAGACGCTGGACGAGATGGTCAAGATGATCCGCGCATTTGCCAATGACGATCCCGACCGCAACGGCAAAAAGGACACCTACGGCATCAGTGTCGCAGGCGGCAGCCTGCCAAGCGGGCTGGGCACGGTGGTCGTCTGGAATGGCGGCCCTTCGCAATGGGGGCTGAAGGACGGCAAGCCGGTGCCCGATTTTATGACAGATGAGTTTATGGCTTCGATCAAGCTGTACAGGCAGCTGTTCGAAGAGAAAGTCATCAATCAAGACTTCCCCGTCGTCAAAGCAAGCTCGGATTTGTTCAATCAGGGCAAGGCCGGCGTCTATTTCGGGAAAATCGACGACGTGGCGACCCGTTTTAATGAGCTGCAGAAGGCGAACCCGCAGGCGAAGCTGGACGTCATCGACACCGTAGAAGGCCCGAAGGGGCGGAAAATCCCTGCCGATCCCGGCTTTAACGGAATCTTCACCTTCCCGAAAACAAACATCAAATCGGAAGCGCAGCTGAAGCAAATTTTGGCGGTTTACGATAAGCTGATGGACGAAAAAATCCAAAACCTTTTCGATTGGGGAATCGAAGGAAAACATTACAAAATGGACAACGGCAAGCCGGTGCGTCTGGACGAAAAATTGTACAGCAACGATTATACGCCGATGATGCAGCTGAGGATCGATGACGGTTCGCTGGCGATGAAAGGCACGCTTTCTCCGGAAGTCGAGAAATATTTAGGACTGTTCAAGAAAAATGATGCCGATGCCAATGTGATGGTCAGCTCGTCCGTGGGCCCGCTGATCTCCCAAACCGATGTGGAAAAAGGTGCGCAGTTAGCCAAGGGCATAGGCGACGCCGTCACCCAATACGTCATGGGCAAAATCGGCGAACCCGAAGTTCGCGCGGCCATCGAGCAGTGGCGCAAAAACGGCGGCGACAAAATCATCGAGGAATATGCGGCAGAATACGCGAAAACGTCCGGCAAGTAGAGCGATCGGGGGAGGTTTTGTATGCTTGCGGCAAGCCGCCCCTCGAAGCGCTCCTTGAGCCGGAGATTCATGACAAGAAAGGAGTCATATTCATGACGATACGGATATATGTAGTCCGGCATGCCCAGCCTGCGGATCAAGAGCCCGATTACCCGGGCCATCCGAACGCGCCGCTTGGCCGTCTCGGACAAGCGCAGGCGGCTTGCGCGGGGGAGCAGTTTGCGAAGTGGGGGAAGCTGGACGCGATTTACTCCAGCTCCTTGCAGCGGGCGCTGCAAACGGCGCAGGCGATTTACGGCAGGCTGGCGGAGCCGCCGCCGTGGCGCGTATGGCCCGCGTTGTGCGAAACGCACCGCCGGGGTTGGCCGGCCATGCGGCAGTTGGAGCTGGAAGGACGCTACGCGGCATATGCCGCGGAAGAGGCGGCGAGAAAAGCCGAGCAAGGCGAACATTATCCGCCGTTATCGCAGCTTGGAGCGTTGTTTCCCGGGGCGCAGGCGCACGGGGAGCTATTCGAGTGGCCGGATGTATGGCATCCGCAGCTGGAGGCGGAAACAAGGGAGAAGACCTACGCCCGAGCCAGGCAAGTCGTCGATGCGGTAAAAAAATCGCACGCCGGAGAGGACGTCCGTATTGCCCTCGTGTGCCACGCCGCTTTTGGCTCCGTTTTTCTTAACGAGCTGTTGGGCTGCGAGCCGTGCGACAATAACCGCTTCAGCTTTGCACATGCCGCCATCGCCCGGGCCGACTTGGAGGACGACGGGGCGGTGAGTCTGCGGATGGTCAATGATGTCGGGCATATGCCGCAGGCGATGGTAACGGAAGGCGTGGAGCTGTAGAGCGCGATTGTTAATCGCGGTCGTACGGCTTTGAAGTGCTGCGATAGAAATTTTTCTTATACTCCAGCGGCGGGCAGCCGGCATACTTTTTAAACACGTTGCCAAAATACTGCTGGTCGCTGCCGAATCCCGCCATCCCGGCAATTTCGTACATTTTATAGTCGGGATGCGCGGCGATCAGCTCCTTGGCTCGTTCGATTCGCAGCCGGGCCACATAATGGGTAAATTTCTCGCCGGTTTCTTTCCGGAACAGTTTGCCGATATATTCCGGGTTCAGGTACAGGAAATTGGAGGCCAGCCAAGGCAGCGACAGCTGTTCCTCGCCCAAATGGTCCTGAATGAGCTGTTTCATCCGGTGGACAAGCGCGTTTTTTTTGTCCATGTACAACTCATGGTTTAATCTGGTGGCGGTAAGCGCCTGTTCGGCGATGTATTGATGAATATCCTCTAAAGTGCTCATGTTTAAAATGCGGGCAATACTGTCTTTACCTTCATGCACGCGATCCGATTTCGTTTCCTTGGCGATAGCCATCATCAGCTCGATGCACAAGCTGACGGCAACGTTGATTTCTTCATGCCGGTCGTGCAGCTTGCGGAAAAAGACCTGCAGTTCCGTCTGAAGTCCCTCCGTGTCGCCGCTTTGAATCGCCGCTACGATAGGTTCGTGCTGAAGATTTGAGGCGTCTGCGGAGCCGGGTTCTTCGGGAACGTACTCGCTTGTAATAATGTGGTTGACGCCCAAATAAAATTTACGCTTGGAATACTCCTGCACTTCCTGATATAACGCGGCGGCATTCTCAAGAAGGCCGCTGTCGCTGACTGCAAGCGTCAGGCTTTGGTGATAGAGCGCTTCATAGGCGACTTGGATTTGGCTGGAAATCGAGATGGCATCGTCCATCCCCGCATCTTCGACAAGCAGCGCGAACTGGTCGCCGATGATCGTGCCCAGCATAGCTGATCCGGTTGTCTGCAGTTCTTCCGCAATGCGCTTCAGCGCATACAGCTCGCTGATGTCAAACGCACCGGCCGGCTGAAACAATACGACTCTCACGTGTCCGGTGCGCAAATTCAGGGCTTGGCCTAGGCGTTCGTACTCCCGCTGAACCCCTCCCCGGCTCAGCAAACAATCCCGCAAAAGCTGCTCATGTACCGTCGGCATCGCCTCGGCGAGCTGCCGCTGGGCGGATTCGAGCATCAAGCTTTTGCTTCTTTCGCCGTTCAGCTCGTGGATCGCTTTTTGCAAAGCCTGCTCGATCTCTTCCTCATTGCATGGTTTAAGCAAATAATGCTTGACCCCGTAACGCATCGCCTCCGTCGCCAATTCGAACTCGCCGTAACCCGACAGCACGATAAATTGAATGTCCGGCAGCATCTCCTTCGTAAGCTTAATCAGCTCAAGCCCGCCCATCCGCGGCATCTTGATGTCGGTGATCACGATGTCCGGCCGCAGGCGGACGATTTCTTCATACGCATGCCGACCGTCGTAGGCGGCTCCGGCAAACACAAGCCGCAGCCGTTCCCAGTCAACGGTGCTCGCAATACCTTCCCTGATCATTCTTTCGTCGTCGGCGAGCAGTACTTTATAAGTTTCCGTCATTGGTATCACCCCACGCTGGATTGGATTGTTTTGACCGGTATAACCGGTATGGAAATACGGATTTCCGTGCCCTGATTGACGCCGCTTTCAATTTCGATGCCATAAGCGGCGCCGAACAGCAGCTTGATCCGCTCGTCGATGCTGTGCAGCCCGATCCCGGTGCCTGAGCTCAGTCTTTCGGTTTCCTTGGCGCGGATTAAATATCCTTGGTCCATGCCGGGTCCGTTATCTTTAACGATAAAGATCAGTTTATCTTTCATCATTTTGGCGCATACGATGATTTCGCATCTGCCGGTCTCCGCATCGACCCCATACTTGATGCAGTTTTCCACAATCGGCTGCAGCATCAGATTCGGAATTTCCAGCGACCGGATATCCGCCGGAATATCCATTTGGTAGATCAGCCGTTCCTCGAACCGGAATTGCTGAATGGTGATGTAGTTTTGCAAGTTGACCATTTCCTCTTGAACGGTAACAAATTCTTTCTTGCTGACCGTATAGCGGAGCATGTCTCCAAGGGCTTTCACCATATTCGAGATCGTGCGCTGGCCGTTGCTTTTGGCGAGCCAGTTGATCGACTCCAGCGTATTGTAGAGGAAATGCGGGTTCAATTTGGCTTTGAGCGCCTCATATTCCGCTTCTTTTAGCTGGATTTGTTTGATATAGTTTTCTTTGATTAGCATGTCGAGTTTTTCCGTCATCTTGTCAAAGTTGCGGTTCAGTAAGGTCAGCTCGTCGCGATTGGTGAAGGCTTCCGGATGATCGACGGAAAAGCGGCCTTTTTCCACAAGCGCCATCTTGTTCATCAGCGCCTCCAGCGGACGGGCGATACCGCGGGAGAACCGCCAGCCAAGCCACAACAGCACCAGCAGCACAAGCAAGTAAAGCCCGACCAGGACAAATTTCATGATTGTGACGTCTTTGAAAATGGAACCGTAAGGCACAAAATGAATAAATGTCCACCCGGTATAATCCATTGTAAACTGCGTGGCCAAATACAAACCGCCGTCGATGGTAACAAGGTTGTACTGCCTCAGTCCGCGCAGATCAAGCTGCTGCGGGTTCAGCGTGCTGTGGCTTGGAAAAATCGTACGGTTATCCGCCAGGATCATCAGGGAAGAATCGTAATAGCTGCTTTCCCGCGAAGAGGAAAAGACAGCCTTATTGGACTTGATGCCGATCATCAGGGTGCCAAGCGATTCCAGCTTCAGGTCGGGAATTTCCTTAATATCCCGTACTGAATAAAAGTTGTCGTCCTGCTGTTCGCCGCCGACCCAGACGCTTTTGCCTTCATAGCGGTAGCCGAGATCCCGGAAATGCGCCTTGCTTTGGTCGTCCAGGTTCGGGGCGTCGATTCCGGCGATATGCAAATTGGCGTTCGAATCGATAATCATAATAAAAGAAACCGAATAGTCGGAAAGATGGTATGACAGCAGTTTTTTCTTCAATTTATTGGCGGCGTCGAACGACTCGTACACATCGGGGGATGTTTTGATGATATGGAGGTTTCTTTGCACCTCGCTATCGGCCAATACCGATATCGACAAATTGTCGATTTCTTTCAGCCGTTCCTCGATGCGCTCGGAAAACAAGTACAGCCTGTCCTCCGCTTCGCGATAGATGATTTGCTCGTACAGCTTCTGCGACTGCTGCACGAACAGATAGCCAAGCAAACTTGTCGTCAGCGCGCCTATAATAATAAACATGAACAGCTTGTGTTTGATTTTTAGATTTTTCATCCGATCACCGTTCCGGTCCCGATTAATGAAATCCTTAAGCTCATGCGGCGTTTTTAGAAAAATGGCTGCGGTTTTTCTCGATTATAGCATGATTTTGGCATGATTCTTTAGCAAAAGTACGAAAGGAAGGGGGCTTATTTATGTCCCGGGTTGTCGGTATTTCTACATCGCGGCTGCACAATTTTATTGCCTTTCAGCGCGACCCGCTGCAATTTCTGGTCGATGTACTTGGGGAAGGCGATATCGTTTCGCTGCGCACCAGCTCGTTTCGGCCGACGTTTATCGTGAATGCGCCGGATGTGATTCAGGAAATTCTGGTCGCTAAGGAGTCGTATTTCCGCAAAGGGAGAAGCTCGGAGGTGCTGCGCCGGACGGTCGGGGACGGTCTGCTTACGGCGGAGAAGGAGCAGCACCGGGCGCAGAAAAAATATATGGCGCCGGTTTTCTATAAGGAGCGGATACAAAATTACGCGCAGACGATTGCAGAAGAGACGGAGAAGCTTGCGCAATCGCTGAGCGGCGGAGAACCGCTGGCCATGCATGAGACGATGATGCGGCTGACGCTCTCCATCATCGCCCGCAGCATGTTTGCTACCGAGCTGGACGAGCGGAAAGCGGAGCTGGCTTTCGCCGTTGATGACACGATCCGGCGTTCGGCCAAAACGTTGTTTTCGCCGATTGTGCTGCCGCTTGCTGCGCCAACACCCGGCAATATAACCCACCGCCGGGCAATACGCCGCTTGGAGGATATGGTCTACGATACGATCCGCGACGCCAAGGCAAACCCAGGCCGATACGCCGATTGTCTGGTCGGGCTGCTGCTGGATACGAAGGACGAAGCGGGCAGGCCCATACCGGACAAGGAAATCCGCGACCAGATGATGACGATGCTGCTGGCCGGTCACGAAACGACGGCCAATGCGCTGGTATGGGTCTGGTATTTGCTGTCGCGGCATCCGGAAGCCGCAGAGAAGCTGCATCGGGAAATCGATGCGCTTGCAGCCGCGGAGATAAATGCTCATGGCAGCGGCAGCGCAGACGGATCCGTGGGCGGTGCGAGGAAGGGGACCGGCGTGTACGGCGGCGGCGCGGGACGTGACGGTAAGGATGGCGCCGATGATAGTAGCGTGATTCTTCGCGACGGCGAGGAGCGGTCTGCACTCGGCGGCGAATCCCTGGGCGGCGTGAGGGAGGGGGCCGGCGTTGCACACGGCGGCCGTGAAGCCGAGTACGGCGAAGCAGGAACCGGCTTGTCGCCGTTTGAGCTGTACCGCAAGCTGACGTATACGCAGCAAGTGGTGCAGGAGACGCTGCGGCTCTATCCTCCCGCTTGGATTATACTACGCGAGTCGGAGCGGGAAGTGGAGCTGCTTGGAGATGTGTTCCCGCCCAATAGCAGCTTTCTGATCAGCCCGTATGCGATACACCGCAGCGAACGGGTGTTTAATGATCCTTATTCGTTCCGGCCGGAACGATTTGCCGGCGAAGAGGCGGCCTGGCCGCGGTTTGCCTATTTTCCATTTGGCGGCGGGCCCAGGGGCTGCATCGGCTCGCAGTTTGCCATGATGGAGGCGGTGCTGATTATTTACGGCTTGGCCAAACATTTCCGCTTCCAAGCGAATGCAGCTTCGCCGCCGGCCATACCCGAGCCGCTTGTATCGCTGCGGGTGAAGGGCGGGCTGACGCTGATCCCGCAGCGCAGATAGAGGTGCCGGTGAGCTTGAGCTTACTGCTATAACAAGAACATAGGAAAAGGGGCTGCTCTTTTTATGATAGCTAATTTGGAAATCGTTGTCCGTTCCACGGAGATCGATGTGAACGGGCATGTTAACAATGCCAAATATCTCGAATATTTGGAATGGGGCCGCGAGGAATGGTATGAACGGGCCGAACTTCATTACGATACGTTTCTGAAGATGGGTGTTCAGACGGTGACGGTTAATATCAACATCAATTACCGGTTGGAATGCAAACAAGGCGACGTGCTGCTGATCCGCACAAGTCCGGAAAAGGTCGGGCGGACGAGTTATGTGCTGAAGCAGGAGATTTTCGGCCAGGACGGCAGCTTGCGCGCCGATGCGCTTGTGACCAGCGTCGCTATGGACGCGGAAACCCGTAAAAGCAGAGAGGTGCCTGCCGAGCTGCGGGCGTTTTTTAACGATGCGGCCCGGGGGTGAAGTCGTGGAAGAGCGAGCCGATCAAGATGTGCATTCGCACAGTTCCGCCACCAAGCATATATACACCTTCGTATGTCACGAGGACGAAAGGGAGCTGTGCGAATTGGAGCTGCGCACGCTGCTTGGCGTGCAGCCGCAGAGTTCGTGGGCGGAGAGCGCGCGCTGCGTCGATCCCGGGCGCAGCCCGTTCGTGAAGCAGCGGCTGGACGTGCTGTACGAGAGCGGCAGCATCGAGGACATCGCCGCCTGGGCCGCGGGCGGCGTCGAGCTCGCCGGCGCGACGTTCAAGGTCGTCGCCGCCGACGCGGACGGACGTGCGAGCTACGACGAGCTGCGCGCCGTCGAACGCGCGGTCGGCGCCCGCATCCGCGGCGTCGCCGACATGCGCGAGCCCGCGCGGCGGCTCGGCCTGCTGCGCGCCGGCGGCCGCTGGGTGCTCGGCGACGCGCGCGAGAGCGGCGCGGCTTGGCTGGCGCATAGCGCCAAGCCGCACAGCTACTCGACCGCGCTTGGCGTGCGGGTGGCACGCGCGGTCGCCAACATCGCCGTGCCGGACCCGGCGGCCGGCGCGCGGGCCATTGACCCGTGCTGCGGCATCGGCACGGTGCTGATCGAGGCGCTCGCGATGGGCATCGACATCGTCGGCTGTGACATCAATCCGCTGGCGGTGCGCGGCGCCCGCGGCAATCTGCTGCACTTCGGCATGCCGGACATCGTGCGGCTTGCCGATATGCGCACGCTCGCCGGCCATTACGACGCGGCGGTGCTCGACTTGCCGTACAATTTGTGCTCCAGGCTGTCGGAGGAAATGCGGCTTGAGATGCTTAGCAGCCTCCGCCGTCTCGCGGCAAAAGCGGTGGTTATCTCGACGGAGGAGATCGCGCCGTCTCTCGGCGCGGCGGGTTTCACCGTGGCCGACCGGTGCACGGCGAGAAAGGGCCGTTTTGCCCGGTACATCTATGTTTGTGTCTGATCCGCGATAAAGCACCGCCGGCATGCAAAGACGCGATACACGCCGGAGCCGAGAACGGATCCGGGCATAAGCGCGATTTAAAGACCGGATCAACGTAAGTTGCGAAATTTCGAAATCGGCCTATTTGATCAAGCTTCCGCCGCTGCTTATCCAGCCCCTTGTGGAAAATGCGATCCGGCATGGCATAGCAAACCGGCTGGAAGGAGGAAATGTGCTTGTCAGAGTGAAGGAAGCGGGCGGCAGCTTTGTGTTCGAGATTGAAGACGACGGCATCGGCATGACGGGGGAACACATCAAGGAACTGCTGGAGCATGATCAGATTGAAGCGCGGACGGATCTGCAAGGGGGTGTGGGCTTGCGGAATATCCACAAGCGGCTGAAATATATGCAGGGCACGGAATTATCCATAGAAAGCGCAGCCGGTACAGGAACGAAGGTCACGATTCGTTTGCCGGGGGAATCGGCGTAATATTTCAATAAACAAGAATCCTTCTCTTAAGACATGGGACCGGCTAGGGCTGCAGGCCGTGGTTCCGTCCGGGGGGAGGATTTTTTGCGTTTTGGGCTGTTTAGAGCTTGTTTATAGCGCTGTGCTAGAGTGGGAGGGATGTCCGATAACCAAAAGGAGAGTGGAGGCTGTGCAAGGAAGAGTAAGGAAAACAGGGAGCTGGCGGCAGCTTCGGAGCAAAAGCGGACTGGCATTACTTTTAGCGCTTATGCTGATGATGAATACGGTTTGGCTAGCAATTCCCGCTGCTGCGGGGGCGATTAATTCCATGAGCGGGGCGGGTACGGAATTGAGCCCGTACCTGGTGACAAACGCCGCGCAATTAAACGAAGTGCGCAATGTCTTGGGAGCTTATTACAAGCAGACTGCCGATATCGTTTTGTCGGGCAATTGGTCGCCGATAGGCGACTCCTCGAATGAGTTTATTGGGCAATACGACGGCAACGGAAAGCACATATCGGGCTTGACCGTTGTGTCCCAAGAGAACGGGGGGTTATTCGGCATTGTTGGAGCTGGTGGCGAGATCAGAAACTTGACGCTGGATTCCCCCAGCGTCACCGGCCCCACAAACGGATCTCTTGGAAGCTTGGTAGGCCAATTGGAAGGTAAAGTCAGCGATGTCGTCGTGAACGGCGGCAGCGTTAGCGGGGGGGCGCTGGTCGGAGGTTTGGCAGGAATGGCGAATACCGGCTCTGAAATCAAGAGGGTCCGTTCAAGCGCTAATGTACAAGGAGCTGGCAACTATGCCGGAGGTATCGTCTCGAGGCTTTTAGGCACTCTCGAGAATAGCAGCGCAAGCGGTACGGTAAACGGCGTAAATTATTCGGGCGGACTTGTCGGCGATGGGTATAACGCTACTATAACGGACAGTTATGCTACCGGGAATGTGACCAGTACCGGCAGCTTTACCGGAGGGCTGATCGGAAATACGGAGGGCGGACAAGTCAGACGTTCCTATGCAACCGGGAATGTAATTGGAGATATGTATGCGGGCGGTTTGACCGGTATGGCCTCGAACGGAACGATAGCCGACAGCTATGCCACTGGCTCCGTATCGGCCTCGTCGACCCAAGGCGGCTTGATAGGATATTTTGTTGCCATGAATGTTAGCAATACTTATGCTACAGGCGCTGTAGGCGCTGTAGGAGCACAAGACGGAGGCGGCTTAATTGGCACCGTCCATACCCAAGGGCCCATTACGTCCAGCTATTATGACAAGCAGACGACAGGCCGCTCCGATACAGGCCAAGGCCTCGGCAAAGAAACGGAGGAAATGGGAAAAGAGGCCACCTACGTAGGCTGGAACTTCGACACGTTATGGGGGCTTGACGAACGTGACGGCTATCCGAAATTGATTGCGTACGATACGATGCCGCCTGTCGTCAAAAGCGCAAGCGTCGAAGACGCAACACCGAATCAAGTTATCGTCACCTTCGTAGAAAGAATGGCGCTGGACAATCTGGCGGTCGGCCGATTTGCCGTCAAGGTAGACGGGCAAAATGCGACGGTTGCCGGCGGAAGTTTAAGCACAAGCGGAAGAGTGCTTACCCTCACATTAAGCGCTCCGGTTCTGAAGGGACAAACGGTTACGCTCGATTATGAAGCAGGGAGCAACCAGATAACGGATTTAAAGGGCAATCCGCTTGAGGTGTTCAGCGATCAGGCAGTGGCCAATAACGTTCTGGTTTTGTCGGTTACCGTTACCGCTGCGGCTTCAGCTACCGAGGTCATCTACGGACGCACTGTAACCGTGACGGCTACCGTATACAGCACGAACGGTGGAACGCCTACCGGTACGGTCACATTTAAGGCAGGCAGTTTTGTCGTCGGGACGGCGTCGGTGAACGCGGCCGGTATCGCTTCCTTGACAACAGCGCAGTTACCGGAGCCGCAAACCTCCGCTACGGAGCAAATCACAGCGGAATATAGCGGAGATGCGTTGTTTAACAATGGGAGCTCGGCGGCCGTTCCGCTTATCATTTATAAAACGATAGGATCCACGGTCACCCGCACCACCTCGGTTTCATCCAGCGTGTATGGTCAAGAGATCAGCTTTGTGTTTCAAATGACGCCGCAAACGATGCTGGGCGGTGCGCCGACAGGCACAGTGGAGTTCTTGGAGGGTTCGGCGAAGCTAAGTGAAACGACGCTGGCGCTTATGCAGAATAACATTTACGGAGCGACGTGGAAAACCGCCGGACTTGCGGTTGGCACACATACGATAACGGCTAACTACTTGGGCGATACTGCGAGCGGCGGCTTGCATCCGGCAGACGGCGGCAATTTCCCTGCGGTAACTGTAAATAAAGCACAAGTGAATGTAACGTTGACGGCGTCGGTCAGTGCGCTCGTTTACGGCGAGCAGACGCAATTAACCGCAGCGATTGCGGCAAAATCCCCGGGCAGCGGTGTACCCGACGGCACGGTGACGTTCCAGAATGCGGCGGACAGCTCTTCGATCGGCGATCCGGTGCCTTTGGTTAACGGACAAGCTTCGTCACAGCCCTTGTCCGGGCTCGCTCTTGGCACACACAGCTTTAACGCGGTATTTAATGGCAGCGCTTCTTATTTGACCGGTATTTCCGCTTCGCCGCTGGATATTACGGTAGTTCGCAGCGACAACGCCAAGCTCAGCAGCTTGGCGTTGACGGACGGCAGCGGTCAACCTGTTGCACTGACTCCGGAGTTCGATGCGGCCAAGCTCGGTTATAGTGCGACCGTTCCTTATGATGTGACAGGCGTGCGGACAACTGCAGTCACGCAAAACTTGTATGCTTCGCTTATGCTGAATGGTGCCGCAGCCGTTTCAGGCCAACAGGGTTCGCTGCAGCCGCTTTCTATAGGAAATAATACCGTGACGGCGGAAGTTTATGCGCATAACGGCGACAAGCTGACGTATCAAGTCACGATCGAGCGTTTGGGCACGAAACCGGATGCGCCTACGGGAATCAGCGTGACGGCAGGCAACGGCCAAGCGACGGTCAGCTTCACTCCGCCGGCGAATAACGGCGGCACCGCGATTACAAGCTACGCCGTGACGTCCAGCCCGGGCGGCATAACAACTACCGGCAGCGGCAGCCCGATTACGGTATCCGGCCTCGAAAATGGCACGGCCTACACCTTTACCGTGACAGCGACAAATGCGGCGGGTACATCCGCTGCCTCCGACGCATCGGCAGCTGTAACGCCGGTTGGACAGCCGGGAGCGCCGGTAGGAGTAAGTGTCGTGGCCGGTATTGGCCAAGCGACGGTCAGCTTCACTCCGCCGACGAATAACGGCGGTCTTGCGATTACAAGCTACACGGTGACATCCAACCCAGGGGGCTTCACGGCTACCGGGAGTGGCAGTCCGATCACGGTGAGCGGCCTTGCGAATGGCACGGCTTATACCTTCACGGTCACGGCCACGAACGCTGAAGGCACATCGGCAGCATCCGACGCATCGGCGCCGGTAACGCCAAGATTCCCGAGCAATACGAGCAGTTCAAGCGGCACAGCCGCTCCATCCGGGGTAACGATTACGGTGAATGTGGAAAACGGCGGCAACAATGACGGCTCCGTTGTTTCGACCGCGGTCATCAACCGTACTACAGACGCGGCAGGCAGGAAAACCGATACCGTTAATTTCACATCCGAGCAGGCGACCAAAGTCGTCGACCAGTTGACGAGCGCAGGTTCCCATTCGGCGCGCCTTGTGATTCCCGATCCGCAGGATGAAGTTTCCGTGCTAAACGTCAACCTCCCCAAAGTGTCGGCTGACAAGCTGGCAGACGCTAACATCGGCATGGAAATAGCTGCAAGCCATGCGAAAATCGATGTTCCCAGCGGCTCGCTGCAGGGCTTGCAGGATGACGTGTACTTCCGGGTCGTGCCGGTCAAGGAAGCAGACGAACGTAAGGCCATAGAGCAGCGAGCAAAAAACAATGTGCAGAGCAGCTTTATGATTGGCGGAGCCGATCTTCAGATCATCGGCCGTCCGCTCACTATCGACACGAATTTGCAAAGCCGTCCAGTTACACTGGTGCTTCCATTGGGAGATCACAAGCTCAGCGAAGCTCAGTTGAAGGATCTCGGTGTATTTATCGAGCACAGTGACGGAACGAAGGAATGGGTCAAAGGGGAAATTGTTGCGTACGACGAGAGCGGCATACTTGGCATCCGCTTTGGCGTCACCCATTTCAGCACGTTTACGGTCGTTTACAAGGTAGAAGCATCTTCAAGCGTTCATAAAGCCTATATGACCGGGTATCCGGATGGAACATTTGGTCCTGACAAAAACATTAGCCGCGCCGAACTGGCTTCGCTGCTCGCCCGCGTGTATGATCGTGAAGCAACGCAATCCGCTATCGCCTTTACCGACGTCGCAGCGTCGCATTGGGCGAAAGAAGCGATAGAGAAGGCGGCAAAAATGGGATTGATGCAGGGGTACCCGGACGCTAGCTTCAAGCCGGAGCAACCGGTCACCCGTGCGGAAATGGCCGCCATCGCAGCCCGGTTGTCCGCAGCCGGATCAGCGGCAAACGCAGCGGCAGGCGGCTTCTCCGACACAACCGGACATTGGGCTAGCGCTTCGATCGATAACGTAAGAACGGCCGGTATTATCGGTGGTTATCCGGACGGCACATACCGGCCGGAGCGGACGTTGACCCGCGCCGAAGCGGTAACGATCGTAAACAAGCTGCTCGGCAGAGGGACGTTATCCGGCGCCAAACCGGCTTGGTCGGACGTTCCCGAGAACCACTGGGCGTTCGCAAGCATCCAGGAGGCAACCGTCGATCATACCTACAAGCCGAAGCCGGACGGCAGCGAGCAATGGGTTTCCACTCCTTAATTTCATTTGAAAATCCGCATTAAGGCGGATGACCCGGATAAAACTCTAAGAGCCTCCAACCTGCCAATCAAGGCATGTTCGGAGGCTTTTTTCGGCCGTCCGGGGTTCGCGGGCTAAGCTTCCTTCAGCACAAACACCTTCACATTTTTCTTAACCCCGAATTCGCGCGCTTGTCCGACATCGTTCATGAACAAGTCAATGCGCGAGCCGCGGATCGCAGAGCCGGTATCTTCGGCTTTGCGTATGCCGATGCCTTCGATATATACCGTTGCGCCGATAGGAATGATTTTCGGATCGACGGCAATCGTACGGCCTTCCTCGGCCCTGCTTCCGCTGTAAGTAATACCGTAGTCGGGATGAGCGGCTGTTTTGCCGGTAGATTCAATCCCTGCGGTGTACGCGGTTAATGTCGAGGAAAGCACGCGACTGACAACCGGGGCGTCGCCGGGAGGCAGTCCTATGTTTTCGTCAGGCTGCGGAATGCGCAGCGTTTGGCCGATTTGCAAGCCGCGGGGCTGAGTAATATCGTTATAGTCCATTAACGTTTGTAAGGATATATTAAAATCCCGTGCGATTTGGTACATCGTATCGCCGTTTCCCACCTGATAATTCAGCACGGGCGGAGCGGCTGGGGCCGGTTTGGGCTGAGGAGCCCACTTCGTGACATCCGGCGGGCCATACAAAGTGTCGCTATAAGCATAAGCATAAACTCCATAACGGTCATCGGCATCGTAATCGTAGGACGTGCCCGCGTGCACGGTTAGCGCAGCGGCAAGCAGCATCGCCATGGGCAGCATGGCGGCGAGTTTCGAGTAAAACGACTTCATCGTATTCCTCCTAAACGAAGTGAAATAAGAGATTCATAGTACTAGATTGTCCTGTTCCCATGCTGCGTAAACCTTATATCTTCAAAAAAATGTAAACTCGTCTTCCGGAGGATCATCAATCTCCCAAACTACTTGTATACAAGTATGCAAGTTCTAAGGTATAGTAGAGATATCATTATGCAAGGTGGCTGATGTATGTTTGAGCTTGGGAGAAGACCGGCAGCCGGTTCAACTAGAGATTACGTGTATCAATTGCTGAGAAAAATCATTCTGAATGTGAAACTGGAGCCGGGTGCAAGCATCTCGGAAAATGAAATATCCGATAAGCTTTCGGTGAGCCGGACGCCCATTCGGGAGGCGTTTCTTCGCTTGGCCCAAGAAGGGCTGCTGGAGGTGTTTCCGCAGAAAGGCACTTTTGTTTCGCTGATCGATCTGGAGCTCGTTGAAGAAGCGAGGTTTATGCGGGAGCAGGTGGAGAAGGCCGTTGTGCGGCTTGCTTGCGGGCATTTTCCGATGGAAGAGCTGTTTGAGCTGGATAAAATCGTCAAGATGCAGGAGTTATGTACCCGGGAAAACGATTATACGAAATTGTTTGAGCTGGACGAGCAGTTTCATCAAACGATTTTTGCCGGCTGCAATAAAAGGCGTTCTTGGCAGGCGCTTCAATCCATGAAGCTTGATCTTGACCGTATCCGTATGCTGAGACTGGCTACCGACTACAATTGGAACGGCATTCTGGAACAGCATCAAGCCATTGTGCAAAGTATTAGGGACCACCGCCCCGACGAAGCCGAACGTGTAATGAGCGAGCATTTGAGTCTCGTGATTCACGATCAGGATGCGTTAAAGATGAAGTATCCCGCTTATTTCAAATAAATGCAGGCGGTCCGGTTGAGGCTGCCTGGGCTCATGCTTCGATAGCCGGCTTATTTAGGGAAGCGCTTGCAAGTGCATTTCGGCAGGGAATGTGATTTTTCATTGCAGAATTTCAATTTTACATAAGGGGTGGGCAAGTTGACTGCTGAACCAAATGTGCAAATCGAACCTTTTAAACTATCGAGAAACCGCGTATGGCGAACATATGCCGGAGGGGAATTTCTCGAGCGGTGGCAGGGGGGCGGGAGCCCTGCCGACAGTTCATTTCCCGAGGAATGGGTGGCTTCGACCGTCATTGCCTCCAATGCGGGCAGGGAGGACATAGTGGAGGGCTTAAGCGAAATTGCGCTGAAGGATGGGAGTTCCATTACGCTGAAAGATTTGATCGCGATGCATCCGGCTGAGCTGCTGGGACCGGAGCACATGGCCCAATACGGCCAAGAGACGGCGCTGCTGGTCAAGGTATTGGATGCCGGGGAGCGGCTGACGATTCAGGTGCATCCGGACCGGGAGTTCGCGCAGTCGGCATTTCAGTCCAGGTTCGGCAAGACGGAAGCTTGGTACATTCTGGGAGGACGCACGATCGACGGCGAAGAGCCTTATGTGCTTTTCGGATTTAAGCCGGGGGTGACGCGGGAGATATGGCAGGCGCTTTTTGACAAACAAGATATTGACGGGATGCGGGATGCGCTGCACAAAATTCCCGTTCGCGCAGGCGACGTATTTCTCGTTGAAGGCGGGGTACCTCATGCGATCGGCAGCGGCTGTTTTCTAATCGAGATTCAGGAGCCGACGGATTATACGCTGCGAGTGGAGAGGACGACGCCGCGGGGCCTGGTGCTTGCGGATAAGGCTTGCCATCAAGGACTGGGCTTCGAGAAGATGATGGAATGTTTTCATTATGAAGCGTTGGATGAACAAGAAACGCTTCGGCGCTGGAAGAAAGAGCCGGCTCTTGTGCGGCATACCGAGGCCGGCAGTGAATACGCTTTAATTAGCAAGTCTCATACGGATCGATTCAGCATGCGTCTGCTGGATATTCACACCGAACTGGCCGTGGACGGAGGCGGCACGTTTGCCATCGCGATTGTGGTATCCGGGTCGGGCAGCGTCGGTTGGCAGGGGCAGGAGCGGGAGATCGGCCAAGCGGATGAGTTTTTTATCCCCGCTGCGCTAAAGAAAACTGTCTGGAAAAATTCGGGTGAGGCGCCGTTGAACGTGATTTTGTGTTACCCTCCCGAGTGAGCTGAAGGCGATCGCATTATGCAATAAGAACGATCCGAAGGGCAGGAATACACCATGAGAATGGTATTCAGATGGTTTGGAGAAGGAAATGATCAAGTATCGCTGGCGCAGATTAAACAAATTCCCGGCGTAGAGGGCATCGTCTGGGCGCTGCACGACGTTCCCGTTGGGGAAGAATGGCCGATGGACAAAATGCTCGAGGTCAAACGCCAGGCTGATCAGTACGGTCTGCACATCGAGGTTGTGGAAAGCGTCAACATTCATGAAGACATCAAGCTGGGATTACCGAGCCGGGATACATACATCGAAAATTACAAAAAAACGGTTGAGAAGCTCGGGCAAATCGGCGTAAAAGTGATCTGCTACAATTTTATGCCGGTGTTTGACTGGATTCGCACCGACCTGTACAAGGAGCTGGAGGACGGCTCAACTGCGCTTTTCTATGAGAAAGCCAAGCTCGCGGATATGGAGCCGATAGAGCTGGTCCGCAAAATATCCGACAACCCGAAGTTTACGATTCCCGGCTGGGAGCCGGAACGATTAACGGTTCTGACGAAGCTGTTTGAGGCGTACAAAAACGTCTCGGAGGAAGATTTGTGGCGGAATTTGCAGTATTTTTTGGAGCAAATTATTCCGGTCGCCGAAGCCAGCGGCATTCAGATGGCGATACATCCGGACGATCCGCCGTGGTCTGTTTTCGGATTGCCGAGAATCATCACCAGCCAGCCGAACATCAGAAGATTTCTGAAGCTTGTCGATTCTTCGCATAACGGCGTCACCTTATGCAGCGGCGCATTGGGAGCCAACCCGGACAACGACATCGCCGCCATGGTCAGAGAGTTCGCAGACCGCATTCCGTTCGCCCATATCCGCAACGTGCGCGTATATGAGAATGGCGACTTTATCGAAACGTCCCATCGGACGAGCGACGGCACGGTAGATATTACCGATGTGGTGAGAGCTTACAGCGAGAGCGGTTATACGGGGTATGCGAGACCGGATCACGGACGGCATATTTGGGATGAAGAATGCAGGCCGGGGTACGGTCTGTATGACAGGGCGCTTGGCATCATGTATTTGTGGGGATTGTGGGACGCATTCGAAAGGTTAAAAAAGGAGGATTATCATGCTGCAGTTAAACGCTAATCTAAAAGGAAAAGTCGCTGTCGTGACCGGGGGCAGCGGTGTGCTTTGCGGGGCTATGGCACGGGAGCTTGGCCGGCAAGGCGTGAAAGTGGCGATATTGAACTTGAATGCGGAGAAAGGGCAGAAGGTTGCCCAGTCCATTATCGATGCGGGCGGGGAAGCGATAGCCATTTCCTGCAACGTACTGGATGCGGAAAACGTCAAGCGGGCGGAACAGCTCATCACACAGCAGCTCGGCATTTGCGACATTTTGATTAACGGAGCGGGGGGCAACCATCCGGACGGCTCGACGACAAACGAGACTTTAAAGCCGGAAGATTTGGACAACGACGAAATCAAAACCTTTTTCGATTTAAGCAAGGACGGGTTCGGTTATGTGTTCGATTTGAATTTCCTGGGTACGCTCATTCCGACGCAAATCTTTGCCAAAAAGATGATGGGCCGCAAAGGGGCCATCGTTATCAACATGTCCTCGATGAGCGCGCCGTCTCCGATGACCAAGGTTCCCGCTTACAGCGCGGCCAAAGCGGCGGTGGAAAACTTGACGCAGTGGCTAGCCGTTCATATGGCGAATGTCGGCATTCGTGTGAACGCCATTGCGCCGGGCTTTTTTCTGACGGAGCAGAACCGGAAATTGCTGACGCACGAAGACGGGACGCTCACGGAACGCTCGCACAAAATTATATCCCACACCCCGATGCGGCGGTTCGGCAAACCGGAGGATCTGCTGGGCACGATGTTGTGGCTCGCCGACGAGAATATGTCCGGTTTCGTCACCGGCATTACGATTCCGGTTGATGGAGGTTTCATGTCCTACGCCGGCGTGTAGGGCAAGCCGCTGTTATTCAGCGGTACAGCTAGGCTGCAACAGCAGGGATGGGCAAACTCCAGTTTGCCTGTCTCTTAAAGGCGAGCAGGCGATAGATTAGGTAAAGCGGGTTCGGCTGCAGTGGAAGCAACCCGGGTGGCTGATATTCCGATCCAACGTAACCTCCGGCCGATATCCGTTCAGATACGCTCAGCCAGGCGGTCAACGGTTACCAATCCGCCGGCGGATAGCCGATCGGCCCCCCGGTATAGCCGAAATAGGAGTGTCTGTGCACGTCTTTTTGCCCGGGATTGTATTGAACGCCTTCGATATAGTTTTTGCCTTGAAATTGAACGGAGATCGGCGAAGTATAATTGTAGTAAGTCTCCCCTGCCAACACATGGTAGTGCATGCCGTCCGGCAGCGGAATGGCTGGGCCGGTGTAATCGTAAAAGCGGTGCGCATGTCCCAGCGTAACCTCTGTAAATCCTCTGTAATAATGCACATGCTCGTCGTAGCTGCTGCCTCCTACCGGAAATACGAACAAATCGGTGTAATGCCGGTGCCCCTTAATCTCGCCAGTCATCATTCCGACAAAATGCGCATGGTTCTGCTGCAGTTCCCAGTTGACCGCCTTCATCCGAAATCCTCCGCTCTTTGTGTAATTGCCGTTGCTATAGCTTACTCCGCGCGGGATGTCCCGTTGAGGAGCTGGGGCGACTTTATTTTTGACGTGTCGCCGCATATCGCTTGTTTGCAGCAGGGAGTCCCTTTTCGCTGCAATCCTTGTTATAATAGGACGTCCGCCTATGATAAAGAAATCGATGAACAGCCCGGGAGTTGTCCGGAAGTTAAATCGTAGTTCCGGACGATCTTCATAAGTGAAATGCGGACAAGGAGAAAGGGGAATATGGCAGTGATTGTAGTTGGAGGCATGATTGGACTTGGCAAAACGTCGGTGGCCGAGCTGCTCGGCGGTGCGCTGGGTTCTGAGGTGTTTTACGAAAGTGTGGACGATAACCCGATATTGCCGCTGTTTTATACGTCGTCGCCGGAGGAAATCGAGCGGAACCGGTACCCGTTCCTGCTTCAGCTGCATTTTCTGAATACGCGTTTTCAGGCGATCAAGCGGGCGCTTGTGCACCGCAGCAACGTGCTGGACCGGAGCATTTACGAGGACTGGTATTTTGCCAAGGTGAACCGGCAGCTGGGGCGCATCAGCGAGCTGGAATTTCAAATATACGAAGATTTAGCGGATAACATGATGGAGGAATTGGCGGGACTGCCCAAGAAGGCTCCCGATTTGATGATTTATTTAAAAGGCTCCTTCGAAACGGTGCTGCACCGGATCGGATTGCGTGGACGCAGCTTTGAGCAGGACGAGTCGCTGATCGACTATTACCGGGTGTTGTGGTCGGGTTATGACGAGTGGGTCATGAACCATTATAAAGCGTCCGAGGTGCTTGTCGTCGACATGGATCTTACCGATGTGGTAAGCAGACCGCTGGATACGGCAAAGCTGGTCGACGATGTGAAGATGAAAATGCGGCAGCTCGGCATCGCATAGAGGCATTTCATTCATTTCGTGTTATACTATGAGTAAAATGCGAAAGGATGTTCCCCTCATGGCTGAAGCTTTAAAGGATATTTATAACGAGGCGCTGATCGACCGCACGGCTGCGGAAATCAAGCGGGCGTTTGCGCCGTTTGATACGGCATTATGGAAGAAGCTCGTATTTGACGAGAACTGGGAGCGGCAGGAATTAAAACAACGCATCCGGCACATTGCCGAGTCCCTGCGGCAGACACTGCCCGCAGATTATACCGCGGCGATTCAAGTGCTGCGTCAGGCTGCGCCGCACTGCAGCGGGCTTGGCGCTTTATTTTTCCCCGACTTTGTTGAGGTGTACGGATTGGAGCATTGGGACGAGTCGGTCGAAGCGCTTAAGGAGTTTACGGAGTATTCGACCGGCGAATTTGCCGTGCGTCCGTTTATCGAGCGGGATCCGCAGCGGATGCTCGCTATCATGCTGGAGTGGAGCGCAAGCGATAACGAACATGTGCGCAGACTGGCAAGCGAAGGCTGCCGGCCGAGGCTGCCGTGGGGGCGGGCGCTTGTCTCTTTGAAGCGGGAACCAGCTCCGATTCTGCCGATTTTGGAGGCGCTGAAACAAGACGAGTCGCTGTACGTCCGCAAAAGCGTCGCCAACAACTTAAACGACATTGCCAAGGATCACCCCGATCTCGTCAAATCGATCGCGCAGCGCTGGTACGGAACACATCCGCATACGGACTGGATCATCAAGCATGCCTGCAGGGGGCTGCTCCGGCAAGGGGACGCCGAGATGCTGGCGTTGTTCGGGTTTCAGTCGATGGAAGGCGTTTATGTAGACAACCTTAATCTGGATCGCAGCGAGCTGCATATCGGGGACAAGCTGCTGCTGGCGTTTGAGCTGGGCAACAAAGGGAATGAGCCCCGCAAGCTGCGGGTGGAATACGGCGTCGATTTTGTCAAGGCAAACGGGAAGACGTCGAGAAAGCTGTTCAAGATTACGGAAAATGTATATGACCGCGGAGCTGCCGGCTTCAGCCGGTCGCATGCGTTTGCCGATTTGACGACCCGCAAGCATTACCCCGGTATCCATCGGATTGCCATCGTCATTAACGGCGTAGAGCTCGCTTCCGCCGAGTTTCGGCTGCTGCCTTAGGCGCACCGCGTATGCGTGCACATGTCTCTCCGCGCGGAGCGCCTGGCGGCCTGCTTCGCGTCAGCCTGCAAGCAGTATGGCGGTGATAAATACCGCCTGCAGCAGCGTGCGGACAAGCAGCTTCGGAGTGCGTTTTCCGGCGATAGTAAGGCCTTTTTTGGCGGCGCGTATGTTGGCAGGGAACATGGCGATCAGCAATAGAATCAGGCAGACGGAGGACACGCGTGATGTGGCGGGCAGCAGGAGGCCGATCGCACCGGCTATTTCGAGCAGTCCGGTTAACGTGACAATCAGGTCCGGCCGCGGTAAAGACGGGGGCACCATGTTGATCAGATCGGGCCTCCGTTTTCCCCAGTGGGCGGAAGCGGTGAGCAGCAGCATGACGGCAGCGGCGGCTTGCAGCGAGGTATGCCATGAGTCCATGTAGCCGAGACCAAGCGATCCGGACAGACGAAAGACGATAAAAGCAAAGACAAGTGCATAAAGCGGGGCCATGATCGAACCTCCTTTAAAATAAGGTCTTGTAAAAAATAAGGCCTTGCAACACTATTATAAAAACCAACCATCGGTTTGTAAATATGTTTTTTGTTGACGATATCCGAGTTGGATGGTATGATTTTAAATGTTCGACATAATTCGACAGTTATTGATTATTGTTCAATTAAATGCGGCGATTTTCCAACCGGTTATTTTGCGCCTCCCGTAAGGGATTTGGCGCTGAAAGTTTTGGAGTGGAGGAATACGAGTTGATCCGCCTGGTAGATTTACACAAAGCCTATGAGACCAAACAAGGGACCGTCGTGGGTGTAGACCACGTCAGTCTTCATATACGCAAGGGAGAAATTTTCGGAATTGTCGGTTACAGCGGCGCGGGGAAAAGCTCGGTGCTCCGTTGTATCAATTTATTGGAAAAGCCAACCGCTGGCCAAGTGCTTGTGGATGGCGTCAATCTCACCACGCTGTCGAAAGAGGAGCTGCGGAAGGCCCGGCAAAAAATCGGGATGATTTTTCAGCATTTTCATCTCATCAGCAGCAAGACGGTATTTGAGAATGTCGCTTTTGCGCTGAAGGCCGCCGGCGTTCCGAAGTCATCGATCACCGGCAGAGTGACGGAGCTGCTGCAGCTTGTCGGATTGTCCGACAAGGCCGGCCAATATCCGGCCCAGCTCAGCGGCGGTCAGAAGCAGCGCGTCGGAATTGCTAGGGCGCTAGCGAATGATCCGCATGTGCTGCTCTGCGACGAGCCGACATCGGCGCTCGATCCGACGACAACGCAGTCGATTCTGGCTTTGCTGCGGCAGATCAACAAGGAGCTGGGATTAACGATCGTGCTGATTACGCACGAGATGGAAGTGGTTAAGGACCTTTGCCATCGCGTGGCGATTATGCAGCAAGGCAAGGTTATCGAGGAAGGCGAGGTATACGACGTATTCGCCAATCCCGTACAGCCGCTGACGAAGCAGTTTATCCATAACGCGCTGGAGTTTAAGCTGCCCCGCAAGCTGTGGGACAAGCTCGATCCTGCGGGCCAAGTGCTGAAGGTGCTGTTCCGCGACGATGCCGCAGAGCAAGGGATCATATCCAGACTGCTCAAGGAAAACGGCATTAGCGCCAACATCCTTCACGGTAAGATCGAATATATCGGGGATAAGCCGCTTGGCACTTTTATAATGGAAGTGAAGGGCACTCCCGAGGAGATCAAGCAGGCCGTGCAGTTCCTTATCCAGCAATCGTGCGGAGTGGAGGTGGTCACCGATGTCGATTGACGCAATAATCAAGCTGATGCCGGATATGCTTCAGGCATTTTACGAGACGATGTACATGGTCGGCATATCGCTGGTGATCGCGATTGTACTTGGCATTCCAATCGGCATCCTGCTGTTCGTCACCGATAAAGGGCTGTTTGTTGAAAACAAGACGCTGAATTCGGTGCTCGGATTGATCGCCAATATCGTCCGCTCGGTTCCGTTTCTGATCCTGCTTGTGCTGCTGCTGCCACTCACACAGTGGATGCTGGGCACGACAATTGGCCCTACGGCGGCATCGGTTCCGCTGTCCGTGGCGGCGATCCCGTTTTACGCGCGGCTTGTGGAATCGTCGCTGCGCGAGGTAAATAAAGGCGTCATCGAAGCGGCTGTGGCTGCGGGCGCCAAGCCGTGGCTCATTATTCGCGAGGTGCTGCTGCCCGAGGCGAAATCGGGCATTATATCCGGCCTGACCATTACGGCGATCAGCCTGCTTGGCTTCTCGGCTATGGCGGGGACGGTCGGCGGCGGCGGGAT
Source organism: Paenibacillus thalictri (assembly GCF_004307995.1). Lineage (GTDB taxonomy): Bacteria > Bacillota > Bacilli > Paenibacillales > NBRC-103111 > Paenibacillus_AF > Paenibacillus_AF thalictri. The sequence goes on along the minus strand of NZ_SIRE01000004.1, from coordinate 269,773 downwards.
CGGCGATTTGGCGATCCGCTTCGGTTACTACCGCTATGACAACAACGTTTTGTTCACAACGGTTATCGTCCTTATCGTGCTTGTCCAGATCATCCAGTTTATGGGGGATTGGGCCGCGCGCAAGGTCGATAAGCGCTGAGATATATTTTACAGCTTGAGACACATCATAGGAAAAGGGAGTTTGGAGAGAAATGAAAAAAGCATTATCGTTAGTTGTCGTTTTTGCATTTGCCGTTATGCTGCTTGCAGCTTGCGGTGCGCCTAAAGCCGCCGACAATGCCGGCCAAGCGGCAAACAGCGGCGCCAGCAGTACCCCGGCTCCGGCCAAGGAAGATGCCAAAAAAGCGCTCAAAATCGGCGCAACCGCCGGTCCGTACAGCGATATGGTGACCAAAGCGATCAAACCGCTGATGGAGAAGAAGGGATATACGATCAGCATCGTCGAGTTTAACGACTATGTTCAGCCGAACAAAGCGCTTGCTTCGGGTTCGATCGACGCCAACCTGTTCCAGCATATTTTATACCTGAAACAATTCGCAGCCGACAATAAATTGGATTTGAAAGAAATTTTGAGCGTGCCTACGGCACCGATGGGCATTTACTCGAAAAAATTCAAATCCCTTGACGATATCGAAAAAGGCAGCACGATTACAGTAGCCAACGACCCTGCCAACTTGTCCCGCACGCTGCTGATGATGCAAAACTTCGGCCTGATCACGATTAAGAAAGACGCCAACCAAGCGACGATTTCCGAGAAAGACGTCGAAGGCAATCCGAAAGGTCTTGTCATTAAGCCAATTGAGGCGGCGCAATTGCCGCGTACCGTTGACAGCACGGCGCTTGCCGCCGTACCGGGCAACTTCGCGCTTGCCGCAGGTATGGACCTGACCAGCGCGATCAAGCTGGAAAATATGGCGGAAAACTACCGCAACGTGCTTGTCGTGAAAACAAGCGACATCGACAGCCAATTTGCCAAGGATCTGAAAGAAACGCTGCAGTCGAAAGACTTTGAAAAAATCATCGACGAGCAGTTCAAAGGTTTCTCCAAGCCGGAATGGATGAAAGCTGCGGCCGGTAAATCATAAAGTTGGTTCATGCGAACGACCTCCCACCCTGCTCTTTCCAGCAGGATTGGAGGTCGTTTTTGGATGGATCCATTTTATAGTAAAAATTCATACCGGCGTTTGCCATGCAATATTCGCCGAATTTGAACAACATTACCGATCACAACGTAAAATACAAGATAGCTGCGCACGACTAGTACACGGTAACCTTTTGCTCGAAGTAAGGGATTTTTTATCGACGGGTGCCGCATGGGCATCTGAGAAAGCAGCCCGATACTATTTACAAGCTCATCATATAGTGTAACATCATCGAACGAAGATTGTTGGTTGATATAGTCGACAATTTCCTGCAAGTCCCGCTTAGCAGAAGGGAAAATGAGAACTTTAGACTTTTCCATGAATTCCTGCTCTCAGCTTTTTGGCCACTTCCAGAAAGTCCTCTCCCTCAGAACCATTGGCAATTTCCGCTTCCGCATCGGATAATTTACTGAAAAGCTCAATGAGAGCTTGCTGCTGCTCGTAACTTTCAATACTCATCACGACCATGTCGCCTGAGCCGTTTTTGGTAATAAACACCGGTTCCCTCTCTCTATGACAAAACTCCGAAATCTCATTAGCGTTATTGCGCAAATCCGAAATAGGGCGAATCGTAGGCATATGGTTTCACTCCTTTGGTTAGCTCATGCATTTAAATTATAGCATAATTAAGGGTGAAAAATACACAGTATTAAGAGTGTATTTAGCTAATGCTCGGGCCGGCCGCTTTATATTTCCACAGTATTTCCGAGCTGAACAAGTGGGCTATTTCATCCCAGCTGATATTGATGAGCAAACGGCTTGCGCGCGTCAATGGCTACGCATACGGAACCGATTACATCCTGCTATCAAAAAGCAGCTTCATACGGTCATCTTCCTTTCGCTCGTCTAAAAATGTAAAGTCCGACGCATACGATCATGCCGATGACGATAAGATCGATCAGCAAAGCGAAAAACGAAAAATTCTGATGCGCGCTGCCGCCCGCGGCGTCGTTGTAGTCCCCGCCCCACGGATGGAGCATGGACCCTAGAAAGGTGCCCGCTGCAAAAGCGCCGATGGTAGGCCAGATGCTCCCGCCGGTTTTGCTGCCCTGATAAGCGGATGTGCTGCTGTTGTAGGCTTTTTGCGTGGTCGGGTTGCCTGTCGCTTCGCTTTTGGACGAATCGGCCGCTCCCGATACGTTGGACGAAACGCGCTGGTTGTCTGCGCTGTTCGTTGTCCTGTCTTTCGCTGGGGTGCTTGAAGCTGAACTGGGCACGCTTGGCACATTGGTTTTGTTCGAAGCGGCGCCGCTAAAGCCCGAACCTCCGCTTTGCGATGCGGCTGGAGCGGTGCTCGCGCCCGTACCGCCTGTCGAGCCGCTAGGGGGTTGCATGCCGTTTGCCCCGCCGCTGAAAATGCCGGGTGGCTGGGATGAAGAGTTGGTGCCGGACGACGAGCCAGAGCCCGGTGCGCCCGAAGACGATGACCCGGACGATGTGCCTGCTCCTGGCGTGCCGGAGCTGGTACTGCTCGACGGAGTGGAGAAGGACCCGGTCCGGGATGATGTAGATGGAGCATTCGTCGATGGCGGCGATGTTGACATCGACGGTTTGGATGGCGCCGTCGGTGCTGTAGGTTTGCTTGGCGCTGTGGAAGTAGGTGTGCTGGCTCTACCCGTCGCCGTGGCCGCATAAGCGGTCATTTGGCCTGTCAGAAGCATAACCGTCAGCATGGACGCCAACAGCTTTTTTTTCATAAAATTCACCTGCTATTTTCATAATTAATAGGAATATAGATCATCTTACAATAAACGAATTGGTCAACTCCACCAAACAAAGGGGATCGGACTGAGGGGAAACGGCAATTTAAGAGAGCTTTTGTCACACGATAGCCTTATAGTTTGACCAAAATTTGTGTATGATATATGTTAAGTACTATGAGAGGTAGTTCAACATATGAAAACGAATTTCACGGGGGAAGGGTTGGAGCATGGAAACGAAAGAAATCAAGCCGGCATCATCTAACAACTTTATTAAAACCATTATGACGGAAGATTTGCAGTCCGGCAAAGTGAAAACGGTGGTCACCCGATTTCCTCCGGAACCAAACGGTTATCTGCATATCGGCCATGCCAAGTCGATCAGTCTGAATTTCGAGCTGGCATCCGAATTTGGCGGCCGCACGAATTTGCGTTTTGACGATACGAATCCGGTGAAGGAAGATGTCGAGTTCGTTAACGCCATCAAGGAGGATGTGGAGTGGCTCGGGTTTAAGTGGGACGGGCTTTTTTTTGCATCCGATTATTTCGGTGAGATGTATAACCGTGCGCTGCTGCTAATTAACAAAGGCAAAGCTTATGTCGACGACCTGACCGCCGATCAAATCCGCGAAACAAGAGGCACGTTGACCAAACCAGGTGAGGAAAGTCCGTTTCGGAACCGTACGATTGAGGAAAATCTCGCATTGTTCGAACGGATGCGCGCAGGCGAGTTCGGCAACGGGGAGAAAGTGCTGCGGGCCAAGATCGATATGTCCTCGCCGAACATCAACATGCGCGACCCGGTCATTTATCGGATCATGCATACCCATCACCACAACACCGGAGATACATGGTGCATCTACCCGATGTATGCGTTCGCTCATCCGCTGGAGGACGCCATTGAAGGGGTAACGCATTCCATCTGTACGCTGGAGTTCGAGGACCAACGCCCGTTCTACGATTGGGTCGTACGGGAAAGCGAGATGCCTTCGGTGCCGCACCAATACGAGTTCAGCAAGCTGCGTCTGACCGACACGATGATGGGCAAACGTTACTTGAAGCTGATGGTGCAGGAAGGTATCGTTGACGGCTGGGACGATCCGCGTATGCCGACATTGTCGGGAGTACGCCGCCGGGGTTATACGCCGGAAGCGATCCGCGCGTTGTGCCGCGAAACCGGGGTGTCGAAAAATCAGGGCACCGTCGATTTCGGTTATTTGGAGCATTTTGTGCGTGAGGATCTGAAGCTGAAGGCGCCGCGGACGATGGCCGTGATCGATCCGCTTAAGGTTGTTATTACTAACTACCCTGAAGGGCAAGTAGAGCAGTTGGATGCGGAAAACAACAGCGAAAATCCAGAGATGGGTCACCGCCAAATTCCGTTCTCGCGGGAAATTTATATCGAACGCGAAGATTTCATGGAGACGCCGCCGCCGAAGTACCATCGTCTGTATCCGGGCAATGAAGTGCGGCTGAAGCATGCTTACTTCATCAAATGCGAGGAAGTCGTGAAGGATGAAGCAGGCAACGTGATCGAACTTCGCTGTACGTACGACCCGGAGACGAAGTCGGGATCGGGCTTTACTGGACGCAAGGTGAAGGGGACGATCCACTGGGTGGAGGCGACGCAAGCGGTGCCGACCGAGTTCCGCCTGTTCGAGCCGTTGTTCCCGGACAAGGCGCAAGACGAAGGAGCGGTTGAGGAGTCCGATGCCGCAGACGAAGCGGTGCAAGAAGAGACGGAAACGGCGGGAACCGTCGACCGCACATTCTTAAACAAGCTGAATCCGAACTCGCTGAAGGTGCTGAAGGGATTTGTGGAGCCAAACATGAAAGACGCGAAAGCACAAGACAAGTTCCAATTCTTCCGCCACGGGTACTTTAATGTGGATTCTAGATTTGCCGCCAAAGGCGAGCTGGTGTTTAACCGGATCGTATCGCTGAAAAGCTCGTTTGAACTATAAATATACGCGGATATGCGCGCGATTAGCGCTGCACAACGGGATTGGCTGGACCGGAAGGTCTTGGCCGGTCCCGTTTGTTTGTGCGCCCGGCATGGGCGATAACTAGGTGGTGAAAGTCCACTACAGGCTTGGCAGTAGGAACTGTTAGCTGAAGGCAAGGGTGTCGGTCGCGAGGCCGAATCTGAAGGAAGCCGGAGGCAAACCCTCGGTCTGACGAACAGAAATCACATATAAGGCATGGTGAGACGGACGAGCTTGCAAACCAAAGTAAAGTCCAATACTGCCCGAACCTCATCATGTAGATGTGGCGGATGGATGAGGGGAAAGTTATCGCTCTTACCCGGGGAGGTCTCACAGACGTGGAGTAGGGGAAAAAAAATCCGAAAGACGGAGTAAAGCTTGCTGTGAGAAGTCAGCAGACGCCATAGTACGCGAGCCGCGACAGCGGCGAGCGGAAGGGCTGAACAATCGTAAGTCTCGAGTACGGACTGAAAGGAGAGTCGATGCGATGAAAGCAGAATACCGAAAGGGCTGCCGGCAAAGGGATAGCGTGGAACGTGAAGAGTATGCAGGAGCGCGGAGCATCGAAACTCGGAAAGGAAGAGAAAGAGACGGTGCAATCGACCTGATGGAACGCATACTGGACAGAGATAATCTAAACCGAGCGTACAAGCAGGTCAAGCGCAACCATGGAGCGCCCGGAATCGATGGGATGACCGTCGAAGCGGTGCTGCCGTGGCTGCGGGAAAACAGAGACGAACTCCTGAAAAGTATCCGGGATGGAAAATACAAGCCCAGTCCGGTACGGCGCAAGGAAATCCCCAAACCAGATGGAAGCGGCGTGCGAAAGCTGGGCATCCCGACCGTAGTGGATCGGGTGATCCAGCAAGCGATCGCTCAGCAACTGCAACCGTTGTACGAACCGCTCTTCTCGGACGGAAGCTACGGCTACCGCCCGGGGCGAAGTGCGCAACAAGCGATCCGAAAAGTAAAATCGTATGCGGAGAAAGGATACGCCCATGCGGTCGAAATCGACCTTTCGAAATATTTTGACACGTTGAACCACGAGCTGCTGCTGAATCTCTTGCGCCAACAAATCCAGGATAAACGCGTCATCGACCTGATTAAGAAATATCTGAAAAGCGGAGTCGTGGAAAACGGAGTGCGCCGGGCAACGGAAGAAGGCTCGCCTCAGGGCGGACCGTTGTCTCCGCTTTTGGCCAACATCTATCTGAATGAATTCGACCAGGAGATGAAAAGCCGAGGCGTGACGATCATCCGCTATGCGGATGACATCGTGGTGCTGGCGAAGAGCAAGCGCGCAGCCATGCGGCTTCTGGAATCCAGTCGAACCTATTTGGAAAATCGGCTAAAACTCCAAATGAACACGCAGAAGAGCAAGGTAGTCAGTGTCGTGGCGCAGAAACACTTCAAATTTCTCGGATTCGCTTTGGGGAAGAACGGAAAGGGCGTATACGTACGCGTACATCGTCAATCCCTAGCCAAGGCAAAGAAGAAGCTGAAAGAGCTAACGAGTCGAAGTCAAGGCAGGAATGCACGGCAGGTCATGGAAAAGGTGAAATTCTACATTCGCGGCTGGATCGGCTATTTCTACATAGCCGACATGAAGCGAATCCTGCAAAGCTGGAACGAATGGTTGCGAAGACGAATGCGCATGTACATCTGGAAGCAGTGGAAGAAGCCGAGAACGAAGGTGCAGAACCTGCGGAAGCTGGGAGTACCGGAATGGCAGGCCTACCAATGGGGAAATACAAGGCTCGGGTACTGGCGTATAGCCGGTAGTGCGATACTGCATCGCTCTGTTACAAACGAAAAGCTCGCACAGGCAGGGTATTATGACTTCCCTGCCCAGTACGAGCGTCTCCGTCAATTGCACTCAAACGGTTGAACCGCCGTATACCGAACGGTACGTACGGTGGTGTGAGAGGTCGGCTACTCAACTAATGGGTGGCCTCCTACTCGATTTGCCGTGGATACGCAATAAATGTACCGTCAGAACGTACCGTAAATTTTTGCCGCTACCGTTTTTATGGAATCAAAAAATGGCGGTTCGGCGTGGCGGCACCCTTGGTGCTGCGGGCTTCTTGTACCGGCGGATAAGCGGGGAAGGCGGTAAATTATTGACAATTGAATCCGCCCTCATTTTTAATGATACAATAGGTTAAAAATGACGGGGAGGACATAACGTTGAGGTTGTTTGTCGGGCGGTATTTCATGAAGAACGTCCTTGTGTCCCTCGTCGCCGTGGTGGCTGCGGCTTTAATTATCAGCTTATCGAGTTTCCGGTTTGTAACCGGGGCTTTCGACCGCGACCATATCGGAGATCAGGTGAAAATAGCCGAGCTGATCACCACTCAATTGGACGGTGAGCTGGAAAGCGTCGTCAAAAGCGCTTCCAGCCTGCTTATGGATCAGGAAGTATTGCAGGCGATTTACGCTAAAGATATGGAACAGCAAAGCAGCAGTGTGCAGCAAATTCAGCACAAGCTGATCACGTATTCGAAAAACGTCAAAAACATATACAGCGCCGACTTGTATTTGCCCGTTTCGAACTTGCTTATATCGAGCACCAACGGGATTATAACGGCTTCGGCGATCTCGGATGAGACGGTCCGCTTGTACCAGACGGTGGAGGCGCTGCGCAAGCCGCTGTGGATGTATACGAAGCAGCAGTCCAGCGAAGACGTCATTTCCTTTTTTCAACCGCTGCCGGTACAGTCGAATTTTCCACAAGCGTATTTGGCGGTTCACATCCGGGAACGGGCGATAAATAATATCATTAAGGCCAGCAAGGCCGATATTCCGCATGAAGCGCTGGTCATCAGCGAATCGGGCAAAGTCATTTCCTCGGAAAATAAATCGATGCTTGGCAAATTTCTGGATTCCGACAAGCAGCGGATGCTTAAAGATATATTGGATGCGCCCAACCGTACCGGATATATCATGGAACGTTCCACCGACACGTTTACGGCGTTCAGCCGATCCTCTTCGACGGAATGGGTGACGGCGCTGCGCTTCCCAAGCCGCGATTTTTTTTCATATAAAGATGATATTTTCCGGTTCACTGCGTTTTTGCTGTTTACGGTGGCGGTGGTGGCGCTTGTTGTTCTGCCTCCCGGTTATTTTTATATGTACACGCCCGTTGTACGGTTAATTCGAGGCATCCGCCGTACGATCGGGCAAGATGAGCTTGCCGAGCACGGCAGGTTCCCGGACGAGTGGGAGCTGCTGAGGGAAGGCCACCGGCAAACGGAAGCCGAGCTTAGGCAACTGCAGGAGCGCAGCGGGAAGATGAGCGTCTCGGTCAAGGAATTGGCGCTGTTCCGGCTGCTGCACGGCTCTTACGCGCAGTCGGCGCCGGAGCATCTGGCCGCGTTCATTCAGGAGCAAGGGCTCGATGAGCGAAATAAGTATTGGACGCTGGTTGTTGAACCCGAACCCGAGATATCGGAATCGAATTTCAATCAGGACGAGCCGTCGCTGCAGTTATTTGCGATCTCCAACCTATGCGAAGAGATATTGCGGCAGAATCATCTCGACGGCTTTGTCCTGCCGTCGCTGGATATGAAGCATGTTATCGTTTTGTGCAGCGCACCGCTGCATGCGAGGGAACGCCAGCTGACCGGAGTGACGGTGCTGGTGGCGGAATCTGTGCAAAATGCGGTGGACAATTATTTGAAGTTATCCGTTTCCATAGGGATCGGTGATACTTACACCTTAAGGGAGGGCATTCACCACACGTACAGCCAATCCTGCGAATGCCTGCGCGAGCGGCTGGTGTTGGGATTGGGCCGGATTATTACAACGGGAGACATTAACCAGAAATTCATTTACACATACCCCTATGAGCTGGAAAGCTCCTTGCTTAAGGAATTGAAGATGAACAATCAGGAAGAATGTCTCGGCATCTTCGGCGAGATGTTCCGCCAAATGCTGGATGCCCGCGTCAACGCCCCTACAGTGATCAAGACGGCGTATGCGTTATATCTTTCCATCCTTCGCGTTGTGGATGAGGTGTCGGACGGCGCATCGCTTCAAGTGAAATGGGAGGTCGCATCCCCGCCCTGCTGGGATACGATGGAGGATCTGCTGCAGTGGTTCAGGGGCGAGTTTTTCCCCGAAGTGTTTAAAACGATGGATCTGATGAATGAAAATAAAGGGCGTCAGACGATCGAAGCGGTGAAAGAATATTTATACGAAACGGTTACGCAGACGCATTCATTAACTTCGGTTGCTGAGCAGTTCGGCCTCAATCCTTCGTATTTAAGCCGGTTGTTCAAGAAATTGAGCGGGCAAAGCTTCGTGCAGTTCACCGCCAATCTGAAAATAGAAAAAGCAAAACAGCTGCTGCTCACCACCCAACTGTCGGTATTCGAAATCGCCGAAGCGGTGGGGTATACGGAAAGAACATTCGGGCGCGTGTTCAAAAATGTGACCGGCACGACCCCCGCCAATTACCGGGTGCAGCATAAAAATTAACGCGCGGCAAAGTCTAAGGGGACTGCATCGGCAGTCTGGGACGGTCAACGGACCGTCCTTTTTGCTGCACGCGGGTTTCCTGACAAATCGGTTCCGGGGAGGGGAAGCATGGGAGGGAATTTTCCGGTGTCCGAGTGGAGTTTCGTTCTGAGTGAGATTGTCGAATCATTGTGCATCCTCCAACGGGGTAGAAGCCCATTCTAACGGACATCAGCGCAGCTATATAAACCCAATCTGAGGTTTGCTCAATGGGACGGACACCAGCGCTCTTATTCGGCCTACTATCGCGGTTTTTCCTGTTTTTTGGGTAAATAAAGGCTCTCCTGTCCGTCAAAGAAGCAAACCTCGATTTCTTGGCCAAATAGCGGCGCGCCTGTCCGTTAGCGTTGGAACGTGACGTTCGTACGCATAAGGCTAACCATAGCGACGAGGATGCCCGTTACAGACAGTTAGCCAAGACCAACTTTAATCTAGTTTAATCGCTTCATTTGCTGCCTTCAAGCATGTTATGTTTTCGGTTTACTATATGAACCCGATATGATTGCGCTAACGCAACCTATACGCGATTTGAATACCAGCCATTTATCGCTAATCCTGACAACATTGAGGCGCTGGCCCCGAATCCCGCTGCAACGGGCTGCACAGCCTTCCGTCATTTTTTTTCTGCCCGATTTTTCATGTGAAAAAAATGACGGTCGGACCGCTTGAAGCCTAAAGAAATGGCGGTTTTGTGCAATGATGCGGCGACGGCTGGGTAGCGGTAAATTATTGACAGTTGCCGCATGAAATGAACCATTTTAAGATGATTTCATCAACCGGTGATACACTTTATCAGCAGGGGGGCGTAAGTTTGGAAAGCCTTTTGTCAAAAGCCGGACGGCTGAAGGAGCAGCTGATCGAATGGCGGAGAGACCTTCATCGGCATCCGGAGCTCGGATTCGAAGAACATCGGACGAGCGCATTCGTCAAAGAGAGACTGCATGCAATGGGCATAAGCGAGATTCACACCATTGCCAAAACCGGTGTTGTAGCACTGATAAGAGGAAATGAGGATGGCCCGACGGTCATGCTGCGAGCCGATATGGACGCGCTGCCGATTCAGGATGAGAAAACCGCCGGTTACGCTTCGCAAGTTCCCGGCAAAGCCCATCTATGCGGCCACGACGCACATACGACGATGCTGCTTGGAGCCGCTGCGCTGCTAAAGGAGCGCGGTATTGCCCGCGGCAGCGTCAAGCTGATCTTCCAGCCGGCCGAAGAAGGTTTGGCGGGGGCGAAAGCGATGGTTGCGGACGGGGTGCTTGAGCAGCCCAAGGTCGATGCGGTTATCGGTCTGCACGTGTACCCAAGCCTGACGGTTGGCACAATTGGCATATGCCCCGGCGCCTGCACCGCTTTTTCGGACCGGTTCGATCTGGTCATCCACGGGAAAGGCGGTCATGCGGCTCATCCGCATCAAACGGTCGATGCTATCGCGGTGACCGCACAGGTCATTACCGCCCTACAGCACATCGCCAGCCGGATGACGGACCCGCTTTCGCCGATTGTCGTAACGATCGGTAAAATAACCGGAGGTTACACGCGCAACGTGATCGCCCCTTCCGTCACACTGGAGGCGACGGTGCGCACGTTGGACCGTGCGACGCAAGCCGCCGTTCCAGGCCTCGTCGAGAGGATCGTCAAAGGCGTATGCGATAGCTTTGGCGCCAGCTACAGCCTGAATTATTGGAACGGCTATCCTTCGGTCGTAAACGATGCGGCTTTAATCCCGTTGTTGGAGCAAACCGTCAGCGATGTGCTTGGAAGCACGCCGCTTCAGCTTAAGCCTTCGATGGGCGGGGAAGATTTTGCCTATTATGCGGAGCAGGTGCCAGGGCTGTTTTTTCGGCTTGGCGTGCGCAACGAAGAGAAAGGGTTCGTGCATCCGCTGCATCATCCGCTGTTCGATCTGGACGAGGAAGCGCTCCCGATCGGGTCGGCGATGCTGGCGCAAGGCGCTTTGAATTACTTGCAATCATATTTTAAATAAGGGGGAACTACATTGCTCCATACGAAAAATAAATTAGGACTGCGCAGCCTGCTGATGCTGATCTGCGCGATTGTCGTACTCGCCGGCTGCAGCGGCGGCAAACCTGCGGAAACGCCAAGTGCCTCGCCCGCCACCCCGGACAAGGCCGCCGACAAGGGCAGCCGGATACTGACGATTGGAATGCCAACGGATATGGTTTCGTTTGATATCCACAACCACAATACGATTTTGACCGAAGCGATCCACATCAATATGTTCAGCTACTTGTTTAAACGCAACTCCGATCTGGAGATTAAGCCGGATCTCGTGGACAGCTACAAGGTGGTCGACGATACGACATGGGAATTTAAGCTGAAAAAAGGCATTACCTTTCATAACGGCGATCCGTTAACGTCCGCCGACGTGAAGTATACGCTGGAACGGGTGGCTAAAGATAAAGCGCTTAAGGAAAACCCGAATTACAAGCAGATTAAAGAAGTGAAAATTATCGATGACGCTAACTTCCAAATATTGACCGACGGGCCGCAGCCCGCGCTGCTCAACCGCTTGTCCCGGATTGGTTCGGGCATACTACCCAAGGCCTATATCGAGAAAAACGGCTTCGACAACTTCCTTGCCAAACCGGTCGGCTCGGGGCCTTTCAAATTTGTCGAATGGGTGCGCGACGACCGCGTTGTGCTGGAAGCGTATGAGAACTATTTTGAAGGCCGGGTTAAAGATTGGGACCGTGTCGTATTCCGCAAAATTCCCGAAGACTCCAGCCGTGTCAACGAATTGCTGGCCGGGGGGGTGGACCTGATCGTCAACGTCCCGTCCAATATGGTCAATGTCGTTAATGCGCAGGATAAAACGCAGGCGATCAAAGCGACCTCCAACCGTGTCGGCTTGCTTGCGGTCCGCAATACGAAAGGGCTGCCGACGGCCGACCCGAAAGTGCGCGAAGCGATCGATCTGGCGATCAATAAAAAGGCGCTTGCCGATACGGTGCTTGGCGGTTATGCGACGCCGACCCGCACTCGCGTTACGCCGGGCAACTTCGGCGCCGATCCGTCACTGTTCAACACTTCCCTGTACGACCCGGAAAAAGCCAAGCAGCTTCTGAAGGAAGCAGGTTACGGCAGCGGCTTGACCATCACCTTGTCTTCGCCGACCGGAGTCTATACGAAGGATAAAGAAGTGTCCGAGATGATTCAGGCGATGCTGGGCGAAGTCGGCATCAAGGTGAACCTGGAGCTGATGGAACGGACGAAATTTACGGAAATGCGGGCTGCCGGCAAAAACAAAGAGTTGTTCCTGGCTTCCTACGGGAACTCGCTGTTCGATGCCGATACGGCGCTTGACGTATACCGCACGGAGAAGGCGAAAACGGAGCTTGATTACAGCAATAAAGAAGTCGACGATCTGCTGAAGGCGGCGCTGGTCAACATGAATCCGAAAGACCGGACGGCTCAATATCAGCGCATTCAAAAAATCGTCGCCGATGAGCGTCCGCATATCTACTTGTATTCGGAGCAGGGCTTGTACGGCGTTAAAAAGACGATCAACTTCAAGCCACGAACCGACGAGATGTTGTACGTGCCGGAAATTACGAAAAAATAAGCGGTTTCGGACATAACAAGCAAGAAAAGCTTCCGCTCGAAGAATTTTCAACGAAGCGCAATTGTGTCTTACGAGGAAGCTTTTCGTGCGGGCTGAAAGATTTCATTTTTCAAAATGGGCCGGGTTATCCTACCCGGTCCTTTTTGCACCCTAGAGACATCTTGTTTAAGGGACACATGCGTTTTGACGCGCAAGCAGCCGCTTGCGCTGCGGGGAGGTATCATGAAACGTTACATTGCCAGAAGATTGCTGCAAATTATTCCGGTGCTTTTTATCATCACCTTTATCGTTTTTGCCCTGCTGTTTTTGACCGGCGATCCGGTGCTGCTGATGCTGCCCGACAATGCGACGGAAGTCGACCGTGCGGCGCTGCGGGAAGCGCTTCAATTGGACCGGCCGTTTTACGTCCAATATGCCTCGTTTGTGTGGGGCATGCTGCACGGCAACTTCGGCAAGTCGTATTATTACGGGCAGGAGGCGCTGCCGTTTGTGCTGGAACGGCTGCCGGCGACTTTTGAACTGGCCGCCGCCTCGATGGGCGTCGCTATCGTCATCGGGGTGCCGTTTGGCATCTGGTCGGCCACCCATAAAAACAAATGGCTGGACGTCATCATCAGCGGCGTGTCGGTGCTGGGCAAGGCGATGCCGAACTTCTGGTTCGGAATTATGCTGATTTTGCTATTTTCCGTCAATCTTCATCTGCTGCCGGTTTCGGGGAGAGGCACGTTGTCTCATCTGGTGCTTCCCGCCGTTACGTTAGGATTTGGCGTGGCCGCGCAAATCACCCGGCTCATCCGCTCGGCCATGCTGGAAATATTGCAGCAGGATTATATCCGCACCGCACGCAGCAAAGGGCTTATCGAGACGCTGGTTATTTACAGGCACGCTTTTCGGAATGCGCTGATTCCGGTGGTGACCATTATCGCGATGCAGGCTTCGGCGCTGATTGGCGGCGCGTTGATTACGGAAACGGTTTTTTCTTGGCCGGGGCTGGGGCAGCTGCTGGTGCAGGCGCTAAGCCGCAAGGATATGGCGATCGTCGAAGCAGCAGTGTGTGTCATTACGCTGGTCGTTATCATCTCCAACCTGCTTGCGGATATTGTGTATAAATGGCTGGACCCGAGAATCAAGTATCAGTAGGTCAAAAAACGAAAGAAAGAGCGATTCATATGAAAACAATGAGCTTAACGCGTGGGACATCGCTTTTGCTTCGCAGTAAGACGGGCACTGTCGGCATCGTTATCGTCAGCGTGCTGGTGCTGATTGCGGTATTTGCTCCATGGCTCGCTCCTTACGATCCGGCCAAAATCAATCCTTCGGCGATCTTGAAGCCGCCGGCTTGGCTGATCGGCGGCAGCAGCGAGCACATTTTGGGTACCGACAATTTGGGCAGGGATATGTTAAGCCGCATCATCTACGGCTCGCGTGTCTCCTTGCTGGTAGGCACCAGCGCCGTTGTCGTGGCGGGGGCGATCGGCCTTGCTTTGGGGCTGATCTCCGGGTTTTATGGAGGATTCATCGACAATGTGCTGATGAGGCTGGTCGATTCTTTCCTGGCAATCCCGCATATCTTGTTCACATTGGTTGTGCTTGGTGTGCTGGGTCCGAGTATGACTACGCTGATTGTCGTGCTGGGCATTACAAACTGGGTTTCTTACGCCCGCGTTACCCGCGGGGAGGTGCTCAGCATCAAGGAACGGGAGTTTGTCAAAGCGGCCCGTTCGATCGGTGTGAAGGACCGGATGATTATGATCCGCCATCTGCTGCCTAATGTGTTTTCGTCTTTTATCGTTATCGCAACGCTGAATGTGGCGAGCACAATTATCGCTGAGGCGTCGCTGAGCTTTCTGGGGCTTGGCATTCAACCGCCCGCCGTTTCGTGGGGCGGCATGCTCAGCTCGGGCCGCACGTATTTGACGACAAGCTGGTGGGTGGCGACGTTTCCGGGGGCGGCTATCACCTTGACGGTGCTGGGGATCATCATGCTCGGCGATTGGCTGCGCGATCTGCTTGATCCGCGCGCCCAAGGCCAGAAATACGCAAAGGAGTGAATAGACGATGGAGCAACAGGCGCTGCTGAAAGTGGAACATCTAAAAACCTGCTTCTTCACGGATCACGGTGTGGTGACGTCGGTGGACGACGTTTCCTTTACCGTCGGCCGCGGTGAAACGGTAGCCATCGTCGGGGAGTCCGGCTGCGGGAAAAGCGTGACCTCGCTATCGATCATGGGGCTGCTTGGCGCTTCCGGTAAAGTGGTCAGCGGCCGCATCGAATTTGAAGGAACCGATCTGCTGAAGTTGTCCAAAAAAGATATGCGGCGCATCCGCGGCAACAATGTTGCGATGATTTTTCAAGAGCCGCTGACGTCGCTGAACCCGGTGTTTACCGTCGGTTATCAGATCCGGGAGACGATTCTGATCCACGAAGCGATCGGCAAAGACGCCGCCAAACAGCGGGTAATCGAGCTGCTGAAGCAGGTCGGCATCCCGCACCCGGACCGGGTGTACCACTCGTTCCCGCACGCATTAAGCGGGGGGATGCGGCAGCGGGTTATGATCGCAATGGCGATCGCCTGCCGGCCCAAGCTGATTATCGCCGACGAGCCGACAACGGCGCTGGATGTGACGATCCAGGCGCAAATTTTAAACATTTTGAAATCGCTGAAGGAATTAAACGACACGACGATTCTACTGATCACGCATGATCTTGGGGTGGTGGCGGAAGTCGCCGACCGCGTAATGGTCATGTATGCCGGGCAAATTGTGGAGCAAGCGGACGTGATGACCCTGTTTGCCGCTCCGAAGCATCCTTATACGCGCGGGTTGCTGAATAGCACGCCGAAAATTCATAAGTTGTCCGAGCAGCTCGAGAGCATCGAAGGTTCGGTCCCGAACCCGCTGCGGCTGCCGTCCGGCTGCCGTTTCCATCCGCGCTGCCCCAATGCCACGGATATATGCCGGCAGATTCCGCCCCGGACGACACGTTTATCAGCCCGGGAGGAAGTCGCATGCTGGCTTTATGATGAGGTAAAGGAGGCGGCGAGCGGATGACGAGCATTCGGGGAGAGCGGCAGGCGCTGCTGGAGCTTAAAGGGGTCAAAAAATATTTTGATATCGGCGGCGAATCGTGGTTTGGAGCAAAAAAGCAGCTGAAGGCGGTGGACGGCATCGACCTGCGCATCTACGCAGGGGAAACGCTGGGCATCGTCGGAGAGTCGGGCTGCGGCAAATCGACGCTGGGCAATTTGATTTTGCGGCTGCTGGATCCTACCGCGGGCGAGGTGCTGTTTGAGGGCGTGGACTTGAACACGCTGAAGGGCGAGCCGCTGCGGCGTAAGCGGGCTGAGTTTCAGATGGTGTTCCAGGATCCTTTCTCATCGCTGAACCCGCGTATGCGGGTGTCCGATCTGATCGCTGAACCGCTGACAACTCACGGGACCGTGCAGCGGCGCGAGCTGAAGGAGCAGGTCGGCGCGTTATTGCAGGCGGTGGGGCTGGATGCTTCGTATGCAAGCCGATATCCTCACGAATTCAGCGGCGGCCAGCGGCAGCGGATCGGCATCGCCCGGGCGCTCGCGCTGAAGCCGAAGCTGATTGTCTGCGACGAGCCCGTGTCCGCGCTTGATGTGTCGATCCAAGCGCAAATTCTGAATTTGCTGGCCAAGCTGAAGCAGGAATACAAGCTGACTTATGTGTTTATCGCACACGGCATTCCGGCGGTGAAACATATAAGCGATCATATCGCGGTGATGTATCTCGGCAAGGTGGTGGAAATCGCGCCAACCGCACAGCTGATGGAGCGGACCGCCCATCCGTATACGGAAAGCCTGCTCGCGGCCGTGCCGATCCCCGATCCGTCCCTTCGCGGAGCGAAGAAAACGGCGCTGCTGGAGGGCGATCTGCCAAGTGCGATTGACCCGCCGTCCGGCTGCCGTTTTCATCCGCGCTGTCCTTACGCGACGGAACGGTGCCGCACGGAGGAGCCGCAGCTGGCTGAGCTGGCGCCCGGCCATATGGCTGCCTGCCATTATCCGCTGGAACAGGGAGGTATGCTGCATGTGCTCGCTTAAACGGGAGCTCGGACAGGAAAGCGAGGCGGCTGTAGGTGGAGTGATGGCGGAGCCGGCAGTAAGGATGCAGTCCGCAGAACCGGTTGAGTCAATCGAGATGACAGAGCAAGGGTCGGAGCCGTCGAGTGGCGGAGATACGAAAGAACGGAAAGCTGAGCCGTTATCGCGGGGGCTGTCCGGTGGCTCATCTGATGAGGAACAGCGGCCGGACGGACTTGCGCCGGATTCGGCGGACAGCGAAACTGAGCAGATTGCGGAGTTGGCTGAGCCGGGCGATCCGGCGCTTGAGCAATGGGAGGAACCGGCCGACCTAGCGGAGCAGGGGATAGAACCGGCGGAACCCGGTGTACTCATGGAACCGGCACAGTCCGCGGAACCGGTCGACTCGATTGAGCCGCCGACCGATCCGGTGGAACTGACCCCCGAGCAGGAGCAGCTTCTGGCGTGGGCGGAAGCGCTGGAGGCGCCTTTTGCGCTGAACGACTATAATGGGAACATGCTGGGACGCACCGTGTACGCCTACCAGCCGGGAAGCTGCCCGATCCTCGTATCGTGCCCGCATACCGTCAACCATTGGCGGGAAGAGCGTGTCAAGGAGATGGATGAATATACCGGGGCGCTCGGGCTTATGCTCAAAAGTTTGACCGACTGCCATCTGATGTACACGACCAAGCTGTACGACGAAGACCCGAATTTTGTGCTTGGCGGCGTGTACAAAACCGAGCTGGCGAAGCTCGCGCAAAAGCATGGGATACGGCTGGTGATCGATCTGCACGGCGCCTCCAGCGCCCGGGAATTCGACATCGACCTCGGCACCCAATATGGCAAGACGCTGCGCGAACCTGCGGCGGCTATTTTGCTTGAACAGCTGCATAACGGCGGATTGCCTGACGTACGCTGGAACGATACGTTTGCCGCCGCCGGTGCGGGTACGGTTACCGCTTATACCGCAAAACATCTGAATATCCAGTGCGTGCAAGTCGAAATTAACGGCAAATACCGCAGTCCGCGCACCGACATTGGATCGTTCGCCAAGCTTATCGACGGGCTCGCCGGAGCGATCGAACGTATAAAGGAGGAAGTGACATTACATGAACTGCACAAACCAAGGATCGTACGGGGTCAGCGCGGCGCATCCGCTTGCTACAGACGCAGGAATACGTATTTTAGAACAAGGCGGCAACGCGGTTGACGCCGTGGTCGCCGTTTCGTTTGCGCTGGGGGTCGTTGAGCCTTACGCTTCCGGCGTCGGCGGCGGCGGGGCGACGATGCTGTATGACGCAGCAGCGGGAGATCCGCGTTTTTTCGACTATAGGGAAGTGCTGCCGGCTTCGGGCATCGTTTCGCCGAAGGAGATCGGCGTCTGCGGTTTTGTCAGGGGCATGGAGGAAATGCACCGCAAGCTGGGCAGCCTGCCGTGGAGCGAACTGCTCCAGCCGGCCATAGAGATCGCGGAACAAGGTTTTGTCACTAGCGATATTCTGGAGTATCAGCTGACGACGGTAGCTTACTTGAACCGTTCGGCGATGCCGCATTTTTTCCCGGACGGGGAGCCGCTGAAGGCGGGTTCGCTGCTCGTTCAGCCGGAGCTTGCGGAAACGCTGCGGCACATTGCGCTTCAAGGCTCGCGGTATTTTTACGAGGGGGCGCTGGCCGAGGAGATCGTGCGTCTTGTCGAAGGGATGTCGTTAACCGACCTCAAGGATTATAAAATGCTGGAGCGAACACCGGTATACGGGCGTTTTGCCGGGTATGACGTCGTAGGTTCGCCGGCCCCGCTGGCCGGAATTACGATCATTCAGGCGCTGCAAATGGCGGAGTATGTGAAGCTGAGCAGCTATGCGGAGCAAAGCGCTGAGTTTGTGCACTTGACTGCGGACATCATCAAGACATGTTTCGACGACCGCAAGCTGGTGATGGGCGACCCGGCGTTCGTACATGTTCCTTCGGCAGAGATGACAATGTCGGACTACGCTTTGCGTCTGGCGCGGAATTTAAGCCCTCACCGGCTTGCCGACGCTCCTGTGGAAACGCCGCGAGACTACAACAGCACGACGCATTTTGTCGTTGTCGATCGGGCGGGGGTTGTCGCTTCGGTGACGAATACGGTTAGCGACTTTTTTGGTTCCGGGGTGTATGTACGCGGCTTTTTCCTGAACAACCAGATGCGCAATTTCTCATCGGACGCCGGTTCGCCCAATAAGGCGGAGCCGGGCAAAAGACCGCACAGCTACGTTTCGCCGACGATGTTGTTTCAACAAGGGAAGCCGTTTTTTACGCTGGGTTCGTCAGGGGGCAATCGGGTGCCGACGATTTTGACCCGCTTGCTTGTCCGTTTCCTGCAAAACGGCGTAAGCCTTGAAGAAGCGGTGCGGCTGCCGCGGTTTTATTCCGATGAGCGGCTGATCTACCTGGAGGAAGATTTGGCGGAAGCGGACAAAACCAAGCTGCTGCGCATGGGCTACCGGCTGCAATACCATCCGGTGCCGATCCGGTACGGCGGCATTCACGGCATGGTGCTTGGCGAGCAGGGAGCCGTGCATGGTATCGCCGATCCCCGCCGTAAAGGCAAATGTACGATTCGCCGCTAATTGGCGGGTAATTATTAGAATTGACGCTTGTTTCATACGAGTCAAAAAATGGCGGTCCGGTGACCGTCATTTTTTGTTGCGCCTTAAAAAAATGTGGTTATTTTTAGCATTTCAGGATGACGCTGGGCTTTCTCCGATAAGCCTACTGGTCCGTTTATGGAGGTAAGCCGGGCTCAAGTAAATTATTGTCGATTGAAATTGACCGTCCATTTTTTACTATGGAAGAAGCGGGACATGTTTTCCAGTCCGGCATATACGCAAACAACCAGGCATCCGACACAAAAGCGTTTCTGGCGTAATGGCGTCAAAATCACAATTTTGGGAGGCGGGGCAATGAAGAAATGGGTTGTAAAGTTAATGGCATTTTCGGTAGCGGCTGCGGTGCTGCTGCCGGCGGAAGATTACGTGTCGGCATCCAGCATGGCGGTCAGCACGGGAAATTCCACAATCGATGGAAGGCCGGTGGCGTTCAAAAATCGCGATCATTGGTCCTCACCGGACGGCTGGCAAGTGTATCCGTATTATTTTACCGCGGATAACAGTTCGTTTGGCAGCGGCGACCGCTACACGGCGCGTTTCAGCTACATGGGTGTGACCGCTCATGGCGATTCCGGCGTCGATCCGGTGACGAACACGACGATCCCATGGGCGGGCTCCAACGACAAAGGGCTTGGCTTGGTGCAGGTGGCGGGCCACACGTTGTCTTCCGAATTCGCAACCGATCACGGCTTTGCGGTTTCGCAAGATTTGACGAACGGCATGTCGGGCGGGTATTTGAACCATGTCATTTTGTCGCGGGCGGAGACGGTGGACGAGGTCGAGCAAATTTTGCGCGATACAAACAATGGCGGCGGATTTCACGGCAGCTTTGCGCGGAACACATCGGCCATGATTAGCGTATTTGACCGCAGCGGCAATGCCGCGGTTTTTGAATTTGACGGAGACAGCTTTACAAGAGACAACATCAAGCAGGAATATGTGCAGGATGCCAACGGTTATTACACGGCTGCTCATACCGATGACAAGGATGCGGCCAATCCGGCTGACGGCGCATACAGCGGCTACGACTGGCGCAACAATTTTAGCAAAGTGAACTGGACGAAATCGAACGGTTTTCCTTATTTCGTCGATCAGCAGACAACAACCGTGCTGACGGAAACCGATCCGTATTCGCAGGACGAAGACACCAACGTCGTTAACACGGTATATACGCCGGACGGCATTCATGACTGGGAATTTTCCACGAGCGCGGTGAAGCGCCATACCCGCACAGGCATCCGTCTGGACGATCCGTATAAGAAAGATTACCGTTATTTCATCCATAAAAATGTAGGCTCCTACGCGCTCGGATCGGATAATTACCTGGAGACGCTGAATAAAAATATCGGCGAGCTGCCCGGCGATCAGAAGCCGACCGGCTGGCATATCAACCGTTTCGTCTCGACATTCGGCACCGTACTGGTCGGGACTAAAATCGGCGATCCTTACGGCGGCAAGCTGACGACGATGTGGGTTAATTTGGGCGAGCCGACGGTAGGTATTTTTGTGCCGTTGTTCCCTTATACCGGTACGATTCCGAGCGAGCTGAACGACATGTATTTGGCTATCAATGCCAAGCGCCACCTTGTGTACGATTACACGAATGATGACGCGGTCGGCTACAGCGGCGGGCGAAACGTGGACCATACGATCAACACGGTTGCTTTGGTCGGCTCGACAAGCAATTATTACGCTGAAGGCGGCATTCAAAACTACACGTTTGACATCGAAAACTGGGCGTTTGACGAATATGATAAATTTATGGCCGACCTCAGAACAGGCACACGCACCGACGCGCAGCTGAAGACCGATATGATCGCATGGCAGCAAAATATGGCGACAAAGATGAAGACGCATTATGTTGCCGGAACCAGTCCGAACGTCGCGCTGAAAAAAGCGGTCACCGTCGACTCCACCTACAGCACCTACGCTGCGGCGAATGCGGTGGACGGCATCTCGGCGGACGAATCGCGCTGGCTCAGCGCCAATACAAGCGGGCCGCATTGGCTTGCGATTGATTTGGGGCAGAACTATACGATCAAAAGCGCGGAGATTACAACCGGTAAAGGGGCAAACGAGGCGGTTTCGAATTTCAAGCTGCAGTCATGGAATGGCACGGCTTGGGTCGATATTCCGGGTACCTCGGTCACCGGCAATACGAGCACCAAAGTGCTGCAGACATTTACTCCAGTGACAACAAGTAAAGTCCGGTTTTATTCGACGGATAACGGTTATGTGAAAGTGAAGGATATCCGAATCTTCGAATAGAGATTCGAAAGCGAGCGGTGGGCTTAAGTGCCGATAAAAACTTTCCCCCCGGCATTGAGCTAGCCGGATATTCGTTTAACCAGCGGCACACCGCATCTGATAGCTGCAAAAAAGCAGCCCTGCATTCGAGATAAAGTCTCAAATGACAGGGCTGCTTCCATACGCGCTCATGCTAAGCGCTTATTGCCTCTCGTTTCTCGCTTCTCTCCAGCGGAGCGCAAGCAAATCAAGATCCTTCAGCGTATCCATCACTTCGCGGCGCAGCAGATCATCCATCGGCGCGTTCGGATTGCGGACATAAGCGGATTCGATGACACCGCCCGCTTTTAGCACTTCCTTATGTACCGACATCGCAAAGCCGGGGATCGTGCCGATTCTCATAAACGGCAAATATTGATAAAATGTTCTGCGCGCGGTATCGAGATCGCCGGCTTTAAACGCCTGATAAATTTTGACGCATACTTCGGGGAATTCGCAGGCAGGCATCGTGCCAACGGCGCCTCTGCCCAATTCCTCGTAGAAATACATCCCGTTCATGCCGCCGAATACGGTCAAACGTCCGTCCGATTGCTGCAGCACGTCCGTCACTTTAAGCGAGGTAGGCGGGGCTTCTACTTTGACGTAAGAGATGTTCTCGAACTCCTTGGACAAACGGGCCAGCAGCGGCGCCGGCATATTCACTCCGCTCGCCAGCGGCGCATCTTGGATCATGATCGGAATCGTAACCGCTTTGGCAATCGCGGCAAAATAGTCGTAAAGTCTTGTTCCGTCCGGCTTAGCCATATAAGGCGGCAGCACCATCAGCGCGTCGGCGCCTTGCTTTTCCGCTTTCTTGCTCAATTGAACGGCGGTTTCCAGCCCGGTATGACCACTTCCGAATACAAGCGGCACCCGGCCTTTCACTTCGTCAACGACGATTTCCGCGATCCGTGCTTTTTCCTCGTCCAGCAGCGTGTACATTTCGCTGGCCATTCCAAACAAGGCGATGCCGTCCACCTTCGCGTGCAGCTGGAAACGAACCAGCTCACGCAGGCTGTTTTCGTCGACCTCTCCATTGTCCTTAAAAGGTGTAGCCAAAATCGGATATATTCCCTCGAGTTTCACGTCCGTTTTACTCATGTTATGTCCCTCCGCATAGTTAAAATGATGGATGATGGTTCGAATCTACTCGCTCATCAGCTCGCGCAGCTTATCTTCGTTGATGTCGACGCCAAGGCCGGGGCCTTCGGGCACTTTATAATAGCCGTTCTCGCAAACGATCGGTTCCTTCAGCAGCGTATTGGCCACTTCCATGACCGTCGGCTGGTATTCGAGAATCAGGAAATTGGAAATCGAGGCGCTGTTATGCAAGGTGGCCGCGATGCAAATCCCTTGTCCGACGCTTAAGTGTGGAGCGATCGGAATATTAAACGATTCCGCCAAATTGGCGATTTTTCTCATCTCGGTAATACCGGTGCGCCCGACGTCCGGCTGCAGGATATCCGCGGCTCTCTTTAGCAGGCGGTCCTTGAACTGGTAGCGGGTGCGCTTCGCTTCGCCGATGGCGACCGCCATATCGAGGGCTCGAGCGATTTCCGCTGTTCCGTCCACATCTTCCGGCGCTGTCGGCGCTTCCAGAAACTCGATGCCAAGCTTCTCCAGACGCCGGCCAAGCTGAATCGCCTCCGGCACCGAATATTGCCAGTGGGCGTCGACCATCAGCCGGAACCGTTCCCCTAGCGCTTCTCTCATATAAGTTGCGACTTCCGCATCCTCATGGACGCCGTAGCCGAGGTGCAGCTTGATCGCTTGGAAACCTTTGGCCTTCCATTCCAGGGCGAGCTGGATGCGTTCTTCCTTCGTTTCCCGCGGGATGCCGGAGACGTAAGCGGGAATTTCTTTCCGGTAAGCTCCGCCGAGCAGTTGATAGACGGGCAATCCGACGGATTTCCCAAGAATGTCCCAGAGCGCAACGTCGACCGCTGTAATGGCGTCGACCATAAATCCCGAGAAATAACCGCGTTCCCGCATCGAATCGTACAGTCTGTTCCAAATGACGTCGATGTTTCTAGGATCCATGCCGATTAAGAATGGGGCAAACAGCCGGTTGATGATTTCTCCCGTCACCTCGGGACCGACCGGCGCAAGCGCCTCGCCCCAGCCGTAAATACCGCTGTCCGTGGTGATCTTCACCAGCAAGGTTTCCAGGTTGCGGGAATAAATGGAGCGGTACTCCGGCCGGATATAATAATCGTTATCCTGTCTTAACCCGCTGGAATTGCCCAGGTAGACGGGGCCTTTCCGGATTTTTAACGGATACACTTCAATGCTTTCAATTTTCATTGACTTCACCCGCTTTTCGATAATTGTATTTCATAATGTGCAAATTGATTGTATAATACGATAAGACATAATTCAATAATAAAATTGAATATCGTATCGGATGATTATACAATGACATTATAGACAAATGTCCGTACGGTCTTCGCGGCATCCTGCCCGCTGTTGCAATATAAGGACAGGAGAGATATGAAGAGGCATCGAAAAAAGTAGCGGAGTGGGCGAAATCATTCTGGAGAAGCGTCAGCGTTCGCCTTTGTCCCTGAATTTCAAATGCCACAAGCGGGTACGATTCAAGAAATTCGGGGACAATGAGCGATCGTAAGAATGATTCGCACATGCAGCGTTCACTTTTTTAGCGGCCTCGATATGAAGGAGTGGTATTTTGAAACAGGAACAAACCGCTACAATGCTTACGCAAAGCGTGACTAGAGCGCTCGGGATCTTATCCTGCTTTTCCGACGAGCAGCCGGAACTCAGGGGCATAGATTTTGCCAAAAAGCTGAATTTAACGCAAAGCAACGTATCAAGGCTGCTCACCACGATGGTGACGCTTGGTTATGTGGAAAAAGACGAGCTGACCGGCTTTTACCGGCTCGGCCCGGAAATTATATCGCTGGGCGGCATCGCCCTTAATCATTATGAAATTCGCAAGCAAGCGCTGCCCGAGCTGCATGAGCTAGAACGAAAACTGGGGCTCGGCGCAAATCTGGCGATTTTGAACGGCGGGCAAATGTTTTACCTGGCGCATGTCGACAGCCATAAATCGCCGCGTATGTTTACGATGATCGGCCGCCGCAATCCGCTTCATTGCACGGGAATCGGTAAAGTGCTGCTTGCTTTCGCAGATCCTGGCAAGGCGGCGCAAATTCTCGAAGAAGAAGGTATGAAGGGCTACACCGAAAAAACGATTACCGTTCAAGACGAGCTGCTGCTTCAATTGGACCAGGTCCGCAAGCGGGGTTACGCCATCGAAAACGAGGAGCTGGCGCTAGGGAGAGCTTGCATTGCGGCACCGGTCAGAGGCCGGTCCGGGCAGGTGATCGGCGGCATCAGCATCTCCGGGCCGCTGTCGGAGATGGATTTGTCCCGCAGGGAAGCCGAGCTGTCGGCCATATTGATCGAGGCGACAGACCGCATCTCGATGAAGATGGGTTATATTACCGCAGGGTATTCCCGCTTCTAAAGCGAGGATTTGCAGAAAGCTGTGCTTTTTTGCGGCTCCCCCAACCACAGACAACCAGAATCGGCTTAAACCAACCGGGAGGAGGATCACGGTGAAAATTTTTTCTTCCCTTTCCATCAAGCTCATCAGCGCTTTTGTCATTTTCGTATTAATCCCCATTTATTTGGCGCTGCTGCTGCTTTATCAGCAGTACAGCAGCACGTTGGAATCCAAAGTCCAGGACTACTCCAATAAATCGTTCGAACAAATGTACCAGCTGGTGGGAAGCCGCCTGCTCGATCTGGTCCGCGTATCCAACGGCATCATCTTGAATCCGGCCACCAAGCAAATAGTGGAGCGGGGCAGCGGAGAGTCTGATTGGCAGTACCAGCTCGATATGGACACACTGGACCGGGCTTTCGACGAGGCGCAAAATACGGGAAGGGTGAGCAGCATCTATTTTACGCTGGTCGCCCGTGACGGCCGGGTGTTCGGCAACTGGCCATCGCTGCCGGGGAAAAGCCTAACGGCAAGCGAGTGGTACGGCAAAGCCGTGCAGCATTCGCCTTTTCCGGTATGGATGCCGCTGGAGAACAATTTTTTGCGAAACAGCAGCGCTAAGTCCCCTATGCTTTCCATGGCTCAGGCTAT
This sequence comes from Paenibacillus thalictri, assembly GCF_004307995.1. Classification (GTDB taxonomy): domain Bacteria; phylum Bacillota; class Bacilli; order Paenibacillales; family NBRC-103111; genus Paenibacillus_AF; species Paenibacillus_AF thalictri. The sequence goes on along the minus strand of NZ_SIRE01000004.1, from coordinate 243,736 downwards.
AGAAGGAAACTCCGGCGTTTTACGTACAAGCATCGAGCAGTCGCAAATCGATAAGTGGCTCTCCGAGATCAAAAACAGCTGGGCAACGCTTATTTATAACGAGCAGGGTGAGCTCATTTACGGCCATGACGAAGAGTTGCCGGATGAGTTGAAACTAGATTTGGCGAGCCATTTTACAAGCTGGAACTCGGTTGATATTCATCAGTTCAATCGCAGCGGATTTCGTGTCATTTCGCAAGGTTTGCCCTTGAAGGGCTGGACGGTCGTTCAACTGCTGGACGAAGCCGAGCTGTACAAGGACATTCGCTTCCTGATGAAAAGTTTTACGTTATTTTCGCTGATTTCGCTGCTTGTGTTTATCGGCGTCACCGCGCTTGTCACCAACCGCATTACCCGGCCTTTGAAGCAGCTGAGATGGGCGATGAAACGGGTCGGAGAAGGCGATTGGGACGCAGAGGTTGCAATAACGACAAAAGATGAAGTCAGCCATATTGCGCTTCATTTCAACCGGATGGTTCGGCAAATCGGCGATTTGTTCGGGCAGCTGCGGGAAGAGGAACGCAAAAAATCGGAAATATATTACGAATCGCTGCTGGCTCAAGTGAACCCGCATTTTCTGTTTAATACGCTCAGTTCGATCAAATGGACGGCATCGATCAGCAAAGCGCATCATGTGGCGGATTTAATTTCGTCACTCGGCAAAATTTTGGAAATGAGCACTTCACGGGTGGAAGATCGCATCTCGCTTCGCCAAGAGATCGATTACGTCCAGCATTACATGAAGCTGCAATACGCGCGGTTCGGGGAACGGGTCAGCTTGTCGATACACGTCCCTGATGAACTGCAGCAGGCGATGATTCCCAAGTTTGTGCTGCAGCCGCTTGTGGAGAACGCGATTTTGCATGGGTTCGAGCAGCACGAAATCCGCGGAGAAATCAGAATCGAAGCGGAAGCCGGCGAGGATAAGCTGATTTTGTTCGTCAAGGATAACGGCAAAGGGATCAGCGAAGAGAGGCTGAAGCAATTGTTCGCCGAGACGCCGGCTGGGAATCAGCCTGAACATCGGCAAATATCCGGCATCGGCTTGCGCAACGTGCAGGAGCGCATCCGGATGCTGTACGGCCCGCAATACGGGATGATGTTTGCCAGCGTTGAGGGCATCAGCACCGTTGTGCGCATCGTCTTGCCTCTGGTCATGGGAAAGGAGGAACGCCTTTATGTACAAAGTGCTTATCGCGGATGATGAGATGATCGTCCGGGTCGGATTAAAATCGTTTATCGAATGGGAACAGATTGGGTTTACCTTGTGCGGCGAAGCGGGCAACGGGGAAGAAGCGCTGGCGTTATGCGAGCAGCTTGCTCCCGATGTGGTGCTGACGGATATCCGGATGCCCAAGATGGACGGGATTGCTTTTATCGAACAAGCGTTAAAGCGCTGGCCGGATTTGAAAATCGTTGTGCTCAGCTGCGTCAACGAATTCGATGTGCTGCAGCAGGCATTCCGTTTGGGCGTCAACGATTATTTTCTGAAGTTGTCGTTTAATCCGGAGAACTTGATCGGCATTCTGGAAAAAGTGGGCAAGGAACTGGACCAGCTGCGCGCCGCGGGAAAAGGAGCAGCCGAGCCTGCCGTGCAGGCGGAAGAACCGCTGCAGCCTGAGCAAGCGGTGCTGAAGGAGCATTTTTACCGGATTGCCGTTCGCGATAAACATCAAACCTTGAAGCTCGGCGGCCGTCTCAAGCTGCGGATTGCTCCGGGGGAGCACATCGCGATGTCTATTCGTGGCGACCGACCGTACAGGCTGGATAAGAACGACCCGAAGCTGCGCGGCCACCTTTTAAAATATTCGGTGATTAATATCGTGGAAGAAGTGCTGGGCAGAGAAGTTGCAACGGATGTCGTGGAGCTTGATGAAGACGAATATTTAGCGGTATGCGCCGTAGGGGACGGCTGGAACAACGAATCAACCTTCCTGCTCGCCAAGGAGATTCAGCATTCGCTGCTGCGCTTTTTGAACTATTCGGTTTCCATCGGCATCGGCGAGCGGATGAATATGTTCCAGCATTTTTACGCAGGTTATTCGCAAAGCGCGTCGGCGCTCGAACAAAAATTTTACCACGGCCACGGTTCCATTCAGTTCTACCCGGACTCCAATCCGGCCGGGGATGATGCGGCGGCGGATAACAGGCTGGGGCCGCTGTCCGCCATGCTTGATGAGAAGGCAATGGCTGCCGACCTGGACAGCTTTGCTTTTGAAAAGGTACGTATCACCGTGCTGGAATGTATCGAGTCGATCAAAACGGCAGGCGCTTGGCCCGCAGAAGATGTCAAATCGTATTTCACCGAATGGGTCATTCCTTGGCTGAGGATGTACAAGAGTTACGACGGTTCAGCGAAAGAATCGCACGACCGTTCGGTCAGTCCGTTCGAGCAGATTCATTCGCTGGAAACGCTGGAGGATATGCGGAATTGGTATATCGACTATACGATCCGGATGGAGGAGCTGATTCGCCAGCTGTCCAAAGGCTTGCGTTCGCGCGAAGAAATTGAGAAAGCGAAGCGGTATGTCGAGCGGCATTATGCCGATGAGATCAGCATTGTCGACGTTGCCCAGCATATCGGGCTGAACAGCACGTATTTCAGCCACCTGTTCAAGAAGGAGACGGGCGAAGGCTTCAGCGAATTTTTGACGCATTACCGGTTGACGAAAGCGCAGCTGCTGTTAAGAGACTCCTCGAAAAATATTACGGAAATTTCCGAAGAGGTCGGTTATAACGATGTCGCTTATTTTCGCAAAATTTTCCGCGGACAGCTGCAGATGACGCCCAGCGAATACCGCGCTCAGTTTACCCGGCACGGGAGTGCGATCTAAAAATTTTCATCGTCCCATCCAAATAAATTGCACGTTTTGTAAAAAAATCTTCTATCCTGCCCGGCACCCCCGAAGCGGTATACTTTCAACCAAGGCGTATGAAGCCGGTTGGTAACATCACAGAAAAGGGAAGGGGCTAGTACATTTTGAAAACGCATTTAAAACAAATATCGTTTGGCGTATTGGCGGCAGCGCTCGCAGTGACTACGGCGGCATGCGGCAACGGGGATAAAGCCGCGTCGGGAGATCAGAAGCAAGGGGCCGAACCGAAAAAGAAAGTGACTCACTTGAACTTCTGGGGAGCCATTCCGCCGGAAACCGGACCGCAGGAACTGGTCGATGCTTGGAACAAGGCGCATCCCGATATCCAGGTCACCTACACCCGGTTTGTGAATGACGACAGCGGCAACACCAAGCTGGAAGCGGCGCTGCTGGCCGGAAACGTCGACGTATACATCAATTACGCTTGGGAAACGATGCAAAAACGGATTACAAGCAAGCTGCTGGAACCGCTGGACCCGTTCCTCGATAAGGAAAACTTCAATCTCGAGGAAAATTTCGGCAAGCACCCGTACGAAACCGGCGGCAAGCGCTATTTTATGCCTACCAACGGGGGCTCCAACGCTTTTATCATGTACAATAAAAATATGCTTGAAGCCGCAGGTATCAAAATTCCCGATAAATGGACCTGGGACGATTACATGAAAATCGCCAAGCAGCTGACCAAAGGTGAAGGCAACAACAAGATTTACGGCTCGATCGAAGCGACGGCCGGAAACCATTGGGCCAGCCCGGCGCAGACGCTGCTGAACGGCGACTATACGTACAAGGAAGGCAAACCGGAGTCCAACTTTGATGATCCGGCGTTCCTGAAATCGCTGCAAATCCGCTACCAAATGGAAAACATCGACCAGTCGCAGGTGCCGCTGATCGAGATGAAGGCATCCAAAATGGATATGTCCTCCGAGTTTACGAAGGGTCATGTGGCGATGATCAACAACTACAACTCGCTGCTGCGGGATATCCGCGATCCGGAGAAGTATCCTCATGATTTCGTGACCGCGTTTGCGCCGATGCCTACGCTGACGCCTGAGCAGAATGAAATTTGGAGCGGCGGTCTGCGCGAATGGATCTCCATGTCGCCGCAGGCGAGCAACAAGGAAGCGGCGTATCAGTTCCTGAAATATTACGCCACAGACGGTTACTATCCGATGATCAATTCAGTGCGCATTCCGGCCTGGAAAAAAGCGAACACCGACGATATCACCAAGTATTTCCTCGGAGACAAACGCGATAAGCTGTTTGATCTGGATTCGTTCAAGAAGTATGTGCTGAACAACCCGATGCACCGCAACTTGGACCGCGTACGGACTGAAGGGGCGGCCAAAATTTTGCAGATCATGACCGAAGAATCGGAAAAGGCGCTGCTGAAAGAACAATCCGTCGAAGACGCGATCAAAAACATGAAGAAAAAATCCGACGATGCCATCAAGTCAAGCAAGTAGAGCAAGGCGTCATTGGTGAAATGAAAAAGGACAGAGCCGCAGCAATCGAGTTGCGGTTCTGTTTTTTTATTTGTAGGCGCAAATGGAAAAACCACCGTTAAGGTTAGAGCCCCGGTGGTTTCCGCGTAGGTTTCGCTTATGTGCGCCGCGGCTTCCACCGCTTGTCACGAGAGAGTCATGTTCCAGCACGGCTCTCTTTGTTATTTTATACTTGCTTTCATCGTAACATACCTAATCCAAGTGTCAACGAATGCGTTGACAAAATAGCCGCCACTTCTAAATATTTTACCCCTTATTTCAAAACGATGTTCATTTTCAGCCGTTCTCGGGCGATGCTACCATAGAAATAAACCAAGGGAGGGCTGATTGTGAACAAACAAGAGAAACTGCTGGGCTATTTATTTATCGCTCCCAACCTGATCGGAATCACGGTGTTTATGCTGATCCCGTGTCTTTTTGCATTCGCCTTATGTTTTATGGAATGGAACCATATGGCCGGACTTGCGGAGATGAAATTCGTCGGGCTGGAGAAGTTCGCCCAACTGGCAGGCGACGAGACGTTCTGGAAATCACTGAAAAACAATGTCATGTACACGGTGATTGGGGTGCCGCTGGCCGTCGCACTGGCGCTTATCGTATCGGTAGTGCTGAACGATAAGGTGTTTATTCAAAAAACGCTGCGCGCGATGTTCTTTATACCTTATGTCACGAACGGAATCGCCGTCGCTTTTGTCTGGATGCTGCTGTACGAGCCGCGCAGAGGCCCGCTGAACGGATTCCTCAAGGCGTTTGGCGTCGATAACCCGCCGATGTGGCTGGCCAGTACGAAGTGGGCGCTGCCGGCTCTGATCATCATTTACATTTGGTCGCATATCGGTTTCAACACGATTATCTACCTCGCGCATCTACAGGGAATTCCGCGGGACTTGTACGAAGCGGCGGAAGTGGACGGGGCCAAGGGCTGGCAAAAATTCACCTATATCACGTTTCCGCTACTGTCTCCGGGTACTTTCTTTTTGTTGGTGACGGGGATCATCGGTTCGTTTAAGGTGTTTGGCATCGTAAATGCCTTGACCCAGGGCGGACCGGGGGATTCGACCACGGTGCTGGGTTATTACATTTACACCACCGCGTTCCGGTTCTACGACATGGGCTACGCGTCCGTTATGTCGTTGGTGCTGTTTGTGATGATTATGATTGTAACGGTCATCCAGTGGCAAGGCCAAAAACGGTGGGTGCATTATTAAAACAAAGTGCTTTGCTTCGCAAAGCTCAGAATCGCTTACGAAGTCAGCTTTGCTTCGCAAAGCTCAGTCTATGCTTACGATGCAAGCTTTTCCTACGGAAAAGCTCTTAGGAGGAACGCCATGCCTGCAAATACAATAGAAGTAAGCTCGAAACCGGCGGCGAAACGAAACGCGGCCCAAAAGGACAAATTGTCCGCTGCCAGGCTTTTGGGCAAGTGGATTTTGACCATTGTCATGCTCGTGATCGCCGTCGAGATGATTATCCCTTTTATATGGATGATCTCGACTTCGTTTAAAAAGGCGTCGGATGTGTTTAATTACCCGGTGCAGTGGATTCCCGCTACATTTGATTTCAAACATCATATCAACGTCTGGTCGGGAAGCGACTCGTTTATCACTTATTACTTGAACTCGCTGAAAGTAACCTTGATCCCGGTTATTTTGGCCGCTTTTTTAAGCAGCCTTGCCGCATACAGCTTTGCCAAGCTGGAGTACAAGGGCCGGGATGCGTTTTTTCTGCTGTACATTTCGATGATGATGGTACCCAATCAAATTTTGTTTGTGCCGAAGTTCATCATGTTCGATTGGATGGGGATTTATAATACCCATTGGGCGCTTATTTTGCCGCAGTGCTTCAGTGTGTTCGGGGTGTTTTTGATGCGGCAGTTTTTTGTGTCGTTCCCGAATGAGCTGATCCAAGCGGCGAAGGTAGACGGCGCGAATCACTTCTACATCTGGTGGAAAATTATGCTGCCGCTGGCTAAGCCGGTGATCGCTTCGTTTATGATTCTGGATTTCACTTGGAACTGGAACGATTACGAAAACCCGCTAATTTTTCTCAACAGCCAGAAGTTGTACACGATTCCGCTTGGACTCAACAAATTCGTGCTGGAAAGCAACATCGACTACAACGGGATGATGGCGGCCGCGTCGGCAAGCATCATTCCGATCATTATCGTGTTTTTGCTCGGTCAGCGTTATGTGGTTGAAGGGGTTACAAGCTCCGGGATTAAGGGATAAAAGACAAAGCGAGGAGAACAACAACATGCTGTTATTTGTCATAGACGCAGGAACAACAACAAGCCGGATTCGCCTGACGGACGGCGAGACGATTATCGCCTCGGCCAAACGCCAAGTAGGGGCAAGAGATGTTGCGATGACCGGAAGCAAGGACGTATTGGAGCGTGCGTTAAAAGAATGCGTCGACGAGCTGCTGAAGCAAACGGGGATCGCTGCCGATCGGATCGATGCGGCGGTGGCGTCCGGCATGATTTCCTCCAATATGGGCTTATATGAAATTCCGCATCTCGAAGCGCCGATGAACGCGGACCAGCTTGCCTCACAGCTTGTGCGCCAGGTTTTTCCGGGGATTACGGACCGGCCGTTTGTTTTTATCCCTGGTGTCAAAACCGGATTTCAGGCGGATACCCGGCTGCAGGACAAAGATATGATGCGCGGGGAAGAGGCGGAAATTTTCGGTTATTTGGACAGTCTGGGCGATAAGCGGAACGAGTCGGTTCTGTTTATGCATTATGGCTCCCACCACAAATGTATTTTGCTTGAAGAGGGCAGCATTACGGGCTGCAGGACGGCGATTACGGGCGAACTGATGATGGCGGTTTCGCAAAATACGATCCTCAAAAGCAGTCTGCTGCCGGTAGAAGAGATCATGCCTGACATGGCTCGCGTACGCGAAGGGCTGCAGATTGCAAAGCATACCGGCTTCGGCCGGGCGCTCTTTTCCACCCGTGTGCTGGACACAATGGAAAAAAGGAGCAAGCAGGAGGCATCCAGCTTCTTCCTTGGCACGCTGCTGGCACTTGATCTGCAGATGGTCGGCGAAATGATCGTTCCCGGCACCAAGCGGATTGTATTGTACGGCAAAGAACTGTTCCCGTCGATATTTGCGCCGGTCTTAAGGGAAACGTACCCGGCTCTCACGGTCGACGTCATCTCGGACGAGCAATCCGACCTGCTAAGCGCCAAAGGCGCGGTGGCTATCTACAAGCAGTACGCGGAGCAAGCCTAGTACCGCAGTTTCCAACGCGCGCGAATCCAGAGCACGCGTCACGGCGTCGCATGGCAGTGGTCGAACCCCGCGCGGCGAAACCTGAACACGAGGATTCATCCCAACCTTCAGTACAGACATATGGCATCATGTCTGTGCCGGAGGTTTTTTTAGTTCGGGGACGAGTTACACTGAACTGCAACATAAACGGACAAATAGCTTTGTCCAACTGACAAAGTTTATCCGTGGCAAGGACTCTTTTCTACGTATCGCTTCAAAACGTAGGCCTATTCCGAAATTTACGGAGGCAGTAGTCTTTTGTACGGAAAAATATCTCTTTCTTGGCCTAGTAGAACGATCCGGAATTTCAGTGAGGATGGCTAACGGACAGGACTTAACGTCAGTACTGTGCCTGTGCGATTCCATCTGGACCCTATGAGGAGGCCGCCGAATAGCAGCTCTGAAGACCATTCACATACGAATCGTCGCGGCCCAACGCTAATGGACATGAGCGAGCTTATTCGGCAAAAAAGTCGAGGTTTGCTATTTTAACGGACAGGGACGCGCCTATTCGCTCAAAAAATCAGGGAAACCACAAGTGATAGGCAACATAAGGACTCTGGTGTCCCTTCCATTTGGCAAACCTCTGATTTTGTTTACATAGCGTCTCCCATGTCTGTTAGAGGGGCAGGCTCTGATCGCATATTGGGCTACGCACAATGAATGGACAGTCGGAATCCATAAATTTTAAAACAACATCGAAAAATATCAGAAATACAACGCTTTCATCTCCGCTATGATAAAGTCACCAACAACAAACAAAAGGTGATTGAATGGGAATGACGATGAAAGCCATCGCAAAAACGGCAGCCCGGTACAAGATGATGTACGTATTGCTTATCCCCGGTCTGCTATACTTCAGCTTGTTCAAGTATGTTCCTATGGCGGGCATCGTGATCGCCTTTAAGGACTATAATCTGTCCGTCGGCATTTGGGACAGTCCGTGGGCGGGTTTGAAAAATTTTAAAGATTTTATTTACGGCGTTTATTTCTGGGACATTATGAGCAATACGGTGCTGATCTCGCTGTATAAGCTGGTCTATGGGTTCCCGGCGCCGATTGTGCTGGCGCTGCTGCTGAATGAAGTACGCGTCAACTGGTTTAAACGATTCGTGCAGACCATTACGTATATGCCGCATTTTTTATCCTGGGTGATCGTGTATGGGCTGCTGGTCGCTTTACTGGCGCCGGGGGAAGGGTTCATCAATCTGTTGTTTAAACAATACGGCATGGAGCCGGTCGCCTTTCTGACTGAGCCGGCTTACGCGCGATTTTTGCTGGTTGCCTCCGATGTGTGGAAGGAAATCGGCTGGGGAGCAATCCTATATTTGGCTGCTCTCGCCGGGATTGACCCTAGCTTGTACGAAGCCGCGCGGATGGACGGCGCTTCGAAATGGAGGCAGCTGTGGCATGTCACTTTACCCGGCATCCGCACTGTGATGATTATGCTGCTCATTATGAAGCTGAGCCACATATTGGACGCCGGATTCGACCAGATTTATATGATGGAAAATGCTTTTAACACGGACAAAGTGGACATTATCGACACCTGGGTGTACCGGGAAGGGCTGGAGCGGCTGAAGGTCGGTTTGGCGACCGCCGTCGGGCTGTTTAAAGCGGTGATTGGTTTTATCCTTGTGGTTATGGCCAATAAGCTCGCCAAAAAATTCGACGGACAAATATGGTAGAGATGCGAGCTTTTCCGAAGGAAAAGCCCGGTCCATACTTACGATGCAGGCTTTTCCTTCGGAAAAGCCCTTAGGAGGAACATTTAATGCTGACCATGACACCAGGTGAAAAAATAGGCGGTCTGTTCATTTATATCGTGTTGATCGTATTGTCCGTCTTCTGTTTGTTCCCGCTGCTTTATGTGACGATTATGTCCCTGACGCCGGAGGCGGAAATCGTCCGCAAAGGCATCGTCATCATCCCGGATACGATCACGCTGCGTGCTTACCGCGAAATGCTCGGCAGCAGCCATGGACTTGGCGCGGCTTACCAAGTCACGTTGTTCCGGACGATTGTCGGCACCGCGCTCAGCTTATTTTTCACGGCAATCACGGCGTACCCGCTGTCGCGCAAATATTTGCCGGGACGCAGCGCATTTCTGCTATATATCGTATTCACGATGTTGTTCTCTGGGGGACTTATCCCCACTTACCTGCTTGTACGTTATCTAGGCTTGCTGAATACGGTATGGTCACTGATCGTGCCGGGGATGCTCAGCGCCTTTAATCTCGTCATTATGAAAGGATTTTTTGAGCAGCTGCCGGTTGAGCTGGAAGAATCGGCAAGAGTCGACGGCTCCGGCGATATGACCATTCTGATGAAAATTATCGTGCCGCTTTCGCTGCCGGTGATGGCGACGATCGGGTTGTTTTACGCAGTATGGCATTGGAATTCGTATTTCGACGCCATCATGTACATTCACAAAGCCGATCAGCTGCCGCTGCAGGTCGTGCTCCGCAACATTTTGCTTAACGTGCAGGCGATCAGCAACGATCTGAATAACGAAGACCAGCCTGTCGGCACATTGGCGCTGCAGATGGCTGCCGTTGTACTGTCGACGCTGCCGATTCTCATTGTGTATCCGTTTATCCAGAAGCATTTCACCAAAGGAGTCCTGCTCGGTTCTATCAAAGGTTAGGCATAAGTGATCGCGGCAGTGTGCGGGACGAAGTCAATTTTTGAATATGTATTCGTAATGTGATGGAGGGAAGAGAATGGTACAGAAAGTTTACGTCCGCCTTGAAAACCGTATTTTTACCGCAAGGTAAATTCCTAAAAAATACGGTTTTCACGAGCGGTGGAGTACCATCTCTTCCCGTAATCGCCATGCTCATGAATACATGCTCGCAAGCTCCCGTCCCGCAGACTCCATCATTATAAAATCAAAGGAGAGGTCTCATGAAGAACAAAAAATCGCTTATATCGTTTATGGCTGCCGTACTTTCCTGCAGTGTCGCGCTTTCCGCTTGCGGCGGCGGGAAAACGGAGGGAACGGGCGGCGTAGCTTCAGGCGCGGCATCCGGCAGTTCGTCCGACAAGAAAGTGAAAATTACGATGTTTCAAGCCGGCTCTTACAGCCAGACCGCGCCGGTGCCAAAAGCCGAGGACGATCCGATCCGCGCGATGCTGGAGAAATCGGCCAATATCGATCTGCAGATGACGGTACCGCAGCCAGGGCAGGAGAACAATACGCTGAATACGTTAATTGCGTCCGGCGACATCCCCGACATGATTTTTTTCAAGGATAAAACGACGGCGGTGCAGTATTACGACCAAGGCGTATTGGCAGATCTGGACGACATCGTGAAAAAATACAACACATTTTACGGCCATTTTAAACCGAACGCCTGGGACGCTTTAAAATACAAGGGCAAGCTGATCGGTACGCCGGGTTATGAACTGGTACAGGGCATCAACGGCTGGTGGATCCGCAACGACTGGTTAAAGAAGCTGAACCTGAAGGTGCCGACAACGACGGATGAACTGTTGGAGGTCATGAAGGCGTTTACGACCAAAGATCCGGACGGCAACGGCAAAGACGATACGTACGGGTTTGTCACAGGGGTGCTGAAGGACGGTTCGTTTGTAAACCAAAACGCGGTGCTTGGCATCGAAACGGTCATGTGGATGTTTGGCGTCAATCCGAATACGGTGGACATTAAGGATAATAAACTAGTCATCGATAACGTCGATCCGCGGATGAAGGAAGCCGTTACCTTTCTGAACAAAATGGTGTCGGAAAAAGTCATCGACCCGGACTGGGTTTCCATCTCCGATTCGAATGCGGTTGCCCAGAAATTCTACAAAGGCAAGGTTGGCGTCATTATCCGAGACTGGCGCTCGTTAGAGCCGGCCACCACGGACAAAATGAAAGAAGTCGGCGGCGAGGTGCCGGACTGGATCGCTATCGCGCCTCCGAAGGGGCCGTCCGGCGAGCAAATATTGGGCCTCGAAAATTTGCAAAGCAACATGTGGTCGATTTCCAAGAAAGCGGCCGCCGATCCGGAAAAAATGAAACGTATCTTCGACATGCTGACATACTGGTATACCGATAAAGACGCCTATCCTTATTTCTCCTACGGTATCAAAGGAATCAACTGGGACATGAAAGACGGTAAACTCGTTCGTATGGTGCCGTCGAAGGAAGACAATGACAAATATTTGTGGACCGGACATTACAAAATGCCGCGCAAAGCCGACGATGCCGTCTACTACAATTTCCAAAACCCGAGAACCGAGGAGTTCCAAAAAATTTATCAGAAATACGTCAAATCAAATACCGCCAACGGGTTTGTCGTACCGGACACCAATGATTCGCTGTTTAAGGACCGCGAAAAATACGTTAACGAAATGCTGCTCAAATTCATTACAGGCAAAGAATCGCTGGCTAACTGGGACAATTACGTCAAAACGCTGGATTCCAAATTCAATCAGAAAGGTTACGTCGACAACGTCACGAAGCAGCTGAAGGATCAGGGGATTTTGAAATAATTTACATTGAAAGGCAGGGGCGGGAGAGCTGGCGCGGCAACAGCCGCCCTCCCCCTCTCATTCGCTTTGCGCTGTGATAAGATAATGCATAAGAAGCAAGAGGACGCGCAGCGAAAGCGGGGGAATGCGGTGAGGCGCTGGCTTGGCGGGCTTACGTGGAAACTGTTTATTATATGTTTTGCTTTTGTGCTCAGCTCCGTGACCATTATCAGCGAGCTGTCGTACCGGTTTGTCGAGCAGGAGATCCGCGATAATGACGGATATTATATCAACCAGCTTTTGTCCAAGGTGGATCAATATTTAACGCTTAATTTTTCCTCCTTACAAACGATTCTGTTTTCCGTCGAGTCGATGGTAAAGTCCGATTTGAGCGAATTGGACCGTGTGCGGAACCCGCTGCGGAGCATTTTTGAAATGAACTATGAAAATGTCACGAATATTTATATTATCCGCAGCGATTTGTCGATTATCGGGGCAAGCCCGATTACCCGTACGCTCGACGACCCGATCCCGGAAAGGCAAGATGTCGTTGATCTCGCGCTCAACAACAAACTGCAGTCCGTGGTCAGCAAGCCGTATAAATCTACTTTTTCCGGTTGGACGGTGACGATGGCCCGTTATGTCGCCGGCTCGAATCCGCCGATTGTTGTGGCGCTGGACATCGACCTTCACCGCATCGAAGATTCGCTGCTGCGCATTACACAATCGGAATCGATGAATTTGGCGTTGATCGATGACAAAGGCATGATTGTTGCCGGTTTTCAGGAAAGCAAAGGACTGCTTGAGGTGAATGCGGAACAGCGGACCTTTAAGGTTGGCAGCAAGACGGCAGCAGAGCTGCTGGGAACGGGAAGAGGCGCCATTCCGATCGAAACCGCGACGGGGCGTCCGGTAACGGTGATGATCAAACCGACGCCGAAGTTCAACTGGCTGATCGTATCGATCAGCGACGACTCCCGGATTCTGGCTTCCCTGAGCAAGATCGAAGCTTATTTCATCGGTCTCATCGGTATCGGGCTTGTGCTCAGTATTGTGGTGGCCGCCGTGGTCACTCGTTATATCCGCAAGCCGTTAATGTATTTGACGAAAAAGATGAATACAATTAAACAGGGGCGGCTGGACGTCCAAGTTTCCTTGAAGCGTAACGACGAGTTCGGCGATCTGTCGCATACTTTCGATCTGATGATTAGACAAATCGTTGAGCTGATTCGCAATTTGGATGAAGGCAAGGAGCTTCAGCGCAAGCTGGAAATTCAAATTCTGCAAGCTCAAATCAATCCGCATTTTCTTTATAATACATTAGGTTCGATCAGCAATGTGGTTCGGCTCGGGCAGCTGGACAAGGTTGACCCCGTCATCCGGTCGCTGATCGCCATTTTGGAATACGGGGTGTCGGACGCCTCGGAGAAGGTGACGCTGCACGAAGAAATCGACAATGTGAAAGATTATTTGCAAATTCAGAACATTCGCTACAACAAGGAGTTCAAGCTGTCACAGCACATTCACAACGAACTGCTCGAATATCCGGTGTTTCGGATGCTGCTGCAGCCAATCGTGGAAAACAGTATATTTCACGGATACCAAGGCGGCAGGATCGAAGGGAGATTATATATCAACGCGTTTCGGGAAAATGAGCGGTTTATCGTCGAAGTGAAAGACGACGGCGTCGGCATGACGGAGGCAGAATCCCAGCGGTTATTGCTGCGTGAAGACGATGAGCGAAAGGTGAGCCGAAAAAGAATCGGGCTTCACAATATTCACGATCGTATCCGGTTGAATTATGGCGAATCGTATGGGTTAACGATCCTCAGCGAGCCCGGCAAAGGCACTGTCGTCAGGGCGGAATTTCCCGGGTAATGTTGAAACGTGTAATGGAAAGGGAGGGTGCGGCTTGAGAGTGTATTCCTGCTTGATTGTGGATGACGAGGACTTGATCTTGCAGCGGCTGGAGCAGTTTTTTGCCGGCCCTGGGATGAATAGAGGCAGCTTTCGCTTGGCGGGCAAAGCTTATTCCGGCCATGAGGGAATCGCGATGGCGCTGGAGCTGAAGCCCGACATCGTCATTACGGACATCGTCATGCCGGGCATGAACGGACTGGAGATGATAGAGCAGCTTCGCAACCGGCTGCCGCATGCCAATTTCATCATCTTGTCCGCATACTCCGATTTCCATTACGCCAAAAGGGCGATCCAAAACAACGTCTCCGATTATTTAATCAAGGTGCCGCTGAATGAGGACGACTTGCGCGACTGCTTGGATAAGGCGGCCAAGCGGCTTTCCGAAACGGAGCAAAAAGAAAGCGAAGTGCGCGAGCTGAACATCTCGATGCTGGAAAATCAGCATCGTATCCGCAAGCAATTTTTCACGGATTTGCTGCAAGGGGCGCACGGACCGCAGCGGGCCGCCGAATTTGCCGCAAAGTTCAAGCTTAATCTGCAAGTGGAATCGTATTGCTGTTTTGTTGTAGAAATGAACGATTATCCTTCATTTCGCACGGAATATGGATTATCCGACCAGAATGTATTGAAGTATGGCTTGAGTAATATTTTGGAAGAAACGATTGCCGCAGCGGGCGCCGGTTTCGCCAGCGAATTGGAAGGGAACCGGTTTGTCGGGTTCGTGTCGTGGCCCTCCAGGCACAGCGCCTTGGAATGGGAACGGCAATGCCAGGAGCTGGGGCGGCAAGTCGTGTCTCATGTGAAGCAGTATTTAAAACGTAGCGTCTCCGTTGGCTTCAGCGGGCGCTCGCATGGCTGGAGCGAACTAGTGAATTCGTACCGTCAAGCGAAAGCATCCTGCGACGACTCGTTTTATTGGGGGGCCGGGCTTGTCATCACCCCGTCCCAGAGCATCCAATATCATGCGGAGGATGAACCGCATGTGAAAACGATGCTGGGGCGTATGCTGCAGCAAATCGAGCCGGGGATCACTGAACAGGAGTTGGTGGAGCTGATCTCCGCCTTCCAATCTCATGCGTCCGAGCTGAAGATGCAGCGCGAGGCGATGACCAAGCTGCTGCGGGAATGTTTGGAAACGGCTAAGGGCAAAATGCGCGCCTGGCAATCCGCTTCAACGTCCGAATTGAACGCCGCCTTGGAGTATTTGCCGTTCCGTGAGCAGCTTTCTTTGATTAAGGAGCATCTGCTGGCTTGCATGAAATCGAATACTTCTCAGCTGCGCGAGGAAATTGTAAAAGCGAAGCTGTATATCGAGCGGAACATGGCGAAAAAATTGTCGCTTCAGCAGGTGGCCGATGCGGTCAATTTAACCCCGGCTTATTTCAGCAGCTTGTTTAAGAAAGAAATGAACCAGGGGCTTGTGGAATATGTCAACCAACGCAAAATCGAGAGATCGCTGGAGCTGCTTCAGCAGAAAGATTATACGAATCAGGAATTGTGCGATGCGCTGGGAATTGCCAACGAAGCTTATTTCTGCACCTTGTTCAAGCAAATCACCGGTTGCTCGCCCAAGCAGTACCGCAGAAAGGTACTGCAGTGCTAGATTCAGTCCGACGAAGCGACTTGCAAAAAGCTCTGACAAGGAGGTAATGCCATGTTGTTGCAAGGGAAGACGGCGCTGATCACCGGGGCGGCGAAAGGAATCGGCCGGGCCATCGCGGAACGGTTTGCCGATGAAGGCGGCCGTGTCATTGTGACGGATGTGCTGAGCGATGAAGGGGCTGCCGTCGCTTCGCGTATTGTGCGTAACGGCGGTATGGCCGAATTTGCGGCGCTTGATGTGACGGATGAAGCAACCGTTGCGAACGTGTTCTCGGGAATCCCGCAGCTGGACATTTTAATCAACAACGCCGGGATTACGCCCTCGGGATCGTTGGCTCACATTTCTTTGGAGGACTGGAACCGGACGTTGGCGGTCAATTTGACCTCCGTTTTTTTATGCTGCAAATATGCGCTGCCGCTGCTTCAATGTTCCGGCGCTCCTTCTATCGTCAACATGTCTTCCATCAATTCCTTTGATCTTAATCCGGGTCTGCCGGCATACGCCGCCTCGAAAGGGGCGATTGTTTCGCTGACACAACAGCTTGCCGTGGAATATGGGGCGCAGCGGATTCGCGTCAATTGTATCTCGCCGGGGCTTACGCAGAAGGAGCAGCCGGGTGAAGGGATGGACCCGCAGAAGCGGGATATTTTGCTGGATTGTTATCCGCTCGGCCGAATCGGCGAATACAAGGATGTGGCAAACGCCGCGTTATTTCTGGCCTCCGAACTTTCCGCATTCGTCAACGGAGTGGACCTTGTCGTCGACGGCGGCATGTCGCTGCAATCGGTCAGCGCTCTTCTTCGGCCGGATTTGCGCAAGCGCTGGAAAAGCGGGACTTATAAACTCGAGAAGTAGATGTTAGCTGATGCCAAACAGAGGAGGCGTTTTTTATGAAGATCACCAAAATCGAAGTATACATCGTTAAAATTCCGCCGCAGCAAATAGCGGCTTCGCCAACTAAGCGCTATATTACGGGCGATTATTATATTAATGCAGGACGGCGCTCATGTATCTATTCGGATAAGATGGAGACCATTTTCGTCAAAGTCTCAACGGATGAAGGCATCGAAGGCTGGGGGGAGCTGCTTGCGCCGACCAATCCCGAGGTGGCGGCGACCGTCATCAAGAACCATCTGGCGCCGCTTGTGCTCGGAGAAAATCCGTTCCAGAACCAATATTTGTGGGATAAAATGCTGGACACATTACGTGAGCGGGGGTATACCGGAGGTTATTTGGTCGATGCGATGGCGGGCCTTGATGTAGCCTTTTGGGATATAAAAGGAAAAGCGCTTGGCCTGCCGGTATACATGCTGCTCGGCGGCAAATACCGCGACAAGCTGCGCTGCTATTGCTCCAGCGTCCCCGGACAATCGACGGATGAGCGGCTGGAAAGCGTCGACCGGATTATGGAGGAAGGTTATGACGCGATCAAGATTCATACCTTCGGCAAAGGAAAACATGCCGATCTTGAGCTGCTCACAGCCATCCGCAGCCGCTACGATTCGGGAAAACTCGACCTGATGCTGGACGGTCACGGCAAATATTTGCTGTCGGAGGCGTTTTCCCTGGGGCGCGCCATCGGGGAGCTGGACCTGATGTTCTTCGAATCCGCGCTTACGTTTGAAGACATTCAAGGGCACCGCAAGTTGGCCGATGCCATCGATACCGCTGTCGCCATCGGTGAACCGCTGCGCACGATCTACGCGTTTCGCGACTGGATCGACGCCGGAGCGCTGGAGGTAGCCCAGCCTGATCTGGGCCGCAACGGCATCACGGAGATGGTGCGCATCGCACATATGGCGGAAGCGCGGCACTTGGCTTTCGCACCGCACCTCAGCGTGCATCAGCTCGTAGGTACGGCGGCGTCGGTTCATGTATCGGCAGCGGTATCCAACTTTCTGATTTTCGAATACCAGCCTAATGCCATTCGGACCGCTTCCCGGTATTCCCATGCGGCTTTCCGAATGGAGAAAGGGTACATCGATGTGCCTAATGATCCGGGGCTTGGCGTTTACATAGACGAGCAGGCATTGCGTTCTTTTGTTACGGAATACGCCGAAATAAAAGCATAAGTTTTACGGCAGAGCGCCCGCGGCAGGTTCAAATATGAACCGGCTGCGGGTTGTTCCTTTTTTCGGGTAATCTATTGCGTCAATCCGCCTGCCGGCTTATCTCTTGTATAATGCATCCGTTATTGGAAAACACTACGGAAATACCGCATTTCAGGAGGAAGCTATGCACAAATGGATGCTGCTTGCCGTCGCCGCCATTTTGTTGGCAGGATGCCAGCGGCAGTCCGGACAGGACGACGGCATAACGACAAAATCGCTGCAGCGTGCAGAAACGATAAGGCAGCTTGAACTGACGCTGAAAACGCTGGAGCCGCCTTCCATGAGCAAGGAAGTGATGAGTTTATCCGACGGCGAGCTTGCCGAATGGATGACCGGCATCGACGATTGGACGTACCGTGTCCTTTCCTCGCCGGGTTCCGGAGAACTGGATGAGCTTGGGCTGGAGTCGATCAGGAGGCAGCTGCTGAAGGTGTATTCGCCGGAAATGGCCGGCAGGGCGATCGCGTATTATTATCATTACGACAGTTTGTCCGGCGGTACGCAGGCGGATGCCGCAGGTACGATGCTTGCTTTGCGCGGCGGTATCGAGGATTACGAGCTGAGCAGGTGGCAGCCTGCCCCCGACCAATACTGCATCGAGCTGACGGGAAGCACCGGTTTGGGTCAAACGGCCAATCGCATCGAGCATAGGTCGTCTTACCGGCTTGAAGAAGACAAGCTGGTCGTCACTGAATTCCGATTAATACCATCCAGCTGACTGTCAGATTCGCATTATTTACCATAAATTGGATTCGGCTAATTCGCAACCTTTTATTTGACCGCATCGTTTGGAATAGTAGATCGCGATCATATAAAGAGAATCCATAACTAATGGAGAATGAAAAAGGGAACGCGAGCTGCAGCAGCCATCAGGCTTATCCATGTTTCTCGACATTAAGGTGTAAACAGTCCGGTCATACATCGAATAAGGTATGGAGCATACGGCTCCATGCCTTATTGTCGATCAATCGGGAAGCCTTTATGCTAGAAACTATGCTACAATATGACAAGATACACAGGTTTACGACATGCAGAGGAGGACCATAGTGCTCAAAAGGATTTTACTCGTCTGTCTATCCGCACTCATCTTGTTTTCATTCATTCCATTTTCCCTTATTTCCGAAAGCGATAAGCGAACCAATGAATTTCAAGCGCGCGATGGCGTCTTGGATCTTTCCGCATGGAATTACGAGCAGGATCAACGTATTACGTTAGACGGGACATGGGAGTTTTATTGGAACCAGCTGCTTACTCCTGACGATTTCCGGCAAAACGGCCCGGAACGGCTTGTTCCCGATACAATGATGAAGGTGCCGGGACAATGGAACGGAAAAACCGTGAACGGAAAACCGCTGCCTGCCTATGGTTCGGCCACGTACCGGCTTGTGCTGAAAAACGTGCCGTTTGACGGAGTATACGCGTTGAAAAAAACGAATGTCCGCTTTGCCAGCACCGTCTATGCCAATGGACAAATGCTGTTCGAAGACGGGAAAACTTCCGTTAAAGCGGCGGGTTATGAGGCCGGCAACGTTCCTCAATTCGCTTTTTTTTCCGCCGAGAAAGGCGATGTGGAAATTATCGTGCAAGTGGCTAATTTTGCTTACGCCAACTCCGGCATAGCGGCCTCCTTATATTTCGGCGAACAAGCGGCCATGATGGACTTTCAGCAGAAAGCCAAGGCGCGGGATTTAACCATATTCGGCATACTGACCACCCTTGCGCTTATTTTCTTTCTATGTTACGTGACGGCGGCTTATTACGGCAAAAAAGACAGCTCTTTGCTGCTGTTTGCGCTGATTTGCTTCTTTTACGCCGTTTACAACGGCTTGATCGGAGAACGTGTCATGTTAATGTACGTGCACGGAATCCCGTTTGAAGTGTTGTTTAAAGTCAAAGATCTATGCACGTTTTCTTGTTTTATCGCATTGGCGCTCTTTTTCTATCAGTTGAAAAAAGGGATTCTGTCGCGCTGGTTTACCCGAGCATTTATCGTGGTGCTCAGCGTCTATATGACGGCGATTGTCCTGCTGCCCATCCCCATTTACACCAAAGCCGAGCCATACATCATTCTGCTGTATGAATCGACGACCATTTGGCTGCTGCTGAGGACCGCCGTATTGTATATCCAAAGCGAGCACGGCGAGAGGTTAAAAGCATTTTTGCTGTTTATGGCGATGCTCTGTTTTACTTTATATTCCATAGACCTCATCTTGTTTTCATTTTCGCTCAAAGAAAGCTTTTGGCTCGGGGAACTGTATATTGTCGTATTTAATATTATACTTATTTTTCTCGTCGTTCTGCGTTTTTTCGAGGCTTACCATACGGTGGACGCGATGCGGATCCGGCTGCTTCAATTGGACAAGCTGAAGGATGAGTTTCTATCGAACACATCCCATGAACTGAAGACGCCGCTGAATGCTATCGTAAGCATATCCGAATCTTTGCTCCGGGGAGTCGAAGGCCCGGTAACCGAAAAGCAAGCGCAAAACCTGGAGATTGTGATGGGAAGCGGCCGAAGATTAACGCTGCTTGTCAATGAACTGCTTGATTATTCCAAAATGAAGCATGGCGATATCGTATTGTACAGAAACGGCATGGATTTGCAGGCTGTGACGGACTCCGTCCTCAAGATCCATATGTTCCTGCTGGGCAGTAAACGGATCTCGCTGGTGAACGGGATATCCGCGAGTTTTCCCGCGGTATACGCGGATGGCAACCGGCTGGTGCAAATTTTGCATAATTTGATCGGCAATGCGATTAAATTCACCGAGCAAGGCACAGTGGAAATCAGCGCGGAGATTGTCCGCGATATGGCGCAAATCCGCATTCGCGATACGGGTGTCGGGATCCCGGAGCATATGCAGGAACGTATATTTGACGCGTTTGAACAGGCGGATACGCCGGAAATCCGTAACGAAGACGGAACCGGCTTGGGCTTAAGCATTACAAAAAAGCTGGTCGAGCTGCACGGCGGAGAAATAAACGTCCAATCGAGCCCTGGCGAAGGAGCGGTATTTACGTTTACGCTCCCGCTGCTTGACAAGGCTTCAAGCCAAATGGCGCCTTTGAAAATCGAAAAGTCGCAGCCGTCGAGCGGTTTCAGCATTCCGATCACCGAATTCCCGCTTTATATGAAAGGGGAAATCGACGAGCCGATTTTGATTGTGGACGACGACTATGCCAATCTTCAATCCATCACCAATTTGCTCAAGCTGGAGAAATATGCTTATGTCGCCGTCAACCGCGGAGAGATGGCGCTGGAGGAACTGTCGCGAAAATCCGATTTCTTTCTGGTTGTGCTGGATATCTCGATGCCCGACATGTCAGGTTACGAAGTGCTGAGAAAGATCCGGGAACGGTTTTCCCCGTTTGAGCTGCCGGTGCTGATGCTGACCGCTCAGAACCGGCTCGGCGAAATAAAACTGTCGATGGAAAACGGCGCTAACGATTTTGTCGGCAAACCGTATGAAGCGGACGAACTTATGGCGCGGGTCCGAAGTTTGACGCGGCTAAAGGCTTCCGTTAAACATGCCAAAGATGCGGAAATCGCCTTCCTGCGGTCTCAGATCAAGCCGCATTTTCTGTACAACGCATTAAACTCCATCGCCGAGTTGTGCGTAGACGAACCTGCGCAAGCGGAAGATTTGACGCTGCAGCTGTCGCAGTATATGAGAAGCAGCTTTGACTTTAAGCAGCTTGACTCATTAACGACAATCGAAAGCGAAATGAAGCTGGTGACGGCATATGTTAATATCGAACGGGCCCGTTATGGCGCAAGGGTGCAGGTGGAATACAACGTGACGGCAGATCCGTATACTCGGATCCCTCCGTTAATCGTGCAGCCGCTGGTGGAGAACGCGATCCGTCATGGACTGATGTCCAATTTCCGCGGAGGCAGCGTGACCGTCACGATCCAGCAGGGAGAAGATGCGGTGATCCGTTTTGCAATTGAGGACAATGGCAGCGGAATGAGCGCAAGCAAGCTGGAGGAGCTGCTGAGGCCAAGTGAAGATAAGAAAGGCGTAGGACTCTGGAATATTAGCCAGCGGATTAAGCTGCTTTACGGAAAAGGGCTTCATATAGAAAGTGAAGAAGGCAAAGGCACGAAGATTTCCTTTGACATTCCGGTTCAGTCGGCAATGCGCACAGACGCTTATGTCCGTACCGTCACCGCGAAGTAAAGGTTTCGCGTATTTCCAGGATAGGAGGATATACCATGCTGCGAGCTATTATAGTGGATGACGAAGAGTTGTCGGTGAAACGGTTGAAACGGATTTTGTCCGATAACGATGAGATTGAAACGTGCCATACCTTCCTGAACCCCCGGGAGGCGTATGAATTTGCCATGGAGCATCCGATCGATATCGCCTTCCTGGATATTTCGATGCCGGAAATTAGCGGCATGACGTTATCCGGATTGCTTCACGAAATCGACGATACCATTCACATCGTGTTTGTGACCGGGTATGAAGAATATGCGATTCAAGCATTTGATTTGGACGCTCTGGACTATTTGCTTAAGCCCGTCACTATGGAACGAATCTCCAGAACGCTCAGCAAAGCTATAAAAAGAACGCGGACCGCTGTCGCGCGGTCTTCTATGTCGGTACAGTTGTTTAACGGGTTGAAAATATACCGCAATGGCCCGGATCCCGATCCGATTATGCTGAGGACCCCCAAAACCGAAGAGCTGTTTGCTTATATCATCAGTAAAGGGGCCGTCAGCAGAGAAGAAATTACCGAGACCTTATGGAGCGGTTTGGAAACGAAAAAAGCGCTGAATAATTTGAATTCGACTTTGTATTATATTCGCAAGGCGACAAACTCGGAGACAACGGAAAATTGGCTTGCCGTCAGCCGAAATGAAATTCGGGTGGAGCAAAGCTCGGTATATTGCGATCTATATGAATTTGAACAATTGCTGAAGCAGCTCAGGCAGGACTCCGCGAGAAGCGCCGAGTTGTTCAAACGGGCGGAGTCGCTGTATACGGGACCTTTTTTGAAGGGGCGATCTTATGAATGGGCGCACGAGAAGACGTTGCGGCTGGAGCAAAATTATATCGAGCTGCTGGAGGCCGGAGCGAGAAGTTGTATAACGGGCGGACAGCACGAACGGTCGCTGCATTATTATTGCGAAATATTGAAGCTTGACCCAATCCGGGAAGACATCTGTCATGAGGTCATCCGGCTGTATGCGGAGCTGGGGAGGAGAACGGAGGCGCTCCGGCAGTACAAGTGGCTGGAGGAACTGCTGCAGCGGGAGCTTGGGACAAGTCCCGATCCGGTCATCACCGAATTTGTCAGAAACGTTCAGCTGTGAACGGGAGCGGATCCGAAAGAGCGGCACGATGCGCATCTGCCGGCCGCCGCGCCGGGCGAGATTCACCCGATGGCTGGCAGATGCGTTCAATAAGGTTAAAACAAAAAGGGCGACCCCTGATGAATTTGTCAGGATCGCCCTTTTGACCATTGGAGGCAAAGCGGATGCAGTTCCGGGACGCATGTATGAAATCGCGTCGGATGCGTATACAATGCATCTATCAGGAATGGTAGATGGCAAGAAGCGTCCATGTACATACAGTGGCGGCCAGAGCATAAACAACGTTTTTGATCGAAAGAGGGATCATGACGGTTCAACTCCTTTGTCAGAGAATTCGGGTGCTGACGCCGATTTCCGAGGGTTCCCGCGGAAAAACTGCAAATCCGGAGAATCTGCAGAGAAGCGGCTTAATTCCATTGTAGCCGATCGCGCAGAGCGGGAGTGTTAAGTTTTCGTGAATGGGAGACGGTCTAACGGCGGGTCATCTTCTTGAGCAAATCCAGCGGATAAAAGGTGCCCCGCCAATAAATTCCGTTCCGCCTCAAGGTGAGAAACACGGAGCGGAACACAACGTAAGTAAGCAGCAGCGCCGCCAGCGGCAGCGCCATAAGCTCGGGGCCAACCGAGCCGGTCAGCGAGCGGATATGCACGGCATACAACACGGCCATCAGCAGCGAGGAGAAGCCAAACAACATGCTGCCCAAGCCGCCGTACATCCACATGCCGATCCAAGGGCCAACGAATAAAGCAAGCTGGCCGGCTACCGCCAGTCCGGCTAACCAGAAGCGGTATTGAAAGCCGGAGAACACATTTTTCTCCAGTCCCTTCACAGCTTCGGAAAGACTGGCATACCATTCGACCTCCAGGCAGTTGGAGGCGGAAGCGAGCCGCTGGCGCAAACCGGCCGATTTGATGCACAAACCGAGCTGCAGGTCGTCATCCGGACGCATGGCAATCGCCTTATGAGTGCCGATGGCTTCGTACGCTTGCCTGCTCAGCATATTAAAGGCGCCGATGCCCATGCCATGCTTACGGTCTTCATCGGCGTTGGCCCTCCATGGACGAATGTACAAGCTGAACGCAAAAAAGAAGTAGCGCACAAATGCGGTAAGCCAAAACCCGCGGGCTTTAATATCCGGCGAAAGCGTCAGATGGTCGGCCTGCTCCCGGCGCATGAAGGCAACGGCGTCGCGTACCGCATGTTCACCGAAACTAACGTCCGCATCCGTGAATAAGAGGTATTCGCCGCGGGCTTTCAGATAACCTTGGTATAAGGCGTGGTTTTTGCCGAGCCACCCCTCCGGGAGGCTGCCGATATGAATCACTTCAAGGGGCGGCTCTTCCCGTCCCGGCCGGCGGGAGGCATCGTACAGCTCGTCCAGGATGCGGCCGGTCGCATCCTCCGAACGGTCATTGACGGCGATGATTTCCAGATGGGGATAGCTTTGACCGCGCAGACGCCGTATCGTTTCAGCGATCGCTTGCTGTTCTTCCTTAGCTGCAATTATAACGGAGACAAGCGGGTATTCCGCCAGTTCCCCGGAGGCAGGCAGCCGCAGCATATAGCGCATGGCCCGCACGGTTTCAAGCAGCACCAGCAGCCAATAAGCGGCGTTAAGCCAAGCCAATGCCGTATGTAATATGTGCATGACGCCACCACGTCCTCGCGTAATAAATTTGTCGGCATTATACCACGCCTGGGGCACACAAACAATTAAACGATTGTATATGGTACAATATGGGGTATAAAGCTTTGCCGGGGCATAACGAGAGGCAGGGCATACGAAGCGGCTTTTCAGACGGGAGCCTGGCAGGAGGAATCCATGGGGGATAATGACAAAAGGACGTTTCGCAAAAAGCTGAAGGGCGCGGAGTTAAGCGCATTTTTTCAATATATTCGCGAGGAACCGCTGACTGCGGAGGAGATTGTGTTTCTGTGCATTGGAACGGACCGTTCTACCGGCGATGCGCTGGGACCGCTTGTCGGCACGATGCTGGAGGAGGAGGGTTATCCGCATGTCTTCGGCACGCTGCGGCAGCCTCTGGATGCAAGCAATATGATAACGAGACTGAAGGAAATTCCGCCCGGCAAAAAAGTAGTCGCCATCGATGCCTGTATCGGCCAGCTGACTTCCGTCGGCTGCTATCAGGTGTCGAACCAGCCGATCGAGCCTGGAAAGGCAGTCGGCATGGGGCTTCCCGGGGTCGGCGATTTTGGAGTAGCGGCGATTGTAAACAGCGACGGCGGGAATAAGTATTCGATTCTGCAAAGCACATCGCTGTATCGGGTGATGGAAATGGCCAAGGAAATTGTCCGGGCGATCCGTACAGCCCTTCCTTTAGGCGAACCTGCTGCAGAAGGACAGGACAGCGATGAGAGATGACGGCATCCGCATGGGGGGCTTGGATAAGCAACTGCAGGGGAGAAGCAAGGCAACGCTTAAAGATGTGTCGCTGCGCCGCATCTTTGCGTTGTTCCGTCCTTATTTGCTGCCGCTTGCGGTGATTTTGCTGCTTGCGCTTGGCAGCGCGGTCCTCGGCTTGTTTCCTCCGCTTATCATGAAGCGGATCATCGATCAGGCGCTGGCGCAGCACAGCGTGCCTCAACTGCTCGAATTGTCTTTCCTGCTGGTGCTGCTGCCGGTCGTCGGCGGGCTGCTCGGCGTATGGCAAAACCACGAGAATACAAAGGTGTCGCAAGGGGTGATGAGGGATTTGCGGCAGGGGCTGTTTGCCAACTTGCAGAAGCAGTCGATGTCGTTTTTTACCCATTCCAAGTCCGGAGAGCTTATCCAGCGGCTGACCAGCGACGTGCAGGCGGTTCAGGGCGTCATCTCCTCGCTGGTCGTACAATCGGTAACCCAGGCGGTCATCGTGGGTACAACCATCGTTATTTTGTTCTTCTTGGATTGGCGGCTTGCTCTGCTTGCTACGGTCATTCTGCCGTTGTTTATTATGCCGGTGAGACGCGTATCGAATATCCGCAAGCAGCTGCGGTTCGAGACGCAGAAGGTGCGCGGGGAAATGTCCGCCCAGCTTGGCGAAATATTCGGTGTGTCGGGCGCGCTCCTGACGCGTATATTCCAGCGGGAGCCGGAGCAGCAGCGGCAGTTCGAGGCAACCAATAAGCAGGTCATGGATTTGGAGCTGCGGCTTAATCTCGTCGGAAGATGGTACGGGATGGTTATTGGGCTGCTGGGACCGCTTGGCACGGCACTTATTTTTTTGTACGGCGGATACAATGTCGTGCATGGAACGATGACCGTCGGCGGGATTGTCGCTTTTACCTTATATTTGGGCAGACTGTACGGGCCGGTCGGCACATTGCTGAATCTGCATGTGGAGGCGGCCACTGCGCTGGGGGTGTTTCAGCGCATCTTTGAATATCAAGACGCCAAGCCGGATATTGTTGATGCGCCGGGTGCGGCGGAGCTGAGCGATGTGCGGGGCGAAGTTTCGTTTTGTGATGTTTCGTTTGCCTATGAACCGGGGCAATATGCGCTGCGCCGCATCAGCTTTGATGTGCGCCCGGGCGAAGTGGCGGCGATTGTCGGCCCGAGCGGCGCCGGCAAGTCGACGCTGACCGGGCTGCTCGCGCGGTTATACGACCCGGCCGAAGGCCGGGTGCTGATCGACGGGCGCGACATGCGGGAGGTGACGCTGCGCAGCCTGCGCGAGCAGGTCGCTTTTGTGACGCAGGAGTCGTTTATGTTTCATGCGACCGTGCGAGACAATCTCTTGTTCGCCAAGCTTGATGCTACGCAGGAAGAGCTGGAGACGGCTTGCCGCGGGGCCTACATCCACGATTTGATCGCATCGCTGCCCGAAGGCTACGACACGATGGTGGGGGAACGAGGGCACCGCTTGTCCGGCGGCGAACGGCAGCGGATTGCCATTGCCCGGGCTATGCTCAAAAACCCGCGTATTCTTGTGCTTGACGAAGCGACGTCGCATCTCGACTCCGCGTCCGAAGCATACGTTCAAGCGGCGCTTGAACAATTGATGCGCGGCCGCACAACGCTGGTCATCGCCCATCGGTTATCGACCGTGCTCGCGGCAGATCAAATCATCGTGCTGGAGAGTGGCGGTTTGGCGGAAAAGGGCACGCACAGCCAATTGCTGGAGTTAAACGGATTGTACGCAAGGCTGTATTATACGCAGTTCGCCAAAGTGCGAGAGGATGGAGAACGTCCGAAGTAGTTGTTCAAGCGGTATCTGCGAAGAACGCTCCAGCTTGGCCAATAAACATTAACCTAAGGATGGTGGCTATGATGCAGGAAGATCGTGTAAACCATGTCGCAAACGGGTCGAATCACCGAGTGAAATTGCCCGACGGGACACTGCTGCCAAGACTCGGTCAGGGCACCTGGTTTGTTGGGGATTCCCCGGCGAATAAACGGCAGGAGATAGATGCCTTGCGAACCGGCGTAGAGCTCGGGATGACGCTGATCGATACCGCGGAAATGTACGGCGACGGCAGGTCCGAGTTGCTTGTCGGGGAAGCGGTTGAAGAGATTCGCGATCAGGTGTTTCTTGTATCCAAGGTATATCCGCATAACGCCGGGACAAGCCGCATCACCCGCAGCTGCGAGGAAAGTCTGAAGCGGCTGCGGACGGACCGCCTCGATCTGTATCTGCTGCATTGGCGGGGGAGTATCCCTTTCAGCGAGACGGTGGAAGGCATGGAGCGGCTTGTCGCTCAGGGCAAAATTTTACGCTGGGGCGTCTCCAATCTGGATACGGCCGATATGAAAGAGCTGTTCGCTCTAACGCGGGGCACGCATTGCGTAACCAATCAGGTGTTGTATCACCTCGGTTCGCGAGGCATCGAATACGATCTGCTGCCATGGCTTAAGGAGCGGCATGTGCCGATTATGGCCTATTGTCCGCTTGCCCAGGCAGGTTCGCTGCGCAGAGGTCTTGTCGAACACGAAACTGTAAGAGCCGTTGCGCGCCGGCATGACATCACGCCGTTTCAGCTGCTGCTGGCTTGGTCCATCCGCAGCGGCGACGTCATTGCGATCCCCAAATCGTCGTCCATAGATCACGTCAAGGATAATGCCGCGGCGGATCAAGTCGAGTTGACGGAGGAAGATTTGGCGCAGTTGGACAAGGCTTTTCCGAAGCCGACGCGGAAAGTTCATCTCGATATCGTATAACGGCAGGAGCGCTTATTTTATGCTGCATCAAATTACTAAGCTGCATGACAAAATCGAAAATGCCGACCGGTATCCGTTTCATATTCCGGCTATACGTCATCTGGACGTATTAAAGCTCAACAAAAACGTTACCTTTTTCGTCGGAGAAAACGGTTCGGGCAAATCGACGCTGCTGGAGGCGATCGCTTACCAATGCGGGTTTCATACGGCGGGAGGCAGCCGCAACAACCAATACGAGCTGGCCGCTTCCGAAGCCCGGCTGGGGGATTATATCCGGCTGTCGTGGATGCCGAAAGTAAATCACGGATTCTTTTTGCGGGCGGAGTCGTTTTTTCAGTTTGCCAATCATATCGACGAGTTGGCCAAGGAAGATCCTATTAAGGCGTACGAGCCTTACGGCGGCAAATCGCTGCACGAGCAGTCTCATGGTGAATCATTCCTGGCTTTGTTCCAAAATCGTTTCGGCCGACGCGGCATCTATTTGCTGGACGAACCCGAAGCGGCTTTGTCGCCGGCCCGCCAGCTCGCTTTTATCAGCCTCATTCATGAACTGCAGCGCCACGCACAGCTCATTATTGCCACGCATTCGCCAATTTTGCTCGGTTATCCGCATGCCGATATTTTCCACTTTGGCGACGATGCGATCCGGCCTATGCAATACGAAGACACGGAGCATTACCAGATCACCCGCCGGTTTCTCGAGAACCGCGCCATGTACTTGAGGGAGCTGCTGGATGAATAGAGGCGGCCAATCCTTGCGTTGGCCGATATGGACATTTCCTGCGCGTTTAGAAGGATGTGTCATAAGCCCGTTAGGAGCTATCCGACGAAAGTAAATCCGTGAAAATTTATTCATGAGTGCGGTTATTGCGGGAAAGGGATGGCATTCCACCGCTCGTGAAAACCGTGTTTTTCTTGAATTTGCCTTGCGGTAAAAACACGGTTTTCAAGGCGGACGTAAACTTTCCATACCATTCCCTTACCCTCCATACACCAGCATGAATAAATTTTCACAAAAATCAATCCGTCGGACAGACTCCTAAGAATATGAGGATGGTGAAAAAATGAACCCCGCGCATGAGAGCAACCGCATTCAGTTGATCCAAGCCGAAGAGCAGGACAAGGCAGTCATTAGAAATCTGATGCAGTATTACCAATACGATGCCACCGAATACAATCAAGAGGATCCAAGCCCGTTTGGCTTGTTTAATTACAATTATCTGGATCATTATTGGACCGATCACGGGAAAAACAATGAAGGCCGGGTTGCTTATATCGTCAAAGTAAACGGAAATTTGGCCGGATTCGCGCTTGTGAACAATTTTAGTTATGTGCTTAAAGGAGCCGATGTGAAAACGATAGCCGAATTTTTCATCATGAGAAAGTATAGAAAGCAAGGAGTCGGCAGAGAAGTGGCGTTCCGCATTTTCGATACGCATCCGGGCTTTTGGGAAGTCAAGCAGGAGAAGGAAAACGCGATCGCTCATCAATTCTGGAAGTCGACGGTGGACCGGTATACCGGCGGCAACTATGACAAGCTGGAGTCGTACCCGCCGGTCTGGGACGGGCCGATCGTTTATTTTCAAGCCGCCAATAACCAAAACCGGGAGGGAAACGATGTCTAAATCCATCTATGCCGACTGGAGCGGCCACCATGTGAAGCTGACTTGGATACCTGGGAATACATATCCCGACCACGGGAAGGTGACTAGCGTTCACGGTTATTGCATGGACGGGGACAAAATTCTCTTGGTGCATGTTGCGGGCAGGGGATTCAACATTCCGGGCGGTCATGTGGAGCAAGGCGAAACGCCGGATCAAGCTTTTCACCGCGAAGCGCTGGAAGAGGGCTGCGTCGAAGGCGACATCGGCTTGCTTGGTATGATTGAAGTGAGCAACGAAGACAATCCGCTGTACGATCCAAGCGGCAAATATCCGTTTATCGGGTATCAGCTTTTTTATAGAATGGACATCACGGCTTGTCTGCCTTTTTCAAGAGAGCATGAAACGTTGTGCCGCATTTGGGTGGAGCCCGGCGAAGTGCCGTATGTGATGAACGATCACGAGTTAGCGCTGCTGATTTTGGAAGAGGCTCTGAGCCAAAAATAAAGTATAAATGAGGGACAACCCGATGGTCGTAATTCGCTTGACCAAATCTTTGCAAAAGGAACTTAAACTGCAGCCCCAGAAAGTCGATATTTCCAACCCTTTCTTCAGCTGGCATGCGAATATGTTTTTGCTGCGCAGAAGGAAGTGCATCGTACTGATGAATGACCTGTCGCGATTAAGTTTGACGCTGCATGGAATCAAGTCCAGCCAGTACAAAAATTTGCATGAAATTTTCCAATCGGAGCTGAGGGAGTATTTAACCAGCGAGGGTATTGAAGAACGAATGGTTACGGCTTACCTCGATCATTGCACGAACCTTGTAGTGTCAAACACCGATAACCGAAGCGTGATAGGCACGTTAAATGAGATTATGTTTACGATGAACGCAGTGGAAAAAGATGATAGGTATGAAAGCAACACAGAAAGAAATCAATGGAATAACCAGATCATTTATAAGCCAATCGACTACAATAAGCCCATAGATGTGTTTAAGTCCGAATTGGTGAAATATGTATAATGTTTCAACCGGTAATCCTGCCGGCCGAAAGCCGAATCCGCTTCATATCAGCGGAGCCGCTATGATCCGCCGGTACAACGAGCGTGGCCTGCGTGAGGTTCGACCGACCGCCGCGCAGCGCTGCAACGCGCGTTTGGGATTCGCGCGCGTTGAACGAGCATTTCTCATCTCAGACGCTCGTGAGGTTGCTCTGTCGCGGCTTCCCTCAACCGAGTAACCTCTCCCCATCGGCTCCGCTGTTCATCGTCAGTTTCTCCAGCACAACGGCGACGCCGTCGTTATCGTTGTTCTCCGTCACCCGCCGCGCGGCATGCTTCAGATCCTCTACCGCATTGCCCATCGCCACCGGATAACCGACAAGCCGAAACAACGCCAAATCGTTGTAATCGTCGCCGAATGCCATGCACTCCCGCACGCTGATCCCCATGCCGTTTAATAGCCGGGCGACGGCCGTCGATTTGCAGGCCATTTTGTGCATCAGCTGCACAAGCGTGCCGCCGTCCGTACGGATAATGTTCAAGCGGCTGCCGAACGTTTCCGCGAAAGAGTCAAACGAACCGAAGGCGGGAAGCAGTATTTTCACCGCGCCGGTTCTGCCGAACGTCTCGATGTCCAGCGGCAGCGGCTGCTCTACGCCCGGCGGCATGCCAAACAAAGCGGATTCTTCGGGAGTCAGCGGGCGGGTTGCAAACAGCTCATTGTCTTTTTCCGCCGTAAAAAAGCTTGCCGGCTCCTGTGTTTGTATGTAATCATATACTTCCTTGAGCAGCGCCCCGTCGATTGAAAGCCGCTCCTGTTCGCCGGTATATTTATTCACCGACAATCCCCCGTTGTAATATACCATATGCGCCATACCGGGCAGTTCCGGACAGAGAATCGCAATCGAACGCGGCGGACGCGCCGTAGCGACGATCAATTCGATGCCTTCCTCCAGGCAGCGCTGAAGCGCCCTGCGGCTGCGCGGGGAAATGCTTTTGTCCGAACGGAACAACGTCCCGTCGAGATCGATCGAGACCGCTTTGACAGGGGAGGCGGATGTCATTTCACGCGAAGCGCCCGAGCGGCCTGCCTGGTCTGTGTGCGCAGTTGCGCTGCCGGCTGCCGTTTCATCCTTAAACCGTTCTTCCCGATGCAGGCGGTTATTGTTCATCACTGCTCCTCAGCTCCTTTTCCTTGCGCAGCAAATAGCCAAAATATCCAACATAATAAGCGATAATGACATAAAAGATGCCCGACGTCCACGGATCGCTCGCCAGAGCCTGCGGGTCATAAGGGTTGGCGTTAAACGGATGGCTCGGATCGTTCTGTGCTTGCGAATACATCAGGAACATGCGGTAAGCCAGTCTGCCCAAAAATAGGAAAAGCACAGACAATTCGATGCCCAGATGCGTACGGTAATACCAGCCGTCTTGCCGCTTTTCGAACCGGCTGTGTTTGACCGCGTAAATGGCCAGGCAAACACCGACGGCAAGCCCTGCGACGTCTCCGATCATATAAAGCGGATGGCGCAGCCCGGCAATAAAGATGGCGATGCCAATGACGGCAAAGAGCACGGTCCGGATGATCAAACGACTTCGCTGCAGCTTTTGAAACCCGATGCTTCTTTTGACCCTGCGGTAAATGACAAAGGCGAGCAGAAGCACGATATAGAGAACCGAGCCTGTATTCTGAATGATTAAGCACCTCCACATAAATAAAATATTGGCGTGACAAAGTTCGATATTGTTTTTAATAAGCGGCTTATATAATAAATAGTACTTTCCGGACAATTTGTCAAAAAAGGAGCTGGCGAAAATGACCCCGACAAAACATATCAATCTGAGAAACAAGGATGGCTTGGTTTATTGCTGCCTCAGAAATAAAGTGGTACAGCTGGATGACCAGCAGGAGCGGCAATTCTGTTCCCAATGCAAAATGTATGCCGGCCCGGCGGATGGACAAGGAGTGGAATGCATATGGGAGGATATGCGTGATATTGGCAGCCCTTATACGGCGGTGGATCCCTACGAGGAATTCAAGCAAAACCAGAAGCGCAAAATCACGACCCCTCCGTTTATTTCGGGTTTGATCGTTTACGGAACATGAGTGGTGAGAGGAGGGCGGCTAGCGCGCTTGCAGCAAAGCTGGCGAGGCGCAGCCTCACATCAGCCCGCCATGCAGTTTAAACCGCCGAGCAGCAGCAAGGGTGCTGCCCAGCGGAAGCCGATAGCGGGTGTATTCTGAAGCATGCCGACAAAAAAAGGCGCTCCCCCTATTGGAGGAAGCACCCTATTTATCCGGTTAGTTATTTCACCGTTTTGTTGTACTGCTGAATTTTTCCGGTAATCTCCTTGGCCGCTCCGTCCAATGCGTCCTTAGGCGATTTTTTATTATTCAGCGCTTCTTCGATGGCGCCTTCCACAATTTGTCTCGCTTCCGGGAACACGCCGATGACCGCGCCTTGTGTAGCGGTATTCGATTTCGTTTGGTGCAGCTGATCAACAGCGGTTTGGAATTGCGGGAACTTCTGCATGTTGTCCTTGACGATTTGCTCATCGTACGCTTTTTTGGTAATTGGGAAGTAGCCCGTATTGATGTGCCAGTACGCCTGTTCTTTCGGCGATGTTAAGAACTTGATGAAGTCCCATGCTGCCTTCTGCTCGTCGTCCTTGCGGTCGTTCATAATCCACAAGCTTGCTCCGCCGACGACAACGCCGCCTTCCTTCGCATCGGACGGTTTCGGCAGGAAACCGGTGCCCACTTCGAATTTATCTTTAGCGCCGTCGACAAGTCCCTTCAGTCCAGCGGTGGATTCCAGAATCATACCGACTTGACCGGCTAGGAATGCCTTCTTGGAGTCATCCGTTTTGCGGCCGAGGTTCACGGCAGCTTTGGAATCAACGAGGTTTTTCCACCAGTTCAGCGTGTTCACCGCAGTTTCGCTGTTCACTATAGATTCGGTAGCCAAAGCGGTGCGGCCGTTGCCGTTGTTTACAAACTCGGCGCCTTGGTTAGCCAGCAGCTGTTCCATAAACCAGCCGTAAATCGCCAGGTTTGCGCCGGAAGCTTTGCCGGTTTTGGTAATCGCGTCGGCTGCCTTTTGGAATTCGTCGAACGTTTTCGGCGGTTTTTCCGGATCGAGGCCGGCTGCTTTGAACAAGTCCTTGTTATAGTACAAAATCGCATTGGACGAGTTGAACGGCATCGAATCGAGCTTGCCGCTGTGCGAATAATAACCCGTAATGTTCGGCTCAAGCTGGGACAAGTCGTATTTGTCCATGTCGATGAACTTTTGCACCGGTGTTGTCGTTTTCGAGTCGATCATGAAGCGCGAGCCGATCTCATACACCTGCACCAGAGAAGGGCTGTCCGGCGAACCCATCGAAGCTTTCAGCTTGCTGAGCAAATCGTCATAGCTGCCTTGGTAGATGGCCTCTACTTGAATATCTTTCTGGGAAGCGTTGAAGTCGGCGGCCATTTGCTCGACCACCTTCTGGTTGGTTCCGCCCATCGCGTGCCAGAACGTTACTTTTTTCGGTGTGCTTGCCGCGGCAGCAGGTTTGCTGTCTTTAGCCGCCCCCGTATCTGCAGGAGCCGCTGTGTTTCCGCCGGCGTTGCTGCCGGAATTGCCGCATGCCGCGGTCAGCAGCATGGCTGCCGTCAAAGAGATGCCTACCCATTTGGATTTGTTAAAAGAAACCATCGTTTTCTCCCCTTAATTTTAAAATGGAATGGAATGACTTTATATCATCATCGTCTTTCGACGTTGTTGCTGGGGTAAAAATCCGCTTCGCCGGGGTCGGCGGGCTGGTCATCGATCACCCTTTTACCGCGCCTGCGGTGATGCCGCGAATCAACTGCTTGACGCCAAGCGCGAGCAAGATGAAAGAAGGCAGAAGCACCAAGGTGACGCCGGCGAGAATCAGGTTCCACGAATTGATCTCTTCATGCTGCAGCATGGCGACGCCGATCTGCACGGTACGCATCGCCGGTTTGTTCGTAATGAGCAGGGGCCACAAGTAACTGTTCCAGTGGTGCAAAAACACGTACACGCTAAGCGTGGAAAGCGCCGGCTTGGACAAGGGCAGCACTAGCGAAACGAAGGTGCGCAGATGGCCGCAGCCGTCGATTTTGGCCGCGTCGAACAGCTCGCCGGGCAACTGCAGGAAAAACTGGCGCAGCAGGAACACGCCAAATGCCCCGGCGATAAACGGCACGATCAGACCCGGGTAGCTGTCCATCCAACCCCACGATTTGATCGTCAAATAGTTGGGGATGACGGTCACTTCCCACGGAATCATCATCGTCGATAAATACACCATAAACAGCGCCGTTTTCCCTTTGAACCGCAGAAAAGCAAAGGCGTAAGCGGCCATGCTGGAAGTCACGACTTGGCCGAGCATAATCGCTCCCGATACGACGACGCTGTTGACGATAAAACGGACAATCGGCATCGTGGCGATGGCGAGCTGGAAGTTGCCGAGATACAGCTGATGCGGAAACAGCGGCGGCGGAAAGTTCGACACTTCCTTCTCCGTCATAAACGACGACAATACGGTAAAAATAAGCGGATACAGCACAAGCGCGGCCAAAGCGGCCAGCACGATGTACAGCAGCGTCCGGTTTAACGGTTTGATCGTCATTGATAATGCACCTTCTTTTCCAATACGACAAATTGCAGAACGGTTAACGCGAGGATGATGACAAACAACACAAGCGCTTCTGCGCTGCCGATTCCAAAGCGGAAATTCACGAAAGCGTCCTGATAAATCGTGTAGACGACCACATTGGTCGAATTGATCGGACCGCCTTTGGTTAAAATGTGAATTTGCCCGAATGCCTGAAACGCCCCGATAATGGAGACGATCAGCACAAAAAACAAAGTCGGCGAAAGCAGCGGCATCACGATGCGGACGAACGTGCGGATCGGACCGGAACCATCGATTTTGGCGCTTTCCAGCAGCTCCTCAGGAACGCCCTGCAGGCCGCTGAGCAGTACGATATAGACAAACCCCATGTTCATCCAAATCGTCATCATAGATACGGAAGGCAGCGCCCAGTTCGGATCGGCGAGCCAAGAAATGTTCGATATTCCCGCAAAACTTAAGAAATAATTCAGCATGCCCGCGGTCGGGTGAAACAGCAGAAACCAGATGATCGACCCGGTGCCGACCGAAATGACGATAGGCAGCGAAAAGATGAATTGGAACACCTTCATGCCTTTCAGCTTATTGTGGGTCAGCGCGGCGAGCAGCAGCGACCAGACGATGCAGGTAGGCACCGTGTACAAAATAAACTGCAGCGTCACAAGCAAATTCGAGAGGAAATGCTCGGATGTAAATATATCCGCATAGTTGTCGAAGCCGACGAAATCGGCAATCCGTCCGCGTGGATCGGTCAGGTGCAAGCTCAAGTAAACCGATTTAATTAACGGGTAAAACAAAAACAGGATAAACACAAGCAGCGAAGGAAACAGGAAAAAATACGCAAGCGCATGTTCCTTCCACCTCCATGCTTTCCGCGAACG
This sequence comes from Paenibacillus thalictri, assembly GCF_004307995.1. Taxonomy (GTDB): domain Bacteria; phylum Bacillota; class Bacilli; order Paenibacillales; family NBRC-103111; genus Paenibacillus_AF; species Paenibacillus_AF thalictri. The sequence continues at coordinate 207,319 of NZ_SIRE01000004.1, read as the reverse complement.
CCCCTTTTCCGTAGCGGCGGGACGAGCCTTGACGCTCCGCATGCGGACGTCGTTTTCCAATACGCTCATTTGCACAAACCTCCCTTTTTACGATAGGCCTGATCGAACTCGGACCGTGAATATGCTTGCTGCTGCTTTTCATGGTGACTGACTGCCGGCGTCTTGGCTCGACCCTGTCCGGTTCATGAGGGCACCGCTGTGCGCTTCTTTCGCATCAACCTCGTCCATTGTATCGCGGTAGTGTAAAACGGCTGTTAATGGCATGTGAAGATATTTTAAAGATCGGCAGCGAACGGGTACGGTTTTCTTCCCGGCCGATCCGGCGCTTTACAGATCCGGCGGGTTGTACGATGATAATACGTATATCTGTGAACCTGGCTGTTTGCCGTGTACGCATGTAGACGGGCGCAATTCAACAGGGAAAAGGGCGGTTGATTCCCATGAGAGAGAAAACGATTTTGAAGGTGCTGATCGTCGATGACGAGCTGCCGATTCGCCAAAGACTGCTGATGTACGATTGGGCTGCATGCGGAGTGGAGATCGTCGGCGAGGCGGAGAACGGCGAGGTCGCGCTTGATCTTTGCAGCAAGTGGCTGCCGGACATCGTGATGACCGATATTGTGATGCCGGTGATGAATGGTTTGGAGCTGCTGCGGGTCGTTTCCGAAACGTTTCCCGATACGAAAATGATTTTGCTGACCAGTCATACCGATTTTGAGTATGTACACCAAGCGTTGAAGCTCGGAGCCGTCGATTATTTGGTGAAAATGTCGCTCAGCCAGCAGGAGCTGGAGCAGACGGTGGGCAAGGCGCGCGCAAGGCTGGAGCATGAGCAGTCGCTTCGCGTGCATCAGCAGGAGCTTGTGAGGAAGCGGCTGTCCCGGCAGTTCACGCAGCTGCTTGCTTCCGCGGACGGTAACGCCGGCGTGTACGCCGAGTGGCTGGAGATGCTGAAGCTAACACAAGTCCCGTTCCGGTTCATCCGGCTGTTTGTCATGGCGGAACGGGAAGATCAGTTGGCGGTAGACGAGCAGGTCAGTTTTGTGCTGAATACGATGGAAGCGGATACAACCGGAGATCCGCTTTCCGTGCGTGGCGCTTCGGCGCGTGACGGTTTGCAGTCCCATGCTCACGGCAACATGAGCTGGTTTCCGGTACACCTTGGCGACTATTTCATTGTCGCTCCGATGCATATGGGGCAGGATGACGGCTTGGCGGCATTTGCCATGCAGTTAGTCGGGGCGATCCAATCTACCATAAGCGAAAGGCTTACCTTTCTGAGCGGCGATATCCGCGTGTTCTCGGCGGTAAGCGATCCGGTATCGACGCCGGAGCAGCTTCGCGACCGATTTCGCGAAACGTTTTATTGGCTTCACGATTTTTTTTACCAGCCCAAGCAGACCGTATTTTCGGGATCTCTTGCTCCGATGCAGGGGATGACGTCTGCGCTGCAGGCGCGGCTGAAGGCCCATCTTCTCCGCTTCTCCGCGGGCGAAAACGTGTTTGTCGATTATTTGCGCTCGGGGTTTGCGGAATGGATCGCCTCCGTCCGCCTGTATCCAAACGAACTGAAGGTTTTTGCCGCGCAGCTGCTGAGCGAATGGGGGGCGGCGGACGACGGCAAAATCGAGGCATCGGTTTCCCTGCCGGAGCTGGTATCCAACATGATTTATTTGCTGGAGGCAAGTCTCAAGGGGCAAGCCCGTCCGGAAGTACGGAAAGCCAAACAAATTATCGACGAGCGATTGGGGGAATCGGTGACGCTGGCCATGGTGGCCGAGGAGGTCGAGCTCAGCGCGGATTATCTCGGCAAGCTGTTCCAGGAGCAGCTCGGAGAATCGTTTAAGGACTATTTGACCCGCCGTCGTATTGAACGGGCGGCGTGGCTGCTGCGCAATTCAACGATGAAGGTATATGCCGTTGCCGAAGCTGTCGGTTTTCCGAATTACCGCTATTTTTCTACGTTATTCCGCAAGGTGACGGGTATGTCGCCGACCGACGTCAAGAGGGGAGAACCGGAATGAAGCCGTTCCACAAACTGCTGCGCCGGCTTCGATCGACCCGGCTGGCGACTAAGATGTTCCTGTTTCTGTTTTTTTCCAGTTCCTTCGTGCTTGCCTTATTAGCGTGGAATACGCTGGGCCGGGCGGAGGAAGTGTATAAATCCATGGCGCTGAAAGATTCCGAAATCATCATCAGCCGAACAAACGAATTTATCGACTCTTATCTTGATAATGTGCAGACGATCATGCTTCAGCTCGCTTTCCGCAGGGAGCTGTTCGGCGAAGGGCTTAACGAGAAGGAGAAGGAAGCGATTTTGCGCGAATACGTTCGCTCCAACGGCTCCGTGCTCAGCACGTTGTACGTTATTCCGGACCATGGCAATGTGGTCAGCAGTACGCAGCTGTATTACAGCATTCTCGGCAACCCGCATCTAACCCGTCTGGTCAAGCTGGCTAAGCTGAATTACGGTGCGGTCAACTGGAGCGAGCCTTACGAGTCGCCGCTGTCCCAGCGGACGATGGCTTTTGTTACGCCGGTATCGACGCCGGAGGGGCGGCCGCTTGGCGTTGTCGTGCTGGAGATTGATCTGAATCAGCTGAGCGCAAAGCTGTCGAGGCTGCTGGAGACGGAAGCACAGTCGTTTACCGTACTGTCGGCCGAGCAAAGCGTGGTAGCGAGCAATCCGCAAAGCAGGCTGATTCCGCGGCAGCTCAGACAAGGCAATACGTTCAGCGAAGAACTGATCGGGCAGCTGGCCGATTTGCCGATTGGGACAAGCCGGATGCAGCTGCTGGATAAGCCGATCATCGCCGTTAAATCAAATACGAACCGGCTCGGGTGGAGCCTCATCTCGATATTCGATGAAGCGTCTTTCTTCCGCGATATACGCGGCTTATATACGTACTACCGGGATGCGGCGCTGTATTGGGTTGTTCTGCTGTGTGTCGGGTCCTACCTGCTCAGCCGTTATTTCACCTTGCCGATCAAGCGGCTGGCGCTGCGCATGGACCGGGTGAAAGCGCTGGAGTTTCATTCGGTGCTGCCGCCGGAGTCGCGCGGGGATGAGATCGGCGAGCTTGCCCGCAGCTACCATGCCATGATGGAGCGGATCCGCAGTCTGAGCCAGGAGGTCAGACAAATCGAAGAGCAGAAGCGGGACTACGAGATCCGGATGCTGCAAAGCCAGATCGGGCCGCATTTTCTGCACAATACGCTCGCTTGTATCGAAAGTCTGGCCTTTCAACAGAAGATTGCCGAGGTGCAGATGACGATTCATTCGTTAACCGGACTGCTGTCGCTCAGCATCGGCAGGAAAACGCCGTTTATTACGCTGAAAGAAGAGCTTCAAGGACTCCACATGTTCGTGCAGATTCAAAATATTCGCTACGGCAAGCAAATCGCGCTGAATGTGCAGATGTCCGCGGAGCTGGGCGAACAGCAGATTCCCCGGCTGACCCTTCAGCCGATTATCGAAAATGCGATCTTTCACGGCATCGTTCCGACCGGCCGGCGAGGCAAAATCGGCATCAAAGTGGTTGCCGGCCGGAACGGGATGAACATATTTGTCCGCGACAACGGCATCGGCATGGAGGAAGCGCAGGCGCGCAGCCTGCTTGGAGCGGAACGCGGCACGCCCAGCAGCGGCAGCTTTAACAGCCTTGGCTTGGCCAATGTGAACAGCCGGCTGCAGCTGTATTACGGCTCCCCGTACGGTTTGAAAATAAGGGGCAGGCTGCAAAAAGGCACGGTTGTCCGCGTGCGTGTGCCCCTGATTTCCCGATTTCAGCCGATCTCGGAAACCGTGACACTTTGACGGCTTTCATGCATATCGCCCCCCTCATGCGCCATGAATACATTACGAATGTAACCGACAGAAGATAAAGGGGAGGCGAAAAAAAGAGATGAGCGATCTAACGATGGCGACGAAACCTATGAAACGCAGCCGCTACGGTTTAATGAGCCGTATGCGGAAGTTCAAGGGGTTCGCGCCATTTTTTGTGATGATGGTTCCGGGGCTGATCTATTTGCTCATCTATAAGTACATTCCGATGTACGGGGTCATTATTGCGTTTAAAGATTACAACATGATGGACGGCATTATGGGCAGCTCATGGGCTGATCCTTGGTACAAATACTTCCGCGACTTCTATATGTCGCCTTATTTCAGCCAACTGCTCGGCAACACGCTGATCATCAGCTTGTACAAGCTGGTCTGGGGGATGGTGCCGCATATCGCGTTAGCTGTGTTTTTTAACGAATGCCGGCTGTTATGGCTGCGCAACCTCGTTCAAACCTTAAGTTACATGCCGCATTTTTTGTCCTGGGTGATCATTTACGGCATCGCCATTGCGTTCCTGTCCCCGAGCTCGGGACTGATCAACAAGCTGATTGCCGATTTCGGAGGTATGCCGGTTTCATTTTTGACGTCAAACGAGCATTTCCGCGGGATTCTTGTAGCCACCGATTTGTGGAAGGACCTGGGCTGGGGCGCGATTATCTATTTGGCGGCGATGTCCGGCATCGATCCGACGTTATATGAGGCGGCCAAGGTGGATGGAGCGAGCCGCTTCCGGATGATCTGGAGCATTACGCTGCCCGGCATCCGCAACGTGATTGTGCTGATGTTTATCCTAAAGCTCGGCCATTTGCTTGATGCCGGCTTTGACCAGATTTACATCATGTACAACATCAGCGTATATCCGGTAGCGGATATTTTGGATACATGGGTGTTTCGTACCGGTCTGGAGCAGCTCGACTTCAGTTTGGCCGCCGCGGTAGGACTTTTTAAGTCGCTGATCGGCATGGTTCTGGTCATCGGGGCCAACTCGCTCTCCAAGAAATGGGGGGAAGGCGTATGGTAAAGCCCGGATTGGATCGCATCTTCAACGTTCTGATGTACGCCGTGCTGATGGCGGTTGGCGCCGCCGCCTTGTTTCCCCTGCTGTACGTAGTGTCGGTTTCGATTACTCCATACGCCGAGGTCATGCGCAACGGAGGGTTTATTCTCATCCCCCGGCAAATTACGTTTGCCGCTTACGCCGAACTGCTGAAGCAGAACTACTTGCTGACATCGTTTAACGTAACGGTGTTTATCACGGTGGTCGGGACGCTGATTAATCTGGCGATCACTTGCTTGTTTGCTTATCCGTTAAGCCGCAAAAACTTGCCGCTGCGCAGCTTCTTTCTGTTTCTTGTCGTATTTACGATGCTGTTTGGCGGCGGGATGATCCCGACGTATCTGATTGTCAAACAAACCGGGCTGCTCGACAGCGTGTGGGCGATGATCGTGCCTACGGCGCTCAGCGCATTTAATCTGCTGATTCTGAAAAGCTTCTTCGAAAATTTGCCCGAGGAGATATTCGAATCCGCCCGAATGGATGGGGCAAAGGAATTCCGCATTTTGCTGGGCATCGCGATTCCGCTGTCGCTGCCCGCTTTGTTTACGGTTGGTCTATTTTATATGGTCGGCCATTGGAATGAATTTTTTCAGGCGATTATGTACATTACGAAGCGGGAGCTTCATCCCCTGCAGGTCATCGTCCGCGAAATGCTGACCAAAAGCCAGACCGTTGTCGACAACGTCGATGAAGTCATTCCTACCACGTCGCTGCAGATGGCCTCGGTGATCTATGCGTCGCTGCCCATTATTGTCGTATACCCGTTTATTCAGAAGCATTTCAGCAAAGGGATGGTCATCGGCGCCATCAAAGGGTGAGGATCAAGGCGTTTCATATACATAAAAATAGACAAGAAAGAGGGAGTTATATGTTCAAAAAAGTTGGGCTAGCGTTAAGTGTTGTGATTGCAGGCGGGGCCGTGCTGACGGCCTGCTCGCCGGGGGGGGACGGGCAAGACGGCGGCCACGGGGGATGCGGCTTCGTCCGCTCCGGCCAAGCCGGCCAAAATCGAAATCGCGCTGCGCGGGACCGCCGTCGGTCCGCCGTCCGAAGATCCGCTGAAGCAGGCGATCGACAAAAAGCTGGGCGTTGATCTGACGTTGTCGACGGTCGCGATGAACGATTACGAGAATCAGCTGAACGTACGTCTGGCAGCGGGCAATTTCCCCGACGCATTCGAGGTGGATTCGACCTCCAAGCTGAAGGCGTTTGTCGATAAAGGTCTGGTGCTGGATTTAACTCCTTATGTCGCCAAGCTGAAGCCGGTCAGCGATTTTCAAGGCCAAGCCGATTTCGACAGGGGCAAGCTGCAAGGCAAACAATATGCGATTGTACGGGATGCGGATGTGCCGTTCTCGTCATTTTGGGTCCGGCAGGACTGGCTGACGAAGTTGAATCTGAAAGCGCCGACCAATCTCGACGAGTTGTACACGGTGGCGAAGGCGTTTGTGGAGCAGGACCCGGACGGCAACGGCAAAAAGGATACTTTTGGGATCACCGGCTTCGAGTTCGAGGCATTTTCCTCCATATTCGGCGCATTTGGGGTAGGGGCGCCCGACGCGCTTTATGTCAAAAACGGAAAACTCGTCAGCGGAGCCACCGACCCGCAAGCGAAAGATGCGATTGCGTACGCGAAGAAGCTGCTTGACGAAGGGCTGATCGATCCTGAGATCATCACGAACAAAAACAATGCCGACGTCGACAAAGCGTTTCAGGGCAAGGCCGGCATTATTTTTAAAGGCTGGAACAATATTTCCCGCAAGACATCGTATGACAAATACAAAAGCATCAATCCGAATGCCGAATGGGTGCAGTTTGATTCGCCCGTCGGTCCGGGAGGCAAATTCGCCGGAGGTTTCGACTATACGAAAGGTCCTGCTTATTTCATGGTATCGAAGTCGGTCGAGAAGGACCCGGCCAAGCTGCAAAAAATTATCGACGTATTTAATTACACCGCAACGGAAGAAGGGCTGCGGCTTGTCAGCTACGGCGTAGAGAACAAGCATTACAAGATGGATGGCGGCAAGCTGACCGCATTGCCTGCGCTGGATACAGAGGGCACCAACTTCTGGATTTACCAGCTGGCCGGCCGGAACGAGCTTGAATACTTAAAAACCAAATTCGCATATATCAGCAAGGATGTGCAGTTTGCGATCGACCAGCCGCGGATCAAGATGCTGAACGGCGCAATTTACGAGTATCCGGCCGGATTTAACAAGGCGGATGCCGACCGATACGTCAAGGAAGAAACGATCAAGTTCCTGTTCGGAAAACGGCCGCTAACCGAATACGACAGCTTCACGAAGGAACTCGATACGACGTTTAAGTTTAATGCGTTTATGACTTCGGCGGAAAATCAGCTGAAGGAGAAAAAGCTGTTCCAGTAATCGATGATGGGAGGGAAGTGAAGGCTCCCCTTCTTCTCTAGGAGGCTGATCCATATGATACCGGCAAAAGAGCAGTTATCCGCAGATGTGCTTGTCGTAGGCGGGGGAACCGCGGGCTGCAATGCGGCGATCGCCGCCGCTCAGGAAGGCGCGTCCGTCATTGTGGTGGAGATGGACGCGGCGGTCGGCGGAGTCGCTACACGTTCGAATATCAGCAGCTATCATTACGGTTCACGCGGCGGGCTTCAGGATCTGGTGGACAAAAAGGTCATGGCCCGGCAAGCGGTATTTGGCGGACGCGACTCGCTTTCACACCCCGAAGCCAAACGATCGGTGTACAGCGAAATGCTGAAGGAGCACGGCGTTCGCGTGTTGCTCCGGCATACGGCATTTGATGTTTGGGTCGAAGACGGCCAGGTGGCCGGAGTTGTTGCCGCCGGTCCGGCCGGGGTGGTGGACATCCGGGCTAAAGTAACGATCGATTGCTCGGCGGATGGAGATATCGCGGCAGCGGCCGGAGCGAATTTTACGGTTGGCCGGGAGTTCGACGGAATATGCCACTTGTACTCGCTTACCCCACGGACGGTAGCGAAGCATCCGAGAACGGGCAAGCTGCAGCTCGGGCAGCTCAACTTTGACGCGGGGTGGGTGCATTCCTCCAGCGTGCTCGACGTGAGCGCCGCTTATATGGAAGGCCGCGCGCATCTTGCCAAGTATTTGACGGAAGGTCCCGGTTCAGGCCAGCATCTGTTGTCGGCGGCTCCGAAATTAGGCGTGCGGGAAGGGCGGCATATTACCGGCGATTACGTCATGAACATGGACGATTTCCTGTATGATCGGCACTTTGACGATGTGGTATCGCGGGCGTGCTCTCATTATGATACGCATGCCAAAGATTTGGGCAACGAATCCGATTTTGCACAAATTTGGCTGGTCGTGCTTGATATGTTCGTCAAAGGTTCATATTGGTGCGATATCCCCTACCGCAGCCTGCTGCCGAAAGGAGTTAGCGGCATGCTGGTGGCAAGCCGCGCGTTGTCTGTCGACCGCGAGGTGTCGATGGGAGTTCGCATGCAGCGGGATATGCAAAAGGTCGGCGAAGCGGCGGGGGTGGCGGCCGCGATAAGCGCCGCCCGCGGGCTGGAGCCAAGACAGCTGCCCGTGGCCGAGCTGCAGCGCAGGCTTGTGGAACGCGGCGTGCTGAAGCCGCACGATTTGACCCGCACGGAAACGGCCAATTTGACGTTTCAGCATGGCGAGCTTGCAGGGGTGCCGATCAGCAGGGAATACTTGTGTAAAATGAGCCCGGCTGAAGCGGAACGTTTGGCGCAAAAGCTGGCAGCTTATATAGGCGCGAAGGAAGAAGGCTTCGCGATCTGGTGGCTGGTTCAGTTAGGCAAGCCGGCGGAAGCGCCGCTGCTTGGCCTGATGAACGGCAAGGGGGAATACGCCTGCCGCAGGTCGGCGGCCTTCGCGCTTGGTTTGCTGGGCAGCGAAACGGCGGTTCCGTTCCTGCTGCGTATGCTGCGAAGCCGGGAGGATGACCGTCCGCAGCATTTGAAGCCGTATCCGAAGTGGGTTGCGGCCGTTATCGTGCTTCGACTGCTGCGCTGCAAGGATGCGTATACTGATGTCCTCGCGGCGTTGGAGGAGAACCACTCGGCAAGCTTTAATACATTGCTGCTGCAATATTTGTATGAACGGTGCGGAGAGTTGTCCCGCGAGCAGCAGCTGGACCTGACGGAACGGCTGCAGCGCTGGTTCGAGTGTCCCGGCGTGGGCGGCGATTATACGGCGCAGGGCGATCTTGTGACGACGTCGATCCGCTGGAATATGGCCAGCTGGGTCGGGCTTATTATGGCGGCGGCGGGGCACCCTGGCGGTATCGAGCTGTGCCGGCCGTATTTGAACGATCCCCGGCAATATGTCAGATTGGCCATTGCTGCCGGCATCGAACGCATGAAAATTCATCTTGCTGAGCATACAGAGAAAGGATGTGCGGCGCGATGAGAACAGGACAATATGATGTTGCGGTTGTGGGCGGAGGGATTGGAGCGGTTTTTCATGCTTGTTCGCTTGCCGAACGCGGACATAAGGTCGTCATTGTGGCGGAAGGCGGATCCCTGATGCAGGAGCTTGGATTGTGCCGCCTGCCGTTTCCCGCTGCGGCCGAGCTGGCTGCGCGTCATCCGGTCGTCCGTACTTGGCTGGAACTGCTGAAGCGGCACGGAGGGGCGCAAGGCGATTTTCTGGATCCGGTATGGGTGCAGCTGCTGGCGGACAGATGGGTTCGTGAACGGGGTATCGATGTCATCTTTGAGGTTGTTCCGGTAAGGCTGCTGACGGAAGCGGAAATGGCGGAGAAGTCTGCCGGTGTGATTGAGGGAACAGACAACATGGACGTTGCGGAAAGCAGGCAAGCAGGAACACGTAGGGCCGCCGTGCAAATCGCTACGCGGGAAGGACTGTGGGAAGTGCCATGCAAAATCGCGGTAGACTGTACGGAGTCGGCGGTGCTGGCCAAAAGCTTGTTCGGGAGCACGTCGGTTCTCAAAGAGAGCGGGCACACGTTCTGGGCGTTAACGACGCTCAACGGGGACCGGTTGGAGCAACCGCTGATCTCCCGCTGCGGTTATGACGAGGCCGTTTGCGATATTCGCATCGCGCCAAGCTGCTGGGAGAACGAGTTTTCCATTACCGTTGCGGTATCTGCTGCGGATAAGGAGCTGCGGGGGGAAATCGCCTTTCTTGGGGCGCTTGAACAGGTGTTTCTGGAAACGAAGCGGCAGACCGGATTCGAATGCGGGGATCTGGTCCATGTCAGCGAGCTGAGCTGGTCGACGCCTGATTTTGTGCTGAATGCATCCGGCGAAGACGCTCGCCAAAAAGATGGCGCAGCAGCCTGGGTAGCCACTCCCGATGGCCGCACCGTTGCGATTGGCTGCTGGACAGCGGCAGCCGAAGCGGCGATTCGTGAGGCGTCTCTGTGGGATCAAGGCGGCGTGGCGGTCAGATTGCTTGCGGAGGCAGGCCTCGAAGCCGCCGATTATGTGCATAACCAGCTGATTGGGCCGGGCTGCGCGGCGTCGGGCGAGCGGATTCCGGAGAGGGCCGGCGGCTGAAACGCAGCTGTCTGGCGGCAGATCTGGCTGCGATTCGTGTGCCGCTTGCGGGCTAATTATGAAGTCCGCCGCCAAACGTCGGTTAACCATGCCGTCTATGTAACAAACGTCGGCTCATGCCGGGGTTATACACGAGCCTATTCCGAGCTGATTGGAATAGGCGCTTTTTTTTGACCGGACAGCAGCTGCATAATGCAAACAAGGCGCTGATCAAAGCGCATAACTCAAGCAAGCGCGGTGTGCAGCAAATCGTAAATCTGCTTGCCGACCAGCAGCAGCGTAACCACGATAAACAGCGGCTTGACGTACCGCGAGCCTTTGCGGATGGCGACTTGGGTGCCGATGAGCGCACCGACGATCATAGCGATGCCCAGCGGCAAGCCGTAGCCGATATGTACCGAGCCGAGCAGGAAAAACATCAGCAGGCTGGAAACATTGCTGGCGAAATTAAGCACCTTGGCATTAGCGGACGCGCCGACGAAGTCAAAGCCAAGAAACAAGAACATAAAGAGTAGGAACGAGCCTGTGCCCGGTCCGAAAAAACCGTCGTAAAAGCCGATGGCAAAGGACAGCAGGGCAACAATCGTCTTTTTCCAGCCGGTCATCACGGTGTAGCGGGATTCCTTGCCCCAGTTTTTTTTCAGCAAAGTGTAGATGGTTACGACCACAAGCAGTACGACAACCAGCGGCTTCAAAAATTCGGAAGGCATCTGTTTGACGGCGTAAGCGCCGAGTCCCGAACCGATGAAAGACAGCGGGAACAATGCGAGCACCAGCTTCAGATTGATTTTGCCGGAAAATAAAAAACTCACGGTGCTGGTCAACGACGACAGCGTGCCGCCGAGCTTATTGGTACCAAGCACCATGGTGGGCGAAAGTCCAGTCAGCAATAAGGCAGGCAGGGCAATCAATCCGCCGCCGCCAACCACCGAATCGATAAAAGCGGCAACAAAACCAACAGCGACGAGAAATAACAGCATATCGAGGTTTGGCAATTGAAAAATATCCATCTAAAAGGTCAACTCCCGGTTAGAAAACATGCCTTTACATTATACAGCAGGGCCATGTTGTCGACAATTGTCGATTTGTTCAAATGATTTCCATATAAGAGCTAAAATCGATTGCGATGAGGCGATGTCCATGATATGCTCGGAAATGGACAACCAAATTGTGGAGAGGATGAGTGCACAATGATTCACAAGCTGGAGCATATCGGCCTGTTTGTCAATGACATGGACGCTTCGGTGCGGTTTTATTCCGAGGTGATCGGACTTAAGCTTGTTCACCGCGCACGTCTGGAGGACGGAGTGGAGCTTGGTTTTATGTCGTTCGAGGGCTCGGACAATATTGAGATTGAACTCATCGGACGTGGTTCAAGCGACAAGCCGGATAACGGCAAGGTCCATCATATCGCGTTTACGGTCAGCGATATCGAAGCGGAAGTGGAGCGGCTGAAAGGTCTTGGCGTGAAGCTGCTTGACGAGACGCCGCGTGTCATTCTGGACGGCGTAAAAATCGCATTTTTCTTTGGGCCGGACGGAGAGCGGCTGGAGTATTTTGAGCCGAAGCAGGGATAGTCATTGATCTGTATGGTTGCAGGAACGCACCGTAACCGCTTTCTTTTTCCTTTGCTTGGGGATAAAGATGGCGGTTTTATTGCGTTGTGACCTTTATCACAGTTGCCTGTTTTTAAGGACATGTAAAATATACCTGACGAAACAGAGGGGAGAGACACCGATGATAGAACCGTTGCGACCGTTTTTGCAGCTGTCGGACGCAGTAGTGATAACCGATTGCCGTCACGTCATCCTTGAGGTAAACGCGGCATACCAACGTGTGACCGGCTATAACCGCGAGGAAGTGATCGGCCGCGCTGCCGGCCTGCTGCGGACCAAACATACTCCGCTCAGATCGTTTCAGAAAATGAAGGAGTCGTTGTCCCGGGGAAAAGCTTGGTCGGGGATTTTCGTAAACCGCAAAAAAAGCAATGACATCTGGCATTCGTCGATTACGATTACGCCGTTTTTGATCGGCGATCAGACGTATTACGTCGGCGTATTCCGCGAGCTGGAGCAGTTGAATGAAGGCGTGTATATCGACGAAGACGGAAAAGACCGTTTACAGGGCGCCCTGCTCAAGATGCTGGCGATGTCTTGTGAAATCCGCGATCCCGGCATTGAGCAGCATCTGATGCGTGTCCAGCGGTGGACCGAGCAGCTCGTCTATGCTCATAATCAGCGCTGCGGGTTAAAGCTGACGACCGATTACATGCAGGCGATCACCCATGCGAGCATTTTGCACGATATCGGGAAATCCGGCATTCCCGAAGGAATTTTATATAAACCGGGTCCGCTGGCGTCGTATGAACGGATGATTATCAACACTCATCCGCAGATCGGGGCCGACATTCTGGCCAAGGTAACGGGAGAAATGAACGAATCGTGGCTGGCCCAGGACTGGGCGACGGCACACAACATTATTTTGCATCATCATGAAAAATGGAACGGCACCGGTTATCCGTATGGTCTAGCCAAAGAGCAAATTCCGCTGGAGGCGCGTATTGTTACGGTGCTTGACGTATACGATGCTTTGGTCAGCCGGAGACCGTATAAGGATATGTGGACGGAAAACGATGCTCTGGCTTATGTGGTGAGCGAAGCGGGGATCAGCTTTGATCCGGATATTGTAGAAACGTTCGCCGGACTGCAGTTGGAGTAACTTGGCATACTTACGGCTTTACACATGTACATAACGATGTTTGTTTCGGACAAAAGCCCTCGCTGCCCTCGCGGTCTCAGCAAGGGCTTTTTGCCGTAGGCCGTAGGGCACTGCTGCTGTACGGATTAACCGCTGAGGAGAGAAAAACCATTTTTTACTGAATATCGTCTTGGCATGGCTGGCAGAAGGTGGAATAATAAGGAGGAATGGGAGGTTTGCCGGAATGAGCAAAACAATGGGGTACACATCGTTATTTTACGCTTTGATTTATATGAGCACCGGAGCCTTTTTCTCTTATATCAGCTTGTATTTCACCGAAATTGGCCTCGGCAATTTGCAAATCGGCATTCTCACTTCGATTGGAGCGGTTATCGGCCTTGTCGCGCAGCCGTTATGGGGCATAATCAGCGACCGCTCGCCTTACAAAAACCGGGTGCTCGTCATCTGTACGCTGATGTCGGCCTTAAGCGTCTGGCTGGTTCAGCTTTCCGGCAGCGGCTTCTGGCTTATCTTGCTTGGCATGTCGGTGTTCAGCTTCTTTCAAGTGGCCATCAATCCGCTCAGCGATGCCATTACGCTGGAGCTGTCGTCCAAGGGCATCGTGAAATTTTCCGGGGTGCGCACGTTTGGTTCAGTCGGTTATGCCATTATGACCGGGGTGGCAGGTTGGATTTTTGCGCGCGATATTCACAGCATCTTTCTCGTAACGTCGCTGGTCATGCTGGCAGCGTTCGCCAACACGTTTTTGCTGCCGAAGGTGGAAGGGCACCAAAGCGGGCGAAAGAAGGTCAAGCTGGTCGAGCTTTTTAAGGACCGCACGCTGATGGCGCTGTACATCTATACGTTTATTTGCTCGACAACGCTGGGGTTCTTCTTTTCGTTCCATGCGATATACAGCCAGCAGCAGGGAATCAGCATGGAAGTCATCGGACTGGGGCTGGCGATCGGTTCATTCAGCCAATTTCCGTTCATGCTGTTTTTCGACCGGATATTCAGACGTTTCGGGATGATCAATATATTGCTGTTCTCAGGGCTTATTCACGTGGTGCGCTGGCTGCTGTATGCGACGGCGCTGACGCCGCAAACGGTGCTGGTGATGTGGGTGATTCATGGGGGAACGTATATATTGTTCTACTTGTGCCTCGCCGAATACGTCAACCAATATGTCATGAAGGAGCTGAAGGCCAGCGGGCAGATGATGAACGCGGTCACCTTGCTTGGGATCAGTAAAATATTCGGCGCTGTGCTTGGCGGCTGGTACGCCTCCAAGCTGGGGTTCGCTTCCGCATTCGGGTTGTGTGCGATCTTAAGCGCCGCCGCTGTGGCCGGATTCTGGTGGGCGACGCGCTATACCGGGCTGTTTAAGGAACTTCAAACGGGCTGGAAAAAGGAACAACCGCAGCAAAACATTTCATTAAAGGGGTAGTTCAAAAAGCCGGCTTTTTGAACTTGCGCTTATAATCAATGAAGGAGTGGCTGATATGAAACGTACGGCTATCGTGGCGGGGGCAACGGGACTTGTCGGAAACGAACTGGTGCGGCTGCTGCTCCAGAATTCGGGGTATGACCGCGTGATCGCTATCGTCAGGCGTCCACTCGACAGCGCCAGCCCTAGGCTGACGCAGCTTGTTACCGATTGGCAGCGGGATAAGCTGGAATCGGAGCTGAAGGATCTGCTGCGCGGAGCCCATCTGTTCTGCGCCTTGGGCACAACGATCAAGCAGGCCAAGACAAGGGAACAGTTCCGCAAGGTCGATCTGGAGTACCCGCTGATGCTGGGCGAATGGGCCAAAAAGTACGGCGCATCTTGTTATTTGCTCGTTACGGCGATGGGGGCCAGCTCCGGCTCGTCGATTTTTTACAACCGCGTTAAGGGTGAAGTTGAAGAAGCGCTGCGCAAACTGCAATTGCCTTCGCTGCATATTTTCAGACCTTCGTTTCTGCTTGGGGAACGGAACGAGCGGCGTATCGGAGAGATCGCTGCCGGGTATGTGCTGCGCGCGCTGCCGTTTCTGTTTATAGGGCCGCTCCGCCGGTACAAGCCTATACAGGCCGCGGCGGTGGCGCGGGGTATGATCCGTGCTGCCAAACAGGCAAGCCGGGGCGTGACGGTTTACAATTCCGACCGGATTGCCGAATTAAGCCGCAAGTGAGTGAGGCCAGAGGGGCCGCTTGCGTTACCCTCTGGCCCACATCCTTGCCGGCTTGTCCATTCTGCGCAGCGTCCAGAAGACGATAAGCAGTTCCACCGGAGCGGCAGCCGCTATAGCCAGCCCGGCTAATCTGCCGTTCAGCTGCGGCGACATCCAGACGGCCGCGATCAGAATGGCGATCGATAGCGCTACCGAGCTGATTTTGCCGATCATCGCCGCTTTGGTCCTGCCCTTCAGCATCGATATGCCGGTCAGAAAGTCGAGCCATGGAAACAGCAAACTTTGCACCGCAAAAAAACGCAGCAGCATCTTCACATCCTCCATCAGCGCTCCTTTCATGCCGAGAACCGGCCCGAGAATCAGATTGCCTCCGGCATCCGTGGAAACCGCAAGCAGCAGAACAGGGGAAAACAGCGACAATACGCTAACGATAATCAGCACATTGCGCCGTTCCTTCATATAGAAATGAATGACGATCTGGTGTACGGACGAGCAGAACCATGCGACCATGTTGGACAGCTGAATGGCGACCGCATAAGAAGCGACGGATAACGTCGGATTGGCGCTTAAGTTGAGCGATATTTGAATCGAAGGCTGCAGCACTGCCGTCGCTAACGATGAGTACAGCAGCGGCACATAAAAAGGCAGCAGTTCGCGTATATTTTCCACATAATGCAGCTCTTGGCGTTCCGGCAGCTTTTTACGCAGAGAGCGCCCTTCGGTGACCGCTACGGCGCATTCGATCAGCAAGCCCACCATAAAAATCAATGCTCCGATTCGCCCGTCATCCGGAACCCCGTTGCGGACAAAATACCATGACATTGCAAGCATAACCACAACCCGCACCGCCATTCCGATCGTCATCCAGCCGGTTCTCAACCGGTTGATGATCACGCCTTGAAACAAGCTGCGCAGCGAAGTGATTCCGTACATGATCGCAAGCACCTGATAAACTTGCACGGTAGGGGCCAGCAATTCCTCTCTCACCCCAAACAAATAGCGGAAGATCGCCGCTCCGGCGGGGGTGAAGGCGATGATTGCGCTTGCCGCAAGCAGACTGCCGGCAACCCAGCAGGTTAGCCGGGCGACGCTCCGAAACGACACGCGGTCAAGGGCATAACGGCTTGACGTTTGACGCAGCGCATTCATCGGCAGATCAAGCAGAAACGATAAGCTGAGCGCCACCGCATAACTGCTGATTGCCGCTTCCGGATGCTCCGCTCGGGCCAGCACGCCGTTAATGATAATATGCGTCAAACCGGCCAGCATCGAAGAAATTCCCATAGGTACATAAAATAAAATAATCCGGCGCATCGGCGTCCTCCTGGAGTCTCGTACTTGTCATTTGCGGCCAATGGGACCCAAGATGCAGCAGACTAATCTTCATTATGCTTCATGTGTACACAGGCTTCAATAGCTTATTTTTTAGGCGTTTGCAGCAATGTCCTATTGCGTTGCAGCCGGATTGATTTATACTTAAAATAACAAAAACGGTAGCAAAATCCGACATAAGGGGACAAACGCAATGAAAAAAAGGTTCCGCACCGTGATCGGTTTTCTTGCAGCCGCCATGGCGGTGGCAGCCGGTTTATCCGCTTGCGGAGGCAGCGCTAAACCGCATATTGCCACGACGTCCGGAGGGAAGGTGCCGGAGAAACGATCGGCTTTTACATTCCGTTTGGCGGAGACGCATCCTCCCGATTATCCGACAACGCTTGGCGATAAGAAGTTCGCTGAGTTAGTCAGCCAGAAGTCGAACGGCCGCATTAAAATCGATGTGTTTCCCAACTCCCAGCTCGGCGAGGAGAAGCAGGTGCTCGAACAGGTTCAGCTCGGAGCAATTGAATTCTCCCGCGTCAGCTCGGGGCCTCTTGCCGAGTTTAATAAAGCATTCGGCGTATTCAGCCTGCCGTATATATTCGATAATGCGCAGCATGAGTGGAACTTTTTGAGCAGCGCGGACGGCAATAAACTGCTGGAAGGGTTAAGCGCTTCCATGATGCTGGGCTTGGCTTATTATGATTCCGGCGCGCGCCATTTCTACTCGAGCAAGCCCCTGCGCAGCCCGGAAGATTTGAAAGGGCAAAAGATTCGCGTCCAGCAAAATAAAGTCAATATCGCGTTGATTACCGCGCTAGGCGCCAGCGCCACTCCGTTGTCTTACGGCGATGTATTGGGAGCGCTGAAGGCGGGAACGGTGGAAGCGGCGGAGAACAATTGGCCGAGCTACGATACCTCCAAGCATTTTCAAGCCGCGCCGAATCTGATTTTGGACGGGCATCAGCGTGTGCCGGAAGTGCTGCTCATCAGCAAGGTGACATGGGAAAAGCTTTCCCCCGAAGACAAAAAGGTCATCAAACAGGCGGCGGCGGAATCGGTCGATTACCAGCGGGAGCAGTGGACTTCATTTGAGAAGAAGTCGGAGCAGCGGATGAGGTCGGCAGGTGTCGCCGTGACGGAAGTGAAAGATTTGAAGCCGTGGCAGGATGCGGTGAAGCCGATCATTGACAGTTACCGCGAGGATTATAAGGATGTGCTGGATGCAATCGACAAAGCAAGGAATTAAACGGATCCCAATAAACATCATTTATGGGAGCGCTTTAATGTCCGCGGAGCGGGTGGAGGGAACCGGATGAAGGCAGTCAGCAGGCCGATACTTCGCAAGTTGTTCAGATTATTGCTACTTAACGACCAGTCGCTGGCGATTAAGCTGTTTGTTTTTTCCGCTTTATTTATCATGATTCCGATGCTGGTGGTCGGAGCGATATCTTATCAGCGTTCAGCCAATGTAATGGAGAAGGAAGCGCAGCAGTACAGCCTGCAGATCATCGAGCAGGTCAAAGCTCACATCGAGTATTATGTCAACGACTTGGAAATTTTGATGCTTAAAATGGTCAACCACCCGGACATGATCCGGTTTTTGCATATGCAGACACAAGAAGAAGTGCAGCAGAGCGGCATCCGCGCGGAAATTCAGCAGATGCTGCAAAATGCGTCTTACTCCAGATCGGACATCACTGCGATTACCATTACGCTAGACAATATTCAAACCGTAGACACGATTGGGGTCAATGGCATTGAGCCGGTCAGCGAATTGAGCGACGAGTATTGGTACAAGTCGGTGCCGGTGAACGGCGATCCGATTCTGATCAGCCGGTTTGTCAAATACGCGGATCGTCCGGAACCGGTGCTTTCCATTGTCAGGCGGCTGGTCAGCCCATTTACGCTGGAGCCGATCGGCATGCTGATTTTGGACGTGAATTATAAAAGGTTTCAGGAGCTGGCGGAAAAAGTGACGGTCGGCGAGGATGGCAGCATGATCATATTGGACCGGGAGGGCCATTATGTGTATCACCCCGATCTGAACATGCTGGGGGAAATGGCCGATTTCGACCAGCTCGACACGCTGGTGCACCAGCAGAGCGGTTCGCTGCTTACGGACCAGAAAGATTTTGTGTCTTACAGCCATTCCTTCTTCTTGGGTTGGACGCTGCTCACCACGAGACCTTACAGCGATCTGATGGGCGGCATCAGCTACATCGGCAAGACGATCTTCTGGACGACGGCGGTGGCGCTGCTGACGGCGTATGTGCTTGGCGCCGTGTTTGCTTCGGGGCTGATTCGCCGGATCCGCAACCTTCATTCGCTGATGAAGCGGGTGCAGATGGGCGAGTTCAGCAGCCGTCTCGCCGTGGAATCGCAAGATGAGATCGGCATGCTGACGCACGGCTTCAACGAGATGGTCGTCAGACTGAAGGAACTGCTGGACGAGGTGTATTTTTCGCGGTTAAAAGAAACGGAGCTGTCGCTGAATCAGAAGGAAATCGAGCTGAAGATGCTGCAGTCCCAGATCAATCCGCACTTCCTGTACAATTCGCTGGAGACGATTCGCGGCATGGCGCTGGAGCGCGACATGGACCATATCGCGGATATGGCTTTTTCGCTGGCCAAGCTGCTGCGCTTCAATATTAAGGAAACGTCCAAAACCGTGCCGCTGCAAAGTGAAATCAGCGTCTGCGAGCTGTATATGCGGATCCAGAAATACCGATTCGAGGAAAAAGTCGAATACGAAATCGACATACCGGATTGGGCGTTGACCCAGCCGATCGTACGTTTCTCGCTGCAGCCGATCGTGGAAAATTGCGTGATTCACGGCATTGAGCCAAGCGCCGACAAAACCGTCATCCACATTACGGCCAGCCGCGAGGCCGACGACGTCTTTGTGGTGCGCATATCCGATACCGGTCCGGGAATTGAAACGGAGCGGCTTGAAGAAATCCGCAGGGAAATGTCCCGCAAGGAAGCGCGTGCGGCCAGCGAACGTATCGGCGTGCTGAATGTGCACCGGCGCATCCAGTATCTATGCGGCGAGCAATACGGCATCCGGCTGCACAGTATTCCCGGAACCGGCACGACGGTCGATATCCGGCTGCCGCTGCAGCCTGCTTGACGATGTACGGTCGGGCGAAAGCAGCGGATCGTCTGCTTGACGTGACGCCGCTCAACGGCGAAACCGGTGCGGACATATTCCCTCAAGTGTATTAACAGCGAACAAGCGCTTCAAACGGCTGCCTGGTGCAGGGAGCCGCTAGGAGCGCTTGTTTGTTTGCGCGTATGGACGATGGCGCTCGAATAAATATTCACGAAAATCAATCCGTCGGACAGACTCCTAGGTGTGTAAGGGACGATCAAACCTCGCCGTCTAGGGTGCGCAAGGTACAGTCGAGACTGGCCGGTCTATGCTGCTGCAGCCGGCGTCGATAGAACCCCGCCCGAGCTTGATTCAGCCGCCGAATGCATCGCGAAACGCCTTGCTGAGCGCGGACGGTTCCACCTGCCAGAGTTCGGCGATATCGGGACCGACGTGCTCCTCCCACCAATCGGACAGCAGCTTGCGGTTGCTGCTGTTTTCAGAGATCCACTGGACATTAAGCGCGACTTTTTTGAAATACAGCTTCTCCGCTTGCTCCACAAGCTCGGGGGCGATATATTTGTTCAACCGCTTGATGGTGCGATAAAGTTCTTTGTTGCAGGTGCGCCGTATTTTGCGGGCTGTCGGATATTCCGGGGCGTGCTTTTGCTGATGTAACGGATTCATGGGCCATTCTCCTTCCTACCCTAAGGTATGCGGAGAATGCCGTATTGGCCCCTAGCAGTTCGCTGCCGTCATTTGACGAATTGCTCTCCCTAATCAACGACAATGTAGCCGACCATCGGGCCGTTATGGGCGATATCGGGATGAGTCAGACAGATGATCCGGTACACGCCTTCTTTATCGGCTTTAAAGGAGACAATCGTTTCTTTTCCTTTCTTTACTTCACCTTTCACGTTCAGCCCTTCGATGACAAAAGGATGGCTGTCCCCATTGACGCCGTAAATGCTTAAATTGATCTTCTCTCCTTTTTTCACATAAATCGTTCCCGGATCCCAGCGGTAAGCTTCGATGTTCTTGCCGTCCGCCGTTGTGGATTTGAACTCGCCCGTGACGAGCTGAATGGTCCGGGGTTCTCCTGCCGCGCCTGTGGCCGCCTTAATCATGTTCCCGCTTTCGAAGTAAGCGATTGTGCCCGCGGCCAGCACGGCAAGCATAATCGTCAGGTACAGATGTTTTTTCGTAATAATCAGCACTTTATTCATTATCATCCCGCCTTGTACATATTTTGGTACAAGTGTATGCGCGGGCTTGGCCAGCCATGACACGAAAATGGAGAGTCAGGCGGCATTTCGGGTAAACGGCGCGGCAAACTGTCGGAATGCTCCTGAATATGGTAGAATACAGAAGGCTGCGTACAGGCCAACTATGCGATCAAGAATGCGAGGGAGCATCCTATCACATGTTAAAAGAACTTATTCATGCGGCATTAACGTTTATCGAAGGGCTCGGTTATTGGGGGATATTGCTTGGTTTGATGCTGGAGGTCATTCCGAGCGAACTTGTGCTGTCGTACGGGGGTTATTTGGTCTCCCAGGGCAACATTACTTTATTGGGGGCCGTGCTGTTTGGCACCATCGGCTGCATTGCCCAGCAGTTAATCCTTTACTGGATCGGAAGATACGGCGGCCGGCCGGTGATCGAGAAATACGGCAAATTTTTGGGCGTGAAGCCGCATTTTGTCAACATCGCCGAGGGCTGGTTTAACCGGTACGGCGCGGGCATGGTGTTTACCGCACGGTTTATTCCGGTGGTCCGGCAGGCGATCTCCATTCCCGCAGGGTTAGCTCGTATGCCGCTATGGCGGTTCACGTTGTATACGACGCTGGGGACGATTCCTTGGGCGGTGCTGTTTGTTTATCTCGGCAAAACGTTGGGCGCCAACTGGGAACAAGTCGATGAAATCGCACGTCCTTACGTGCAGCCGATTATTTGGGCTTCCGTTGCGCTGACCCTGATTTATTTGATCTACAAGTTGTTCCGCCGGGGCAAAAGCTCGGCCGCTAAAGCAGCCGGCAATGAAGGCGAAAGAAATACCGCTCATCAATTGAAATTCATCGGCAGCGAATACAAGGTGCTGAACAGCCGCCATGTGCAGGCCGGGGGCAGCTCTCAGGAGTTCGATCATATCGTTGTTGGTCCGAACGGCGTGTTTCATATCGATTCGAAAAACTGGTCGGGCGAAATCCGCTTTACCGAGCAGGGGCTGGAGCGCTCTAAGGAAGGCCACAAGGGCGATCCGACGGCTCAACTGTACCGGCACGAATTTGTGCTTAAGGAGCTGCTGCGCGAACATAAGCAACAGGCCGATATCGTCGGCGTCATCTGTTTCACGAACCCGGACAGCCATATTGTCGGCAAAAGCCCGGCGTTTGCTACGGTCAAGCTGGACCGACTGGCACATTTTATCAAAACGTACAAGCCAAAGAAGACGTTGTCTCCGCAGCAGGTTGCGGCGATTGCCAAGCTCATCTTGGAGCACGGCCGCAGCAGCAAATAAAGGGATATAGGCATACCCGGGCTACTTGGAGGAAGGCGTTTTTTCAGGTAAAATAGGAATAGACGCTTAAGTCCGTGTGTTCGGCACGGAATACCTGCACATTGCACTTATTGGCAGGGTTGCGGGAAAAACTTATAGGAGGCGTTACATATGAGCACTAGTTTGGCGGCGAAAATTAAAACCGGCATTACTCCGCAGCAATTCATCGATGGGATGACGAAAAATAAAGAGAAATTCGAAGAATGGTACAACGGCTTCGAATGGGCAAGCGAAAGCGACAAGGAGTTCTTCGAATCGCTGAACAACCGCGATGATTTGCGCTGCCTTATTCTTTGCGCCGATTGGTGCGGTGACGTGGTGCGCAACGTGCCGGTTGTGTTCCGCGCGTTGGAGATTTCCGGTATTCCTACCGAGGTATTGATCAAAGAAGAGCATCCTGACGTAATGGCGCAGTTTTTGACCATGGGCGGCGAAGCGATTCCGATTGTTATTTTCACCGACTTCGGCGGCCATGTGCTTGGTCATTGGGGACCTCGCCCGGCTAACGTGCAAGCGGTCATGACCCAATTCAAACAGGAAAATCCGGACCGCAACGCGGCGGATTACCAAGATAAAATCGCTGTAGCGCGTCAGGAAATGGGCCGCCAATACGGCGATGGGGCAGGTTATCACGCGACTATTACATCCGAGCTGCGCGAACTGCTGTCCTCTTTCTAAGAGCGGAGGCGCCATTACAACATGTTAAAAATCGAAACGTTCTCGCTGGGACCGCTGCAAACAAACGCTTACCTGCTGTCGCGGCCGGAAGAGAATAGAGGCATCATCATCGATCCGGGCATGAAGCCCGGATCGCTTGTCCGCCGGATTGCGGACATGCAGATCGAGGCGATTTTGCTGACACATGCGCATTTCGATCACATCGGCGGCGTGGAAGAGATCCGCAAGCTGAAGGGCTGCTCGGTATATATCCACGACCTGGAGGCCGACTGGCTGACGAATCCGAAGAAGAACGGCTCGGCGCGTTGGCCCGAGTTGGGTGAACCGATCGTGGCTGAACCGGCCGAATATGCGCTGGATGAAGGTCAGGTGCTGGACTTCCTCGGCGTAAAGCTGAAGGTCATGCACACGCCCGGCCACTCGCCGGGCAGTGTCAGCTTCCTGTACGAGAAGCACCTGTTCGGCGGCGACGTCTTGTTTAAGATGTCGGTCGGTCGTACCGACCTTCCGGGCGGCAACATGAACGATCTGCTTGATTCAATCCAGGATAAGCTGTTCGAGCTGGACGACGATGTCACGGTTTATCCGGGCCATGGGGCAAAAACAACCATCGGTTTCGAACGAGAAAACAATCCGTACGTGTAACGGCAAGAACCCTCGGCAAACGCTTAAAACAAGCGTTACCCGGGGGTTCTTTCGTGCTTTTTTTGAATTATTTTACATGACATGCGCCGTCTATTTAAGATCCAGAAGATAGGTGGCGTATTTCATTTGATTGTCTGCAAAAACAGAGGAGGACACCATAATTTGCTTGCCCGAAGGGCTCCAGGCTAAAGATCCGGTTTCCTGAAAATCACCCAACTGGTCCATCTTGCCGGTTTTGGCGTTTACGACATATACGCCGTTCAAGCCGTCTTTCTCTTTGCTGTAAACGGAGAAAGCGATATATGCCCCGTCAGGAGACCAGTCGAAGGCGTAAAACTGCGTCGCAATCCCAAGGATGGCACGCTTCGCCGGATCGGCGGCATCAAGCAGCAGCAGCGTGCGTTCCGTTTGCCCCGTATTTTTTACAACGGCCAGTTGGCTCCCATTCGGAGACGCAGATAAACGCCATACATTGTTTTCCACATGAGCTGTTGTTTTATCATCAAGCCGGTACAACGACAAAGTATCGTTTGTGACGTAATAAAGCCGCTGGCCTAATTTAGCCGCATAGGAAATCGCCGCAGACTCGTCTAACGTGAGCAGAACGTTATCTTGTCCGTCGGTGCCGGCGTCCAGAATGGAGCCGCGGCCGTTTGGCACGATAAAGTGATCGCTGTCAGTCCATGTCCCCAATTCCAGGCCGCCCCGATCGTTAGGGGTAACGATCCGGCTGCCCCCTTTGACCACATCGACGAGAACCCCGCTGTTTCCATCCATTTCAAACGTCCTGCTTTCGTGCAGAAACACATGTTTCCCGTCAGGTGAAACGATAGGGCCGGATTCCACCAGGTTCTGACTCCCCTTAAGCAGCTTATCCTGGCCGGTGGCAATATCCCTGATGTAGATTTGGAACGGCCGTTTCTTGCCGTTCTCGGAATCGATAAGGGCCGTGTCCGGATTTTCTTTGGAGATTAGCAGCTGCCGCTCGTTCAGCCAATCCAGCGCGTACACCCCGTCAAGCCGTTCCATCTTATCCATGGTGACGGACTTGCCGGTTGATGAAGATGACGAGGAAGCAGGGGGATCAATCACCGTAACCGTATGATCGGGTTTTTGGATCGTTGTGCGTTTTCCGTCGTTTTCCGTGCTTTCTTGGCAGCCTGTCAGCCCGGTTATTAGCGCCAACGTGACCAGACTCCATAATCTCAACCAAGTAGTCATGATGCAGGTCTCCTTCGAAGTTGAATTCATATCGATAACATCAGCTTAACTTCCGGAGATTTCGGCAATATATCGAATTGTTTCTAAGTTGTAAACTATTTATCCTCGCTGCTGTTCTTATACAAAGGAAAGGTAACTTCAAATTCGCTGCCCGTCTCGTCGGATCTATTTAAAATAATCCTGCCCCGCTGCTTCTCCACCCATTCATTGACCAGTGCAAGCCCCAGGCCGGTGCCGCCGGTTTCGCGCGAACGGTTTTTATCCACCGTATAAAATGGCTCGAAGATACGCGATCTGGCTTCTTCCGGAATGCCGATACCGGTGTCGGCAATGCGGATAACCGCCCGGTCCTGCGAAGCTGTTAATCCGACATCCACATAACCTCCGGGTTTGTTGTATTTGATCGCATTGTCGAGTAAATTCACGAAAATATGAATAAGGCTTTCACGTTCCGCCCATACCGTCGCCGCAAGCGCGCTCAAGCGCATGGTCAGCCCGAATTTTTCGGCTTTGGCTTGGAGCCGGGCACACAGGTCGCGGAGCAGTTCATCGAGCGCCACCGCTTCAACTTGATATTCGAAAGCGTACGTTTCCAGCTTGGTAAGCTGCAGCGTTTTCTCCACCAGCTCGTAAAGGCGCGAAGCTTCTTTATGAATATTTTCCTGAGCTTGCCAGAGCAGGGCGGGATCATCCCCGTACAGCGCCAGCAGATCGGCGTAAGCGAGGATTGCGGTGAGCGGAGTTTTCAGCTCGTGGCTTACATTGTTAATAAATTGCCTTTGCTGCTGCTCCAGATCTTTCAATTTCCCAACGGCTGCCATCAGCTTGGCTTTCTCCGATTCCAGCGCTTGTATGCTGCTCTCTATTTCTCGGCTCATCCGGTATACGCCTTCGCTGAGCGTTCCTAATTCGTCGCTGCGTTTCAGCGGCGCATGTGTAATATAACGGCCGCTGCCGATCTCGCCCGCGGCATGATTTAGGGCCACGATGGCTTTGGACTGCCGGTGTACATAGAGGAACCCGATTATAAAGCTGACAGTCAGCACCGCCGCGCCGAACAGCATAAATAAACGCTGCGTCTGACGGTAAAAATCGTTAAGCTCGCCGATGGGCTTCTGAAACTCGACAACTCCGGCCATGTTGTGGTTAACCAGGAGCGGCGCGATGTAATATAATGTGTCCTGCATTTCGACATAAGCGATTTTTTGCTGCAGGGCGTACTGACGGGCGTCGCTAAACTCCGGCGAAGTCACCATCGGCATCGAATTGCCGATCTCCGTCCCGGTCTCATCGTACAGCTTGATATGCAGCCCGCTTGCTTGTCCCAGCTTATAAGCAAGCTCCATGCCGCGGTTTTTCATAAATTGCTTCAAGGCGATGGGTTCGCCCGTGAGATAGCTTGTCTTTACCGTCATTTCAGCCCGGCCTGTCAGTTCGGCCATTTCGCGCTCCAATCCGGCACGTTGGTTTTCGCGGATGCCTCGAAGCACAAGCATGCTTAATACGCTGACTGTAAACAGCAGCAGAACCGCAAGCAGCAGTGAAAACTTGATGTTTAAGTTAAAATGAAAGCGCCGTTTCATATGGATTCTCCCCGGCCTGCCTTATAGCCGATGCCGTAAACGGTGTGCAAAAGCTGCTGGTGTTCCGACCCGATTTTTTGCGGATACGCTGCATGTGAATGTCCACCGTTCGCGTGCCTCCGGCATAATTGATGCCCCATACGAGCTCCAGCAGCTCTTCCCTGGTGTATACCCGTTCAGGGTGGGAGACAAGGAGATACAGCAGATCGAATTCTTTCGGAGTTAGTAGAAGCCGCTCGCCATGAACTGCCGCTTGGCGGCTGGACGGCTGAATCGTCAAAGCGCCGAGGACGAGTGAATCGGCTGTCCCCGTGTCCGGGCTTTTCTCTATACGGCGAGCCAATGCGCGCACTCTTGCCACCAGTTCTCGTATATCGAAAGGCTTCGTCATATAATCGTCGGCGCCGAGCTCTAGACCGAGAACTTTGTCAACGATATCGTTTTTGGCTGTGAGCAGCAAAATTCCAAGTCCCTTGCGATGCTCAAGCTTTCGGCATACGTCATAGCCGCTTAAGCCCGGCATCATGACGTCCAGTACGAGAACATGCGGCCTGAAGCGCTCTGCGGCAATAAGTGCCTCTTCTCCGTTCGCTGCGGTTTCGACCTGAAAACCTTCACGACCCAAGGCATAGACGACTGCGCTGGAGATGGACCTCTCGTCGTCGACGACCAGCACTTTTTTATCCATATGAAAAGCACCTCATTTCCGGTTAAAAATCTTTCCTGCGGAATACCAGGAGGCCGATGACTAATGCGGCTGCCGTATAACAGCCTGCATAAATCAGGAAGGTATTGGACGGTATCAGTCCTATGCTGAAGGGTCCGAGACCTTGATTCACATTGACGATATCCTGCATTTCGGATAAAGCGAACATTTCCGCGAGCATGCGGTGCTGGACCGATTCGGACGGCATCACCAAGGACATCAGGCCGGCAATCGTAAGCAGGGGTTTGATCGCTTTTTCTTCCAAGTGCAAGATGGTGCCCACTTTCTCGATCATACCGCCGAGCCAACCGGCGCCGTACAGCATGGTCATGAACACCCCGTTGCCAAGCGCGGAAAACACGCAGGAACCAAGCATGGAAGCCGATACCAGCATCGGTATGGAAAAAGCGAAAAGCAGGAACGATTTGATTAATGATACCGGATCGGAAGGAATGCTGGAATGGATTTTGGTAATGACAAGGATGGCGGCGAACAGCAGCAGCGCATAACCGACACCCAAGCTGACATAGCCGACCCAACGCCCCATATACCAACGCCAGCGCGGCAGCGGCCGGGGCAGCAGCGCCTGCAGCACACCTTGTTCCGCTTCACCGGAGACGACGGAAAAAGAGCTGAATATGGACAAAAAGGCAATAACAAAAGAACCAAAGAAAAAGCCGAGCGTCAGCGTCACACTGCCGGTCTGAAAGCTGTCGATCAAATAAGATGTGCTTGTCATATCCCTTGCCGAGCTTTTCAGACGTTCTCCCAGCGTTTGGGCGACAAACCAGAAAGCAAGCAAAAAAACGACCGTCAGCAGCAGCGTCAACAACATAACCCGCTTGCGCAGCAGCTCTCTCCAGGTCATTCCGATGATCGTCATCATGCGCGTTCCCCCCTGTGGCTGAGTCCGGATACCGCGCTCATAAACCATTCATTCAGCCTTGTTTTCGCTGGTTTGACCTCGTACAACGTCATGCCTTGTTCGATTATAAGGCTGTTCAGCCAGCCGATCTGTTCGTCGTCCTCAAGCTCCGCTTCCAGCCATACCGAATCGCTTCCCGCCGGAACGGAGAGCAACGCGACTGCAATCGGACTGGCTGCCATATCTTGGAGCCACGCCAATAAAAACGGCGTTAACCCGCCGACACGGAGGTGCCAGCGGGTTTTCTCCTGCAATACGTCCGATACGGTTCCGGTCTGCAGAATGTTTCCGTTATTTAACAAGGCTACGCGATCGCACAGCAGCTCGACATCTTCCAGCAGGTGCGAGTTAAGGAAAATCGTAGTGCCTTGTTTGCGCAGCTCGTGCAGCAGGTTGCGCACTTCCATGCGCCCGATCGGATCAAGGGCCGAAGCGGGTTCGTCAAGAAATACCAGCTTCGGATCGTTCACGATCGCGCAAGCGAGTCCCAGCCGCTGCTGCATTCCTTTGGAGTAATGCTTGACCCGGTCGCGGCCGCGGAGGCCGATACCGACTCGATCAAGCAGCTCGGGCACCCTTTTTGCCGCAACCGCCGGGCCGATGCCGCACAGCTTGGCATGAAGTTGTACGACTTCCGCGCCGCTGAGCCACTCCTGGTACCGGTACAGCTCCGGCAAATAGCCGATATGCCGGCGCGCTTCAATGGAACCGATCGGCTCACCCATGATTGTTGCGTGTCCGCCTGTCGGCCGGATGAGTCCGACGAGCATTTTGACAAACGTGCTTTTGCCGGCTCCGTTCGGACCGAGGAAGCCAAAGGCTTCCCCTGTTCCGACGGTAAGCGTGATGCCGCGGCAGCCGCGGCCGTTGCCGTAATCTTTGCTTAACCCGTGTGCTTCGATCATGTTTGCGGAACTCAAGATTGAATCAACTCCGTCGCTTTGTTGACGACAGCTTGCCGGTCGGTCAGCGCGTTGCTGCCGTCCAGTCTGTACAGCTGCCCGTCTTTCACCCAGGTTGCCGAATAATAGGCGCGTTGACCTTCCACGCCGCGATCGTAGGTGTTAGTGGTGATGATGACGTCTACGCCTGCCAGCTTGACTTTTTCCACTTGCCCATTCTCGATGATAGGCAGCGGAATGGATCCTCCCTGCAGGACGCTTGCGGTCTTCAAGTTTTCCTTCAGACCTTCGGGCAGCAGCGGGAATTGCAGCACGGCGTCAAGCGCTTCCGATACGGGGATGGAAGGATCGACCGTGACGGTCGGGACCGGCGTTTGCGAGAACGAATAACCCGGAATGGGAACGTCTCTTTTTTCGTCGGAGCCTTGTAAGACGTAAAGGTGGACCATTGGCCCCATCTCTAATGTAATCGGCTTGCCGTCTACAGATTCAGGGAGCAGCTTTTTGGCTCCGAGCCGTTTCATCGTTTTGTTGACTTCGTCCACGTTCATTCTAAACGTGATGCTGTTGGACGGCGAGATGTACACCTTCTTCATATTGTATTCTTTGGGGAAAATCACTTTGTGGCCGACGACCTTGGCTGCTTCGCTTGCTTCGACTTCCGGCATCGATTTACCCGATACATTCGTGAAGGTGCCGAATTTGTTGATTGCTTCGCGTTCTTTGCCGTCTCCGAAAGCGCTGTTGAGCAGCGTTTGCAAGTCGTTCTGCTGCACAACGGTAAGCTGCTGCATCCGGAAGCTGTTCAAGATGGCGGCCAGCGCTTGGTTGCCCGTCGGTGTGGCGACGGTTACGGCGACTACGGCCACCGCCGCAACCGCGGCGATCCATCTCTTGCGTTTGCGCAGCCAGCTGCCGAACGCGCCGGAGCGGTTCGCGCTCCTGTCAGCCCGGCTGTCTGCTGCTGTTCCGTAGCGTGCAGCCGGATCGGCCTCGTCAGCCGCGGCGGGCGCATCCGAGCTGAGCATGGACCCGGCGGAAGCGGTACTCTCCTCGGCTTCGCGGACCCGGTTGCTGCCGGTAAGCGCGGCGTCGGCCGAATACGTCTCCGACCACTGGGCCCATTGCGGCTGCTCGGGCTCCAGCTTCAACTTTTGCTGCAGCTTGGCCCAAGCGGCGTCAGTCCGTTCCAATTCGTTTTTATGATTAGTTTCGGTCATCGAAATTCCTCCTATTCTGTAAATCCGCACTATTTACAGCCACTGTTGCAGATCTCGGCAGCGGCTACCGCTGCGCATGCGTCTGAGCTTCGGCGTGCCTTCTCAGACGTTCGGTCGCCCGGTGCAGCAGTGTGCCGACAAGCGGCGGCCGCACCTGCAGCTGCTCTGCAATCTCCGCGTAGCTATACCCCGAATAACGCAGCATCAGCGCTTTACGATCTCGTTCGGGAAGCTCCTCCAGCCACTCACGGACTTCCTCTTGGTCCAGCTGCCTCATCAAAACTTGTTCGTTGGACGGCTGTTCGCTTCCGCCGGTAACCAGCATATTAAGCGTCTGCTTCTCCTGGAGCATCCGCTCGCGGGCCTTTTTGTTCAAGTAATCGTAGGCGATCCTGGTCAGCACCCGGTGCAGCCAAGCCCCCATCGACGCCGGTTCATCCGGCGGATTCCGGTACAGACGCAGAAATACCTCCTGAGCTAAATCCTCGGCAATCGCCTCGTCGCGTACAAGCCCAAACAGCTTGCGGCGCACGGTGGGGTAATGTATATAGAACACCTCGCGAAAAAAATCTGTCGTTTGTTGTGATTCCAATCGATTGTCCTCCTTTCAGCTGCAGCTATATATAAGACGGACCCGGTTCGGATTTTGTATCAATCGTTTTTAGGATTTACGGGATGGGAACTATTTCATTCCCGGTTCGTAAACGGGGCATCGTTTTAGCTCCATCATGATGAAATATACAGAGCGACAATAAACGACAAATTTTCTGATGGTTGTTTGTTACAATGGCGGGGAGGTGAATAAAAAAATGAAAATCAGGTTTGTTGCAATGCTGCTCATCGTCGTATTGATTTTCTCCGGCTGCGCATCGCTGGGTGAGCTGGAGCCCGGCAAATTGGCCGAAAAAGAGTTCAATTTAAAATCATACGAAGGGAAGCTGACTTTCGGTTTTGAGTTTGAAATGGACGAAAAGGCAGTCAGCGAGCTTAGTTCGTATGAAGTTAAAGATCTGGATATTTACCGGTATTTGAACGGCTTGAAGTTATCGCTTACATCAATCAAGGTGAATAACGCAGCCGGGGGATGGTCCGTCAAAGGTTTCTTGGAGAAAGGGAATCTGAAAATTCCATTTGATTTTTATTCAAGCGGTGAAAC
Source organism: Paenibacillus thalictri (assembly GCF_004307995.1). Classification (GTDB taxonomy): domain Bacteria; phylum Bacillota; class Bacilli; order Paenibacillales; family NBRC-103111; genus Paenibacillus_AF; species Paenibacillus_AF thalictri. Next base: position 176,031 of record NZ_SIRE01000004.1, on the reverse strand, counting down.
GGCAATTGTACAGATTGAAGGAGCCAAACATCCGCTCGTGCTCGACAAAGGGATTGCCAATCTGGTCAAGGTGCCGAGAATGGTTTATAACGTGCCTTTTATCGGACTGCTCTCCGGTTATTTTACAGGCGAGACGGAATCTGACCTGACAAAGCTTTGGCAGGAATTTGTCAAACTCAACATCTCTAACCTGCCTGCGCCAAAAGGGCTTACCGTCCGGACAAATGATAACGGTTATGTGGGTACCCAAGTTGCCTTCAGTCTGGACGATGCAGAACTAAAGCAGCTGATTAAGACACATCTGCGCAACGTCGCTCTTGATGACCCAGGTTTAAGAAAAATGGCCGCAGTGCTTTACGATTATTTTGCAGAACAAGCTGACGATACGCCATACAGCTTCAAACAGCTGCTGGAGGACAAACAAATGTCCTCGGAAGGCATTTATGGTGTGGAAAAAGCGATTCTCTCTTACCTTGCGTTGACATGGGCGGACGAATCGGAAGCACGGTATCTTGACGGTATCCGCACAGACATTTCGTTAACGGCGGATTCCAACCAAGTGCTGCGGGCACTGGAGATGCAGGTAACCGGGGCAAATGAACCGGGTATGAATCAAGGAGTGAAGAGCGGGAAGTTCACATTGTCTTTCCAACGTGGACAGATTGACCAAAATGTGCAGCCCGATCTCATCGAAGGAAAGGGAAGCGTCATGCTTTATGACCTGGATACGCCGGAACGATTGCTTGATCAAGTGGATGAGAAGTCCGATTTGTTCCGCTATTTAAAATACGAGCTGAAGCTGACGAAGAAAAGTTTTTCGGTCAGTCTGGACAGAAAAGAGGATATGGCAAGCATGCTGGAAATAATCAAAGATTCGGGAGAATCTTTAGAGGAAGCTTTCCCGTTCGGATACATTTCTGACAATATGGCTTATGCGCCGGTAAAAATGTTGGCCGCGAAGCTGGGTTATGCTTCCAATATGGAAGAGACAAGCGACGGAACGTTGACGCTGCAAGTCGGAGCGAACAAATGGACGTTCAAGCAGGACAGCAAAACTGCGCTAGTCAATGGCCAGCCGGTCGATATGGGCGGTTCTGTTGAAAATATCGAAGGTACACTGTTTGTGCCTGTCCGATTTATTGTCGAACAATTGGGCGGAAATGTAATAGCGGATCCGGATACCTCATATTATATTCAGGTGGAGCGGGATTAGCGGCGTGTTGCATGCGCAACCTTGAGCTGGAAAAAGGATCCCGGGAAAACCGCAAGCCAGAGCAATAAAAAGATTGCCTCTTGTTTGGCCTAACAGGCCAGACGGAAGGCAATCTTTTTTTAGAGTAAAGAAAGTTTAACTATATTAAAAGCGCTAAAGCGCGAATTAAACTTTCTGCTCGCAAGAAAAGCTTCCGCTAAGACACGAATGTACTCCATCGAAAGGGCTTCGATCAGAAGTTTTTCTTACTCTCTGCTAGCGGGTCTCGGCGAATTTAAACATATCTTTGAAAAAAACCAGCTGCGGCGGCGCCGAACGGTATACGCCAAACTGCTCGCTCCACTCCGCTTCCATATGCTGCTTGAACCGGAGCAGTTCCTCTTCTTCCCGACCGGTTAACTCCGCAATGCGGTAGCCAAGAGAAATGTGGAAGCGGTAAACGTCATGATCGGGAAACCGCAGCCCGAACTGCTCTGAAACCTCGTCGCGGAAGCGCCTTAAACTCTGAGCGTCGGCGGCGGTATTCGGCTGCAGGTTGACGGTCAAGGCCACCCCGTCCGTATGCAAATAGTCAAATGTCATGGCAAATCCGTCGGGTACGCGTACCGCCTGCCACTTTTCTCTGAAAAAGCGGTCTGCTGCCTCCAGCGGCACATCCAGCGGCAGAAAGCTGGACCACAGCTGGGGCTTGCGGTCTTCCTCGCACACGCCCTGAATGACCGTCATGTGATAACTTGAAGAGGGCAGCATCGTAAAGCAGGGAGCGCAGCTTAGCTGGCCGAATCGTTCGGCCGCCTTCACGAGTTTGGCGTAGACCTCATTGTCCGGGCCGATCGGACAGATGATGGTGTTTCCCGGGAAATAGCGGACAGAGCCGTCTTCGTGAAATTTACGGCCGACCGCTTTGGTGAACGCTCGCCTCTGCCCTACGGCTTCTGAAGGGAGTGTCTGAGCTTGACTATGGTCAGCTTGCGTGCCGCCGGTCAGGGGATGGTTTGTGTTTGCATGGTCCATGAGAACGGGAAGCCACCTTTCTTTTCATTTAACATGAGGAGGTGAAGCGGCCCAGCCTGCTATTTGACCGAGCCGTCCACCATACCTTTGACAAAATGCTTCTGCAGCGACAAATACAGCACCGTGGCCGGGACGATGGCCAGCAAAGCAGCGGCGGCGGCAGCGTTTAAATTGGTGTTGTTTTGGCTGAAAAACGACGAAATTGCCAGTGTCACCGTTCGTTTAAGTGGCGACTGCATGAAGTATAACGAAAACGAATAATCATTCCAGATCGACACGCTGTTCATAATAATGACGGTAGCTGTCACCGGCATCATCGAGGGCAGCAGGATACGGTAGAACACGCTGAATTTGCTGCAGCCGTCGATCGTTGCCGCCTCATCCAGCGCCCGGGGGATCGTGGAAATAAAATTCGAATACAGGAAAATGCAGGCCGGCAGCTTATAAGTCGTAATCAGCAGCACGATGCCCCAATAGGTGCTCACGCCCCCCAGCCCGCTGACCAGTTTATACAAGGGAACTAGGACTGTCAGCTTGGGAACCATCATGACGGCCATAATCAGACTCAGTATGGCGAGATTAAACCTGGTCTTGACGCGCGCGAACGGATAAGCCGCCATCGCCCCAAGCAACGCCACAAGCGCAACCGAACATACCGTCACAATCAGGCTGTTGAACATCGCCTGCATCAGCTTGCCGCCGCCGAACGCCAGCCGGAAGTTGTCGAGATAGATGTAATCCGGGAATGCCCAGCGGGAGGAGAAGTCGTTGTTTTTCTTCAGCGCCATCACGATTAGGATATAGAAGGGCACGAAATGGGCGGCGGCGATAAGAAGTCCGGCTGTGTTTTTCAGCAAACCTGCATAACGTGCGGTCATCAATATTCCACCTCCCGCTTTCTGAATACGTTCATCATCACCCAGCTTACAGTCAGGACCAGGATGAACGTAATCAGGCCTATCGCAGCTGCATAACCGGCATTCTGATTTTCAAAATAAAAGTAATTGATCAAAGATGACATCGAATGCGACTCAAATCCCGGCCCTCCGGAGGTCAGCGAGATGACGACGGCGAACAGCTCCAGTCCGCCGATCAGATTGAGCATAAAGCTGGTCGTAATCGCGGGGATCAGCAGCGGCAGCGTAATGCGGCGCAGCCGTCCCCAGGCGCCGGCGCCGTCAATTGTGGCGGCTTCTTGCAGCGAAGGGGGGATTCCTTGAATGCCGGCCAAATAAATAATCATGGAGGTGCCGACGAACTGAAAAGCATTGATGGCGGTGATGATCCAGACCGCTCGCCGGCCTTCGGCCATCCAGTCCACCGGCTCAAGACCAATCGCGGCAAGCAGATCGTTAAAGGCTCCGCCGTCATATTGCACGAGGAAATAAAAGATGTAGCCCATGATCAATTGTGCCACGATAACCGGCATATAAATGACGGTGCGCACCAGCATGCGGCTGCCGAATTTCATGTTGAGCAGCAGCGCGTACAGGACGCCAAACATATTTTGCAGCAGCGCGCTGCCAAAGCCGTACACCAGCGTATTCAGCAGCGCCTTTTTGAATCTCGGATCCGCCATAAGCTTGCTGTAATTCTCAAATCCGATGTATGCGTACTTTTGCGAATAGCCGTTCCAGTTGGTGAAGGAAATATGGATGCCCGAAAGGAGCGGGTAGGCGACAAACAGCAGAAACAAACATAAAGCGGGTGCATACATCAGGGACAAACCTTGATCCGAATGTAGAAAACGTTGGATTCCGCGTCTCATTGCACTCTCCTGCCTGAAAATAGGGTGTTTGCCGGCCGCATTATTTTTGCGAGCGCAGCTTCTTGTAGTCGTCGCTCATCATTCTGGATGAATCCTCTACGGTCATATCGCCCGTGAGAATAGCAGGACCGATGATTTTCAGCGTGCTCCACATGCCATTGGGCAGAAACTCCCGATCAAATACCGGAATCGTCCGCAAATTGCTGTATTTGGTGTAATCTTCGGTCAGCGAGCCCAGGTCGTATTTAACGTTTTTGAGACCTGCCGGCATCCCTGTTGCTGCCGCTACTTTGGCGATATTTTCGCTTTTGGCCATATAATTGAGCAATTGCAGCGCCGCTTCGGTATTTTTCGATTGCTTCCATACGCCAAACGCTTCGCGTTCGCCGCCGTTTAAGATCGGTTCGTCTCCTGGATGGAAGGCGGGTACCGGCATCATGCCGATCTGGGCGTCAGGATTGATCTTCTTGGCTTCGGCGACAATGGCATTGTTCTCCATCAGGAAGGCCGCTTTGCCGGTAGCCAGCTTCTCCGCTGCGCTCAAAGGATCGGCTGTGACGACATCTTTGTTCAGGTAACCTTCCTTCTTCAAATCGGCCAGCTGTTGCGAAACCGTATTCCACTTGCTCCAGTCGAAGCTGCCGTCCTTGAGAGAGTCGCCGTAATTGTGCGATTTATCCGATATGAGCACGGTAGGGGCCAGCTTATTAAAGAAACCCGCCAGCTTGGTGGTGTCTTTGCCGCCGATATAGATGGGGGTGATATTGGCGTTTTTGATGATCTTGCACGCCGCCAGCAGCTCTTGCCACGTCTTGGGTACTTCCAGATTGAGGTCTTTCAGCACCTTTTTATTGTAAACGATGCCTGATTGGTCGATATTCAGCGGAAGCACAAAGACATTGCCTTTCTTATCGGAAATGGTCGGTTTAATCGTATCCGTCAGACTGCCGAACCAGGGCTGATCGTTGAGCGGGCGCAAATACTCGCTGTAACGGTTCACGGACCAGCCGTGTGTGGCGAATAAGTCCGGCAAGTCGTTGGAGGCCATTTTGGCTTTCATCAGCTGCTCATAGTCTTTGCCTTGGGTGCTGAAGTCGACCTTGATATTCGGGTTTTCTTTGGTAAAACCGTCAATTACCGCTTGAATGGCGTCAAACGTCGTCCCGGTGGCATTGGTCATCATCGTCAGTTTGACTTCCTTGGTTTCCTTCGCGGCAGCAGCTCCTGTCCCAGCTCCGCCCGCGGGGGAGGGAGCCGCCTGATTGCCGCTTCCTCCGTTCGAGCAGGCCGCTGCCAAAAGCGCTGTCAAACCGATAACGCCAAGCTTTGTCATTTTGCCCATAAAATGTTGATCTCCTTTGATTTGTATTTGTTCACAAGGCCAGTATAACGGATGAAAAGCGGCTTCATTACGCTCAAAACTACACTTCTCCTGCTGATTTCTATGATCCGGCTTCCGGCCCAAGGGCTGAAGAAGGAAGTCCCATTCCCATGTCGAATACGTGTCACAAGAGGCGAATATGTCTCACAAGAGGCTCTGTATCCGCTTGCGGAAAGGTTGATTCAGTTATGAAGGGTTTGGTCTTCGGGTTATACCGGCCGCTGAATATGAAACTCGTGCTGATTTTTGTAGCGAGCACTTTGCTGCCGCTTATGCTCACTACGTATATCGGGGCGCGCTTTTATATCGAGAGAACTAGCGAAGATACCGGCATTCTTATCGATAATACGCTGATTTCTTTATCGCAGAGCCTCTCCAGTTACTTAAACGAGTTGGACCAGCTGACCCTTATTCCTTATTACAATGACGATTTTATTTATGCGTTGAAGGTCAAGGCGTCAGAATCCTATGAAAGTCTGAGCAGATACCAGGTGCTCAGCATTACCAATATGCTGGATTCCCAGCTGCGTTTTGTCAGGAACACACGCAAGGATATTATGAGTACCTTGATTGTCGCGGATAATAAGCCTTTGTTTTATTCCACTAATAATCCGTTAAACGATGTGGCGGACAATTATGAATTTGCCGAAACCGATTGGTACCGCAAAGCGATTGAGGCTGCCGGGAACGCCGTGTTCGTCAACCCCCATAAGCAGGATTACTTCACGCGCACCAAAGGGGAAACCGTCTTCTCCGTGGCGCGCACGATCCGGGATATCCCGTCGCGCCAGCCTATTAGCGTCATTATAGCGGATGCCAACACCGTTGTACTGCAGAAAATGTTCCAGGATATCGATTTTCATGTCCCGTCGCACATCGTACTGCTGGATGAAGAACGTCATTTCGTCTACGCCAATCATGACGTATCGCCGGCGTTATTTCGGACTATGCCCGACAATCGTTCGGTTGTAAGCGACGGCGGCCAGTCCTATATGGTCATCCGGCGAACGGTGGCGCCCTATAATTGGGAGCTTGTCGTGCTGCTCTCTTATTCCGCTCTGGAAAAAAAGACGCTGTGGATTTATGTCAACTCCGCCTTGTTGTATATCGTATGCCTTGTTGTTGCGTTTTTGTTTTATCAAGGGTTGTCACGCAAAGTGATGGGGCCGGTCAAGGATATTATTAAAACGATGGGCAAGATCGAGCAGGGCGACTTTTCGGCCCGTTACCGCTCCCGAACGACAGATGAATTCGATGTGATCGGCAGGTCGCTGAATTCGATGATCGAAGAATTGAAGCAGAAAATCGAGGTCGAATACGTGCTTAAGCTGAAGCAGCGGAACTCCGAATACAAAGCGCTCCAGTCGCAAATCCAGCCCCATTTCTTGTACAACATGCTGGGTGGGTTTGTTGCGCTGAATCAGATCGGCGAGCGGGAGCTGCTGGAGAAGTCGATCATCGATTTGACCTTGCTGCTGCGGTACATTTTGAATCACCCGGACATGACGACCCTGGAGGAAGAGCTGACCCTTATTGAAAAATACGGTTCTCTCCAGCAGCTCCGATTCGGGGAGCGACTACAAGTTCATGTGTCGTGCGAAGACGGCATCCGTTTGCATAAAGTGCCTAAGCTGCTGCTGCAGCCTTTGGCCGAAAATGCAATTATTCACGGAATTGAGCCGCTCAGCCGGCCATGCAGGCTGACGATATCGGCGGATACCGTGGTGGAAGCCGGAGTGCCGTTTGTGCGGATTGTGATCGAAGATGACGGAATCGGGTTTGATCCGGAACAGCTGCAGGAATACGGGCAAATCGGACTGACCAATACACGAGAACGGCTGCAGCTTTGTTTTCCCGACAGCAGGTTTGAGCTTGAGAGCGCCCCGGGGGCGGGGACACGTATTGCCATCATAATACCGGAGGCCAACTTTCATGGACATACTCATAGCGGATGACGAGCATCTGATCCGGCAGTCAATCCGGTACAATCTGGAGAAGCTGAATATTCCGGAACTGCGGATTGAGGAAGCGACCGACGGTTTGGACATGCTGAGGCTGCTGGAAGTGCTGCAGCCCGACGTTGCTTTCGTGGATATTAAGATGCCCCGCCTCAGCGGTCTGGACGCCATCGAGCAGGGCATGAAGACTTCGCCGCAAACCGAGTTTGTGATCTTGACGGGTTTCTCGGAATTTGATTATGCCCGCAAAGCGGTTGCACTGCGTATCAACGAATATTTGCTCAAGCCGGCTAGTTTTGAGCAGCTCCAAACGGTGATGCACAATATAGAGCTGCTGCTGGCCCGCCGAGCCGCCGAAAGAAACCGGCTTTTTTCACTGCAGATCGCTGAGATGATTGCAGCAACGGCGACTGTCGCAGGCGAGCCTTTGCCGCCGGACGGAATGAACTGCCAGCTCGCGGCCGTCTCTTTTGACGGTATCCAGGGGACTAACCGGCTGGCTTCCGAAGATTGGCTGGAGCAAGCGAGACTATGCGCCGCCCCTTTCATGAGCCGCCATGTTCACATGGCAGTGCTGAAGCCGCGTGATAACGAATGGCTGCTTGTATTTGGCAGCCGGCCAGCTGGCGATGCAGGCAATGACAAGTTGTCCGCTTGCTTGTCTGAAATCCGAAATATGACGGCAGCCTGGCGTCAGAAACAGGGGGCGGCAGCGGTCACATGGGTCTCCGGCCGTATGGTTCCAATACGGTTGTTTACTACAGCTTATGAGGAGTTATTGAAGTTAACTTGTTTAAGGGCTTTGCTTGGTACTGCCGCTGAATATTCACAATCATTTCTGGAAGTTATCGTGCGGGACAAGCCGGATTATTTGCCTGTTTCCAAGCTGCTTGTCGAGTTGACCCGCTGCCATGCGGCTCAAAGTTACGTGGAGTTTAACCGCGTGGCCGAAAACTTGTTCTCGCTGGCAGAAGCCGGCCAAATGCATAGTAACCCGCAGGCAATTCGGGCAGCAAGCTTATTTTTACGCTCCACCTTGGGCATTTTCGCCCAGCCGGATGCCGGGTACTCCCGTTTCAAAAACGAATTGCTTGATTTTTGCAGACGTTTGCTTGGCTCCCAAACCGAACGAAGCCAGCTGATCCGCTCTATCGTTGCTTACGCCAACACTTATTACACGGAAGACATCAGCGTCGCCAAGGTGGCTGATCTGTTTGGCATCAGCCCTAATTATTTGAGCGCTCTCTTTCATAAGGAAACGGGCAGCCGATTTGTTGAATATGTATCCGATTTAAGAATGAAAGAGGCGAAACGGCTGCTTATGGAGAGCGACTTATCGGTGCACGATGTGACAAGAAAGGTTGGTTTTTACAGCACAAGCCATTTCAGCAAACTGTTCGCTAAACATTACGGCATCTCACCCCAAGAGTACAAAAAAATGTGACTATGCCCTCCCGGACTTTACTGTTGTCCCGCCTCTTCCCAGGCCAGCTCTTCTTTGACGGCGATGAGTTTTTGCATATCGCAGCCGTCGTCAGGCCCCGTGTGAACCCATTTCAGATGATGACTGGATATCAGCATAGTAAGACGCAGCTTATCGATTTGGCTCCACCCGCTGCTGTTGAAGCCGTGAAGTGCGATGACCTTGACGTCCGGATGGTCCCCCAATATTGGCTTAACCTCCTGCACCGTTCGTGCGGTGGCCGCATAGATGAAACCTGCTTTGACCAGCATGTTTTTGATCAGATTGATTTCTGTACTCCGCGTTTGAAACAAAGGGAAAAATCCGATGACTTTCAATACAGCGCCTCCCGGGAATCATATATGAATAGGATATGACATGTTCCGAAGTTTTTCTGGTGAAATTTGTCGAAGGAGTATAAAATTTGGACAGAGGCGGGCAGACACAACATGCGTGAGTGAGGCTTGCACAGCAACGGCAGCACCCGCGTTGCCAATTTCGGAATAAGGAGCGGTTATATGAAATATGCAAGCATAGAAACGGAAGGTTTGATTCTGAATATTATGGAGGAAACAGGAAAATCTTTTTTTGAAGCGGAAAATAAATACATTAAAGATTACATACTGGAGATTGAAGTTTTGGCACATATCGATATTAACGGCAACGATGACCGCCTGCTTTTAAGCCGCAAAAACGGAAAGTTTATCGTAAACGGGCACCGGGACCAGATGAATGAGGACTACTTTTACTTTCTGGATACCGATAAAGAGACGCTGAAAGATGTGGCGTTGTATGAGCTGGAGCTTTTGGTCAAACGGCAGAGGCTCAGTGAGAAGAAGAAAGCGAAGCTGCTGGATCAGCTGAAGCAGGAAACGTTGGAGAAAATCAGCCTGATCTCGTAGAATTCGAGTTTGCAAAACAATGCCCTTTAGTAGGAGTAAGCCGCCGAAATCACGATCCGTGAACCGGCGGCTTTTGGGATGCGCGGAGGAGTGAATGAGGTTCACTTCACTTTTGCTTCCTCGCTAATAAATAAAGGAAATAAGGACCGCCTAACGCGGCGACAATGATGCCGACCGGAATTTCCGTGGGCTGGACGATCACCCGGCCAAGAGTGTCGGAGAGCACGACGAGTATGGCGCCGATGATCGCGGAGGCGGGCAGCGACATTTTATAATTCAGGCTGACCGTTCTTCTCGCCAGGTGGGGGGCGATCAGTCCGACGAAGCCGATACTTCCCGCTACAGCGACGGCGGTTCCGGCTAGCCCGGCGGCCACTGCCATCAGCACGATGCGTTCACGCTGTACGGAAACCCCTGCCCCGATGGCGAGTTCCTCTCCAAGCTCCAGCAGGTTCAACCTGTTCGATTTGTAGATGGCATAAGGGACAAGTACGCCGATCCATACCAAGGAAACCCATACATAAGTCCAGTTGCTGCCCCATACGCTGCCGGACATCCAAATTTTCACAAAATCGTAATTGTACGCGTTCATCCGGTACGTCAGAAACAGCATGCAAGCGCTGATTCCCGAGCCTGTAGCGATGCCGACAAGCGCGAGACGAACGGGAACGATTTTGCCGTGCCGGTAAGACAAGGCAAAGACAAGAATCGCCGCGGCTATGGCTCCTATGAGCGCCACCATCGGAAGCATAAATACGGGAGCATGCTGGATTTTGCGGTAAAAAAATGCAATGTACAATACAACCGCCAGCCCGGCGCCTGCATTGATGCCGAGTATGCCCGGATCAGCCAGGCTATTCTGCGATATTCCCTGCATCAGAGAGCCGGATACGGCAAAGGCCGCGCCGACAAGCGCCGCGATGAGGATTCTCGGGAGCCGCAGATGGTATAGCACAATCGAAGAGTCGCTGCTTCCGAATCCAAATAAGGTTTTGGCGACCTCAAGCGGACTTAAGCGAATAAGTCCTGAGTTCAGACTGATGAGCATTGCCGCGCACAAAATAAGCAATAAGACGGTAAAAACGCCGGCCGCCGTTCGGTTATTGCCCGCCAAAGACAAAGAAGCCGATTTTCTCATAAGTTCGAGCTCCTCTCCTTCCGCGCCAAATAAAGAAAGAAAGGCACGCCCAGCATGGTGGTCAGGACGCCGACCGGCGTTTCCTGCGGCGGATTGACAAGGCGCGATACCGTATCGGCGGTCAACAGAAGAGCGCCGCCGAGGAGACCGGAGCACGGGATGACATACCGGTAATCCAGTCCGATCAGGAAGCGCGTGAGATGAGGGACAATGAGGCCGATAAAGCCGATCGGACCGGCCACAGCGACAGCGGACCCCGTCAGCGCAAAAACGGTCAGCGCGCCGAATAACTTGACCCGCTTCACGCGATTCCCTAAGCCTGCGGCTACTTCGTCCCCCAGACTCAGCATGGAGATGCTGCGTCCAAGCAGCAGCGCCGAAACGATGCCGGCCAGCGCCCACGGAGCGATAGCCAGCACATCGTCCCATTTTACGCCGGCGATGCCCGCGGCGTACCAGTACATGACCTGCATCGAGATGCCGTAATAGATTTGAAGGCCGTGGGACAAGGCATGCAGCATCGCCGTCACTGCGGCTCCGGCTAAGGCGAATCTGACATGGCTGTATTGTCCGGTCGAAAATATCGTGGAAGATCCTGTACCGATGCCGTATACAATCATCGTCCCCAGCGCCGCGCCAAGCAGGGAGACCAGGATCATCTCGTGATACGTAAAGCCCGGATAAAAGGCCATAGCCACCACAAGCGCAAATCCGGCGCCGGCGGATACGCCCATAATGCTCGGACTGGCAAGGGGATTACGCGTCATGCCTTGCATGATAGCTCCCGATATGCCAAAGCACGCGCCGACAATCACTGCGGTGATGGAACGTGGCAGACGCACGGAGAGTACGGTAAAATGCTGCACCTTCAATGGATCGTAATGCGCCGCCGCTTCCCAGATTGTCGTTAAGCTGATGTTGGCAGCGCCTACCGCAAGCGATACGGCAAGCCCAGCTGCGATAAACATAACCGATATGAAAATAAGAAAAGAAGGACTCAGCCTTCTTTTCTGTAAGGGTACAGCTGCATGGGGGCTGCCGCCGCCGGTGACGGTTCCCCGGCTCATGGGCTGAGCAGCTCCTTGCCCACGGCATCAACCATCATATTGTACAAGGTCAAGCTGAATCCGGTTCCTGTAGAACGGTAAGGCTCCATATACATGTGTTTGTCCTGCACGGCCCGCAAGCTTTTCCACAGCGGAGTCTGAATGGTTTGGTTCATCTTGTCGACATATTCCGGCACATTGATGTCCATCAGGAAAATGTAGTCGGGATTGATCTCCGGCAGTTTCTCCAGCGCGATCTTCACCTCGTTGGTTTCATCCGGCAATCCGGCCGGATATTTCAGCCCCAACTGCTCGTAGGCGATTTTGCCAAACGGGCTTTTGTTCCCGAGTATTCTTGTATCTTTATCCGACACTTTAAAGAAGACAACCGTTTTATCTCCAACTTTCGCCGCAAGTTTCTCTTTTAACGATTTTGTTTTGTCGTTGAATTCCTGCAGCTTCTGCTTGGCCAAATCGGCTTTGCCCACAGCTTCCCCGATGCTCAAGAACACTTTAGGCCAATCGCCCTCCATATCCTTCTCGCCGTAAATGATCGTTGGCGCAATCTTGCCCAAAGCTTCGTACGATTTCACATGATATTTCTCCGTCCCGATAATCAGATCGGGTTTCAGCTGCAGCACCTTCTCCAGGTTCGGGGCAGCCGCTTGGCCGATGGACTCGCTTCCTTTCAGCTGCGAAGCGATGTACGGTTCGAAGTCTCCCGCTTCCCGAACGGCGGAACCGACAGGAACAATGCCCAGAGAAACGAGATGGTCGGTAAAATGCTGCGTTAAAGCAATAACCCGGGTCGGCGCTGCCGGAACTTCCGTTTGTCCCAAAGTGTGGGTAATCGTCCGTTTCTTCGCATCCGCCGGAGCGGCTGCCGGTGTGGGAGCTGCCGGCGCGGGGGCCGGAGTTGCTGCGCTTTTCGTTTCCGCGGCGGCGCTTTGCTCCGCAGGTTTGCTGCTACCTGCAGCTTCCTTGGCGGTGTCGCTTTTGTACCCGCCGCAAGCGCTAAGGACAAGCAGGAGGGCTAGCAAGATGGGTAAACCAAAGGATGTTCTCTTGTATGAAGACATAAAGACCCCTCTTTCTTCTATTATAATGCAAATGATAATCGTTATCATTATATGGGTGCCTATTTCCAAAGTCAATCTAAATATTTACAAAAACTTTACAAAGTTTATATAAAGCCGGCTGTCCGGCTGTTCCCTCATGATTTCGGTTTTTCCCACGAAAATGTCTCCTTTTTTTATATTTATTTGGAGCTTGAGGTAGTACACTTGCAGCAGCAAGCATACAAAATGAATTTGACAAAGGATCGGTGACTACTATGGATAAAAAAACGAGAGTATTAAACGCGATGAACAATCAGGCTGTCGACAAGGTTCCGGTTGGTTTCTGGTTCCATTTTTCCGGGGATGAGGCGAAAGGCCAGGCCTGCATCGACGCGCACGTGCAGTATTATAAGAACAGCGATATCGATTTTATTAAAATCATGTGCGACGGATATTTCGAATTCCCGATTGCCGTGGAAATTCAAGAAGCAGCCGACTGGCGCAAGCTGAAGCCGCTTGGCCCCGATCACCCGTACATCCGCGGGCAGGTGGAGCGGGCGAAAGGGATCAATGCGCAGCTGAACGGGGAATGCTGCACGTTCTATAATGTGTTCGCGCCGTTCTCCTGCATCCGTTTTGGGACTTCGGACGAGCTGGTGATGCGGCACTTAAAAGAAGATCCGGAAGCGGTCATGTATGCGCTGAATGTGATTGCCCAGGATCAGGCCATGCTGTCGGAGCTTTTGATCACCGAAGGAAAATGCACAGGTGTGTATTATTGCCTGCAGGGCGGCGAGATGGACCGCTTCAGCTATGACGAATACCGCAGCTGGATTACGCCTAGCGACAAATATGTGCTGGAGCACGCCAATGAATTCAGCGACAACAACATGGCACATTTGTGCGGATGGGCGGGGATCAAGAACAGGCTGGAATGCTGGCAGGATTACCCGGCGAAAGCTTTTAACTGGGCGATCTACGTGGAAGGTCTGGGCCTCAAGGAAGGCAGGGAGTTTTTTGGCGGTAAAACGGTAATCGGCGGATTCGACAACACCAAAAACAGCGTATTGTACAGCGGCTCCAAGGACGAAGTGGAACGTTTCACCAATGAGCTGATCGCCGCTCAAGATACGACGGGAATGATATTGGGCGCCGATTGCTCGCTTCCCGGCGACATTGACCGCCAGCGGATCGGCTGGGTTGTGAACGCCCTGAAGCAAGCTTAATGGCGGCGGACAGCATGATGGCATCATCCATACCAGTCAGAAGAGAAAGGGGCGTTTATTATGAACCTGCCAAAGAACCCTTTGCCTTATACGTTAGTAGCCCACGATCGGCACGATGAGAGGCATCAGGGAGCGGTGACCATTCCGATCTACCAGAATACGCTGTTTTCTTACGCGCGGTGCGACGAGCCCGGTCATTCCTTCAAGTACAGCCGGATGGGAAATCCGACGGTGCAGGAATTGGAGAAACGGGTAGCGGCACTTGAATACGGCGAAAAAGCCCAATGCTTCGCATCCGGCATGGCGGCGATTTCGGCAGCGATTTTATCTGTTGTGCGCGCAGGGGATCATATCGTTTGCGTCGATCAAGTGTATTTCGGGACACGGGAGTTTCTAGAATTTTTTCTGCATCGTTACGGGGTAGAAATCACCTATGTGGACGGCACCTCGATGGAGAGCATAACGGAGGCCATTCGCGAGAATACATCGCTAATTTACTTGGAAAGCCCGACCAGCTATTATTTTCAGCTGCAGGATTTATCGGCTTGCGTCAAGCTTGCGCAATCGCGGAAGATTATGACGATCATCGATAACACCTGGGCTTCGCCTTGCTTCCAAAATCCGCTGAAGCTGGGCATCGATTTGGTCGTTCATTCGCTGACCAAATATGTCGGAGGCCACAGCGATGTGCTGGGCGGCGCGGTCATCGGTTCGGCCGAGCTGATCGATAAGCTTAGCCGGATCGATCATCAGCTGCTGGGCGGCGTGATGACGCCGCATTCCGCTTCATTGCTGCTGCGGGGCATGCGCACTTTGCCGCTTCGCATGGAGCGGCTGAGCGGGTCGGCCACGACGATGGCCGAATATTTCAGCAAGGTGCCCTGCATCCGCAAAGTGAACTTTCCGGGGCTGCCCGGGCATCCGCAGCACGAATTGGCCGTCAGGCAGATGAGCGGCTACGGCAGCCTCATGTCCATTGAGGTGAATGGAACCGTGGATCAGGCCAAAGATTGGGTGGACCAGCTGCGTTACTTTCGCATCGGGCTTAGCTTTGGCGGGTACGAAAGCTTGGCGCTTGTCGTCGGACCGACGCCCGATTCCACACCGGAACATCCGGTCAGTCTGATCCGGTTAAATATCGGTTTGGAAGATCCGGCCGATCTGATTGAAGATGCGGACAGCATCCAGTCCTTCTTCCCAAGCCGGCAGAAGTTCAGCAAGTCGGGATAAACGGTGCGGATTTCCAGCTCCGGCACAACACTTGGTCGATGTGCGTCTATGGTATAATACTGCAGGGTGATGACGGTGAGAAACTTAAAAATCAAACACAAACTGCTCATATTTGTCATTTTGGGCGCATTTATGACCAGCTTTCTGGGCTGGCTGTTCGTTCAGCTGACGCAATCGCTGTACGATCAACTGATTTACCGGGAAGCGACGGGCAAGCTGCATCTGTTTTCACAACGCATCGAGGAACGGCTGCTGAACATCGATAAGTTATCGCTGTCCATCATGTCCGACGCCGATGTTCAAAAATATTTGCGCACGATCAAGACGTCGCCGGAAACGTACGAGTCCTACTCCTCCTCCAATGAATTGATCAAAAAGCTGATGTCTTATCATTTATCCGATTACGCGATCGCTTCCATCACGGTGTTGGATACGCATAACGGTTCCCATGGCGTCGGTTTGAACGTTAACGGCCTGAGCGCAAGTGATATGCTGAACATGCGGGATAAGGCGGCGAAATATCAAGGGGCCGGCATTTGGGTGGGCGGCACCGAACCGGGAGATTCGTTTTATTCGCTGCGCCAAATCCGCGAAATTGCCGAAACAAGCATGGAGCCGCTTGGTACTTTGGTTATCCGTACTTTTGCCGATAAAATCATTAAATCATCCACGGACGCCAGCGATAATTACGCTTCCACCTTGCTGATCGAAAGCGAGGGGAGCGTGATTTATCCTCCGAAAAATGCGATTCGCGTGCAGGACCTGCACATTCATGACGAGCCCAACTACAGCTTGATCACACTGCATCAAGCCAAATATTTGGCGGCGCATTTCAATTTGAATTACACGGGCTGGACGTTCATCTACCTGGTGCCATACGGGACCATTTTTAAAGATACGATGATTATGAAGGTTGTGCTGCTCGCTTTATATGCGGTGGTATTGGTGTTTATTTTAATTATCGGATTGCAGTTCTCCAGAAGCATTACCTTGCCGATCGAAAAGCTGACCAAAAAGATGGCTATCGTGGAAAAAGGGAATTTCGAGCTGGATAAGCTGGAATTTCCCGAGAATCGGGATGAAATCGGCCAATTGAGCCGTAACTTTGACAAAATGATCGATAGGCTGGATACCTTGATTAAGGAAAATTATTTAAAGCAGCTGATGCTGAAAGATGCCGAGTACCATATGCTGAAGGCCAAGCTGAATCCGCATTTTTTGTACAATACGCTGGATTCGATCAATTGGCTGGCGCGGATGAACGGACAATTGCAAATTTCCGGAATGGTTAAGGCGCTGGGCAACCTGCTGCGGAGCACCGTCAACGATAAAGAATTCATCACAATTAAAGAAGAGGTCGCCAATCTCTACAATTATATTTACATCCAGAAATTCCGTTTCGAAGAGCGGCTTATTTACCGGGTGGATATACCTAAGCATCTGCAGGATTTGTACATACCGTGTATTATTTTGCAGCCGATCGTGGAGAACTGCATCAAATACGCGGTGGAGCCCGCTGCGGAGTTTTGCGAAATTGCGATTCGCGCGGAAGAGCGTCCGGACCGGCTGGTCATTGTGGTCGAAGATACGGGCCCCGGCATGGATACCGATTATTTGAAGAAGCTTGAGATTAACGAGATTAGCGCCGAAGGAACGGGGATCGGACTGAAGAGCATCCATGAACGGCTGAAAATTTTGTTTGGAGAATCCTACGGCATTGCCATCGAAAACGGAACGGCTTCGGGCACTGTAATTAAAATCTCTGTTCCTTACATGAGCACTCCGGCATAAATGCGGATAAACACAGACAGGTGAGGTGGGCGATTTTGCGCAACAGAAGTTACAGAGTGCTTCTGGTGGATGACGAGCGGGTGATCCGCGAGGGGATTTCCAGGCTGATCGATTGGGAGCGGCTTGGTCTGACTTATACCGGCTGCGCTGCGGACGGGCTGTCGGCTTACGAGCAGTTGCCGGAGCTGCGTCCGGATATCATCATCACAGATATCAAGATGCCGAAGATGGACGGTCTGGAGCTGATTAAGCTGACGCTGCAGCTGCGCCCCGATACGAAGTTCATCGTGCTGTCGGGACACGGCGAATTCGAATTCGCCAGCAAAGCGATGCAATACGGCGTCAAGCATTATCTGCTGAAGCCATGTGACGAAACGGATATCACCGAAGTGCTGCGGCAGGTCATTGCCGGGCTGGACGGAGAGCGGAACCAAGCGGACTTGTACCAGCATATGGAAGATCAGCTTGCGGAGGCGCTGCCTAAGGTGAAAGAGCAGCTGCTGCGGGACTGTCTGCTGAACCGCAGCTTTTTCAAATACGAGATGGACCACTACAAGCACATGCTGCACATCCATGACGAGAAAATCAGGCTGATCCTCTTTCAACTGGAGGCGGCCTTTGAGTTTATTGAATTGTATGCGCTCAAGAACATTTCGGAAGAGCTGATGCAGGAACGCAACATCATGCTCAGCACGATTGTCGGGGATAAGTTTATTATTTTGGTCGAGGACATGGACGTGCAGGATATCATTCAGCTGACCAGCCGGATCAAATACGAATTCGAGAGCCGCTATAAGATCGACTTGACGTTGTCAATCAGCGATCCATGCACGTTTGAAGAGCTTCCCAAAGTGTACGAGGATGCGCAGCAGTATTTGAAATACCGGTTTTATCTCGGCGAAAGCAGCATTATTACAAGCGATGAAGTTGATTTGGAGACATCTTCGTCCAGTCTCGACACGATCAACATGAATTACAGCAGTATCGTGATGGCGATTAAAATCGGCAATGCCGAGGATTTGAAAGACGAGCTGGCGTTGTTCTTCGAACGGCTCAGGGAGCAGCGCTGCGAGATTCATGTGGCGATCAGCTTCTGCATCGAGCTGATTACGACGATCGTCAGGCAAACGATGCCGGATAAAATCAATGAAAATATCGCCAAAATCGTGCCCATTCTGCAGATGAAAACAC
This sequence comes from Paenibacillus thalictri, assembly GCF_004307995.1. Taxonomy (GTDB): domain Bacteria; phylum Bacillota; class Bacilli; order Paenibacillales; family NBRC-103111; genus Paenibacillus_AF; species Paenibacillus_AF thalictri. The sequence continues at coordinate 157,653 of NZ_SIRE01000004.1, read as the reverse complement.
TGGAAGACATTCATAAATACGTATTTAACGTATCGCATGTCATTACGAAGGAAAATTATGAGATTTATTCAAAGAAAAACCGCATGCTCGTTCACAGCATGGTTCAGCAAATTCACGATCATCTGGGGAATGAAGAGCTGAGTCTGCAGTGGCTGGCCAAAAATTTCTTTTTTATGAACGTCGATTATTTGGGGAAACTGTTCCGCAAGGAAACGGGCGAGAAATTTTCGCAATATGTGACGCGGGTCCGCATTGAGTGGGCGAAAGAGCTGATGATCCATTACGCCCATGCCAAGGTGTACGAAATCGCCGAGCAGACCGGCTTTGGGCATGATCCGCAGTATTTCAGCAATATTTTCAAAAAATATACGGGATTTACGCCGATGGAGTATAAAACGATGGCGAAACAAGAACTTCATTCCTGATTTTCGGGTAAAATGCATCTGTTTTTTACATTATCATCCCCAAGGGCAGCCGCTAAAATGAAGGAAGAACAGCGAATTGGCATCAAAAATTTCATATTGGGAGTGTCGTTATGCGAAAAATTCCATTGTTGATGTTAGCCTCTTTCATGACCGTTTCGGGTGCGCTTGCCGGTTGCTCGCAAGGTCCCGCCCCCTCAGCCGCCGACTCCAAAAGCCAGCAGCCTGCGGCCGCCGCCCCCCCAAGCACCGCTGCGAAAAAAAACGAACCCGTTACTTTGAGAATGACGTATTGGGCCGGTTCCCAATTGACCGTCGATAAAAACAATGCGGTCATCGAATTATTCCAGAAAGCGAATCCAAACATTAAAATCGAAGCCGAATATTATGCAGGCGACGCCTATAATGACAAAATCAACGTTCAAGCCGCCTCAAACAGCCTGCCGGACATTGTCCGCGTCGATTATTCGCAGATTCAGAACTACGTTAATAAAGGCATCCTCAGACCACTCGACGACTTTATCGCCAACAAAACGATCGACATGACCGGAGTGGCCGAGGTCAACATGAAAGGCGGCATCATCAACGGGAAAAACTACGGCATCAATATTGGCAACAATGCGCTGGTCATGTTCTACGATCCGGAGAAGCTGGAGAAAGCCGGTATCAAAGCGCCGGGACCGGACTATACGTGGGATCAATACGAGAAGGATCTGCAGACGGCGAAAGACAAGCTGAACATTTACGGCGATACGCACCTGATGCAGAGTCATTTTGAAGTATGGCTCAGACAACATGGAAAATCCTTGTACAACCAAGCCCAAGATGCTATTGGTTACGATGACGATAAGTTGTTCACGGATTTCATGAACATGCAGCTGAAATGGCAGAAGGCCGGTACGATCAGCCCGATGGGCGTGGAGCTGGAGGTCAGAGGCCTGGAAGACGGACCGTTCCCTAAAGGCCAAGCGGCATTCGGCGGATTCGGTTATTGGAGCAACCACGCCGATATCATGGAAACTCAGCTGAAAAAACCGATGGGCATGGCGATGTACCCGGGATCGGGCGACGGCAAGGGAATGTATATGAAACCTTCCTTCTTCCACAGCATCGCGGCTTCGTCCAAGCACCCGGAAGAAGCGGCCAAATTCATCGAGTTCTTTACGAATAACCTCGACGCCGCCAAATCGTTAAACGCTTACTTCGGGATGCCCTATCATCCGAAACTGATCGCAGGCATGCAAAGCACGTTCAGCGATACGCAAAAACGGGTTTCCCAGTACCTGCAGATAGTGGAGAAGCATTCCAGCACGATCGATCCTCCGGCGCCGGTAGCGGGTGCGGAAGTTTCCAAGATTTTCACCAATATTCGCGCAGAAGTGTTCTATGAAAAAATTACGCCGGACAAAGCCGCCGAGAAGTTCAGGAAAGAAGCAAACGCGGCATTAGCCAAGAAAAAATAATTGCAGCGGGGATAAGCCTGCAACCTTACAGGCTTATCCCATGACATAACCCGAGGTGATGAAACTTGAGCAGAGCCGGCAGTAAACCGTTTTGGAAATCCGACCATATGGCGGGATATGTATTTATTTTCCCGTGGCTGTTTGGGTTTCTGGCCTTTTCCATTATTCCGATCGGCGTCTCGCTGTATCTGGCTTTTACGAAATACGATATTTTAACTCCTCCCGAATGGGTCGGCCTCGACAATTTCAAGGAAATGTTCACCGAAGATACACGGTATTGGATATCCGTCAAAGCCACTCTGATCTTCGTATTTACCGCCATTCCGCTGCGTCTTGCCTTTGCGCTGGCCGTTGCGCTGCTGCTGAATATGAAATTGAAGTTCCTCGGATTTTTCAGAGCAACCTATTATTTGCCGACCTTGATCGGAGGCAGCGTGGCTGTATCGGTCATGTGGCGTCAGCTGTTCGGCGCTACGGGTGCCTTCAACTCCTTTCTGGAAGCTTTCTTCGGATTTACGGAGAAGGTGTCCTGGATCACACATCCGTCTACCGCGCTGATGTCGCTTGTCGTGTTGTCCGTATGGCAGTTCGGGTCTTCGATGCTGATCTTTCTCGCCGGACTCAAGCAAATTCCCGCCGGACTTTATGAAGCGGCCCAAGTGGACGGGGCAAATGCGTGGTATAAATTCAAAAATATTACGCTGCCCCTGCTGACGCCGGTCATCTTTTTTAACCTGGTCATGGGCATTATCAACGGGTTTAAGGTGTTTACCGAAGGCATGATCGTAACCGGCGGGGGGCCGTTCGATAAAACCTTGTTTTATGTGCTGTACTTGTACGAGAAATCGTTTCGCTACTATGAGATGGGGTATGGCTCGGCGATGGCGTGGATGCTGCTGGTGACGATTGCGTTTTTTACCGCGATTGTGTTCAAAAGCTCCAAGCACTGGGTGTATTACGAATCGAAGGGAGACTAGGGCATGAGCGGCGCTGTTAAAACATTCAAAAATTCCAAATCGGTCATCGTTCATGTTCTGGTCACGGCATTCGCCTTTGTGATGGTCTATCCGCTGCTGTGGATGCTGTCCAGCTCCTTCAAGGATACGGCGGATATTTTCGTCAACTCGCATCAGCTGATTCCGAGCAAATGGAACTTCGATAATTATGTGAACGGATTTAAAGGATTTGCCGGCATTTCGTTTGCGGTTTTCTTCAAAAACTCGTTTATTATTACGATTCTTTCGGTGATCGGGACGGTCATTTCATCCACGATGGTCGCTTACGGCTTCGCCCGCATCCGGTTCAAGTGGGCGCCGTTCTGGTTCGGCTGTATGATGCTGACGATGATGCTGCCGGGCGAGGTGCTGATGATTCCGCAGTACATATTTTTCCACAAGATGGGCTGGATTAATACGTTTCTGCCGTTGATCGTGCCGGCTTTTTTTGGCGGAGCGTTTTTTATCTTCCTGATTATTCAGTTTCTGCGCGGTATTCCGAGGGAGCTTGACGAATCGGCGTATATCGACGGCTGCGGCAAATACCAAATTTTTTTCCGCATTATGGTGCCGCTGCTTGTTCCACCGATTATTACGGTTTCGATCTTTAAGTTTTATTGGACATGGGACGATTTCTTCAGCCCGCTGCTGTACTTGAACTCGCCCAAGCTTGCCACCGTATCGCTGGCGATCAAAAACTTCTCCGATCCGACGATGAAAACGGACTGGGGTGCGATGTTTGCGATGTCGACGCTGAGTTTGCTGCCGGTTTTTGCCGTGTTTTTTATTTTCCAGAAATACATCGTGGAGGGGATTAGCACGACAGGGCTGAAGGGATAGCCGGAGATAAGGATGCCGATAGGTGCGCATCCGAGGGCGGATGTGAGGTTGCCCGAGTCAGGAAGCGGAATTATACGTTCCTATCTCAAACGTCAGTTCCAGCGATACGCCTATGAGCGCAAATCCTGGAGTCACATGGCGGTTGTCGAACTCGGGGCCTTTTAACGATGGATATGGATTTATTTTACAATTTTTAGGGGGTTATTCAACATGACGATATATCAAGCAAGCGAGCAGCGTTACGATTCTATGGTGTATAACCGCTGCGGCCGCTCTGGACTTAAGCTGCCAGCCGTTTCGCTGGGCATGTGGCACAATTTCGGGGATGTGGACACGCTGTCCAACGCAAAAGCGATGATTCACCGTTCCTTCGATTTGGGGATCACGCATTTCGACCTGGCTAACAACTATGGACCTAGTGCCGGGTCAGCAGAAGAAACATTTGGTAAAATTTTGAAGTCAGACTTGGCTGCTTACCGCGATGAGCTGATCGTATCCACCAAAGCCGGATATTACATGTGGCCGGGACCTTACGGTGAGTGGGGATCGAAGAAATATTTGATTTCCAGTCTCGATCAAAGCTTGAAACGAATGGGTCTGGACTATGTCGATATTTTCTATTCGCACCGGCCGGACCCGAACACGCCGATGGAAGAGACAATGGGCACATTGGACCAAATCGTACGGCAAGGCAAAGCGCTGTATGTGGGAATATCCAATTATACGGCGGAGCAGACCAAGCAGGCGATCGAGATTTTGAAATCGCTGGGCACGCCGCTGCTTATCCACCAAGCGACGTATTCGATGTTCAACCGCTGGGTCGAGGACGGTCTGCTGGACGAGCTGGAAGCAGGCGGAGCGGGCTGCATCGCTTTTAGTCCGCTGGCCCAAGGGATGCTGACGAACCGATACTTGAACGGAATCCCAGTGGATTCCCGCGCGGCCAGCTCGAACAGCCCTTTCTTGAAGGAAAACGACATCACCGAGGAAAAGCTGCTCAAAATCCGCCTGCTGAACGAGCTTGCCGAAAGCCGCGGGCAAACGTTGGCTCAGCTGGCGCTGGCCTGGGTGCTGCGCAAGGAGCGGGTTGCTTCGGTGCTGATCGGCGCCAGCAAGGTCAGCCAGATCGAAGACAATGTGGGCGTGCTGAACCGGCTGAAGCTGGAGCCGGAGGAACTGGAGCAGATTGAAGCGATATTGCGCTGACATAATATAAATATACAAAAGGTCACCCATTTGGGTGACCTATAATCATTAATTCTTAATTCTTAATAATACCAATCGAATCTTAAACACATATCATTATATGAATGGTCATGGTCAGATTGTTTCAAGCGCACAAACATTCGATCTATATAAAATTGAATTGTGTCTGATTGAGTCTCTAAAGTAATGAAATTACATCCACTATCAGTTGAGATTGATTTAACAATAGCGATAGCTTCAAATAGCAACTGTTCTCCATAACCACGGCCTTGGTAATCTTTGTTAACTCCTAAGAAGTGGAGTCTTATGGCTGGAAATATACTCTTTTCACTTCTTATGTCATCCCAATTTTGTTGTTCTCTCTTGCTTTTCACAATAGTTACCGACTCATTAAACAAAGAAAAATACCCGACTAAATTTTGATTTTCATCAAAAGCCAGATGGGTAATTACTTTTCTTAGTTCATGAAGTTTTAAGGCTTCTATTTTAAGAAAATTATTAACCACTTCTTTACCGCAATCAAAATCTTTTATTAAAGTTAAATATTCTCGACTAATTTTACCAAAATGTAGTGGTGTAACATCCAAAAATTCATTCATACAGCCTATTTCTTTTTGTTACGGTTTTGTTCAAACTTTTTAAATCTATCTCTAATCTTTTGCTGTTCAGGAGTAAAAGAAGTCTTTTTTTTCGTTGCAAATTCAACGAAATCATTATAATCTTTTTCTGACATCTCGATTTGGATATGTTCTATCGGCATAGCTGGAGCAGCCATTTCTTTCTCCTCCTTATCTTTTCCCATGGGACACCTCCATAGGAAAAGAATAGAGGAAATCATGGGGAATGTAAGTCATATTATGAAAATTATTTTGTTCAAAGTTGTCTAGTGTTGTCTAGTGTTGTCTAGTGTTGTCTATATTAAATATACCACTTTTACTTGGTAAAAGTAAACAATTACCAACCTTACAAAGGACATCCGATTTGAATGTCCTAGTCCAAATTCTTCAACCACCAGAGACAGTTGTCTCATTACAGACACTTAATTATTCATGAAGGGCCGGCGGGTGAAATCCTGGCGGTTTTTCTTGTTACTAACCGAACCCACCGCCTCTTTTCGCATTGTTTCCATTGTTATTGCAATTGTCCAACATGTCATAATCATTCGGAATCGAAAGCGATAACCTCTCTTTATGTAAAAAAGAGCGCCGCTCGTCAGTTACATAAAGACGGTTATGATTCCATGCCCTATGTTACCCTTGACGTTTTGCTTCCCCGTTCAATGAATAAACGGTTACTTTATCATCGCCATAATTTGAAACCGCAAGATATTGGTTGTCGGATGACAACGCTAGACCGTGCGGGAAGCTGATCTTCGCTTGCGGATTGGAAAGAGCGAAGAATTGGGGGTTGATCTGATTGGCTTTTCTATCGAATGGATAAAAAACGATGGAATCGTTCGCCTGGGATGTCATAGCAATATACGAAGATGCGGCATCACAAGAGAAAGCAACGTCATCGGTAAAAGCCATTTCGGGGTTGCCGATGAGCTCGCACAGCGGCTCCGTGCCAACGATTCCATTTTGTTGATCAAATGAATAAATGGCTATCCCGCCGTTACTGGTCGGCGATTCCTTGCCCGGAGTGCTGCTGAAACAAACGACCATAAGCGATCCGTCCTGAGAGAAGTTTATCGATTTGGGTTTTAAAGGGAAATATCCGTTCTGAACCGTTTGCTCGAGCTCCGGCTTGACAGCGCCATGCGCTTGGGGGATAAGTTTGTGAAGATAGATGAGCCCTTGATCGCTCGTAACAGTACTTACCATATACTGGGAATTATTTGAAAAAGCAACTCCGTGAAAACGATAATCCGAAGCTTTAATGACGCCAAACGGAACCGGATGAACTAAGCTTGAGCGAGGATCCATCTGGTACAGGTTGACGGATGAAGATCCCGCCTTATTATTTGTAACGGCCATGTATAATCCATTAGGCGAAAACGCAAACTTGTCCGGTTCATGTAATTGCATACCGTTCTGATTGTTCAGAGATTGGATTGGCGAAGCGGTATGTTTTAATCGATCAAACGCATAGATATGCAGCGATTCAGCTGCGTAATTTAAAACGGCCAGATAGCGGTCCTTGTTGATCCATGCGACATCCGTACAAGTGCTGTATCGAATTTTGCCTTTGGTTAATTCGGTATTGCGAAAAGTTATTTTACTGTGGCTTAGAATGGAATCCGGAGTGTAGATCTCCGCGACGGGGCTGTGGTCCATAGACAGCAGTTTGGAAAACAAATGGTTCACCTCGCATTGGTTTTGATTTTGGCGATAAGCTATTTTTGAAACTTCAGGACCAGCTTTACTAATAGATTATGGTTATGTCGTAAGCTTGATATAGAGCATTCATCCAATTGCAATTAAAATGGGTTTGCGAACGTATGTTTGTTGTATTGTTCGTGCGATGAATCGCTCTGCTGCAAATCTAATTGCGGGCAACCGCCCTCTCCATCCTCCCGTGCATCACACAATTTCCCACAATGTTGCGATAAGATGTCCACAATCTTTCGGTACAGTAAGGTTGTAGGGGATGACACCCCTGGAACTACATAAACCGGAAGGAGTTTTTCAATCATGAAAAAACAATGGAAACGCCGTTTAACTCAAACCAGTCTGCTTACCGCTATGTTGACAATGGCCATCGGAGGTGCGGGCAGCGCTTTTGCCGCGGATACGGCTGCGGATCAGGCAACAACCACACCTGCTGCAGTTGTAACGACAAGTCAGCCGGCCGTCAAATTGACGGCAGCTGCTGCGGCACCGGCGATGCTGATTCAACCTGCGCTGCAGCGCAATTACTGGAAGCTGCTTTCCGCGACCTACGCCCCGGAGACGTCGGCAGCGTGGAAACAAGCGCTGGATGAGCGCAAGCAAGTAGAAGCGGACATGCCTAAGCCGCAGATCACCAGCGCTGTCATGATTACCAAGAGAGCCGAGATCGGCAGCAAAGCCCAAATGATAACCGTAACGGGCAGCGAAGATGCAGACGGAGCTGAAGCGAAGGACAACGTCCCATTTAGCCAAATCGTCCGTTTTGAGCAGACGCTGCCTCCGAAAGAGGGAGAAACGCCTAATGGTCAAGGGGCTTCAACGGAAACCGTTCCCGCACTCAAGGTACGCATTATAAAAGATGGCGCCGAACTGAAAGATATTGCCCAAGCACTTCCTGTTGAGGGGATAAAAGCGGATGATATAATGAAAGTGGAGCTGCCGGAATCGTTTAAGCGCCAGCAGCAGCTGGCCGAGGCCGTAGACGCCGACGATGCGGCAACGATCAAGAGCTTGCTGCCGCTGCTGTTGACGGACTATAAGCAAGAGACGGAGCAGCTTCGCGATGTAAGCCAAAAAATGAAAGCCGCTCAAGCGGCGGCACAGCAAACCGAAGCCGCCAAGCAATAAGATTCCGAAAAAAGATCATATATCAGGTGGGAACGGTTCGCTAGCCGCGAACCGTGTCCGCCTTTTCCATATCGCAGGATCGCGGGATGTAACGGGAGGACCTTCATGTATCGCATTTTTTTAGTGGAAGATGAGGAACATTTAAACGGCGTATTGGCCGCATATTTGGAAAAAGAGGGGTGGCACGTGCGTGCGTTCCGCGACGGTTCGTCGGCGCAAGCCGCGATTGCGGAGCGACCGGACTTGTGGGTCCTCGACATCATGCTTCCCGGAGTGGACGGGTTTCAGCTGATGAGAGAAATCAAAGCGGCGGATCCGCTGCAGCCGGTTATTTTCATCTCGGCGCGCGATGCCGATATCGATCGTATTGTCGGGCTTGAGATGGGGAGCGACGATTATTTGGCCAAGCCGTTTCTGCCGCGCGAGCTTGTCATCCGTTCCCGCAAGCTGCTGGAGCGGGTATACGGCAGCGCAGCCGCCGCGGCCGTTCAAGATCGCCGCAGCAAACTGACTGCGGGAACCTATGTGATTGACGAGCAGGCGCGTATCGTCGAAGACGGCGACGGGAATAAGCTCGATCTGACGAGCAAAGAATTTGAGCTGCTTGTTTTTTTCGTTTCCCATAGCGGACAAATTCTTGAGCGGGAGCAGGTGCTTGCGGCTGTGTGGGGGATTGATTATTACGGCTCGGACCGCGTTGTCGACGACCTGGTGCGCAGGCTGCGGCGCAAGCTGCCGGAGCTGCGCTTGGAAACCGTGTACGGATTTGGATATAGGATGGTGAAGGCATGAGAACTCGAGTCGGACAATGGCCGCTTGCGGTCAAGTTGTGGGGGGCATTTGCAGCGTTGACGCTGCTCATTTTTACGCTGCTGGCCGTACTTCTGCCGTGGACGTTAAAAGGTTTTTTTACCGAGCAGATTTACGATATTTTGCTGGATACGCAAAGGGGGCTGCGGGTGGATCAGACCGCACCGGCTATGCCGGCGCTTCGTGTCTCTATTCCCGCTGCTGCAGTAACGGTGGTCGGTCCGCCCGATCTGGCATCCACAACGTCATCGAATACAGGCGCAACTGCAGCCTCCACCATCACGGAAATGAGCTCATTTACTCCTACGATACCAACTACGATTTCCATGAAACAACTCATTACGATGCCGGCGGATCAAAAAGAAGATCAGGCGATAGCCGTTGCCGGGAAACCGGCTGCGCTTGCTCTAGCTACCCGGATCAGCGCGCCGGAAGGACCGGCGATTCAGCATTTTATGATTAGCGGCAGCACGGATGCGCAAACGACAACCGCGATGTCGACTTTGACAGCGGCCACTTCGATCGAGCGGCCTTTTGTCCAAGCGATGGAACAAGATGCTTTGGCCCAAGTGGTGCCGCTCAAAAAATATACGCTCAGCATCGATGACAGAAGTATTTTTTATGTCATTCGCAAGGAGCTTATTCAGAACGAGCCGAGTTACATTGTGTCTTACGCATGGGGCAATTACCGCAATGATTTGGTGATGACGATGTTTTACCGGCTGATGCTGCTGATGGTCGGGCTGATCGTGCTCAGCTGGCTTCCTTGCTTGGGATTGGCGCGTTATTTTACGCGGCCGCTTGTGCAGATGGAACGGCATGTGGGCAAGCTGGCGGAGCGGGAGTGGCATGAGCCTTTCGAAACGAAACGCAAAGACGAAATCGGCCGTTTGGCCAAAGCGATCGAATCGATGCGGCAGCGGCTGGTCAGGCAGGACCGGGCGCAGCAATTTTTTCTGCAGCATACGTCGCATGAGCTGAAGACGCCGGTCATGGTCATCCGCAGTTATGCGCAGTCCATCTATGACGGGATTTTCCCGAAAGGCACTTTGCATGAAAGCGTCAGTGTCATCATGAAAGAAGGCGAACGGCTGGAAAAACGGATCCGCGACTTGCTGCTGCTCAATAAGCTGAATTACTTGACCGCCCGCGAAAAGCCGTTTCAACCGTTTCATTTAAATGAAATTATCGAGGACACAGTGGACAGATTGCGTTACCGGCGGCCCGAGATCGGTTGGGAAATGACGCTGGACCCGGATATCCGGCTGCGCGGCGACGCCGAGCAATGGAAGGTGATGATGGAAAATATTTTGGACAATCAGCTGCGGTATGCCGCCGGACATATTCAGATCGCCGCGCAGACGGGCACGGCTGAAGGCCTTTTGCCGGTGATACGCATCAGCAACGACGGCCCGCATCTCGATGAAGCGATCGCCGAAAGCTTGTTCGAGCCGTTCCGATCCGGCGGAGACGGCCAGTTTGGCCTAGGCCTGGCTATTGTGAAGCAAATAGCCGAGCATCACGGGATGCAGGTGCGGGCCGCCAACGAGCCGGAAGGCGTGGCGTTTTATATAGAACCGAAGCAGGCTGCAGGATCTTCTGATACAGAATAGGGGACATGGCCCGTTCGTTCGGAAATACTTCTGCCGCTAGCAGTTCGGTCAATCGCAAAAAAGGTGTCCCACAATCATGTTCATGACTGATGGGGCACCTTCTTGTCGTATACCTGTATATGCTAAATCCGCAGGATTAAATATATGTTTTTATGATTTCGGCTACTTCGTCGACGGTTTCGTCCAACTCATAGTTTTCCACATGAGCATCGCATTCTTTTAAATAGCTCAATTCTTCTTCGTAACGATCTAAATTTTTGTAAACAACTTCCGTTGTATCTCCGCGTTCCAACAAACGGCTCATCACCTTGTTTCGATCCGCATAAATCATGATCCGGACGACCTTGTCGCCGAAAGCTTGTTTGACCAGCTCAGAGCCTTGGCGGTTCAGGATAAGGTATACGAACTGCTGCTGCTGAAACATCACGTCGATTTCCCGGGACTTGATGCCATAATGCACGCCTTCAATTTCAAGGGATTCGACAAATTCACCGTTTTGTTCTGCCTCAGTAAACTGCTCCAGGGTTATAAAATGGTAATCTACCCCGTCTTTCTCGTAGGATCGAGGGGGACGGGTGGTATAGGAAATCACTCTGTGCAGACCGCAAAGCGCCCCAACCTTCTGGGCGACCGTTTTTCTTCCGGAACCGTCCGGGCCGGTAAATACGAAGATTCGCTTATTGTCATTTGTTCCACCCATTATCATACCCTCCCAAAAATTGGTTGACGAGCATGACTCTATTATATCGGAATTTTATATATTAAGATAGGGTGAATTGTCGCGGAATTCTCGCAGCTCTTGCTTGATTTCTTTTGGGAGCTCGCTCTTCTCGGACAGAGAGGGTGTAATGAAAAGTTCGAACCTCGGCGGGATTTCATGCTAAAATATATACCAGCACCCATCAAACGCTGCTCACGAGAAAGGACCCGTCCGGCGTATGAAGTCGTTAGGAATCTCGCGTACCTCGCTGTCCATAAGAAAAAATACATATATGAAGCTGCTGGTTTCGTTTATCATATTGAACATCCTGAATGTTTATTTGGTGTTCGGGCTGTTTTATTATAAATCGCAGCATATTTTGGAGCGGGAAATTCAAGATTTATCCCACAACATGCTGTTTCAGACGCAAAATATTTCCAACTACTTGTACACTTCCACAGTGAAAATCGGCTACGACCTCTATTATAACGATATCATTTTTGCGGCGATGTTCTCGCACGACGAAACCGACACATTCACGCAAAGCAACATCGGCACGCGGCTCAACATGACGCTGCAGCTCAATCCGATCGTGCAGTCGATTTATTTGTACAATATGCAGCAAAATGTCGTCATTTCCACCAAATACGCGAATATGAGAGTTCGCGACTTTACGGATACCGAGATGACGGAAATATTAAGCGGGTACCGGTACACTTCCCCGAAAATTCAATACATATTGCGCAAAGGGCCCCCGGGGAACGATTCGGACGGGCCGCTGCTGTCGCTGATTATTACCGAACCATCCTCCAGTTCCAAAGAGATTCAAGGAGCAATGGTAATTAATATCAACAGCCATAAATTCCAGGCGCTGATCGATCAGATGGTGAACGACCCGTTAAACCAGATGTTTATCGTTCAGAACGACGGGGAATTCGTGACCAAACCTTCCACCAGCTTGTTTACCGATAAAGACGGCAAATTCGCCTACTTTGACCGGATTGAGCAAAACGCGGAATTGAGCGGTTCTTTCATCGAAAGCGTCAACGGCAACAAATACGTCGTGTCTTTCCAGAAAACGACCATGGAGAGCACCGGATTCCATTATGTGAGCATCTACCCGTACACCGAGATGTTCAAAAGCTTGATCAACATTAAAAACATTACGTTAATCAGCACTTCCGTGCTGCTTGTCGCCAGTCTGATCATATCCGTTATTTTATCGCGGGTCATCTATTCTCCGATTCGGTCGCTCATCCAACTGGTCAAACGCCAGACCAACGGGCTGACGGGCCTTGAGATGGAAGGGGATATTGAAATCGTCAAGCGGGCCTTCTCCAAGGTGGTGGTCGAGAACGAATCGCTGGAAAACTTCTCGCACCGGACGCAGGTATTGCTTAAGGAGCAATTTTTGAAAAGCCTGCTGCTTGGTTATCATGACAGCCGAAGCCGGTTTGACGAGCAGATCAAGGAACATCATATTCAGCTGGAAACGGACAAGCAAGCTGCGGTCATCGTGTTTCGGATCGATCATTACAGCCGCTTCGAGGAGCTTTTCGACAGCGAAAGCCGATATTTAATCCGGTATGCGATGTGCAATATTGCGGAAGAAACGATCGAGAAGACTTACCGCTGCCTGCCGGTTAATATCGCCGCGGATCATGTGGCGGTTATTGTGAATCAATGGGAGGACGATCTGCAGCATTTAAGAGAGGTATTAACCGAGGTACAGTCCAATTTCGTGCAATATTTGAATGTTAGCGTAACGATTGGCATCGGCGAATCGGTGGAGACACTGTATGAAGCCGAATATTCGTATGAAGGGGCGCTGGCGGCTACGCATCACCGCATATACCGCGGAGCCGGCTCCATTCTGGATTACGTCAGCTTGCGGCAGCCGGAGAAACCGGAATATCCCCACGATAAGGAAAAAGCGATCATCAATGAGCTGAATTTGGGGAAACTGGATAAGGTGAAACCCGCTATCGAAAGTTTGCTTTACGGGCTGGAGGGCTACCCGTACCGGGATATGATTGCAACGGCCAGCGAAGTGGCGATCAATGTGCTCAAAAGCTTATCGCCCGCGGCCAAAGGCAATCCGCTGCCGGATCTGTCTTACCAGGAATTGTACGGCCAATTGATCAAGCTCGAATCTGTGGAAGAAATCGCCGTCTGGATCGATGGAGTGGTGCAGAATGCGGCAAATGTGCAGGACAACGGTAAAAAAACCAAATCAAGCGAAATGGTCGCCGGTGCCTTGGCGTTTATCGACGAGAACTATACACGGGTGGAATTTTCGGCCGCCGACGTGGCGGATCATTTAAAATATTCGGTCAGTTATATGAATGTGTTGTTTAAAGAACAGACGTCGGTATCCGTTCACGACTATATCAACCGCAAGCGGCTGCAAAAAGCCAAAGAACTGATCGAGCAATCGGATATGCTCATCCAGTCGATTGCACATGCCGCCGGCTTCAATTCCAGCAACTATTTTTATTATGTGTTTAAGAAGGAATACGGGCTGACGCCCAACGCCTACCGAAGACAAAATAATGCCAAATGAACCAGGCCTCGCAGCTTGGTTTTTTTTTAATCATGCGGCAGCTTAAGTTACTACAAAAACCGCGGATTTACGGATTTCTGAGGAATAATCATATTTTGAAGTATATTTTTCGCCACGAAAAAGCTACGATAACACCCGAGAACCCATCCCACAAATGTCTTCAGGAGGGAACTTTGTGAACAGAAAGAAATTGGCTTCATGGTTGCCTTTATTCACAGCGCTGCTGCTCCTGCTCTCAGCCTGCAGCAGTCCCTTATCCTTGCCCGGCAGTGACGGCAATCAGGCGGCACTGAATGAAGCCGCGGCGGGCGGGAAGCGAAACGGCGATGTCACGCTTAAGCTTGTTTTACCCGGCGAGACGCCGCCTCGTTACAATGAAGTGATGAAGGCGCTGAATGAGAAGCTCTCCGCATCCATTCATGCGGCGCTGGATATCGAGTACATCCCTTGGAGCAGCTACAATAACCAGCTGCTTGTCAAAATGGCTGCCGGCGAAGACTACGATTTCTTCTATAACGGATATTGGCAGAACTATTCGCAGATTTTGAACCGGATGGGGGCGCGGGATGTCACCGATTTGATTGAACGGTACGCTCCCGACTTATATAAGGGGCTTACCCCCGAATATATCCATACCAACAAATACAACGGGAAGTTGTATGGGATTCCAATTCCGGGGCCGATTGAGTACCCGCAAGGTTTTAACTTCCGGGCCGATATCGCCGAGAAATACGGCTACAATGCAAGCAACCTCGGTTCGCTGCAGCAGGTGGAGGCATTTTTGAAAAAAGCGTTGGCGTCCGAGCGGGCGAGCGGCAGGGTGGGCATCAGGTACAACGGCGAATATACCGGCGATTATAAAGCGATGGCTTTTCTCGGTACGCAGCGTGAATATGTGCCCAGCTACGATTTTAATTCACCAGGTTTTCTGCTGAACAACGAGCCGGTTGTGATTAACCAATTCGAGACGCAGCAGTACAAAGATTTTCTCAAGTTAAAAAGACGCTGGTGGGACGAGGGGCTGATCGACAAAGATTCGCTGTTCAGCAAAGCGTCGCTGCAGTCGGAGCTGATCTCCGACACGAAAAGCCTCGGTTACATCAGCAATGCCCCGGAAGGGTACATGGGCGAGAACAGCGCCGGACGGGCCAAGCTTGATCCCGGCGCGAGACTGGACTATGTATCCATTGAAGGCGAAGGCTTCAAGATGGTCAGCTCGTTTAAAGCCGGCAATTTTATCGTGATTACGCCATCTTCCCGCAACGCCGAGCGGGTGCTGATGTTTTTGAATGTGCTGTATAAAGATAAGGAAATAAGAGACCTGTACCTATACGGAATTCAGGGAAAGGATTTTGTTCCCGTAGGCGATAAGCAGTTCAAATATCCGGAAGGCGCCGATCCGTCCAAAGTGTTTCAAAATTTATGGTGGATGGTGACGCCTTGGTCCAATGCCCGCATTCCGGCATCGGCCACGGCCACGGACAAGAAATTCATCCAGATGAGCACCGACCCGAACAATTTTACGAAATCGGTCATTGCCGGTTTTGATTTTAATCCCGATCCGGTAAAAACGGAAATATCCAAGGTGAATACGATCGTGGTGGAATACCGCAAAACGCTGGAAAGCGGTTCGGGAACCGATGCGCAGCAGGATGCTAAATACAACGAGTTTATCGATAAGCTGAAAAAAGCCGGCGTAGACAAGATCATCGCCGAAAAGCAGAAGCAAATCGACGCATTTTTGAAAAAATAAGAAAAGCTTCTGATCGAAGCCCTTTCGGTGAGGTACATTCGTGTCCTAGCGGGAGCTTTTCTTGCGAGCAGAAAGTTTAATAAGCGCTTTAGCGCTTTAATATAGTTAAACTTTCCTTGCTCTAAAAAAAAGTTGATTTCAACAAGGGGGTGATGTTTGGCTATAGATTTAGCACTCTTTAATACAGTCTGCTGCTAAAGCTCATGAAAATTAGGGGCATAAGCCTTGGATCGAGCCGAATGGGAAGGGGAAGCATGAATGAAGTTGTCTGTATTCACAGCATCGACGCCGGACTTAACATTGGATGAGACGATTTCAGCAGTAAAGGAAGCGGGCATAGACGGCATTGAATGGCGGTTCGCCGATGTTCCCCCGGATGCGCTGAACGAGGCGCCGTCTTTCTGGAGAAACAACCGCTGCTCCATCCCGATCGCTTCCGAAAAGACGAAATGGTTCGAGTACAGATTGGCTGCGGAAGAAGCGAATATTACCTCGGTCGGCGTTCTGCCGAATATGACGGCCGGTGATCTCGTGACCACCGAACGGCTTCTGCGGGCCGCCAGCTTTATGGACGCTTCTTTCATCCGCTTGGGCGTACCGCTGTACGACGGAACCGAACCGTATGCCAAGCTGTTTGAGCAAACGCGGGAATATTTGCGCAAATCGGAAGTAATATGCCGCAATTACGGAGTTAAAGGCATTGTGGAGATTCACCATAATACGATCGTCAGCAGTGCTTCGGCGGCCCGCAGATTATGCGACGGATTCGATCCCGGTTATATCGGCATTTTATATGACCCGGGTAACATGATCTATGAAGGGTACGAGGACTTCACGATGGGGATTGATATCATGGGGCCTTATCTTGCTCACGTTCATGTGAAAAATGTGAGCTGGAACCGGGTGGACAATGCGGCGGACGGCGTTGTCTGGAGAGCTGAATGGGCGGGCTTGCGCAAAGGCTGCGTTCCTTGGCCTCGGCTCGTAGGCGATTTGCAGGCGGCCGGTTATAAAGGGTATCTGGGCCTCGAAGATTACAGCGGTGAATTTGCGACAAAAGACATGCTTCGGGAGTTTGCCGGTTACTTCAGGACGTTGTTGAACGAACAAAACCATACGTTTCGGGAGGATGTTATATGAAGAAAACAAAGCAAATGATTGTGGGCTCCCTTTCCGCCTTGCTGCTGCTGTCGGGCTGCGCCGGCGGCGGGGATAGCAAACCGGCGGCATCCGGGGCAAACGGCGGAGCGGCTGCGCCAAGCGCCGCCAAGGAAGCGCCGAAGGAAGCTGCCAAACCGGCGGAAGCGCCAAAAAGCGATGTGACGCTGACGATCTCCAGATGGGCGGGGCCGCACGCTGACGACCAGGCCGAGCTGCTGAAGGAATTCGAGAAGGAAACCGGCATCAAGGTGAAGATGGATGCGATCGATTTCGGTCAATTGAAGCCTAAGCAAACGCTGAATATGTCGGGCAAAACGGGGCAATACGACTTGATCTGGGCCCAGGAATCGTGGATTGGGGAATACGTCAAATCGGGATTTCTGACCCCGCTGGACGATCTGGTGAAAGAAGCCGGCAGCAAATACGACGCGGCCGATTTGAATCCAAGCGCGATTAAAGCGTTTACTGTAGACAATAAGTTATACGGTTTGCCGAACTTCGAGCAAATGCCGCTGCTTGTCTACAACAAGGAGATGCTGCAAGCGGAAGGATTGCAGCCGCCGCAAACGTGGGACGATACGCTGAAGGTAGCGAAGCAGTTTTTTGACAAAGGAACGGGCATCGGCATTCCCGGCAAGCAGGGCAGCGCCAGCGTCAGCATCTTTACGATTCTTAAACGCACCAACGGATCGGACTATTTCAATGCATCCGGCAAGCTCGATTTGGCGACGCCGGCCAACATCGAAACGATGCAGTTCTGGAAAACGCTTGCTTCGTATTCGATGAAGGGCAGCACAACCTGGTGGTGGGATGAAGTTACAAAAGCTTTGCAGTTCGGGCAAATACCGCTGGGCATTACACAGTCGGGATTGTTCTCGCAGCTGGAGGATCCAACCAAGTCGAAGGTTGCCGGCAAGCTGGGGTACGCGCCGCTGCCATATAAGAAAAGCCCGGCCGGCTTAATTAACGTATGGAGCTGGTGTTTACCGCAGGACAGCAAACATCCTAAAGAAGCGTTCCAGTTGGCGGCATGGCTGACCAGCAAGGAAACGGAGAAAAAGATGAGCCTCAAAAACGCCAGCCACATCAGCTTGCGCCAGTCTCTGTTTAACGATCAGGAGCTTGTGTCGAAAGCGCCTTGGCTGCCGGCCGTCGGAGCGGCTTTAAAAGACGGCATCACATCGCCGCTTCAGCCGAATGCGCCGAAGCTGGTCGAAGCGCTGGGCAACGGTATGTCGAGCATCATTACTTCGGGCGCCGATCCTAAGGAAATTTTGGAGAGAGTACAGCAAGATCTGGCTTCACAATTCTAAAAATGACATACGGGGGAGTAAAAGTGGAAAAACCCCAAGGCGGAACCGCAGTGATGAACCATCAGCAACGCCGCTTGATGAAAAAAAATGAAGCCAGTTTCCTGGCCGGATTTCTGGTCCTGCCGGCGGCAGTTATCGTGTTTGTGGCGATGATTGTGCCTCTTGTATACGCAATGTACATGAGCTTCTTTCAATACGGTTTGGGACAGGAATCCAAAGCAGTTTTCGTCTTTTTCGATAATTATATCCGGTTTTTCAAAGACGCTACGGCATTGCGCTCTTTGTGGAATACGTTTTTGTTTATGGGTTTGGCGTTATTCCTGGAATTGTTGCTGGGGATTGGCATTGCCATCTTACTGACGACAATTCCGGCCAAGCTGGCCAATGTCATGAGAGCTTTATTTACGATGCCGCTGCTGATTTCTCACGTCATCGTAGGTTTGATCTGGCGGTATATGTATGATCCGACGTATGGACTTGTTTATTACGTATTGTCGTGGTTTGGTCTGGAATCGTTCGGCGGGCTGCAGAAAACAAGCACGGCGTTATTCAGCATCGTGCTCGCCGACGCCTGGCACGCCACTCCTTTCTTGATCCTTGTCGTCTCTGCCGGACTAACGTCCATTCCGCACGACTTGTATGAGGCGGCCAAGATTGACGGAGCGGGAGCATTGCAGACACTGACGAAAATTACGCTGCCGATGTTATCCAAGGTCATTGTTGTCATTACGCTGATCCGGGGCACGGACGCATTCCGCGTGTTCGACATCATCTTTGCGCTGACCGGCGGCGGCCCCGCCAACTCGACGTCGTCGCTTAGCATTTACGCCTACAAGCAAGCTTTTGAAAACAACGAGATGGGCTACGCGATGGCCGTGTCGGTTATTACGCTGGTTGGCCTGCTGCTGATTTTTGGCTCGTTGATGAAAAACTCCGCTTCCGGCAAGGCAGGGTAAAGGAGGAATCATACATGCTGAACCGCTGGCTCGGACGCGGATTCAAAACATTGGCGTTAGGTCTGTTCACCATCTGGACCGTTGTCCCGATCCTGCTTGTGATCACCAATTCGTTTAAAACGGAAATGGATATTTTTACGACCACGCCAAAGGTGTTTTTTACGCCTACACTTGTCAATTATGTCAATGCGTTTCTTAAGGGCGATTTCTCTTCATATTTCAGCAACAGCGCTTTTGTCGCTATTGTCTCTACGCTGATCGCTATTATTTTTGGCACCTTGGCGGCTTACGGCTTGGTTGGTTTCAACTCAAGGTGGTCCAATGCAATTGCTAACGGCTTTCTATTAGGAAAGCTGGTGCCGGCGATCTCGATGCTGCTGCCGCTTTTCACCTTGGTTAGAGCATCGGGTCTGTTGGGTACGCTGGCCGGGCCGGTGATCGCGCATGCCGCCTTGAATCTGCCTTTTATTATTTGGCTGATGATGGGATTTATTCGCGATGTGCCTCATGAACTGAGCGATGCGGCCAAAATTGACGGCTGCTCTCCCATGCAGACCTTTTGGAAAATCATCGTTCCGATCGTATTGCCGGGCATGGCTGCCGCGTTTATTTTGGCCATGCAGTATTCCTGGAACGAGCTGTTGTTCTCGATGCAGCTGACCAGCATGGATACGTATACGCTGCCTGTCGGCATCTCCACCTTCGTTGGCGCGATTTCCGTCGATTGGGGCAAAAGCAGCGCCGCCGCCACCATTACGATGGTGCCGATGATTATTATCGGATTTTTTGTACAGAAATATATCGCAACCGGTACAACAAGCGGTGCGGTAAAAGGGTAAACACCATTCCTATTCGGATACAGGGAGGAAATTAGAGATGGCAGTGATTACAGAGGAAATGAAAGCATTT
Organism: Paenibacillus thalictri; assembly: GCF_004307995.1. Classification (GTDB taxonomy): domain Bacteria; phylum Bacillota; class Bacilli; order Paenibacillales; family NBRC-103111; genus Paenibacillus_AF; species Paenibacillus_AF thalictri. Next base: position 137,491 of record NZ_SIRE01000004.1, on the reverse strand, counting down.
TTTAAAGAAAATGGATATATCTTGATTAAAAATGCGGTGCCAAAAGAAAACTGCGAGCGTACTGTAAAAGCGATCTGGGAGTTTATGGGCAAGGATCCGGAGAACCGGGAAGGCTGGTATACGCCGCCGGCCGGTATGGACGAATTGTGGCATGATCAGCAGCGGGGCATGATTCCTTTTATCCATCACCCGTCGCTTTGGGATAACCGCCAGTTCCCACGGTTGTATCAAGCGTTTGCCGAGCTGCTGGAGGAGGAAAAGCTGTGGGTCACAGTGGACCGGGTGAACATGAAGCCGCCGAAACGGGACGACAAACCCGAGTTGAACGCCAGCTTCATTCACTGGGATACGGACACAACCAACCTGACGTTCCCGCTGCCGCGTCCGCGTCCTTTGCAAGGCGTCTTGTTTTTGGAGGATACAAATATCCATCAAGGCGGTTTCCGCTGCGTGCCGAGCATCTATAAGGATTTTGAGCAGTGGATTAAAAATCAGCCGGCGGACCGCAATTCGATCAATCCGGATTATACGGGGCACGAAGTGAAGGTTATTCCCGGCGAAGCAGGGGATCTGCTGCTGTGGGACGTCTTGGTTGCTCACGGCAACGGGGAAAATATGTTCGAACGTCCCCGTCTTGCGCAGTACATTACGATGTTCCCGGCGAAAGAAGAAATGTTTGAGGAGCGGAGAAGACTTGCGTTCGAAAGCTTGAAGAACAAAACGTCGATGCACCAGCAGTCCAACAAATTTAACCCGTTTCCGAAAGATCCTCGCGGTTGGGAGCTTACCCATACGCCGGAGGACCCTGAATTGACTGCCCTGGGCAGAAAGCTGCTCGGCCTCGACGCTTGGAACTGGTAAGAGGTTAAGGGCTATACACAAAGAATAGCTGCTAGAGAGTGTTATTTCCAAATGATGTGCAAAGGCGCCTCCAAAACCACTATGCAAGTGGGGTTGGAGGCGCCTGCCCATTATTGTTCCGCCGAAGGGACGAGTACGGGCGTAACCTCATATCCGTCCCCTTGCTTGCGGACGATCAAAGTGGAGGGTTCCTGACTCGCAGCATGCTCGGAAGACGCCGGCAGTACTTTAACGGCAGGCGCTGCATACTGAGAATTGTCCGATGGCACATGCTGCACTCTTAGGGTCGAAGACTCGGTGATTGAAGTTCCTTCCGAAACTTGCAGCTTGATGGAGGACTGTGCAGGCTTGGAAGAATCGTTTGCCGGCACTGGCGCTGGAGTCAGCGCCGGTACGGGTGCCGGTGCCGAAGCAGGTGGCGCCGGTTGCGGCGACCCGTCAGCATGCAGTTGCGCCGATACCTTCACGTTGTCCGAATTTTGCTGCTGCGGAACAGGAGCGGGTTTCTTCACGCTCGAATCCTGCGGAACAAGCTGCGGCTTCTTCACGTTGTCTGGAGCTGCCTGCGGTGCGGCTTGAGCGGGTACCGGTTGCGGCGATTCGCTAGAAGCGACTGACTGAGTCTCCGTGGGAGCGGCCGGTTTTGGCGCGTCAGACGATGCCGTTTGCTGCGTGCCGGCGGAAACCGAAGCACTGTCCGAACCGCCCGGGTTTGACGGCTGTCCATCGGCGGAAGCCGTCTGTTTTGCCGAATCGCCAGTCAGTGCTGTTTGTTCCTTGGCAGCGGAAGCGGACTCTTCCGTTTTACCTTCGGACGTTTTTTCGCTTGCATATTGCGTGGCCGTTTGATCGGATTTGGGGCTTGTCAACGTGCAGCCGCTGATGAAAATGATTGCCGCCATACCGAGAAACGACCAGCGATACGAATTTGTTTTAAACTGTTTGATCATGTGAATTCTCCTTTGCAGTTGCGATTTGTTTCCCGTAAGATTCACGCTGCCGGCAGTTGGGATGGGGGACGAGAGGTTTTCCAGCAATGTAATGAGCGTAAGTCCGTATGCCCGGCTTTGGCCGGGAGAAAGGCAGCTGAGCGCAAGCGCGTCGCTGGCGATCTCTTGGTCCTCCCGCATCCTCCGGTAAGCGTACCAAAGCACCGGATTAAACCAATGAACGATCAACAATATGTGCATCATCCAGTTGACGGCGATATCGTTTCGCCTGCAGTGCGCAAGCTCGTGCAGGAATACATGCTGTAGTTGATTGTCGTCCAGCAGACTAACAACTTTAGTAGGCAAAATTAATCTAGGTTTCAGCCATCCGAAGAGAGTTGGCGTAGTGAGCGAGCTGGATTCGGCAAGTACAATGTGCCTGTGAATCGCCATCCGTTTTTTGCACTGATCAAACAGTTGAATGACACTGGCATCGGTGATCGCCGTCGTTTCTTGCCTCATTGTGCGAGCAAACTTTCCATTGACCCAAATGGTGTAGCTTCCCAATATACATACCCCGGCGAGCCATATGACAAATAAGTGCCGGTAAATGAAGCCGAGGGTGGTGTCCGGGAGCGGGACATCGTCCGCAAGTGGTTCCGCCTGAAACGAAACAGCCGAGTGAGCGGGATGTGCCGGCTCCGTAAACCCGATCCAATTGTAGATGCTGAGTTCGCTCTCCGGCCCCCATGGCAGCATTAATTTAAACATCAATAAGATCCACAGCAGATAATGCCATCTCGGTTTCAACCGATGCCTTAACATGCGCTGCATGACGATAATCAACACCGCCAGAACGGCCGCCATAACCGAGACCGAGCAGACCCAATGGAAGAGGCTGATAAGCAGCTCCGCTAACCGGTTCATAATCGCCCTCTCATTTCCGCAGTTGATTCGGCTGCGCTCATTTCGATTTGTCGTCCAATATGTTTTTTAACTCTTTAATTTCTTCCGGCGAAAGCCGTTCTTCTTTTAAAAAGTTAACGAGCAGCGGTTTAAAGGCGCCACCGTAAATTCGCTTCAGAAAGGACTCCGTTTCGGACTTCACGCATTCGTCTTCGGACACCAGCGGGTAATAAGTATACACCCTGTTTTCCTGCGAAAAAGAAATGGCTTGCTTATGAACCAACCGGTTCAGAAGCGTTCTTACGGTTTTTGGCTTCCAATCGGTTTGATGTTCCAAAGCTTCAATGACTTCGTTTGCCGTGCATGATGTTTTGGACCATAACACTTTCATGACTTCCCACTCCGCATCGGATATTTGGGGAATATGGCTCACAGGTCTGCCTCCTTTATTGTATTGATTACATATGTAATACACTAGTTATATTACACGCGTAATCCATGCTTGTCAAATACGCACGAATGCCGTGCAAGTGCGCAGCTCGCCCGCCGCTTGTCCATGACAAAGGCCTCGTCCTTTCCGTTTGGTTACGGCTTATGCCGCAGACAAGCGGAGGGCAAACGTCCATTTTTTCATTCGTATGGGTGTTTACCGTGGTCGGTATAGGTGCATTTCCATAGACTGTTGGTGTGTTAATAAACACATGAACCCTGAGCAGACAGGGTCAATATTAATGGAGGTGTCCCGTTTTATGGAAAAGTATCAACCGATGGCAATGCCTTATATGTCTAATGTGCAGCCCAACATGCAGCCCAATATGCAGCCCAATATGCATCCTAACATGCAAGCCCCGATGATGACGTCGCCGGCTGCAACTTATCCGACTACGATGCCGATTAACGTTTCCGCCAGCTACGAACAAATCAATTTGTATGAAAAACCGAAACACCACCATCATCATTGCCATCCGCATCATGGCGGCTGGGGTTCTGCAGGCATTATTCTTGTGCTGTATATTCTGCTCGTCATTATTCTTCGCTGCGGACACGGACATAAAATCTGATTTGACACATGCAAAGGCTCCGGCTTTCCTTCATGGAGGCGGGAGCCTTTGGCCTTCTTAGCGATACAGGAACTAATCGGAAGAGGAATCCGGCATATCCGCTGCGGCTGCAACTACGGAAAAAATGTCCTCCGGCTCGAGACCCGATTTGGCATAATACAGCTGCGCTTCTGCTTGCCGTCCGAGCCGTTCCAAGCAGCGGCCGATATAATGCAAGGCATAGAAGCTGCCCAGTCCCTTCAGCCTGAGGTAGCTGGTGGGCTGTTCGCCGAGCTCCAGACAATGTTCAAACACGGCCAGCGCTTCGGCGGCCATGTCCATGTGCATCAGAATGATGCCTTTATAAAAGTGCAGATCCACATAATCGGGATAAAGCTGAATCGCCCGCAGGATGCCGGGCCAGGCGCTGCGGATGCTTCCGCAGCGCAGCAAAGTGTCATACTTCAGCTTATACAGCAGGGAAGGCGGCAAGGATCCGTTTTGCAAAAAGCCGAGGATCGAACGGTTTACATAATCCAATGCCGTTTGCCAACTGCTCACTCGGTAATATTCCGCCGCCAAATGATAATCGAACCATGGATTGTGGTCGGGTTGTTCCACCTGCTTCAGCAGCAGGGATGTATTTCGCTCATGTTTTGCTTTTTCCCGGATGATGGGCTCCATATATCCGTAGTGATGAACGGAGGCATCCAGCTTTTTAATACGTGAAGTGTCGTAATCGGGCGGCAGCGTCACAGTCTCGTGAATATCGCCGGCGAAGCGGATGCCTCTCCCCAGACGGAATAATCGCGCTTGCGGCATAATGTGCGCATGATTGACGTTTACCTGCTCAAGGTTGTCCCCGTAATAATTAATAATGGAGAGGGATATGACATCAAAGATCGGGTCGTCCAATGCCTGCCGGATAAGAGTGTGTTCTGCCGGATTCAATCGCTCATCGGCATCAAGCCACATCGCCCATTCGCCGCCGGCTTGCGCCAGTCCGAAATTGCGCGCATCGCAGAAGCTGTCGTGCCACGGATAGGAGAGAACCCGCGCTCCCAGCGACTCGCAGATGGCCGGTGTATCGTCCGTTGAGCCGGTATCGACAACGACGATTTCATCGACAAGCTGTCTTGCGCTTTGCAGACAGTCCGCAATCCGCTTCGCTTCATCTTTGACGATCATGCATAAGGACAACCGGATGTTGTCTGTCATGGATACACGTCCTCCCCAATGCCGGATTCAGGGTATTGTATTCGCCGCCCGATCACAATATGTTTGAAGCGAATATTTTGGATTACTACAGATTTTTCGTTCAAAAGGAGAGATGATCTTCATGATAACGATCAGCTTGTGCTTGATCGTCAAAAACGAAGAGAACAGCTTGGGACGATGCCTTGGCTCCGTACACGATCTGGTCGACGAAATCGTGATCGTGGACACCGGCTCCACCGACCGGACCAAAGAAATTGCAGCGTCTTTTAACGCCCGCCTATTTGATTTCGAATGGATTCACAACTTTGCGGCGGCCCGCAATTATGCCTTTGATCAAGCGACGATGGAATACATTTTTTGGCTTGACGCCGATGACGTTCTGGAAGAAAAGGACCGCGTGCTGCTGCGCGAGCTGAAGGCGACCCCGGATTTTGACTATGACAGCGTGACGATGCATTATCACCTGTCGTTTGACGCTTCCGGCAAAGTAACCTCCAGCCTCCGCCGCAACCGTCTGGTGAAACGTTCCTGCGGATTCCGCTGGCACGGCATCGTTCATGAATATTTGGCTGTTGGCGGACGCATTATGGACAGCGCCATTGCCGTGACGCATAGAAAGGACGTTCCGCATACAAGCAGAAACTTGGATATATACCGCAATCAGCAAAAGGCGGGGGTACCGTTCTCGCCCAGAGATCAATATTATTTTGCCAACGAATTGCGCGATCACGGACATTACGCCGAAGCGGCCGGCATGTATGAACGGTTTCTGTCAGGCAAGCAAGGCTGGGTGGAGGACAACATCAACGGCTGCTACAAGCTGGCCGACTGTTATGCCCATCTGGAGGAGAAGGAGAAGCAGCTCGCTTCGCTGCTCAGAGCGCTTACTTACGACAAGCCGCGCGCCGAGCTTTGCTGCAAGCTGGGGGATTGGTTTCAGCAAGCGGGCAATTGGGAGGTCGCGATTCATTGGTATCAGACGGCAACGATGCTGAAGTTACCCGAGAATTCATGGGGGGCCATCGATCATGCGGCGTGGACGTGGCTGCCGCATCTGCAGCTGTGCGTCTGCTACGACCGCCTGGGGAAACGTGATAAAGCGTATCTTCACCATGAATTGTGCAAAATGCATGTCCCGGACCATCCGAGCGTCAAATTCAACGAGGCGTATTTTCAAAAGCTCGGTTACCCGCATCAAGGCGGGGCATAAGAGACCTCATGGCCCATCGCGAGTTCGATCGCCTCAATGCGACGCCCGGACGCATGTTCGGATTCTATAAATATAGAAGTCAAGGGACTTGGGGAAAGCTTCCGAAGAAGCTTTCTTCCAAGTCCCTTCATATTTCCGCTGCGGTTGGTGCATCTATTTTCATAGAGTCGGCCCCGACTCTAGTAATCCAGCGTCAAGGGAAATTGCCCGTGCCTTATGCCGGAAACCGCAGCGATAGCGGTCTATAGGAAGGACCATCTCAAAGTTTGCTGCATATCTTATAGAAATAAATGAGAGAAAGGGGGCAACTCTATGAAAACGTCGGACCCGTCGCAGGAGCAATTAAAAAAAACGTGGAGATTTACGTTTAAAATCGTTGTCTTTTTCATATGTTCCTTTTTGCTTATTTTATTATCGGTCGAAGGTTACGGGCCGGAGCAATTTTATAGTTATATGAAAGACAAATCGTTAAGTTTGCTTGGCATCGCTATTGCTTTATGGACGACGTATTATTGGCTTCCGCCCTTGTTTCAGTGGGGCCAACCGTCACAAACCTTTATTGATCTCGACAGAGCCAACATCATCAAACCGCAGGATACCGGCGTTTCCGGCGGCTATACCGGTATCCCCTCCGAGCAGGAACCGGCCGAAATTCCGCCGTCCGCGCTCAGCTTTCAGCTGTATTTTATGGAAATGAAGCAATTGTTCGAGCAGAAGGCTTCCTTAGCCAATCAAAAAGCGTCCGTACTGCTGGACAAAGGAACGAAATATGCGCAATTCGGCATCGTATTTTACGTTTGCACGATCGCCTTATGGCAAGTATTAGCTCTGGCACTCGGCGAATTCAAAACACAGATGGTGTACGGGATCGCTTCCTGCTCTTTTTTGTTTCTGTTTATTGAGTTTTTGAGCGCCTGGTTTCTTAAGCAATATCAGCATTTTGTAGATACATCCACCTATTTGATTAAGGTAAAATCGATTTTTGACAAATATATGCTGGTCGTGTTGTTTTACCAGGAGTCGGAAGACATCCCGGGCCGGGAGATCGTGCTGCGCCATTTAACGGAAGATATCAAGTGGCCGGATATGTCCAAACTGCACAGCGACGAAGTCAGCTTTGCCAAGGAGGCGGTTGATACGGCGATTCAGCTCATTCAAAGTCTGCAGAAGCTGCCCTTCTACGGGGCGGAAAAGGCCAAAGCGGCTGCCGGTCGGGATCAAGAGAAGAAATCGGGTGATGGCGGATGATCCACGACGCAATGCACGTTTCGTACAATATGTATTTGGTTGTGTTGTCGTATCTGATTGCCGTAACGGCTTCATACACCGCATTGGACATGTCCGGACGAGTGACGCATTCCGCCAAAGGGAACCGGAAAATATGGCTGGGCTGCGGTGCGGTATCGATGGGCATCGGGATTTGGGGTATGCATTTTGTCGGGATGCTCGCCATGCAATTTCCGATAAGCGTCACCTACAAAGTAGTCCAGGTGATATTGTCGATTTTATTTGCCATCGGTTCGTCTCTGCTTGCCATCTATATAGCCAGCCGCCATGAAATAAGAAGCTACCAGCTGCTGGCCGGCAGCATGGTGATGGGCGGCGCGATCAGCGGCATGCACTATATCGGCATGTCGGCCATCGAAGAAGTGCAAGTAACCTACGACCCGCTGCTGTTCTGTGTCTCCATTCTGATCGCCGTGCTCGCTTCGGTTGTCGCGCTGATGTTGGCTTTCCGGTTCCGCGAATCGCATGCGAAAGCGGAGCTTGTCCGCAAGCTGGCAAGCGGGATGGTCATGGGTATCGCCATTACCGGCATGCATTATGCCGGGATGGCGGCGGCCTCTTATTATCCCGCCAAAGACGGCGCATCGGGTGTTAGTACGCTGCCGCATATTGATCAATCTCTGCTAGCTTTGCTGGTGGCCGTCTCGGCATTTGTCATTTTGAAGATGGTGCTGATCAGCTCTTGTTTTACCGACCGGCGTACCGCGAGCCGGCAGGCTTTCCACCGCTCGATTCTGGAATCGACGATGCACGCCTTTTTGCTGCTCGATCAGAAGGGGACGATTACCGGCTGCAATATAGCGGCGGAGCGGACAACAGGTTACGCTCAGGAACAATTGGTCGGCCACTCGTTGTTTGAGTTGATTACCGCCATACCGGGAGACGCCAAATATGCCGATACGGCGGCATTGGAGCAAGCGGGCTTGGAGGCTATGACCAACCGTTTCTATGAGGTCCAATTGCGCTTGGCACCCGGGGGACGTTTGCCGGCTGAACTGTCCGTTGTGCGGTTATCGGGGGAAGATCCGCCTATATATCTGGCATGCTTCAGCGACATATCGGGTAAAAAGCGGGCGGAAGCCAAACTCGAAGAAACGCGGGGGCTCTCGGAAAAATTCGTGGAAGGGCTGCCTCTTGGTTATTTGCTCTGCCGGGGCGATATGATCATAAAGGCGAATCACAAAGCACTGCAGCTGCTGGAGGTATCTTATCCCGATATCGTGCTGCAGAAGCCGCTGTCGCGATGGATTACGAAGTCATCCCAGACTCCGTATAAATTATGGATGGACAATATGGTTAAAAATAAATCGGCAGCAGTCATCCGGCTGACGATCCACACCTGTGAATGGAATTTGCTGCAGGTGACGCTGGAAGGTCAACGAATTCTACTGGACGGCGAACCGGCGGTACACATTTTCATACTGGATGCCGGTGCCGATTCATCCGTTCCGGAACACTTGAGCGGTGGGGGAACCGCTGCGGAACGGGCATCCGCTATGGGGGAAGGCATGCTTCAAGCGGCATTAGATAACGGCCAGTTTAAGCTGATCTTTCAGCCCCGGATCCGGCTGAACGATTATACGCTGACCGGAGTGGAGGTTTTGCTCCGGTGGGAACATCCGGAGTACGGCTTGCTGTCGCCCTCCTTCTTTTTGACGCAAATCGTGAAGGCCGGGCTTGTTCCTGCGGTAGGGTTTTGGATTTTTGAGCAAGCGGCGGTTCAGCTTAAAATGTGGAGCGATCTAGGCTGGGGGCCGCTGCATATGTCGGTCAATTTATGGAATGAACAGCTTGACGACACCTCGCTTTCGGACAAATTGCAGGGACTGCTGGCGCAAAGCGGCTTGTCCGTTCCCAGCATGGCTGTAGAGATTCAGACGGACTGGGATGCAGTTAATCCGGTGATGCGAGTGGAGCGGCTGACGGAACTTCGTCAGGGCGGGATCGCCATAACACTGGCCAATCTGACGAAAAACGTGTTTTCCGTAGAATGCATGAAGAAAGTGCCGGTTCAAGCGATCGAAATCGGCCGCGACTATATTCACAACCTTTCCGACAAGGGGGGGACTATTGCGGTCGTTCGGGCGATTATCGCGATGGCGCACAGTCTTGGTTTGCAAACGGTAGCCAAAGGGGTCGAGACGCAAGAGCAGCTCGCCATATTATCGCAGCTTGGCTGCGACGAGGTGCAAGGCTACTATTTGTGCGCCCCGCTTGCAGCGGACGACCTGCAGAAAATGCGGCCGGAACTGCTTGCCTTTCTACGAGAATTGCGCGAGAAGTTAGCGCGCTAAAAGGGCGATTCATAGAGTACAGGCATACAATTGCTAATCATGAAGTTTCATATAATAAAAAATAGAAGTTTATCGGTCATTCCGAATCGATTCCGTGTGGTGAATCCTCGTTTCAATATGTGCAACCCGCCATTTTTACCGAAAGGAGCCGGATTGATATGCCTTACGTTCAAAGAAGCGGCGAAATAAAGGTGCTGGTCGTTGATGACTCTTTTGTTTACCGTGAGTTCATGGCGATGGGATTGTCTGCCGATCCTTCGATCCAAGTGGTGGCGACTGCGGAAAATCCGTTTGAGGCAAGGGATAAAATAGTGCAGTGGGAGCCGGATGTCATGATCTGCGATATCGAGATGCCGTTGATGAACGGCATTGAGTTTATCAGCCGGCTGCTGCCCCAATATCCGATTCCGGTTATCGTGGTCAGTACGGTGGGGGAAGCCGCTTTGGAGGCGCTGCAGGCCGGGGCCGTTGAATTCGTGGCCAAACCCGCCGCCCATCGCTTGTCCGATTTCCTGGCCGAGCTGATCGGTAAAGTCAAAATCGCCGCCGGAGCAAATGCCGATCCCGGGAAAAAAGGAGAGGGCGCCGCGTTAGCGGGCGATATACGGCCATCTGCGGCCAGCTCTTTTAAGGTTGTCGCAATTGGAGCATCGACGGGAGGTACGGAGGCGATCTCCCGGATCCTTCATAAGCTGCCGAAATCCTTCCCGGGCATCGTGATCGTGCAGCATATTCCCGCGGTATTTTCGCGGATTTTCGCCGAACGCTTAAACGATACGTTACCTTTATCGGTAAAGGAGGCGCAGTCCGGTGACTTCATCATACCCGGTCAAGTATTGATTGCGCCCGGAGACCGGCATATGGAGGTGAAGCGGTGGGGCCAGCATTTGCAAGTGGAATGTTACACGGGGGAGCGGGTGAATGGACATTGCCCGTCCATTGACGTGATGTTCCAATCGGTGGCGGCTGCATCGGGAAAACAGGCGGTTGGCGTGCTGCTGACCGGAATGGGCAGCGATGGGGCCAATGGGCTGCTGGCGATGAGGAAGCAGGGAGCGCGAACGGTCGGGCAAGATGAGAGAACCTCCGTTGTATACGGCATTCCCAAGGTCGCTTATGAGATCGGAGCTGTAGAACGGCAAATCGGGCTGGGCCAAATACCGGCGGCGCTTCTGCAACTGCTTGCGGAGAAAGAGTGATGCGATGGCTCTAGAAACGAAAAAACGCCTTTAGTCCGCATAGGATGCGGTATTAAAGGCGTTTTGTAATGACTACCGTTTCACGCGAAAGTAAACTTAATGTTTCCGCTGCTTACTTCTGCAATTTGTCATGCAGCGCCAAGATCAGCGTGACGGCTTCGGCGCGCGTAGCGTTATCGTTCGGGGCAAACGTATTGTTGTCCCGTCCGCTGATCAAGCCTTGCTTATACGCAGCGGCCACTTCCGCTTTGGCCCATTGCGGGATGCTGCCCGCGTCGGAGAAGGTAACTTGTGCGTCGGTGTCTACATCCAGCTTCAGAGCGCGTACGATGGTGACAGCCAGCTCCGCCCGGGTGATATTGTGATCGGCCCGGAACGTGCCGTCTTCGTATCCGTTTACGATTCCCGCCTGGACTACCGGCGTCAGGAGCGGTTTCACCCATGCCGGAATGCGGTCCGCATCCGAGAAGCTCAGCGCGTTCGGGTCTTGCTCCAGCTTTAACGCTCTGCTCAGCAGCGCTGAGAACTCTCCGCGGTTGATGGTCGTATTCGGATGGAATCCGCCATCTTCGTAACCATTGACGAGTCCGAGCCCCACGGCGCGCCCAATGTTATCTTTGGCCCAATGATTTTGAAGATCTGTGAAATTGCTGCCGTTAGGTTCTTCGGAGGAAGCGGAGCCTGCCAGCGGCGTACCGGAAGTATTGGCATTCGCAGACGGCGTATTGCTCAAGTTTCCTCCGTTGGATGCCGTCGGTTTGCCTTCCGTTTCTTTAGCTGGGCTGGCCGGCTGCGCTTTATCTGCCGCTGCGGGCACCGGCACGCCAAAACCCAAGTCCACGTCATATTCATGGTCATACAAACCGATCGGTGGAGGCAGCTGCCAATACACTTTAACCCAGCCCTTCAAGCGGGCTTGCAAATCGTCGACCTCAAAGCGGACAACACGTGCGTTTGCGGTTGTATCCGTGCTAACCGTTTCCGTTTCTACCAGTGTTCCTTTTACCTGTGTTTTAAACGATTTGGTTTCCGCGCTTTGCTTCAGCAGGAACGAGACGTATTTTTTACCGCCACTGACGGTAAGTTTACCGCTGTTTCTGTCGACGTAATCATACATGACCGACGGCTCGTCGCTGCCCTTCTTGTAAATGGTGAAACCGATTGTATATTGCCCGTCAACCAGTTCTCCCGCCTTGGCACTGGCGGATGATTTGGACGTATCCGCAGTTTGCTGAAGCGCGTCTTGTGCAGCGGCTGCTTCTGCGATCCCGCTAGGGAAAGATAGTGAGGGCAGTAATAGCAGAGATAGAAATAAGGCCAGTGAAAGCCATATTGCCATGGATTGTTTCATAGAGTTCTTCAACTTTAAGCAGGCTCCTTTATAATCTCATATTTTTGTACATAGATAATGATAATCATTATCATATATTACGTCAATACATATATGGGTAATTTTGTATAATCATTGCAAAAAGCCCGAAAATACCGGATACCGGCATCTTCGGGCCTCTTACTTAATCCCGCTTGCAGTTTACTTCTGTTCCAGCTTGCTTTGCAGCGCCAGAATCAGAGTGATCGCTTCAGCACGCGTAGCGCTGTCGTTCGGGGCGAACAGGTTGTTGTCCCGTCCGCTGATCAAGCCTTGCTTATGCGCAGCCGCAATTTCCGCTTTGGCCCATTGCGGAATGCTGTCCGCGTCCGAGAAGGAAACTTGCGCATCTGCACTTACATCCAGCTTCAGCGCACGTACGATGGTAACGGCCAGCTCTGCCCGGGTGATTTTGTAATCTGCCCGGAATGTGCCGTCTTCATAGCCGTTGATGATGCCTGCTTGCACGACCGGTGCGAGGAGCGGTTTCACCCAATCCGGAATGCGGTCCGCATCGGAGAAGCTGAGCGGAGCCGAGCTTTGCTCCAGTTTCAGCACTCTGTTCAGCAGCGCTGTAAATTCGGCCCGGTTGATGGCGGCATCGGGACGGAACCGGCCGTCCTCATAGCCATTAACAAGTCCAAGCGCTACGGCGCGTTCGATGCCGGTTTTGGCCCAATGATTTTGAGTGTCGGCAAAGCTGCTGCTTGCAGGCTGCCCATTTGGCGTTTGGGTGGCAGGCGCTTCGACCAACTGGGCGCTGCTGGCATCAAAAGCAAAGTCGGCATCAAATGTTTTGCCGTCATATTTGCCGGCAACGATCAACGCGAATTGGGCTGTCACTCGGTTAGCGGCATATTTGACTTCGAAACGAATCGTTTTTTCATTGTTTCCAGGGTTGCTGGAGACGACTTCCGGATCGTTTAACGAACCGTCGGAACCTACCAATTTGACACTGGATACCGCACTGCTGGACAACGTGACGACGGCATAACTTCTGCCGTTCTTCACTTCCAGCTTGGCTGGATGTTTGACATATTCGTTAGCCGGAGACGTCTGCATGGTGTCTTTGGCATACAGCGCATATTCGATCGAATAGATGCCCTCTTTCAGCGTTTCGGCAAGCGTTTTGATGATGACGCCTCCGCCTCCGCCCGAGCTGGAACTGGAGCCGGTATAGGTGCCTGTTCCAGGGTTCGTAACCGGAACCGGTGTAAGCTCGGAAAATCCGATCTCAAAGGCGCGTTCCGTTTGCTGGGCGTCGAGCAAAGTGAGCACATAAACGGCTGTACGATCGGCCACCTCAAAAGAGATCGTCGAATCCGTGCTTAATACCCGCACAAGACCGGATTGCTTGGCTGCTGCGGTAAGCTGCACGTCTTCACGGCTGCCGTCCGCTTTTTTCACTTGGACTTTCTTCAGCGTAGTTCCATTTACTAGGGTAAAGCTTGCAACTTGCTTGCCGTTGCTTACTTTCAGACCGGCATTGGAGGAGACGAAATTCGTCAGCGGTGTGCCGGTGGCGTCGGTAATCGTGGACGGCAAACTTAAGGTGTAGTTGTTATTTTCCAAAATGACGGTTGCCAGGAAAATGGCGATCGCCTTCTTCAAAACCACAACCGCGTCGTTGACGATGAGCTGAGTGGCTGCCGTGTTGTTGGCTACCGTTTTGGCCTGATCGATCGCAGTTTGCAGAACGGCTTTGGAACCTGTGGCATATTGCCCAACCGCACTCCCTTCAACAGCTGCGGCCAGTTTCGCTTCCGCGGTTTGAATTTGGCCGGAGAGTTCGCTTTTATCGACGCCTGCCGGTACCGGTGTGCCAAAGCCAAGCTCGACGTCGTATTCATGGTCGTACAAGCCGATCGGCGGAGGCAGCAGCCAGTAAATTTTGACCCAGCCGTTCAAACGTGATTTCAAATCGGGAACTTCAAAGCGCACAATCCGTGTGTTGGCGGCAGTATCGGAGCTGACGATTTCCGTTTCCGTCAGGACACCGTTTACTTCCGTTTTGAACGATTTGGTTTCCTCGCTTTGTTTGAGCGTAAACGAGACGTATTTTTTGCCGCCGGCTACGGTTAATTTCCCGCTGTTTTTGTCGACGTAATCGAACATAACCGACGTTTCATCGGTGCCTTTTTTGTAAATGGTAAAAGGAATCGTGTAGTTGCCGTCCGTAAGCTCATCCGATTGCGTTAAGACGGAAGCCTTAAACGTGTTAACGGCTTGCTGCAGCGTTTGCAGCGCAGTTGCGGACAAAGCGCTTGTGCCGTTTAAGCGGGTAGCCTCCAGGCCTGCAGCGTTAATAGCAGCTTGCAGCGCATCTTTGGCCGCTTGCGGATATTGTCCCGGCTGCGTGCCGACGACAGCTGCACGGTATAACGTGTTGGCGCTGGAAATGGCCTGGGACAACGCGCTGTTGTCCACGCCGTTAAAGTTCAAGCGGATGCTGTGCGTCATGTCATAATTTTGCGCCGGTATGGAAATGTGCACCGAAGCATCGACAAGCGCTGCCGGATCATCCACCTTGAATTTGACGACCCGGGTATCTGCCGCCGTATCTTGGCTGACAACCTGGGTATCTGTCAATTGTCCGCCTGTCTTGACTTTGAATTCCTTCACGATCGAGCTGCTCTTGACGGTAAAGGACGCATAGGTCGAGTAGGTCACGCTGCCGACCGTAGAGATGACGGCAGGCTTCAGGAAGTAGCTTTCCATGCTGGAAAAAGTGTCCTTCGTGGCGTCCACGGCCGAGAAGTACAGCGGATACGTGACCGTTACTTTAAAAGCGGTCAGCGCATCGGACAATGCCGTGCTTGCTGTGGTGATTTGCGGACGGGTAGCTGCCAAGTTGGCTGCGGTCGACCTGGCGGCGTCAATCTTCGCTTGCAGCGAAGTTTTGGCCGTTTGGTAGGCAGCCTCAAATCCGGGCTGGGCCGTCGCTTGCTGAAGTATCGTTTGGGCATTATCCGCCGCACGAGTCAGAGCATCCAACTGATTACCGTTGTAGCTGATGTAGATTTCTTTGGTAACGCCGTTCAGCTTGTAGCTGATGTAGGATTGGCCATTCCAATATTGATCCTGAATACCGGCCCTGCGGATATTAACTTGGTACGTTTTCTTTTGCGTATCGGAGCTTTTCAGAACCGGAATCGCTCGGTAATACTCATTGTTATAATCCAGACCCGTGATGGAGAAGCTTGCTCCGTTGTTTTTGGATAACTTGTCGGGCTCGGATTTAACCAGCTCTTCCGGGGTAACGCCGATGAAGGTCAAATTGGCCCTTAGGGGGTCGAGACCGTCTACTTTATTGATAAATACGGAAGTGCGGGAGAGCTCCGGTGCATTTTGCGACGGTACGGTTGTTGGATTCAATGAATCCAAAGGAATGATTTTAACGGGATTTTCGGTAAAGATGTATTTACTTGCTTGATAGTCTTTAAGCCTATTGAATGCTTTTGTTACATCCGACTCACTTGCTTGCACAGTCGTCAGGACGTCTTGTGCGTTGATGATATTCTTTTGCCAGGAATCTTTTAGTGTGCTAAATGAAGCATACTCCCCGGGCGTGACAGGAGGATAGGAAAATCCTTCCTTGCATTCTGCATATCCGGCTCCGTGCATATTGGCGAAATCCTCCATAGCAATAGGCAGGAACTCACGAAGGGCTTGCTTATCGACTACGGAATTAATGCTGTATTTATACTTATTCAGGGCGCTGTTCAGCGCATTGTATACCTCTTTGATCAACTCAGAATTCACGTTGCTTGAGGCGATCAGATTATCCGCCATCGTAATTTTGTCAAGCAGAGGTTGCCTGGACCCGATTGGATACGCCCCCAATTGGGTGCCTTCATAAGTGCTTGCTGTGACCGACTTGGCATCGGCAACAAGTGTTTGAAGCTGCGGCAGCGTGATCGCCATAGGCGTATCTGCACCTGGATTACAGTTATTGCCCTCGAAGCCGGGCAGGGTGCTGAGATCAATCGACAGCTGTACATTGTACCAGTAATCGTATACAAATCCCGGCGAGTAGTCCGGATCGTCTTTGATCACGATATGCATCAGCAAATCCGGGTTCTGGGTAAGTGCCTCCACATCGATCGTTGCGACTTTATTGCCCGAACCGTCGGTAGCGTCTTGAACAGGGACCTGCTGGTAACCGTCCATACCCTGAATCTGCTGGGTCGCGCTGTTAATGACCGCTTTGCTCGCTCCCGCTTTGCGAAAGCCGAAGTATTGGAAATATTTATAGTATTTAGGCTGGATCTGATGTTGGAGCTTGAAGCTCCCGTCCTGCACGATCAGCTTGCCTGAGTTCTCTACGTACAAATAAGAGTATGCGGCGGAAGAATCGTTAGTTCCGTCCTTTAAGTATCGATAGCCGACCGGATATTCGCCATTGTTAAGCCCATCTGCAGCTTCGGCTGTTCCGATGCCAATTTGAAACGAAGACAAAAAAGAAGACACAAACAGTGCTAATGCAAGCCATACGGCGATGGACTGCTTTACGTTGCTTTTCAACTTTAAGTACACTCCTTCTTAAATTCGCTCTTGGACCAACATAAACGCCAAAACGAAAAGCGGTTGGGATACAACCACTTTTCGCCTTGGCTTAGGTTAATCTTTACAGCACTGCCGAAGCAGGCTTAGTTCCAGTGAATCGTAAGTGGGTAAGTCGTCGAATGAGGACCTGCATCCACATAAAGCAATGTATTGATATCACTCGTAGGGTTGGAGTTTGTGAAAGTGAACACCGAATCACCGCTGCCATTAAACGATTTGGAGGCAGTTACAAAAGTGGCGGAGCCATCATCGGCTTGTAAATCACCGTAATTGTCTCCGGACAGCGTGATAGTAACGGTTGTTCCTGTCACATCGGCCGAACCTACGATATAACCGTTAACATGCGAATTGTAAGGAGAAGTGGAGCTCCCGCCATAATAAAATTCATAAGATTTGCTTGCGGCCATGGCCGGAACGGCAAAGGCAAGCGCAAGTACGAACACCAGCAGCAACAAAGATAACGACTTTTTCATGGACAATCTCATTTGGACACACTCCTTGGTTTTTTGTTTTTTTGTAGTACGACAACGGGTACGAATAAGCTGCGACAATTGTCTCGAATAAATAAACAACGAACCAAACGAACGAACCGGCTAGCTTCACCCCACTTTCCTGAGTGTAAGATGCCACAGAAAAAGCGCTCTGTATAGATAATGATAATCATTATCATTCAAGATGTAAAAAAAATTTCTGCGGCCCGAGGTGACTGATCAGCGCTAACAAACAGTACCTCATCTTCAGAAAGTCGACAATGTGTGCACTCACTATCGACACCCCTATCTTATAATCGCCTACTAAAATTTGTCAATGCCTATTTAGCTATTATTTTTATAAAATAATTCACACAAAGTTCATATTTTTAGTCGAGAGGCTTATAAGCAAATGGTTCTACGAGAAGAGATCTATTCAATTTTCCAAGCTTGGCCGCAGATTTTGAAAAAGAAGGCAACCGGCTTCCGCCGGCGTAAAGAAACGGGTTGAAGCAGATGCCTCAACCCGTTTATGCCATACTTATGAAGAAACTTACTCCGCGGTCAATTTGGTCCAATCGACCCGCGCTTCGGCCGCATTGGACGTTGTGCCCGTGACCCAATGTTCGGTTGTGGCGGCGACGGTATTCGTCTGAATTTGCCAAGTGGCCAGCGCTGCCCCGCCGTCTTTGTACAGCGTCGCATTCCAGCTGCTGTCTACGGCAATTTTCCACGTATGCCAGCCGGTATCGCCGGTCATGCTGTACACTTTGCTCCAGCCCGCCGTGCTGCTGGTCATCGAATACACGCCGTCGGCCTGCAGGGCGATCATCAGCCGTCTCGATCCGGTAGCGACCTTAGCGCCTAGACTGACGGCCGTCGTCGGATCGTTTACGGTATAATCGGCAACCTGGGCGCGGAATTCCAATGTGAACGGAGCAGAGGCTGGAGCTGTACCCGTATAGATTTTGGAGACGGTCGCCTGCTGGTTAAGCAGGTGCAGCTGCCCGGCCGGATTGATTTCCACGGTGCCGCCGTCATTGCTGATCGACCAGCCGCCGGTCGAATCCCACTGCGTATCGACGAGCGGTGCTGTCGCATCGAGGTCGATTTTTTGGAACATTACCTTGTTCAGGCTGTTTTCCCATGCCGCATAAAATTTCCCCGGGCTGTATTCAATCGCCATCGTATACGTATCCCAGCCGCTGTCGTCGGCAAACAGCTGCCCCGTGGTCCAGCTTGCTCCCGGTTTTTTTGTTTTAAAATAAAGCGTGTTCCGGTCGGAGGCCGTATTGTAAATCGTTATATACTGCCCGTTGCTGTCTTTGGCGAAGAAGCCTTTTGCATTGTAATTGGGGATGTTGGTGTCCTGAACGGCATTGGACCAGGTTGTGCCGTTATCCGTGCTGGAGGAGCTGTACACGTAACCGCCGGAAGCGGCGCGCATCTTGATGACCAGATTGCTGGCATTGTCCTGGTCTTCGGCGATAAAACCTTCCTGCAAAAATGCGCCCGACGAATTCGGAATCGTACCCGCAAGGCTCCACGACGACAAGTCCGTCGATTTCAGAACGCCGTGTATCCGCGTGCCGTCGTTTGTATGGAACGGCATCAAATAAACGCCGCTATGTTTGACAATTTTGCCGCCGCCGATGGTTGTACCCGTATAACCTAGAGTCAGCGTATGGCTGGACCAAGTAACGCCTTTGTCGGTGCTTTTAAAAGCGATCAGTTTCTGTGTTTCCGAGCTGGACGCCGTCGCCGGCACGCGGCCGACAAAGGCATAGATCATGCCTCTGTCCTGGTACAGAATGACGTTCCCGTAGGCCCAGGTCGCATCATGCTGGACCATCGTTTGCGCCGCGCTCCATGTGGATCCGCCGTCGCTGGAGTAGGCATACATAATGTCGCCCATATCGCCTTTGGAGCTGCTGTATTGGTTGCGCCAAGCAACGACCAGATTGTTCGAATCATATTTTTCAATATCAACCGTGCGCAGGTTGTAGTAACCTGTACCGAGATTGTACACCGTCGTTTTGCCGGAAAGAGCGGCCGCTTGAAGCGGCGCAGGAATGAGCAGCAAGGAGAACATGCTCAACAGCAGTACGGCGGCAGACAGGAAGGTACCGGATTTTTTTAAGCAATATTTTTTAAAAGAATACATGGCCAAAACTCCCTTGTTTTTAGAATGAGTGGCAAATGAAATCAAGTGTCCAACAGCGCTTGCTGTAATGTATCCGCTTACATTACAGTTCATATATTAGTTGTCTTTTTCTAGTAGAGCAAGTTAGACAATTTCTAGAAAAGGTGGATTATTTCAAGATTTTAACTTTAGCCGTATTGTTTAACCTTGTGGCCGGACTTATAATTTGAGCTGCGCGCGTTTCCTAAAAAAGGGAGGGAGATTATGTTTAAGCGCTTACGTCTTAATATCAATTACCGGAACAAGCTGTTGTTAAGCCTGGCTGTCACTTCCGTAGTTCCAATTGTTGTGGTCGCTTTTTTTGCTTATTCGCAGTTTGTCGGCGTGTTGGAGGACAAGATTACTCATTCGATGTCGCAGACGCTGCAGCAGAATGAATTAAATATTTCCAAGCGGCTTCAGCAGGCTGCGGACGCGGCCGGGCTTATCATTGGCAGCGAGGAGTTCCGGAAGGCCAATATGCCTGATGCCGGCAAGCCGCTGTATGAGGCAATCCGCGACTACGAGGAGCTGAACAGCTTTATGGATAAGCTGCAGCGCACGTATTCGTTTTTCCATATCCGGCTTTATATGAACCGAAGTTATCTCGATACCAACGTGTATTCCTTGCAGCAGTTGCTTGCAACCAGCGATTTTGGCAACGTATTGGCCGAACCGTATGGACTCCACTGGAAGGCGCTGACCGACGAGAAGGGGAACCGGCTTGTTTCGGCATACCAAATCATCAATAATCCGCTGGATTATGACGAGATTTCCGCGGTGCTGTTCATCGATCTAGAGGAATCCGAGCTGACCGCCTTGACGCAAAGCATCGGCATGGAGGAAGGACGGCGCACAATCGTAATTGACGAAGAGGGGCGGATCGCGTTTGGCGCCGAGCCGCAGCGGTTTCGCACGGCATGGAGCAGCCCGCTGCCGCAGCCGCTCAGTCAATATGCCGACGGAGCCTACAAAACCGGCGGAAGCCTGAACATCATCCGGCGTATCCCGCTTAGCGGCTGGCGCATCGTCTCCGAAATTCCGCTTAATCAGCTGCTGAAAGAAAGCCGGGCCATACGTGATTCGATCGTTTGGGGAGCCGTTGCTATGCTGGCTGTCGTTGCGCTTGTCAGCTTTCTTCTGGCCCACAGCTTGACCCGCAGGCTGAAGCTGCTGCTGAAAGGCATGGATGCGAGCCGCTGGAAGGAAGGCGACGAAGCGCATCTGGAGGAGGTAGAATTGAAAGCGGTTTCCCACGAAGGGGATGAAATGGACCGTTTGATTTATACGTATAACAGGATGGTTCGCCGGATCCGCGGTCTCATCGAGCAGGTGTACCGGGTCAGGCTGAACGAAACGCAGGCCAAACTCGAAGCGCTGCAATCGCAGATCAACCCGCATTTTTTGTACAACACGCTTGATTCGATCAAAAGTTGTCTGGACGGCCGCCGCAACGAATTGGCCAGCGATATGCTGCTGTCGTTGTCGAAGTTTTTTCGGCTTGCTTTAAGCAAAGGGGCGGACCGTATTACGGTGCGGCAGGAGCTGGAGATGATCGCGCAATATTTGCACATCCAAAAAATGCATTACGGCAATAAAATCGAATGGGAGATCGACGTGGATAAAAGCATGGACCGCTGTCTGATCATGAAGTTTACGCTGCAGCCCATCGTGGAAAATTGCATCTATCACGGTATCCGCAACAAACGCGGAAAAGGAATTATTCGCATCACCGGCAGCATGGACGGCGAGATCATGCGTATCGCCGTATCGGATGATGGAGTCGGCATGGACAGCCGCACTTTGGAAGGGGTGGCGAAAACGATCGATAGCGGCACGTTTGCGGCGGACGGCGGTTATGGCCTGGGCAACGTCAATGCCCGGCTGAAGCTTTATTTCGGGAACGCGTATGGGCTGCAGGCCGACAGCGCCCCGGGCGCGGGCACTAGGATCACCGTTACGATTCCGAATACGGCAAGTTTGACCAGGGGAGTGTTGTCCATTGAATAAAATCGTGATCGTCGAAGACAACCAAATAACAAAGATGGGTTTGTGCGAAAATATTGCTTGGCACGAGCACGGCATCGAGGTGCTGGCGGCCGTGGACAACGGCGAAGAAGCGCTTGAGCTGTTCGAACGACAGGCTCCGGATGTAGTCATCAGCGATATCGTGATGCCGCTGATGGACGGATTGGAAATGGCGGAACATATCCGCATCAGCCATCCGGATACGGGTATCGTTTTCCTGAGCGCGCACGACGATTTTGAATTCGCCCGCAAAGCGATCCGGCTTGGCGCGGCCGATTATGTGACGAAACCGATTGATTACGGCTACCTTCTTGATGTGGTCAAAAAGCTGCTCAAGCGCCGGAACGAGCGGCGGGATCACGGAGGCGGCGGTCTGCCTGGATCATATATGCAGGAGCAAGGAGACGGAACCGGCATAACCGGAGAATGGAGCCGGGGAGGCGAGAGGCCGGTGCTGGCTGCCGGCAGCATCGGCTATGGAGGCGGTGATGCCGCAGATTATGCTGCGGGACCTGCAATCGGCCCGGCAAGCAGTGTTGCCCAGATCGCCGAGCTTCCGGCGCGGTTTGAGGAGGAGCTGCCCAAGCTGATCCGAGCAGGCAACGAAGCGGCCGCCGTGGCGCTGCTGGGCGAACTGGACGCCATCTTGCGGGCGTCCTCGTCTCACCTCGATTACACGTTAAGCGTTTTTTTCGAGCTGTTGTGCAAATGTATCCGTATCGTCGCCGAACTGGGCGTCGATCGTGAAGCCGCTTTTCCGCCCAGACCGGAGCTGTTTCAGCAGCTGCGGCAGGCAGCCGCTGAAAATAAGCTGCAAAGCTGGCTGGAACACATGGCGAAGCGGCTTTGTGCGGAGATTGCCGGGCTAGGAGTGCCGAATTCGCGTCAGCTCGTGCAGCAGGCGGTGGAATGGGTGCAAAGCTCATATGCCAGAGAGGATCTTGGATTAAATCTCATTGCCCGGGAAATTGGGCTAAGTCCCTCCTACTTGAGCTCCATGTTCAAGAAAGAAATGAAGCAGAATTTAAGCGAATATATCGTCAAGCTCCGTATCGAAAAAGCGCAGGAGCATCTGCGGCATACGGACTTAAAAATGTATGAGGTAGCGCTGAAGGTCGGTTTCTCCAATCCGTATTATTTCAGCGCATGCTTTAAAAACCATACCGGAATGACGCCTAACGAGTACAAGAAAAGCGCAAGTCGAAGTTCTTAAAAAACCTGAGCAGTCGGTGAGGAAGCTGAAATTTTTGTTACGATGATTAGAAATCTCAATAAAAACGTAAGAAATTGGATTTTGCTGCAGAGCTCCCTTTGATACATTTAAGGCGTCCAATGTATCCGCATACATGACAGTTTGGCGAAAGCCAGTGAATGAACAGTGAACAAGGGAGGCAGATCAATGAAATCGTTTAAAACCCGGACCACGGGTATAGCATCATCAGCCCTAGCGCTGCTCGTCGTAACCGCAGGCTGCGCCGGCGGCGGGAGCGATGCCGGCAAACCGCCCGCTGCAGCATCCGGCGCAAGCGCCAACAATCCGCCCGCCGCAGCGGCCGGGGCCAGCGCCAATAAGCCGCAGGAAGCGGCAAAAATTACGATATACGCCAACAACGGTCGGCAGGATTCGTTTCCGCAGGGCAGCCAGCCTGAGAGGCTCGCCGAAGTGGTCGGCGCGATTAAAGACAAGACCGGCGTGGAAGCAAAGGTGATCTTCCCGCCAAAGGGAGCGCAATCCGACGAAAAGCTGAATGTCCTGTTGTCTTCAGGCGAGGATATCGACTTATTTCTGGCCCCGAACTGGACCGATTTCGCTTCCAGAGGCGCGATTCAGCCGATCAACGAGCTGCTCGACAAGTACGGTCAGCACATCAAGCAAGCATGGTCGAAAGACGCTTGGGAAGGCGTCACCGACAAAAACGGCAAAATATGGGGTATTCCGCGGACGCCTTCGCTGGCGGTATCTCCGGTCTGGGTACGCGCCGACTGGTTGAAAAAGTTGAACCTTTCAATGCCTAAGACGATCGACGAATATGAAGCCGTGCTGAAAGCCTTTAAGGAAAAGGATCCGGACGGCAACGGCAAAGACGACACGATCGCGCTTGCGCTGGAGCTGGATCCGTCCAAGGATGTGGCTATGGACCGGGTGCGCCGTGCGTTTGCCGGAGCTTTCACGGAGCCGGGCAGCGGCGATTGGCTCGATCCGGGCGATAACAAGCTGAAGTGGCCGGAGCAGGCCCCCGGATATAAGGACATGATCGCCAAGCTGGCCGACTGGTACGCCAAAGGTTATATCCTGAAGGAGTCGTTTACGAACTACGACCCGACGGAAGTGTTAAAAACAAACCGGGTCGGCTCCTGGGGCGGCTGGTATTCACGCATGACGATTATTGCCCCGAAGCTGGGTATTCCCGAGATGGATTATCAGGTCGCCTCAGAGCTGTCCGGACCTAAAGGCAAAGTCCAGACGCTGGCCGCTTTCTCGCCTCAGGTGTATACCATCTCCAAAAAGTCGAAAAACCCCGAGGCCGTAATAAAATTTCTCGACTGGATTTACGCCGACACCAGCAATTTCATGACGGCCGATCTGGGGATCGAAGGCAAGGACTGGAAGTGGGCGGACAAAAATACGGGCAGCTACGAGGTGCTGGTCAAGGACAAGACGTATATCGGCGAGCTCAGCTTTGGCCTTGGCGTGGCCAACGAATCGAAAATCCGCACGACTTCGCCGCTGGATCAGAAGCATTCCGAATTATTTGCAAAAATCGGTCACCGACTATTCCAGCAGCAAAAAGCCGATCGACAGCAACATTGTTTACGACAAAAAGGCGATCGAAGCAAAGGTGCCGACGCTTGGCGATTTAAACAGGCTGCGCAACGAAGAACAGTTCAAATTTATTATGGGCGTCCGACCGCTCGGGGAGTGGGACAAATTTATCGGGGAGTTGAAGCAGGCAGGGCTCGACAAGCTGAACGACGCCATGACCGAGCAGTTTAACGCCTCGATCAAGAAGTAGCCGCCTATGAGAAAACAATGGACCATACCGCATGCCGCAGCGGGGATCAACGAGACTGCCCGCATAAAGCGGCGAAGCAAATCCGGCACGTTGTGGACCGCCGTCAAAAAGCACAGGTTTTATTATTATTTGATTCTCCCCGGGATCGTGTACTTTCTTGTTTTTCATTATTTGCCGATGCTGGGCATCGTGATCGCTTTTAAAGACATTTCGGAGTTCGACGTATTTCATGACATGCTGTATGGAGAATGGGTCGGTCTCAAGCATTTCAGCATGTTTCTGGAATCGATCTATTTCTGGAACGTGATGAGCAATACGCTGCTGATCAGCATCTACAAGCTGCTTTGGGGCTTCCCGGCGCCGATTGTGCTGGCGCTGCTCGTCAATGAAGCGCGCAACCGGCTGTTTGCGCGCGTATTCCAGACCATCGCTTATATGCCCCACTTTTTATCCTGGGTTGTTATTGCCGGTCTGATGATGAACTTTTTTTCCACACAAATCGGGTTTGTGAACGGCATCGTCAGGCTGTTCGGCGGGGAACCGGTGTTCTTTCTCGGCAGCGCCGACTATTTCAGGAGCTTGCTGGTCGGCTCTCATGTGTGGCATACGGTCGGCTGGAATACGATCTTGTATTTGGCGGCGATGACCGGGATCGATCCGCAGCTGTATGAAGCGGCAAGGATGGATGGAGCCGACAAATGGCGGCAGACGATCCACGTCACTTTGCCGGGGATCATGCATGTGATCGTTATCCTGCTGATCTTCAACATCGGCAATCTGCTGAACGCCGGTTTCGAGCAGACGCTGCTGCTGTACAGTCCGGCCGTGTATCAAGTATCCGACATCGTCGATACGTACGTATACCGCGAAGGGATTACGTCGCTGCATTACTCCTATACGGCGGCCGTTGGCTTGTTTAAAAACGCCGTCGCCCTAATCCTTGTGCTGACGGCCAACTATGCGGCCAAACGGCTCAACCAAGAGTCCTTATTTTAAGCGGGGAGGTCCGTATTCGTGAAGCTGATGCTTGAACACAGCCGGCGCGACGCCTGGTTTCATACAGGCAATTACGCCGTGCTTACACTGCTTGCGCTTGTGTTTGTGCTTCCCTTTTACACCCTGCTGATGACTTCATTCGTCAGCGAAGCGGAGCGTATGGAGCGGGGAGCGCTGATCTTGTTCCCGCATCGCTTGGATATGAGCGCATACATGATCTTGCTGAAGTCGGGTTCTTCCGTTTATAAGGCGTACGGTGTCACGTTATTTCGGATTGTTGTCGGAACAACGCTGAATCTTGTGCTGACGGCGATGCTGGCTTACGGTTTATCCAAAAAGACGCTGCCCTTCCGCAACGCGATCGCGATGTTTATCTTTTTTACGATGATTTTTAGCGGCGGGCTCATTCCGAACTATTTGCTGAATACGCTGCTTGGGCTCAAAGATTCGGTATGGGTGCTGATTTTGCCAGTGCTGGTTAGCGCTTATAACTTTTTCATCATGCGCACGTTTTTCCAAGCGCTGCCCGCCGAGCTGGAAGAGTCGGCTTTTATCGACGGGGCTCAGCCGTTCACGATTTTGTGGAAAATCATTGTGCCGGTCTCGCTGCCGTCGTTTGTTACGATCGGTTTGTTTTATGCGGTGTTCCACTGGAACTCCTGGTTTGACGCTGCATTGTATATCAACGATGCACACAAACTGCCCATTCAGATGGTGCTGCGCAACATATTGCTGACTAGCACGGTTGACGATCCAGGGGCTTATGCCGACGGCAAGCTGCCCCCGATGGAAACGATAAAAGCGGCAATGACGATGATCGCGACAATTCCGATCTTGATTGTTTATCCATTTGTGCAAAAGTTTTTCGTGAAAGGCGCTATGATCGGCGCTGTCAAAGGTTAATAATCGGCCCTGAGTTTCACTTGCCGCCAGTACAGCATATTGCCGTATTGGCGGTTTTTTATTGCGTAATAAAACATAACACTAAATTTTATAATAAGATTGCATGTGGTCTCAATAATTCCTTAAATTAAAGGTTCAGATATAAAAAGTACTGGAATCGCAGGAATTCGCCGCGGGAAGGTTCGGAATATGTAACAAATATAAAATTTTTGTTAATTTAATGTTAATTAATATTACATATAAATATTTACAGCTCAAGCTTTCCCGAATATAATAATGGATAAGAAGTGGAAATATTCGGTTTTGTGTTTGTTTTTTGTAAATAAGCACTAAAATTTGTTGTCCAAAGAGGGAATGACCGTGAATATTGCCGAACTGCTTGAGTATTGGAAAGACACAAAAACGATGGTGGAGCTTCATTTTATTGAAGCAGGTCGCAAAAGAAAAGCGCACGGCAGAATTTTCTCGTTTGATTTCCAGGAGCAGTACATTTTGTTCTATAACGATGATACGAAAAACATTGAAAACATTTCGCTGACTCAAATCGAAGACGCAATTGCCGCCGAACCTCCCAAAAGCGAACCGGTTGCCCCTGTGGAGCCGGTCATAAAGGAAGAAGCCGCTTCTGTGCAGCAAACCAAAGGAACGAAAAAAAACTTAACGGTCAAGGAAGAGATCGTGGAAATCGTCGATTCGATGTCTACGGGAGACTTGTACGCGCTGCTGCCGCTTTTTAAACATTTGGCCAGAAATCAGCAGAAGAGGCTTCCGGGGGAATAAAGGAAGCGGGTCTGCAGGAAACAAGACGTTTGCCGTTTCATTCCCGATTTATGACGGAAGTGGTCTTGTCGAACGATTTTTGTTGAAATATAACGAAATATATGATAGCGTAATGTTACAAATTATACCAAAACCAAGTGCGGAAGTACCGCCCTTTCACGCGAGTCGCGTGTTGAGGGCGGTTTTTTTGCGTTGATCCGCGTTTGTTGTCTTGGAAGGGAGGCATACGCTTGAAAACGCTGGATCCGGGTGTCGTGCTTGCAAACCGCTATCGCATCGTCAAAGTGCTGGGCACCGGCGGCACCAGCACGGTATATTTGGCGGATGACGCCAAGCTGAACGGGAAACGGTGGGCGTTGAAAGAAATCCGCTTTGATCCGAAGGATGCGGGGCGATTCATGGCCGAGGCCGGCATGATGACCCGATTAAACCATGCGCACTTGCCCGATATTGTGGACGTATTCGGAGCGGAATCGGGGTATTGCGGCTATGTTGTGATGGACTATATCGAAGGACCGACCCTCAAGGAGCAATTCGAGCAGTACGGCCGCAAGCTGCCTGTCCGGCTGGTCGCAGGTTATGCGCTGCAGCTGTGCGAAGTGCTGCGTTACCTTCATGAAGGACACGAGAAGCCGATTATTTACCGTGATCTGAAGCCTTCCAATATCATGATTGACCGCAGCGGTTTAATTAAATTGGTTGATTTCGGCATCGCCCGCAGCTTTACCGAAGGGAGTTCTGCCGATACGGTGCGGATCGGCACGGTAGGTTTTGCGGCGCCGGAGCAGTTCGGGGAATCGCAGTCGGACGTGCGGACCGACCTGTATTCGCTTGGGGCGGTGATGTATTTTTTGCTGAGCGGCGGGGGGTATTATTATTCGATGCAGAAGCCGCTCCGGCAGCTGAATGCCGACGTTCCCGACATGATTGCGGCTATCGTGGGTAAGCTGCTGCGGACCGACCCGCAGGAACGGTTCCAAAGCGCGGCGGAGGTTAAGCGGTCGCTGGAACGCTGGCTGCAGTCTGAAAGCGGCGGCGATTCTGCGGTTCCTTCCGCGCTTGGCGCGCCGTCCGCGCCCAAGGTCGTTGTCGTTTGCTCCTTGTACCCGGGGGCCGGTGCGACGTTTACGGCGCTTGGGATTGCCAAGGCGCTCGAAATCTTTGGCTACGGAAGTGCGGTTATTGAAGGGCCGCGGGACTCGCCGGAGCTGTACGGGCTGTTGTTTGGCGAGCGGAACATGCCGGCCGGGTACAGGTATTATACGGAAACCGACACGCCGGGGGCAGTCTGGGGACAAGAGGCGGTTGCGTGGTATCCGCTGCCTCCGCAAAGCGGCGGGGAAACGTCGTGGTCTGCAGAGCGGCGGCTCATGTTATTTTATAAAACCAAGAAGCCGTTTATTGTGATTGATGCCGGGACGCAGTGGCTAAGTGCGGATTACGCCGGAGTGACCGACGAAGCGGACACGATCGTTGCCGTAGTTGACCCTTTTGTGCATAAGCTGGCATTTCCACAAGCGGCTGCCCGCATCAAGGAGCTGGAGAGGCTGGCGGCTGCGGGAAAGCAAATTCATTATATCGCCAATAAAACACCCCAATCGTCCAGCTGCCGCGAGTGGTATCAACTGCTCCCGCAAACGGCAATTTGCGCGATTCCTTTTATCGACCACGAGACAGCCGTCGGCGCTTGTTGGAATGGCACGCTTGTGCAGGATCGCCCGGAGGTGCTGAGAGTGCTGGAAAAGTCGCTGCAGCCGTTATTGAGCGGATGGGCGCCGCGCAGGGGACGGAAGCGCTGGGGCTGGCTTGGCAGACGAGGTGATGCCGATTCATGAGTTATGTGCTGAAGAAGATCGGCTATTACGCGCTGATTATTGCGCTGATTTTATCCGGACCCGCGCTGCTGCTTGTTTGGAAATGGTATGTCGAGCCGAACTGGGGCACCGTTGAGGCAATCGTGGCGGTCAAAACGATTGAGCGGGGCGCGAGGGTGGCGGAATCCGATATCGTTATACGCAAAATCCGCAAGGACGCTTTGGTGGAGCATGCGGTTCTCAAGATGTCCGATGCGATCGGCAAAGAAACGTCACGAACGGTTCGCGGCGGCGAGCAGATTACGGCCGATATGGTTAATACCGGTCATCTGTATCCGGGGAAAGGGGAATGGAATATGCCGTTTCCTCCGGAGTGGATATTCGGCAAACCGCCCGGAAGTTTGCTTCGCGGCGATCATATTTCTTTACTGCTGGTCACGAAGGAAGACGGCAAGAAAGCGGAGGAGAAAGGCGAAGGCGGCTTGGAATTGTTAGATCGCCAGCAAGTGCCGGTAGATGTCGAGGACAAGCTGCAAAACATGACGGTCAGTTACGCCAAAGGAACCAACAATCAGGAAATTGCCCCTTCGGAAGACCGGAAGAAGCCATCGGGCGCGCTCAGTGCGCTGGAAATCATCGTAACGGACGAGCAGAAGGAGCTTATCCGCAAGTATGGGGCGAAAGGGTACCGTTTTTTGATCGTTTACCGATAACCAGGAACAAGAGGGAGCGAATTTCATGAAAGTTTGGCTGATAGCTAACGATCCTAGAATCGGTGAGATGCTGGAACATAGCGGTCTTTTTGCAGCGGTATTGCATGCCGTGCCTGGTCAGCCGCTTTCGCCGGATCAAGGAGATTGCGTTGTGGTCAGCGATAAGCTGCTGAACTCCCACGAGGTGGTGGATCTGAAGGCGTGCGCGCCCGCGGCGGAGATCGTATACCTGCTCAGCAACCGCGACGATCATCAGGAGCTGAAGCGGCTGCAGAGCTTGTGTGCGGCGCATGGCGTCAAGTTTGTTCCGCCCAAGCTGACGGCGGAGCAGGTTGCCGGCGAAATCGCCATGTTATGTGCGGGCAGCGATCAGCGTGCAAGCCGGGTGATTGCCGGGATCGGCGCGCTGCCGCAAATCGGGCTGACTTCGAGCCTGCTGCTGCTTGGCGTCAAGCTTGGCGGCATGACCGGCGCGCGGATCGGCATTCTTGGCTTAAACGGCTGGAATCCGGGGGATGCCGGGCTTTCGTACGAAGGCAAATATGTCGACGACATCTGGGGTGCGCTGCAAGGCAGGCAGCTGCGGCCCGAGGAACTGCTGCGCGGGATGCATCACCTTACCTCTTCCGTATATTATTTGGCCGGCAACCGCGATTTGAAAAAGCTGTATTACTATCAGCCTGAAGGCGTATCGTGGCTGATTCAAACGGCCAAGCAGCTGTTTGATGTCGTATTGATCGACGCGGGGGCGTATTTGGATCATGCTCTGGCGGCGCAAAGCGTATACGAAAGCGATCTGCTGCTCGTTCAGCTGAACCAGAGCCAGCAGGCGGGAGATCAATGGCGGCGGCAGCGGGATCAAATTTTGCGCCCCGTATTTGCAAACGCCGAGGACAAGTGTGTGCTGTTGTTCAACAAAATGCACGAGGGGCCCGATGTGGAGACGGCCAAACAGTTGTCGCGCCAACAAGGCATGCCTTATATCGCCAGCCTCCCCTATATTCCGGGGTTCTCCCGGGGAGAGGCGGAAAGAAAATTGCTGGAGCGCGTTCATCCCGGCTTTGGCGGCGAATTGGAGAAAGCGTGCCGTGCTGTCATGCAATTTTACGAATTGCCGCAAGCGGAGCCCGAACTTAGGGCGGATAAGAAGAAAGAAGCAGCGTCTTGGCTGCGCTTGTCGCGCTGGAGCAGAGCGGAAAGGGGAGTGGCGGCCAAATGAGCGGAGAACGGTTTCATATCGCCCAGTTCCATACCCAACCCGAAGCTAAGCCTGCGACGGCGTTATCCCATGCGCCGATACAAAGCGCAGCCGGTTTGGGGACGGGTTTCGCAGCCGAAAGCGGCAAGGCGAAATTCGCGGATATTTGCCGGAAATTCAAGGAACAAAGCGATCGCGAGTTTTCGCGGCGGGTTCAAGACCAGCAGCAAACAGCCGGCGGAGTGCTGAGGAAGGCGGGCAAAGATGAGGCGGATGCTTTTGTCGAGCTGGAGAACCGGGCCATTATCGGAGTGCCGGAGACGGTCACGACGATTATGGAGCAAATTCAGACGTTTATCGACAACAACGGTTTTCAGGATGCCGATTTTCCCGAGTATTACCGTGATCTGCAGCGGTACGCCCGTGAAGAGCAGCGTCAATACCTGAATCTTACACATGCGGTTTTTCACGAATTGTACGGCTTTAAGGCGCTTGCCGCCTGGCAGACGTTTCCCGACAGCTATGCCGCGCAGATTATCGGCACGTCGATCTGGATTCATACCGGAGGGAAACACGTGCGTATGCCGTATTCATTTTCCTCTCCGGCCGAGGTGGAGAAAATCATCCGTTCGCTTACCAGGCAAAAGGAAGACGCGATCGTTAATTTGTACAATACCGTGCTGGAGATCGACCTGTACACAGGGGAGCGGGTGACGCTGACGGTGAGGCCGGATGTCCGTCACGACGTCATTACGCTGCGGCGTTTTTTGATCGGCCGGGTGACGGTGGACGATTTGGCGACCGAACGAAGAGGAACGATTCCGCAGGAGGCGGTGCCGTTCATCAAGGCGTTATCCAAGACACATTGCAACGTGTTAATCGTCGGACCTCCCGGCACGGGGAAATCGACCAGTCTGAAAGCGCTGCTGGCCGAACGCGAGAACCATTACACCGGGGCGGTTATCGAAAAGCACTATGAACTGGCGGCCGGCCGCGATTTTCCCGAAAAAAAGCTGATCGAACGGGTAACTCACGAAACGACGTTTCACCATGCGATGGATCAGGTGCTCCGTTTTGACGTCGATTACGCCATCATCGGTGAGGTGCGCCGAGTGGAGGCGGAAGGAGCGATGCTCGCTTGCGAGCGGCTGCTTAAAGGATTCGGCAGCACGTTCCATACGTGGAAGCCGGAAACGGTCCCTTCACAGTTTGCCAGGATGATCGTAAGCCAGAATCCGGGCGCGCAATTTCGCGAGGAAGAAAAACGAGTTGCGGAAAACATCGATATCGTGATTGTCCAAAGTCAAGATACGACAAGAACGAAAAAACGGTTCAAAAGCGTTCAGGAGCTGCGCTACAACCGGTTGACCGGGGAGATCAGCACACATGAGCTGATGCATTGGCATGCGGACGGCGACCGTTGGAGTTATCGCGCTGATTTAAGCGGCGGTCTGCTGAAAGAGATGCGCGAAATCGACCAAGTATGGGCCGACATCGCGGTCCGTACGCTGCGACGGCTGGAAGAAATGGCGCCGATCCCGCAAGGCGAAGGGGTTACCGTCTACAATCCGGCTGCGGCTAACCCGCAATTCAGTATGGCCTTGGCATTAGAAAAGCTGGCGGAAGCCGGCGGTGGGCGGTGTGTAGACTAGGAGAAAGGGGCACGAAGCCGATGATGTTCACCATGGTGCAGTACGGCCTGCTGCTGGCAGCCGCGCTTTTTACCAGCCAGGGAGCTTATCTGTTCGCGCGGCCTGCGCTGCGTATTCTTCAAGCCTCGCTGCGGACGGACCGGCGGCATCTGACCCGCATGAAGGCGCTGCGGGAGCTTCGGCGCAAGGATATCCGTCGTTCGGGCCGGTGGGTTAAAGCGGCTGGGCGTCTGCACCGGTGGCTGGAGCTGCTGCTCATAACGACCGGCGGGGACAAGGATCGGCCGGGCGCGGTGCAGAGTTTTTTGCTGCTTGCGGCATCGCTTTTCGGAGCCGTTGGGACGCTGGCTTTGTTTGCGTCCGGCAGTGTGAGATTCAGTCTGCTGATGGCGGTAATCGCGGTGTTCTGTTTGTACATGCGTTATCATATGAAGCTGCGTAAAATTCAAATCCAAGGCGGATACGATTTGGCGGAGGCGGTTGGAATATTGACCAGCAAATACAAGGTTAACCGCGGCAACATGCGCAGCGCGCTGCGGGAGGCGAGTCAGGAAGTCCGCTCTGTAACGATCCGGCGGCATTTTATTAAGCTGGTGCGGGAAGAAATCAACTACACGAACCCGGAGGAGCTGGAGCGGTCGGTGGAGGAGTTTGTGTACAGCATTAATACTTCATTCGCCAAGCAGCTGGGACTGGCTTTGCTGAAAGGGCTCGTGCGGGGAGAATATGTGGAAAGCACGCTCAGCAGCATCGATAAAAACATTCACAAAAACATCGATATGCTGCGGGATGAAGGCGACTCCAGCAGCGAGGTGCTGCAATTAAGCTGGCTGCATGTGCTGTTATTTCCCGCCTTAATTTTGTTTATGGTTGTATTTATGGGATTCTCCAGCACGATGCATTATCAGCTGGGTACGGAAACCGGACGATATTGGCTGACGATTACCGTTATTTTCATCTTATTTTCGCTTGTTATGGCATTTTGGTTCAAGAGGCCGCCAAATGATTATTGAAGTTTGGAGAAGTTCAATGGGGGTGGATTCGAAGTCCGCTTTTGGCCTTGCCAGCTGGATAGGAGGATGGATAGATGACCATGTATGCCCT
This sequence comes from Paenibacillus thalictri, assembly GCF_004307995.1. Lineage (GTDB taxonomy): Bacteria > Bacillota > Bacilli > Paenibacillales > NBRC-103111 > Paenibacillus_AF > Paenibacillus_AF thalictri. The sequence continues at coordinate 103,758 of NZ_SIRE01000004.1, read as the reverse complement.
ATCGTTACTGCTGCGCGATTTTGCCGTTTGCGCTTTTTTTGCGGCGGCGGCGCTGCTTGTTTGGAAAGCCGTTCCGGGAGGGAAACGGGCTGCTGTCAGAACGAGACTGCAAAGCATGAGCTTGAAGAAATGGCTTGTGCCCGAACGATTGGAGACGATGTTTGAAGAGGCCGGGTATCCGCTGAAGCTTACCGCGTTCCAATATCAGCTGTTCCGTTATGGGATCGCGGCTTGCTGGCTGGCCAACAATACTTATGATCTGCTCGCATATGGCAGCGAAATGTCATTGCCGGGGGTGCTGCTGAAGCTGATGGGCCCAGGGTTGTTTATGCTCCTGACGCATACGAAAACGTCGGTTGTTACGTATTTGGTCGGAAAATGGAAGGATATCTACGACGGTGAAAAAAACCGCGAGTTGTTTATGGTCTACAATATGATCGCAGACGAGATGAAGGAGCAATCCCAGCGAAAGCTGAATCTGCTGTCAATGCTGACCAAATTGCGGGATTACACCGTACGGATCAAACCGTCGATCAACGTTGCTTTGCGCAAGTTCGACGAAGGGCCGCATACCGCTATGATGGCGATGGCCGAACATATCCGTACCAAAGAGGCGCGCGAATTGTGCAAGCTGCTTGCCGATCTTGAGCTGGCCCGGCCCGGGGATATTTCCGCACTGGTCGAGGCGAGGGAGGAAAGTTATACGAATTTGCTGCGCGAGAACCGGCGCCGCCGGCGCAAATTTTTTGGCCATATCGCCTATGGCATCGCTTTTATGCCATTGCTTATTTACTTGTGGAATGCGCTGCATATCGCCCAGCAGTATGTATCGGATTTAAGCCGTACGACAAATCAGCTCGGATAAAGCTTATATTGACGGGAGGAATGCCGATGAAACCGGCTTTGGAGAAGTTTTTAATTATCGCGGCAACGCTGGCTGCGATCGGATTGTTTATTTTTGTAGCCTTATGGAGTTCGATGAAAGAAAAGAAGACGCAGATGGACGATCTTTTTAACAACACCAATGTCCCCACAAGTTATGCCGTACCTTTGTTTGATGAGCGGGAAGGGAAGCTGCAAGCACGGGAGTCCCAGGCGCGCGCTGCGGAGCGAGCAGGGCCAGTTGCATGAATTAATACAGAGTGATGCACAAGCTTGAGACGTTGGTGCTGTTGCTTGATGTGGCACGGAGTGATGAGCTGGCCTGAGATGTTGAAGTTGTTGCTTGATCTAACACGGAGAGATGCGCCGCTTTGAGACGTTGATACAGTTGCTCGATTTGAACGGAGTGAAGTGCCAGCTCAGACGTTGATGTATACGGGATGTAAGGAGGGAGATGCGGAGTGAAGGCAGCACTGGTCGAAATGCTTACCGTCTATACGCTGCTGCTGTTTTTGTTCCAGCCGGTGCTGCATGATATTTACTCTACGCGGGCGAATGCGGTGGAAATGGTGCTCGACAGCGCCATTCAGCGGGCCGCCAATGCGGAGAACGGGAGATTTACGCCGGAGCTTGTGCAGGAAATGAGGGAGACGCTGATCCATACATTTTTGATTGATTCCGGCGATATTTCGTTTGTTGGTACGACTGCGTTAACCCCTAGGGGGGAATACATCGAAGGCAAGCTGATTGTCAAAAGCACGCCGCGTTGGCTGTTTCGCAGGATGTTCGGGGCGGCTGACAATGATCCGGGGGTCATCGTTCGTTATGCCAAGCAAATGAGCGAGGCTCCGGTGAGGTGAGAGCCGGTGCACCGGGTGCTGCTGATTGTGATGATGGCGGGAATTTATTTGTTTGCCATGGGGTTTGAAGCGGACCGCTTTATGACCAAAGAGGTGCATAACCGGTTGAAATTTTCGCTGAACCGGGCGGCGCATGACGCTTCCTTGCAGGTAGACGCCGCCGCGCTTAACGACGGACGTATACAGTTCGTGCGCAGCGATGCCAGAGTTGTTTTTGAGGCGGGGCTGCGCTACAACCTTGAGCTGCAGAGCGGAGCGCAATTAACCCCCAAAGAAGGCACGCTGTTGAAAGGGCCGGTGGAGATCATTTATGAGGATTATGTCGATGACGCCACTCCGGGTGTTGCATTTCCGTTCAGCTATGTGCGTAATGCAGAACATATCGCCCAGGTCCTAAAAGGCCCTGCCGTGATATACCGGGTTCGCGTGCCGCTGCCGAGAACCAACCGTTTATCCTATGACGGTTACATATACAAAACGGTGATCTACGAGTATCCGTTTTATTAACGAAAAGCTAATTGTAAGGCGACGTTTTGGACGTATATTTTAACGCTGATTTAATGAGGTGAGAAGCATGTTCGTTTTTTTACGGCGCACCGCGATACTGCTGGCATCGCTGCAGGGGCTGCTGCTGGTGCTGCTTCCATGCGCCGCGTTGGCCGTGCAAACCGCGCCGCCTTCGCCCGGCGCGATCAAAATCGATAACCGGCTGACCGGCACCGCAGACACGGTGACGGTCACCGGCCTTACCCCCGGCGACACGGTTCGCGTGTACGCCGATGAAGCGGGCGCGGCGCTATTGGGCAGCGCCGCAGCAGCCTCCGCCAGCGCCGTGGTCAGCGTGGCGCAGCTTGGCGTGGAGGCGGGGTTCGTCTACGTGACGGTGACGAGCCCCGCCTCGTCGGAAAGCCGGCGCATCGTCAAGTCGTTCAGCGCCGAACCGATCTCGCATGCGCCGGCAGCCGGGGCCGTGACGGTGGTCAACGAGCCGGCCGGGACGGCCGACAAGGTGACCGTGAAGGGGCTGCATGCCGGCGATACGGTAAAAGTGTATCGCGCGCGTACGGATACGACCGCGCTTGCTGCCGCCTCCGTCCCATCGTCCGGCACTGCCGAGCTGCCGGTGGATCAACTGGGCGGCACGGCGGGGTATATTTATGTAACGGTAACGGAAGCCGGTAAAAGAGAAAGTCCCAAGATGCAAAAGGCGTACGACGGCGAAGCGTTAACAGTTCCCCCTGCTGCCGGTTCCATCCATATAGTCAACCGTCTGAACGGCACAAATGACAGCGTGACGGTGACCGGGCTGCTGGCGGGCGATGTGGTGAAAGTATACGCCGATGAGGCTGCGGCTAGTCCGCTTGGTTCGGCTGCCGTAGCTGCCGGACAATCGAGCGCCGAAGTGACGGTGGCTCAGCTGTCCCCCAGCTCCGGTACGGGCCGGGTGTACGTCACCTTGACGCGGTCGCCTCGGCTAGAGAGCCGACGTGTTGCAAAACTGTTTTCGGAAGAACCCGTCAGCCCGCCGTTGCTGCCGGCGCAAATCACCGTGCTGAACTACAGGGTCGGCATGAGCGATGAAGTGATCGTTGCGGGTATTGAGCCGGGGGATACGCTGCGAGTCTATGCCGACGAAAGCGGATCGTCCGTCCAAGCCAGCGCTGTAGCTGCGCCCGGGGAGACATCGGTCGTCCTTCGTGCTGCGGTGCTCAGCGGCACAGGCGGTTTTATCTATGTGTCCGTGCAGAACGCCGGTAAGGCGGAAAGCGGCAGAGTCCGCAAGGGACTGCCGGATCAGGAGCCGACCCCGGCCCCGGATCCCTCCGACATTGCCGTGCAAAATAACGGTGGATTGATTGATTTGGTTGCGGTGAAGCGCCTTGCGCCGGGAGACGTTGTCCGCGTATACGCGGATGAAGCGGCATCCGCTGCACTGGGAAACGCCGTCGTCGCATACGGCAGCACGGAAGCGGCGGTTTCGCTGTCGCAAGTCGGCGCTCAAGACGGTCTGATCTACGTGACGGTGACAAGGGCGCCGAATGCGGAAAGCCGCCGAGTTGCCAAATCGTTTGCCGCCGTACGGCAGACATCTCCCCCTCAGGCGGCCAATATACGGATCGGAAACGAGATAGGGACAAGCTCCGATACCATTACCGTAAAAGGGCTGACGGCCGGCGATACGGTGAAAGTATATGCCAACAGCTACATTAGCGGAGAGATGGCCAGCGGTATCGTGCTCTCCGGCAACGGCAGCGTGACTTTGGCAGTATCGCAGCTGGACCAAGCTGGAGGGACTGTATATATTACGGCTGTCTCGCCGGGTAAAACGGAAAGCCGGCGCACCGTCAAAGCTTACGCTGCGGAAGGCGCAAGTATCGCTCCCGACCGGTCGTTCATTCGGGTGGACAATGTTGCCGGCAGCTCCGACACGATCGCTGTCAGCGGTCTTGCCGCAGGGGATACGGTGAAGGTATACGCCGCGGAAGCGGCTTCCATCCCTCTTGCGACTGCCGTTGTCGCCGAAGGATCGACCCAGGCTGCGGCAAACGTATCTCAGCTTGGCTCGGGTTACGGTGTCGTCTACGTAAGCGTAACATCCCCGGGTAGAACGGAAAGCGGCCGCGTTCCGAAAATATATGCCGCCGAGCCGGTTGCCGCCACGCTTTCAGCACTGCAGATGACAGTGCTTAATGCCGCCGGCGGATCACCGGATGAAGTGACGGTATACGGATTGCAGTCGGGCGATACGGTGAGGTTGTACAATAGTGAAACCGATGCGGTGGTTATGGTCAATCTGCGCGGCGAAAGTGCGGCGGCCACAGCCATTGCAGGACAATCGAGTTTGACGTTTGATGCGCTGCAGCTATCGCCGGGAGGCGGAGCGTTATATGTGACGGTGCAATCAAGCGGCAAGCTGGAAAGCGGGCGCGCGATGAAAGCATACCCCGCAGAATAGGCCCAATCTTTTGAAAGGAGATATTTATTAATGAATAACGGTGTACCGCAATGGTATCTTAAGCTTGCCGGCACGCTGCTGCTGTTGTTTGCTTTGCTTACGGCAACCCGGACTGTTTTTGCGGACCCGCTTGACTCGCCGCAAACGGGGGATGTGACTTATAACGATACGAAAGGGCATTGGGCGGAGCGGGACATTGCCGAGGCGGCTGCGGCCGGCTATGTATCCGGGTATGCCGACGGCTCGTTTGGTCCGGACCGGGCCGCTGCGCGCGCGGATTTTATGGTCATGCTGGCCAGAGCGCTGCGTATTCCGGCAATTCCCACGGTAGAGGACGAACTGTGGTTTGAACCTTATATACAGTCCTTTTCCGATCTTGGCATCGATGTCCGCAGTGATACTGATGAATCCCTTGTTTATTGGGAAAGCGGCATCACTCGCGGTGAAGCGGCTCGCTGGTGTGTGGAACTGGTTCATATGGCGGAGAGAGCGGCCGTGATCCGGGAAGGCGACCAAGCAGATGCCCGGGAAGCTGCGCAAGCCGGAGGAAATGAATTTCGTCCTACGCATGCAAACGCCGGTCCGCAAGCTCAAACTGGCCTGGAAGTCGATCTCTCTCTCCTGCAAGAAGCGGCCCGGCTGGGCATTATGGAGACAGACGGTGCGGTATCCGGCTTGTCCGCCGAAAGCCTACTTAGCCGTGCTCAGGCGGTGATTGTCATCAACCGGCTGTTGAAGCTGCCGTCATTAGCCAAGGCCCGTTCAGCAATCGCTCAGTAAATCTTCAATCGATTCTCAGTCCATCTTCAAGTCCAATTCAGAAACGATGCCTATAATGCAAAGTGTAAGGCAAAATAAAACGCAAAGGCGGTATCGTTAATGAAAAACATCGGCAGAAAAATAATGACAGGCACTATCGCGGCAAGCTTATTGTTCGGAGGAGCGGCCTTCGTACATAACTCCGCTTATGCGGCGGACAAAACAGTAACAACCGACAGCCAGCAAGCAGGCAAGGCGCAAGGCGGAATGAAAGACCGTGGAGGTTCTCGTCAGGAAGGCGGCATGCAGGGCGGCGGCAATTTCCGCGGGGGCGGCAGCAGCGTGTTTAAAGAAGTGGCGACGCTGCTCGGATCGGACGAGAAGACGATCATGGAATCGCTCCAATCCGGCAAGACGCTGGTTGAAATTGCGCAAGCCGCCGGCATCACCGAAGATGTCCTGCTGGAGAAGCTTACCGCTTCCGAGACTCAGACGATTGACGCAGCGGTATCTTCCGGGAAAATGACCCAAGAACAAGCGGATAAGCTTAAATCCGGACTCGCAGAGCGCTTGAAGCAGCAGGTGGAAAATACGAAACAGCAAGGTGCAGGCGGACAGATGAAAGACGGCAAAGGCCCAAGCGGACAGCAGAAAGATGGCAAAGGTCCAGGTCCTGGTATGCCGGGAATGGGTATGCTGGGCGGTCCTAAAGAAATGGCGGAGCTGACGGGCATCACGGAAGACGAGCTGAAGACCGGATTTGAAGCCGGTAAGTCGCTTGCCGAAATCGCTGCCGAAAAAGGAATTACCCGCGATCAGCTGATCAGCACGTTGCAGGCAAGCTTGACCGAACAACTCGGCAAGATGGTCGATCAGAAGCATCAAGCGCCTCCTGCGCCTCCTACGGAAGCGGCACCCCAATCGTAAAATAAAACTGCAGGCGTTAATACAACAGAGGACACCGCAAATGCGCGGTGTCCTTTCGTTTATGCCAAAGCTCTGACATGATTATTAAGCTCGTCGCCGCCCCCGACTAGTTCTTATTTATTTCTCCGGAACAGGATCGGCAGGAGTCGCGTTTGACCAGTTCGGGTTCTACGGTTTGTAACAGCGGAAGCTGCTCCTGTTTATCGATCATGCATAAAACCGACTCCACGACCTTTTTTGCAATGCCGTCGATCGGCCCCCCAACCGCGGTAATCGCTGTGGGCAAACTTTCCATTTGCGGAATGTTGTCATAGCTGATCAAAGAGATGTCTTGAGGCACTCTTTTATTTTCCTGCTGCAATGCGCGCAGAATGCCTACGGTAAGATCGTAAGTACCACTGATAATGGCCGTAGGTTTATAAGAGGAGGCAAGCAGTTTCAAAGCCGCTTTGTAGCCTTCATTTGATTCCAGTCCGTTAGAATTGACGATCATGCTGGGATGTGTGGTCAACCCAAATTCGATCACGCCGTCCGTGAATCCGATGTGTTTTTCCTGCTGGCTGATTCTTTTGTTGGAGACGTCTCCGATATACGTGATTTTTCGATGGCCGAGGCTCCATAAATACTCGACGGCTTTAAACATCGCTTTTCTTCTGTCGACGTAAACCGACGGGAAACCTTTGCTCGCCGGTTCTCCGTAACAAAGGACGGGCACCTTCGAAGCAATCGGTCCGGCATAGCTGTTAGGATCGCTCCGATCGAATACAAGTATGGCGTCAACTTGAATTTGATTGAATAATTGAATGGCGGATTCCGCAGGATTAATGGACAAAATCATGGAATACCCGTTTTTGTTGAATTCATCGTTAATTTTTGTCGCCAAAGTGGTTAGGGTGGCCCGATCGACATTAGGCCAAACCGCTCCAATCGTACGGCTTTTTTTGGAGACGAGACTTTTGGCGGCTATATTGGGCTGATATCCCATTTGCTCCGCGATTTCGTTGATTTTATGTTTGGTGCTCGGTTTAACCAGCGCACTGTTGTTTAATGCTTTGGATACAGTGGCGGTGCTGACCCCTGCAATCCTCGCGATATCCTTAATCGTAATATCCATTCCGCTAATTTCCTCCATCAAAGCTATTCTCTTTTATATTAAACGTTTATATCGCATTTTTCAAAGAAAAAAAATATGTATTGATGTTATTATTACAATAGTTTAATATAAAAAAAGAAAACGTTATTATTTTTAACATAAAGAAGGCGCCATTGTTAAAAAAAACGTTTGTTTTAAAGGGTCTTATAAAGAAATAACAATTAAGAAAACGTGATTATTATTAATTGGAGGCAATGCGTCAATGACCGAATTTAAAACCCGCGCACTGGAAATACATAGTCAGCACGCATGGAATTACAACTGGATTATGAAAGCGCTGCGCTTCATGAAAGCGCATCATTTGAACACGCTTGTACTCCATCGCAATGATTTTATCGACTTGATCGTATATCCGGGCAAATATTTTGGCGCAAGCCGTGAGAAGTACAATACGATTTTCGAAAGATACCAGGAAATTTTTCGAGTACTTTACAAATACACTCCTACACGGAGAAGCGGCCCGTACCAGCGAAGAGCGTTTTTAAAGCGCGTGATTGAAATGGCGAGACGGGAAGGGATCGAGGTGTTCATCGAAAATAAGGAGCTTTATTTTCCGGAGATCATCTTGGAGTTTTATCCCGATCTGGTCAAGGACGGGAAAATATGCGCCTCCGATCCGTTTTGGTGGGAATTCACAAGAATTAAATATCAGGAGTTTTTTGAGGAATTTCCCGAGATCAGCGGCATTATAACCGCTCCCGCAACCGGTGAAAGCAAAGTATCCATTACCTCCAACCGCTGTACGTGTGAAAGATGCCGTAATACGACCCGGCAGGATTGGTTCAGAAATTTGGCGATGGCTATGTACGAGCCGCTGCAAGCAGCGGGCAAAAAGCTGGTTATCCGGGATTTTGTATTTGACGCCAAAGCCCATCACGATATTGCCGCCGCAATGGAACAACTGCCGCAGGATATTGCTTTTGCGTTAAAAAATACACCTCATGATTTTTATCCGACATTCCCCGACAACCCACGGATCGGCAAAGTCGGAGAACACGAGCAGTGGATCGAATTCGACTCCATGGGCCAGTATTTCGGCTGGGGAATCGGGCCTGCTATCATGGTCGACGACTACCGCCGCAGAATGAAATTGGCCAAGGAAAACGGTGCGGCAGGCGTTATCGTACGGACCGATTGGGAGAGCCTGGACGGTCATACGTCGTTTGACACTTTAAACGAGATCAATTTGTATGCTTTTTCAGCTCTGAGCAATAATCTGCAGGCGGATGGCACGGCGATTTACCAAGAGTGGTTGGAAGACAGCAAACTGCTCGCGCCCGATCTGACGGAGGAGCAGAAACGGGAGGCGGCTCTTTGGGCCGAGGCGGTTCTGAGCCAAGCCTGGGATGTCATTAAGCGCACTCCTTATGTCAACGATTGCGTGTTTTCCGATTCCAGCCAGCTGCCCGTAAGTTTGGAGCATGCGCTTTGGCTATCCGAAGAGAAAAACAGTCTAAAAGACTGGGATCCGTCCAAAGCTAACGCTTTATCAACTGACGAACATAACGTGCAGCTGATCATGGATGAAAAAGACGAAGCGCTGAAACTTGTCCGGCACCTGTTATCCCAGGTGAGGGAGGGGCATGGGGCATTAACTGCGGAGGCACACTGCTATTTGATCGAATGCTTTGAAGTTTTCGAAAAATATGTACAAGCTTTCCGGATTGTCGTACATACCATCATTCTGACAAAATACCGGCAAGAACGTTCCGCAGGCAATCCAACTTCGTTTGGTGCGGACGCTGAGAAGCTGCTGCAAGAAAAAATGGGAGAGCTGGCCGCGTTGGCCGGAGAGTTTCAAAACATGTTTGAGACCACTGATTTCAACCATAGAGTGTACACTTTGCTGGATGCCGACCGCTTGCTTGCGCTGCATAGCGATTTAAGCAAAAAATTGCAGCAGACCACATGGGCCGAAAAGAAATAGCTAGCGACAGCGCGGCGGTTCAAATCATAAACAAAGACAGGGGAGGACAAAGAAGATGAAAAAAATGTTGGGATTGGCGCTGGCATCTGTGATGCTCGTTCAGCTTGCCGCTTGCAGTTCAGGCACTCCAAGTGCGGAAGGCGGGGCAAAAACCGAGGGTGCGCAAGCATCCGGGGCGAGCGCTAACAAGCAGGTAAATCTGCGTTATTCCTGGTGGGGTTCCGACGACCGAAACAAGGCGATTTTGGCGGCGATCGACGCTTATCAAAAGATGAATCCGAATGTAAAAATCGAAGGCGAATATGGCGCTTTTGCATCTTATTATCAAAAGCTGCTGGCGCAGCTGACCGGCGGCACCGCTCCCGATATCGTATCCGTGGATTATAAATGGGTGCAGGATCTCATCGCCAACGGCAAGCCTTTTGTCGATATGAATACGATGAAGGATAAAATCGATATGTCGGGCATCGATATGAAATTTGCCGCAGCGCAGGCCGGGGACGGCAAATACTTGCTGGGGCTTCCGATCGGGGTCAACGCTATCGGGCTGCTGTACAACAAGAAGCTGCTTACGGACGCAGGCATTCAGATGAATAACGAATGGGATTGGGACACCCTGCTGGAAGCCGGCACCAAATTGCATCAAGCTGACAAAAATAAATATTTGATGTTTTTGAATAACGACCATTATATTTACTTGTTGAAATCGCAGCTTAAGCAAAAAACGGGAAATAACATAGTTAACGATGACTTTACGCTTGGCTTCAAAAAAGAAGATCTCGTCGAGGTGTTTACCTACTTCAAAAAAATGCTCGATAACGGCGTCATACCGCCTTTTACGGAAGCCGTGCAATATGAAAGCGTATATGCGGATCAAATCCCGAATTGGCTAAACGGCAATTACGGCATATTCCCGACCTCGGCGTCCAAAATCCCTTCCATAGCGCTGGCGTCGAAATTCGATATTGACGTTGCCCGATATCCGATTTATAAAAATCCGAAAAACCCGGGTATCATTACATCTCCTTCCATGATCATCACGATTAACTCGAAGTCCGCAAACATCGACGAATCCGCCAAGTTTATCAACTGGCTTATGAACAGTAAGGAAGCGGCTTTAATATTAAAGGATACCAACGGGGTGCCGGCTGTTGCGCCAATGGCCAAGCTGCTGCAAGAGCAGAAGCTGATCGATTCCAATATTGCCAGAATGGTTGAAGAAGCGCTGCCGTTTTCAGGCACACCAGAGAATAGCTCCAGCTTGAACCCGGAAATCGATACGATTCTAAAAGATTACGTGCATAGGGTCGGTTACGGCAAACTGACTCCGGAGCAGGCAGCGGACGGCCTCATCCAGGATGTCGGGAGCAAGCTCAAGGAATTAAACAAGAAATAGAGACCAACCTTGAGGGACTGGGCGAATCATCTTGCTTGAGGTCAGGATATTCGCTCAGTTCCTTCATCAACAATCCACGTTTTCCATTTATTTGTTAAGAAGGGTTTGAACCTATAATGCTAAAACACAAAACGAAATATCAGTATGTCGGATTGTTATATGTAGCGCCATGGCTGGTCGGGTTTCTGGCCTTTCAGTTATACCCTTTTATCGTGTCATTCATCTATTCCTTTACGGATTTCTCGATTCTCAAAGCGATGCATTTCGTAGGTTTCGATAACTATGTGCATATGTTTACGGCGGATAAGAAGTTTTTTCAGTCGGTAAAGGTCACCTTGGTGTACGTCTTTTTTTCCGTTCCATGCAAGCTTGCCTTTGCGTTGTTTATCGCCATGCTGCTGAATATGAAGCTGAAATCGATTAACTTTTTCAGAACGGCGTATTATTTGCCCTCTATCTTGGGAGGCAGTATCGCCATCTCCATCTTATGGGGATTTTTGTTTAACACTTCAGGACTTGTGAACATACTGCTTTCCAAACTGCATGTGCCGCCGGTCAATTGGCTTGGCAGCCCTAATGTAGCTATATATACCATCAGCCTGCTTGCGGTATGGCAGTTCGGGTCTTCGATGGTTTTGTTTTTGGCGGGCTTGAAAAATATACCCGGCGAACTGTATGAAGCGGCCAGAGTAGACGGCGCGAGAAAAGGCCGGATGTTTATCCATATCACGCTGCCGCTGCTTACGCCGATTATTTTTTTTAATTTGATCATGCAAATGATAAACGCATTTCAAGAATTTACTTCGGCATATGTCATTACCCAAGGCGGTCCTTTGGATTCTACTTATTTGTACGGGCTTATGCTGTATGAAAATGCGTTTAAATATACGAAAATGGGCTACGCCTCCGCTCAGTCCTGGTTTTTGTTTGTCATTATTTTGATTTTTACGATCGGCATATTCAAGTCGTCAAAATATTGGACATTTTATGAGGATGGGGGCGACTTGTAATGAAAGCGCACGTAAAAAACGCTGCCGCGTATTGTTTTCTGATCCTGCTGGGCATCGTGATGATTTATCCGCTTCTGTGGATCTTCGCTTCTTCTTTTAAATCGAATGATGAAATATTCACTAATGTCGGTCTGATCCCATCCCATTTTACAGCGGATTCCTACTTGAAAGGATGGAAGGCCAGCGGGCAGTATACGTATGGCACGTTTTTTCTGAATACGTTTAAGCTGGTCATTCCGACGGTTTTATTTACGATTTTATCGAGCTGCATTGTGGCTTACGGGTTTGCACGATTCAGATTTCCTCTGAAAAAAATCATGTTTGCTTTAGTTATCGCGACGCTGCTGCTGCCTAACGAAATCATCATCATCCCGAGGTACATCTTGTTTAAAAATTTCGGCTGGCTGAACAGCTATTGGCCGTTTATCATCCCTGCGTTGTTCGGTACGTATTCTTTCTTTATTTTCATGATGCTGCAGTTTATTCGCGGCATTCCCAGAGAGCTTGACGAGTCGGCCAGAATCGACGGCTGTAACTCGTTTGCGATTTTGTGGCGGATTATTTTGCCGCTCTGTAAACCGGCCATATTTTCGATCGCGATTTTTCAATTTGTATGGAGATGGAACGATTTTCTCAACGTGCTGATTTATGTGAACAGCGTTGCCAAATTCCCGATATCGCTGGCGCTTAGAATGTCTATGGACGTGACCGGCACTGTGGCATGGAACCAACTGATGGCGATGTCGATCCTTTGCATTTTGCCGCCAATGCTTATTTTCTTCCTTGCCCAGAAGTACTTCGTCGAAGGCATATCAACTACGGGAATAAAAGGCTAGGAGGTGTATGATGAGCAGGGACATGTTTGATTTGACCAACAAAACGGCGGTTATTGTCGGCGGCGGAGGCGGGATCGGCGGGGCGTCGGCGCTGAGCATGGCCGAATTCGGAGCAGATATTGTGGTTGCCGACCGGAGCCTCGCCTTGGCGGAGGAGACGGCCCACCAAGTGGAGCGGAGCGGGGGGCGGGCTATCGCGCTGCAAACGGATATCACCGTCCCGGAGCAGGTGAAGCTGATGGTGGAGCGGACAATCAGCGAATTCGGGAACATCGATATACTGCTGAACAGCGCAGGGGCTACCGTAAGAAAACCGCTGCTGGAAACGACCCTGGAGGAATGGAATCATGTGATTAACGTGAATCTTACCGGCGTATTTCATTTGAGCCAGGCAGTAGGGCGGGAAATGATCCAACGGCAGCGCGGCAAAATCATCCATATCGCCTCGACGGGAGGCATACGGGCCGGAGCCAATTTTACCGCATACGGGGCAAGTAAAGCGGCTTTGATCCATCTGGTCAAGGGGTTGGCGCTCGAGTGGGCGCCTTACAGAATCAACGTAAACGCGATTGCGCCCACCGCCACGGAAACGAATTTTACGGCAGACTTTTATGCGCAGCATCCGGATAAAAAGCAAAAAACGATACAGAACCATCCTTTCGGCAGAATCGGAAGGTTGGACGATTATGTCGGCGCTGCGGTTTATCTGGCTTCCCCCGCTTCGGATTTTGTAAACGGAGAAGTCATCGTTATCGATAGCGGAAAGACGATCTGAACGAGCTGGTTTGGCATGGGGCATCCCGAATAAGGGAGTGTCCTTTTTTGCCTTGATCACGATAAAGTTTTGCATTTTCCCGCGGTTCCCGGTATGTTTAAGTAATACAGGCCTTGCGGTGAACGCGCTTTCGGCGGTGTTTTACTCGTAACTTTCGCTTGCCGATATCATGAACAAGGAGAGTTTAATTATATGATCGATTACAGTGAACGTATTGCCCGTCTGCAGCAAAAAATGCGGGAGAAGCAGACCGGCGGATTTCTTGTTGCGCAAAATGTAGATATTTATTATTTGTGCGGCTCGATGCAAACAGGCTATTTATTTGTTCCGGTGGAAGGGGATCCGGTGTTTTATGTGCGGCGGAGCGTGGTCCGCGCCGAAGAAGAAGCGCAGGTCGAAGTAGAGCCGATCGGATCTTTCCGTTCTTGGGGAGAACGGCTGAAAGCGCGGTTTCCGCAAGTATTCGGCGGCGGGCAGCAGAAACAGCCGGTTGTCGCTACCGAATACGATGTGCTGCCGGTACAGCAGTTTCAGCGGCTGCAGACGATGCTGCCGGGTGTGCAATGGGCCGACGGTTCCGCGATGATCCGCGAGACGCGGATGATCAAAAGCGCTTACGAGCTGGATCGCATTCGAGCTGCGGCCCGGTTGATCGACGAAGCGCTGGAGCATGCGTTGGGCCTGCTTCGGCCCGGAATGGCCGAATTCGAATTGATGAGCGAAATCGAATATTATATCCGGCGAAGAGGCCATCTTGGTTTGATGCGGATGCGCGGATACAATCAAGAAACGATCACCGGTATGGTTGGCGGCGGTGCGGCGGCGGCCATGCCGACTTATTTTGACGGCCCGGCCGGAGGGCAAGGTCTCAGTCCTGCCAGTCCGCAAAGCGCGGGACGCCGCAAATTCGAGCGGGACGAGCCGATACTCCTCGATATTGGGTGCTGCATCGACGGATATGTGATAGACCAGACCCGCACGGCTGTGATCGGCGAACTTCCCGGCGATCTGGCCGAAGCTTATGCGGTCAGCGAACAAATCATACGCAGCACGGAACAACTCCTGAAGCCGGGGACCATCAGCGAGCACCTCTATTTTAATTCGTTGGATCTTGCCGAAAAAGCCGGGTTAGCCCTCCATTTTATGGGGTATGCGAACGATCAAGTAAAATTTCTCGGCCACGGCATCGGATTGGAGATCGACGAATTGCCCGTATTGGCCAAAGGGTTTACGTATCCGCTGCAGCCCGGGATGGTGATTGCGGTAGAGCCTAAGTTTACGTTTCCGCAGCGTGGTGTCGTCGGGATCGAAAACAGCTATGCCATCACTCCGGACGGTTTCGAAAAGCTGTCGGTTTCCCGCGAAGGCGTATTGCGCGTTTGATGTAGGCGCATCTGCAATGCATCCCTATATTTTGAAACAAATGTCACCGATAGGGACATAAATGATTGAATGTAACCCGAAATAAACGGGCCAGGCGGTAATTTGCAATTTTCCGCCCGGTCCGTTTTTTGCGTTACAGAACTTCTATTGACAATATATATGCGGGCATATAAAATTCTTTTGAAAATGATTATCATTCGTAATGACTTATATGTTTGTTGTTAGTCAAATTGACATAGGCAAGGATGGTCTATGAGATGACGCATGGTGCGAACAGGTTATTTACCAAACAAATGGACGTCGCTTACGATGACCGTTTGATTGTGAGCGATTTGAATTTATCGATTCCTCCCGGCAAAATCACGGCGCTTGTCGGTTCGAACGGCTCGGGCAAATCAACGATACTCAAAGCGATGGCAAGAATCATCAAACCGAGGGGCGGAACCGTCTATCTGGACGGAAAATCGATACACGAGCAAGCGACCAAAGATGTGGCCAAGCAGCTTGCTATTTTGCCGCAAAATCCGACCGCGCCGGAAGGCTTGACGGTCAGCGAGCTTATTTCCTACGGAAGGTTCCCGCACCAGAAAGGCTTTGGCTCGCTTGGCTCGGAAGACAGGGATGTCATTCATTGGGCAATTGAAGTAACGGGGATGAGCGAATTCGCCGACCGTCCGGTCGATAAGCTTTCCGGAGGACAGCGGCAGCGGGCGTGGATTGCCATGGCGTTGGCCCAAAAAACGGAGTATCTGTTTCTCGACGAACCGACCACGTTTCTGGATATGGCCCATCAGCTGGAAATATTGAAGCTGCTGCAAAAGCTGAACGCAGAAGAAGAGCGCACGATTGTGATGGTGGTGCACGATTTGAACCACGCAGCCCGTTATGCCCATCATATGGTGGCGATCCAGCACGGAAAGGTGATGAGTGAGGGGACTCCCGAGCAGGTGGTGACTCAGGAGGTTCTGCGCAAAGTGTTCGGAATCGAAGCCGATATTCTAGCCGATCCCCGCACGGGAGTTCCCTTATGTTTACCTTTCGAGCTGTGTGCCACAAGCGAAGGAATCGGTTCTTAATGAGTTCGCGCGATCTACATCAGGCACCGGGAAGAAGTCGGGTTACGCGGATAAGCGGTCCGTGGTTTGGTTTGATTATAACTTTATCGGCGGCTGCATTATTGTTCTCTATGTTTTTGGCTATATCTTTCGGCGCAAAAGAGATGACCCTTGGAACGGTATGGACGGCGGTAGTTCACTATAATCCGGCTGTGACCACACACCAGATTATCCATGAATTGCGATTGCCGAGGGTATTGGGAGCGGCAGTGATGGGGGCCGCATTTGCGGTCGCCGGGGCGTTAATGCAAGGAGTGACGCGGAATCCATTGGCCGATTCGGGCATTTTGGGGATCAATGCGGGAGCGACGCTGATGGTGGCGTTAAGTTTTGCGTTTTTCCCCAATATGCCGTACTCCATGCTGGTTGTGATGTCGTTTATGGGCGCGGCATTCAGCGCGCTGTCTATTTTTTTGCTCAGTTCCACTTCGGCCGGAGGACTGACGCCGCTTAAGCTGACGATTTCCGGCGCTGTCGTTGCAGCGCTGCTGCATTCGCTCAGTTCGGGCATCGCTATTTATTATGAGCTGAGCCAGGATTTGGCCTTTTGGTACGCGGGAGGCGTTGCCGGAGTCAGATGGTCTCATCTTAAGCTGTTAATACCCATTATCATCATCGCAATTATCGGAGTATTGGCGCTGAGCCGTTCCATCTCGTTAATTTCTTTAGGGGACGAAGTTGCGGCGAATTTAGGCGTCAAAACCAAGCGGGTTCGCTTGCTTGGCATGATCGGAGCATTGGTCCTTGCCGGCGTATCCGTCTCGGCTGTCGGTTCGATCGGGTTTGTCGGGCTGGTGATTCCCCATATTTCCCGCAAGCTGGTTGGGGTCGATTACCGTTATATTATCCCGGTTTCGGCGTTGCTGGGGGCGGTGCTGCTCGTATTCGCCGATCTGGGCGCAAGAATGGTCAATCCGCCCAGGGAACTGGCGATTGGTGCGATGGTTGCGCTTGTCGGCGCGCCATTCTTCTTGTACCTTGCTTATAAAGAAAAGAGGAGCTTGTAAATGTGGCAGCAGACGCAAGCCAGACGGAAAAAAGCACTTACGGTAGGGTTTATCCTGCTTCTGATTTGTTTCGCCACCATTATGATCAGCTTGAATACCGGGACGATTCGAATTTCACCGTTAGGCCTTATAAAAACGCTTGTCGGACAAGGCAGTCCGGACGATACGATGGTTTTGTTCGATTTTCGGCTGCCGCGCATTTTAGTGACGATGCTGGCCGGCATCGGTCTGGGCATTTCCGGCGCCATTTTGCAAGGACTATCAAGGAACGAGCTGGCCGATCCCGGTATTCTCGGCATTCACGCGGGGGCTTCGCTGGGATTGATCGTTTATCTGACTTATTTTCATGCGATGAGCGGGGCTATCTCGCTTCTGATACCGCTGTTTACTTTCGCGGGAGGTGCGGTTACGGCGGCAATCATTGTACTGCTGGCATTTGACCGGCAAAAAGGCTGGCTGCCCATCCGGCTGATCTTAATCGGCATTGCGGTTGCCGCCGCTTTTAGCGCCGCTACGTTATATTTATCGCTAACTCTGGACGACAAAACCTACGCGTTTGCCTCAAGGTGGCTGATCGGAAACGTCTGGGGACGGGATTGGGTTCATGTGTATGCGTTACTGCCATGGATTGTCCTGATTGTTCCTTATGTATTGTGTCAAACCAAATCGCTAAATGCGTTTTCGCTGGGCGATGAGGTCGCGATCGGAATCGGAACATCGGTGCGCAGAAAACGCCATCTGCTACTCACCGCAGCCGTCGCTTTATCGTGCGCCAGCGTATCGATGGCGGGCGGAGTCGGTTTTATCGGCCTTGTCGCTCCGCATTTGGCCCGCCGTCTCGTCGGCCCGATGCATCAGCATTTTATGCCGATTTCTGCTCTGATCGGCCTTGTTATTTTGGTGGTTGCCGATACTATCGGCCGTTCGATTTTTCAACCAAACGCGATTCCGGCAGGTGTCGTGGTGGCTGCGGTCGGTGCCCCTTATTTTCTATATTTGCTGCAAAAAACCAAATAAAACATACGGATTGAGGAGAAACTATGAAAAAAACACTTTTGCTGCTAAGTTTGGTTTTTATTTGTGTATTATCTGCGTGCGGCGGCCCGGCGGCTCAGCCTCAGCAGCCTGCCGCGGCGGCGGGAAATGAAACGGCCCCGGTCAACAAGGAACTCAAAATCGCCTCATTGTCGATCCATTTGACGAACAATTTGCTTGCGCTTGGAGTTACGCCTGTCGGTTCTGTGATTGGCGGGGATTTAAAAGCGTTCCTGCCCCATGTGGCGGACCGCTTGACCAACACGAAACCGCTTGGAGTCGTAACGGAACCGGATATGGAAACGCTGCTGTCGTTGAAGCCGGACTTGATTTTTGCGGATAAACAATATGCCGGAGAAGTATCCAAATACGAGAAGATTGCCAAAACCGTCGTTTTTGATCTTGACGATGGAACGTGGCGAGACCATTTAAAAAAAGTCGCTAAAATTGTAAACCGGGAGCAGCAGGCCGAGGATTTCATCAAAGCCGATCAAGCACAGACGGAACGCGTCAAACAACTGCTTCACAATAAAATCGGCGACGGCACCGTCATGGCGGTGCGTATAACGGCTAAAGAGCTGCGTGTGTTTGGCGCAAGACGGCCTATGGGGCCTATTTTGTTCGAAGATCTGGGACTCAAACCGGCTAAAGGCGTCGAAAAAATCAGTAAAGATAAAGCGTTTGACGTAATTTCGCAGGAAGTGCTTCCGGATTACGATGCGGATGCGATTTTTGTCGTCGTAAACAACGAAGACGGTGCTAAAAAGCTGTACGCTCAGCTGCAGAACAGCCCGATTTGGCAGGGCTTAAAAGCGGTCAAAGCGGGTCATGTTTACCCGATTCCCGACCAGCCGTGGCTTGATTATTCGGCAATAGGGCACAAAATGTCGCTGGATGACGCGGAGAAGTTTTTGGCCAAATAACCGGTCCGGACGGTCCTTGCTGTAACCTTTTCTCCTGCGGTTACGTCGGTAGTTGTATAATACGAATCCTAAAAGGAGAGATGTTTCCATGCGGAGAAAATGGATTGCGCTGCTTGCTTTGACGACGGTTTTTGGAATGTTCGGCGGTGTCGCTTATTCGGCCGGAGGCGCCAAGCTGGTGATTAACGGGGCCCTTTTCGCTCCCGAAGTGCCGCCGCAAATGATCGACGGCAATACGATGGTGCCGATTCGTACGGTGTCCGAAGGGCTTGGAGCGGATGTGCGATGGGATGAAGTTACACGGACGGTGAATGTGGAAATGCCTGACACTGCGTCGTTGCAGCGGCAAATCGACTTGCTGCAGAGCGCTTTGGCTCCGGCTTCCGCAGATGAAGCGGTGAACAAATGGGCCGAGTGGGTGAAAAAACGCAACGGTGCGGCTCAATATGCTTTGCTTTCGCCGGAGCTGCGGAAGCGGACGCTCTCATCGTACAAAGAGTTAAATTGGGTCACCGGCGTCTCCAGCCCTTGGGTGGACAATTATGAAATCGCTGGCGGCGTTCCAGCAGGAGAAACGGGCACCAGCTACGAGGTGACCTTTCATCTGAAAACTTCGTCAGGCAGCGCCGGTCAAGGCACGGTGAAGGTGACTGTCGAACCGCAGAAAAATGGCGATTGGCAAATTACCGGTCTTCAACCGGTTGGCGATTCCAGCGCAATCAACGGGATTGTTATTTTTTAATACATGAGCAAGTATGCGAAAGGCCTGTTGCCGGGATTTGCGGCGGCAGGTTTTTTTGTTTCGGCACTTCGGGCGGACCCGGTATCGGCCGCAGGTATGATGCCGGCCTCCATTTCAAGAACGACAATAAAAACGGTCTCCAGCACGTTTTTGAAAAGTGTTCCTCTCTGTACAATAAAGCCATTGCAAGTATGATCGGCGAGGAGAGGGAATGTATGAATTTATTTGCACAAGAAAAAGGATTGGCGCTTACCGGTTTGTTTGGTTTTCTGCTTGCCGGGATTTGCGCGGTATGGGTCGTGTTGTACGGAGGGGAGGTCGCTCCGCGCGGGAATGTGGCGAATGCATTTTCTTTTGATGCGGCGCTGGGTGTGTTTTTGCTTTCGACGGCGGCAATTGCACCATTTTCGGCCATGAGCGCGAAAGGCCGGGTATTTTTCCGGTGGTCGTATATCATACTGGCGTTGTATTGTTATTTTGCCGAAAATGTCCAGAACTTCCGCGGCGTAAATCCAAGGTTCGTAAAGGGGGCAGCGCCTTTTGACGTGACGGTAGGCTCCATATTTACTTTTGTCGCTTTGCTGCTTGTGTTGTGTTATTTGTTTCTGGCCGTCCATTATTTTCGCAGCAAAGCTTACACGGCCCATCCGGTGCTCGTTACAGGCATTCGTTATGCGATGATCGCTGTGCTGATCTCCTTTGCGGCCGGAATATGGATATCTTTTAACGGTGGCCGGACAGTCGGGTTGCATGGCAACTTGATCTGGCTGCACGGTCTTGGTTTTCATGCAATTCAAGCGATGCCGGCAGTCGCTTGGCTTGTCAGCCGGAAGACGCCTTCAGCTCAAACGCGGGGAAATCTTGTTCATATCGCGGGAACTACGTACATTTTAGGACTCGTATCGATCGGTTGGCAAACTTATTTAGGCGGATCCGTTCAGGAGTGGTCGTTATTTCCGGTTATTGCTTGCTGTTGTTTTGCCGTCTCGCTTGCAGCGGGGGCATATGCGTTTTTCGATAAGATAAGGGATTCCAAAGGTGTCAGGAGAGAATGGTTCGGATAGTCTTATCTGCTCGTATAAAGGAAGTGGGACTTCAGTCAACGTTTGGCGGCTGAAGTCTTTTTTCTATTCGTTCATTTGTTCTGCGGGATAAGACTACTTTGACATTACAGCTGTTGTCTATGGTCGCGAGGATGACCTCACTCAGCTTGGCATGCTCAGCGGCAAGTTGATTTATGAGCCATTCCGTATCTTTTCCTAATTGCCTGAGCAGCGGATATTCGATCTTTCCATCAATAACGACGGGTTGAGTCAGCGAAAATGCTGCCGGCTGTTTGTTCATATCGGCTGGGGTGAGCGGCTGATAAGTCGTATTTAGGAAAACGGAAATAATGCCTCCCGGTTCCCAGATTGCCAGAGCGACTTTGGCAATATCGTCGACTTTTTCCTTGCGCAGCTCGGAAAATAAATAATGCATCGATATTCTGGCTTTGCTTAAATTGTGAAAATCAATGTGTCCGTTTTGAATGAGTGTGACAGGCAGCGGCTCCAGAAATCTCTTAAACGGCGGCCACTTCAAGCCAAGCCAAGTAGCGGCGATGTATAATGCAACCAATACGACACTGGTTATGATGGCTCCGGACATGCCTAATTGTTCGTCAGAAAGCGGGTGGGCTATTATATTGCCTAACGTAAGGGCAATGATGAAATCGAGCAGCCGAAGCTGGGAAATAGAGCGTTGTCCCATCATTTTGGCCAGCAGCAGGAGAAATATAAAGCTGATCCCCGCCCTTAAAATCCAGTCCATGAGGTCCAGTGACGGCTGGCCTTTGAAGAAATTCAATTTCTGCGCAACTCCTATATTCCGAAATTATCCAATATCCTGCCCAAACGTGCGACTTTTATCCCTCAGGAGACAAGTTCCGGGTGAGGAAACATACAGCCAACGTGGGCGGGCAGAAATCGTCTATCTCTTCAAGCAAGCTGGCTCATATTCATAGATTTGGAAAAAATGAATCACTAAAGGAAGTGGTTTCGTAGTATAGTTAATATACGCAACTAGGAAATATTTTCAGCGGTTCTAAAACCGTTATGGACGGCAGCGAAAAAAAATTGCGAATATTGCGGTTCGGCGCTCACTTATTAAAAAATGCTTGCAGAAGAGGCCCTTGGGCCTGTACAGAAGGGGGAACGCAAACGTGTATACTAGCGACAAGCCCGCAATAAGTGGCAAGCTGATTGCGTGGTTCTGGTTTCTTTTTTTTCCGGTGGCGGTCCTGCTTACACTTATACGGGTAATCAAACATGTCAATTTGAGCTATCACCGGATCCTCGATTATAAACTTATCAGCAAAACCTGTCTGCTGCTCTTTCTCTTTTTTACATTAGCGTATATGTACAAAAGGGCCAGCGTCCTCGGAGACGGGGACGGGCGTGACTTTTATTATGGATGTGTGGCTGTTCTGGGTATCCCGGGATTTTTGCTTGGGATCATCAGTTGGGTGAAGACAATCCAACTCGAAGCCAGGTACAAGAAATATTATGACCTCATTTATTATCAAGAGGTAACATCCGTTCAAGATATTGCCAAAGCCGTAAATAAACGCGAAAGTATCGTGCGGAACGATTTGCTGCGCATGATCGAGCTGCGGATGATTGAGGATATGTCTTTTGATGCGGATTTTAGGCATCTCGCGCCATCACATTGGGGAATTCATGAATCCGATGGTTCGTTTACGATTAATTTTGAGTTGACAGGAGCGGGACTCGAGGATTTGGATTTTGACGAAGCTCCTGCAAGGATGTCCAAAAAGGTTAAACGTGCGCCCAAAACGGTGGAATGTTCCGGTTGCGGAGCCAAAAGCGTGCTGCAGCGCGGAGAAAAGAAAAACTGCGATTATTGCGATTCGGTTCTTACTTATCCAAGGTAGCCGACGGTATGCCCGGAGGCCGACCAATTTTGAGGCTTCCACCTGAAAGAGCAGATTAACCGGGAGAAGTATGGGCATAAGGATATGGGATGTAAGGATTTGAAGCCGCGGGCATTTGCGCCGCGGCTTCAGCTTTAACTTGTGTTAGTAATTTCCCGCAAACGGCGTTCCTTTTGTCGGAGTCCCGTTTTCATATTGCTTCATGAATTCCACTCTTTTGCACACAGTCGCTTCCGCCGCTGCCATGGCTTTGGCGCTGTCCCCGCTATGCAGCGCATCGATAATCCACTTCTGCCCGAAGCCGGCATGTACGACTTCGTCGGCCCAATCGAAATCTTGGAATGTGGTCATTAACGGATCTTTCACGATATCCCGGCAAAACTCCCACTCTTCGCGTTTGCCCGGCGGGTATTTCATCGCCGCTTTTTCGATCGCGATGGTCAGGTGCGTGTAGGTTTCATCATTGTCAAAGGCATATTGGGCCATTTCGTACCAGCCGGTCCAGTTCGGCTTGCTGTATACATCGTATCCTTTGACGCGCAATGCCGCTTCGCCAAACCAGGAATGGCGCACTTCGTCCCATAAATGGCGGGCCGTATCGAAATAGAACGC
Source organism: Paenibacillus thalictri (assembly GCF_004307995.1). Lineage (GTDB taxonomy): Bacteria > Bacillota > Bacilli > Paenibacillales > NBRC-103111 > Paenibacillus_AF > Paenibacillus_AF thalictri. The sequence goes on along the minus strand of NZ_SIRE01000004.1, from coordinate 80,528 downwards.
CCACGGCTTGCCTTCCGTCGTAAAATGCACATAAGCGATTCCTTCGGCCGGCGTCATTTCAAAATAACGGCTGTACATCATCAGCTCAAAGCGGCCCTGGTCGCTGTCGGCAAACTCGATGTCTTTAAACTTAACGACCGAAGAAGTAAAGCGCTCGTCCCGGGTGCTTCGCTCGGGCAAAGCGAAAGCTTTGCTTGGTACCGCAAGCAGCGGATCGGGCGTTCTGGCGGCGGATTGGCCTTCAATGCCTCCGCAAGCTTCCAGCAGATCAGTCAAGTAGGTTTCCCACCGCGCGGCAAGCTGAAGTTCTTCGGATGAAGCCGCTGTAGCCAATTCGCCGATCGCGGAAAGTCCCCAGCCGATCTGATCTTCGCGGTCTATAAGCTGGTGCTTCAGCAGCGAAATCGTCGGTTCGTCGACCAGCGGCTGGGCGAGCTCCATATAGGCGCGGCAAGCAGCGATCTGGGCAGGTTTGACGACTTTAAACAATGCGGTCAGCAGCAGTAATGTCGACTCGGACTCCAGCGTGCGGTCCATTAGCAGCTGCAAACCGGCGTCGGGGCACTTGTCGTAGGCAACTGAGCTCAACCTCAGCTGCTTGCAGCGGTTCCTGAGCTCCTCGTTATGTTTCGCTTCCTGCCACGCAAGCCGGGCCAGCGCTCCTTTTATCTCGTATTCCGGACGCGCCAGCATATGCCCGACTTCGATCCGCATCAACTGCCGGTCGACAAAGCCGATTCGCCGCAGTCTGCGGCTCGATTCCTCTACCGATAACCCGATGCGGTCCCAATGTTCGATTCCCATAAAAGGATGCATATTCATTCCTCCGTCATTTGCATTATTTATCACTCGTTTAATCAAATTATAACGATTTTACTGTTTATTATAAATTCACTTGCTGATATAATATTTGCACTAAACGACATAAAGGTGTGGGAATATGTTATCAGCCGATCATCTGCGATTAACCTCCAATTTCGGAAAAGTAACCTGTGAACGAACATGGAAATGGGATACGCTTCATCAGCCTTTGCCCGACTTTGATTTGTGGTATGTGTGGAGCGGGGAAGGACATTTAAGCAGGAACGGAGAACCGCAAGAGGTGAGCAAGGGAAGCTGTTATTTATTTCGTCCGGGGGACGCGACACTCGCCGGATTGAATCCGCAGAAACCGCTGACGGTCACGTTTATTCATTTTTCCATTGACGGAATTGATCCCGCGGCGATGCCCGCGCCATACCATTACATCAAAGATACGCCTTATTTCGAGGCGCTGCTGAACCGGTTTGTGATGACGATGGTCGATCAGACGTCTGTTTCAACGCTGGAAGCGTCTTATGCGCTGACGCTGATGCTGCTGCATTTGCTGAGGGAGGAGACGGAGGAAACTCGGACGGAAAAAAGCATGATCCACGAAGTCGCCCACTATATCAAAGAAACGCCGGGGGAAGAACATACGATTGCGGCATTGGCAGAGAAAGCGCAGCTGTCGCCGCGCTATTTTTCGCTGAAATTTAAAGAGACGATGGGGGTTTCTCTGGAGCGTTATGTAGTGCAGACAAGGATCGAAAGAGCGGAGCATCTGCTGCGCTTCAACGGCATGACGGTTGGCGAGGTGGCGGAGGCGCTTGGTTACCGGAGCATTTATTTTTTCAGCAGGCAATTTAAGCAGTACCGGGGCAAGACGCCGTCGGAAGTGAGAAGAATGTAGCGGTTTCTGTTAGCAAGGGAGGCGTCGGAGGCAACATTCGATGTTAGTCCAAACGAATTGTGTTGTTGCTGCCTGAGAGTAACGCTATAATGAGGGCAAGCGTTCAAGTGCGGAAGGAAAAGAGAAGGATGATGGGCATTGATTAAGGTGTTGATTGTTGATGATTTGGCGCTTATGCGGGATGGCCTGCAAACGATAATCGGGCTGGAACAAGATCTGCAGGTGGTCGGTACGGCCCGTTCGGGTGAAGAAGCGATTGAGCAGGCGCTCCTGCTGGAGCCGGATATCGTGCTGATGGATATTCAGATGCCGGGAATGGGCGGAATTGCGGCTGTCCGCATGATGAAGGACAAAGGTTTGAAAGCGGCAGTGCTCATTCTTACGACGTTTTCCGATATCGATTATATCGTGGACGGGCTGAGCAGCGGAGCTGTCGGTTTTCTGATGAAGGATATGCCCGGAGAGCAGCTGGTTCAATCGATCCGCGATGCGGCCGCAGGGCATTTTATGTTGCCTTCCGCTGTGGCCGTCAAGCTGGCGAACCGGATCCATGCGCTGGATTCCGGACATTTGCCGGGAATCAACACCATCCGCAAAAAAGCGGAGGCTGCGCTTTTGACGAACAAAGAGCAGACGGTTGCGCGTTTGCTGCTGGAGGGCCGGACCAACCGGGAAATAGCCGGATTGTTATTTATGAGCGAAGGCACCGTGAAAAATTACGTCAGCTCCATCTACGGCAAGATTGGCACAAATGACCGGACGCTTGCCGTTGTGGCGCTGCGGGATTTGCTGGGAGACTGAAAAGTTTTGAGAAATCAGGCACAAGGAAGCCAATTATTTGTAAGTATCACTGAGCTGAGGAGACTTATATTTCTGGGCATGATTGATAATTAGATGCACCTCCACCCCTTCCAACGAGTCGGGAGTCAGGGGATATTGCCCGTTAACATTAATGGACCTCCATTTTGACGGGTTTTGTATATATAATGTTTGGCCCAAATGCAGTAAATCTGCATGCATGGCAAGTCCTTTTTTATAATATTCCTGAATCTCCTTACGAATCGTTTGTTCTGCCAGCCGCTGAAGCTCTTCCAGCGGTTTCTCTTCAGCCAGCTCCATTAAGGTTCCTGTGGCCTTCAACTTGATTTTAAACCGCGGAACGGCACTGCTGCGATCAACGATCTCGATCTTATGGGATGCATTCTTAACCTCCAGCGTAGCGATAATTCCGTTACCCGAACGGAGGGTGAGCGGAGATGCTTCATAGGCTGCCTGCATCCAGCGTCCCTGCATAATATCGCTCATTTTCATCCAGCCGAGATATTGGGTTCCGTTAAAAATAAATCCCCCCGACTTTTTTAATATATCCGCCGGTTTCCTTTGCTCCATCCAAGTTTCCTTTGTAATCTCAACTGAAGGAATGGTAACCGTAGAGGATGGCTCCAGCATTGCGGCTACAACCTCATTGACATAATATGGCTTCAAATTCGACAGTTGGGCATAGTTTTGCTCCGGGTTGCCTAGAATGCTATCGAGTGAACTGCGGTCAAAGAAGGATTTGGTGGAGAGAATATCGAACATGGAATCCTTCGTCCCATAAAACCATTTTGTATACCTTGTTTCTTTGTTGCGGTTGGTGAAGTCGAACACTTTCTCCAGCATTTGTTCTTTCAAAACATTTTCAGATAGGATCAAGTAATGGATATGTCCGAGGAACATCGTTCCTTGTCCTGAAGCAATCAAATCGCTAAAAGCTGCAAGTACCGTCGTTCCTTTCCCGCGCCCGACCCAGTTTTTAACCGTGGCATTTTGCTGTTCCTGCTTGGCGATCGAAGAAAAGTTAACCATTTGCCCATAAATAATGAATTTATTATCCTCGTAGTCGACACCCATCCCGATAATATAGTTCAGCCGCTGCACCTCTTCGGCATCCCAACAACCTGTGAATAGCAGAACCATGCCCCCTAGCAGCGCGATGTTCAGCACTCGCTTGATGGCTTTGAGCTTCAAGTACCGTCATCTCCTTTGGAAACGGGGGTTCCTCCCACAAGATCAATATTATTTTTGCGAAAAGGGAGACGAATGAATTTCAGCAAGCTTTCTTTCCTCCCATACTTTTCATAGCTGAAATAGGGTATGCCGAAGGAGTTCGTGTTAATGGCATAAACCAGCATATAAAATAAAGCGAGGATGGTCCCGTAAATACCGCATGTAGCGGATAAGATCAGCACGAACAACCGCACGATTCTCGTTGTGCTTTGTAAATTCAAGTTAACCAGCGTGGACCCTGAAACAATGGAGACGGCAGCCAGAAATATCATGCTAGGAGATAATATGCCTGCTCGAAGAGCCGCATCCCCGATAATAATCCCGCCCACAACCGTGATCGTAGAACCTGTTGCTCTGGGCAGACGCGCCCCCGCTTCTCTAAGCAGATCAAGCAAAAATAAACTGAGCAGCATTTCAATAAATGCTGAAATCGGCAGCCCCAGCCTCGATATCCCTATCGTTGCGAGCAGTTGAAACGGGATCTGGTCCTGGTTATACATGAGTAAAGAGATAAAAACGCCAGGAGAAAAGACGGAGATGAATGCGGCAATGATCCGCAACAATCGATTGGCGATCGCTACGTGATAATCGAAATAAGAATCCTCCGGGCTGATGAACAGTTCCGTTAACGTAACCGGCGCAATCGTAGCCGTGGGTGATCCATCCATGAAAACAAGAAATTTGCCTCGTGCCAGTCTTTCCGCAGCATAATCCGGTTTCCCTGTAAAATTGCTTATAGGCAGCACCGTATACCGATTCCCCGAAATTACATCTTCAAGCCTCGCATTGCCTCCAACAAGTACGGTATGTCCAAGGTTCTCAAGACGTTTCTGAATGATGTCTAGGGAAACCTCTGGAACGCGATCTTTAAAATACAGCAATGCCACCCGGGTGCGTGTAGTTCCGTACGAATAGTAATATTTTACGCTCAAATCGGTGGTAGCGAGCCTTTTTCGAATCAGAGCAATGTTCGTGTCGAGCTCCTCGACAAAGCCGTCTCGAGCTCCGCGAATGGAAGGCTCTAAAGCGGATTCTTCCGGCTCCCGGTGAGGCTTGTTCGACATATCCAGACTGTACAGTTCGTCTGTACGCTCGAAGTAAACAAGCAGTTGTCCGCCAAAAATCAAAAAAGCATATTCCTCCACTTTTATATCACATTTATGTACGAGTATTGCACCGTTTTCATTCATCAGTTGACCCGGTGTACCGCTGTCTTTGGACAGAGAATGGACCAGGTCCGGAAGAAAGTATTCGCGTAACCGGTTCGTATCTACCATTTGCGGTTGAAAGTAAAGCACAACTCTGGGGTAGCCCGGACTTACATGTTCGATCGCTACATCTTCGCAATCCATTAAAGCTTGACACAAAGTGTCGATCACATTTCTGTCCGTCATGAGGTATCGCTCCTTCCTTGTTTCTTGAACGATGCAAGCAGCATTACACCTAGACTTAAGAACAAAGTAATTACGATCGCGCCCGAAAAAAACCACTGGTTCAAAAACTGCACAAAATCTTTATCCGAGTGTGGATGGAGCACGATAACGATCATGAGAGCCGCAATGACCAGGATAGACGGGAGGGAGGCCTTTTTCTGGGGCAAATAGTCGTGCAGCAGCTCCATCATCATATAAATAGCCAGCGATATTCGAATAAAAGCGCCGGAGAGCCACTGGAATATCGATAAAAAATCAACATGTTCGACGTAGTGCCCGATTCGGACAAGCCGCCATTCTTCATAAGCCGGGTATCTGAGCCGCGCTGCCTCATCCGGACCGAACTCAGCTATAGCTCCTATTAACGGTCCAACCGTTAGTCCAACAAGCGCCCATAGCGTGAACAGTAAATGCCTGAATTTCATTTTATCCTGCAGATGCTGTTGAAGAAGAAGCACCAGCGCTATTTCAACCATACCTCCGCCTACAATAAACATCCCCTGTGCAACAGGCCCGAAACCGTTCTCCAATACCGGTAATATGAAATGATAATGCTTGCGCGGAATATTCACCGTAGCGACAAAAATGCCAAATAAAACTACCAAAGGCAGGAGAAATATCCCGCATCTCGCGATCGTTCGAATGCCTGAGTTAGCAGCCCATACGCAAACTCCCATAAGCAAAAATGTGATAAACCAATTCGGCGTATCGGGAAGAAACATACTTTTAACCCAAGCGATCGTGTCCATAACGGTTATCGTTCCAATAGCAAAGAGGTAAAGCATGACCGGAATTCGCAGGATGGAAGCCAGAAATTCTCCGTACTTTCCCCTCACCCATATAAAAATAGGCTCCATGTTCGTTTTCTTCATCACATAAAGCAGCAGCGGCAGCCAGCAGGTCAGTAAGACGCCTATGCAAAAGACGGATATCCATGCGCTTCGTCCTGCAATCCCAAGTAAAAAAGGAATCACAATGACGTGATCCATGAGACCGGAAGAGAGCATAAAGAGGGTAACCATCTGATGAAGATTTAAACCTCTCTGATTTGTGTTCATGTTTGATCCCACCGATATCTCTTTTTTGAAAATAGGCACAGGTTATCCGTATTATTCCTCCGTTGGGTTGCTTTATGCGGCAATGTGACCCTGACTTACCGGACATTTCCTGCTTCCGACAGGGTGTTAGGCTTTTTTCTATTCCCCACATGACAAGACACAAAAAAATTCATGACGGAGTCACACAGCAAAACGGGATGATAGTACCTCTTCGAGACATGCTCCGCATCACGATAATACTAATGTCAGAGGTGATCTGATTCCATTAAAGCATCAGGCGGTATGCCGCCTGTAAGGAGGTACTCATTTTGATTCATTTATTTTCCAAATGGTCGCAAGGAGCAAAGAAGAAGCTTCCGCTAATCACATCGCTTCTTGTAGCCGCATCCGGTATCGGAGCCGGGGTCGGGGATGTTCCGGCCGCTCAGGCGGCCGCTTCACCGGCGCAGCTGATCGTATACGACGATCAACTGCGAAATTCCTTTGTCGATTACAGCTGGGCTAAGCATTCGTTGTCGGATACTTCGACCAAACATGCGGGAACGAAATCGATCCGCATGACGCCGAACAATGACGACGGCCTGTATCTGTACAGGGACCGCATACTCAGCGTTTCGGACTATCCTGTATTGGAGATGTGGGTTAGCGGCGGCAAAGGAAGCGGGCAAAAGCTCGAAGCGGTTATCCAGACCGGCGGTCAGCCGGTTGCATCCCAGCCGCTTGACGCTGCTTTGTTCGGAACGGGGACATGGCAGAAGCTGAGCATTGACCTCGGCAAGCTGAACATTGCCAGTGGTATTTTCGACGGTATCTTGATTCGCGGCACAACCTCCGGATCGCAAAAGGACGTTTATTTTGACGACATCAGCTTAAACGCCGGTGGTGTCGTAGCCCAAAAGACGATGACGGGCGTTAACCTTTCCTACAATGCGGTGAGCATAAAACAAGGCCAGGACGTCACATTGGCCGTAACGGGAACCTTCTCGGACGGTACGAAATCTCCCGTGACGGAAGGTGTAACCTGGAGCAGCAGCGCCCCGTCGGTTGCCTCCGTCGCTAGCGGCAAGGTGACCGGCCTGAAAGCCGGGACGGCGGTCATTACCGCCGGGGTGGGCAGCTTTACTGCCGCGGCAAACGTGACGGTGACCGAAACGTCCTCGCCGGTCATCACCGGCATTACCGCAACGCCAACCAAACTGGAGCTGAAAAAAGGGGACTCTGCTGCTGCCGTCGTTTCGGCAACCTATTCGGGCGGCACAACCGTTCCGGTGACGCAAGGTTTGCAGTGGAGCTCCTCCAGTCCGGAAGTGGCAGCGGTGGCGAATGGAACCGTAACGGCTCTAAAAGCCGGAGCCTCCGTTGTGACAGTCCAGTATGGGACATTCAGCGCTACGGTGAACGTCTCCGTAACCGAACCGGCGCTTCCCCCCGTGGATGACGGGCAGAAAGGCATCGAGATTTACGGCGATGGTCTCGGACCGGTGTTCAAAGATTACAGCTGGGCGCAGCGCAACTTAAACGATACGGCGGTCGTGCATACCGGCACGAAGGCGATCTCGTTTGATCCGAGCAATGAAGGCGGCTTGTATTTGTATAAGGACAGCGGGGCGGTCAACGCGAAGGAATACGATCGTCTCGAATTTTGGATCAACGGCGGAGCCGCCGGCGCGCAGCAGCTGGAGCTGGTGTTTAACGCAGGCGGGCAGGCCGGAGCGCGGGTAAACATCGGCAGTCTCATCGAGGGCGGTAAAATTCCGGCCGGAAGCTGGAGCAAAGTATTGATTAATTTGCCGGACCAACAGATTACAAACAATATTTTTGACGGGCTGCTGTTCCGCGGTTTGACCGACGGCGCACAAGGTGTCGTTTATCTTGACGACATTCGTTTGCTCGAAAAATACGTAGCTCCGCCTACGGTGGTAGAAGGTGTCTTGTCGCAATACGGCACGGTGCTTGCGCCCGGCGACAGTTCGAAAATCACGTATGAAGTACGTTATTCCAACGGCACAAGCGCCGATAAGAGCGATAAAACGACATGGACGTCAAGCAATCCGGACATTGTTGCAGTAAACAAAGGTATTTTGAGCGCAGCAGGTACCGGTCTCGCCAAAATTACAGCAGTGTACGGCACGTCGACAGCCTCCATGTACGTGCAAGTCATTGCAAATACCCCGGAAGCGGCTTACACGGACGGCTTAGCGGCCGGATACTCGAACTGGAGCTGGGGTACCAGCAACTTCGGTAATGTTTCTCCGGTAGCGACCGGCAGCAAATCGATCTCCTTCCTGGCCAAGGGATACGAGGGGATCTGGCTGCATCGCGACAGCAAAATGGATTTGAACAATTATTACGGGTTATCCTTTAAAGTGTACGGAGGCGGAGCGGGTAAACAAAAACTTCATGTAAACCTGATGGACGACCGCAATTTTGTCAGCGACTTCGATCTCGAAACGGAACTTCCAAACGGGATTCCTGCGGGCAAGTGGACGGAAGTGAAGCTGAAGTTCGCCGACCTCGGGTTAAGCGCCTTAAGTTTTGACGGCATCGTGATGTCGGCATGGGGCGAGCAAGACCAAGGTACCGTTTATTTCGACGATATATACATGCTCAAAACGACATCGGCCGTTAATCTGCCTACGCCTGAACTCCCTGTCGTTACTATCGCAATCGATTCGACGAAAGACCGCAGAACGTTAAGCCAAGGTATTTTTGGGGTTAACTTTGAGGATTCGCCGGCGGAAGGTCATTCCACAATGAAATTCCCGATCAAGCGTTGGGGCGGCAATGCAATGACCCGCTACAATTGGGAGATTGACACCACCAACCGCGGCGGCGACTGGTATTTCTTGAACTACCCTTACGACAATGCCCATCCGGAACAGCTGCCAAACGGCTCCACTTCCGACCGGTTTATTCAGGATTCGCTGAATAGCGGAACGGACGTGCTGATGCAGGTGCCGACGATCGGCTGGACGCCGAAAGAACGCAAGATCGGCTGGAGTTTCTCGATCGCCAAATACGGTCCGCAGCAAAGCAACGAATGTGATTGGCACGAAGCTTGGTGCCGCGCCGATGCCGGCAACGGCAAGAAGAAAGACGGAAGTTATTTGACGGGCAACAAGCCGGAGGATACGTCCAAAAAAATCGGGCCCGAGTTCGTGACAAAATGGGTTGAGCACATCAAGCAAAATTTTGGATCCGGCGTACACAAATATGCGCTCGACAACGAGCCGATGCTGTGGCCGCATTCGCATTGGGACGTTCATCCGCAAATGACGACCTACGATGAAATTTGGAATTATACCAAAGCTTACGGAACGGCGATCAAGCAAGCCGATTCGCAAGCCGACATCTTTGGTCCGGTACCGTGGGGCTGGTGCGAATATTTCTATTCCGCGAAGGACGGCTGCGCGCCGGGTGCGGATATGGAAGCTCACGGAGGCAAGCCGTACATGGAATGGCTGCTCGGCAAGGTGGAGGAACACCGCAAGACGACCGGCACAAGGCTTATCGATACGCTGGACATTCATTATTATCCGGCTGAAAACAACGTGCCGTTCTCCAGCGATGAATCTCCGCTGATGACCAAACGCCGCTTGAATTCCCTCAAATCGCTGTACGATCCGAATTTCGTCGACGCATCGTCCTGGATTCAGGAGCCGGTGAATCTGATCCCTCGGATGCACGATATTATCGAGCGCAACGCGCCGGGCATGAAGCTGTCGATCTCCGAATACAACTTCGGCGACGGCACGGGCATCGGCAGCGGATTGGCGCAAGCCGAAGCGCTCGCTATCTTCGCCCGCGAAGGCGTCGATTACGCTATGCGCTGGGGCGGTCTGCAAGGCAATACGCCGCTTGAAGACGCGTTTAAAATTTTCATCAATTACGACGGTGCGGGAAGCCGCGTCGAAGGCAATGTCGTCAGCACATCGAGCTCCAATAGGGATGCGGTAGGTTCATACACTGTCGTATCCGCGCAAGGCAAAAAATACGTGCTGCTGTTCAACAAAGATACGGCGCCGCGCACAGCAAACATTCAAGCCGATCTGGCCTTGAACAAAACAGCGCAGGTATACCGCTTCGAAGCGCAGAAACGTCTGGCTCCGGCAGGCACCGTGCAGGGTACAGCCCAAGGACTGTCGCTGACGCTGCCGGCGAAGTCGGCCACGCTGATCGTTATGCCGTAATTGTATATGAGCCGGTAGACACATAAGTGCTCACACGACTCACGAAAAAACAGCCAAGAAGCAAGCTGTCGTTCCCACAGGAGCGGCAGCTTTTTATTAAAAAATGAATGTATGCGTTTTTGTCGCTAAAGGGCGAGTGCAATTCCTTGAATTTGTCAAAAGCTTTTTAAATATTCGCACTTTTAGGGATAGGCAGAATCGGCTATTTATATTAGAGTTTAATTAAAGACTCGAACTTGCCGGATATCATGCGGCCGATCTACGATCCGGTATCAGTATTGAATCCATTGGACGGAGGGAAAAAACGTATGCTGCACATTGTGAACGGGGATTCGGTAGCGAAGAAACTGCGGCAAGGCTTGGTGCCTGATGACATTTTGGTGTGGCGGGAAGTGTACCCGCACGGCCCGGTTTTTGAAGAACCGGCCGCAGTGGATCATCGTAAGAAACGGGCGCGGTATTTGGAACGGACATTAGGCATTCCTCGCTCCGAGTATATCATGATCAGCGAAACGCAGGATAAGACGCTGGCCGGTTACAGTCAATACAAGGAAGTCGTGCTGTGGTTCGAGCATGATTTATTTGACCAAGCGATGTTATGTTATTTGCTTCACTGGTTCTCAAAGCAGTTTTTATCCCAAACCAAACTCAGTCTGCTGTCCATCGGCGAATTCCCGGGAATCGAACCTTTCCGCGGACTTGGACAGCTGACGCCGGAGCAGCTGCAGAGCTTATCCGGTACGTGGAAATCTGTCAGCCCCGAAGCGATGGAGTTAGGCAGCGCATTGTGGCAGGCTTATTCCTCGAGCGAACCGGACAAGCTGCAGAAGCTGCTTAGCGAAGATACGTCGGCTCTGCCGTTTGCGCAAGAGGCATTTAAGGCTCATCTGTCGAGGTTTCCTTCAGTGCGCAACGGACTTGGCTGTGTAGAGCAGATGACGCTGGAACTGGTTGAGACCGGAATAAATTCCCCGGGGGAGTTATTCGGACATGTCAGCGGCCGTCTGCATATATTGGGAATTGGCGATCTGCAGTATTGGCATATTTTGAAAAAGTTGTCGCAGGGGCCTTACCCGCTGCTTAGCATCAGAGGAATGGACGGATTTCCGGCGTATGACGCACCTACCGCGTCTTTTGTCCATGGCGAGATCGCTTTGACGGCGTTTGGAAGAAGTGTATTAGCCGAAGAGGCGGACCGGGCCGCAAAACAAGGGATCGACGAATGGTATGGCGGTGTGCACGTGCAAGGAAAGCAGCCGCGGTGGCGCTGGGATACGGTCCGGCAAACGCTGTATGAAACGGCGGAAGCATAAATTCATTTGTTCAAAAGCTCGCTGCCGCTGTGCTTGAAGAAAGTATAGAATGTTCACTTCGGAGGAAGTTTAGCAGATCGATGTATCGCACCATACCATATTGTCGAGACGACCTGCACGAATCCGGCGATATAAAAAGGAAGCGCAAATTCGCCGGCATCGATCAGGTGTCCGAATGCGCCTGGCCATAGGATCGTCCCCAACCGCAGCAAAAAAGACGTTGCTCTTGAGCGCCAAGTGCGTTTGCTCCTTTTGGTCTGTTCGTTCATAACAGCCGCGCGGCTGCCGCGTGTTCCGAGATTCAACATCGTGCCGCCGGCGTTCAGTACGGCTGCGGCCCAGAACCATGGCGTCCAAGGCAGAGCCAATACGCAAAGGGCACCTGCCAATTGCAGGGTAACGACCGGTTTCACGGCGCCGAATTTGTTGGACGCATGGACAATAAGCAAGGAGACAATGCCGGTCAGGAAATAAGAAACGGATATCACCAAACCGATCGAATAGGCGGGTACTTCGAATTTTACCGCTAACCAATAAGAGGTCATCGTACCTGTCAATGCGACGGCTATGCTGTTAAGCAGATGGACAAGGGTGAGTAGTTCGTCTCTTGGGCCACGCCATGCACGGATGACCGAGGCCAGTACCAAAAGCCCGAGGACGGAAACGGGAACAAGCGCGGCGCCCAAAGGAAATTTGCGATCCCATAGCGGAAATGAGAGAGCCAGCAGGACAGCGAATACAACGGTGAGCAAGCTAAAAATATTCGCTTTTCGCGGCTTGGGTGAAGGCGCGGCGTCCTGTATGCGCTTAGGTTCGTCATGTATAGCGCCCAGTTCTAACGTATGCGAATCCCGAGTGCGCGTCTTGGCGTCGCTTGGCGGTGGCTGAACTCCACCTGCATGCCCGCGTTCATCAATGGGTGCATCTGTTTTTCTACGCTCGCCTCCCCTGATATTGATCAATAGCAATATACCTGCTAGAGAAAATGCCGCAATCAGTCCGAATAAGGGACGGTAAGCTTGAGCGCCCGGCCATATCGGCTGAAGATAAGGTGTGAGCGCCGCAAACAAAGAACCGATTGAGAGACCCCAGTAGCTTAACAAGGCGTTGACGCCAAAAATCGAGTTTGCATGTATGCGCCCGAACGCCCCGATCCAGCGGCGCTCAATCGGCGCTGCGGGCCCGCCGGAACCGGTATGGCCCATCCCGAAGCCGGCGCATATCACGGCAGCGCATAAGGCGATGCCGCTGTTTGTCAGCATGATCGTTAACGCCGCTGCTCCTGTTAATGCTTCGAACAACAGCAAATACCGCTTGGGTCCGAGAAAGCCGTTCAGCTCGCCGGCAAATGAGGAAGCGAGCGTCCTAAACAGTCCGGCAGCCGCGAATAATAAACCGACAGTACCGCCGCTCCAGCCAAGCTCTTTCAGGTATAGACTGGTGGATACCAAGGCGATGCCTTGACACATGCTGCGGATCAAAGCGGAGAGCTGCAGCAGCTTCAGCGTTGGATGGGAAGCAAATCCGTTTTTGAAATGTATCATTTGCGCCAGCACCGTTTACTTAGAAAGTTAAGGTCTTATCCGACCTTACGGCCTTATCTTAACATGTAATTGTTGACACCTATTGTCAGTGATTGCCCGTCTGCACGATAATGGGGTTATAGGGTGTTCGATAATGCGCATGTGATAAGGGGGCTGCACGAAATTGCGCGCCGACAGATTGATATCGATTCTTATGATGCTGCAGATGGAAGGCCGGATGACAGCGGCGGAGCTGGCCCGGCGGCTGGAGGTGTCGGAGCGGACGATATACCGGGACATGGATGCGCTCAGCATTTCCGGCGTCCCCGTGTATGCCGACCCGGGTGTCGGGGGAGGTTTTGTTTTGCCGGCGAATTATAAAATGACCATCGGCGGATTGACCACTGCGGAGATTCAGGCCGTGTTTATGCACCTGGCAGGAGGTTCGTTTGAGCAGCTTGGCATCGGCCCGCCGCTACGATCGGCCTTGCTGAAACTGCTGCATGCGTTGCCTGATCAGAGCCGACGGGATGCGGAGTGGATTCAGCAGCGGATTTATCTCGATCCGGAGTCATGGAGTCAGGACGAAAAAACCGCTCCTTATCTGCAGGCGGCGCAGCAAGCCATATGGGAGCAACATGCTGTCACGATGACTTATACAAGCCGCGAGGGGCATGAGTTATGTTTGAAACTCAAGCCATACGGCCTTGTGGCCAAAGCCGGTGTCTGGTTTCTGGTCGGAGAAACGGAAGGAAATGTGCGGGCGTTTCGTTTGCTGCGTATAGATTCGCTGGAGGGAAAACAGGAGGAGCGTTTCGTCCGCCCCGAAGATTTCGATCTTCAGGTGTTTTGGCAGGAATGGCTGGAGAAATACGAATCGAGGTAAAACAAAAACCAGTCCGGTGCAGCAGCTAAAACGGCAGGCCCGGTTCAAAGGGACATGGTGTTAGAATGTCTCGTTTGAACCGGGCCGCAGTTTGCTTGCGTGCAAGGACTGGTTATTTTAAGAATTGACCATGGTCAATGTTTCGGGGTGTTACCTGTCGTTTTACCCGCAGGTGCAGTTCAACACCGGCTTGCGCGCGGCTTGGGTTTCATCCAAGCGCCGTACCGCCGTCGTGTATGGCGCGTTCGTCACAAGCTCCGGATTTTCCTGCGCTTCCTTTACGATTCGAATCATCGTATCGATAAAACCGTCAAGCGTTTCTTTGCTTTCCGTCTCCGTCGGCTCGATCATGATGCATTCTTCCACGTTCAGCGGGAAATAAATCGTCGGCGGGTGATAGCCGAAATCGAGCAGCCGCTTGGCGACGTCAAGTGTGCGCACGCCCAGCTTTTTGAGGTTTTTGCCCGACAAGACGAATTCGTGCTTGCATACCCGGTCATATGGCACATCGAAATAAGGAGCGAGCCGGCGCAGCATGTAGTTGGCGTTCAGCACCGCATTTTCGGAAACGGTGCGCAAGCCTTCAGGACCGTAAGAGCGGATGTACGTATACGCCCGCACCAGAATGCCGAAGTTGCCGTAGTAAGCTTTGACCCGGCCGATCGACTGCGGTTTGTCGTAGTCGAAGGAATACGTGCCGTCCGCGGCACGGATAACCAGCGGTTTCGGCAGGAACGGCGCGAGGAACGCTTTGACGCCGACCGGCCCTGCACCCGGACCGCCGCCGCCGTGCGGTGTGCTCATCGTTTTGTGCAGGTTGAGATGCACGACGTCGAAGCCCATGTCGCCGGGACGGGCAATGCCCATGATCGCATTGGAGTTGGCTCCGTCATAATACAGCAGCCCGCCCGCTTCGTGTACGATGGCGGCGATGTCGACGATTTGCTCCTCGAACAAGCCCAGCGTGTTCGGATTCGTCAGCATCAGCGCGGCTGTATCCTGTCCGGCGGCGGCGCGCAGCGCGTCCAGGTCGACAAGACCGTCCGGTCCCGACGGAATTGTCACCGTCTCGAAACCGGCGACCGTGGCGCTGGCCGGATTCGTGCCGTGCGAAGAGTCGGGCACGATCACTTTGGTGCGGCGTTCGCCGCGGCTCTCGTGATAAGCGCGGATCATCATCAATCCGGTCCATTCGCCGTGGGCCCCCGCAGCCGGCTGCAGCGTCACTTGATCCATGCCGGTAATGGCGGCGAGATCGTTTTGCAGCGTGTACAGCAGCTCAAGCGCCCCTTGAATCGTCGATTCGGGCTGATACGGGTGAATTTTGGCGAAGCCGGGAAAACGCGCCACGTCTTCGTTGATTTTCGGGTTGTATTTCATCGTGCACGAACCAAGCGGGTAAAAACCGTTGTCGATCCCGAAATTGCGGCGCGACAGCGCCGTATAGTGGCGGATCACGTCAACTTCGTATACTTGCGGCAGCTCTGCCGGTTTTTTGCGCAGCAGCTTCTCCGGAATCAGCGATTCCGCAGGTACGGCCGCCACGTCGCAAGGAGGAAGGGAATACGCTTTGCGGCCTTCCCGGCTCATTTCGAAAATCAGCGCTTTGTCGTGTTTGACTGTGCCGTCTGTGGAGCCGGAATTGGAGGTAGTATCGCTTACCTCATGTTGCTTATCGCTAATGATCTCGTTCATAACATCGCCTCCAAACGTTCAGCAAATTCGTCGATTTCCGCTTTGCTCCGCCGCTCGGTAACGGCAACCAGCAGGTGGCCCTGCAGCGCGGCGTCATCTTGACCGAGGTCGTAGCCGCCGATAAAACCTTCCCCGATCAGCCGTTCGTTCAGCTCGCGAATGCTGGCGGTTTCCGGCAGCTTCAGCGTAAATTCATTAAAGAACGGACTGCCGTAAGCAAGCGATACGCCTGGAATGCGGGTGAGCACCTCTGCGGCGTAATGCGCCTTCTGCAGGTTCAGTTCGGCGACTTCCTGCATGCCTTGCTTGCCCATCGTCGACAGGTACACCGACGCGCACAACGCGAGCAGCGCCTGATTGGAACAGATGTTGGACGTCGCCTTCTCGCGGCGGATGTGCTGCTCCCTCGCTTGCAGCGTCAGCACGAAGCCGCGTTTGCCGTCACGGTCGACCGTCTGGCCGACGATGCGGCCCGGCATCCGGCGCAGCCATGGCGTCGCTACGGCGAAGTAACCGCAGGTCGGACCGCCGAGCGAAGACGGGATGCCAAACGGCTGGGCGTCACCGACGACAACGTCGGCTCCGAGTGCGCCGGGCGTTTCGAGCAGGCCAAGCGACAGCGGATTGGCGCTGACGATGAACAGCGCGCCATCTTTGTGTGCGATCGGCTCAATCGCCGCCAAGTCTTCGATGCAGCCGTAAAAGTTCGGCGACTGTACAAGCACGCCGGCCGTTTCCTTGGAAACGGCTGCGGCCAGCTGCTCGAGATCGGTCACACCGTCCTTGCAGCCGATCTCTACGATCTCGAGATTCAGCCCATGCGCGCTGGTCGCAATGATCTGCTTTGCTTCCGGATGAATGCCTGCGGAGACGACAAGCTGTTTCCGCTTGGTCGCGCCGTGCGCCAGCGCGCCTGCTTCCGCCAATGCGGTAGCTCCGTCGTACATGCTGGCGTTGGCTGCGGCCATGCCGGTCAGCTCGCAAATATAAGATTGGAATTCGAAAATCGCCTGCAGCTCGCCTTGGCTGATCTCCGGCTGGTATGGCGTATAAGCCGTGTAAAACTCCGAACGCGAGATGACGTGATTGATGACGACCGGGAGATGATGATCGTAGATACCGGCGCCGAGAAAACTTGTGTATTGGTCATGGTCGGCGTTTTTGCCGGCAAGACGGCGCATATGCTTCAGCAAGCCATGTTCGTCGAGCATTGGGGATACGTCTAACGTTCCTTGGAAACGGACGGACTGGGGAATATCCTGAAACAGATCTTCTACCGACGAGACGCCGATCGTTTCCAGCATCTCCTTGCGGTCCTGTTCAGTCGTGGGCAAATAGCGGTGCTGCATCGTTATAGTCACTCCTTATGTCCGGCAGGTGCCGTGCGTTTGTAGAATGGCGCTTTTATGACGACGGCTTCCAGCCGTTTCTCGCGGATCTCGACCTGCACTTTAGCGCCGAGGGCGCTGTATTTCGCATCGATCAGCGCAAGCCCGAGATTGCGCTTCAGCGTCGGCGACTGCGTGCCTGTCGTCACTTCGCCGATAAGTTGTCCGTCGGCATATACCGGGTAGCCGCCGCGAGGGATGCCGCGGTCGATCATTTCGATGCCGACCAGCTTGCGCGGCACGCCTTCGCTTTTTTGCCGGACCAGCGCATCCTTCCCGATAAAATCGTTCTTGCCCAGCTTGACGAAGAAACCGAGATCGGCTTCCAGCGGACTGATCGATGCGGACAACTCATGGCCGTACAGCGGCAGTCTGGCCTCGAAGCGCAGCGTGTCTCTTGCGCCAAGTCCAGCCGGTTCCAGCCCATGGCTTGCGCCGAGCTCCATCAGACGATCCCATAAGCCGGGGGCGTCGCCGCTTTTGACGTACAACTCGAAGCCGTCTTCGCCGGTGTAGCCGGTTCTGGAGACGATGGCGTTGACACCGCAGACCTGGGCGTCCGGCAGAAAACGGAACCCGGTCAACCCGCTGAGCTCCGCATCCATCGCTTTTTGCAAAATAGCTTCGGCGGATGGGCCTTGCAGCGCAAGCAGCGCCGTTTCTTCGGAGATGTTCTGCAGCGTGACATCGTCGAGCAGATGCCGGAGCATCCAGTCGATGTCCTTCTCAATGTTCGAAGCATTGATGACAAGCATAAAATGATCGGCGGAAATCCGGTAGACGAGCAAATCGTCGACCACGCCGCCATCCGGATAACACATCAGGCTGTATTGAGCCTGACCGTCTTCCAGCGCGGATACGTCGTTTGTCGTCAGCTGCTGCAAATACGCTTCGGCCTGTTTGCCGGTCACAAGCACTTCGCCCATATGCGATACGTCAAACAGGCCGGCCCGCTCGCGGACCGCTTCGTGTTCTTTTTGAATGCCGCTGAATTGAACCGGGAGCGCCCAGCCGCCGAAATCGACGATCCGCGGCGAGCCGTATTTCGCGTAAGTGCCGTAAAGCGGCGTTTTTTTGCCTGGATGGTCAGTGGACATAAAGCAATCACCTCACGCTTTGGAATAGTGGATTATTTATAGAATGCGCAAAAAAGGACAGGTTGAAAAGCAGGGGCAATAAGCCGCGGACGGCTTCAGCCTTGCTTTTCACTCTGTCCTTTGTACCTGAGAGTTACCTTGAGCGCTTCCAAAAAAAACGGACGCAGATCAGTTTCCCCTTGGGTGTCCCGCACTGCAAAACAAGCGGGATCTCTCCAGAGCTGCGTCCGACAAAAGTCCTTTTGCCTGAGAGATTCACCCTTGCAAGGGTTTACTCCTTCGGCGTTACCGTCCAAGCGGTAATCTCTCCCTTTGCCATCATCCGCCTATGTTAGAAAAAACTCACTATTCATATTTACTCCAACTGGTCGTATAATGTCAACACCAAACAACATAAAAATATGATTTTTTGTCAATTATATTGACATCTCAAGTTACGATGCTTTAATCTGGTAGCATTAATGGCCTTGGGTAAAGGGCCGCTGCGGAAAGCGAGGCAAGAGCATGTCGGAGGTTAAAGATCAATTGTTGTACAGCAAGGAGCATGAATGGGCGGAGGCCGTATCCGCAAACACGGTGCGGGTTGGAATCACCGCTTTTGCCCAAGAGCAGCTGGGAGATATCGTTTTCCTGGAGCTGCCGGAAGTCGGCGCGAAAATCGCCAAAGACGACAATCTGGGCACAATCGAATCGGTCAAAACGGTGTCCGATTTGTACTCTCCCGTAGCCGGAGTTATTACAAAAGTAAACAACGAATTGATCGATAGTCCGGAAAAAGTGAACAGCGAGCCTTACGGAGCCGGCTGGATGGTTGAGATTGAAGTCGAAGGCAGCACGGAGGAAGCGTTGTCGGGCCTGCTTACGGCGCAGCAGTACCGCGAGCTGACCGAGGAGTAGAACGGGAACAATCGGAGCGCTAGCTCCTCTGATTGTTTACAAGCATATAGGGTTACGAGAGCCGCAGCCGCGGCTCTTTTTGCCGTGAAGCGGCACCCCCCCTGCGCAATTTCCCTAAACTATGCTACATTGTTACTATCTGGTATTTGGGATGAAAGGCGGGGGGCTTTGTGCTGGAACGAATCCATAGTATGAAACTGAAAAATAAAATATTTCTCTCCTGCGTTTCGATTATTGTGCTGCTGAGCCTGCTGTTCTCCAACATTTTGTACCGCTACGTTACGCTGCAGACGACACAGAGCTTCTACGAAAACTCCACGTATTCTCTCATTCAGGTCAGCAACTATATGGACGAGAAGCTGAAAGGGCTGCTGGGCCGGGTTCATGCGATGCAGCTCAACACGTCCTTCGACAAAATGATGAAAAATTTCCTGTATTATGACGAGCCCAATTTTAACGCGATCGCCGTTTCGGAGTTTTCCAATTCATTTTCCGAAATCCGCAGCTCCGATCCTTTTATTTCCTCGATTTTCATGTATACGCCCAAGGGCAATTTCTTCGACCTGACCCGTCCGCTTAAGTATAGCTTTGATTTCAAAAGCTCCCGTCTCTACAAGCAAATCGAGCAGCAGCCGAAAAAAACACTGTATTGGGGAAGCAGCGGCAGCGATGAAATCTACGCCGACGGCAAGCTGGTCATTCCCGTTGTGCTGCGTTTTTCCATTGAAGGGTACAATGGCGATTCGCTGCTTGTGATTAATCTCGATTGCCAGGAAATATACGGCTATTTGGCCGGAACCCAGCCGGGAGAAGGTAGCTGGGCGATGATTATGGACGACATGGGCAAGGAAATCGCCGCTTACCACTATCCGGTCATCAATTCTTTGACAAACGATGCGCAGCTGATGAATCAAATTACGGCCAATCATAACGGGACGCAAACGGTCAATTACGGCTCGGAGGAATACCTTGTCACCTACCAGACGACACGGATCGCGCCATGGAAAATCGTCACGGTTAAATCCGAAAGCATCCTGCTGAAAAATTTGCGCCAGTTCAAAACGTTCACGACCATTATGATGGTCATCGGTGTTTTTGTTTGTTTTTTCTTCGCGCTCATTATTTCCAATTCTTTGATTAAACCGCTGGTGCTGCTTCAGAACACGATGAAAAAAGTGACCGACAAAAACTTCAACATCCGCTTTCATTACAAATACCGCAACGAGGTGGGCCAGCTGGGGGACAGCTTTAACTATATGGTCGGGGAAATGAAAGATTTGGTCGGCAAGCTGAATGCCTCCGTCGCTCAACTGCAGGAGGAGAAGGAGAAGGTCAAAAACGAGCAGCTGCTGAAGCGAAGAGCCGAGCTGCGGTCGCTGCAAGCGCAGATCAACCCGCATTTTCTGTACAATACGCTGGATTCGATCAACTGGAAAGCCAATGAGATCAACGCTCATGAAATTAGCAAAATGACGACTTCGCTCGCTTCGCTGTTCCGCACCGGGTTGAGCAAAGGGCACGAAATCATCCCGATCAAAGACGAGATCAGCCACATATCAAGTTATCTCACCATTCAGCAAATGCGGTACGGGGATAAATTCAGCTATCGCCTCGATATTGAAAATAGTGTTTTGGAGCTTTATACGGTAAAGCTGATTTTGCAGCCCCTGGTGGAAAATGCAATCTATCATGGCATCAAAGAAAAGGACGGCTGCGGAAGCATCGTGATTTCCGGGGCGCAGACGGCGCGGGGCGTCGAATTTGGCATAACGGACGACGGCACGGGCATCTCCCCTCTGCAGATGAAGCTGATTAACAAACGGCTTTCTGAAGGTTTTGTCGTGGAGAAAGACGGTTACGGCATTTATAACGTAAACGAAAGAATCAAACTTCATTTCGGCATGGAATACGGTTTGGAATTTTTCAGCGAACACGGCAAAGGTACGACGGTGAAAGTAGTCATTCCGCAAGTGAAATGGGAGGATGCTCACAAATATGCTTAATATTCTCGTAGTAGACGACGAAAAGACGATCCGGGACGGCATTGTCCGCTCATTATCCGACGTTCAAGAGCGTTATCGCGTAGCGGGCGAAGCGGAGAACGGCGAGAAAGCACTGGAGCTGGTTACAGCTTGCGCCCCTGATATTATTATTACGGATATCAATATGCCGCGGATGAACGGTCTTGATTTTATTGAAAATGTGAAAGCGCTTAATCCGAATGTCAAGATGATTATTATCAGCGGTTACGATGAGTTTGATTTTGCCCAAAGGGCTTTAAAGCTGGGGGTGTCGGAATATTTGCTGAAGCCGCTGGACCGGGAAACCTTGCTTGAAGCTGTCGGCAACGTATGTGCGGAAGTGGAGAAAAGCAATCGCCTGCTGTATGACATGGAGAAGCTGACGCAGCTGATGAGCGAAAACATGCCCGCGGCTCGCGAACGTTTCCTGAACAAACTGATCACCGGAAAGCGCGGGCTTGAGCTGGAGGAAGCGGCAGCCCGGGCGGAATATTTGCAGATGGACCTCAGCGGGGAACTATACACGCTGGTGCTGATGAAAATCATCAGCTCTTCCCCAAGCTCCCCGCATCCGGATGATCCGGCAATCGACAGCGAGGAATTTATCTTAAGTTTTATCCAGAACGCATGGCGCGAGCTGTTTGACAGAAGCGTGCGCGTGCATCCGTTTTTTTTCCGGGAAGGCAAGATCGGTATGCTCGTATGCTCGCAAGAGCCCAGCCGCTCCAAGGTGTTTACGTCGCTTCATCAAAGCCTTGGCAGAATGGCCGCTCACATAGAGCGCAACTTCGGTTTGAACTTGTTTATATCCGTTGGAAACTTGTACGACCGGCTCGCGTCGCTGCCCGAATGCTGCAAAGAGGCGGATGAAGCGCTGCATTACAGCACGGTGCTGGAGCAAGGGGCGATTGTTCATTGCGCGGACGTTCATCTTCGTCAAGAAAAGAGCTACGGCCGTCCGGTCGAGCTGGAGAAAAAGCTGATCGTCCATCTGAAGTTGTGCGAACGCGCGCAGGCTTTTCGGGTGATCGACGAGTTATTCCGGTATTACGCTTCGCTGGATGACGGCGGCTCGGCGTACATCAAAATGATGGTGTTCGAGCTAAGCGTCATGCTGGTGCGTGTATTGGATGAGTCGCTGGGTACGGAGAGCTTGTCCGGTTTGGCGGGCAAAAACTTATATGGAGATGTGTTCCATTGCGCCAAGCTGAATGACCTGCATACCTGGCTGCTGCGGCTGGCGGAAAGCGGAATGGCCGGTATGGAAGAACTGCACCGGAATAAACACGCTTCTTTAATCGAAAAGGTGAAGAGCATGATGGCCGCCTACATGGATGAGCCGGAGCTGTCCGTCGAATTTTTGGCCGAACGCTTATATATTAGTCCCAACTACTTGCGGCACTTGTTCAAAAAGCAGGTGGGAGCTTCGTTTGTTGAGACGTTGACCCGCCTGCGCATGGAGCAAGCTATGGAGATGCTGGCCGATCCGACCGTAAAAATACAGGATATCGCCGAACGTGTCGGCTTTAACGATTCGCGTTACTTCGCTTTCTGCTTTAAAAAATACAGCCAGCTGACGCCTTCGGAATACCGCGAAATGAAGCAGTTGGAGTAATCGCGGTTAGCCTCTCCCGGATCTGAAAGCCGCTTTATTGGCTGTTGCCAGGAGCGTAATATTTTCAACCATGGTTCGTTGAAATTCACTACTTGCCTCCGAAAAGGATGCTATATGATATAAAAGAAAATTAAAACGCTTACATTGGAGGAGAAGAAATATGAAAAGGGTGTTGAAAGCGTTTCATGTAGCTTTACCGACTGTTCTGGCTGTCGCGCTGCTTCCGGCATGCAGCAGCGAACCGGCGGTGAATATTACCGCCGCTCCAAAAGAGGCT
Source organism: Paenibacillus thalictri (assembly GCF_004307995.1). Classification (GTDB taxonomy): domain Bacteria; phylum Bacillota; class Bacilli; order Paenibacillales; family NBRC-103111; genus Paenibacillus_AF; species Paenibacillus_AF thalictri. The sequence continues at coordinate 57,375 of NZ_SIRE01000004.1, read as the reverse complement.
GCCAAGGATGCGCCCAAAGACAACAAACCGCAAGCGTCTGCCGGTACTCCCGCAGCCCAAGCGGCGACCAAGATCAAAATATGGACGCAAAACCGCCACGACCAGGTGTACATGACCGACAAAATTGCGAAATTCAACAAGGAAAACAAAGACGGCATCGAAATCGACTACCAGATGTATACGGACAACTATATCCAGACGTTGGATATGGCGTTTGCCACCAATGACGCACCGGATATTATCCAGGACGGCCAGAACGCACTCAAGAAATATTATCCGATGGGTTTCGCCGCGCCGCTGGACAGCTATTTGAAACCTGAAGATAAAGCCCGTTACGGGCCTGGCGCATTTGTAGACAACATCAATATGTACGACGGCAAAATCTATTCGATGCCGCTAAGCGGTACAACGACAAGGCTGATTTACAACAAAGGCATTTTCAAAAAAGCCGGCATTGCCGCGCCGCCCAAAACGCTGGCCGAATTGGTCGACACGGCGAAGACGATTACCGATAAGCTGAAGGGCGAGGGCATTTACGGTTACGCGCAAAATTTCAAATCTCCGGCGAGCGCGCTGCAGCGGTCGATCGACATGATTGTAACCCGGGACGGCGGAGTGGAGGCGGGTTACGATTTTGCAACGGGGAAATTCGACTTTGCTTCCTATAAGCCGGTGCTGCAGGCGTACCGGGATATGTTTGTCAAAGGCGCGATGTTCCCGGGGACGGAAAGCCTGGACATCGACCCGCTCAGAACGCAGTTTGCGGCAGGCAAAATCGGCATGTACATCTCATGGACGCATGCCGAGCCGGGTGTCTACAAGGACCAATTCCCAACCAAGGAGGATTGGGACGTCGCCCCTCTGCCTACGGCTGACGGAACAGCCAAAGGCTCGCAAATGCTGCAAGGCGGAACGGGGTATTTCATGAACGCCAAATCGAAAAATTTGGATAAGGCGTGGAAGGTTATGCAGTATTTATACAGCGACGATGTGGAAATCGGTTATCATGAGGCCGGTTACGGGTCGATTATGATTCCGACCGTGCTGCAGAAGGCGAAACAGCCGGACACGATCAAGCAAAGACCGGGCCTTGCCTTTACCGATTCCGATAAACTGTGGCCTGCCATTCCGCTGAATGTGAAACCCGAAGGACAAGATATGTACCAGGTGTTTGTCGGTTATATGCTGGGAGCCAAGGAATATAGCGATCTCGACAAAACGCTGGAGGATCTGAAAACGCGTTATAACACGGCCTTCGATAAAGCGGTTGCCGACGGCTCGTCCAAACGGATCGTCTATGCTGGCTTCGATCCGAAGGATCCGACCAAAGCGATGAATAAATAAGCGGCGAATGGATTGAGCCTAGCGCGGGCGGTCGCGCGAAGTGCCGCTGTAAATAGAGGAAAAGGGGCTGCCGGCCGAACGCGGCGGCCCCTTCATAAGGAGAGATGACCGGTGGAGACCCAACTGGCAGGCGCAAAGCCCGGTTTTGGCGTCATGATCGCCAAAAAGTTCAAGAACAAGCGGCAAATTTATTTGATGCTGCTGCCCAACGTGCTGATTTTCTCGGCTATGTCCATCTACCCGATCTTATGGGTGCTCAAATATATGTTTTTTCAATACGATATGACCTCTCCGGCCAAATTTATCGGGCTTGATAATTTTGTCCGTGCCTTTACCCGTGACACTTATTTCTGGAGGACGGTCCTGAATACGCTGGTTTATGTGGTCGGAAAACTCGTGTTGACGTTGCCGTTTTCCTTTTTATTGGCACTGCTGCTGAATAAGAAGTTTAGGGGCAACCGTGCGGTGCAAGCGATGATTTTCAGCCCGACGATCATGAGCGCGTCCGTGATGGCGATCATCTTTTATTTTCTGTTTAACGCCTACAACGGGGACGTCAACCATTATTTGATGAAGCTCGGCATCATTCATTCGCCGGTCAACTGGCTGGGCCAGGATTACGCAATGCTCACGGTTATCATTGTGGGAGCGTGGGGAGCGCTTGGCAACTATATGGTGTACTTTTTGGCAGGACTGCAAAGCATTCCGAACGATATATACGAAAGCGCGGAAATCGACGGGGTAACCCCGTGGCGCAAGCTGTGGAGCATTACGATTCCGATGCTCGGGCCTGTGTTGAAGATCATCCTGATGTTGGCCATTACGATTGCTTTTCAGGATATGCAAAGCATCATGGTGCTCACCGAAGGCGGGCCAAACGGTGCCACAGAAGTAATGTTCCTGTATGTGTATAAATTTTTCTTCCCGCTTTCCGCAGGCGGGCTCGTTCGTGCCGAATTCGGCTACGGTGCGGCGTTAAGTGTCATATCGGCTGTCATTGTCGGGGGCATCACGATGATCTATTTGTTTTTCACCAGGAAACTGGATGAAATTTACTAAACGGGGGTGAAAACGATGGAACGTTGGACGGCTGGCAAAATATTGACCAGTACCGTGACTGTACTGTTTATTGCGGCTATGGCGCTGTTTGCGGTCTACCCCGTTGTATATGCGCTGCTTGGCTCCTTAAAGACTAATATGGAGCTGACTTTGGGAGGCACATTCCTACCGGCAAAACCGATGTTTCAAAATTATATCGACGCATTCCAGAAAGCGAAGTTTATATTGTATTCCATCAACAGTGTTGTGCTGAGCGTAATGACAACAGTGCTGGCGCTGATTACGTCCTCGCTTGCCGGATATGTCGTGGCGCGGCATCAATTTGTCGGCAAAAAGCTGCTGATGAGCTTGTATCTCGGTTTGATGTTTGTGTCGCTCGGAGCCGTATCGCTGTACCCGCAGTACATTTTGATGTACCAGCTGGGGCTGACCGGAAATCTGCTCGGGCTTGCAATTGTGCTGACCGGCGGGCAAGCGGCCAATGTATTTCTTATTATGGGTTTTACCAAAAGCATTCCGAAGGAATTGGATGAATCGGCGTTTATGGACGGCTGCTCGCCGTTTCAAATTTACCGGACGATTTTGCTGCCTTTGATCAAGCCGATTCTGGCGGTGGTTGCTTTATTCACTTTCCGTTCGACATGGAACGATTACATCACCTCGCTGATTTTTACGATGTCCAGACCCGAGCTAAAGCCGCTTACCGTGGCCGTCGTCAGTTTGCGTTATTCCACCAACGCCGCAGCCGAGCTTAACATTATGACGGCGGGCGCAAGCATCGCTTTGCTGCCGATTCTGATTGTGTATTTGCTGGCCAACAAGCAGTTTATTTCGGGATTGACCGCAGGCGCGATCAAAGGTTAAGCGAACGGTGGACCGCGAGGAGACAGCTGAATAGTCAGCTATCACGTGTTCAGCGTCTTCACCGGCCGCGTGGGGTTCGATCGCCGTTCATAGAAACATCGTTCAAGGACCAACGGGGAGGTTGTTTTCATGATTCAGTTTACCGAAGAGGAAGTCGCCTCGCTGCGCCGGAAAGCCGCAACAAACGGGAATATTGCGGGCAAGCTGCTGGAAAGTGTCGAACCTGTGCTGAAGCACGGGATTAACATTCCGGACAAAGCGGTCGCAACCTGGACGCTCTTTTATTATTGCCCGGTGCATTCGGTTCAGTTGGAGCTGCGGTATGATGAAGGCCGGCGGCACCGCTGTCCTGTCTGCGACAAGACGTACGAAGGAGAGCCCTATGACGGCGCTTGGTGGCGGTTTGTCAACGGCATGAACGCCGATAGCTGCCGTGATCTGGCGCTGCTGTGGATGCTGACCGGCGAGGAGAGGTACCGGAGTATTGCCGAGGAAATATTGCTGCAATATGCGGCTTATTATCCGGGATACGAAATTCACGGAGGCATTCCGTACAACAATCCGGGCAAAGCGAACGCCCAGACGTTGTGCGAAGCGATGTGGATCCGCAGCTTGGCGATGGGCTACGACATCATCAAGGACACGCTGCCCCAGGACAAAAAAGCTCGGATTGAAGGCGATTTGTTTACAGTTTGCGCGGAATTTCTGATGCAGTACAGAATGGACCAGATCCATAACCACGAGGTGCTGGTCGGCGGCGGTATCGCCATGCTTGGCGTGCTGCTTGACAGACCGGATTATGTGGAGTTTGCGCTTCATTCCAAATACGGGCTTGCTTATCAGTTGGAACACGCCGTGCTGCAGGACGACTTCTGGTTCGAGGGTACGTTCCACTATCACTACTTTGCGTTGGAAGCGTTTATGACGTTTGAAAAGTTTGCCCGGCATACGCCGTACGGCTTATTGCACCGTCCCGAATACCGCCGCATGCTGCATATGCCGGTGCGCCTGCTGCAGCCCGGCTTGCGTCTGCCGCAAGTGGGCGACGGTGTCGGCGATATTTTGCATAAGCATTTACCGGAGTTTTACGAATTTGCCTACGCCGTCTACGGAGATTCGGAGTTTGCCTGGATGCTGAACGAATATTACCGGACCCGTGAAAGGGACAACATCGAAGCTTATTTGTACGGAGCGGAAACGCTGCCTGATGTGCCCGCATTTGACCTGGTGGATTATCACGACGACGAGAATTCCGGTTTTACGGTCATACGCGGCGGGTCCGGGCAAAAGTATTTGCTGATGAAACACGGGCGGTACGGTGGAGAGCACGATCATTACGACAAGCTGGGCATTCATTTCTCGGCTTTCGGGGAAGATATATTGCCAGATTTGGGCACGACCGGTTATGGAGCACTACATCATTACGGTTATTACAAAAATACGGCGACCCACAACACGGTGGCGATCAACGGAGCCAACCAGCCGCCGGCCAACGGCAGAACGGTGCGGTACGAGCGGGGGGACGGGCAAATTTTGCTCGAAGCGGAAGCGGTGTGGGACGGTTCGTTTCCCGGCATCGATTCGCTGACCCGGGTTGAATGGGACGAAGCCGCTTATGAAGGTGTGCGGATGCGGCGGCTTTTATTGTGGCAGGACCGCTATTTCGTGGAGGCGTTCCTTGTCTCCAATGCGACCGGCCGAACGGTCGATTGGATTGTTCACTGCCGGGGTGAGCGCACGGGGGAGCGGCTGGATCCGCAACAACTAGCCATGCTGGAGGTGTTGTCCGCCGACAAGCCGCTCAAGTATGTCCGCAAGGTGCAAAGCTTAACGCCGAATGGCATTGTGCATACGCATTGGAAATCGGGCGGCAGCGCGCTGAGTTTGTTCAGTTTTTGCAGCGATGCCAGCACGGTCATTTACGCCAAAGGGCCGGATAATCCGTCAACCGGCGAGCTTTCCTATATGCTGAATAGGGTGGAGGCGGACGGGGACGTGCTTTTTGTCAACGTGTTTGAAGCGTATGAAGGGGAAGATCCGTATATTCGCAGCGTCGCGGTACAATGGGTCGATGGACGTGCATCGGAAGGTGACCGGGGATCGGAAGTCGACAAAGGATGGGAAACCGGCCGGGAACCGGAAGAAGGCTTGGAAGCGAATGGCGGACGGCGGGTCAAGGTGATCTTGACCTGCGCTGACGGCGTAAAGGAGCATCCATTCGAGATAGGCGTCTTGTCATAAGAGAGAGGCTGCTGTCTGCGTACAACATGCTGAACTATGCGAGCGAGGCATGGAACCCCCAACCTCTCATATTTGGGAGATAATGAGACATTCCAAGGTCATCCGATCTTCTTAGCGTCCTCGGACCCCTTCGAACATCTTTCTAAAAGCTATTATTCATGCGGCGGTGCTGCTCCGGAAGTCAAGCGGAGGCAGAACCTCCGCATTTTTGTCGTGGCGATTATGTACGGCAGAACGAAATCGGGTACACTTGAAGAATAGTTGCGGGTTTGTTACTGTTTTGTAACCGATCGCGGATACTCAAGGTTTACTATGTAACATAGACAGGTTTGGACGGCTTTTGCGATGCACAAAGTCGGCGGAAAGGAGATGAGGATTGGAGAATGAGAATTCCGCCCATTGTTCAAAAAAGCGCGGCGATTGGCTCGGTCGCAGTTCTGTGCCTCTGCTCCGCTTGCGGCATTATTCAGTCGCCGGAGTCGTATATGCGGCTGCCGAAGCTGCCTGCGGAGCAGGAAGCGCTGAAGACAACGATCGAGCAGTCGCTGCCTGCAGGCGCGGTGCTTGTGCGTCCGAAGACGCCGAATCGTTACGGGACGATCCCGGTGCTGGATCTGGACGGGGACGGCGTGAAGGAAGCGGTCGCTTTTTACAAGGAGCAGACGAGCAGTCATATCATCGGCGAAGTATGGAAGCAAAAGCCGGACGGCGGCTGGCAGATGGCGGCCCGGCTTCCCGAGGAAGGGAGCAGCCTGGAGGAACTCAGCTTTCAGGATTTGACCAACGACGGTCAAATCGACATCGCGGTTGGCACCTCGCTCAGCAACGCCCAGCCCAAAGGACTTAGCGTATACGGCTGGGACGGGACAAATTGGACGGCCAAGATGAAGCTGACCTACTCCAACTGGGCGGTGGGAGATCTGAACGGAGACGGTAAGAAGGATATCTCGGTGGAAACGGAAAAAAGAAACGGCGGCCTGACCAGCTCATCTTTTACGCTGATGCAATACGACGGGCAGCCGGTTACGCTGGGGACGATCGAGCTTGCTTCCGGCATTAACGCCGTCTATTCGATGAAGCTTGGCAATGTAGCGGCGGGACGGCAAGGCGTTGTGCTGGATATGAGCGTTGGCGCACACTCGTCGCAAACGCAGCTTGTCGTATTTGATCAAGATGAGCTCAAGACGCCGCTGCCGGTCGAACGGACGTTTAAAGCTTACAGCGGACTTAGCGAAGACGCGGACGGGGACGGCATCATTGAAATTTCCGGTATGAAGCAGCCGCCCGGCTGGGAGCAGGAGCCGATGTATAAAATTCCTTGGATTATGACGTACGCCCGGTGGGACGGAGATAAAGGCCTTATCCCCGTTATGGAGCGCTACAATAACCTCGGATTGGGGTATTATTTTAACATTCCCAAGGATTGGGGCGATGGCTACACGGTGGAAATCGACGGGGAACACATCGTGCGCTTCGTCTCTTATCCCGACCGGAAGCAGCTTGCCGCGATCCGTATGTTTTCGCTGGAGGAGTGGGCTCAAGAGACAAGCGATGCTATGCAGCAAACGCCGCAAGGCTCGCAAACGCAGGAAAACGTACAAGAGGCGTTACAAGGCTCAGCATCGTCTCTATCTTCGCGAGAGTCGCAGCTTTCGGAAATGTCGCCGCCGCAATCATCACTCGCCGCAAGCCCGCCGGTGCTGGCAGCGTCATCCTCGCAGTCGCAATCGGCTGAAGGGACGCCGCCAGCACCGGCAGCCGGAAGTGCCCAGCCCGATTCCTGGCAGGAACTGGCCCGCACATCGCAGATTGTATATGCCATCGACCGGGAGCATGCGGAGCTGCGGACCCAATTTCATCTGACCACGGAAACGAAAGGAGAGGACGACCATGGATAAAGTGCTGGTGCTGGAAGATGAGGAATCCATCCGCAGCTTTGTCGTGGTGAACCTCAAGCGCCACGGCTACGAACCGCTGGAGGCGGTGGACGGAGAGCAGGCGCTGTCGCTGCTGCAGCGCCATCCGGATACGGCGGTGGCGCTGCTTGACGTGATGGTGCCGGGCATCGACGGCTTCGAGGTGTGCCGCCGCATTCGTGCAAGCGATGAAACGATCGGCATTATTTTTTTAACGGCCAAGGTGCAGGAGCGGGACAAAGTGATGGCGCTGTCGCTTGGCGCCGACGACCACATCGGCAAGCCGTTCAGCCCGGCCGAGCTGATGGCTCGGGTGCAGTCGCTGCTGCGCAGGGTGCGGCTGCTGAAGGCGGCGCCGCTGGGAGCTGCGTCGGCCGAGGTGTGCCGAAGCGGCCCGTTTGAGCTGAGGGAAGCGGAACAGCGCTTCGCCAAAGACGGTGCCATTGTCGATCTGACGCCGACCGAGCTGGCGCTTGTCCGTTTTTTCATGCGCAATCCGAACGTTTCTTTAAGCCGCGACAAGCTGCTGGATGAGGTATGGGGCGTCAATTACGTGGGCGATCCGAAAATCGTCGACGTCAATATCCGCAGGCTGCGCCAAAAAATCGAGATGGACCCGTCCAAACCGGAGTATATCGAAACGGTATGGGGAATGGGCTACCGCTGGAAAGGCGAGCCGTCATGAGCAAGGGGAGCCTGAAACGGCATGTGACCGTCCGCTTTATCGCCGTTGTGCTGGTGACGCTGTTTTTGCTTGAGGGCGTATTTTTTGTCGCGGTCCGGCAGTTTTACTACAACAGCATTCTCAGCGTGCTGGCCAATCACGCCAAGGTGACATCTTCCTTTTACAATAAATATTCGGGTGAAGTATCAAGCACGAATTTATCGTTCCAATTAAATACGCTGCTGCAGCAGTATGCCCATCCTTCGGCCGAGCTGCAAATCATCAATCGCGACGGCCGGCTGCTCGCCGCATCCTCCGGTTTTTCCTCGGATGAACGGATTGCGACGGGTGACGTGAAATTGGCTTTTAAAGCCGCGCAGACGGAAGTGTGGAAAGGGTATCAGCCGGGCACGGGAGAGCATGTGATGTCTGTTGCGATTCCGCTGCTGGATCACGGCCAGCCGTTTGTGCTGCTGCGTTACGTAACTTCGCTGAAGGAGGTGGACCGGCTCCTGCTGGTCATTTATGCGGTTTCCGCCGGGATCGGTCTGGCGGTGCTGGGCATCGTACTAACGCTCAGCGGGTCGCTTGCCGGCAGCATCGTCCGGCCGATTCGCGACATAACGGCCGCCTCCTCGCGTATGGCTAAAGGCGAATACGAAACGCGGGTGCAGGAGGCCGGACCGGACGAGGTCCGCGAGTTGGGCCGGACGCTCAACTACATGGCTTCGGAAATCGAACGGACGGAAAAGCTGAAGAACGATTTTATTTCTTCCGTTTCCCATGAGCTGCGTACGCCGATCAGCGGCATCAAAGGCTGGAGCGAAACGATCCTCACCGGAGAGATGCAAGATGCGGAGGAAACGCGATTCGGATTGCAGATGATTTCCAAAGAGACGGAGCGGTTGATCGGCCTTGTTGAGGAACTGCTTGATTTTTCCCGGCTATCTGAAAAGCGGATCGTATTGGAATGGGGTGAAGTCGAGCTGGAGTCGCTGCTGCGGGAGGTGCTGCTTCAGGTCCAGTCCAAAGCCGACCATAAGCGGCTGAACCTGATCTGCGCGGTTGGGCAAGTCCCGGGCAAGCTGCATGCGGACGGCAACCGGCTGCGCCAAGTATTCCTCAATGTGCTGGACAATGCGATCAAATATTCACACCCCGGCGGTTCCATATGGCTTGAAGCGGAAATATCGGAAGCTTCGGCAGAAGAGGATAGCAGCGGCGCTGCCTCGTGGGAATTGGCCACAGCTAAGAGAGGCCGGGACACGGGCCCAGATTCCGGGGAGCCGACCAAGCGGACGGTCACCGTCCGGGTACGGGACGAAGGCATCGGTATCGCTGCGGATCAACTGCGCCATGTTGGGGAAAAATTTTACCAGGTAAATCCCGGCGCCGAAGGAACCGGGTTGGGACTGGCCATTTGCCGTGAAATTATGGAGCTGCATGGCGGCAAGCTGCTTATCGAAAGCGAGCCGGGTCAAGGCACAATGGTAACGGTGGCGCTGCGGCTTGAGCCTGGTTTGGCATTGTAACCCCTTTGTTACCAACTTCGACCGTTCGCGGGGTATGATGGGTTTGCAGCCGAGCAGTTCTGCATTTGGCAAATTTCAATGGAGAAAGGAACCCGATCTATATGAAAAAAACGATTAAAACGATACTGACGCTGAGCGTAGTAAGCTCCATATTATTATCCGGCGCGAGCGCCCTCGCACCGCTGAACGTGTTTGCCGCGGAGGACGCGCAAGCGATTCCGATTTTGCAGCCGATTGATATACAAGCTGAGGAAGCTCCCGCGGCGGTGGCAACACCGGTAACCGCAACGGCCAAAGAAGTAAACAACGAAGATGAAAACTTAAAGGCCGCTTTGAAGATTCCGGTGCTTTCCGGGTTGAAGGATACGGAATACCAGGCCAAGGTGAACGCCTTGATCGAGTCGACCGCCATGAAGGATCTGGAGAGCTGGAAACAAAGGGCCAAAGAAAATAACGATGCGGCCAAAGCGGGAGGGTTTCCCGTCAGACAAGGGGAAATGATGGTCGTCTACGAGCTGAAATCGGACGGCACCGGATGGCCGCCGGACATCGTTTCGCTGCGTGTAACGACATACGGTTTTGCCGGCGGCGCGCACGGAGAGACACGTACCGACTACTACAACATCATGAACACCAAGCAGGCCAGAGCGGCCCAGCTTTCCGATTTGTTCGGACCTGAATACAAGACGATTGTCGATAAGGCAGTCCGGGAAGGCATCGCGGCGAAGCCGGAAAATTTCTTCAAGGACACGTTTAAAGGCATCGACGACACTCAAGGTTTTTATATCGAAAACGGCGAAGCGGTGATCGAATTCCCGCAATATGCGATAGCGCCGTATTCGTCCGGCCAGCCGGCCTTCCGGATTCCGATTCCCGGCAACGAAAGCGCCTTGCCGCAGTCGTGGACGCTGAACATCGCGGGTGAAGCGATTCCCGCGGATCAAGGGAAAGTGATCGTTTCTCAAGATAAAACGATCATGGTCCCGCTCCGGCTGCTCGCCGACAAGCTTGGTTATGAGTTAACCTGGAACTCCGCCGACTCTTCCGCCGAGTTGAAGAAAGGCGCTCAGTGGACCAAGGTGACGCTGGGCAAAGATGCGTACTTTTTCGCCAAGGAGGCTCCGTTCCAGCTAGGTGCAGCGCCGATCATCGCTGACGAAAAAATGTACGTGCCGCTTGCCTTTGCGGACAAAGTGCTGAAAGCGTCCGTAACCAAAACGCCGGCCGGCGTGATCCAAATCTCGCAGCAGCCTTAAACTAGTTGTGACCGCCGGCAGGGCGGCGCACCCGAAGATAAGCTTGAATCGTGCCATTTACCGCACGGTTTAAGCTTATCTTTTTGTTTAATGTGATATGATAGATTTATAGATTTAACAAAAGTAAAATACAGTGTTGATACTTCCTTGTTAAAATAAGTGCCTGTTCGTTATATTACGACGCAAACTTCCCTATAAGGAGGCGCTGGTATATTGCAGCCGTTTAACGAAAACATCTTATATGAAAACCCGCTTGTTCCTATGAAAATATACGTGAAGAAACGCCCGGAGAGCTGGAACGAGTGGCATTACCACAAGCAGATCGAAATGCTCCATGTCGTTAGCGGCGGCATGGATGTGCTGATCGACCGGCAAAAATACACTCTTGCAAACGGCGACGTTATCATCATCGGCGCAAATCAGCTGCACAGGGACCATGTTACGCGCGATACCGAATATGTGATTTTTCACTTCGACCCGCTGCAATATTTTGATCCTTCCACCGTGTCTTACTTGAAATTATTTGCAGGAGTAAATGCGGCGCTAAGCGACTTAAACTACGTATTTATGGAGAATGCGGAGGCGCGGCAGTCGGTATCGCAATGTATTCTCGATATTTTCAAAGAAGCGAAGGAGAAATCGTACGGTTACGATATGGCCATCAGCTGGCATATTCGTAAAATACTGCTCACCTTGCTGCGTTCGGATCAAAGGCAGATTGTATCCTCCAACAAGCATGTCGGGCTCGACCGGCTGAAGGCCGTGCTGGATTATGTGGAGAAACATTTGACCGAGAAAATTACCGTGATGGAAGCAAGCGGCATCGCCAATATCAGCTACTCCTATTTTGCCACCTATTTCAAAAAGGTGATCGGGATGTCATTTGTCGATTATGTCAACTACCATCGGATTAAGCTGGCGGAACGCATATTGCTCACCGAAGACGTCAGCATTGAGCAAATTGGCGATATGATCGGTATGGAAAGCGTCGGCCACTTCTACAAAACGTTCCGCAAATACAATCAATGCTCACCTAAAGAATTCCGCAAAAAAATGAGCGACATCCGGTGAAAGGACAAAAGCTTCCGATACGATGCGCTTTCGGGAAATTGCGATTGCGCTGGGGCGGAAGTTTTTTTCTTGCCATTTGGGAATGGCTGGCTGCGCGGATCGGGACATATCGAAAAATTGAGTAGTGTTTTCCATAATATCGTCATTATGCTGCGCCGGGACCTCCCTTATAATGAAACTAAAGTTTGTCGAATGATGGAAGAGAGGAGAGAACGGTCATTTCCATTGAGATGTAGTAAGCGTTTTCTATAATCGTGTTGAAGTCGGCAGCGTTTGTTGATGGAGATTAATTATACATAAGAAAGCAGGTCAATAAAAGATGAACAAATCGATGAAAAAACTTCAGATACTGCTCAGCATTATTGCGGCGGCCGGACTTGTAGTTGCAGGCTGCAGCAAAGGCGGCGATGCGCCTACCGCCTCCGTTCCGAACGACAAAAAAGCCGATCAAGCGGCTTCCGAGCCGGTTAAGTTGAAAATCGTCAATTACAATGCGGGAATTAACTCGCAGAAAGATGTGGACGAAATTTTTAACGTTCCGGTGCAGAAGAAATATCCGAACATTTCCTTTGAGCTTGTTACCGGCCAGACGCTGGAGCAGATGATTGCGGCCGGTGAAGTGCCGGATTTGATCCCGACGAGCAACTTTTATTTGAACGCGCTGATCGAGCTTGGCCTTGTTTCCGATCTGAACGAGCTGGTGAAGAAGGAAAAAATCGATTTGAACCGGTTCGAACCGGAAGCGATTAACGCGCTGAAGCAATTTGGCAAAAACGGCGAGCTTTACGGCATGCCGTATACGATGAACTATGGGGTGCTGGTGTACAACAAGGACATTTTTGATAAATTCGGCGTTGCTTATCCGACCGACAATATGACTTGGAGCCAGGTGATCGAGCTTGGCAAAAAGCTGACCAAAATGCAGGACGGCGTACAGTACATCGGCCTCGACCCGGGCGACGCCAACTCGTTAACCCGCTCTTATTCGCTCCCGGTCGTCGACGAGAAGCAGGAGAAAGCGGTGCTGAACACCGAGGGATACCAGAAGGTGTTTAATCTGCTGCGCCAGGTTTACGATATCCCCGGCATGGTCGCTAACAATAAATATGCGTACGGCATCAATTATTTCATTAAAGATCAGAAAATGGCGATGATTCCGTATTGGATTTCCGCTTACACCAGCCGTATTCCGCTGATCGAGCAATCGGGCAATGTGTTCCAATGGGACCTCGTTTCTTACCCGACTTTTGACGATAAGCCGGGAGTCGGCAGAGAGGTCGACTTTCACATGATGGTGGTGCCTCCGACAAGCAAACATAAGGAAGCCGCCTACAAGGTGCTGCAAACGCTGGTCAGCGACGAAGCCCAGGTAGCGATGAATAAAGGGACGCGGCTGACGATCCTGCAGGATCCGGCGCTGCGCAGAGATTTCGCCAAAGATTCGAAGCTGTATGACGGCAAAAACTTAACAGGCATGTTTAAGGTTAAACCGGCTCCGGTGGCAAACAGCTCGCGGTACGAACTGGACATTTATGCGGCGCTGCGGGAAGCAATGAAAAATGTCGTGTTAAACAACATGGATATTAACACGGCGCTCCGGACGGCCGACGAGAAAGCGAATAAAATCATTGCCGAGAAAAAAGTGAAATAATTTGAGCGTAGGGGGATGCCAAGTTGAATTCCCGGTTATGGAAAATATGTTTTGCAATCATGCTTTTTGCCGTGCTGTTGTCCGCTGCGCAGATTATGCCCGCTCCCCAAACCTCGCTGGCAGCAAGCGCCGATAACCTGTACATTTCGGAAATTGTCCCGGCTCCTAAGGCGAAAGGGGGAGCCTTTGAATATGTGGAGTTATATAACCCCACAGACCGGCCCGTCGATTTGACGGGCTACAAGATCGCGTATTATACCGATATGCAAAGCTTGCAGCCATGGACCTCGGACGTTGTGATGTGGGATATCGTCGCGCGTGACGATATCACCGGCGGCAAGACGGATATGACGATCAAACCGCAAACCGCCAAAGTCGTATGGCTGCTCAAAAAAGGCTTCAGCGGCACGATCCGGCAGTTTAACGAAGAATACGGCACGGAGCTGGACGGCAGCCAATTTGTATATGTGCAATTAGGCCAAAATGAAGGGCTGGCTAACGACGAACAGCGGTACGTCGCATTGATTGGGCCGGGAGGCGGCCCGGTGAAGGACAGGATCAGCATGGCTGCTTACAACGTCAAGGCCGGAACGGGCAAATGCAAATACGCTCCCGATCCCGGGGAAAAGCCGTGCGATTTTGTGCGGAAAGAAGGGCAAGCGGCGGAAAGCGTCATCTACTTTTTCCCGGAGAAGGGGCTTGATCCCGATACAAAGCTGATGGACCGCAGAGAGCCTTATTCGCTCCATAAAAAACCGACTCCCGGCCAAATATTGCAGTCGGGAACAACGGAAGTATCGGCAGATTCGCTGCTGATTACGGAAATCGTCGCTGCACCAAAGACGGACGGCGAGCATTTTGAGTATATCGAGCTGTACAATCCGACGGAAAGCGATATCGATCTGACCGGCCATAAACTGTATTACTATGAGGACGCAGGCAGCGCGACCCCCTGGACGTCCCAGGCGACTAAATGGGATATTGTGCCGATGGATACGCTGGTTGACGGCAAAACCGATATGAGCATCAAAGCGAAAAACGCCAAAATCGTCTGGATTATCAAGCGCAATTTCAAAGGTACGCTGCAGGATTTCAATAAAGAATACGGCAGCAATCTGGACGGCAGCCAGTTCGTATTTGTGCGGTTAAGCGCCGGACAAGGTCTGGCTAACGACCAGAAGCGCTTTGTCTCCATCGTGGGGCCCGGCGGCGATCCGGCTGATGACCGTATCAGCATGGTTTCCTACAATGACGAAGCCGGTATCGGCAAATGCAAATATGCGGCCAAAGCCAACGAGGCGGCTTGCGATTTTGCACGGAGAGCCAACCAGTTGGCGGAAAGCGTAAACTATTTTTACCCGCTGGTCGGACTGGATCCGTCCACCCGGATGATGGAGCGCCGGGGCCGAGAATCGACCCATCAGAAGCCAACTCCGGGTATAGTTGCTCCCGCTCAAGCGGAAGCGTACGGCAAAACCGTTGATATGGAAGCGTACAAAATCGAAAATCTGCAGGACGCTTTGCTGATTACGGAAATATCGCCCGCACCACCAACCGAAGCGGAAATTTTCGAATTTGTGGAATTGTACAATCGGTCCTCCAAGCCGATCGATTTGAAAGGTTTTAAGCTTTATTACTATAAGGATATGACAAGTCCGGAACCTTGGACCTCAAA
The DNA here is from genome assembly GCF_004307995.1 of Paenibacillus thalictri. Lineage (GTDB taxonomy): Bacteria > Bacillota > Bacilli > Paenibacillales > NBRC-103111 > Paenibacillus_AF > Paenibacillus_AF thalictri. The sequence goes on along the minus strand of NZ_SIRE01000004.1, from coordinate 42,102 downwards.
GGTATCCCAATGGAACATTGTTGCTTCGGATAAGGTGACCGGCGGAAAAACCAATATGATCATTGAGCCCGGCGGCGTCAAAGTAGTGTGGCTTCTGAAAAAAAGCTATGGCGAAGTGCTCAGCGTGCCGGATTTCAACGAAGAATACGGGACCGCCCTGCAGCCTTCACAGTTTGTGTATGTGAAGCTTGGCGAAGGCGAAGGATTGGACAATTCGGTGCAGCGTTATGTGGCGCTTGTCAGTCCGCAGGGAGATCAAATCGCCGACCGTATCAGCGCGGCTGCTTATAATACGGCGGCAGGCGGCGGGTCGTGCAAATATGTAGCCAAACCGGGTGAAGCGGCATGCGACATCACTAAAGTAGCCGATGTTTCGTCGGAAAGCGTAGATTATTTTTATCCCGAAACGGGACTTGATCAAGCCAGCAAGCTGATGCAGCGAAAAGACGGGGCTTCGGCGCACCAAAAACCGACGCCGGGCACGGTTAAACCGGGCCAGGTGACAGCTCCTTCTCAAGAGAAAGCGGCGATACCGGCGTCTTCTGCTGCGGATCAAGCGCCGAAGGGGAATGGCGGCATGACGAATGTGCAGGGAGGTACGGATGTTGACGAAGACACGGAATAAATGGATCACATGGACGGCGCTGTTCTCGATAGTATGGTCGGTATTCAACTTTACAGCGCTGCCCGAGACTCCTGCCGAAGCTGCGCCCGCGCCTGCGGTTGGCTCGCTGCTGATCACGGAAATGATGGCGGCGGCGAGAACAAGCGACGATTATGAATACTTGGAATTGTACAACACGACTAGCCAGCCGATCAATTTGACCAATTACCAGATTCATTATTATACCGATGCGACGCTGGCTCAGCCATGGACGGATACGGCGGCAAAAAAGTGGACGATCAAGGCGATGGACGGCATTACCGGCGGCACGACAAACATGACGATTGCGCCGCATGGCGTCAAAATCGTCTGGCTGGTAAAGCAGGGTAAAGCGAATAACACGCTCGACAAATTTATTGCCGAATATCAACCTTATGCATCTTTTAAAACCGACACCAGCAAAACGCCGACGGCCGACCAGTTTGTTTACGCGGATCTGGCAAACGGCGATGGCCTCGACAATACGCACCACCATTTTCTGGCGATCGTAGGTCCGGGCGGCAATGCGTCATCCGACCGCATCAGCATGGTCGAATACAATGTCAATTTGGGCAATTCCAAAACGGCGACTTGCGCGTATCGCTCGGCTCCGTATTGCGATTTTAATAAAACAAGTAATTACGCGGAAAGCGTCGATTATCTGCTTCCGGCGGCAGGCTTGGATCCGACGACACGTATGATGCAGCAGATTATTAAACCCCGGGGCGGAGCAAACGACTTGCTGGAAGCCAACCGCCAGATTCCGACCCCTGGCGTCTTAAATGCCGGACAGGAACCGCCGATCCCGGCCGATGTACTGAGTCCGCAAGCGATCCGCAGCGGAACAGAAGCTGCGCTTAGCTGGACGGAGCCGACTGATTTGGGCGGCAAACCGGATTACGTATCGGTCAATATATACGACCAAGATGCCAACAAAGTAGCAGGCCCGATTCCGAAAGGCACGACGTCGGCTACCGTCACAAATCTCGTTTACAGCGATTATACGTTTACGATAGCTTCAATCAGCAGTGCAGGCGTGGAGAGCGTTGGCGTGAAGCAAACCGCGAACCTCCCGGTTACGAGCGGTACGGCACCGGCTTCGCTGATGATTACGGAGATTATGGCGGCGGCGAGAACAAGCGACGATTACGAATACTTGGAGCTGTACAATGCGACAAGCCAGCCGATCGATTTGACGAATTATCAGGTTCATTATTATACCGATGCTTCATTGGCCGAGCCATGGACCGATCCGGCAGCGAAAAAGTGGACAATCAAGGCGATGGACGGCATCACCGGCTCCGTAACAAACATGACGATTGCGCCACATGGCGTCAAAATCGTCTGGCTGGTCAAGCAGGGACGCAGCAACAATACGATAGACAAATTTTTAAACGAGTATGCAGCGTATGCATCCTTTAAAGACGATGCCACAATAACGCCGACCAGCGACCAATTTGTTTATGCGGATCTGCCGAGCGGCGACGGTTTGGACAATACGCACCACATCTATGTAGCGATTGTTGGTCCCGGCGGCAATGCGGCGACGGACCGGCTCAGCATGATCGATTACAATGCCGGCTTGGGCAATTCCAAAACTGCTACTTGCGCATATCGTGCGGCTCCATATTGCGATTTTAATAAAACGGCCAATTATTCGGAAAGCGTTGAATACATGCTCCCTGCGGCCGGACTGGATGCAACGACACGTATGATGCAGCGGGTGGCCAAAGCTCGCGGCGGAGCAAACGATCTGCTGGAAGCAAACAGACAGATCCCTTCGCCCGGCGTGCTAAGTGCCAGTCTCGGACAGGAGCCGGCGCTCCCGGCCGAGGTGCTGAATCCGACCGTGACCGTGAGCGGCACACAAGCCACGGTGAGCTGGACGGAGCCGACCGATTTGGGCGGTAAAGCGGACTACGTTTATGTGAACATATACGACAAGAATCGGGTCAAGGTAGCGGGGCCGATCGCCAAAGGCACGACAACCGCAACCATTACGGGACCGGTGAACGGTCTTAATGATACGTTCAAACTGGTGACCGTCAGCAGCGCGGGAGTGGAAAGCCTCGGCGTAGCGAACGCAGTCAGAGTATTGTCGTACAACATGCATCACGGGGTAGGCGAAGACGGCAAGCTGGATCTCAGCCGGATCGCAGATGTCATTAAACAATCGGACGCCGATATTGTCGCGCTGCAGGAAGTCGACAATCATTGGTCGGACCGGAGCAAATACGCCGATCAGGCGCAGCAATTGGCCGGACTGACTCATATGAATGTGGTGTTTGCCGCCGATTTGGAGCTTCCGCCCGAGTCGGGTCAAACTGCGGTAAGACAATACGGATTGGCTACGTTAAGCAAGTATCCGATTCTCGCATCCAATCATTATGAATTGCCGTTATTAACCGCAGGGAATGAAAAAAGAGGTTTACTCGAAACGACCATTCGCGTCAACAACGCGGAAATGAACGTTTACAACACGCATACGTCGTTAATCTCGGAAGAACGGCTGCTGCAAACGCAAAACATCGTGGAGATTGCAGGCGCTAAGCCAGGTCCGCAAATCGTAATGGGGGATTTTAACGCTGGACCCGATACGGCGGAAATGCGCCCGATGGCGAGCCGCTACCGGGAAGCATTTGCAGGTGCTGCCAATGTTTATACATATCCGGTAACCAACCCGACGATTAAAAGCGATTATATTTTTTATTCTCCGGATATGGAAGTGATGCAAAGCGAAGTGATCGTATCCAAAGCATCCGATCATTTGCCGCCTTTCGCGGCATTGCGGTTCAAGCACGATACGACGCCGTCGCTGCTCATTTCGGAGATTATGGCGGCTCCGAAGTCAAGCGAGGCTTACGAATATGTGGAATTGTACAATACGACAAGCCACCCGATCGATTTGACGAATTATCAAATCCAATATTATACGGATCCTTCGCTGGCGCAGCCATGGACGGATACGGCGGCGAAACGTTGGAAAATCAAGGCGATGAACAGCCAGAACATCGGCGATATCGGAACGCCAAACATGATCGTCGGGCCGCATGCCGTTAAAGTGGTTTGGCTTGTGAAGCCTTTGGGAACAACCGTCAATACGATAGCCAAGTTTAACACGGAGTTCGGCGTCTCGCTGACAAGCGACCAGTTCGCCTATGCCGACCTTGCAAGCGGCGAAGGTTTGGACAATACGCACCACCATTTTGCGGCGGTCGTTGCCCCTGCAGGCGATCCGGCAGCGGACCGGATCAGCATGGTGGAATACAACGTCAACGCCGGCAACACCAAAACCGGAACTTGCGCTTACCGCGCAGCGCCTTATTGCGATTTTAACAAAACAGCAACGTCGACGGAAAGCGTCAATTACTTTTTCCCGTCAACCGGTCTTGATCCGATATCGAAAATGATGGAGCGTAGAGTGCCCGCTTCGATCAACCAGACGCCGACACCCGGCAGATTGAGTACCGGACAGGAGCCGACGCTTCCCGCTGATGTGCTGGATCCGGCTTTGGTGAGAAGCGGTACCCAGGCCACGCTGAACTGGACGGAGCCGACCGATCTTGGCGGCAAAGCGGACTATGTTTTTGTCAACATGTATGACCAAACGGGGGCCAAATCAGCGGGGCCGATTGCCAAAGGCACCACGTCGGCTGTGGTTGCGGGGCTTATGGTAGGAGCCGAATATACCTTTACGATCGCAACGGTCAGCAGCCTGGGCATTGAAAGCACCGGTGTCAAAGTAGGGGACAACCTGGGCTCGGGTATCACACAGGAATCGCTGAACCTGCGGCTTCCGAAAGTAAAGGTGGCTGCGATCGGAGACAGCATTACCCGCAATACAAATGTCGTACCAACGTATCCGCAGCATCTCGGGGCATTGCTTGGCAACGATTTTGAAGTGAGAAATTACGGGGTATCCGGCACTACGCTGCTGAAGCAAGGAGATAGCTCGTATTGGAATACGCCGGAGTATCAGCAGAGCAAAACCTGGAATCCCGACATCGTCGTTATCATGTTGGGCTCAAACGACTCCAAGCCGCAAAATTGGGCTTACAAAAGCCAATTTGTCGCCGATTACGTCGATATGATCAACCAATACAAGAACCTGCCATCGCATCCGAAGGTGTTTGTAAACCTGCCTCCGAAGGTATACGGTGCGGGAGGGTTCAACATTACGGACACCTTTGTCAAAAACGAAGTGATCCCTGCGATTAAAGAAGCGGCAGCCCAGACCGGTTCCTCCTATATCGATGTCTATTCGGTGACCGGCGGCATGCAGGACCATTTCCCGGATAACGTGCATCCGGACGGCACCGGAACAAAGGTGATCGCCAAAGCGGTGTTTGATACTTTATCGCAAAGCGTAACAGCCTACGGCGACTTCAATCTTGTCAGCCAGGAAGGCCCGGTTATTCCCGGCTTGAAGCAAGGAGTTGTTCCTCAAGGCGCAGCTTATGTGCCGGCCAAAAACTGGATGCTCGTATCGTATTACCGCAGCGACGGCAAGCCTAGCGGCATTACTGTGATCGATCTGGCAACCGGCCGGTTTGTGAAAGCACTGCAGTTTTACGAAAATAGCACCACCCCGTATACGGGACATGCCGGAGGACTTACCGTCAGTCAAAACCGGCTGTGGATCGCTTCTGGTTCCAAGGTGTACCCGGTCGCGCTGCAAGCGGTGATCGATACGGAAGACGGCGACAAGCTGATATTATCGGAACAGCAAAAGGTGGAGACCAACGCATCTTTTGTCACTTACGCCGACGGCGTATTGTGGGTTGGGGAATTTGCCCGCTCGGATTATCCGACGGATGCATCGCATCACATGACCAACCGCGATCAGACGGAAAATCCCGCATGGGTGGCCGGCTACAAGCTGATTGGAGATGGGATTGATCCGGCAAAACTATCGGGCCCTGACGGCGTGGCGATCCCGGACTACATCTTGTCCATACCGAAAGAAATTCAAGGCATGGCGGTGGCCGGAAACAAAATCGTGCTAAGCCGGTCATACGGCCGCAATAACGATAGCACGCTATTGGTCTACAACTGGTCATTGACCGAAGCGCAGCATACGCAAACGGCCAAATTCGGAGCGGCTGCGGTGCCGATCTGGTACATGGACGGCGGCAATAAGCTGAAGTCGCTGACGATGCCGCCGATGTCCGAAGGCATTTTTGAACGCAACGGCAGCTTATACGTGCTGTTCGAATCCGGCGCGCAGGAGTATGCGGACGGGAAATACCCGATCGATACGATGCGGCTTATCTCCATGCAGTCGCTGCTCGCAACGGATCAGCAGCCCCCGGTCGATCCGGGTGCGAAAGGGGCAGCCTCACTGCTGATTACGGAAATTATGGCAGCTCCGAAAGCGGCGGGCGAACCTTACGAATACGTCGAGTTATACAACACGACAAATCAGCCGATTGATTTGACCGGCTATAAGCTCCACTACTACACGAATCCGGGGTTAACCCAGCCTTGGACGGACCCGAGCGCGAAAAAGTGGAACATCGTCGCGATGGACAATATCACCGGCGGAACAACCGATATGACGATCGCGCCGCACAGCACCAAAATCGTCTGGTTGATCAAGCCGTCAAGCAGCAATGTAACGGTCGATCAATTTAACGCCGAGTTTGACACGTTCCTGAAAAAAGACCAGTTTGTATACGCCAAACTGGGGAGCGGCGACGGGCTTGACAATGCGGTGCAGCGATTTGTCGCGATTGTGGGACCCGGCGGCGATCCGGCGCAGGACCGGCTGAGCATGGCCGCTTACAACGTCAATGCGGGTACTGGCAGCTGCGCTTACCGATCGGCTCCTTACTGCGATTACAACAAGACGGATACGATGCAGCAAAGCGTCATCTTTTTCTTCCCTGTAGATGGTCTGGATGCGACCAGCAAGATGATGGAACGCAGAAGCGGTTCGGTCAACCAAGCGCCTACACCCGGCAAATTAAGCGCCGGACAAGAACCGCCGTTTTCGGCGGAAGTGCTGAATCCGGCTGCGGTCAGAAGCGGCTCGCAAGCAGCGATCAGTTGGACCGAACCGGCTGACTTGGGAGGCAAACCCGATTATTTGTACGTCAATATTTACAACCAGGATCTGGTGAAGGTAGCCGGACCGGTTCCGAAAGGCACGACCACGGCAACTGTAACCGGACTTGTATATGAGAATTATACGTTTATTTTATCGACGGTAGGTGCATTAGGCCTGGAAAGCATCGGGGTCAAAACATACATCGGTACACCTCCGACCGAAGAGCCGGAGGAAAAACCGGAAGTTCCCGTTCCACCGCTGCTAATTACGGAAATTATGGCGGCGCCGAAAGCAGCAGGGGAGCCGTACGAATATGTCGAGTTGTACAACACGACAAATCAGCCGATTGATTTGACGGGTTACAAGCTGAACTATTACACGAATCCGGCGATTGCGCAGCCTTGGACTGGAGCTATGAAGCAGTGGAGCATCATGGCAATGGACGATATCAACGGCGCGCCGACCAATATGATGGTCCAGCCTTATTCCACCAAAGTCGTCTGGCTGATCAAAACGCAATTCACCGGTTATAAAGCGGAACAGTTTATTGCGGAGTACGATCCGTCGCTGACCAAAGACCAGCTTGTTTACGCCAAGCTTGGTACCAATGAAGGTTTGGATAACGCGGCCCAGCGGTTTGTCGCGATTGCCGCCCCTGCCGGCAACCGGCTCAACATGGCGGCCTACAACGTCGGGGCGGGAACCGGGAGCTGCCAATACGTGCCGACCACGCTGCCGGCATGCGATTACGCCCGAACGGAAAACAAGCTGCAGCAAAGCGTCATATTTTACTACCCGGAGAAGGGGCTGGACGCGGATAGCAGGCTGATGGAGCGGCGCAATCCCGATTCGCTGAACCAGGTTCCAACCCCCGGCAAACTCGCGGCAGGGCAAGTACCGACAGGTTTCCTGGCAATTCCCGGCGATCAGACCGTCGATTTAAAATGGGATTCGCTGAACCTTGATTTGCTTGGCTACAAGGTGTACAAGGACGGACAAGCGGTGACTTCCTCCGTCGTGACGGTGACGTATGGCACTTACTCTTATAACGTCAGCGGCTTAAGAAACGGCGGTTCCTACGAATTCAGGCTTACCGGCGTGCTCAAAGGCGCAAACGGCGAGCCGGCAGGAGAAATTCCGCTGATGTCGCCGGTTTACGCAAGTCCGTATGTCAGTCTCGGATATTTCCTCGACGGTGTGCCGGCGCTCATGTGGATGGGACGAAGCGCAACGGCCAAAGCCGTGCTGAAATACGACGGCAAAAAAGATACCGACGTCACGTCGTTATCCTCCATTACCAGCGATAATCCGGAGATTGTTTCAGTAACCAACGGCAATCGTCTCACAGCCGAGAGCAGGGGGCTGACGACGCTTCGAGCCAGCTACGGCACGCAGGTTTATTCGCTAAACGTGATGGTCGACATCGCAGATACAAGGACGCGGCCGCAATACGATCCGGCGCTGGACAGCGGTCCGTCCTACGTACCTCCGGTGACTGCTCCGGATAAGACGACGCTGCAATCGGACGCCTATTCGGTATCGGCGGTGAAAAACGATGCGGGGCAAAATGTCGCCCGACTAAGCGTCGACAGCGCCAAACTGCGGGATGCGCTGCAAGGATTAAGCGATAACGACAGGTATGTGGCCATCTCTTACAAAGGGAACGAAAGTGCCGTCGAAGTTATCTTGCCTTCGCGGGCATTGGAAGCAGGCAAAGGCGGCCTAAACAACAGAGGTATCGCCATTTATAAAAACGGGGTGTCTTTCCACCTCCCGTTGGCAGCGCTTGGTTTGCAGGCGAAGGCCGCAGAGCTGGGCGTCGCGCTGGACAAGATGAACATTCGCATTATGATTTCCTCCGTACCGGATCAGCAGCAGGAGAAAACGCGAAATGCGGCTTCGCAAAGCGATGCGGTGCTGCTAACGGACGCGTTTAGCTTCACGGTTTATGCCGAAGCGGGCGGCAAAATGATCGAAATCAACGATTTTGGCGGCTATAAAGTGACCCGCACGTTGATGCTTCAAGGTTTGGCTCATACCGGTACAGTTACGGGCACTTACGTTTCCCCGGATGGCGGCTTGCATTTTGTGCCTTCGACGCAACGCGAGGAAGCGGACGGCAACACGTACGTAACGATGACCAATACGCATAACAGCATGTACGCCGCAGTATCATCCACGAAAACGTATGACGATATCGAGGAGCATTGGTCTCAAGGCGTTGTCGAGCAATTGGCCGCATTACAAGTATTAAACGGTCTTGCCAAACAAACCTTCTCTCCGGATGCAAGCATCACAAGAGCCGAATTTGCGGCGGTGCTGGTGAATGCATTGGGGTTGTCCGGAATTGCGCCCGATGAAGAATCGGCCTTCCAAGATGTCCGGGCTGACCAGTGGTACGCTTCGTCAGTGCAGACGGCGGCCGAGAAAGGTTTTGTCATGGGGTACGACGGCAGCACCTTTAAACCGGATGCGCTAGTCACCCGCGAAGAGATGGCCAGCATGATCGTCCGTGCCATCCGTATTGCCGGTCACGGCGGCGAATTGTCGGAAGCGGCTTTGTCTTTCAGCGACAAAGACCGGATCAGCGAATGGGCCCGCATTTCAGTAGCTGAAGCAGTGCAGGCGGGCATTATCGAAGGTATGACCGAAGACACCTTTGTTCCGGCCGATAACGCGACCCGCGCTCAAGCGGCGGCGATGGTCAAACGAATGATGCGTTTTGTTCAGTATTTGCAGGATGAATAGGCAGGTCTGGAGGCTAAGAATGAAAGCAAAGATAAAAGCACTTGTTTCATTACTTATTGTACTGTCTATATCGCATGCGCTTGTCCAGACGGCTGTTGCCGAATCGGAAAGCGGCGAACAGGCCGCCCAAACCGTCCGCTTCATGTCCTACAACATCCGTCACGGCCAAGGCGACGACGACAAGTTTGATTTGAACCGGACGGCGGATGTGATCAAGAAATCCAATGCAGAGATCGTTGGCCTGCAGGAAGTCGATAACAACTGGTCGGCGCGAAGCGAATTTTTGGATGAAGCGAAGAAGCTTTCGGAGCTGCTTGGCATGGAGTATGCGTTTATAGCAAATTTGGAGCAAACTGCGGGGAACGGCCAGTCCGAACCCCGCCAGTACGGGACGGCCGTACTGAGCAAATACCCGATTAAAGACAGCCGCCGCCATCCGCTGCCCAAAATTGAAGATTCCAGCGAGCCACGGGGGTTGCTGGAGGCGACGATTGATGTAGGCGGCACCGACATCACGGTGTTTAATACACATATGTCCATCATCGCCGGAGAACGGGTTGTGCAGATTAAGGAACTGGCCGGCATTGCCGGCAAAAAGAGTGGTCCGGTCGTGTTTATGGGCGATTTTAACGCCAAACCCAACACGTTTGAGATGCGGCCGCTGATGAGAAATTATAATGAGGCGTTTCGCGGCAAAAACGCGTTAACTGCGCCTACGTCCAAACCGGCATCGCAGATCGACTTCATTTTGTTTAACAACGATTTTGAGCTGCTTAGCAGTGAAGTGCTGCAGACGATTGCATCCGACCATCTGCCGGTTACCGCGCAGCTGCGCATTAAGGGTAAAGTGACAGATTAGATTAAACATTGAATGCGCCAAGGCGGCCCGATTTTGGGGCTGAGGAGAACGGACGGGGGATCTTCTTTCTTTCCGTCCGGTTTCCGGCGATAGAGAATCCATATTTCATTCAGCTGGAGGAACCGACATGAATACCGAAGGCAACAAACAATCGGTCAACGTATTGTCTTATAACATTCATCATGGCGTAGGGGAAGACGGCAAGCTTGATCTGGCAAGGATCGCGGGCGTCATCAAGCAAGCCGGAGCGGAGATCATCGCGCTGCAGGAAGTGGACAAACATTGGTCCGAGCGCAGCCAATATGCCGATCAGGCGCAAACGCTGGCCGAATTGCTGGATATGCATTGCGTTTTTGCCGCCAATTTGGACCGGGCGCCGGCCGAAGGCCGTACACAGCGCAGGCAATACGGCCTGGCGCTGCTCAGCAAATACCCCATTGCCGCGTCCAGCCACCACGCATTGCCCAAGCTGGAAGAGGATAGCGAGCAGCGGGGATTGCTGCAGGCCACGATTCAAGTGGGAGCGGCAACCGTCCATGTGTACAGCGTACATCTGGCGTTAAGCGTAGAGGAACGCCTATTGCAAAACCAAAAAATCGTGGAAATCGCGCAAGGGCAAAGCGGTTCCCATATTTTTATGGGCGATTTCAACGCCGGGCCTAAAACGACGGAAATGAAGCCGATGTTTGAGCATTATGCAGAAGCATTTCAAGGCCGGGAAGATGCTTACACCTTCCCGGTCACTCAGCCGTCCATCCAAGGCGACTACATTTTTTTCTCGAAAAATATGGAGGCGGTTCGCAGTGAGATCATCGACACAATTGCTTCCGATCATTTGCCGCCAACAGCCGTACTGCAATTCTAAATTCATCCGACCGTTTAAAGGAGCCCGACAACAATGAACACTGTTCGCGTAGGGGTCATCGGAGCCGGTTCAATCTCCGTGTCCCACCTGAATTCATATAAAAACAATGCCAACGCCAAGCTAGTCGCTATCTTCGATCTTCAAGAAGAGCGGGCGCGCGAAAAAGCGGAGAAATATGAAATCGAGCATATATTCACGGATTACCGTGAGCTGCTGGCAAGCCCGCTTGTAGACGCGGTCAGCATCTGCACTTGGAACGACACACACGCTCAAATCGCCATGGAGGCGCTGCAGGCGGGCAAACATGTGCTGGTGGAAAAACCGCTGGCACAAACGGTCGAGCAGGCGCTGCAGGTTGAGCGGGCAGCGAAGGAAAGCGGCAAGCTGCTGCAGGTCGGTTTTGTGCGGCGGTTTGCCAATACGACACGTGTGGCCAAGCAGTTTATCGACGCCGGGGAGCTTGGCGACATTTATTATGCAAAAGTGTCTTGTCTGCGCCGTCTCGGCAACCCGGGAGGCTGGTTTTCCGACAAAAAGCGTTCGGGAGGGGGCCCGCTGATCGATCTTGGCGTCCATGTCATCGACTTGTGCTGGTATTTGATGGGGCGTCCGAAAGTGAAGTCCGTCAGCGGCAATACGTACCGCAAGCTTGGAAACCGCAGCCATATCCAAAACTTATCCTACTACAAGTCGGCGGACTACAATGCCAGCAACGACGTAGAGGACTTGGCGAACGCGCTGATCCGTTTTGAAAATGGGGCTTCTTTGATGGTTGACGTCAGTTTTACCCTGCATGCAAAAAAAGACGAGCTAAGCGTCAAGCTGTTCGGAGAAAAAGGCGGTGTGGAAATGGAACCGGAGCTGACGCTGGTTACGGAGAAGCACAATACGGTTCTTAACGTGCATCCGCAGCTGGATCATCTGAAATTTGAGTTTACTTCCGCCTTCCAAAACGAAATCGACCACTTTATCGCTTGCTGCCAGTCCGGCGAGCAGCCGCTCAGCTCGGTGCAGGACGGCGTGGAAATTATGAAAATATTGTGCGCCGTATACGAGTCGGCGGATAAGAGCGTCGAAATTACGTTTTCATAGGGGGAGCCAGTTCATGGAATCAACGATAAAAGCGGTGATCGCAGGCTGCGGGGCAACCGGAAGCGCTTATGCAAGCTGCTTTCTAAATATGCCGCAGGTCGAGGTGACGGCGGTTTACGATAAGCGGGAAGAAGCGGCGGGGCAGCTCGCCGGGCGATGCGGAGCGCAAGCTTTTACTTCGTTCGAGCGGATGTTTTCCGAGACGGCGGCCGATGTCGTTTGCATCTGCTTGCCTGCGGCGCTGCATAAGGAGTTTGCATTCATCGCGGCGTTCCATGGCAAACACATCATCTGTCATACGCCGATCGCGCCGAATTTGTCCGATGCGCAGACGATGATCGAAGTGTGCCGGGAGAAAGGCGTCAAGCTGTATGTCGCTCAAAGCATGCGGTTTTTGCCGCAATATGCGAACCTGCGGCGCGAAATCCGTAGCGGCTCCATCGGCAGCGTTGGCGTAGCGCATATGAAGCGGACCGGTCCTGCGCCATTTCACGCCGAAGAAGCGGTTCATGATGACGGCAGCGTAATCCTCGATTGGATGCTTCACGATATCGATATTACCCGCTCCGTGCTCGGCGAAGTCAAAAGCGTGTATGCGATGAACCGAAAAACCGGCAAACACGACTATGCGCTTGCCACGCTTCGCTTCGAGAGCGGTGCGATCGCCAACCTGGAAGCCTACATGGGCCATCCTGAACCGATGGCCGCAGCGGTGGAATTTGCCGGCAACGGCGGGCTCATCCGCTTCAACAGCAGCGACGCGGCTTCGATGCGAATTCGCAAGAATGGCGCTCAAGCCGCAGCGTCGGCGCCAGGAACGTGTTCCCGCACCGTCGCCCCCATATGGGCCGAAGATGCCTATATGAGCCAGCTTGAGCATTTTATCGCTTGCCTGCGGCAAGGGCGGGAGCCGGACGGGACCGCTTACGATGCCTATAAGGCGCTGGAGATCGCTCTGGCGGCCGTATTATCCAGCCGGACCGGCGTGCCGGCGCATATTGGTACGCCATCAGTAACGGAGGAACAGCGCTATGCAGCCAATTAAAATCGGGATGATCAGTTTTGCCCATTCGCATGCCAATACGTATTTGAACGTGTTGTTGTCCATGCCGGACGTTAAAGTGACAGCCATTGCCGACGATAACCGGGAACGCGTCGAAGCTCATTTGGCCAAACACGGCATCCCTTATTTTGCGGATTATCGCGAGTTGCTTCAAACCGATGTGGATGCTGTCATCATCTGCTCGGAAAATGTGCATCACGCGCAAATGACGATAGACGCCGCTTTGGCCGGCAAACATGTATTATGCGAAAAACCGCTCGGCGTTTCGGTCGGGGAAATGCAGCGCATGATTGCAACGTGCAAGGAGCGGCAGGTACAACTGATGACGGCATTCCCTTGCCGGTATATTCCGGCCGTCGTCGAAGCCAAGGCCGCTATGGAGCGCGGGGATATCGGCAACATTATTGCCGTAAAAGGAACAAACCGGGGTACGATGCCGGGCAGTTGGTTTATCGATCCGGCTTTATCCGGCGGCGGCGCGGTGCTCGATCATACGGTGCATGTCATGGATTTGCTGAACTGGATGCTCGGCAGCAGGCCGATTGAGGTATACGCCGAATCGGGCACGTTGTTTCACGACATTCCGGTCGACGACTCCGGTATGGTTCATATGAAATTCCCTGACGGCACATTTGCCGTTATCGATACAAGCTGGTCAAGAACGAAGTCGTTTCCATTTTGGGGTGACGTAACGATGGAGATTATCGGCACGGAAGGAGTCATCTCGATCGACTCCTTCTCCCAGAAAAACGAGGTATACAGCGACACCAAAATGAAAACCGAGTGGAAATATTGGGGCTACAGCATGAACAAAGGGCTGATCGAAGCTTTTGTCGATGCGCTTCGCGCGGGACGGGGCGTACCGATTACCGGGGAAGACGGATTGTATTCCGCCCAAGTGGCGCTTGCCGCTTACGACTCGATCCGTGCAGGCAAACCTGTAACGATGTGCTAACCAGTTTATTTTACGGGATGATGAAATAAAAATGGATGAAGGTGAATTGCAGCCCCCGGCCGTCAGCCGGGGGTTATTCGTTACCACTTGATTAAAGCATTTGACCGGGGCATTCTTCCTTATGGATTTTGCTCTCCGATGATGGGAGCCCAGCGCAGCTGTGCGGCAGGTGTCTGGTCAAGCACATAGTCGCGGCGGCGGCGGCACCAGGCCGCTTCTTCTGCATAAGCCGGGTCGCCGATCAAATTGCATAGTTCCTGCGGATCTTCCTGCAAATCATAAAGCTGCTCCGGTACGCAGTCCGGATCATCATATTTCAATTGTCTGATATATTTCCACCTGTCCGACTGGATCATCTGCCATTGTCCCTGGCATTCGGAGAAAGCATAGTCGCGCACCCGGGTTGCGCTTCCTTTAGCGATCGGCAGCAGCGATCTGCACGGAACCCGGTCATGGAAAGCAGGCCAATCTTTGCTCAGTTCCCGCTGCGGATCGAGTCCGGCCGCATCCAATATGGTGGCGGTGAAGTCGGTCAGCTCGATGGGCGTGTCATTTAGCGCCCGGCGCAAATAGTCCGGATGACGGATCGCTGCCGGTACGACGGCTGAGGCATGAAACGGAGATTGCTTCTGAGCCCGGCCGTGATCGCCCATCATTTCTCCGTGATCGGAAGTAAACAGGATGACCGTATCCTCCAATATTCCTTGCTCTTCCAGTTTGGCCCAAATGCGGCCGACCTGTTCGTCGATGATCGCAATCATTGCTTTATAGGACTGGCGAAGCTTGTACAAGTGCCGCTTGGCATCCTCGGACAGCGGACCATTGGGCCCGGGCAGGAAATCGTCAATTTCCTCATAGGGAATCCGATCCATATACGATTGCGGCGGATCATAAGGCGGATGCGGGCCAACAAACGAGCCGAACAGGAAAAACGGCTGGTCTTTGGGCCGGCTGTCGATCGCTTTAATGATGTGGTCGGCGATCACGATGTCCATATAGTTGCTTTCGCCGAACGGGAACGGCTCTCCGGTAAAGCGCTGGGTCTCGGCCTCGTTGGTGTTTGACTTATTGCGGCTATTAAACTCGCGATATGCTTCCAGCAGTCCCTGCCGGTCCAGATGTTCCGCATAGTCGCAGTAGTTGCGGCTGACCAGCTGCTTGCCGGACGCTTCCCACACTTCATCAAAGCCGTATCCGCGAATTTCGTCCTTAAGCGAGGTCAGCGGATGCCCCTGCCCGATCGGACGGCCGAATTTCCAGCCTTGCAGCCAGTGGAATTTGCCGATGCCGTATGTCCTGTAGCCTGCCTTCTGCAGCGCGCGCGGATAGGTGGGATGCTGCAGCGACAGATCGCCGGACATCGCCACCATACCGATTTGATGCGTGTATTTGCCCGTCAGCAGCGCGGTGCGGGCCGGAGTGCAAACCGGATTGACGGATACACAGTTCGTGAAGCCGACGCTTTCCGCGATTTTATGGATGTTGGGGGTTTCGATGCGGCCGATGCCGTGATAACTTACGTGATCGAGCCGTTGCTGGTCGGTCATGAGCAATACGATGTTCATTTTTCGATCGGACATCCCTTACGTCTCCTCCTTTGTGTTTACGCTAATTGTGAATGAAATAGGGAGCTATGCATAACCTGCCATCAGTATAGCCGTATGCTTTCACCGTGTCGTTACACGGATCCACGATTTATTGCATTTTTCTCTGCCGACCAATAGAATGGGGTCCGCTGCAGGCGAAGATTCGCTTACAGCGGCCGAGTAATTGCGTTAGCCCGCAGCTTGGAAGCGTCTCGCTGTTAATTTGGGCAATCCGCGAATTCTTGACGCATTGTTAAGGAACTATTGGACATGGCTATCTTTTTTTAGTACCATATGAATAATAATCTATTAAAAGGTTATTCTATTTAATTATGATAGAGTCATTCGCGGATGCGCAGATTTTGGAAGGGAGGATGGCGGATGCTGAAGTTAGGACAGAAAGTATATATCGTCGCCGACAGCTTCGAACAAAATTTGCCCATCGGCGATTACGCGTATATTATTGCCTATGACCGCAACGCAGACAACGTGTTTGATTACGTAATCCGGGTACCTAAGATGAACAAGCATTTTTTTGTGCCCGCCATAGATATAGAGCTGGAGGAAGTGCTTGTCCAGCAGGAAGTCGACCGGCTGGAACGGGAAGCGCTGATCGATTTCGCGCTTGCAACGAAGAACGCTGAATTGTTTCGCCGCATTATGAACGGCGAACCGATCCTGAACGAACAGGACGCCAACAAGGACGTGCAGTCGACGCAGGATTTTATTAAGCAGATCAACCTCAAGGCGTGGATTTAGCCGGTGTGAGGCCATATAGCGGGCGTACGACGATTCGCCGTGAGCAAAAAAGGATGCGTGTATGCGCATCCTTTTTTGTATGCCCGCACGGGTGAAAGTCCCGAACAAGGGCTTGCGAACACCCTGCCAGAGAAATTTAGCGTTGTTTGCATATAACTATCCCTGACTAAAGTAGGGTGTTTATATTTACTTTTGCACAGTGTAAATGTTACATTATGGATATAAACAGTACCACAGTCAATTACAAAGAGTTGTATAAGGAGGCGTTTCAAATGGCTGCCAGCATGAGGGAACGTCCACACATTACAGGAAAAGATGCAGATAAACTCATCGCTAGAATTAATCATAATAGCAATAACATGAGAAAAAAGATTGAGAGAAAGATGGACACAGCCAACCAATATGCCCAAGGAACTGCAAGTCGATCCTCAAAAAATCATATTTAAGACAATTTCAGTTGAAGATTTAAGTCAGATCAAAAAATTTGATTGTGACAATGATTCCATTTCGGAATTTTTAATCGGGGAAGCATTTTTTTCTCACTTATTAAGAGAAGCAAGTACCACTCTCGTATTCGTGGGCGATCAGTTGGCGGCTTTTTACACTTTACAAAGACTTCCGCTGAACTTTGATGTCAGCCAAATTGAACATTTACATGATCAACACCGCATGTCCTTGGATTTGGCTCGATTAGGCGTGTCAAAACATTTTAAGAGTCTAGGAATTGGTTCTTACATTGTAAAACATATCATTGATCTCGCAATAAAAACAAATGAAAGATTCATCACGTTAGATGCACTGTATGAAAGCTGGACATGGTACCAGGAGTTAGGTTTTAACTATACCATTGAAAAGGAAATAGTTAATCCTAATGCCTCTGATGGATTAGTTAACATGATACTGGAACTTTATGATGAGAAATTTATAAATGAATTTTTTGACGAATAGCAAGAACACCCGCTAAAAATGCGAGTGTTCTTTTTTTGGTTATTTTCATCCTATAAAATTCATATTATGAGCGAGGTGATTTCTCAGTGCCAGCTCAGAAAAGGTCGAGACCTTTGTTAAAAAAAAAAGAAACCGAAAAAATTGTGACGATCATAAACCAAAAACGTGAGAAATTGAAACAGGCTATTGAGAAATTTCAGAAAAAAGATTAATTATTTTGTCATAAAAGGCGAGGTAGCTTTTTCTAAAGGCAGCAATCCTGGCACATTTAAAATTCGATTCGAGTCCGACTCGCGTTCATCACGGAACCTTATTTCGTTTACGGAAGCGGCCTCACCTGCCCGGGCAGCACCGTTCCCGGCGTTGGGGGCTGATGCAGCGATTCCGGCACTTTGCGGTCCAACTCCCTGCTCACCTCATTTAGTGAGGAAGGGTAAAAATAAACGATGCTTTCTCCGCTTTGAAAATCGCAGTTGACCCCGGCAGTGCAGTTCCCCGTGCCCGCGCCGGTATTGTACCGGACGAACGTATACCGGTCGACATCCTTATCTCCCGCCGGCCCGACGATCGCCAAAAACCGCTGTGTTGTTGCGGAAAATGCGCCGCCCTTGATATACACAAACTGGTCGGCCGTCAAACTTGTGCCGTAGGCGGCGTTGAAGTCGGATACGGTTTTGGTTTCGTCGGACAGAAACCAGACGATTTTGGTGCTGTGCGGCTCAATGGTCATATCCGTCGTGCGGCCTGCCGAGTAAACGAGATATTCCCCGACATCATATTCCCATGGCTTCGCATATTGATTGCCCCAATAATAATAGATCCGGTGATCGGTCAAATCGATTGGCTGATTGCTGTTGTTGTAAAGCTCGATGTACCGGTAAGGCTGGTTGACTCCCGTGGAACTGATGACCGCTTCGGTGATCTGCAGATCGCCGGGAACAACCCGCGGCGGTGCGGTTGCGCTAAATAGCGATGCGGTGTTAGTCGCATAAACGTGATCGACTGCATACATGCCGCTGGCCGTGCGGTATGGAGTCGCTCCCGACTCGAATACCGTATACAGGTTTCCGCCACGCACAAACATCCCTTCGGCCATCGGCGGCGCCATAAGATTATAAAGCTGATTTTCTCCGTCCAGGAACCAGACCGGTGTCGCCGTCGCGCCAAACTTTGCCGTTGTGGTATGAGGCGGGTCGGCCAGATTTACCTGGTAGACAAGCAGGTCGCTTGTTCTGCTGCCATATGACTTGCTGAGCACGATGCGGTTGCCGTCGATAGCCATTCCTTGAACTTCATCGGGAACCGCTAAAATATAATCCGGGATGACGGCCCCTGTTGCGGCGTACACGCGGGATGTAACAACCGCTTCGCCTGCAGCTAAACGGTAACCGGACACCCAGGCGGAATACTCCCGGTTGTCTCTGTTCTGCAGATGATGCGTCGTATCCGTGACCGGATACGTGTATCTGGCATGTTCGCCAACCCATAACACGCCATTGTCAATCGTCATGTAATCGGCTCTCGATTCGGTTTTAATATGATCGGTCAAAATCAATGTGTCCATATTGACAGCGTGTTCAATATCTTTGATGTCAAATTGGTCGATGCCGTTCACCGAGGCGATCCAGCCATGGCTCACACCGGCCGCGATCCCTCCCGCATGTCCGGTATACGGGGTCAGCGGGTCGGTAAACAGTCTGACCGATTTAATCAGATTGCCGCTTGTGAAATCGATGACGGAGAGCAAACTTGGACCGCCGTCCGACCTGTAAGATACGACGATCATCCAGTTTTTGGATGGAACGTAACAGATCCCTTGGGGAACGTAATCTTCCGTAAGGCCGGGAACAATGAAATGTGCCGTGCTCATGCTGAAATATTTGGCATAGTTCGGAGAATCCGTTACAACCATATCCGCCGGCTCTGTTTGCGTAGGTGGTCTGGGAGGGACTTGCCCTGCTTTTACGGTGCCGGGGGTCGGAGTTTGGTGTGTTGTGCCGGATGTTTTGCGGACCATTTCCCGGCTCTCCGTATCAAATGAAGCCGGCGCATAATAATTAACGCCTTCACCCTGAACGAAATCACAATTCACGCCTGCCGTACAAGATCCCGTCCCGGCATCGGCGTTATAGCGGACGAAGGAATGCCGGTCGTTGACTTGGTTGTAGGGGGAACCGACAACGGCCATATATCTTTGGGCGGTATAAGAGAAGCCGCTTCCTTGGATGTAAGCAAACTGGCTTTCCGGCAAGCTGGTATGGTAATTGGCGTTAAAATCGGCCGTCGTTTTGCTTGCGTCCGACAACAACCAGACGATTTTGGTGCTGTAAGGCTGGATGAACATGTCGGTCGCTCTACCGGCCGAGACGATACTGTACGTATCCACGCCCGGCGACAGCCACGGTTTGGCGCTGACGTTCCAATAGTACAACAATTTTTGCTGGGATAAATCAATCGCTTGAGCGCTGTTGTTATACAATTCGATATAGCGGTAGGGAGTCCCCGTACCTGAGGAATGAATCACCATTTCGGTGATCAGCAGTTTTCCCGGCGGCGTCGGCACTTGTCCGGATTTAAGCGTACCCGGTGTCGGTGCTTGATGCAGCGATTGGGGCGTCTTGCGCGTCATCTCCCTGCTTGTCGTATCGAACTGCTCGGGAAAATAGTAGTCGACGCTTTCCCCCTGCACGAAATCGCAGTTGATTCCCGCCGTACACGTGCCTGTGCCGGCGTCAGCGTTATAACGCACAAAAGTAATCCGGTCGTTGACCTTGTCATAAGGGGGAGAGACGATCGCCATATATCGCTGAGCCGTGTAATTAAAGCCGTTTCCTTTTGTATACACAAACTGGTCTTCGGTTAAATGCGCATTGTATGCGATGTTGAAGTCGGCCACGGTTTTGGTTTCGTCGGTCAGCAGCCAGACGATTTTGGTGCTATACGGATGAATGTAAGTATCGGTTGTTCTTCCGTCGGCGATCAAATCGTAGGTGTCCGCGCTTGTATTCTGCCAAGGGTTTGAAGCAACGCCCGGCCAATAATACAGCAGCTTGCGTTTCGTTAAATCGATCGAGCGGCCGCTGTTGTTGTACAACTCAATGTAGCGGTAGGGAGCTCCCGTTTCCGGGGAATGAATCATCACTTCGGTAATCAGCAGCGACGGCGGGTTTTCAGCGGCGGCATAAGCAGTTCCGGGAATTCCCGCCGTACCGCCTATTAATGAAAGCAGGACAGCAAACAAGCCGGCAAAAAAAGGGATATAACTCTTTTGGGGCATGCGTTATTTCTCCTATCGATCGATTTTTCCCGTCATTCGCCACGGCGGCAAATTCCGGATTTGCACGATGCTGTCGATGCCCGCAATCTCCCGCAAGCAGCGGGGAATTGTCTGCTGTATTTCCGCATAGCAACTAGGGGGCCTTACTTCGCCGGAAACAGCAGCCGCCTGCTGTTAATATGAGGTACAAGCACGTGCCCACCGCACGAATTCGAATGCCCCAGCTCCAGCGGCGTTGGCCCGACAAAACGCGATTGCTTGCCTTCGATCGTCAGCAGCCCCGGCTCCAGCGTCACGATGGCGTACAAACTTTCCTCATAAGGGGCGCACTGCGGCAGCAGCCGGTGGGCGGCGGATATTTCCTCTGAATAACGCGTGGTTGTATAATTTTTGCCCAGGTAGTAATACGACATGCTATTGATTTGAACGTAATAGACATCATCGATAACTTTGACACCGTCGAGGTGCTGATGCCCGTTCAAGCAGGCGATTACCTTTTGAAAACCGGACGTCTCATTGGCTTCCCGTAAAATCGCGCGAAACTCCTCATGATTGCGAATCCCCATGTTCGGAGCGACATAATGGGACTCCAGGTTTTGATGGCTGAAAATGACGGTTTGCCGCTCTGTCGCCGCGAGGTCGGTCTTCAACCAAGCGAGCTGTCCGGAAGTCAGATTGTTAATCGCATCCGGCAGCTTGTGGTAGTTGCCGTATTCGTAGTCGGCGTATCCATCCTCTAGGCTTAAGAAATTCGCATCCAATACGATAAAATGATAATCGCCGCAGTCGAACGAATAATAATTGCGCTCCATGCCAAGAAAGTCCATGATCGTACGTTTATCGCACACATCCATATCGTGGTTGCCGAGCACATGGTATTTTGGTCCGGTAAACGATTCCCACACGCCGACGAACGGGCGGTTTTCTTCCCGCGGGTAACAAAAGTCGCCGAGCTGGATAATAAAATCGGGCCGCTCGCGGTTCATGCGGTCTATAAATTCGCGCAGCCGGGACTCGGCTTGGTACATGAAGTCTTGATGCACGTCGGCCATCAGGCCAAAGCGGATTGTTGTTCCGGTCATCTTGAAGTTCCTCCTTAAGTTCCCTCAGCTTTATTCCTTCACCGAACCAAGCACGATCCCATGAATGAAATACCGCTGCAGCAGCGGATAAATGAGTAAAATCGGCACCATGCTGACGATGATTTTGGCTGAGTTCAGGCCTTCGTCCGACGTTTGCATCAGCGTTTTCAGCGTTTCCGGATCCATGTTCTCCCACTGACTAGGCTGCAGCCGCAGCGTGTTGATATACGTTTGCAGCGGCAAGTTCTGCGCTTTATGAATGAGCACAAGCCCGTCGAAAAAAGCGTTCCAATGCCCCACGATGCTGAACAGCGTAACGGTGGCGAGGGCGGGCAGCGCAAGCGGGATATACAGCTTAACCATTGTATACCACGGCCCGGCTCCATCCATCATCGCTGCTTCGTCCAGCTCCTTTGGCAGACCGCGGAAGAAATTCATCAGCAAGAGGACGTTGAATACAGGAACTGCGCCAGGCAGCACAAGCGCCCAAATCGTGTCGATCAGGCCGACGGAGCGGACCGTGATGTACCAAGGGATCAACCCGCCGTGAAACAGCATCGACACGATAACGACCCACATGTACACATTGCGAGCCGGGAACCGCTTGTTGTCGCGCGAGAGCGGAAACGCCATCAGCACCGTCAGGAGAAATTGAATCGCGCCGCCGAGCAGCACTCTTTTGACGGAGACGCCAAACGACACGAAAAATTGCTTGTCGCCCATCATCGCCGTATAATTCGCCAAACTTACATCCACCGGAAACAACGTCACCTTGCCCGCGGCGACCGCCGCTTTCTCACTGAACGAAATCGCCAGCGTATTCAAGATCGGAAACAACGACAAGCAGGCGATGACGGTAAGTAAAGCGAGTATGACAAGGTCGGCCAGTTTCGACCGCCAGCTTTTGCCGTAAACGACCAATGCGATCACGTCCTATTAGAGTTTTTGCGCCAGCAAAAACTGGCCTCGTAAGCATCTCCTAGAAAATTTTGTATCCTGCAAACCGGGACGCGAGCTGATAAGACGCCACGATCAGCACAAAGCTGACGACCGATTTCATCAATCCGACCGCGCTGGCAATGCCGTATTGCGCATGAACGAGCCCGACACGGTATACGTAAGTGTCAATGACGTCGCCGGAAGCGTACACCAGCGGATTGTACATGTTCAAAATTTGCTCGAACCCGGCGTTCAGCACATTTTCCAGCGACAGCGCGGCAAGCAAAATGATCGTGGACATCATACCCGGCAGCG
The DNA here is from genome assembly GCF_004307995.1 of Paenibacillus thalictri. Classification (GTDB taxonomy): domain Bacteria; phylum Bacillota; class Bacilli; order Paenibacillales; family NBRC-103111; genus Paenibacillus_AF; species Paenibacillus_AF thalictri. The sequence continues at coordinate 18,922 of NZ_SIRE01000004.1, read as the reverse complement.
TCACGCTCCACAACTTCTGAAGGCGTGTCGCCCCATCGATTTCCGCCGCTTCGTAGAGCGACGGGTTGATCGCGGTCAGCGCCGCCAAATAGACGATTGCCTTGAAGCCGAAATCTTTCCAGACATCGCTGCCGACCAGCACAAACGGAAACCACGTATTGCTGCCGAGAAACAAGATCGGCTCCATCCCAAACAAGCCGAGGAACTGATTGACCATACCCCGCAGCGACAGCAGATTGACCATGACGACCGAGAGGATAACCCACGACATAAAATGCGGCAAATACACGATCGTCTGCACCCATCGTTTAAAATAGCGCACCCTGACCTCGTTCAGCAGCAAGGCGAACAACAGCGGCGCGATTAAATGAGCGACGATTTTCATTGAAGCAATGTAGATCGTATTAAAAAAGACAAGTTTGCTGTCGGAAATTTGAAACATATAAGAGATGTTGTCCAGGCCAACCCATGGAGAGCCCCATATGCCTTTGGCCGGCAAAAACTTTTTAAAGGCGATAACCGCGCCAAGCATCGGATAAAGATGAAATACGGCCAGCACGATCATGCCGGGCAGCAGCATCAGGTGATAAGGAAATTGCGCTTTCAAGCTTTTCATGCGATTGTCCTCCTGCAGAGCTGCCGTTACTTAAGCCGCTCGGCTTCCTTCGCCACCTCTTTAGTTACGTCGTCGCCGCCTTGCTTTTTCCATTCGGTTACAAACGTATCGAAATAATCGACCGGTTTGTCGCCAACGATGATACGGATGAACGCTTCGTCTTCCAGCTTGGTCAAATTGGCCCACTTGGTTTCCATCGACTTCGTAATGCCGTAGAACTGGTTGTATTCCTCAACCACTTCAGGACGAAGCACCATCTTGCCTCCGACGAATTGATACAACACATAAGCCCAGTCCTGCGGCGACGCCTTCAATGCATCCAACCCTTTAGTATAGTTGTCGTAAATGCCTTGGTCGCTTTCCGGCAGCTGCTCCCGCTTCAGCTTTCCGGCAGCTGCGTCCTGGAAGCGCTGGAACCGGTCGCGCACCGTATTTTTCGTGCGGAACGTCATCTGGATCGGACGGACCGTCCAGTTGGTTCCCGGACTGTCGGCGTATACCTTCGGCGCGTCGGGGGCGTTGTTGTCCATGGTGGCGAACAGGTTGATCAGCTTGATGATCGCTTCCGGATGTTTGGCGCCTTTCTTCACCGCCATAATTCGGCCAAGCGGATTCGGCTGGCGGGCGTGCAGCTTGCCGTCCGGAGATACCAGCATGTAGGCGCCCCATTCTGCCTTCGGATTGTTTTTGACTGAATCCGCGAGCGCTTTCATCGGAGCCCAGGTGTATCCCATCGAAATGCCTGCTTTGCCGGCGCTGATGTCTTTGGCGAATTGATCGGTTTTCACCGTCCCGAATTCCTTGTCGAGCATTCCGCCCGCATACATGTCTCTCAGCTTGGACAACGCTTGTTTTGTTTCCGGCAGCAAGGAGCCATACACGATTTGGCCGTTTGCATCTTTTCGCCACGTTTTCGGATAAGCGTTATAAGCCGTGAAAATCAAATCGAGCGAATTGTAGCCAACCGTCGAGGTGACAAACGATGAGGTGCTCTGAATGCCGTACGTATCTTTTTTGCCATTTTGATCGGGATCGTTTTCGATAAACGCTTTTGCGACCTTCTCCAAGTCGTCCATCTTAATCACTTCGGGCAGATCAATGCCGACGTTTTTCAGCCAGTCCTTGCGGATCCATACGACCCCGTCGCTGTCGTGTGCCGGAGAAGTCGAGGGGATGCCCAGCATTTTGCCGTTATAGGTGACCTTCTTCATAAATTCGGGACCGAAGCCGCTAATGACATCTTTCAGCAGCGGGGAGGCGTAGTTGTTGTAGGCTGCGGTCATATCCTCCAGCATGTCCGAGTCGGCCATAATTTTGAACTGGCCTTCGGAGACAAACATAAAGTCGGGAATATCGTTGCTGGAAATGAGCAAGCTGACTTTGTCCTCGTAGCCCGTTTGGGGCACCTCGAAAGCATGCTGGATTTTGATATTCAGCGTGTCTTCGATCAAGCGGGTATAGCGGTTGTCCTGCAGCGTGTCGTTGGAGCCAGCAGGCCATTTCACTTCTCCCGGATTATAATAGCCAAGGTTGATCGTAACCGGACTTGCGTATTTGCCCATTGGGCCTGGAGCGTCACCTTCGGCCGGCTTGCCTGCCGTTCCGGAACTCGCGGATGGTTCCTGCTTATCGCTGCAAGCTGCGGTAAATGCAAAAGACAACGCCAGCAGCAGCGTAAACCACGTTTTTTTTCGTTTCATCAAAATATTCCCCCTGTGCATAAAGTGAGTTTCAAACTAATGGTAAGGGAAGAAGCGGAGCGGGCGTGAGCCATACGTGTCTTCGTTTATGGGGAAAATCGTTGGTTTTGCAGCGTTGGGTGCGAAACGCTTTTCCTACCTTTGCACCGTTTTCATACATGCCAAGTTCTATATTCCGATGGCAGCAGTCCGGTCTCGTCCCGGAATTGCCTGCTGAAGTAGCGATGGTCCGAGTAACCGCATTCCTCGGCAATGTCGGCGACAGACCTCGAGCTTTGCAGCAGCAGCGTTTTGGCCCGGGCGATGCGCAGCTCCTTCATGTAATCATGAAACGGCTTGCCCAGCAGATCTTTGAAGCATTTGCTGAAATACCCGCGGCTGAGCCCCATTTTGCGGGCCAGCTCGCCTTGCGTGATGTTCAAGTCCATGTTCGTTTTGATAAAATCGGCCGCATCCATAATGCGCAGCGCAACGTCCTGCGGATAGGCGGAAACTTGCAGGACGTTCCGCAGCCGGTCCCGGAATCCGCCGATATATACATCCCATGCCGCCAAATCCTGCAAACCTTCCGCACCGGGCAGCCACTCCGGCAGCAAATCGCCGCCGAGCATCCGGTTCCACTCCACCAGCAAATAATGCATCATCTGCCTCAGCTTAAGAATGGGCGGATTCATGCCGTGCAGCTCGCGGCTGAACTCGTCAAACAGTTCTTGCTTAATCGTCCAATGCAGCGGCAGCCATTTATTCATATGGACTTGCAGCCTTTTCTCATCATCGGGCGACCACAGCGGCTCCGATGCTGCCGGTTTCGCTTTCTCTTCCGGTTTCTCTCCCATCCGCAGGGCAATGCGCCGGAGCGCATCCTTCATCATATCGTCTTCCAGCTCTGTTTTGACGATATAATCAACGGCGCCTAGTCTAAGCGCTTCCTGGATATACTTGAAATCCTCGTGGCAGGTGAGCACGACCATATGAATATGGGCAAACTGCTCGCGGACACGCCGCATCAAATCAAATCCGTTCATGACCGGCATGGCCAAATCAGTGATTAGCAAGTCGATGGGATGCCTGAGCATGAATTCAAGCGCTTTTTCTCCGTTGCTTGCTTCGCCTGCGATATGAATGTCGAACTCCTTCCAGGGGAGCGTGGAGATCAGGCCTTTGCGGACAATATATTCGTCGTCGACGATAAGCGCGTTAATCATGGTGTGAGCCTCCCGCTTCAGCGATTGGAATGTAAAAATACATCGTTGTTCCGGTTTCCGGCGAGCTGTCCGCCCGCAGCCTGGCGGATTGGCCGTAATGGACCTGCAGCATGGTGTTCACATAATTCAAACCGATGCCCATACCGACTTTTTCCCGCTCGGGAATATCATGCAGCAGCAGCTTTTCGATTTCTTCCGGGCTCATGCCTTTGCCGTTATCTTTTACCTGCACGGCGATATAAGTTTCGTCCGTTACAGTTACGGTTAATTCAATCGCGCTGCCTTCTTCGGTGAGCCCGTGGTACAGCGCATTTTCGATTAACGGCTGCAGCAGGAAGCGGGGGACAAGCACGTCAAGCGTCTGCGGATCGGCATGAATGCGAACGGTAAACTCATAGTGGTACCGGATTTGCTGCAGCTTAACGTAATCCTGAAGCGCGTCGATTTCCTGGCGCAGCTTGACGAGTTCCCCGTCTTTGCCGAGATTATAGCGCAGCAGCCGGATAAATACGGTCACCAGGTTAAAAATATCCTGCTGGCCGTTTCCTTTGGCAAGCCATTGCACCGTATTCAGCGTATTGTACAAAAAGTGCGGATTGATTTGCGCGACCAGCTTTTCCACCTCCAGATGCCGCTTATCTTCCTCCTTCTGTTTCAGCTCGGTGAGCAGCGTCCATATATTCGTGCGCATTTCCTCAAATTGCGTAAGCAATACGTCCAGCTCGGTCACGTGCGTCAGCTGCAGGGGCTGCCGCATCGGCGTTTCACCGTCCAGCCGGCTGTCCCCGAGCTGGCGGATTTCGCGGTTCAGCTTGCGGAGCGGGCCATAGATCATATTCCATATCCACCAGCCGACCGCCACGCTGAAAACAAGCGACAGCACGGAAATCGCCGCCCAGGAGATGGCCCAGCTGCGCACTTCTTTTTGAAAATCGGTTTTATGGACGATGGAGTAGATGTACCATCCTTGCTCTTCGCTGTACTCCTGAAAATAGTAATAATCGCCGATCATGCTGTATTTGTCGGGACGAAGATGGGATGGCATCCGGGAGCCGGCAGGAAACCCGCCGTCTTGGCTGTAAACAACAGTACCCTCCTTATCGGCAAGCACCTGTACTGTTTTGATGCCGTATTGACGGTTATTCATCAATTGATCGACAAGTCCGATGCTCGATTCCACGTAGATACTCTTGCCGTCTTTTTTCAATAAATTGACCGAACGGGAGAGCGAGAACACCAAGCCGTTATTAAAAGTAAACGTGTTGTGAGGCGCGTAGAAGGTCACGCCTTTGTACGTCGTAAGCGCAGGCAGATGGTCCGGGTTCGACTCGGGCTGCATCTGCTGATTTTGATAGAAGGGATCATTGGCCGGCAGAGTGTATATATAAATCAGATTCGTTTCGGGATTGGTAAAGCTGAGCAGTTGCAGCCGGCTGAACACTTGCTGTCCGAGAATGTAACGCTCCACGGGATCCTCCGATTCGAACATCAGCTGCATATCGCGGGCGCTGAGCTGCTGCGAGAAATAATTCAGGTTCATATACGTCTTCTCCACGTTGGTTCTGACCTGATGCAGCGTGCTTTCTATCCCTTTTGCCGTTTTATTGTCAAGAATCAGGTAAATCATATAATAGGAGACAGCCCCGATCAGCATGATCGGTACGACCGTGCTAAACAATAAGCCGATAATCAGATTGGTCCGCAATGACCGCGGTCTGACTGTTTTTATGGAGCGTAATCGCGGAATATTCAGCCATGGCATGTGCAGAACTCCCTCATTTGTAGGTTGCATTCGTTACATACATTCTCTCTTGCCCTTACGCACTCCTTGTTTCAGGCCAAAACCGCTTGGTATTCGGAATTTGGTAGCCAGCCGTACCATGTCGCACCTGTCGCGGATGCGGGGAAGCTGTACAAGGTACCGAAAGGCCGTTCCGGCGATAGCGTGCTTATTTCCATTGTAACCGGGAGGGCGGAGCGGCAGTGAGCTATAAATGTGCGGGCGAATGTAGAAAAATGTTTTTCGCGTATTGAACCGCAAAATCAATAGCAATTGAGTTCGCCGGCAAGTTTACGTTATAATAAACAGAATGACCGCAGGAGAAAAGGGGTGTAGATACTTGAGTATTTCAATAAAGGATGTCGAGCATGTTGCGGGATTGGCTCGTCTGGAGTTGTCCGATGCGGAAAAGGAACAGCTTACCGAGCAATTGAACGCCATTTTAAAATATGCGGAGCAGCTTAACGGTTTGGATACCGAGCATGTAGAGCCGACCAGCCATGTGATGCCGCTTGTTAACGTCATGCGTGAGGATGCGGACAGACCGTCCCTGACGCTGGAAAAAGTGCTGCTGAACGCGCCTGATGAGGAAGACGGGCAGATTAAAGTCCCGGCTGTGCTCGAATAGAACAGGGCTTGTATTTTGGGGACAAGCTCCAAGCGGGATATTAGAAAAAGAATGCTTACGAAGTCAGTTTTGCCTTTGGCAAAACTTTAAGTGAATGCTTACGAAGTTAGTTTTGCTATCGCAAAACTTTAAGGAGGGGCCGTTTTGTCTTTATTCGATCTCAAATTGCAGGAGATACATAACAAGCTGCACGGCAAGCAGCTCTCCGTTTCCGAGTTGGTCGACGAGTCGTACAGCCGGATCGGGCAAGTAGACGGGAAGGTTAAGGCTTTTTTGACGCTTGATGAAGAAAATGCCCGTGCCGCCGCGCGCAAGCTGGACGAGCAGCTTGGCGGCGACGAGTCTCGCGGACTGCTGTTCGGATTGCCGGCGGGGATTAAGGATAATATCGTTACCGAGGGACTGACGACGACATGCGCAAGCCAGTTTTTGCGCAACTTCAACCCGGTTTATGACGCTACGGTTGTCCAAAAGCTGAAAGCGGCTCAATCCGTCACCATCGGCAAGCTGAATATGGACGAATTCGCCATGGGCGGTTCGAACGAAAATTCCAGCTTCCACCCGACCTATAATCCGTGGAATCCGGAGCATGTACCGGGCGGCTCAAGCGGCGGCTCGGCAGCGGCTGTGGCCGCTGGAGAAGTGTATTTCTCACTTGGCTCCGATACCGGCGGCTCAATTCGCCAACCGGCCGCTTATTGCGGTATCGTCGGCATGAAGCCGACCTACGGGCTTGTATCCCGTTTTGGTCTTGTCGCTTTTGCCTCGTCGCTTGACCAAATCGGTCCGCTCACGAAAAACGTCGAAGACTCCGCATATGTGCTCCAAGCGATTGCCGGGCACGATCCGCAGGACTCGACATCGGCGAAGGTCGATATTCCCGATTACATCAGCTCGCTAACCGGGGATGTGAAAGGGCTGCGCATTGCCGTGCCAAAGGAATATCTCGGCGAAGGCATAGACCCGCAAGTCAAGGATGCCGTACTCACCGCATTGAAAGTTTACGAAAGCATGGGAGCGATCGTCGAGGAAGTATCGATGCCGCATTCCGAATATGCCGTAGCCACATATTATTTGCTCGCTTCTTCCGAAGCTTCATCCAACCTGGCACGTTTTGACGGGGTACGTTACGGTGTTCGCGCGGAGAATCCGGCCAACCTGTTGGACTTGTACCATAAGTCGCGCAGCCAAGGTTTCGGCCCGGAAGTGAAACGCCGCATCATGCTTGGCACATACGCTCTCAGTTCCGGTTACTACGACGCATATTATTTGAAGGCTCAGAAAGTGCGTACGCTGATTAAGCAGGATTTTGACAATGTTTTCAAAAATTACGACGTGATCATCGGACCGACTACACCAACGGCCGCATTTAAGATCGGTTCACAGACAAGCGATCCGCTCACGATGTATTTAAATGATATTTTGACAATTCCCGTCAACTTGGCGGGCGTACCGGGAATTAGCATCCCGTGCGGTTTTGCGGACGGAATGCCGGTTGGACTGCAGATCGTGGGTAAACCGCTGGATGAGTCAACCGTGCTTCGCGCGGCGCATGCCTACGAGCAAGCGACTGATTTCCATAAACAGCGCCCGGCGCTGTAAGGTATAGAAAGCAAGTTTTCCTTGCGAAGGCTTAAAGATTACGCTGCGAAGCTATATAAGTTGAACCGAATACTACCAGGAAAAGCAGAGAGAAATGGAGGAAGGGAATGGTCTTGCCAGCGAGTTTTGGCTTTGAATTCCTACAATCCGCAGGCCCATTACTAAAAGGAATTCAAAACAAGATGTTTGAAGCGGGCAAGATCATCCCTTCCGGAATGGAACGTACTTCCCCATGGGTTCAATTTATATAGTTTTCCTTGCGAAAACCTAAAGATTATGCTTACGAAGCCAGCTTTTTTGCTGGCGCAAAAAAACTCTTAGGAGTGTTCCGTATGTCAGCAACGCAAACGAAATACGAAACGGTCATCGGCCTTGAAGTTCACGTGGAGCTTCATACGAAGTCCAAAATTTTCTGCGGCTGCTCCACCGAATTCGGTGCGCCGCCGAATACCCATACATGCCCGGTATGTCTCGGGTATCCCGGCGTGCTTCCGGTGCTGAACCGGCAAGCCGTCGAATATGCTATGAAAGCGGCGATGGCGCTGAACTGCCAGGTTGCCACCGAAAGCAAGTTTGACCGCAAAAACTATTTTTACCCCGATTCGCCTAAGGCGTATCAGATTTCGCAATACGACAAGCCGGTCGGCGAACACGGCTACATTGACATCGAAGTAAATGGCGAGACAAAGCGGATTGGCATCACACGTGTTCATCTGGAAGAAGACGCAGGCAAATTGACGCATGTGGACGGCGGTTACGCTTCGCTTGTCGATTTTAACCGTGTCGGCACGCCGCTCATTGAGATCGTCTCCGAGCCGGATATCCGCACGCCGGAGGAAGCAAAGGCTTACCTCGAGAAGATGCGCGCCATTATGCAGTACTGCGACGTGTCCGACGTGAAGATGGAGGAGGGCTCGATGCGCTGCGATGCCAACATCAGCCTCCGCCCTTATGGTCAAGAAGAGTTCGGGACCAAAGCCGAGCTGAAAAACATGAACTCGTTCCGCGGCGTACAGCGCGGGCTTGAATACGAGCAATGGCGTCAAGCCGACGTGCTGGATGGCGGCGGCAAGGTCGTGCAGGAGACGCGGCGCTGGGATGAAGCCCAAGGCAAGACGCTGTCGATGCGCGGTAAAGAGCAAGCCCACGACTACCGCTACTTCCCGGATCCGGATCTTGTGAAGATGCATCTCGACGACGAATGGAAGGAGCGCATCCGCGCTACCATTCCTGAACTGCCGGATGCGCGTAAAGCGCGTTATATGTCCGAATTCGGCCTGCCGAGCTATGACGCCGAGGTCATCACATCTTCGATGAAAATGGCCGACTTTTTTGAGGAAAGCTTAAAATACACGAAGGACGCGAAAGCGGCCTCCAACTGGATTATGGGCGATCTGCTCGGCTACTTGAACGCCAACAATCTGGAATTCGGCGATCTGAAGATTACAGGACAATCGCTCGGCGAAATGATCGGACTGATGGACAAAGGAACGATCAGCAGCAAAATCGCCAAAACGGTATTTAAAGCGATGCTGGAAACCGGTAAGGCGCCGCGAACGATTGTCGAGGAGCAAGGGCTTGTGCAAATCAGCGACGAAGGCGCGATTTTGGCCATCGTGGATCAGGTCATTGCGAACAACCCGCAATCGGTCGCCGATTTTCATGCAGGTAAAGATAAAGCGATCGGCTTCCTGGTCGGTCAAGTGATGAAGGAATCCAAAGGCAAAGCGAACCCCGGATTGGCCAACAAGCTCATTATGGACCGTCTCAAAGGGTAAAATCATATCGAGGCGCAGCCGCAAGGCGCGCCTCGTTTGCGCTGAAAGGAAGATGACCTTGCTGCTCCGTCCGATTGATGTTTTCGACCATCAGGCTGCACTGGAATTGTTGGCGCTGCAGATCATATCCTATGAGATTGAAGCGAAGCGGATCGGATTTGAGCAGGCTCCGCCGCTTTCGGATTCCTTTCAAACACTGCAGCGTTCGAAAGAAACGTTTATCGGCTGCTATGAGGAGGGGAAGCTCATAGGCGCGGCTTCCTTCAAAGAAAGCGCGGATGAGGCGACGATTTGCCGGATGATGGTCCATCCAGACCATTTTCGCCGAGGCGTCGCAACGATGCTGCTGTTGGAGATGGAGCGGCGGATCGGTCCTCATCTGACCATTCACGTCCCGGCGGGGACGCGAAACGAACCTGCGATGAGTTTGTATTTGAAGCACGGATATGTGCCGGAGAACGAGGTTCTGGTCGCGAGGGGCATCACCATTACGATGCTGGTGAAACGCAGAAACGCCGGCCGGCAGGAAGCCGATCGGCGCACATAAGTTTGTTGTTTTAAGTTTTCTGTCTCGCACTCATCACCGACAGCTCTACAAGAGCTGCAGCTTTATATTGGGTGAAATCCACCGGACTGCCGTTCACGCTCCGTTCAAGCTTGAGGAGGCGGCAGTCCTTTTCGTCATGCGCGGCGGTCAGGCTCATCTCCAGCTTGGTTCCGAGCAAGCTTTCATATGAGAATACCACTGTATCACCGGCTTCATTATCCTCCGCCGCTTCGATCTGACGGAAGACTTGACGGTGCGCCAGTTGACCCCATCTGTCTTGGAGCTGTTCCAGCGACTCGATGCCAATGGAACGCGCTTCATACTCGCTGATGGCTTCCATCATCACGCCGTTGATCCGGCCGCTGCTTGAAACGGAAATGCGCTCCGGTTTTTCCTCGGTTGTATAAGGCTGCATCACGGCAAAAGCGATATACACATCTCCGATTTTCCCGGCGCCGGTATGTTCGTTAAAGATCCATTGCCCGCGCGGGAGGCAGCCGATCAGTGTTTCCCCTGCATTTTGCGGCAGTATATACAGCGCGCAAGCGCTGTTGCGGTGAAGCAGCACCTCTCCATACGGGCTGGCATGCCGGTCGTCTCCGGGCTTATATTTTTCGCCGGGATGGAAGAAGTAGGCCTGATTTACGCCGTTTGCCACATTGGTGAGCGGCAGGGTGACGTTCCAGCGGTGCTGCTCGTTGTCAAACTCCAACCGCCGTTCCCACAAGCCGCCGACCGCATATTCCGGCGTTACGTAGGTGTAGCTGTGCACATCCTCCACGAGAGCGGCATCCGCATTGGTGATTCGGATCCGTTTCTTGAGCTCTTCGGAACCGGACGCTGCCCTTGTTGTGCCTTTCTCGCGGACCGCTGCCGGAATTTGGTAGGAATACAGCGCCGCGCCTTCCACCCGCGGAAAATCGAGCGGTGCGGGGAAATCGCCGAACTGAATGTAGTCGTGCGGCGTATTCCGGTCACGGGGAGCATCGTGCGGCCATTCCCGGGATTTTGGCCCGATCCATGTGCCTTTCAGGTAATATTCGGCCCGCAGCTCCCATAAATACCCGAGCAGCTGCTCGGAGACCGCTTTGGCCCGAGGATCGTCGACGACCTCCCACACGCACGTAAACGCTTGGACCCAATGCCAGAACCACGGCAGCGCGCCGTATTCCTTAAAACCGAAGGTTTGCACATGAGCGAGCTGACGGCGTGCACACTCGATTCCTTCGGCAAGCAGCTCGTTATCGCCAAACAGATGACCGAGCAGCAGCTTGAGGGAGGTATGTTTGGCTTCATGGTGATGGATCTGTTCCAGCGGGTTGCGGTAAACGCCGCTTTGATAAATATGAGTCAGAGCAAGACTCAGCTCGCTTTTAAGACTTACATCCATATCTGCGGCATATTTATCGTAGAAGAAAGCGATCAGACAGCCCATCAGCTCGACGGGGAGCACGTGAGGTTTGGCCGTATCGGGATTTTCGCCTAAGTTCAGCGGCCAGTGTCCATACATCGGGCTCTCCGGGTTTTGATCCTGCAAGCTGAGCACCTTGGAAATGATGCGTACGGCCAGCTTCAGATCGTGTTTCTGCTGCTCCGTCCTCGTTTCCTCCGGGGTATGAGTAATAAAAGCATACAAATGAATGGCAAAATAATAGTTATCGCGCAAATCCGCATGGAACCACAATCCGCTGTCCTTCAGCGGCAGCCCGGCTGCCGTAAGTGCAGCCGAACGCAATATTTCCGCGCGGCGCTGTTCAAACGTCGTCACATCGTTCATCCTTTCTAAGCAGATTATGTGTACTTGTAGTCTAGGCGAGTTAGCGGGAAAGTACAAGCGCATATCCTGCGAGTTCAAAAAGTCGACATTTCCATGCCGTCAAGGTTTGCCGTGAAGCATACCGTATAAAAACAAAGCTTTGTCGGCGGCCTCATGATACAATAAAAGTTGACAACATACATTAAGGGGTCAATCATCATGCGCAAAATAGGGAGATATACGGCTGCGCTGCTGCTCGTTGGCGTCGGCGTTGCGGTTATCGCCGGCAAACAGACGGGCACGGACTACACGGCATTGGCTGCACGGTGGTGGCCCGTATTGCTGATCTCGCTTGGAATCGAATACGTGCTTTTTCAACTGATCTATGGGCGCACCGGCAAGCCGACACGGCTTGATATTGGGGGGATGCTGCTGGCCTGCATCTTGTCAGCCGTCGTGTTCAGTACGCAAAATTCGGTGTTTTCGGAAAAATGGTTTCGCCTGGACGGACTGTTTTCTTTATCTTCGGAGTCGGGCAACCGGTTTGATAAACCGGTGATGAACGTTCCTCTGGAGCGGAATGCCGAAAAAGTGTTGATCGATAATCCATCAGGCAGTGTAACGGTAAAATCGGGAGCTGTCGAGCAAATACAAATCGATACGACGGTGTGGGTCGATAATGTAGACGCAGAGGACGCGGCGGGCATTGCCGGACAATCCACCGTAGAGTCTCTCGTTTCTAATGGTAGTCTAAAAATTGAAGCCCGCGGCAAAGAATACGGCAGCGGCGTGTTTGCAAGGCGCAAACCGCGCATGAATCTTACCGTCACCGTGCCGTCCGGGATTAAAGCGGATATCGAGCTCTCATTGGTTAGCGGCAAAGCAGAGGCATCCCAACTGCCCATAAGGGGCCAATTTACCGCCTCTACGATCAACGGCGAAATTGACGTGTCCGACCTGGAAGCAAACGTCAAGTTGAATTCCACCAATGGGAATATTAACGCTCAGAATATAAAAGGCACAGCTGTTTTGAAAACAGTCAACGGTTCCGTTTCATTGCTTCATAATCAAGGCGATGCCAGGTTGACCAGCACGAACGGTTCCATAAGCGCCGTCGGCATAAGCGGATCGCTGCAGGCGGAAACGATCAACGGTTCCCTTACGGTGAGCGATGCGCTGCGTGATGTGAACGCCCATACAACCAACGGCTCGATTAATGCGAAGTCAAGCTCTATCCAAGGCAACTGGGATTTGAAAACGATGCACGGCAGCATCGACGTTTTGCTCCCCGCCCAGGCCGATCTTGATGTTAAGGGCAAAGGCGGCGCCGGCCAGATCAGCAGCGATTTCCCGCTGCAAACCGACAAGCGTTCGCTGCGCGGCCAAATCGGTTCGGGCACGTACCGCCTCGACTTGGATACGAATGGCAGAGTCTCTGTGCGCAAGGCGGATTGACAAATCAGGCGGCGCAATCGTAAAATATATGAATAACATAGCTTGCGTGGTGGTGATAAGCATGGACTCCCGATTGGAGTTAGCGTTAACAAAGCTGAAAAGCACCGGCGTGCGCATGACACCTCAGAGACATGCCATTCTCGCGTATTTGATCGATACGATGTGTCATCCCACGGCGGATGATATTTATAAGGCGCTTGAGCCGCGTTTTCCGAGTATGAGCGTGGCAACCGTCTATAACAATTTGAAAGTGTTTATCGAAGTTGGCTTGGTGCGGGAAATGAATTACGGCGACCAATCAAGCCGGTTCGATGCAGATATGACCGATCATTACCATGCTCATTGCGAGCGGTGCGGGGGAATGTTCGATTTCGATTATCCGCCGCTGGCGGAAGTCGAAAGAGCGGCCTCCGAACAGACGGGATTTATCGTGACTGGACATCGATTGGAAATATATGGCATATGCCCGAATTGCGCCGATATTACTAAACATTAACAGCACTCTATATTTCATGTATAATGAAACGTGTTCGGATAAGCGATTATCGCCTCCGGATACGTTTCTTTTCGTTTTACAATCTATTAAACTAGCGGGAGTGAATCTATGGATACGGTTCAACGCACTCGAAAAAATCGCCTCAAAACCGTCATGGTAGTGCTTCTGCTTCTGCTGCTTGTTCTGATGGGAGCTGCCTTGTTTGCGTATTATTGGATCGAACTGAGGGCCTCGACGGAGCATACCAAGCCCGATTTTAAAGGCTTGGCCAAACCCGTATATTATAAAGGCAAGCTGCTGGAGCAATCTGCGGCAGGAGAGAGTGAAAGCTTGAAACTGCCGTATGCGCTGATCAAGAAGGAAATTGACCCGAACATGTTGTACGAGCAGGCTAGCGATTCGGTCATCATTACGACGCAAGATAAAGTGGTCCGGCTGAAAACAAGCCAGTTAACCGCAATGATAAACGAGAAGCCGTTTAGCTTAAGTTTCCCCGTTGAGAAAATCAACGATGAAATGTATGTGCCGATTGCGCCGCTGCTGCAGCTGTATTCGATCCAAGTGAAAGAAGCTCCGCAGACGGGCATTATCATTTTACAGAAGCAAGGCGACGTCATTCAATGGGGGAAAACGGCGGCAATTCCCAAGAAACCTCAAGAAACTATCGCATTGCGTAAGGAGCCGTCCATTAAAGCCCCGATCTATGAGGATGTGAAACAGGCCGCTCCCGTGATGATCTGGTCGGAGCGGGAAGGATGGTATTACACACAGTTGGAGAACGGCGTTACAGGTTACATGCAGAAAAGCGACGTAGTGCTGGATAAAGTGGACATGCTCCCGGTGCAAGATCTTCCCGACTCCTTTGTTCCTTGGAAACCGATCGGCGGTAAAATCAATATGACTTGGGAGCAGGTCGTTACCAAGACACCGGATATGAAAAAGGTCGGTCCGATGCCTGGCGTGAACGTGGTCAGCCCGACTTGGTTTCAATTGGAGGACGGCCAAGGCACGATCAAGAACCTGGCCGACCCTGCCTACATGACGTGGGCCCGCAGCAAAAATTTACAGGTATGGGCGTTGTTCAGCAACGGCTTTGAACCAAAACGGACAACCGAAGCGTTATCCACCTACGATAAACGGATGAAAATGATCAAACAGCTGATCAGTTATGCGCAATTATACTCTCTTCAAGGCATTAATATCGACTTTGAGAACGTATCGCTTTCGGATAAGGACGAGCTGGTCCAGTTTGTCCGCGAGATGACCCCGTTCATGCACGAACAAGGGCTTGTCGTATCGATGGACGTTACCGTCAAATCAACTAACGAGAATTGGTCGATGTTCTACGACCGCCGCGCGCTTATCGAGACTTTGGATTATATGATGGTGATGGCTTATGACGAGCACTGGGCTACAAGCCCCAAAGCGGGCTCTGTCGCCTCGCTTCCATGGGTGGACAGGTCGGTCGCCCAATTGTTGAAGGAAGACGCGATACCGCCGTCCAAGCTTGTACTGGGAGTTCCTTTTTATGCGCGCGTCTGGACGGAAGAAACGAAGGATGGCAAAACTTCGGTATCCTCGAAAGCCGTAACGATGGACAGCGTGCAGCAGACGATCAAGGATAAGAAGCTGACACCGGCATTTCAAGAGGACGCCGGACAAAATTACGTTGAATACAAAGACGGGAATAAGCTTATTAAAATATGGATTGAAGATGAAACCTCAATGAAAGCGCGTATCGATATCGTCAAAAAGTACGGTCTTGCAGGAGTCGCTTCATGGAAAAGAGGGCTCGAAAACGCAAGTATTTGGCCGGTTATTCAATCGGCGTTGGAAAAAAGGCCTTGATAGCGTAAACCTGCAATAAAAAAAGCTTTCCGGTTTTCGGTTTTGCGCCGAGGCCGGGAAGCTTTTTTGCTGCGGGTAAAATATGCCGCAGATGAAATGTTGTTATTGTTGGTATTCTCGGATTGTTATTCAAGATGAACCTGTCTAAGCGGCAAGCTTAAGTCGTCTTGCTCTCCGGTTTCGTGGCATGTTCCGGGTCCATCGTCAGAATGGTTTTACAGAACATGCAGCGGTCCGTTTTACCGATCATTTTAGTCGGCTTGGCGCATTCCGGGCATTCTACGACAACAGCGCTTGTTGACATCATGCCTGCGAAGAAATAAATGCCCATGCTCCCCAGCATGCTGACCGCTCCGATGAGCATACAGATTACCGCGGCGATTCGTCCGACTTGCCCCCAATCAAACACAATTCCCGCTAGACCAACGATCATCAGCAGCATGCCGCCCATCGTCAGCAGCAGCCCCCATAATCGGAATTCATTCACTTTGCTAGATTTTAACTGCATCCCTTTTTTCACTTCTTTCGTAAGTATTATGTGTGTTTTGTCACAATTGCAGGCAGGAAACCTTATTTGGATGGAGAAATAGATAGTATTCGCGTAATCGATGTTCAGGAGGTTGGAAACGGTTGAACTACTTAAAACAGCAATTGGCAGAACGATTGGGACGAAATCCCGACGTACTTAGCGTATCGGTCATTGATAAGTCGAAGCTCCAATCTTCGCTGACTGACGGGTTCGATCTGCTGCTTCTTGTCATCTCCAACCGTTTGCACGCAGGCAATCAACTATTTCATTATATAAGAGACAATCTTCGTATACAAGAAAGATGGGTGGATCCCGAAAGTTTGGAACAATGGATTTTGCGCGGGACGCACCGAAACATGTTCCATTGGATTTTAAAAGGGGAGATCATTCTGGACCGGGATACGTATTTGGAAGGGTTACGACACCGTATGCTGGAGTTTCCGCCCGATTTGCGGGCCAAGAGGCTCCTTATCGAGTTCTCCGGATTTCTGCGCTGTTATTTGCAGAGCAAGGAGTTTGTTTTGGAAGAGCAGATGCTGGATGCGTACAATAACATCATGGAGGCACTCCATCATTGGGCCCGCATCGTTATTATCGAAGAAGGCGCGCATCCGGAAGTGACGGTCTGGAAACAGGTCAAGACGATTAATCCTGGCGTATACAAGCTGTACGAGGAACTTACATTCAGCAGCGAGACGTTAAAGCAGCGAATCGAGCTTGTGCTGTTGGCCAGCGATTTCTCCGTCATGTCCCGTTTGGAATCGTGCTGCGGGCTTCTGCTTGACATCTTGAAAAGCAGACCCGAAGCGTGGAGCATGAACGAGCTGCAATTGCTTGCCGATTTACGCGAAGTTAGCGCGGAACTATCGTTGCTTATGAATAAGCTGGTTCAAAAATCGGTCGTGAAGGAGCTTGTTTATTCGGACGATCTTGAATTATCCAATTTGGAGCTTCGATATACGATAGCCTGATTTTGTGATATACTATATAGAATTTCATATAACCACTAGGGGAGCCCGTGAAGCCGGGCTGAGAAAGGGAGCTAAACCCTTGACCCTTGGAACCTGATTATGCATGACCTGAAGTTACGGGTTATGCTCTGGATTATGCCAGCGTAGGGAAGTGGAGTAATGCATCAAGTTTTATATGCATGCAGCCATGAAGCCAACCTACCCGAGGTTGGCTTTTTTGAGCTTATATTAAGAAAAGCTTGCGCTAAACCGCGGTCGCTCATCATGGAAGACTTTCGTTAGAAGGTGTTCTTCTTTTCCCTGAACGGATCATCTTGTCCGGGGATCCTCTTCTGGCGCTGCGAGAAAATGGATTTTTTAAGGTTTTGATATTTTGGATAAAGGAGGAGGAATTATGGAGCTTGTTATCAACGGGGAAACCAAGGAAGTTTACAATGTTTCCACGGTTGCCGATCTATTACGCGCCTTTCAATTGCAGAATAAGATTTTGGTCATCGAATTAAACAGGGTCATTATCAATAAGGATGTATACGATGAAACGCAGCTGAGCGGCGGTGATAAAATTGAAATCGTCCATTTTGTCGGGGGCGGTTGATACGGGGGTTGCAGCAATAAAAAATATGAGAGGGGACATACATATGAACGATACATTAAAAATAGGTCCGTATGAATTTAATTCGAGGCTGCTGCTGGGGACCGGTAAATTTTCCGGAATTGACGTGCAGAGCAGAGCGGTGGAAGCGTCGGGGACGGATATACTGACGTTTGCCATTCGCAGATTGCCGATCGATACTCCGGATGCGCCTAACTTTCTTGAGCAGCTCGATTTGAAGCGGTTTACGCTGCTGCCGAACACAGCAGGCGCCTATACCGTTGAAGAAGCGGTGCGCATTGCGCGGCTGGCGAAAGCTTCGGGTCTTTGCGATATGATTAAAGTGGAGGTTATCGGAGATCCGAGAACGCTGCTTCCCGATCCTATCGGTACCTTGGAAGCTACAAAAATTTTGGTTGAGGAAGGTTTCATCGTACTTCCGTATACTTCGGATGATCCGATCTTGGCGAGAAAACTTCAGGAGGCCGGAGCCGCTGCGGTCATGCCGGGAGCTTCTCCGATCGGGTCGGGACAAGGCATCGTTAATCCGAATCATCTGCGATTCATTATTGAAGAAGCTAAGGTGCCGGTCATTGTTGACGCAGGTATTGGCGGACCTTCCGATGCGGCTCTGGCGATGGAGCTCGGAGCGGACGGAGTGCTTTTGAATACGGCCGTGGCCGGGGCCCAGGATCCGGCCCTAATGGCGGAGGCATTTAAATGGGCAGTCATAGCAGGCAGAAAGGGATATATGGCAGGACGTATCCCGAAAAAGCGGTATGCTTCAGCTAGCAGTCCAGTTGAAGGAATGATTGAGTAACCATTACAAGATCCCTCTGAAAAAGAGACGCCCCTTGATGTTACGCATACACATGCGGAGTATCTGGCGTCTTTTATTTTGCCCCGGAAACAAGCTTTTGATTGCAGCAAAAGTTTTTTCTATTTATGCTTGACTTTAATAAACGGGATATGGTACATTAACTCTCGCCGCTTCTGAAGCGGCAGCAAATAAAGCAAGAAACAGCAAGTGCTTGAAAAAAAGGTTAAAAAAAGTGCTTGCATCGAACTAGGCAAGTGTGGTATATTATAAAAGTCGCCGCTAAAAACGACGACAAAAAGTAACAAGAAATTGCTCTTTGAAAACTGAACAACGAGTGAATGTAAAACAAGCAAGTCAGTAGTGTTATGAGCTATATTAAACAAACCTTAATGGAGAGTTTGATCCTGGCTCAGGACGAACGCTGGCGGCGTGCCTAATACATGCAAGTCGAGCGGATCATTCCTTCGGGGATGGTTAGCGGCGGACGGGTGAGTAACACGTAGGCAACCTGCCTGTAAGATCGGGATAACTACCGGAAACGGTAGCTAAGACCGGATGAGTGGTTTTCTCGCATGAGGAGATCAAGAAACACGGGGCAA
>NZ_SIRE01000040.1 GCF_004307995.1 Paenibacillus thalictri | reverse complement strand
GGCACGCCGCCAGCGTTCGTCCTGAGCCAGGATCAAACTCTCCATTAAGGTTTGTTTAATATAGCTCAATTCATTGCTGACTTGCTTGTTTTACATTCACTCGTTGTTCAGTTTTCAAAGAGCAATTCACTTGTCATTTCTTGCCGTCGTTTTTAGCGGCGACTTTTTTAATATACCACAGACAAGCAGTTGATTGCAAGCTTTATTTTTAATTTCTTTTTTTGCGCTTTCGACATCATTTGTGGACTTCAAAAGCGACGATTAATAAAATAACATATCCAGCTATTTATCGTCAAGCTATTTTTTACTACAAGATTGAATTTATAAGTTTTCAGCGAAGCGAAAGCAATTCCTGAACTTAAGAATGCACTTTCGCTTGAACGCGAGAAACATCGTGAGAAACACTTCGGCACAATTCAAGTTTTCTTTAAAGAAATCAATGATACATTTTATTGCGGGCATACCTTGAAATCTCCTTAGGAGAAGCAAGCCTTGCATACATACGGAAAATGACTTTATACCGCGACTCAATCGCCGTTTTGATCTCAATGTCGATTCGCTTGTCATTCAGGTCAAAAAGCATTTCATCCAGCTCTTTCCGGAGAACATAATCAAGTTCCTTGCATTCGCGTTCATTGAACAAAAATCCGAGCATTGCTGTAAATTCCCCTTCCTGTCTGGCTCATTGTACGGGTTGCTTTACTGTTATGCTCAGATTTTGGAATTTTTATGAGTGTGGTTTCAAAATTTTTACATTTTGACCAACCAATACGTGATGGTGCTTTCGATCACCGCGGCAACAAACAGCGCAACAACGAGCAGCAGCCCAAACGGCACCAAGGACGCAATAAAGGGGCGAAGCTCTTTTTCCGTTCTCTGATCCTTTGCCGGATTAAAAAAACGAAAAAAGCTTTTTAACACAAGGGCCCCCAAACGGATGCCCAGCGCCGCGGCCAATATAATCGCCGGAATCTCGATGACCCCATGCGGTAAGATCCCTTTAATAAAAAGCATAACGCTTTGTTTGCTCGCTTGGTCGGAAGCGACATACCCCAAGAGCAACCCGTTGGCAAGTAAAAAGAACAATGGCAGCACACCAAAAAATACGCCTAACCCGATGATCTTAAATGACGTGGATACATTATTCCAAAATATAAGCCAAAACAAAGACATTTGCGGATGCG
The DNA here is from genome assembly GCF_004307995.1 of Paenibacillus thalictri. Lineage (GTDB taxonomy): Bacteria > Bacillota > Bacilli > Paenibacillales > NBRC-103111 > Paenibacillus_AF > Paenibacillus_AF thalictri. The sequence continues at coordinate 62,156 of NZ_SIRE01000040.1, read as the reverse complement.
ATTTGCTCGCCGCCGACTTGGCCAGCTCTTGCAGGGCTTTCATTTGCATTTCAATAAAGTGCTGATAGGAGCCCGAAAAGCCAAATCCCAACACCAAACCGACAAAAAATACAGCACAGCTGGCAATGATATAATGTTTCATTCGGCCAAGTTGAGTGACCATATGTCGCCATGTCATTTTGAAAAATCTCCTGTCTTTTTGAGGATACGCATAAGTCAATTGTACGAGCATACATTGGTATTAATAAACTATTAAACAAGCCTTAAGGTAACCGATAGGCTGAAAAAGGAGGCTCGCCGCAGCTGTGAACTTTTTTTATGTGATGAACGGAAGGAAATTAAAGCAAGGCTTTATTATTGTCGTCGCTTTGTTGTTTGCCGCAGGCATTGCATACTCGGAAAAGGACAATATCTCCGTATTCTCCCAGAACGATCCTACCGCCGTATACAGTGTGCAAACCGAAAGAAAAGTCATCGCGCTCACCTTTGATATTAGCTGGGGAGACATTCGAACCGAACCCATCTTGAAAGTGCTGGAGGATAAAGGCATAAAGAAAGCAACCTTCTTTCTCTCTTCCCCGTGGGCCAGCACGCATTCCGCGCTTGTCCAAAAAATGTCCACATCCGGATACGAAATCGGCAGCCATGGACACAAACATGAGAATTACAGCAGTTTAAACGACGATGAAATCCGTACCCAAATCCGAACCGCTCATCAAATCCTGCAGGATGTTACAGGCAAGCAGCCCAATCTCATCCGGCTGCCGAATGGCGATTTCGACAAAAGGGTACTGCAAATCGCCGGCGACCTCGGGTACACGGTTATTCAATGGGATACCGATTCCATGGACTGGATGAACAAAGGTACCGACTCCATCATCAACCGCGTGGTTACCAAAGCGCATCCCGGCGACATCGTGCTGCTGCATGCCAGCGATTCGGCCAAGCAGACCCATGAAGCGCTTCCCGTTATTATTGACCAGTTGCGTTCCAAAGGATACGAATTCGTTTCCGTTAGCGAATTGTTGAAGCAATCCAAGGTCGACAATAAACCTCCGATGGAGGACGCAGCGTTGAAGCAGCATTAACGCAAGTTAAAGGCCATACGGCAAATTCCAAAAAAGAGCCTATGCGGGCTCTTTTTTATCTGCCAAAATTTTATGTAAAATTAAAATCTGCCATGCATTGCAAACGATCAAAGGGATCAACATATACAATGTGGATGCCGAACTGTTAAGCTTTAATGCCGGAACCGCCTCCATACTAGTAACTGCCAGCATAAAAAACAAAGTCGGGACAAAGCCATTCTTATTGGTCAGTTTGGCTTTCCAATAAGCAGTCGCCAATGCGACAATCAGCATGATCAGAGGCAGCACCATATACCCCCAGATGGTCTCGCCTTGCGCGAAGTTCGTATACCGCAAATAAACCAAATCGAATAATGCAATAAGGACAAAAAGAATCTGCAAGAAATCCCAGGTCCACTTATTGCGAATAATGCCCATTACAATAAACCGGACGATTAAATATGCAAAAAAGCCCATTTGGCTTAATACGCTAATTGTTGCCCCCCCGATAATCATCCACATTACGTTGTACCCCATACCGGAAACGCCTAAAATGGCAAATTCCTTGTCCGCGGCCGATAAAAGAATGCCGGTGATCCCCCCTGCCGCGCCTCCTAACAATAAGGTCGTCCAAAACAAATGAAACCATTTACGCAGTGTCAATCCGTTACCCTCCCGCTGCATTTTGAAGCATTCTAATTGTTAATTGTACCAACCTTCTCAGCAAAAAGCCAACTCATCTGCTAATAAACAATGGAGAACGGCGAATACTACATCTATAAACAGGAAGGGAGCAGGGATCACTATGAATGTATGGGTACGATCAATCCCGGCTATTCTCATCGTCCTTGTGTTGGCTTCTTGCGGAAGCGACAATAACAACGCTCAAGGAAACGCCTCTTCTTATAAAGACACAAAATCAATGGTATTGGATATTCTTAAAACGGAAGATGGCAAAAAAGCGATTAAAGAAGCTACGGATTCCTCCGGACAAGGCGGTGAGGCGGGGGGCGGACAACTTAAGGTCATGTCAACGGGAGATACCCAGCAACTGCAGCTGGCAGTAAAGGATGTGCTGACAGATACCAACAGCACTAAATTTCTAACACAAATGATGAATGACCCTAAATTTGCCGGAGACTTCGCCAAAGCGATCCAGAAGGAAAATAAGCAGCTGCAGAAAGACTTAATGAAAGACCCCGATTATCAAAAGCAGATGATCGATCTCATGAAAAACCCTGAGGCGCAGCGAATTTTCCTCGATACGATGAAAAGCCAGCAGTACAGGCAACAAACGATGTCCGTCATACAGGAATCCATGCAAAGTCCATTATTTAGAACCGAAATGATTAATCTGATGAAAAAAGCCATTGAAGAGCAGCTTCAATCACAAAGCCAGCCGGGGGGCCAAAGCGGCGGCAAATCTGGAGGAGGAGGCAGCAGCGGAAACTCCGAAAAAAGCAAAGAAGGCGGAGAACAGCAGCAGGGTAGCGGCTGATTAGCATAGTTAATTAAATGCACTCGCGTAAAAGGACTGCCGATCCGTGTCCTTCATGGATCGTCGCAGTCCTTTTGTTGTGTGTTTTTTAAGCCTGAATGATGGATTTGGCCACATTTAAGTAAATTTGGCCAGCTTCCGTCTCTTCCTTATAGACGGATGGCGAATAATCCGGCTCGGCTATGTGATTATCCGGCGCTCCAAGCGGCAATTGAGCAAGCAGCTTCGTATGCAGCTCTTCAGCCAGCTTAGCCCCTCCGCCGCGGCCAAATACATAGTCTTTTTCGCCGCAGGCTCCGCATTGGTAATAAGACATGTTCTCGACAATACCGACGATCTCATGATTCGTATGCACGGCCATTGCCCCTGCTCTGGCTGCTACAAAAGCCGCTGTCGCATGTGGTGTCGTCACGATGATCTCTTTGCTCTGCGGAATCATCTGATGCACGTCCAGCGCCACGTCTCCGGTCCCTGGAGGCAGATCAAGCAGCATATAGTCCAATTCACCCCATGCCACTTCGCCAAAGAAGTTGCGCAGCATTTTGCCGAGCATCGGACCTCTCCATATGATAGGCGCATTATCCTCGACAAAGAAACCCATAGAAATCACTTTAACGCCGAACCGCTCGATCGGAATAATTTTATTGCCGACCATCTGCGGCCGGTCTTCGATGCCCATCATATCCGGAACGCTGAACCCATAAATATCGGCATCAATAATGCCGACCTTTTTGCCAAGACGCGCTAAGGCTACTGCCAGGTTAACGGTAACCGTCGATTTTCCGACGCCTCCTTTACCACTGGCGATCGCAAGGAAGGTTACGCCATGCTGCGGATCCAAAATATTGACCGCCGCTTCAGCAGGCTCCTCAGCCTTCTCCTGCTGCTTTTTATTAGCCTCCGTCCGGTCGTATTCGGTTGCCGCTCTAAACCGGAGATGCACATTGCCGGCGCCCGCTTTAGCAAACGCTTCTGTGACCGCCTTCTCTAACGAGGCTTTATAGCTTTCGTCTTCCTTGGAGAGAATCACGGTTGCCGATACCCGGTCCTCTTTAATCATAATATCTCTTATAAATTGTAACTCAGCCAAACTGGCATTATATTCAGCATCGCGGATGTGTCCTGCAGCTTCGAGCAGCTTCTCTTTAGTTATCACTGTTTTTACACCTCGACAAAATGAAATTATGTAACGAGGTCTATTATATCATATTTTTAATATCCGCTTACTTTTTCCCCGGAATAGTAACGCAATACGCCTTGGTAAATGGATGCGGCCACTTTTTTCTGATACATGGTATCGCTAAGCATCTCTGCTTCCTCCGGATTGGACAAAAATCCGACTTCCACTAAAGCGCTCGGAATCTTAAGCGTCTTTAGCAAAAAGATTTCGCCATCCACCCGTTTGGCCACCCGGTCAGTGTTTTCCAGGTTTCGTTTGATCTCATCTTGAATTAATGCCGCCAGAACGGGATTATCTTTATGATTCGGATAGAAAAAAGTTTGCGCCCCATGCCACTTGGCCGACGGAATCGCATTCATATGAATGGACACGAACAGGTCGGATTTTTTTTGCTGAATAAATTGGGCCCTTTTGACCAGATCCTCTGTTTTGCGCTTGCTGTAGCCTTTGGTTGCCGGATCAGCCAAATCTTTGTCGTCCTCGCGGGTCATCACAACGGTAGCTCCGGCTTGCTGCAAATAATCCCGCAGATGCAGCGAGATGGCCAGGTTAATGTCTTTCTCCATCACCTTGCCGTCCTTCGTTTCCGCGCCGCCGTCGGGACCGCCGTGTCCAGCATCAATCGCAATGGTCTTGCCGGATAAAGGCATTGTCCAGTAAGTCCATGTTTTGGTTGACGGCAGCTCATAGGTAAAAACAAATACCATTAATACCACTAGCGCGGCCGACATTAGCAGTTTAAAGCTGCTTTGCGCGGTCAACCAGACAATAACCCTTTTCCTCCTTTTAAACATAAACAGGTCCACCTCACATCCCATAGATTCATAATCATCTATATGGACAAAGATGGACAAATATGAATAGAGCTTTTCCCTTTTTTGGGAAAAGCCCTGGAGTTATTATGGGTTGGACGGCTGCAGTTGCTCCGACATGCCTTCGATCAGCACTTGAGCCACTTCCGGTCTTGAAAATTCCGGAGGCGGGCATTGACCGTCTCTAAGCAATGCGCGGACTTTCGTTCCGGATAAGTGCAAATGCGCCGATTTGTCGTGCGGGCAAGTTTTGGTCGAGGCCATATTGCCGCACTTGGTGCAGAAAAAACTGTGTTCGAAAAACAGCGGCGTAATGCCAAGCTCCTCTTTCGTAAAGTTTTTGAAAATTTCCTGAGCTTCGTACGTGCCGTAATAGTCGCCTACGCCTGCATGATCGCGTCCGACGATAAAATGGGTGCAGCCGTAGTTTTTGCGCACCATGGCGTGAAATATGGCTTCTCGTGGCCCTGCATACCGCATAGCCGCGGGGAATACGCCCAGGAATACACGATCTTTCGGGTAATAATTGTCGAGCAGCACCAGATAACTTTTCATCCGCACATCAGCGGAGATGTCATCCGATTTGGTCTCGCCGACAAGCGGATTCAAGAACAATGCGTCCACAATCTCCATAGCGCATTTTTGGATATATTCATGAGCGCGGTGAACCGGGTTTCTTGTTTGGAAACCTACGACGGATTTCCAGCCTTTATCGCTAAAAATTTGCCGGGTCTCTGCCGGAGTGAAATAATATTCCTCGAACTTCTTCGGCTGAGGACGATTAAGTAATTGAATAGGTCCTCCAATGTAAGTAGAAGGGCGTGAAAATAGCTTTTGCACCCCGGGATGCTCGCTGTCGTCCGTCTTAAACACGTTGACGGCTTCCTTCTGCTGGTCAACCTTATATACGCTTCTGACATCGATGATGCCGTACACCACTTGATCCTCTTCGCCAACAAGAGCAACCTGCTGCCCCAGAGACAATGCGTTTGCAATTTCCTCTTCGACAGCCAGCGTAACCGGGATACTCCATACGGTTCCGTCCGCCAAGCGAATATTCTCAACTACGGAGAGATAATCCGCTTCCTCCAAAAAGCCGGTGAGCGGCGAAAATGCCCCCACTCCGATCAGGTCCAGATCCGATATCGTCCAATTGTTAATTTTGATTTGGTATAAAGTCTCTGCAGCTTTAAGCAACTGCTCACGCTGCTCCCCTTCCACCAGCCGATTAACCAATACTCCGCCATGCGGTGCAATTGTTTGAGTCATTCCGGAACCCTCCTCTTATTTATGCAATCCGCATTCGGTTTTTTCAAATCCAGCCCATCTGCCGGCGCGAGGATCCTCACCAGCGGCGACTTGACGCGTGCAATGCTCGCAGCCGATACTCGGGTAGTTCTGATCGTGCAGCGGATTGTAGATGACTTCATGCTCATGAATGTAGTTCCATACATCCTCAGTCGTCCAGCTTGCCAATGGATTGAATTTGACGAGCCCGAATTTTGCATCGTATTCGACTTTCTTAGCATTCGCCCGGGTTGGAGCTTGATCGCGGCGAATACCGGTAATCCAGGCATCGTATTTGCTCAAAATATTAGTCAACGGCTCCACTTTACGGATATTGCAGCATTGGTTCGGTTCCGCCTTCCACAGCTCTTCTCCGAATTTCTCCGCTTGCTCATCCAACGTCAGTTTGGGCAGCACTTGCACAAACTTTACACCATAATGCTGTTCAAGTCTGTCCCTTGTTTCGTATGTTTCTTTAAAGTGAACATTCGTGTCCAGATAAAAAATATCGGTCTTCGGACTAACTTTTTGCAGCATATCGACAAGAACTACGTCTTCTGCGCCAAAGCTGCAAGCCAGTGTAATGCTGCCGAATTGCTCTACCGCCCATTTAATCAAAGATTCCGCGGATTCATGCTCGAAGCGCTCGGCTGCTGAACGAATCAACTCTTCTTTTTCGAATAAATTCATGTTCAAATTACCTCCTGGTTAATTCCGATTATTTCAATATGAATTAATGTTTTTACTATATAATGATTTATTATTGATTGTCAATGAAATTGTTATATGAAAATTCATACGTGCCCCTATGGTGTGGTCCATTGCAGTACGTCAGCAATTATTAGGCACATCACTATACTATTTAGAGGTTATGCATAAGGTGCTCGGACCACGCAAAAAAACCCTTCTGCATAAGCAGAAGGGTTTCCGTTGATACCGAATATTAACGTTTCGAGAACTGAGGAGCGCGACGAGCGGCTTTCAAGCCGTACTTCTTACGTTCCTTCATACGAGGATCACGAGTCAGGAAGCCCGCTCTTTTGAGCGAACCGCGGAACTCAGGGTCAGCTTTCAGCAATGCACGGGAAATACCGTGGCGAATTGCGCCTGCTTGTCCGGAAGTTCCTCCACCGTTAGCGATAACCAAAACATCGTATTTGCCCAATGTTTCAGTCAGGTTAAGCGGTTGTTTCACGATCAATTTCAGCGTTTCCAAGCCGAAATATTCGTTGATGTCTCTTTTATTGATAATGATGCGACCTTCGCCCGGTACAAGACGTACACGTGCTACGGAATGCTTACGACGACCAGTACCGTAATATTGAACTTGTGCCACTATTAGTCCTCCCTTTTACCTTAACCGCGAAGTTCCCAAACTTCAGGTTGTTGTGCTTGATGCGGATGCTCGCTGCCAGCGTATACTTTCAGCTTTGTTTTCATTGCGTCGCCAAGACGGTTTTTTGGAAGCATGCCATGAATAGCACTTTCCAGAACGCGCTCAGGCTTGGTGTTCAGCATGTCTTGCGCAGAAGTCACTTTCAAACCGCCCGGATGAAGGGAGTGACGATAGTACATTTTGTTTTGCAATTTCTTACCGGACAAAAATACTTTCTCCGCGTTAATTACGATTACGAAATCGCCTGTATCAACGTGTGGAGTGAATTCCGGTTTATGTTTGCCGCGAATGATGCTTGCTGCTTCGCTGGCCAGACGTCCAAGCGTTTTGCCGGCAGCGTCAATGATGTACCATTTACGCTCGACTTCATTAGGCTTCGCCATATATGTGGTACGCATGTGTATCCTCCTAAATATATCAACATTCTGTTGGTTCATTTTTCAATGTTATGTTTGTATCCAATGAAGCTGTAAGGAGTTCCTCAACCGGGGCCGTGGGTTAGCCATCAAGAAACGCCAATTGATATTGTACCTCATAATCGCGCCCAAATCAAGTGAATTTTACAGCTTCTTTGTACATAACTTCCCATAACATAAGTCCGTGCGCCATCGCAGTCGGACCCGCCGCAGAGCGCTCTTTGCGGAGCAATATCGTTTTAAAATCATCCGGATGTCTTTTGCCTTCACCGACCTGCAGCAGCGTGCCTACAATGATGCGAACCATGTTATACAGAAATCCGTTGCCGGTAATTTCAATAACAAGCCGCTTGGACGGAATGTCCTGAATCGATTCATCCCACTCCGTTATGGTTGCGGCATATAACGTCCGTACATGTGATTGCTTCGTGCTGCGAATCGAGCAAAAGGAAGTAAAATCATGCTCTCCCAGCAAGTATTGAAGGGCTTGACGCATCTTCTCCACATCCAAGGGGGCATAATGATGATATTCGGTATGATGCTGGAAAACGTCTCTGTTGCGGCCACAGCGGATGGTATAGCGGTATGTTTTGCGGATAGCCGACCGGGTTGAGTGAAAGCTTTCATCCACTTCCGCAGCCCCATTAACGATGATGTCCGCGGGCAAACGGGCATTGATAGCAAGTGTCCACCGCCGGATCGGTATTTGGGATGAGGTTAAAAAGTTAATGACTTGTCCACGTGCATGCACACCGGCATCGGTACGTCCCGAAGCCGTGATTTTTACGGACTCCCCGGTGAGCAGCTTAATGGCCTCTTCCATTTTTTCTTGAATTGTCACTGAGCTTGGCTGTGTCTGAAAGCCGCTGTAAGCCGTTCCGTCATAGCTTACAAGCATGCAAATGTTTCGCACATCGTCCCCCCGCTCTTCCTGTATACACGGGTCCAACGGTACAAAAAAAGGGCTTCATCAGAATCAATTGATCCCGTCCACCCTTTCCCTACCCTTGAATTTTAAGCTCGGTCTACCAGTTCCAAATACACCATAGGCGCCGCGTCGCCACGACGAGGTCCCAATTTGAGGATTCTGGTGTATCCGCCTGGACGCTCGGCGTATCTAGGAGCAATCTCAGAGAACAATTTTTGAATCGCGTCTTTACCTTCTTGCGCCTCTTCGCGGCGAACGAATGCAGCCACTTGACGGCGGGCATGAAGATCTCCGCGTTTTGCTACTGTGATCAGCTTTTCAGCGATGGAACGAAGTTCTTTCGCTTTAGCTTCAGTTGTTTGAATGCGTTCGTATATGAACAAGTCAGTTACCAAGTCACGGAACAATGCTTTCCGTGCGCTGGAGTCACGACCTAGCTTTTGGTATGCCATGAACGTATACCTCCTTTTTGTTAATGTGATTCTATAGCTACTCTTCCATACGGAGGCTTAAGCCAAGCTCTTCAAGCTTTTCCTGTACTTCCTCCAATGATTTACGTCCAAGATTGCGGACTTTCATCATGTCTTCTTCCGTCTTAGTAATCAGCTCTTGTACGGTGTTGATACCCGCGCGCTTCAGGCAGTTGTAAGAACGAACGGAAAGATCAAGCTCTTCGATCGTCATCTCGAGCACTTTTTCTTTCTTATCTTCTTCTTTTTCTACCATAATCTCAGCATCTTTCGCTTCGTCTGTCAATCCGACAAACAGCATCAAATGCTCGGTTAAGATTTTAGCGCCCAAGCTTACAGCTTCTTCCGGTCGAATACTTCCATCGGTCCAGACTTCGAGGGTTAGTTTGTCATAGTTAGTAACTTGACCTACGCGAGTATTCTCGACGCTGTAATTGACACGAGTGATCGGAGTGTAGATAGAATCGATAGGGATTACGCCGATTGGCTGATCCTCTTTTTTGTTCTTATCTGCCGGAACATATCCGCGGCCGCGGTTGGCGTGTATTCTAAGATGTAACCGGGCATCGGAGGAAAGTGTCGCAATGTGCAGATCCGGATTAAGAATCTCAACATCACTATCACCGCGTATGTCTCCTGCTACGACTTTTCCTTCACCTTCAGCGTCGATTTCCAGTACCTTCTCTTCGTCGGAGTGGATCTTCAACGACAATGCTTTCAGGTTCAGGATAATTTCCGTAACATCCTCCAATACTCCCGGAACGGTTGAAAATTCGTGGAGCACTCCGTCGATATGAACGGAAGTGACCGCCGCACCGGGCAAAGAGGACAAGAGGATTCTACGCAGAGAGTTGCCAAGCGTGGTGCCATAGCCTCTCTCCAATGGTTCTACAACAAATTTGCCGTAAGCCCCATCCTCACTTATCGATACGGTTTCTATTTTCGGCTTTTCGATTTCTATCATAAGACATAACCCTCCTCAAAACGTCGTTTCCCTCTGGATTACGAACACATAAAATTTGTAGTATGCCTATCCTTCAACATCATTATTCACATGTTTTGGATATTTATACCACAGACGTGTCTAAACAATTAGACACGACGACGTTTTGGCGGACGGCAACCGTTATGCGGAATCGGAGTTACGTCTTTAATGAGGTTGACTTCCAGACCAGCCGCTTGCAAGGAACGAATTGCAGCTTCGCGGCCAGCGCCAGGACCTTTAACCATAACTTCAACAACTTTCATGCCATGCTCCATTGCTGCTTTGGCTGCAGATTCAGCTGCCATTTGAGCGGCGAACGGAGTGCTTTTCCGGGAGCCCTTGAAACCGAGGTTTCCTGCGCTTGCCCAAGAAATGGCGTTACCATGAGGGTCTGTGATCGTTACGATCGTATTGTTAAATGTAGAGCGGATATGAGCCACTCCGGTGTCAATATTTTTCCGGTCACGACGTTTTGTACGAACAACTTTTTTCGCTTTTGCCATTAGATCGATTAACCTCCTTTACTTATTATTTCTTCTTATTAGCAACCGTACGACGAGGACCTTTGCGGGTACGGGCATTTGTTTTTGTGCGTTGACCGCGAACAGGCAAGCCGCGGCGGTGACGAACACCACGATAGCAGCCGATTTCGATCAGGCGTTTGATGTTCAGGGCAATCTCACGACGCAGGTCGCCTTCCACTTTCAGCGATTTGTCGATAGCCTCACGGATTTTGCTGACTTCATCTTCCGTCAAATCGCGAACACGAGTGTCCGCATTGATTCCGGTTTGAGCAACGATTTTTTGTGCCGTTGTGTTGCCGATCCCGAAGATGTAAGTGAGCGCGATCACGACACGTTTGTCACGAGGCAAGTCTACACCAGCTATACGAGCCATCTACAAGAGCACCTCCTTATCCTTGTTTTTGTTTATGCTTCGGATTTTCACAAATAACCATAACGTTACCTTTGCGGCGAATGACTTTGCATTTTTCGCAAATCGGCTTGACCGATGGTCTAACCTTCATTGTTATTACCTCCTGAGAGTTTGCGTGAGCAAACTTGCTTCGTAAGAGTTCGCTTTAGCTTTGCGGAGCAAAGCTTGCTTCGTAAAAGTTGAGCTTTATTTATTCCGTACTATTTATTTAAAACGATAGGTTATACGGCCTCTGGTCAAATCATAAGGCGATAACTCGACTGTCACTTTATCCCCTGGCAAGATGCGAATAAAGTGCATTCTGATTTTTCCAGATACATGAGCAAGTATCTTATGACCGTTCTCCAGCTCCACCTTAAACATAGCATTCGGAAGAGGTTCAATCACTGTACCTTCAACTTCGATTACATCTTCTTTGGCCACAGTCATTCTCCTTTCTCTAGCGCTTCAGATTGAAGTTCTCGGGTAAACTTGTCAACGACATGACGAAGCTTCCCGTTGGTAACACGCCCGGTTTCAAGCAAACTGCTTACAACCTCATGGCTAATCGTTTCCTGCAATTCAAGATGAAGTACGTTTTTCTTCTTAGGCTGGTCAAACCTGCGTTTGTGGCCGTCGGCGATGTTCACAAACCGCTCATCGACGATCCCGATCACAACCGCATATTTGCTTCCATCCTTGCCGCGCAGCACTTTTACAATCTGGCCTAATTGCGGTTTCTTCGTCTCACCCACGCTTAAGTAACACCTGCGCTTTAGCTTTTAGTTAAGATCTCGAAGCCATCTTCCGTGATTGCGATCGTATGCTCGAAATGCGCGCACAACGAGCCATCTACCGTAACCACTGTCCAATTATCCTCGAGCGTTTTGACAAAGCGTTCGCCGATGTTGACCATAGGTTCAATCGCAAGAACCATACCCGGCTTTAGTCTTGGACCTCTTCCAGGGATTCCGTAGTTCGGTATCTGAGGTTCCTCGTGCAGGCTCGTGCCTACACCGTGACCAACATATTCCCGTACAACGGAAAAACCTTCATCTTCAATGCATTTTTGAATCGCATGAGAAATTGTATACAAGCGTGCGTCCGGCTTAGCTTCAGCAAGACCTTGATAAAGCGACCGCTCCGTAACTTCAAGCAGTTTTTTCGCCTCATCGGAAATTTCGCCTACACCGTAAGTCCATGCGGAATCACCGTGGTAACCTTGATATTGAGCGCCAATATCAATGCTGACGATATCTCCTTCCTGCAGCTTTTTGCTGTTCGGAAAACCGTGTACCAAAACTTCATTGGTTGAAGCGCAGATACTGGCAGGAAAACCGTTGTAGCCTTTAAAAGACGGGATTGCACCCTGGCTGCGAATATAATCTTCAGCGATTTGATCGAGTTCCTTGGTTGTCACACCAGGTTGAATTGCTTTAGCCATGATACGATGAGTATCGGCAACAATTTTTCCGGCTATTCTCATAAGGTGCAACTCAGCTTCGGACTTGCATATGATCATCTACGCTTGACCTCGCAATAGTGAACTGATTTCTGCGGTAACCGTATCAATATCCTGCTCGCCGTTAACCTGACGCAAAGTGTTCTTTTTGTCGTAATAGTCTAGCAGAGGTGCCGTTTTGCTGATGTACTCGTCAAGACGAGTACCCACCTTCTCTTCTGTATCATCGGAACGTTGATACAGCTCTCCGGAGCATTTGTCGCATACGTTCTCCTTCGCCGGAGGGTTGAACAACACATGATACGTTGCACCGCAAGATTTGCAAATTCTGCGGCCCGTTAAACGTGCCAGCAGCAAGTTGCGATCCACCACAAGATTGACCACATAATCGATCTTTTTATCCATGGAATGCAATATCTCGTCAAGCGCTTCGGCTTGAAAAATGGTTCTTGGAAAACCGTCAAGAAGAAAACCTGAATTACAGTCAGCTAGTTGCAATCTTTCCCGTACAATACCGATTGTGATTTCATCTGGAACAAGCAAGCCTTGATCAACGTATTTCTTGGCTTCCACACCAAGCGGCGTTTCTTGCTTCATAGCAGCACGAAAAGCGTCGCCAGTAGAGATATGAGGAATCTTGAATTCGTTAACGACTCGCTCGGCCTGAGTGCCTTTGCCGGCACCAGGTGGCCCCATAAAAATGACGTTCATTTCAGACTTCCTCCTCCCCTTATTCCCCGATACGAACAGCACAATAGGTGCCGATAGTTCGCAAAAAAACCATCAGTACCTATCTGCTATTTGTTGATAAAACCTTTGTAATGGCGTTTAATCAACTGGCTTTCGATTTGCTTCATCGTTTCCAGTCCAACGCCGATCACGATCAGCAAGGAAGTACCACCGATCCGGACGGAATTCGGGAGGCCTGCCAAGGTTGCGAACAGCATAGGCACAATGGAGATCGCGGCCAAGAACAATGCACCGGAAAGGGTAATCCGAGTCATAACCTTGGTCAGATAAATCGATGTCGATTTACCCGGGCGAATTCCAGGAATGTAGCCGCCGTTCTTTTTCATTTGATCTGCCATTTGTACAGGATTGATCTGCACAAACGTATAAAAATACGTAAATCCGATAATCAACAGTACATAAAGCACCATACCGATCGGATGTGTGTAGTTCAAGTTGGTGATAATCCAGTCTGCCACCACATTACCTCTCCAGAAACTGGCGATAGTTGGTGGAAACACCAGCAGCGACAACGCGAAAATGACAGGGATAACGCCCGCGGCATTCACTTTAAGCGGAATGTGCGTTGATTGTCCGCCGTACATTTTGTTGCCAACTACTCTTTTGGCGTATTGGACCGGGATTTTGCGTACGCCTTGCTGTACGAAAATAACTCCGGCAATCAATCCGACAATCACCACAACAACAACGACAATTTTCAGGATGTTCAGGAACAGTGCATCCCCTGCTTGCGCAAACTGCGTTTGATAGATCTGCCCGATTCCGGTCGGAATAGCAGCCACGATACCCGCAAAGATGATGATCGATATACCGTTGCCGATTCCATTTTCCGTAATCTGCTCGCCAAGCCACATTAAAAATGCGGTACCGGCTGTAAGCACAATGGCTATCAAAGCATATGTTGCAAAAGTAGGATTTACAACCAGTCCGGAATAAATCCGGTTAAACCCGATCGCAAGCCCAAATGCCTGAATCAAACCCAACACAATCGTTCCGTACCTGGTAATCTGAGTCATTTTCTTACGGCCGACTTCGCCTTCTTTCGCCCATTGCGTGAACTTAGGAACGACGTCCATAGACAGCAGCTGAACGATGATGGAAGCGGTAATGTAAGGCATAATCCCCATCGCAAAGATAGAGAATTGAAATAACGCACCACCGGAAAAAGTATTCAGGAGGCCGAATACGTCATTAGCATTCGCCTGATCCTGATACTTCAAAATATCCGTATTAATGTTAGGCACCGGAATGAAAGCACCTAAGCGATAGACGATCAGCAAACCGAGCGTAAATAAAATACGTCTTCTCAAATCGCCTACTTTAAAGATGTTTGATATGGTGCTTAACATTAAATCACCTCGGTTTGACCGCCGGCAGCTTGAATTTTCTCAACAGCAGACTGAGAAAACTTATTCGCTTTAACTGTCAATTTCACAGTCAAGTCGCCGTTTCCTAAGATTTTAATGCCGTCTTTCGGATTTTTTACGAGGCCCGACTGGATGAGCAGCTCAGGAGTCACTTCGGTACCTTCAGCAAACTTGTTCAAATCGGACAAGTTCACAATCGCGTATACTGTTGCAAAACGCTCGTTGTTGAAACCGCGCTTAGGCAAGCGACGATACAGCGGGTTTTGGCCACCTTCGAATCCAGGACGGACACCGCCACCGGAACGTGCATTTTGACCTTTATGACCGCGAGTTGATGTTTTGCCCATGCCACTTCCCGTACCGCGGCCTACGCGCTTACGAGTTTGACGGGAACCAGGAGCGGAAGAAAGCTCATGTAATTTCATCGTTGCACCTCCTTAAGTCTTAATGTGAATCCTATATTATGCTTCGATTTCTTTAACTTCGATCAGATGTTGCACTTGGTTCACCATACCGCGAATAGCTGCGTTATCAGCATGCACAACGGACTGATGAAGCTTGCGCAATCCAAGAGCAGAGACCGTACGGCGCTGAGTCTCCGGGCGACCAATAAGGCTGCGCTTCAAAGTAACTTGCAATTGCTTAGCCATGGTATCCCTCCTTAACCTAACAGTTCTTCAACGGTTTTACCGCGAAGCTTAGCAACTTCTTCAGCTTTCTTCAAACGGGAAAGACCTTCAAGAGTTGCATTAACCATATTGATGGAGTTGGAAGAGCCCAGCGATTTGGTCAAGATGTCGCCTACGCCAGCAAGCTCCAATACCGCACGAACCGGACCGCCGGCGATAACACCAGTACCTTTGGAAGCCGGTTTCAGCAGCACTTCGCCTGCGCCGAAATGTCCAACTACCAAGTGAGGAATCGTCGTGCCAACGAGCGGTACATGGATCAGGTTTTTCTTAGCATCTTCAATCCCTTTGCGGATGGCGTCCGGAACTTCGGATGCTTTACCGATCCCTGCGCCAACCCAGCCATTGCCGTCGCCTACGACAACAAGTGCGCTAAAGCTGAAACGACGTCCGCCTTTTACTACTTTAGCGACGCGATTAATATGAACCACTTTTTCAGTCAGCTCTAAAGTGTTCGGATCTATACGCAAGTCAGTTTACCTCCTTGTTAACATTTTCGTTTAAAATTCAAGTCCTGCTTCACGGGCAGCGTCAGCCAAAGCTTGCACACGACCATGATACAAATATCCGCCGCGGTCAAAAACGATTTTGTCGATGCCTTTTTCTTTCGCGCGTTGTGCGATCAGAGCGCCAACTTGACGAGCGGACTCAACGTTTCCGCCGTTTCCGATGGATGCTTTCAGATCTTTATCTTGAGTCGATGCGGATGCAATCGTTACACCTGCTACATCATCGATCAATTGAGCATACATGTGTTTGGAAGAACGGAAAATATTCAAGCGTGGACGTTCAACCGTACCTTGAATTTTTTTACGCACACGAAGATGTCTTTTCAGACGGGCTTTATTTTTATCGCCTTTTGTAATCATCTTCTATTCACTCCTTTCTTCTTGGGTCCGTAACTGTCGCTTAATCACTTAAGCGGCATTATTTTTTCTTACCGGCTTTACCTTCTTTACGAAGAATGCGCTCGCCTTCGTACTTAATGCCTTTGCCTTTATACGGCTCAGGTTCACGAACAGAACGAATTTTAGCGGCAGTAGCACCGACAAGCTCTTTATCGATACCTTTTACGATAATTTTAGTGTTCGACGGCACGTCGAATTCGATGCCGTTTTCCGGTACGATTTCAACCGGATGGGAGTAACCTACGTTCAGTACGAGCTTGTTGCCGGTTTTGTTAGCGCGGTATCCGACGCCAACAAGTTCGAGCGACTTCTCGTAACCTGCAGTAACTCCAGTAACCATGTTCGCAACTACGCTGCGAGTCGTACCGTGAAGCGAACGATGCAATTTATGATCGGACGGACGTTCAACAGTAATTTCATTCTCAGCAACTGTTACTTTCATGTCTTTATGCAGTTCACGGGACAAAGTGCCTTTAGGGCCTTTCACCGTGATCGATGTATTTTCAAGCGTTACATTAACTCCGCTAGGGACTGTAATGGCTTTACGACCAATACGGGACATGCTGTACACCTCCATTCATTTCAAAGATGAATTACCAAACGTAGCAAATAACTTCGCCGCCGGATTTGGACTGACGAGCTTCTTTATCGGACATTACGCCGTGGGACGTAGAAATGATCGCGATGCCGAGGCCACCAAGTACGCGAGGAACTTCTTGGCTCTTCGCATATACTCGCAGACCAGGTTTGCTGATTCTTTTCAATCCTGTAATAACACGCTCATTGTTAGGGCCGTATTTAAGGAACAAACGAATGATCCCTTGTTTGTTATCTTCAACATATTCCGCGTCGCGAATAAAGCCTTCTTTTTTCAAAATTTCTGCGATCTGTCTTTTAATTTTGGATGCAGGAACTTCTACTGTTTCATGACGAACTACATTCGCGTTACGAATACGGGTAAGCATATCTGCAATTGGATCTGACATAACCATGGAACGAACCTCCTTCCCGAAAATAGGGTGTTTACCAGCTTGCCTTCTTTACGCCAGGAATCTGGCCTTTGTATGCTAATTCACGGAAACAAATTCTGCAAATTTTAAATTTGCGAAGTACGGAATGCGGACGACCGCAACGCTCGCAGCGGGTATAAGCCTGCACCTTGAATTTCGGCGCGCGCTGCTGCTTAATTTTCATTGATGTTTTTGCCACTTGAAACTGACACCTCCTAAGAGTTTTGCGCTGCAAAACTTCTATCGTAAGCCTTAGGGCTCATTATTTCGTGAAAGGCATGCCCAATTGAGTGAGCAATTCACGGGATTCTTCGTCTGTTTTGGCAGTAGTGACGATTACGATATCCATACCTCTTGTTTTGTCCACTTTGTCATACTCGATTTCCGGGAAAATGAGCTGCTCTTTCAGACCCAGCGTATAGTTGCCGCGGCCGTCAAACGCTTTGCTCGATACGCCACGGAAGTCACGTACACGAGGAAGAGCTACGTTGAACAATTTGTCCAAGAAGTAGTACATGCGATCTCCGCGAAGTGTAACTTTAACGCCGATTGGCATATTTTCACGAAGTTTAAAGCCTGCGATGGATTTTTTCGCTCTGGTTACCACCGGTTTTTGACCAGCGATGATTTGCAGATCTTGCACTGCAGAATCAAGCACCTTGGAGTTCGATACGGCTTCACCAACACCCATGTTGATGACGACCTTCTCAATTTTCGGAACCTGCATTACGGAAGTATAGCTGAACTTCTGCATAAGCGCAGGTGTGATTTCATTCAGAAAACGTTCTTTCATTCTTGCTGCCATGCTGCATTTACCTCCTTTCTTACGCTTCTACGATTAATCGATAGCTTCTCCGGACTTTTTCGCAATACGGACTTTGCTTCCGTTCTCAAGCACTTTGTATCCGACACGGGTCGGTTTTCCGCTCTTTGGATCGATCAGCATTACGTTCGATACGTGAATCGGAGCTTCTTGATTGATGATTCCGCCTTGCGGATTCATTTGGGAAGGCTTCGAGTGCTTCTTCACCATATTGATGCCTTCAACGAGCACACGGTTTTGACGAGGGTAGCAAGCGATAACGCGGCCTTTTTTACCTTTGTCTTTACCTGTGATAACGAACACGGTGTCGTCTTTTTTCACGTGAAGTTTATTGTTATGGGATTCCAATTTTTTCGGTTGCTTAGGCATTTTGATTCCACCTCTTTTCCTAAGAGAACTAGCTTGACGCTTGTATTAGATAACTTCCGGTGCCAGAGATACGATTTTCATGAAGTCTCTGTCGCGAAGTTCGCGTGCAACTGGTCCGAAGATACGTGTGCCGCGTGGGCTCTTATCTTCCTTAACGATAACCGCTGCATTTTCATCAAAGCTGATATAAGAACCATCTTTACGACGCACACCGCGCTTCGTACGAACGACAACAGCTTTCACTACATCGCCCTTTTTGACAACGCCACCTGGTGTTGCTTCTTTGACGGAGCAGATAATCAAATCACCGATGTTTGCTGTACGACGGCCAGTGCCTCCCAATACACGAATACACATTAATTGTTTTGCACCGGAATTGTCAGCGACAACCAAACGGGTAAATGTTTGAATCACAGAAAGTCCCTCCTTTCAAATTCGCTTCAAGCCGTTTACACGATAACTGCTTTTTCAACAACCTCAACCAGTCTCCAACGTTTGTCCTTGGAAATTGGACGGGTTTCCATGATTTTTACAGTGTCGCCGATTTGAGCTTCATTGTTCTCATCATGAGCTTTAAATTTCTTCGTATATTTAATACGTTTATGGTAAAGGTCATGTTTTTTGTAAGTTTCAACAGCAACAACGATGGTTTTGTCCATTTTATTGCTGACCACTTTGCCGAGCTGAGTTTTGCGCTCGTTACGTTCCACGCTCATTCGTAAGTCCTCCTTTCGCTTTCATTAGCTGATAATTCCAAGTTCTCTTTCACGCAGCACCGTTTTTGCACGGGCAATGTCTTTGCGTACTTTTTGAAGTTGAGTTGGATTGTCTAATTGACCTGTAGCCAGTTGAAAACGGAGGTTAAAGAGCTGTTCTTTGAAACCGGCAATTTTTTGTTCAATTTCAGCAGTGGTTAAGTTGCGATATTCACTAGCCTTCATTTACTTCACCGCCCACTTCTTCTCTTTTCACGAACTTCGTTTTGATCGGAAGCTTGTGAGCAGCAAGACGCATTGCTTCGCGAGCAATCTCCTCACTAACGCCAGCCAATTCAAACAAAATTTTACCCGGTTTTACAACAGCAACCCATTTCTCTACGTTACCTTTACCGCTACCCATCCGGACTTCAAGCGGCTTTTGCGTAATCGGCTTGGACGGGAAAATTTTGATCCATACTTTACCGCCACGTTTGATATAACGAGTCATCGCAATACGGGCAGCTTCGATTTGACGGTTCGTCACCCAAGCCGGCTCCATAGCTTGCAGACCATATTCTCCGAAATGCACTTCAGTACCGCCTTTAGCACGGCCTTTCATGTTACCCCGGTGTTCTTTCCGGTGTTTTACACGTTTTGGTACCAACATGATTAGTTGCCTCCTTCCGTAGCCTTTTTCTTAGCCGTAGGAAGAACCTCGCCGCGATAAATCCATACCTTCACACCGATTCGACCATAAGTGGTATGCGCTTCGGCAGTACCATAGTCGATGTCCGCACGCAGTGTATGAAGAGGCACAGTGCCTTCGCTGTAACCTTCAGTACGGGCAATTTCTGCTCCGCCCAAACGTCCGCTAACCGCAGTTTTGATTCCTTTCGCTCCGGATCTGATCGTTCTTTGGATCGCTTGTTTCATCGCACGACGGAAAGAAACGCGGCGCTCCAATTGTTGTGCAATGCTTTCTGCAACCAGAATAGCGTCAAGCTCAGGGTTCTTGATCTCAGCGATGTTGATATGAACTTTCTTACCTTTTGTCAATGTGGACAAGTAAGTTCTGATCACTTCTACCTCGGATCCGCCTTTGCCGATAACCATGCCTGGTTTTGCTGTATGAATAGTCACGTTCACGCGGTTAGCCGCGCGCTCGATTTCGATATGGGAAACAGCCGATTCTTTCAGCTTTTGCTTCAAGTACTCACGGATTTTCACGTCTTCCAGCAGCAGGGTACCGAATTCTTTATCGTTTGCGAACCATTTGGATTCCCAATCGCGAATAATACCAACCCTGAGACCTACCGGATTTACTTTTTGACCCACACGTTATCCCTCCTTATTTTTCAGATACCACGATTGTAATGTGGCTGGTACGTTTATTGATACGGCTTGCGCGGCCCATAGCGCGCGGACGGAACCGTTTCAGAGTCGGACCTTGGTTGGCGTAAGCTTGACTTACAACCAAATTTTCCGGGTTCAAGCTGTGATTGTGCTCTGCGTTTGCGATAGCCGAGTTCAGCACCTTCTCAACGATAGGGGATGCGGATTTAGGCGTATGACGCAAGATGGCGATGGCCTCGCCTACGTTCTTGCCGCGGATCAAGTCGACCACGAGCTGAGCTTTCCGGGGAGCTATGCGCACGTATCTAGCAATTGCTTTCGCTTCCATGGAATAAACCTCCTCTCACTTCCAGTAATATTGCTTATCTCAATCGGCAGCCGATTAGCGCTTGCCGGTTTTCTTATCATCGCCCGCATGTCCTTTGTACGTACGGGTAGGTGCAAATTCACCCAGTTTATGTCCAACCATGTCTTCCGTTACGTATACCGGCACGTGTTTTCTGCCGTCATAAACAGCAAATGTATGTCCGATGAACTGAGGGAAAATCGTGGAACGGCGAGACCATGTTTTAATCACTTGCTTTTTTGTCGCCTCATTCATTACTTCCACCTTTTTCAAAAGGTAGCCATCAATGAAAGGCCCTTTTTTCAAACTGCGACCCATAGGAAATCCTCCCTTCCCACATATATCGTCACGAAATGATTACTTCGTGCGACGACGAACGATGTATTTATCAGAAGCTTTGCCTTTTTTACGGGTTTTATAACCAAGCGTAGGTTTGCCCCAAGGAGACATCGGAGATTTACGTCCGATCGGAGCGCGGCCTTCACCACCACCATGAGGGTGATCGTTCGGGTTCATGACGACACCGCGTACTTCAGGTCTTTTACCCAACCAACGGGAACGGCCTGCTTTACCGATGCTCACAAGCTCATGATCTTCGTTACCAACGGAACCGATGGTTGCGCGGCAAACTTTAAGGATCTTTCTAACTTCGCCGGAAGAAAGACGAACCGTTACGTACTCTTCTTCTTTACCGAGCAATTGAGCTTCAGTACCTGCAGCGCGTACCAATTGGCCGCCTTTGCCTGGTTTCAACTCAATGTTGTGGATAACTGTACCAACCGGAATGTTTTCCATAGGAAGGCTGTTGCCCACTTTGATATCGGAGGTAGGACCGGAAGTAATCGTGTCATTGACTTTCAGACCTTTTGGAGCAATGATGTAACGCTTTTCACCGTCTGCATAATGGATCAGAGCGATGTTAGCGGAACGGTTCGGATCATACTCGATTGTAGCAACGCGACCGGGTATTCCGTCTTTCGTACGTTTGAAATCGATAATCCGGTATTTACGTTTATGTCCGCCGCCATGGTGACGAACCGTAATTTTACCTTGATTGTTGCGGCCGGCTTTTTTGAACAGCGGCGCAAGCAAAGATTTCTCCGGCTGCGATGTTGTGATTTCTTCAAATGTAGAAACCGTCATTGCACGTCTCGCCGGTGATGTAGGTTTGTACTTTTTAATTGGCACGTGGATTCCTCCTTACTTTACAGAATGATGTTATACCGACTCAAAGAACTCCAGTTCTTTGCTTTCCGGGCTCAGCTTAACGATGGCTTTCTTCCACTCGGATGTGTAACCGGAGTAGCGGCCGTAGCGTTTTGGCTTAGCAGGCATTCTCAGAGTGTTGACGTTAACGACCTTCACTTTGAAAATTTGTTCAATCGCCTGTTTGATTTCCGTTTTGTTGGCGCGAAGATCTACTTCGAAAACATATTTCTTCTCAGTCATCATATCGCTTGTTCTTTCAGTAATAACCGGGCGCTTGATAATATCGCGTGGATTTTTCATTACGCAAGCACCTCCCCTACTTTTTCAGCCGCTTCTTTCGTAATGATCAATTTGTCATAAACCATTACATCAAGAACGCTGATTCCGTCAGCCGCCACGAATTTAACACCAGGGATGTTACGTGCGGACAGTGCTACATTTTCATTAAAATCGGATGTTACGATCAATGCTTTGCGCTCAACCTTAAGGTTCTTCAAGATCGCTGCGAATTCTTTCGTCTTAGGAGCTGCAAGCTGCAGTTGATCCAATACGATGATTTCGTTGTCGATCACTTTGGAAGACAAAGCGGATTTAATCGCCAAACGACGAACTTTTTTAGGAAGCTTGTAAGCATAGCTGCGCGGTGTCGGACCAAATACGATACCGCCGCCTTTCCATTGCGGTGCACGAATACTACCTTGACGAGCACGGCCGGTTCCTTTTTGTTTCCACGGCTTGCGTCCGCCGCCGCGCACTTCGGAACGACCTTTTACTTTATGTGTACCCAGTCTCAGGGAAGCGCGTTGCATCAGTACGGCTTCGTTCAACACGTGTACGTGCGGCTCGATTCCGAATACTGCTTCATTCAATTCCACTTCACCCACTTGGGCGCCAGTTACGTTGTATACTGCTACTTTAGGCATCAGAACATCCTCCTTTCTTTTTCAATTACAGACTTTTTACAGAGCCCTTAACGCTCACGTAGCTATTTTTAGGACCTGGAACAGATCCTTTCACGAGCAATACATTACGTTCGGTATCGACACGCACGATTTCGAGCTTTTGGATCGTCACCGTTTCATGACCCATGTGACCTGGCAAGATTTTGCCTTTGAACACGCGGTTAGCAGCGATCGAACCCATCGAACCAGGACCGCGGTGATAACGGGAACCGTGAGTCATCGGACCTCTGGATTGATTGTTTCTTCTAATAATACCTGTAAAACCTTTACCTTTAGATGTACCTGTTACGTCAACAAATTCGCCTTCCGCAAAAATGTCAGCCTTGATTTCTTGGCCAACTTCGCCCTCAGCGCCGCGGATTTCTTTAATGTAGCGCTTAGGTGCTGCTCCTGCTTTCTTAGCGTGACCCGTTTCCGGTTTATTGGCGTTTTTTGCTTTCTTATCGTCAAAACCCAACTGGATCGCTGCGTAACCGTCGTTTTCAGCATCTTTCTTCTGAAGCACGACACACGGACCTGCTTGAATTACCGTTACCGGAACGACATTGCCTTCCGCGGTAAATACTTGAGTCATCCCAAGTTTTTTTCCTAAGATACCTTTCATTGTTGACACCTCTTTTCCCTTCGTGCTATAAAGTTAGCTCATTTTGGCAAAACCGATTTATTACAGCTTGATTTCGATGTCCACACCGGACGGCAGATCCAAACGCATCAAAGCATCAACCGTTTGCGGCGTCGGATTCACGATATCGATCAAGCGTTTATGTGTACGCATCTCGAATTGCTCTCTGGAATCCTTGTACTTGTGAACCGCGCGCAGGATCGTAATGATTTGCTTCTCAGTCGGAAGCGGGATCGGACCGGATACACCAGCACCGGAACGCTTGGCAGTTTCCACAATTTTCTCAGCGGATTGATCCAGAATTCTGTGATCATAAGCCTTCAAACGAATACGAATTTTTTGCTTTGCCATGTAATTCCCTCCTTCTATCGCCCAATTTCTTAATCGGACATACTCCGTGAAAATCCCCTGACTTTTGCACTCGCTTGTTCCCCATGGCAAAGGGGCCGGGTGTGTCAGCAACCTCTCACATCATCGCAACGTCACAGACCAACGTTCACTATTATATTAAAAAACAAAACAGAAAGCAAGGAAAATTCGTGATAAACGCATATTTTTTTAAGGAAAAAGCCCCCATCCGTTAAAGATGGAGGCTTTCTTCTATAATACTAATTATTTTTGGATGGAAGCAACGGCGCCAGCGCCTACAGTACGGCCGCCTTCGCGGATAGCGAAGCGAGTGCCTTCCTCGATAGCGATCGGGGAGATCAGGTCAACTGTAACTGTGATGTTGTCGCCAGGCATAACCATTTCAGTACCTTCAGGAATGTTGATGATTCCTGTTACGTCCGTAGTACGGAAGTAGAACTGAGGACGGTAGCCGTTGAAGAAAGGCTTATGACGTCCGCCTTCTTCTTTAGTCAGGACGTAGATTTGAGCAGTGAATTGAGTGTGCGGCTTAACTGAGTTTGGTTTAGCCAATACTTGACCACGCTCGATGTCTTTACGGTCAACACCGCGAAGCAATGCGCCGATGTTGTCGCCTGCTTGAGCGGAGTCAAGCAATTTACGGAACATCTCTACGCCAGTACATACGGATTTGCGAGTTTCTTCGTTCAAACCAACGATTTCAACCTCGTCGCCCACTTTAACTACACCACGCTCAACGCGGCCTGTAGCAACGGTACCACGACCAGTGATCGTGAACACGTCCTCAACCGGCATCAAGAAAGGCTTGTCAGTGTCGCGCTCAGGAGTTGGGATGTAAGTATCGATGTGCTCGAACAACTCAACGATTTTGTCGGCCCAAGGACCGTCTGGGTTTTGCAGAGCTTCACGAGCAGCGCCGCGAACGATTGGAGTGTCGTCGCCTGGGAACTCGTATTCGTTCAGCAAGTCGCGAACTTCCATTTCAACCAGCTCAAGCAACTCTTCGTCTTCAACCATGTCGCATTTGTTCAAGAATACGACGATGTAAGGCACGCCTACTTGGCGGGAGAGCAGGATGTGCTCGCGAGTTTGCGGCATTGGGCCGTCAGCTGCGGATACAACCAGGATCGCTCCGTCCATTTGTGCAGCGCCAGTGATCATGTTTTTAACATAGTCGGCGTGGCCTGGGCAGTCAACGTGTGCGTAGTGACGGTTAGGCGTTTCGTATTCTACGTGCGCAGTGGAGATTGTGATACCGCGCTCGCGCTCTTCTGGAGCTTTGTCGATTTGGTCGAATGCTACAGCAGCACCGCCGTATTTTTTGGACAATACAGTTGTAATAGCCGCTGTCAAAGTTGTTTTACCATGGTCAACGTGACCGATTGTGCCGATATTTACGTGCGGCTTATTACGTTCAAATTTCGCTTTTGCCATTGATAATAGCCTCCCTTAAAAATTACTTATTAGTTATATTAAGCGCCTTTGTGCTTTGCAACGATTTCTTCTGCAATGGACTTCGGCACTTCTTCATAATGCGAGATTTCCATCGAATATACACCGCGACCTTGCGTACGGGAACGAAGTGTCGTGGAGTAGCCGAACATTTCGGAAAGAGGCACTTTCGCACGGATAATTTGTGCACCGTGACGAGCGTCCATACCTTCGATACGTCCGCGGCGGGAGTTCAGGTCGCCCATTACATCGCCCATATATTCTTCTGGAACAGTAACTTCGACTTTCATGATTGGCTCAAGCAGAACCGGCTTACATTTCTCAGCAGCCGCTTTAAGCGCCATGGAGCCGGCGATTTTAAACGCCATCTCACTGGAGTCGACATCATGGTAAGATCCGTCCACTACGGTCGCTTTGATATCCACAAGCGGGAAGCCAGCGTATACGCCGTTTTTCATGGATTCTTCGATACCAGCTTGGATCGGTGCTACATATTCACGAGGAATCGAACCACCGACGATTTTGCTTTCGAAGACGAAGCCAGTGCCCGGCTCAAGCGGTTCGAACTCAACCCAACAATGTCCGTATTGACCACGGCCGCCGGATTGGCGAACGAACTTGCCTTCAACCTTAGCAGGCTGCTTAAATGTTTCGCGGTAAGCAACTTGCGGTTTACCTACATTCGTCTCTACTTTGAATTCACGCAGCATACGGTCAACGAGGATTTCAAGGTGAAGCTCACCCATACCTGCAATGATCGTTTGGCCGGTTTCTTCATCCGTATGAGCACGGAATGTCGGATCTTCCTCAGCAAGTTTTTGCAATGCGATACCCATTTTATCTTGGTCAGCCTTTGTTTTCGGCTCAACTGCAAGTTGGATAACCGGATCCGGGAAGTTCATGGATTCCAGAACAACCGGATTCTTCTCATCGCACAAAGTGTCGCCTGTCGTTGTATCTTTAAGGCCTACCGCAGCGGCAATGTCACCAGCGTAAACAATGCTGATTTCTTGACGGCTGTTGGCATGCATTTGCAGAATACGGCCGATTCTTTCGCGTTTGCCTTTTGTTGCGTTAACAACATAGGAACCGGAGTTCAGAACGCCGGAGTACACACGGAAGAATGTCAACTTACCGACAAACGGGTCAGTCATAATTTTGAAAGCAAGCGCTGCAAACGGCTCCTCGTCAGACGATTTGCGTATTACTTCCGTACCGTCTTCCAATGTCCCCTTAATGTCAGGAACGTCGATAGGAGCCGGCAGGAAGCTGATAACAGCGTCAAGCATCGGTTGGATGCCTTTGTTTCTGTAAGAAGAACCGCATACTACCGGGAAGATTTTAACATCACATACCGCTTTGCGAAGGGCAGCTTTAATCTCCTCAACGGAGATTTCTTCACCTTCCAGGTATTTCATGGTCAAATCTTCGTCGAGTTCGGCAACCTTCTCTACGAGTTCCAAACGAAGTTCTTCGACTTGGTCTTTGTACTCCGCAGGAACTTCGCTTTGGTCAACATCTTTGCCCAAGTCGTCCTTATAAATATAAGCAACTTGTTCAATGATGTCGATCATGCCTTTAAATTCATTCTCAGCACCGATAGGCAACTGGATCGCAACCGCATTTGCGCCGAGTTTATCGCGCATTTGCTGTACTACGGCCAGGAAGTCAGCACCGATGATGTCCATTTTGTTAACGTAAGCGATACGAGGTACGCCATAACGGTCCGCTTGTCTCCAAACGGTTTCCGATTGAGGCTCTACGCCCTCTTTCGCACTAAACACGCCAACTGCCCCGTCCAATACGCGGAGGGAACGTTCGACTTCTACAGTGAAGTCAACGTGTCCCGGGGTATCGATGATATTGATGCGGTGACCCTTCCATTGAGCCGTCGTCGCGGCAGACGTAATCGTAATACCGCGTTCTTGCTCTTGCTCCATCCAGTCCATCGTAGCAGCGCCTTCGTGTACCTCACCAATTTTGTGAGTACGGCCTGTGTAGAAAAGGATGCGCTCGGTCGTAGTTGTTTTACCGGCATCGATATGCGCCATGATCCCGATATTGCGCGTATCTTTTAAGGAGAACTCTCTTGCCATTGGATGGTCTCCTTCCAAAATATAAAATTAATCCTACCAGCGGTAATGAGCAAACGCTTTGTTTGCTTCCGCCATTTTGTGCGTGTCTTCGCGTTTCTTCACGGATGCGCCAGCATTGTTGCTTGCATCGATGATTTCTTGCGCGAGTCTTTCTTCCATCGTCTTCTCACCGCGCGAACGCGAGTAGTTGACGAGCCAACGAAGACCCAATGAAGTACGACGCTCTGGTTTTACTTCGATCGGTACTTGGTAGTTAGCGCCGCCTACACGACGAGCTTTAACCTCAAGTACGGGCATGATGTTTTTCAAAGCGGCTTCGAACACTTCCATTGGCTCTTTGCCAGTACGCTCTTGAATCAGGTTGAACGCATTATAAAGGATGGTTTGAGCAGTACCCTTCTTTCCATCAATCATGATGCGGTTAACCAAACGAGTAACTAGCTTGCTGTTATAAATCGGATCCGGCAGTACGTCTCTTTTTGCAACTGGACCTTTACGAGGCATAGTTATCCCCCTTTCCCAAAAAAATAAACT
Organism: Paenibacillus thalictri; assembly: GCF_004307995.1. GTDB lineage: Bacteria > Bacillota > Bacilli > Paenibacillales > NBRC-103111 > Paenibacillus_AF > Paenibacillus_AF thalictri. The sequence continues at coordinate 34,183 of NZ_SIRE01000040.1, read as the reverse complement.
TGTATGATCTTACTTCTTCACTTTCGGACGTTTTGCTCCGTATTTGGAACGGGCTTGCTTACGGTTGTTTACGCCTGAAGTATCAAGCGCGCCACGCACGATGTGGTAACGAACACCCGGAAGGTCTTTTACCCGGCCGCCACGGATCAAAACTACGCTGTGCTCTTGCAGGTTGTGTCCGATACCCGGGATATACGCGGTTACCTCAACACGGTTGGTCAAACGAACACGGGCATATTTACGAAGCGCGGAGTTCGGCTTCTTTGGCGTCATCGTACCTACACGAGTGCAGACACCGCGTTTTTGCGGAGCGCTGATATCCGTTTGTTCTCTCTTCAGTGCGTTGAACCCTCTTTGCAAAGCAGGAGACTTCGATTTTGTCGTTTTCGCTTGACGTCCTTTACGAACGAGCTGATTAATTGTTGGCATACTGCCACCTCCTTCCCAAAATTCACTGCTAATCCATCTTTATCACAAGCCCACAGATCCAGGCGAATCATAAACGAGCAAAGATAAGGTTTTTGTTTTCCTGTTCGGAATAAACAAAAACCGGAATTCATTATTCATTTACAATCGCTGCAATTGCAGCTCCGACATCGATGCCGCACGCCTTACCCAGCTGCTTCATGGAGTCGACGCATGTGACCGGAACCCCAGTCTTTTTGCAAAGGTTAGCCATTTTGCTAGTAATTCGCGGATCTGCATCTCTTGCAATAAACACTTCCACAGCTTTGCCTTGCTCAACCACTTTGGTTGTTTTCTTTGTGCCGATACTGAGTTTCGCTGCCTGCTTTATTTTATCATAAGACATGGTACATCCTCCAAAGCACAGGAAAGACATATCAAATGGCACACTTTGATATATTAGCAAAACGACAACGCCCTTGTCAAGAAAGAAGCTTGCCTTTAAAAAGATTTAACAAATCGTTACCGTCTTTTCTAAAGGCAAGCCATGTCCCCTACTCCACCGAAACGGTTTCTTTGAGTTCCTCGCTTGATTCTTCTTCCGGCGCATTCGGGTCAATTACCCGGATATTGCGGTAACGGGTCATGCCTGTACCGGCCGGAATCAGCTTACCGATGATAACATTTTCCTTCAGGCCGAGCAATTGGTCCACTTTGCCTTTGATCGCCGCATCGGTAAGAACACGGGTTGTTTCTTGGAAAGACGCCGCGGACAAGAACGAATCTGTTTCCAAAGAAGCCTTGGTAATACCAAGCAGAATCGGTTTAGCTACAGCCGGCTCCTCGCCGGAGAACAAAGCGACCTTGTTCGCTTCTTCGTATTCGTGAATATCGACAAACGAACCCGGCAGCAGCGTCGTGTTGCCTGCGTCGACAATACGGATTTTGCGCAGCATTTGGCGAATCATAACTTCAATATGCTTATCGTTGATTTCAACGCCCTGGTTCCGGTAAACGCGCTGAACTTCCTGAAGGATATAGTTCTGCACGCCGCGGATGCCTTTGATGCGCAACATTTCTTTCGGGTCGATGGAACCTTCGGTCAACTCGTCGCCGGCTTCCACTTCTTTGCCGACAGATGCCCGGATACGGGATCCGTAAGGCACAGCGTACACCTTGGATTCGGCTTCGCCTTGCACTTCGATCTCGCGGCGGTCTTTCGCTTCGCGAATATCTTTAACAACACCGTCGATTTCGGAAATGATCGCTTGACCTTTCGGATTTCTCGCTTCGAAAAGCTCCTGAATCCGCGGAAGACCTTGCGTGATGTCATCTCCGGCAACACCGCCGGTATGGAATGTACGCATCGTCAGCTGTGTACCTGGTTCACCGATGGATTGCGCCGCGATAATACCGACGGCTTCCCCGATCTCGACAAACTGGCCCGTAGCCAAGTTCCGGCCGTAGCAACGTTTGCACACCCCGTGACGGGAGCGGCAACTGAGTACGGAACGAATCTGCAGGCGTTCAATGCCAGCATCGATAATCGCATCGGCAATGCCGGCCTCAATCAGTTCGTTGCGGCTGACGATCGTCTCACCCGTTTTCGGATGACGAATCGTTTCAAACGCGTAGCGTCCTTCAATCCGGTCAAACAGATCTTCGATGACTTCCTTGCCATCTTGAATTCTGCTGACAGTAAAGCCTTTGTCGGTTCCGCAATCCTCATCACGAACGATGACGTCTTGCGCAACGTCGACCAGACGACGTGTCAAATATCCCGAGTCCGCTGTCCGCAGCGCCGTATCCGCCAAACCTTTACGTGCGCCGTGCGTCGAAATAAAGTACTCGAGTACCGTCAGGCCTTCACGGAAGTTGGAGCGAATCGGCAACTCGTAAATACGTCCGGTTGGTGTCGCCATCAAACCGCGCATACCGCCAAGCTGAGTGATCTGCGACTTGTTACCGCGCGCCTTGGACTCAACCATCATATTGATGGAATTGTACTTGTCGAGCGATTTCATCAGCACTTCGGTAATTTCATCTTTTGCTTTACTCCAGATCGCAATAACCCGGTCGTAACGTTCGTCGTCGGTAATCAGCCCGCGGCGGTATTGGTTGGTAACCGTTTGGACCTTCTCATCCGATTCGTGCAAAACTTTGTCTTTTTCCGGCGGTACGATAACGTCCGACACGGCGACCGTAATACCGGCGCGAGTCGAATACGTAAAGCCAAGCTGTTTGATGTCATCCAAAATAACGGACGTTCTTGTCGTGTGGTAGCGACGGAAACATTCAGCGATAATGGAGCCCAGGTAGTCTTTGCCTACCGCTTTGGTTTCCGGCAGTTCTGCCATCGCTTTACGGATATCTCCGCCTTTGTCAAACACAAAATACTTATCGGAAATGCCATTCATCAAGTTGGCTTTAGTCGCTTCGTTGATGTAAGGGAAATCCGTTGGATAGATTTCGTTGAAAATAATTTTCCCGATCGTTGTGATCAGCACAGCTTCCTGCTGTTCAGGCGTAAAGCTTGTTTTATTCAGCGCTTTGGCCGGAATAGCGACACGGGCATGCAGCGCGGCATCACCGCGGTGATACAACGATACAGCTTCCGAAACGGTGCGCAAAATGGTGTTGGCGCCTTTGGCATATCTGTTATCCGTCGTCAAATAGAAGCTTCCAAGCACCATATCCTGTGATGGAGTTACAACCGGTTTGCCGTCTTTCGGGTTCAAGATATTGCCCGAAGCCAGCATCAAGAGACGTGCCTCCGCTTGGGCTTCTGCAGACAACGGTACGTGAACCGCCATTTGGTCACCGTCAAAGTCGGCATTGTAAGCGGTACATACGAGCGGATGAAGCTTGATCGCGCGGCCTTCGACCAAGATCGGCTCAAATGCCTGAATACCAAGTCTGTGCAGCGTGGGGGCACGGTTCAACAGAACCGGGTGTTCCTTAATGACCTCTTCCAGAACGTCCCACACTTCAGGGCTTACGCGTTCTACCTTGCGCTTAGCGCTTTTGATATTATGGGCAAGACCCTTATTCACGAGTTCTTTCATGACAAACGGCTTAAACAACTCCAACGCCATTTCCTTAGGCAGACCGCATTGATACATCTTGAGGCTCGGTCCTACGACGATAACGGAACGGCCGGAGTAGTCAACCCGTTTACCGAGTAAGTTCTGACGGAAACGTCCTTGCTTACCTTTGAGCATGTGGCTCAAAGATTTAAGCGGACGGTTGCCCGGTCCTGTGACCGGACGGCCGCGGCGGCCATTGTCGATCAAAGCGTCGACGGCTTCCTGCAGCATCCGTTTTTCGTTTTGCACGATAATATCCGGCGCGCCCAGATCAAGCAGTCTTTTCAGACGGTTGTTCCGATTGATGACGCGGCGGTACAGGTCGTTCAAGTCGGACGTCGCAAAACGTCCGCCGTCCAGTTGCACCATCGGACGCAATTCCGGCGGAATAACCGGAAGTACATCAAGCACCATCCAGTCTGGCGCGTTCTTGGAGTTACGGAACGCCTCCATAACTTCAAGACGTTTGATCGCACGGTTACGGCGCTGACCTTGAGCGGTTTTCAGCTCTTCTTTGAGCGTGTCGACTTCTTTCTCCAGATCGATATCCTGGAGCAGCTTCTTCACAGCTTCGGCACCCATGCCGGCTTGGAACGCATAACCGTACTTCTCGCGGTAGCTGCGGTATTCTTTCTCCGACAGAAGCTGTTTCTTTTCCAGCGGTGTATCTCCTGGATCAGTTACAACATAAGATGCGAAATAAATGATTTCTTCCAAGGATCTTGGCGACATATCCAGCGCCAAACCCATACGGCTTGGAATTCCTTTGAAATACCAGATGTGAGAAACGGGGGCAGCAAGCTCAATGTGCCCCATCCGCTCACGGCGAACCTTCTGGCGAGTAACTTCAACGCCACAACGGTCGCAGACTACACCCTTATAGCGAACGCGCTTGTACTTGCCGCAATGGCATTCCCAGTCCTTGGTCGGTCCGAAGATTTTTTCGCAGAAGAGCCCTTCCTTCTCTGGCTTTAAAGTCCGGTAGTTGATCGTTTCAGGCTTCTTCACTTCTCCGCGGGACCAGGAACGGATTTTATCCGGCGAGGCCAAGCCGATTTTCATAAACTCAAAGTTGTTGACGTCCATCAAGGAGCAGCCCTCCTTAAGAATTGTGCTTCATCTCAAATCCACGAATCTATTCAAGCAACGTTGACGGCTTACTCAATACCCATTTCCGAGCCTTCGAGGTTCAAGTTCAGCTTATCGCTGGTCACTTCGTCCTCATCGTCCATTTCTTTCATTTCGATCTCTTTTTCGTCGCCTGACAAGATCTTAACGTCCATACCCAAGCTTTGCAGTTCTTTAATCAAGACCTTAAACGATTCCGGAACGCCCGGCTCCGGCACGTTCTCGCCTTTGACGATGGATTCGTACGTTTTTACACGGCCGACGACATCATCGGATTTGACGGTCAGAATCTCTTGCAGCGTATAAGCCGCACCGTACGCCTCGAGCGCCCACACTTCCATCTCCCCGAAACGCTGTCCGCCGAACTGCGCTTTACCGCCGAGCGGCTGCTGCGTAACCAGCGAGTATGGTCCTGTAGAACGGGCGTGGATTTTATCGTCGACCATGTGAGCGAGTTTAATCATGTACATAATCCCTACGGTTACTTCACGTTCAAACTCTTCACCTGTGCGTCCATCATACAATATCGTTTTGCCGCTGCGGTTCATGCCAGCTTCTTCCATCGCATCGAAGACGTCATATTCATGCGCGCCGTCGAATACCGGAGTCGCCGTATGAAAGCCGAGTATATTGGCCGCCATGCCGAGATGGACCTCAAGCACTTGACCGATATTCATCCGCGAAGGAACCCCCAGTGGATTAAGCACGACCTGTACTGGTGTGCCGTCCGGCAGGAAAGGCATATCTTCTTCCGGCAGGATGCGGGCGATAACCCCTTTGTTACCGTGGCGTCCGGCCATTTTATCGCCTTCGGAAATTTTCCGTTTTTGCGCGATGTAGACACGAACGAGTTGGTTTACCCCAGGAGGAAGTTCGTCGCCGTTTTCACGGGTAAATACTTTCACGTCAACGACGATACCGTCGGTTCCGTGAGGTACGCGAAGCGACGTATCTCTGACTTCGCGTGCTTTTTCACCAAAGATCGCATGAAGCAGGCGCTCTTCCGCCGTCAATTCGGTCACGCCTTTAGGCGTAACTTTACCGACTAGGATATCCCCGGCGCCAATCTCCGCACCTACGCGAATAATGCCGCGCTCGTCGAGATTTTTCAGGGCATCTTCCCCTACGTTCGGGATATCGCGCGTAATTTCTTCTGGACCGAGCTTTGTATCACGAGCTTCGGATTCGTATTCTTCAATATGAATCGAAGTGTATACATCTTCTTTCACAAGCTTCTGGCTAAGCAAAATCGCATCCTCGTAGTTGTAGCCTTCCCAAGTCATAAACGCTACGACCACGTTACGTCCAAGAGCAAGCTCTCCCATCTCGGTCGACGGTCCATCAGCCATAATATCGCCGGCTTTGATGATATCGCCTTTTTGCACGATAGGACGCTGGTTGATGCACGTTCCTTGGTTGGAACGCATAAATTTATGCAGTCTATGCTTAACGATGTCCCCTTGTACGAGACGTCCATCAACCATTTGCTGGCGGCGCAGCCAAATTTCATTGGCCGAAACTTTTTCAATAACTCCGTCAAATTTGGATACAATACATACACCGGAGTCCTTCGCTGACTTATGCTCCATTCCCGTACCGACAAGCGGCGCTTTCGGAATCAGAAGCGGAACCGCCTGCCGCTGCATGTTGGAACCCATCAGCGCACGGTTGGAGTCATCGTTTTCAAGGAACGGAATGAGCGCTGTCGCAACGGACACCACTTGCTTAGGCGAAACGTCCATGTAGTCAACACGGGCTTTCGGCAAAGTCAGAATATCGTCTTTAAAGCGGACGATAACCGAATCTTCAGCAAACTTGCCTTCATCCGTAAGCACGGCGTTAGCTTGTGCTACGACGTAGTTATCTTCTTCGTCCGCCGTCAGATAGGCGATCTGGTCTGTAACGATATCCGTCTTAGGATCGACCCAACGGTACGGCGATTCGATAAATCCATACTCGTTGATCCGTGCAAATGTGGATAACGAGTTAATCAAACCAATGTTCGGTCCCTCAGGCGTTTCAATCGGACACATCCGGCCATAGTGGGAATGGTGAACGTCACGCACTTCAAAACCCGCGCGTTCTCTCGTCAAACCGCCGGGTCCAAGTGCGGACAAACGGCGTTTGTGCGTCAGCTCGGCAAGCGGATTCGTCTGATCCATAAACTGCGAGAGCTGCGAACTGCCGAAGAACTCTTTAATTGAAGCGATAACCGGACGAATGTTAATCAACGCTTGCGGCGTAATAACATTCGCATCCTGAATGGACATACGCTCACGAACGACGCGCTCCATCCGGGACAACCCGATCCGGAATTGGTTTTGCAGCAATTCGCCTACGGAACGCAGACGTCTGTTGCCAAGGTGGTCAATGTCATCGGTACTGCCGATTCCATGCAGCAAATCGATAAAGTAATTAATCGAAGAAATGATATCCGCCGGAGTGATATGCTTCACCGACTTGTCAATTTTCCCGTTAGCAATGACCTTCACAACTTTGCCGTCTTCGATAGGCGAGTACACACTAACGACTTGCACCGGAATGCGATCCGATTCCGTTACACCGTTAGCAATCGCATATTCTTTAAATCCTACCTTCTCTTCCAAGTAAGGCAAGATCTCATCAAGCACGCGGCGATCGATCAACTGCCCGGCTTCGGCAATAATTTCGCCTGTCTCCAGGTCGATCAAACTTTCAGCCAAACGCTGATTAAACAAACGGTTCTTGATATGCAGCTTTTTATTAATTTTATAACGGCCTACATTGGCCAAATCGTATCGTTTTGGATCGAAAAAGCGGGCAACAAGCAAGCTGCGCGCATTATCCAACGTCGGCGGTTCACCCGGACGCAGTCTTTCGTAAATTTCGATAAGCGCTTTATCCGTCGAATCGGTATTATCCTTGTCCAACGTGTTGCGAATATACTCGTCATCGCCGAGCAAATCGATAATTTCAGCGTCTGTACCGAAACCAAGCGCTCTCAGCAAAACGGTAACCGGAATTTTACGGGTGCGATCGATCCGAACATAGATGATATCTTTTGCATCGGTCTCAAGCTCCAACCATGCACCCCGGTTAGGGATTACAGTAGCCGTATAATTTCTCTTTCCGTTTTTGTCCACTTTCGTGCTAAAATAGACGCTGGGAGAGCGAACTAACTGACTGACGATAACCCGTTCAGCCCCGTTAATAATAAAAGTACCTGTCTCCGTCATCAGAGGGAAGTCGCCCATAAACACTTCCTGCTCTTTAACTTCGCCAGTCTCCTTGTTGATAAGGCGCACTTTCACACGAAGCGGTGCCGCATAAGTGACGTCGCGTTCCTTGGATTCATCGACTGAGTACTTCGGTTCACCTAGGCTGTAATCGATAAATTCCAAAACGAGATTCCCCGTAAAGTCCTGAATCGGAGAAATATCCTGAAACATTTCACGCAATCCTTCATCCAAAAACCACTGATAAGATTTTTGCTGAATTTCAATCAGGTTAGGAACTTCCAATACCTCATTGATGCGTGCATAAGACCTGCGTTTGCGTCGACCATACTGAACAAGATGACCCGCCAACTAGATTCACCCCTCATGTCTACTCAATAAAACAAAAAAAACTTCAATCGTAGTCCATCAAACGAATGAGCGGCCGCGATTCTGCCGAAGTTTTTTTTGGTAAGAAATCAATACTTTTCATAAACGCCGACACAAACAAACACTACTGCCAGTTTTACTTCATACCCAGTAGCCTTCACTTAAAATCTTACCATTATACGTAGAATGGTAAATTTTTATTCATGCCAGCACAAAACCCTCTTGACATTTTAGCGAGCTAAAGACATTAAACCCAATCTTAATGCTGACATTAAATAATAATACCACAAACGAAAAGTCAAGTCAATTTTTTTAACTCATCTGCCACATCTATTTTATTGCTTTTAGGATTCGGTATCCTTTATCTTTGGTAACCTCAATGGTTTGCCCATAGATCGTTTCCAGTTTGGCAAACGCCGACGGCGCTCCCTGCTTCTTCTGGATCACAACCCATAAAGCCCCGCCCGGCTTTAACACGTCATATGCCTGCTCAAAAATCCGGTGAACCGTTTCTTTGCCCGCCCGAATCGGCGGATTTGTAAGCACAACGTCAAAAGCCATCTCCTTCACTTCAGCCAACAAATCGCTTTGAACGATTTTCACATTGGCGATCCGGTTTCTGGCGGCGTTCCTTCTGGACAGCTCCACAGCCCGCTCGTTGATATCCACCATCGTGACCGAACCGCCAGCAGCAAGAAGCGCAGCAGACAATCCGATAGGCCCATAACCGCAACCTACATCAAGCACGGCCGCATTGCGGGCAATTTCCATCGTATCGATCAGCAGTCTGGAACCGAAATCGACGCCCTTTTTGGAGAATACCCCTGCATCCGTTTCAAAACTCAGCTTGTTTCCCCGCAACACTTCCTCCACCGTATGCAGATCGTGTTTGGCCGCGGGTTTTTGACTGTAATAATGGTCCGACAAGCGCTTCACCACCTCTCCGTCGAAAATCGGCCTTTCCTCAGATTGGAATGGACTCCTTCACCATCGCAGATTCCAGTCTCAAGAAAAACCACCCCTTGAAACAAGTTTCAAGGGGTGACTTTATGCGATCAAAAGCTTATTTTACTTCTACAGTAGCGCCAGCTTCGGACAATTTAGCTTTAACAGCTTCAGCGTCTTCTTTGCTAACTTTTTCTTTGATTGCTTTTGGTGCATTGTCAACCACGTCTTTTGCTTCTTTCAGGCCAAGACCTGTGATTTCGCGAACAACTTTGATAACGTTGATTTTGGAAGCGCCAGCGTTCATCAAGATGACGTCGAATTCTGTTTGCTCAGCTTCAGCAGGTGCTGCGCCGCCGGCTACAACAGCTACAGGAGCAGCTGCAGTTACGCCGAATTCTTCTTCGATTGCTTTAACCAGATCGTTCAGTTCCAAAACAGTCATGCCTTTAATTGCTTCTAAGATTTGCTCTTTGCTCATGGTTAAACCTCCATTATCTTAAATAAGATGATTTTTTTGTCCGTTATCCGGAAATTAAGCTTCTTGCGCGCCGCCTTCTTGCTTCTCTGCAACAGCCTTAACCGCAAGGGCGAAGTTGCGTACAGGAGCTTGAAGAACGCTGAGCAACATGGAAAGCAAACCTTCGCGGGAAGGCAAGCTTGCCAGTTCTTGAATTTGTTCTACGCCTACAACGCGGCCTTCTACAACGCCCGCTTTCACGCTCAACTTGTCGTTTTTCTTTGCAAAATCCGCAAGGATTTTGGCAGGAGCCACTACATCGTCTTTACTGAAAGCAATCGCGGTAGGACCGGTCAAGTATTCGTCGAGTTCGGACAGTTCCGCATTTGCGGTTGCGCGGCGAACCAATGTGTTTTTGAACACTTGGAATTCCACGCCAGCTTCACGCAACTGTTTACGCAATTCGGTAACTTGCTTAACGTTTAATCCACGATAGTCTGCAACAACCACACAGGAACTATCTTTCAACTTGGATGCCACTTCAGACACCTGTTGGGATTTTGCTTCGATAATTTTTACGTTTGCCATCTTTGCACCTCCTAAGAGCTTTTGCGCTAGCAAAAACTGACTTCTCCGGATTCTCACCGGCCGTTTCTTCAAGGCTTTTCAACAAATAGAAAAGCCTTCGCAGACTCTACGAAGGCATGATCGTTTCGTTTCCTTTGGGTTCAAGCAAAGAAAATGTATCATAACACCTCGGCGGGATATTAAGTCCATAACGGACACCTGCTGTCTACGGTAGAAATATTCGTTTTTAGGACCAGATAAGGTTACCACAGCCGATTGAAAAAGTCAACCAGTTAATACTAACCTCTGTAAGGTTGTGTATTTACGCGAACGCCTGGGCCCATCGTGGAAGAAACCGCGATGTTCTTCAGGTATACGCCTTTTGCAGCAGCAGGTTTCGCTCTGTTCAAAGCGTCGATCAACGCTTTAAAGTTTTCAGCGAGTTTGTCGGCATCAAAAGATACTTTCCCGATTGGAGCGTGGATTTGACCCGCTTTGTCCAAACGGTATTCGATTTTACCTGCTTTGATCTCTTGAACAGCTTTCGCTACGTCGAAAGTAACGGTACCGGCTTTCGGGTTAGGCATTAAACCTTTACCGCCGAGAATACGGCCCAATTTACCGACTTCGCTCATCATGTCAGGAGTCGCTACGCACACATCAAAGTCGAACCAGCCTTGCTGGATCTTGTTGATCATGTCTTGATCGCCTACGAAATCAGCGCCTGCCGCTTCCGCTTCTTTGGCTTTGTCGCCTTTTGCGAATACAAGAACACGTTTGGTTTTACCAGTACCGTGCGGCAATACAACCACACCGCGAACTGCTTGGTCTTGCTTTCTTGGGTCAACGCCCAAACGAACTGCCACTTCAACGGTTTCGTCGAATTTGGCAACAGTTGCTTTTTTTACAAGCTCAATCGCTTCGGCCGTTTCATAGAACGTTTCCGGGTTGACCAGCTTAGCAACTTCATTATATTTCTTGCCATGCTTTGCCATGAATGTATCCTCCTCTGTGGTATTAGCGGAAAATCCTCCCACTGATGTGGCGCTTATCAAATAAGCGCCGTAACGCAATTAGTCTTCGATTACAACGCCCATGCTGCGAGCAGTACCTTCGACCATGCGCATAGCTGCTTCAACGGAAGCCGCGTTCAGGTCTTGCATTTTTTGCTCCGCGATTTCACGTACTTTTGCACGTTTTACGGTAGCGACTTTCTTCTTGTTTGGTTCTCCGGAACCTTTCTCGATACCTGCAGCAACACGCAGCAATACAGCAGCCGGAGGCGTTTTGCAGATAAACGTAAAGGAGCGGTCTTCAAATACTGTGATTTCTACAGGAATAATCAAACCTGCTTGGTCTGCAGTACGGGCGTTAAATTCTTTACAGAACGCCATGATGTTAACACCAGCTTGACCGAGTGCGGGACCGATTGGCGGCGCCGGGTTCGCTTTACCTGCGTTAACTTGAAGCTTCACCATTTTAATAACTTTTTTTGCCATTGTGAGACACCTCCCTGCACGTAGTGTGGTTAAACGGGTTGAACCCTCCCACCTGTTAGGCCCGGCCTTGACGGCTGCGGCCTATGGAAACCAATGTAACCATGTATCAAAGTTTCTCCACTTGAGTAAACTCCAGCTCAAGCGGGGTTTCCCTGCCAAACATGTTGACATGTACCTTCAGCTTTAGTTTGTCCGGAATAATCTCTTCGACTGTACCGACAAAATTTGCAAAAGGGCCAACTTTTACGCGTACGGTTTCTTTCAGCTCGAAATCGATAACCGGTTTCGGAGCTTCGATACCCATATGCTTCAGAATCGCTTCGACTTCATCCGGCAAAAGCGGAGTCGGCTTGGAGCCCGAACCCGTCGAGCCTACGAATCCCGTAACGCCCGGCGTATTGCGGACCACATACCACGAGTCGTCGGTCTGGATCATTTCGACCAGCACGTAACCCGGATATACTTTGCGCATTACCGATTTCTTCTTGCCGTCTTTATTGACAATTTCCTCTTCCATCGGCACTAGCACTCGGAAGATTTTGTCCTCCATATTCATGGATTCGACGCGTTTCTCCAAATTCGCCTTGACCTTGTTTTCATACCCAGAATAGGTATGTACGACGTACCATCTTGTTTCCATTTCCATTGTTGTCATCTCATCCCCGCCTTATCGCCCAAGAACGAGACGAAGCAGTTCGGAAATGCCAAGATCCAGCACGTAGAAGTACACAGTGACAAAGACTACAGTCCCAAGGACCACAAGTGTATAGCTGATCATTTCCTTACGGCTTGGCCACTTCACTTTTTTCAGCTCGGACCAGCTGTCGGAGAAGAAGGAAAAGGAACCCTTCATTTTAGCTAAAAAAGACACAGGCTACACCCCCAGCACCTACCGCGTCTCGCGATGAGCAGTATGTTCATTGCAAAATCTGCAATATTTCTTCAACTCCATGCGGTCTGGATGGTTGCGCTTGTTTTTTGTGGACGCATAGTTTCTTTGTTTGCAGCTTGTGCATGCTAACGTAATAATAACCCGCATGATGTACACCTCCTACGGACATGCCCCAAAATTTTTTCCCTTTTTTAATCAGCAAAAAAAACGCCTCAAAAATAGGGCTACCCAATTAACTTTAGCATAAGCCATATATCGTGTCAAGGGAAACTGATTAACGTACAAGGCCATCCAACCTCAATACTCCACATTATTCACAATAATAAAGAGCTATAAACGGCAAAAAACAAAAAAAGCTTCTTATCGAAGCCTCTCTCATCTATTATTCAATTAAACGTCTCTTACTTCGAGATAACGTTCCAGCTTACGCTTCACACGTTGCAATGCATTGTCAATCGACTTGACATGACGGTCTAAATCTACGGCGATTTCCTGATACGACCGGCCGTCCAAATAAAGCATCAGCACACGCCGCTCCAAATCGCTCAAAATTTCGCCCATCTTGTCTTCCAAACCGGTGAACTCTTCCTGATTGATAATCAGTTCCTCAGGATCGCTCACGCGGGAACCGCAAATGACATCAAGCAGCGTACGGTCCGAATCTTCATCGTAAATCGGCTTATCCAAGGAAACGTAGGAGTTAAGAGGTATATGCTTCTGGCGGGTTGCGGTCTTAATGGCCGTAATAATTTGGCGGGTGATGCACAGCTCTGCAAAAGCTTTAAAAGAGGCCAACTTATCTCCGCGGAAATCGCGGATGGACTTATATAAACCTATCATGCCCTCTTGAACAATATCTTCCCGATCCGCCCCGATGAGAAAATAGGATCTTGCCTTCGCGCGCACAAAGTTTTTGTATTTGTTGATCAAATACTCCAATGCGTCGCTATCGCCTTCGCGGACCGCCTCAACAAGATCTTCGTCAGGCTTGAGGTCATATTCGTACATTCTCAACTCTCCGAGGTCGACACTCACCATAATCCCTCCGGCCTGCAAGACTGCTATTCCTATTGCCCATCTTATAGTTGAATTTAGTATACATTATGTAATCTAACATCGTCAACAGATTCGATAATGATAGATTATGGTGAAAAAGCCTATTTTCCACGCCGCATTTTTTCGAACAGCGCTTTTAAATCGGCTGATAAGTTCCCGTCCAGCGGATTCGTGCGTTTGCTTGTCTCCGTCTGGATCTGTTTCTTGATTTCTTTACGGGACAACCTCACTTTGGTCAGCAATTCGCTGGCCGGCAGCCGCAGCGCCCCTTTGCCAAAAATAACATGCTGTTCGGTCATATCGTTGGTCGCAACATAAATCGTCCGGCGGCGGCCCATCAGATTGTTGACGAGCCGTTCGATCAGCTCGTCCGCCGTTTCCTTTTCCTTCGTGTAATACACCTTCAGCTTGCTTTGCACGTATTTGCCGCCGATACCCGGAACGTAGTAGGCATCGAATACCAGCAAGGTCTTGAGACCCGAAAACGACTGGTACTCGGCTAAAATATCGATTAGCCGATCCCGCGCCTCCTCCAAATTCCTGTCCTTAAGCTTGGCCAACTCCGGCCAAGCACCGATGATATTGTATCCGTCGACAATTAAATACTCTTCCATACATAAGCCGTCTATTTCACCGCCGTACGCTGGCGGACCACTTCATACATGAGTACCGAAGCGGCTACCGACGCGTTGAGCGAATTGATTTGTCCAAACATCGGCAGCTTCACCAGGAAATCGCATCTTTCTTTGATCAGCCGGCCCATTCCTTTATTTTCATTCCCGATGACAAGAGCGATAGGCATGTTGAAATTGGACTGGTACACATTTTGCTTGGCTTCAACGTCAGCTCCGCCAACCCACACACCTTGCTCCTTCAGCTTTTCGATCGTTTGCGAAATATTGGTGACACGGGCGACAGGGACATATTCAATCGCTCCGGCCGACGTCTTCGATACGGTGGCGGTTAACCCGACAGAGCGGCGCTTCGGAATAATGACGCCGTGTACGCCGGTGCAATCGGCCGTTCTGAGAATGGATCCCAAGTTGTGCGGATCTTCGATTTCATCGAGGATCAGAATAAACGGCTCTTCCTGCTTATCCCGCGCCCGCGCCAAAATATCGTCCACTTCCACATAGTCATAGGCGGCAACCTGGGCGACCACGCCTTGATGCTGAACGCCTTCCACCATCTGATCGAGCTTGCGTTTGTCGACGGTTTGCACGATCACGCCCTGCTGCTTCGCTTCGCCGATAATCGGCTGGGTCAGCTGCTTCTGAGCGTTCTCGGCAATCCATATCTTGTTGATGGTCCGGCCCGAACGCAGCGCTTCGAGCACGGAGTGTTTGCCGGCAATATATTCTTCCAAGGACGATGCCTCCTTATATGTTCAGGGGTGACCGAAGCTTTAAGCTTTATGACTCCGCATGCTGCGGTTCGATTGTGATCATTAACAATTCATGCAGCCTTTCGAGCTGTTTGGTGTAGTACAGATACCCGACAAGGCATTCAAATGCGGTGCTGTGCCGGTATTCCAAAATATCGGCATTTTTGGCCGAGGTGCCGGATTTGGCGTTGCGCCCTCTTTTCACCATATAGCGCTCATCTTCGGTAAGCAGCGGCAGCAGCCGCGTCAGCGCTTTGGACTGCGCTTTCGCCGAAACGTAACGGGTCGACTGCCGGTGCAGATGATTCGGCCGCTGATTTGGCTGGGACACGACAAACTGTCTGATGAACATTTCATAGAAAGCGTCGCCGATATAAGCGAGCACCAGCGGGTTCATCAGCTTGGGCTCTTGCGCCGGCGCAAACGAAAACAAGGAAAGTTCGTTCATCTTATGATGCTCACTTTCTGCGCCATCGGATTCCTTGCGCCGTATCTTCCAAGATGATGCCTTTTTCCGTCAGCAGGTTGCGAATTTCATCCGCTCGCGCCCAATTTTTCGCGCTTCGCGCTTCTACCCGCTCCTGGATCAAACGGTCCACTTCCTCATCCAGCAGATCATCGGCCACCGGAGCCAGTATGCCCAGAATTCGATCCATCGCCGTAAACTGCTCCAAAACCGCGTCGATTGTCGCTTTTGTCACCTGTTCCCGGTTGACGTAACGATTCGCTTCGTTTACGAGCTCGAAGAAAGCCGTTATCGCATCAGGGGTATTAAAATCGTCATCCATCTTTTCATGAAACATCGTCTTGATGCGGTCGATCGCTTCCATCATCTCGGCATCCGCCGCGCCTTCGCCCGCTGTTTTTAGACGATGGCGCAGGTTGGCAAGACAGTTCTCGATGCGGGCCAAACCGCCGATCACTTGTTCGATGTTGTCGTCGCTGAAATTCAGCGGATTCCGGTAATGCGCCGAAAGCATGAAATACCGCAGCGTCTGAGGGCTCAACGTTTTCAAAATTTGATGAACCGTAATCCCGTTGCCGAGCGATTTGGACATTTTCTCATTATTGATATTAATGTAACCGTTATGCAGCCAATAATTGGCGAGCGCATGGCCGGTCAGCGACTCTGTCTGGGCGATTTCGCATTCATGATGCGGGAATGCCAAATCTTGTCCGCCGCCGTGAATATCAATTGTCGTTCCTAAGTATTTACGAACCATCGCCGAGCATTCGATATGCCAACCCGGCCGGCCGTCGCCCCATGGACTGGACCAGTAAATTTCCCCCGGCTTGGCAGCCTTCCACAACACGAAATCCTGCGGGTTCTCCTTGCGCTCATCCACCTCAATACGAATGCCGTACTGCAGCTCCTCCAGATTCTGATGGGACAACTTGCCGTACTCGGGAAACCGCACCGTACGGAAAAAGACGTCTCCCCCGTTCTCGTAAGCAAAGCCGTGAGCAACCAAGTCCTCGATAAAAGCGATGATCTCGGTCATATTTTCCGTTACCCGCGGATGGACGGTCGCCTGCTCGATTTGAAGCAGCTTCGTATCCTCGTAATACTGCTTGATGAACCGATCGGCCACCTCGGGCACCGTAACGCCAAGCTCACCGGCTTTGCGGATCAGTTTATCGTCGACATCGGTAAAATTGACGATATAAGTTACCTCATATCCGGTCGAACGCAAATATTTGCGAACCGCGTCGAAGAAAATGAGCGGCCGCGCGTTCCCGATGTGAATATAGTCGTATACGGTCGGGCCGCAAACGTACATCTTGACCTTGCCCTGCTCGAGCGGCTGGAACGTCTCCTTGGCCCGGGTGAGTGTGTTATACACTTTGAGCGCCATGCTGAATGGATCCCCCGATCTTTTGTTTGGCTGTTTCCAGCTCCAGTTTCATTTCGTCAATCTGCTTCTGCTGCTGTCTGAACATTTCCAGCACCGGGTCGGGCAAGTTGCTATGATCCAAGCGGCCTACCCGTACCCCATCCCGCTTGACGACCCGCCCGGGGATGCCCACCACCGTGCTATTCGGCGGTACTTCCTCCAGGACAACCGCATTGGTGCCGATACGCGAATTGTCTCCTACCTTAAAGGAACCCATCACTTTTGCTCCTGCGGATATGACCACATTATTGCCGACGGTCGGATGGCGTTTGCCGGTTTCTTTCCCGGTGCCGCCAAGTGTGACTCCATGGTACAATAACACATCGTCGCCGATTTCGCACGTTTCGCCGATGACGACCCCCATCCCATGGTCTATGAAAAACCGGCGGCCGATCACCGCGCCCGGATGAATTTCGATCCCCGTCATGAACCGGCTAATTTGTGAGATGATACGCGCCAAGGTATACAGCCGTTTCCGATAAAACCAGTGGGCCAGCCGATGCGCCCATAAAGCGTGCAGCCCGGCATACGTAAAGAACACTTCAAACCAGCCTTTCGCCGCCGGATCGTTATCAAATACGGCTGCGATGTCCTCCTTTATCCTGCTGAACATGTGAGTCTCCCTTCTTCCGTACACAAAGATATTGGAAGCAAAAAAAGCCCCCGCAGCCCATAAGGCTGCAGAGGCGTGTAGACGCGGTTCCACTCTGCTTAAAGCTAGCCGTGCCCGCCATGTCAGCGTGGTAGGGCAGCTTCAACTTCATTCGTTCTTATCGTGAACGGACCGGCAGAACCTACCCTGCTATGATAAGCAGATCGGCACTGCAGCTCACAGGCGCATTTCCGGTAAGGGGGAACGGACAACTCGCAGCCGGAATCTTCGGCTTTAATAAGCCGGACAAAACCGATTGTCCTCTCTGGGGATGCCTCGCAATAACGTACTTCTCCTGGTCTTCGCCATTATATTGTGGGTTGTTCCTCTTGTTAGTTTATAAGTATATCGGAAATGCCCGCTGTTTACAATAACTTCTTCAGCCGCGCAACCACCTTGTTTTTTCCAAGCAAATGAATCGTATGATTCAAATCCCTGCCGTGCATCTGCCCCGTTAAAGCGACACGTGTGGTCATAAACAGCTGTTTACCTTTGTAGCCCGTTTCCTTCTGAACTTCCTTAAGCAGCGCTTGAATCGCCGCGGGAGAGAAATCCTCCGCCTGTTCGGCTTTGCCGAGAAAGCTGCCCAGAACAACCGGGACATACTCTTCCGTAAGCAGCGCCTTCGCTTCGTCGTCTTCGAACACGACATCTTCCTTGAAGAACAGTTCCGTCAGCTCGACGATTTGCGCCGCGTAATTCAGCTGCTCCTGATACAGCGCTACAAGCGATGTCACCCATTGTTGCTGCTCTTCCGACAAAGCTTCGCCGATCCGGCCGGCTTTCTGCAGATGAGGAACGGCAAGCGCCGTCACAATCACAGGGTCTGCTTTCTTCAAATATTGGTTGTTCATCCAATTTAATTTATCCATATCAAACACGGCCGGGCTCTTCGCCACACGATCAAGACTAAACTCGGCGATCAGCTCATCCATCAAATACATTTCCTGCTCCCCGCCCGGGGACCAGCCCAGGAGGGCGATGAAATTGACGACCGCTTCGGGCAAATAGCCGAGATCGCGGTATTGTTCGATGAATTGGATAAGCGACTCGTCGCGTTTGCTCATCTTTTTGCGGTCCGGGTTCAAAATGATCGCCAGATGGGCAAACTTCGGAGCGGGCAGTCCCAACGCCTCGTACATTATCATTTGCCGCGGCGTGTTGGACAAATGCTCTTCCCCGCGGATGACGTGTGTGATTTTCATCAGATGATCGTCAAGAATAACGGCAAAGTTGTAAGTCGGAATGCCGGTTGGCCTAACGATAATAAAATCGCCGATACCGCCCGATTCAAATTCCACCAAACCGCGAATTTGATCGTCAAAAGAGATTATCTTGTCTTCCGGAACTTTAAAGCGAATCGCCGGCTGGCGCCCTTCCGCCCGGTAAGCCGCGGTTTGTTCCGCCGTCAGATGGCGGCATTTACCCGAATAACGCGGCATTTCTCCCCGCGCTTCCTGCTCCGCCCGCTCCTGCTCCAGATCTTCCTCCGAACAAAAGCATTCATAAGCATTGCCGGATTCCAGCAATTGCTGGACATAAGGCTGATATAACGGCAAACGTTGCGTCTGCAAATAAGGACCGTAAGGGCCGCCAACGTCGACGCTTTCCTCCCAATCAAGGCCGAGCCATTTGAGTCCGTTTAATTGACTGTCGATTCCGGTTTCCACATGGCGGGTTTGATCCGTATCTTCAAATCGGACGATAAATGCGCCGCCCTGTTTACGGGCAAATAAATAATTAAACAACGCTGTCCGTGCGCCCCCAATATGCAGGTGACCGGTCGGACTTGGCGCATAACGCACGCGAATGTTGCTTGTCATCAGTATTAACCCCTCTCGCCTATCCTGTAATACGCCTAAAAATAATAATTGTTATGATAGCATACCTTTCACAAGGCAAACAACCGCCTGTGCGGCGATTCCTTCTCCTCTGCCGGTGAACCCGAGCTGCTCCGTTGTTGTCGCCTTCACATTCACCTGCGACGGCTCGGTCTCCAGCGCTTCCGCAATACGTGCGACCATAGCCGGTATATGCGGAGCCATTTTGGGCCGCTGCGCGATAATCGTCGCATCCAGGTTGCCCAGCCCGTAACCCGCTTCCTTCGCCAGTTTCCACACGTGTACCAGCAGCACATAGCTGTCGGCATCCTTAAACTCCGCAGCCGTATCTGGAAAATGCTTGCCGATGTCTCCTAACGCCAGCGCCCCAAGAATCGCGTCGCTGATCGCATGCAGCAGCACATCCGCATCCGAATGGCCGAGCAGCCCTTTTTCGAACGGGATATCCACTCCACCGATTATGCATTTTCTGCCTTCTACCAACTGATGCACGTCAAAACCTTGTCCTACCCGTATCACTTCTTAATCCTCTCCCCTGACATTTTGCGCAATCCATTCCGCCCATGGCAAATCCTCGGGCGTTGTAATTTTAATATTGTAGTAGTCGGATTGTACGACATGCACCGGCGTACCGAATCGCTCGACCAGCATGGCATCGTCGGTGCCGACAAATCCGTCCCGCTCCGCCTGTTCATAAGCCTGCTCCAGCAGCGAACGACGAAAAGCTTGCGGGGTTTGAATAGCCCACAAGCTTCGCCGATCGGGCGTCGAACGAATGACACCCGTTTCGTCCACGATTTTTATCGTATCCTTGACCGGTACGGCCAGAACCGCAGCCCCGGTTTCCACCGCTTTGCTCCAGCAGTGGATAATGTCTTTCGTATTTGCAAACGGGCGCACACCGTCATGGACAAGAACATGCTCCACCTCCGGCGGCAATGCCTTAAGCCCCTCCCGAACGGAATGCTGCCGCTCGGCTCCCCCGACTACGATGCTGTGAAGCTTGCTAATATGGTATCGAACTGCATATTGGCGGCATCTGGCAACATCATCCGGCCCCGTAACCAGCACAATAAAATCGATTGCCCCTATACGTTGAAACAATTCCAACGTATGTACCAGGATCGGCTTGTCCCCGACCTGCAGAAACTGCTTGCTTTCCACAGATCTCATTCGGGAACCTTTCCCGGCAGCAACGATGACTACGCCAAGTTTCCCCACCTCGGCTCCCCTTCCCGCGATGCAAAGCTGCTCAAAATTTCACTCCTCTTACTATACCGATTTTAGAGCGCTTTTTCCAATAGTTTCGGTTTGGCGAAAATCATCCGGCCCGCCGACGTCTGAAGAACGCTTGTCACTAGGACGTCCAAAGTGGCTCCAATAAACTCTCTGCCGCCTTCAACGACAATCATGGTGCCGTCATCCAAATAAGCGACGCCTTGTCCATGCTCCTTGCCATCCTTAATGACCTGAACCAATATTTCCTCGCCCGGCAGCACAACCGGCTTGACCGCATTCGCCAAATCGTTGATGTTCAGCACGGATACCCCTTGCAGCTCGCATACTTTGTTTAAGTTGAAATCGTTGGTAATGACTTTACCCTGAAGCACCTTGGCAAGCTTGACCAATTTGCTGTCCACTTCGGAAATCTCATCGAAATCGCCTTCGTAGATCAGCACCTTTACATCCAGCTCTTTTTGAATTTTATTGAGAATGTCCAGCCCTCTGCGGCCTCTGTTGCGTTTCAACAAGTCGGAAGAATCGGCGATATGCTGCAGTTCTTCAAGCACAAACTCGGGTATGACCAGCGTCCCTTCGATAAATCCCGTTTTGCAAATATCCGCAATGCGTCCATCGATAATTACGCTGGTATCCAAAATTTTATGCTCTTCGAACGCTTTGCCGCCTTTATCCGCATCCTTGGACACCTTGCTCTTGGAGAACAAGGAAATCATCTCTTCCCGCTTGGAATAACCGAACCGGAACCCGACGATGCTCAGAATCGCCGTGACGCCTATATGTACCAGCATGCCCGTTAATCCGTCGCTTTGCACCGGAACCAGCAGCGCAACCGCTACCAGCATGCCGACCATCAGCCCCGTCGTTCCCGCCAAAAGATCGGCCATCGGTACTTTGGCGATCCGCTGTTCCCCGCGCTGAATCAGCTTATAGCCGAAATCGGCAACCCAGGCGCTGACCACAAAGCCAACCGTCCCCCCCAGCACCATCAGCCAATAAGCGTGTCCAGGCACCTGTTCGATCGTTACGGCAGGCCCCATGACGCTTAATACCGGTTCACTCCACGTATTACTCCACTCAAACCCAAGCATACCTCCCATAATGGCAAAAAACAATTGTATCCATTTCTTCAACATGGGTTCACCTCCAATGAGTTGTATAAGTCTCGTTACAATTATGAACAAAAACTGGAAACGATAAACAAACAAAAAAGGCATTTATTTTCTCATCACAAGAAAATAAATGCCTTTTATTTTCAACAGCAGCTTATTACATCATCGTTTCCGATTTTACCTCTTCCACAGACTTCTTTTTCCGTCTTCTGAAGAGAAGCCGATCAACGTTTTTTTTTAAGCCGTACAGCGCATAAACGACCAGCGGAACAAAAATCATCTTAGAGAGCATGCCTGGAAACGCTATAGCAAGACCGACGGCAATGACAACAATAATCGGTGTAATCCAGATGGCAGCTTTCGGAATACCCACTTTTTTAAAGTTCGGATATTTCACCGTACTAACCATCAGGTAAGACAACAGCAAAGTACTCAACAGCAGCACCACTGTGTTCAACTGCTCATGGAACAATGCCAGCGTACATAATACGCCGCCCGCTGCCGGAATCGGCAATCCGATAAAATACCCCGGAGTACCCGCCACCACGTTAAACCGCGCCAACCGCAACGCACCGCAAATCGGGAAGATTGCCGTTGCAATCCAAGCCGCAGCCGTATTCAACTCGGTAAATGCAGTCACGTACATAATAAAAGCAGGAGCGACACCGAAGGAAATCACATCGGACAACGAGTCCAATTCCTTGCCAAATTCGCTCTGCGCATTTAAAGCTCTTGCCACCCGCCCATCCAATCCGTCCAATAACATGGCGACGATTACGAAAATCGCTGCCAATTCAGGATTTTTGTTAAAGACGAGAATGATCGAAATAATTCCCAAAAATAAATTCCCTACCGTAAAAACGCTGGGGAGTGATTTGGTTATCATGTAATTTGTCCACCTCTGGTTTTACTTTACCCTAATACTCATCATTATATTAGACTATCCTTTTACAGGATGCAAGCTAAATATGTCTGTCAATAAATACTTGCTCTTGAATTCGTTTTAACCCTTCTTTAATCGTCCGGGCCCTTACCTCCCCGATGCCGTCAACCTCATCCAGTTCTTCGATCGTCGCCATCATCAGCTGAGGCAGTTCCTCGAATTTGTCGATTAGATTATGGATAATAACCGTCGGCAAACGGGGAATTTTGTGCAGCACACGGTAACCTCTCGGAGAAACGTTCTCCTCCATAATGTTGTTTGTTTGATGGTATCCCAGCAGCTTAACGATTTGAATGTGGTCAAGCAATTCGTCGGGGGCAAGCCGCTTCATCGCGTTCATCATATCCCTGACTTTCTCGTCGCTGCCTTCTTTGGAGTAATCCTTGAGCAGCAGGAAAGCTTCATGCTCCGTATTGGCCACCAGCTCATCGAGCTGCATCCGGATTAAGCGGCCTTCCGTGCCGAGTTCATTAATATACCGCTTAATCTCATTTTTTATACGCAATACCATTTCCGTCCGCTGGACGACGATGGTCACTTCATGCAGCGTCACCAATTCCTCGAATTCGGCGGCCCCCAGATTGGTCAGGGCTTGGTCCAGCACCGACTTGTACTTCTCCAGCGTCTGGATCGCTTGATTGGCTTTGGTCAGAATGACACCGATATCTTTCAGCGCATACCGTAAGTTGCCTTGGTACAAAGTGATGATGTTGCGGCGCTGCGAAATGGATACGACCAGCTTGTTCGTTTGTTTGGCAACGCGTTCCGCCGTCCTATGCCGGATACCGGTTTCTGTCGAGGGGATGGACGAGTCGGGAATCAACTGCGTATTGGCATATAAGATTCGTTTCAAATCCTCGCTCAGAATGATGGCTCCGTCCATTTTGGCCAGCTCGTATAAGTAATTGGCCGAAAAGTCGCTATTAATCGTAAACCCGCCGTCAACCAGTTCCATGACCTCGGGGCTGTAACCTACCACAATCAGCGCTCCCGTTTTGGCTCGCAGCACATTCTCCAATCCTTCGCGGAAAGGGGTCCCAGGCGCAACGAGCTGCAGCAGCGAGCTCATTAAGTCTTTCTTGATTTCTTCTTTACTCATGATGATGCCCCTTCACAATTTATGCTAAAGCTGCGGATAATGCTTCCGCTACTGTTTGTACACCGATAATTTCGATCCCTTGCGGCGGTGTCCACCCCTTCAAACTCGATTCAGGCAAAATCACGCGCCGAAATCCGAGTTTTTGCGCCTCCCGCACACGCTGATCTACTCTCGATACGCCGCGTACTTCCCCGGTCAAACCTACCTCGCCGAACACCACATCATAAGGCTGCGTCGGAATTTCTTTGAAGCTGGAGGCGATGCTGACGGCAATGCCTAAATCGACCGCGGGCTCATCCAGCTTCACGCCGCCGGCTACATTTAAATACGCGTCCTGATTTTGCAAAAACATGCCCATCCGCTTTTCCAAAACAGCGACAATAAGAGACAGCCGGTTATAGTCGACTCCCGTCGCCATGCGCCGCGGAGTCGGAAAATTCGTTTGCGATACGAGCGCCTGCAGCTCGACCAGAACCGGGCGCGTTCCTTCCACGCTGGCCACAACCGTTGAACCGGATACTCCTAGCGGCCGTTCCGATAAGAACAATTCCGACGGATTTTGCACCTCAACTAAACCGGTTTCGCGCATTTCGAAAATGCCGATTTCGTTCGTTGATCCGAAACGGTTTTTAACCGCCCGCAGCAGCCGGTAAGAATGGTGCCGCTCCCCTTCAAAATAAAGGACGCAGTCCACCATATGCTCCAGCAGCCGCGGTCCGGCGATAGCTCCTTCTTTGGTAACATGGCCGACCAGCACGGTAGCGATGCCTTTGATTTTGGCGATCCGCATGAAATGTCCCGTGCATTCCCGTACCTGCGACACACTCCCGGGAGCCGATGCGACGGCAGGATGGTAAACGGTCTGGATCGAGTCAATTACCATAAAATCCGGCTGGACCTCTTCAATGGCCTCTTCGATCTGCTCCAAATTGGTTTCGCAAAGCACATACAGCTGCGGGGATGCCGCGCCAAGCCGATCCGCCCGCAATTTGGTCTGACGAACCGATTCCTCGCCAGAAATATAAAGCACCCTCATTCCTTTATCGGCGAGCGCAAATGAAGTTTGAAGCAGCAGCGTCGACTTGCCGATGCCCGGATCTCCCCCCACCAATATGAGCGAACCCGGGACTAGCCCGCCTCCAAGCACGCGGTCAAGCTCTTGATGTTGGGTGCACACCCGCTGTTCTTGGCTACTTTCTATATGTATGAGCGGAACTGCCTTTTCTTTCGTCTTAAGTAGGGAAGAATTTACGCCTTGTGTTTTGACAGCCGTTTTCTCCACTTCCTCGACAAAACTGTTCCAAGCCCCGCAGCCCGGACATTTGCCGAGCCATTTGGGCGATTCCGTGCCGCATTCCTGACATTGAAATTTCGTTTTTGGTTTAGCCATTTCTTTTCTCCGTTCGTAAAAAGAGTCCATTTCAAAGTTTACCATTTATACCCTGCAATGAAAAGCTGGTGTCGGATGGAATAAGTGTGATATTTCACACAAAAAAAGCATTCTGCAAGATGAGCTTGCAGAATGCTTTACTGCTTAACGTCCTATATAATCGGCAGCCTTAAGCTTGCGCGGCAGCCTGATTGCGGTTGACGACAAGTTCTCCGTCCGCTTCGTCAATAGTCAGTTTATCACCCTTGACGATATTGCCTCTCAGCAACTCCTCGGATAGACGGTCTTCGATGTGTTTCTGGATCGCTCTGCGCAGCGGACGCGCGCCGAACGTCGGATCAAAGCCTTCTTTTGCAAGAAATGCCTTCGCTTTGTCGGTAAGCATAAATTCGACTTCTTGCTCTTTCAGACGTTTGCTCAAATCGTCCGCCATCAAGGTTACGATACGGGCAATGTGTCCTTCATCAAGCGAGTGGAACACGATGATTTCGTCAATACGGTTCAGGAACTCCGGACGGAAGCTCTTTTTCAGCTCGCTCATCACTTTGTCCTTCATGTTGTTGTAATCTTTGCCTGCATCCTGCGCCGCGGTAAATCCAAGCGTCGAGTTTTTCTTAATCATTTCGGCCCCTACGTTGGACGTCATGATAATCAGCGTATTGCGGAAGTCGACGGTACGGCCTTTGGAATCGGTCAAACGCCCGTCTTCCAGCACCTGCAGCAAAATATTAAACACTTCCGGATGCGCCTTCTCGATTTCGTCAAGAAGCACTACGGAATAAGGCTTACGGCGAACTTTTTCAGTCAGCTGGCCGCCTTCCTCATAACCTACATATCCCGGAGGCGCGCCGACAAGACGCGATGTGGAGTGTTTCTCCATATATTCCGACATATCGATGCGAATAACGGCATTTTCGTCGCCGAACATCGATTCGGCCAATGCTCTGGCCAGCTCGGTTTTACCTACGCCGGTCGGTCCAAGGAAGATAAAGGAGCCCATCGGACGTTTCGGATCTTTAAGCCCTGCTCTTGCCCGGCGAATCGCACGGCTGACTGCTTTAACCGCTTCTTCTTGACCGATGACGCGGTCGTGCAAGATCGATTCCATCTTGAGCAGACGTTCCGTTTCTTCTTCGGCAAGTTTTACGACCGGAATGCCGGTCCAACTGGCTACCACTTGGGCGATATCGTCCGGAGTCACCTCGGAGTCGGTACGGCCTTGTTTTTCCTTCCACTCGTTGCGGGTCGTATCCAGCTCTTCACGCAGCTTCTGCTCCGTATCACGCAGGGAGGCGGCTTTCTCGAACTCCTGGCTTTGCACAGCCGCGTCTTTCTCTTTGCGGATGTCTTCCAGCTTGTTCTCCAGCTTCTTCAGATCCGGCGGTACCGTATACGAACGGAGCCTTACTTTGGAACCGGCCTCGTCGATCAGGTCGATCGCTTTATCCGGCAGGAACCGGTCGGTAATGTAGCGGTCAGACAAGCGAACCGCTTGCTCAATCGCCTCATCGGTAATTTTTACGCGGTGATGCGCTTCATAACGGTCGCGCAGGCCAAGCAAGATTTGGATCGCTTCTTCCGGTGTCGGTTGATCGACGGTAATCGGTTGGAAGCGTCGTTCCAGTGCGGCGTCTTTCTCGATATATTTGCGGTATTCGTCCAAGGTGGTCGCACCGATGCACTGCAGTTCGCCGCGGGCTAAGGCCGGCTTTAAGATGTTCGACGCATCAATCGCGCCTTCCGCGCCGCCTGCGCCAATCAATGTATGCAGCTCATCGATAAACAAAATGATATTCCCGGCTTGGCGAATTTCGTCCATAATTTTTTTCAAGCGGTCCTCAAACTCACCGCGATATTTCGTGCCGGCTACGACAGAACCCATATCAAGCGTCATTACCCGCTTGTCGCGCAGCGTTTCCGGAATCTCGTTGTTGATGATTTTTTGCGCCAATCCTTCGGCAATCGCCGTTTTACCGACACCAGGCTCCCCGATCAGAACCGGATTGTTTTTGGTGCGGCGGCTGAGCACCTGGATAACACGCTCAATTTCTTTGCTGCGTCCGATAACCGGATCCAGGTTGCCCTCTCTTGCAAAAGCGGTAAGATCGCGGGCCAAGCCGTCCAGCGTAGGCGTACTGACGTTTGCATTGGTGCCGTGATTGGTGGAAACGACTTCGCTGCTGCCAAGCAGCTGCAGTACTTGCTGGCGCGCCTTGTTCAAGCTGATGCCCAAGTTGTTGAGCACTCTTGCCGCAACGCCTTCGCCTTCACGGATCAAACCAAGCAGAATGTGCTCAGTCCCTACATACGTATGGCCCAATTTGCGGGCTTCGTCCATCGACAGCTCAATAACTTTTTTCGCTCTTGGAGTGTAGGCGATATTGGTAGGCTGCTCTTGGCCTCTGCCGATGAGCGACTCCACCTCGTCTTGAATTTTCTCAAGCCCAAGGCCAAGCGCGATCAAAGCTTTAGCCGCGATGCCTTCGCCTTCACGAATAAGTCCGAGCAAAATATGCTCAGTCCCTATGTTATTATGGCCTAAGCGTACTGCCTCTTCTTGAGCCAGGGAAAGCACTTTTTGCGCACGTTCCGTAAATCTTCCAAACATCATAACCTGCACCTCCAAATTATAGTAAGATCCCCGCTTTTCTTATGATGGAATGATCGTCGTGTCTGCAGCGGGTGCGTGTTCATCCTTCGGTTTGCGAAAATTTGTGACGAATTAATTCCGCCCTACGAATATCTCTTTCTTCAGGCGTTAGCTTTTCTCCTGCATATTGCTGCAAAAATGCCGGCTGCGTCATAACCATCAGCTCATTAATAGCCGCTGGCGTCACGTTCTGAATAATTCCCAGATCCGCTCCGAGCCGCACATCCGACAGGCGCTGCGCCGCTTCCTTGGAGTCGATAATCGCCGCGTAGGACAAAATGCCAAACGAGCGGCTGACGCGGTCTACGATTTTGGCCTTCCATTCGTGATACAGCTTATGCCGGGCAGCCCGTTCGTGCTCGATAATCTGCCTTACGACCCCATACAGGTTGTCGATGATCTCGTCTTCCGACTGGCCCAACGTGATCTGGTTGGAGATTTGAAACAGATTGCCTAACGCTTCGCTTCCTTCTCCGTACAACCCTCTTACCGCCAGGCCTACCTGCGTGATCGCGGATAAAATGCGGTTGATCTGCTGAGTCAACACCAAAGCCGGCAGATGAATCATCACGGAAGCGCGAATGCCGGTGCCGACATTCGTAGGACAACTGGTCAAGTAACCGCGGCTCTCATCAAACGAGTAATCGAGCTTCGCTTCGAACTGATCGTCGATTTGGCTGGCCAGATCCCAGGCTTCCCTGATTTGGAAGCCGTTCATCAAACACTGAATCCGCAAATGGTCTTCTTCGTTGACCATGATGCTGACCGACTCGTTATCACTGAGGATCACTGCGCCGTTGCGAGATTCATTGGCTAGCGCCGGGCTAATCAGATGTTTCTCGACAAGCACCTGCTTCTGCAATTCGTTTAAGTCGTTTAAGGTTAGCATTGTAAAATGGTCGATTGCCTTAAACTCTTCACTCTGAATAACATCGGATACTTGGTCCAGCACTTCCTTGGACTGCTGGTTGGTGGCCAGCATCGGAAACGGGGAAGGATTCAAATTTCGGGCGATCCGAATCCGGCTGCTGACGACAATCTCGGAGTCCGGACCATCATCCTTCATCCAATCACTAAGCGCATTTTCAAAAAAATGTGTTTCCGCCATGTCTGAAACACCTCCTTAAGCATCAGCCACTTTTTTTTCCAGCTCGCGAATCTGGTCCCTAAGCTCGGCGGCTTGCTCGAATTCCTCGCGTTCTATTTTAAGAAATAGCTCTTTTTTTAAATTTTCCAGTTCCCTCTTATGCTTGATCATGCCACCGCTGCGTTTAGGCACCTTTCCGACATGCGTAACGTTGCCATGCACTCTTTTGAAAAGCGGATCCAGCCGATCGGCAAAATGCTTATAACACGAGCTGCATCCAAAGCGCCCCAGCTTGCTGAATTGGGAGTACGTTAGACCGCATTGCTCGCAGCGCAGCGTTTGTTGCGGCGCTGATACCGCGGCAGCAGACGGAGGTTCAAAATCGAGCAGTCCCGACAACAAGTTATGGATAGAAAAACCGTTTGCCGTGCCGGGGATGAGCTCGCCCTTTTCTCTGGCACAAGCTTCACAAATGTGAAATTCCGTTTTCTCGCCGTTCACGATTTTCGTAAAATGCAGCGTGGCCGGCCGTTTTCCGCATTCTTGACAAATCATCGAGTTTCCCTCCTCCACATCCTGCTGAGCATGAGCATTTCTTGGCTTTTATTTACTTGCTTAATAAAGAAATTAACATCGCTTTTAAAATATTCGCGCGTATTTCGTCCCGGTATGGCAGTTTCAATACCAATACCTCGCGGGCGATGGCCGCTTTCATGAGGCAGCCTTCCCGCTGCGTGATGTAGCCGCCCTCTTCCAATTGGTAGAGCAGCCCTTCCGAAGCGCTCTGATCAATCATGGAACCAATGGTGCCAAAAATGTGATCAAGCAGCTCGCCATGCGATTGCAGCGCGACCTTCTGAATGCGGATGTATCCGCCGCCGCCGCGCTTGCTTTCGACAACGTAGCCTTTTTCGAGTGTAAAGCGGGTGCTTATCACGTAATTGATTTGGGACGGAACACATTCGAATCGGTCTGCAAGCTCGTTACGCTGGATTTCGATGACTCCTTCGGGACTTTGCTGTAGCACCTGCTTCAAATAATGTTCGATGACTTCCGAAACATTACGCATCAATCTACCCCCAGTCGGCATAGCTTAGCACTGCATAACCGGCAGTGAAAATTGACTTTGACTTTCTTTGACCTTAATTTCATTATAATGATTTGGCTGCAATTTGCAAGAGCTGTTTAACGTGTCTGTTGAGCAGCGTCAGATAACCTTATATACTTATCTACTCACAGTATTTACAAAAGTACCCTTGATTAACGTCGGACCCTGTTCCAATTAATTCTTTTTCACATTTTTTTATTCCGCTTATTGACAATGAATTACAGGAAGAAGTAAGATGCTTAAGGAATTAAATATGTCCTCGTTAGGTGAGGCTCCTATACAAACATAGGCCACTGCCCGGAAATATCGAAAGATGCCAATGGGTAGAACAGGAATCGCCGGATTAAGGCTTTTCATAATGTGGCTAAGAGCGCTGCTCTCTTTACGTTGTATAGTGCTAAAACTGGACTAGGGGGAACCGGTTTATTTGTTATGAACTTATGCCCCCTGGGACCAAAACCAGGGGGCTTTCATATTTTATGAACTAAAGGGGGGAACTGGGATGGACAGTAGTAGTCAGATGCCGCAATTAAAGCGAATAACCCGTACTTTGCAGACAAGGAATCGTGTGCATCCGTCTACCAGTGCGCCCTCGGTATATATAGCCGAAGCGGTTTAATTGGACGGATTATTCACGCTCTCCTCATGCAATGTGAGGAGGGCTTTTTTATTTGAAAAGGAGGTTTTGCGGTGAAATGGAACGGTTTTCTTCATGCCAGCAACAAATATAAGTTCGGCTTTGCCGATATTCTGGTTGTCTTAGCATTTATCTCGATTTTTTATTTGGCAGCCCGTCTGGGCTCGGCGATGCAGGCCCCTTTCTCCGAAAGCGATCAGCCGGCGATAAGCCTCGCTCCGCAAATGCTGCCTTATTACGCCGGGCGGTCCCTGCTCAGAATGTTTATTGCTTTCGGAGCATCGCTTTTGTTTACTTTTGTGTACGGGCGTATTGCCGCCTATCACCGTTTTGCCGAAAAAATTATGATCCCTGCGATCGATATCTTGCAATCCGTTCCGGTTCTCGGATTCCTATCTGCAACCGTGCTGATGTTCATGGCCTTATTCCCCGGAAGCTTGCTGGGGGTAGAATGCGCTTCAATATTTGCGATTTTTACCGGCCAGGTTTGGAACATGACGTTCAGCTTCTACCATTCCCTTTCAACGATACCGCGGCCGCTGCATGAAGCGGCGCAAATTCACCGGCTTGGCACATGGTCCCGGTTTACCAAACTCGAAGTTCCCTTTTCTATGATCGGTTTGGTTTGGAACAGCATGATGTCGTTTGGCGGAGGGTGGTTTTTTCTTGCCGCGAGCGAATCCATTAGCGTGTTGAATCAAGACATCCAGCTTCCCGGGATCGGCTCGTATATGGCTGCCGCTGTAGACCAAGGAGATGTAAAGGCCATTATTTACTCTATTGTTGCGATGGTCCTCTTAATATGCCTTGTCGACCAGTTGTTCTGGCGGCCGCTTGTGGCATGGGCACAAAAATTTAAGAATGAGCAATCGGAAGCCAATGAAGCGCCTACGTCATGGGTTTATGACATGATCAAACGTGCGCTGTTCATTCAACGCATTCAACGCACCGTAAGCATTTTTGTCCATGACATAACCAGCAGTGTGAAGCAAAGAAGCTTGTCTGTTCATTGGCCAAAACCTCCGTCCGTTATAACTAGATCGGCAGTGTGGATCATTTGGGCCGCCGTCGCCGTGTTTTTTGTCAAATATGCCTATGAAGCAATTTTAGAGATTAGTAAGCTGGGCCCGGACGAAATCATGAATGTTATCGTTCTCGGTCTCAAAACAGCGTTTCGCGTGTTCATATCGACAGTTCTTGCCGTGTTATGGACCGTACCCGTCGGTGTGATGATCGGGATGAACCCGAAGCTATCGAGAATCGCGCAGCCGATTGTGCAGGTGCTGGCCTCTTTCCCGGCCAATATGGCATTTCCTTTGTTTACGATTCTGTATCTCAAGCTTGGAATCAGCATGAACATAGGCGCAATCCCTCTTATGATGCTGGGTACGCAGTGGTACATCTTGTTTAACGTTATCGCTGGCGCAATGGCCATCCCATCCGATTTAAAAGAAGCGGCGACGATCATGCGTCTGAGCCGTCCCCAAATATGGATCAAGCTGATTTTGCCCAGCATATTTCCGTTTCTCGTCACCGGCTGCATTACTGCAAGCGGAGGGGCTTGGAACGCGAGTATCGTGTCTGAGCTTGTCTCTTGGAAAAACGATACATTGGAAGCATCAGGGCTTGGTTCTTTTATTGCCCAAGCGACCACCCATGGCGACTGGCCTCAAATCATATGGGGTATTGTCGTGATGTGTTTGTTGGTTGTAGTGATCAACCGGCTAGTCTGGCGTAAGTTGTATGCCGTATCAGAAAATAAATTTCATCTTGAATAAGGAGTGTGAACCGACATGAAACAAACCTTGATCGAACTGCAACAAATCTGCAAGCGCTATGATACGCCTAATACAACAAATGTCAGCGTCTTGGAAAATATAAAATTAACGATTGTAGAAGGTGAGTTTGTATCTATTTTGGGACCATCGGGTTCCGGCAAATCGACCTTGCTGCGAATTATTGCCGGTCTCGTGCCTCCTTCTGACGGAGCAGTCTATTATAGCGGTCAAGAGGTACGGGGAGCGAACCCAGGGGTGGGCATGGTATTTCAATCGTTTGCTTTATTTCCTTGGCTGACCGTGCTTGAAAACGTAAAGTTGGGGCTCGAGAACAAACATCTCACTGAAACCGTGAAAATGCGCAAGGCTCTCTCGATCATCGATATGCTAGGGCTTGACGGATTCGAAAATGCGTACCCCAAAGAACTATCGGGAGGCATGAGGCAACGGGTTGGCATTGGGCGGGCGCTTGTTATGGAACCGGATATTTTGTTAATGGATGAGCCATTCTCGGCCCTTGACGTCTTGACTGCCGAAAACCTCAAACGGGATTTGCTTGAACTCTGGACCGAGAAAAAAATCCCTACCAAATCCATCATTATGGTCACGCACAGCATCGAAGAAGCGGTCTACATGTCTGACCGGGCGGTTGTCTTATCCCGGGATCCGGCTCGTATTATTGCCGATATTCCTATCCCAATGACTCACTGGAGAGATAAGCAAGACGTTCAATTTACCGGGCTAGTGGACAGAATTTATTCCATACTCACGAAACGGGAGCTTAAACCAACTGAACCGATAGAAGAAAGAAAGAAAAAAATCGAAAAAGTGCAAGAAGTGCCAGCTGGCGCGCTGACAGGATTTATCGAGCTGATTGACGACCTTGGGATTACTGTTGATTTATACAGGTTGGCAGATCAGTTGAGTCTGAACCTGGAGGATTTTCTGCCCATTGTCGAAGCCGCTCAAATGCTTGGGTTTGCTCAAATCCAACACGGCGATATTACATTAACTGAAGTTGGGCGTCATTTTGCTGACGCCAGTGTGTTGGAAAGAAAAGATATCTTTAAAAAGCAGGTACTGCAGCATGTCCCTATGATTGAAAAAATCATCTGGATCCTGCACTCCAAATCAAACAATAAGATGGAACGCGAGTTTTTTCTGGAAATCTTCGAAAAACACTTTGGTTTAGAGGAAGCGGGGCATCAAATGGATATTTTAATCGATTGGGGAAGGTACGCCGAATTGTTCGCTTACGATGAAAAGGCAAAAAATCTGTATTTAGAGCAGGAGGTTACCGGTACTATAGACTAACAATGATCCGCTTCAAAATCCCCCCAATCTCAATACAGAACGCTAATCGGCTGCCCGTTAATGGAGCAGCCGATTTCCCGTATACCATAATACTCCGATCAGAGGACGATGCTTCGGCTTCACGCCGTATGCCTTTCAGTCTTGACTGCGGCCAGTGGCTGCAAAACTTCGCCGTCTGATTCATCGTCATTTTCTAACGCGCGTACAGATTGATAGCACATCCAGCGTCTCATGCCGATGGTCGTCCTCTACGAGTAATACATGCAAAAAAGATCCTTCTCTGATACAGAAGGATCTTACTCTTTGCTTGGCAACGTCCTACTCTCCCGAGACCCTGCGGTCTAAGTACCATCGGCGCTGGAGGACTTAACGGTCGTGTTCGAGATGGGTACGCGTGGTTCCCCTCCGCCATCGTCACCAAACATGTTTTGC
>NZ_SIRE01000039.1 GCF_004307995.1 Paenibacillus thalictri | reverse complement strand
TGTTCACACTGAGCAGATCTGCCTGACGTTTCACTGTGATCTCGATATAGCCGCGCTCAACCATCGCTTTCCGGACTTCCAAGGGTTCATTTGAGGCCAGATTTTTTTTTGAGCCAGTCCACCTCCAAGTGGTTAGCTCATCCCAATAGCTGGTTGTTCAAGCTGCTCGGGGCTCTATCGGTCTTACCGAGGGGTTAATAGCGACCAGGATTGAGTTGAAGGTTTGCTGGAACAATACCACAGCTTACCCGACAGAATAAGGGCATCCTTGGGCCAATTCCTAGTACGGAAGAAATGCTCACCGTTTCGGGAGTCGGGATGGTTACCTTGGGTGGATTTTTGACCGAAGTCGGTGTTTTCAAGGCTATGATCATGGCAGGCAGATTATACAACCTTATGGGCTTTAATCTAAGAGAACAGCTTCGGTAAGAGAAAGGGCAAATCCACGATTACGAAGACCATCCCGACTTCGAGCTTTACTGTTTCGTGCGGTAATGCCTATGGTGGCGAAAAACGCAGAGTTTAAAGCGCTACACCATTATTACACCTAACGTATTCAGAACCCGCTAAAGAAGAAACAATCCATTGTAGCCTTGTATGGGAAGCTCATTCGGTTAATGAAAGAGAATATTAATTTAAAGTGGGGAGGGTCTCATGACGTTTTTGACAGATCTCGTTTATATATTAGAAAAATTTCATTCAAAGTTTATCCTTAAGAAACTTCAATGGAAGTTTCTCTTACCTCCCCACCAACAACCCCTGAAACACCACATCACCCCGTGTCTTCTCCCGAAGCTCCCTGCAGTTATTCTCCTTCGACTCAATCGTCCAGCCGGCTACCTTCGTGCCGCAGATGACAGCCTCGCTCAACGATAAGCCACGTACAAGCCCCATCACTGTACCCGAAAAGAATGCGTCGCCTGCGCCGCTTGAATCGACGACTTGCACGGGGAATACCGGCTGATACCCGGATTCTTGGGTACGGCTGTCATAATAGATAGAACCGTCTGCTCCCAAAGTGACAACCATGGATTTGAGCGTAGAGGCGTCTACGTATTTTTTCAGAGCGGCGATCCGACCGGTCGTATCCAAGGAATTAAAGTCGGCGGAGACCAATTTTTCCGCTTCTATATGATTGCATATAAAACACTCCAGTTTGCCGAGCAGCTCCGGATGGCTCATGATTACATCCATATTGCCGGGAATGCCAAATACAGGTTTATTCCATTGCTCTGCAATGGACAGTACTTGACAGGAGATCTGATCGTTAAGATCCATTTCGAGAACAAGATGGGAAGAATTTTTGACGATCTCTTCGCCGCGCTGAGTGATAAGGTTTTGCAGCGTTATAAGGTTAGGCATTTGCGAGATGGAACCGACCAGGTCGCCATTTTCATTCAGAACGGCCAGCCACATGCCCATGCCTTCACTTGGCGTGCGTTGCGTATAGTCTAGGGCTACACCGGCATCTTTGAGGCGTTTGCTGATTTCTTCCCCTAAACCGGAATCGTCTACTGTAGAAACAAAAGCGGTTGATAAATCAAGGTTGGCCAAATTTTCCACAACATTGCGGGAAACGCCGCCGTGAACGAATTGGATGCTGCCCAAATTGCGTCCGAACGGATTGTAGCTTTCTTTGGCAAAACCTTTGCAATCGACAAAAATAGTGCCGATCACAGACACAAGAGTTGTCATTCTATGTAATCTCCTTAATGATTTTGTAAAGATGATACGTCTATTATACAACCAATAATTCATATCGTACATGCCCAAACTTGTCTGCATAATCGAACAAGTCCCCACATAGACATGTTATCAGTGAATGTTAATATGTCGATGAAGGGGATGAGCAAATGCGACGGATCACATGGGTCGTAGCCATCGTGATGTGTTTGGCCGTTGTGCTGGCAGGGTGCGGCAAGAAGGATTCAACGTCGGTGGTTAAAGATTTGGACAAGGTGATGAACAAGCTCGACAGCTATCACGGTACGGGCAAAATGGTATTGCATACGGGACTGGAACCTCAGGAGTACGGAGTGGAGGTCAGCTACCAAGCGCCCCATTATTACCGGATCTCGTTGACCAACGAGAAGAAGGATATTACGCAAATCGTGCTGCGCAACGATGACGGGGTATTCGTGCTCACGCCTCATTTGAATAAAAGCTTCCGCTTCCAAAGCGACTGGCCGGAAAATCAAGGACAAGTGTATTTGTTCCAATCGCTCGCACAAAGCATTTTAATGGATAACGAACGCCAATTTACGGCGGACAAGGATGCTTATGTATTTGATGTACAGGCCAACTACCAGAACGGATCTTTGGCACGTCAAAAAGTTTGGCTGAATAAAAAGAGTTTGGCACCGCAGCACGTAGAGGTGTCTGATGCGAATTCGAACGTGATGGTTATTGTGGACTTTAAAGATTTCCAATTTGGCAAGAAGTTTGAAAAAGATTCTTTTGATATGCAGCGGAATATGACAAGCTATAATATTCAATTAATGCCAACCATGGGGAAAGCGGCGGATAATACGGCGCAAAATAAGACGCCTCAGGCGAGTACGGATGCAAAAGCGGCAACCGGTAACGGTGCTGCAGGTGCAGCGGGTACGAATAAACAAGGTACGGCAGCAACAGGTGCAAGCTCATCGAGCGCTACAGGCGCGGCAGATGGCAAAACACAAGGTGCCGCGGGAGCGGCAAGCACCGATGCAAAAGGCGCAGCTGGACAAAATACCAGCAGTGTAGCAAATGGACAAAACCCTGCCGGAACCACAGGCGCTAATGCTCAGAGCTCCACAAATAAAGCAAATACATCCGCTCCAGGCGCAGCTTCGCCAACGGGTGGGAATACACAAGGTGCGGCAGGAGCTAACGCCTCAGGAACTACACCAGGCGCAGCTTCAGGCTCGCCTAAGGATGCAACAGCCGGTGGAACCACAGGAGCTGCTACAGGCGCTTCTGGGGCGTCTGGATCCCCCGTATCTGCTGCGACGGGCAATACAACCGGTGCGACTGCCACGGGCGCAAATGGAGCCGTTACAGGGAACACAGCGGCTCAGGGTACGGGCAATGGTGCTGCAGGCACTAATGGAACCAATGCATCCAAAACGGCTCCCGGTACAGCGGCTCAACCGCAAGCAAGCGCAAAAGATGCAGCTAAACCGGCACCAGGGGCTGGCGCAGATGCATCAAAAGCCGCCGCGGCGGCAGCGAAACCGCAGTTTGGCGTCCTTGAACCGTCCTACATCCCTTCCGGTGTGAAAAAGCAAGATATCCGTGATATGAAGTTAGGCGAAGAGATGGCCGTTATGCTGCGCTACTCCGGCAAATTCAACTACACCTTGGTTGAATCGATGCCGCAAGCGCAAACCGTATCGTCGCTGCCGGGAGATATTGTGGATCTCGGGTTTACACTCGCTGTCATTACCGGGGATGAGAAGAAAACGATGATGTGGACATCCGATGGTGTCGAGTTCAGACTTTCCACCGGAGATCTGCCGCTGAATGAAATGATTAAAGTAGCTCAAGCACTGGAGGATCAATCCGGGAAGTAAGGGATACAACTTGCATAGCGGAATATATCCCTGCACGTATGGAGCGGTATCGCCAGGAAAGGCACCTCTTACACCACAAGGCAAAGGTGGAGTAGGAAGTGCCTTTTTGTCATAATCTCTCCCTCCGATTTCCACCTCATCTGCATATTCTCTAAATCCACCTCAGATGGCGAAAAAAGGATCATATTTCAGGCTGTTTTTCGCATAAAGTTCATTGACAGCGGTATGGTAACCCATTAACATTATGGAAGGGAAGTGCCTCCCACAAGAGGGCTTCCCTTCCGATTTTCAGCGAGGCAGGTGTTCAGTGAGGCGGGGTAACACTTTCCGTTATATAGTCACCCGCGTAGGGTTCGACCGACTGCCGTGCAGCGCCGCAACGGGCACTTGCGATCACGCGTGTTAGAAATGGATGTTACGCTGCAATTAGTATGTCGACGATATAGCATGTCTAGCATATCGACGAACTGGCCTGATCCAATCCAGCTACAAACTGGCCCCATTGCAAAAAAAGCAGCCTACGAACCATAAATAAGCTTGCGCTTATTTTGTCATGGGCTCTGTAGCAATGCTGAACATGAAGCGGAATCGGAACGATAGGCTGTTATTGAAAACGAGACCGGCGAATAGATACATTACGTTACGTCTCCCTACAGGTTAAAAGAAGGTGAGTCAGCATGGATCCGTATTACCGGCCGACACGGGTGGAAATATCGCTCGATGCGCTGCGCAGCAACATTTTGGCTTTTCAGAACGTATTGCCTCCTCATATTAAAAAGATGGCGGTCGTCAAAGCGGACGCCTATGGCCATGGAGCGATAGAAGTCAGCAAGACAGCGATCGCTTGCGGTGTTGAATATATCGCTGTCGCATTTTTGGATGAAGGCTTGGAACTGCGAAGAGGAGGCATCACGGCTCCTATTCTGGTGCTGGGCTACACGGCTCCCGAAGGAATAGCCAGTGCCTACGAACACGATATTACACTAAACGTATATACTCCGAATCTGCTTGAGGCCGCTGAGCAGCTGGACTCGGAAGGCTTTTTTGCGGACAGACCGCTGAAGATGCATATTAAGATCGATTCCGGCATGAACCGACTGGGATTGACTACGGAGACTGAAGCGATCGCTTTTATCGAGCGGGCAAGCCGAATTCCCGGTGTGCTGGTGGAAGGCGTGTTTACCCATTACGCTTGCGCGGACGAGGAAGACAAAACGTACACGCTGCAGCAGCATTCGCGTTTTAAACGGGTGATTGACTATTTTGCAGCTAAAGGCGTTCAATTTCCTTTGGTACATGCCGGCAATAGCGCAACGGCGATCGATACGCCGGAGCTTACCTTTAATATGGTTAGGCTGGGCATCAGCATGTACGGTCTGTACCCTTCAGAGGAAGTGAATCATCAGCTAATCCCTTTGGAGCCTGTAATGAGCATTAAAACGGCGGTTGTCATGGTCAAAGACGTACCCGCAGGTTCCGGAGTCAGCTATGGCGTGGCCTATTATACCCAGCAAGAGGAGCAGCTCGCGACGCTGCCGATCGGCTACGCGGACGGATTCTCGCGGATGCTGTCAGGCAAGGTGAGCGCCTTGATTCAAGGACGCCGCGCTCCGATCGTCGGCAAAATCTGCATGGACCAATGCATGATGAATGTAACCGGCTTTGCAGATGTCTGTATGGAAGACGAAGTTGTCATTTTGGGCAGACAGGGCGATGAAGTAGTGACGGCGGAAGAACTGGCCTCGCTTTTGGGAACCATCAAATATGAAATTACTTGCATGGTTTCGCACCGGGTGCCGCGTGTGTATGTCAACGGAGGCCAGGTTGTGGAAACCGTCAATCCGCTGCTTAAACGGCTTTCTTAAGGAGCTACAGCGACTGTTTTGAGGAGATTGGGTTCCTTTTGTTTAGGGCGCTTTTCAACGTACGCGGGATCCGAGAGACACGTGTCGCGTCAAAGTTAATATTAGAGCCAAAGGCTGCTGAATTTATTTTTCGGAGCGTTAGTTCAGAACTGACAGCCCAAATTGATACTGTTAAGTTTATCCAGACATAAACCGGAACTTCGGGACTGAATGTGTATTTTATCATCAAGAAATATTTACCTGCAAGGAAAATGCGGTTTTTCGAAAGGATTTTCCGTATTTCCCGCGAATATGTAAGATGACTAATACCGCCTTGATGAGGAACTGTATAACATACTTGCAATACGGTGCGCATATATTTATTCTTGTATAGAATTGTTTGCAATGATCCATAATGGTAATATTGCCTTGGGTATTTTTTGGGGGTGCGAGACGAGTGGCCAATGCTCAGAACACGAAACGTATTATGATTAGCTTGCCGGACTATCTGCTTCAGGAAGTGGACGGCATAGTGGAGAAGGAAAACTCCAACCGCAGTGAATTTATCAGGCAAGCCATGAAGCTGTACTTACTGGAGCGTAAAAAACGCCATCTTCGGGAATCGATGCAGCGCGGTTATATGGAAATGGCCAAAATCAACCTGCACATGGCTTCGGAGGCATTTTTGGCGGAGGAAGAAGCGGACAACACTCTTGATCGTTTAGTTAGTGGGGTGTAACCATTGATTGTTAAGCGCGGCGATGTGTTTTTCGCAGATCTTTCACCGGTTGTTGGCTCGGAGCAGGGAGGAGTACGGCCCGTTCTGGTCATTCAAAACGATATCGGCAATCGCTTCAGCCCAACTGTGATTGTAGCTGCGATTACAGCGCAAATTCAGAAGGCGAAGCTTCCTACTCATGTAGAGATTGATGCGGAGTCTCATGGATTCGACAGGGATTCCGTGATTCTGCTGGAGCAGATCCGGACGATTGATAAGCAGCGTCTGACGGATAAAATTACCCATTTGGACGAAGAAACAATGCGAAAAGTCGACGATGCTTTGCAGATCAGCGTAGGTTTGATAGAATTTTAATATGCACGGAATGGAGGCGAGGGTGCCGAGGTGTCCTCGTTTTTTGGTTTGTCTGCAAATGGCTGCGGGTGATGGCGTGCAAGTCAGGTACATGCATGTGCATTTCTACTACCAATCCTTGCGGCAGACAAGCAGTTCATGAAAGTGAAGGAGAGGATGCGGCGAATGGCAAAGGAACCGGCAATGTTAGAAGATGGACAGAACGCAGCGGAATTAACGGAGGAAATGAAAGCGGCCATACAGGAGCGGATCCTCAAGCAGGTTGCAGCCGAATTGCAGCTTGCCGTCGGCAAGGTGCGGACAACAATCGGCCTGCTGGACGAGGGCAACACGATACCTTTTATCGCCAGGTACC
Source organism: Paenibacillus thalictri (assembly GCF_004307995.1). Taxonomy (GTDB): domain Bacteria; phylum Bacillota; class Bacilli; order Paenibacillales; family NBRC-103111; genus Paenibacillus_AF; species Paenibacillus_AF thalictri. Next base: position 71,286 of record NZ_SIRE01000039.1, on the reverse strand, counting down.
GTAAAGAGATGACCGGAGAGCTCGACGAGAACCAACTGCGCGACATTGAGGAGCGTCTGGGCTACTTGCGGAATCTGGAATCCCGCAAGCAGGAAGTTATCCGGCTGATCGACGAGCAGGGAAAACTAACCGAGGAGCTGCGTGCCGCGATAGGTCAGTCCGTGAAGCTGCAGGAGGTCGAGGACCTGTACCGGCCTTACAGGCAAAAACGCAAAACACGCGCCAGCGTAGCCAAAGAAAAAGGGCTGGAGCCGCTTTCTGAATGGATTTTAAGCCAGCCTCGGCAAGGGAACCTGGAAAAAGAAGCAGAAGCGTATATCAACGCGGAGAAAGGCGTTCAGCGTATAGAAGAAGCTGTACAGGGGGCTATGGACATTATCGCGGAAATCGTCGCCGATGACGCTAAAGTCAGGGCTTGGGTACGCAGATATACTCACGATCATGCGATTATGCAGACGGAAGCCAAAAACAAAGACCAAGAATCGGTGTACGAAATGTACTACCAATACCAGGAGCCAGTACGCAAGCTTCCGTCCCACCGTATTCTGGCGATTAACCGCGGGGAGCGGGAAGAAGTGCTTAAGGTGAACCTTGAGGTTCCTGTGGACAAGATTCACGAATACATGTCGAGACAGTACATAAAAGGAAATTCCGTGGTCAAAGATACGCTGACCGCTGTTATGGAGGATGCTTACAAACGGCTGATCGCGCCTTCCATTGAACGAGAGGTTCGGGGCGAGCTTTCCGAGAAGGCCGAAGAGAAGGCGATCCAGGTGTTCAGTGAGAATTTGCGCAACCTGCTGCTCCAGCCTCCGGTCAAAGGTAAAATCGTATTAGGCGTCGATCCCGCATACCGCACCGGCTGCAAATTGGCCGTTGTCGACGATACCGGCAAAATGCTGGAGGTGGCCGTTACATACCCGACGCCTCCCAACAATAAGGTGACGGAAGCAAAACAGAAATTTCGGCAGCTTGTCGAAAAATATCGCATCGACACGGTAGTCATCGGCAACGGCACGGCTTCCCGGGAAACCGAACAGTTCGTGGCCGATTTTATCGGCGAGTTTGCTGTGAGCAGCGGCAAAAAGCTTCAGTATTTGATCGTAAACGAAGCCGGCGCAAGCGTTTATTCCGCTTCCAAACTGGCGCAAACGGAATTCCCCGACCTCGATGTGGCAGAGCGCAGCGCGATCTCGATTGCCAGACGGCTGCAGGACCCGCTTGCGGAGCTGGTCAAAATCGATCCAAAATCGATAGGCGTCGGCCAATATCAGCATGACGTATCGCAAAAAAGGCTGGAAGAAAGCCTCGGCGGAGTGGTCGAATCGGCGGTAAACCATGTCGGAGTGGATGTGAATACAGCATCGCCGTCGCTGCTTTCTTATGTTTCCGGGGTGAACAGCACGCTCGCCAAAAATATCGTTAAGTACCGGGAGGAAAACGGGAAGTTCGTCAGCCGCAAGGAATTGCAGAAGGTGCCCCGTCTTGGAGCTAAAGCATACGAGCAGTGTGTCGGTTTCCTGCGTATCGGAGACGGCAAGAATCCGCTGGACAACACGCCGATCCATCCCGAATCTTACGATGTGGTGGACAAGCTGTTTAAAGAGCTGAAGCTGGAGCTTGCCGAGCTGGGCTCGGAGAGGCTGAAGCAGCTGCTTCAGCAGCTGGAGACGGAGAACGTGGCGGTCAAGCTGGGAGTAGGTGTGCCTACTTTAAGGGATATTCTGGACAGCTTGCAGCGTCCTGGGCGGGACCCGCGCGATGAGCTGCCTAAGCCGATTTTCCGCACGGATGTGCTGCAGATCGAGGATCTGGTTCCCGGTATGGAGCTGCACGGTACCGTGCGCAACGTAATCGATTTTGGCGCTTTTGTCGATATCGGGATTAAAAACGACGGTCTTGTCCATATTTCGCAGCTAAGCGATTCTTATGTTAAACATCCGATGGATGTCGTATCCGTCGGCGATACCGTGACCGTATGGGTATTAAATGTGGATTTAAAGAAGGGGCGCGTCGGTTTGACGATGAAAAAACCGTAACGTTGTGAGTTTGACCGCTAACACTAACGCGCTGTCGCGCATCACCTGTGGATCACTTGAGCAATAAGAAGCGACACATCAAGGGGTCTGACGAGTGGAGGGTCAAGCAGCGATCCGGCGATCCGGCGATCTGCGGGCGGCGGAAAATTAAGAAAGAGCATGAGACAGATCGGCGGGATCTGCATCATGCTCTTTTTTAGTTCATCGTAAGAATGAAGACGATTCATCGGCATCGGTACCCGTTTTGCGGGTGCGGTAAAAAAACCAGCAGTCGTTCAACAGCCGGATTTGCCGGCGGTTTTTGCTTTGAAAAGCTCTCATCAATTGATTGCAGAGCCACTGCGGCATATTGCCTCCAACCCCTTCCCACCATGCTAGCTTGCGCCGTCCGGGGTGGCTGAAAATCGCTGCAGCCCCCTTTACGGAACATAAGATTCGTGATATTAGCATATGGCGGTTTGGGCTCAGACGTGCGTGTCCGCGGCAGCAAGCGGATAAGGAACGAAGCGGCTTAGGCCAGTTCCTCTTCCTCCTCGTACCATTGCTCCAGCTGCGCCTGAAGGGCGCGGATCTCGGTAAGCAGCGATATGAGCGGATATTCCTTTTCTTGAATGGATGAAAATGTGCGTTCCAATTGATTAATGTATTCCAGACCGTGTATGATGCTGTTTTGCGGGCTGACGATTTCCAATTGATCGCATTCGGCGATGAGCCGAGGCAGATTGGGCACATTGCTGGCGGTCAGTTTGGCCAACTCTTTGTGCAGTCGTTGATTTAAAGCAGTGAGCTGGTACATATGAGTCGAAGGGAGCTCCACAAACTCGATGGCGTCTCCGAGCTGAAGGATCGCAAACCTCATTTTGGACATGGCAAAATAACCTCTTTTCTCTCGTCGCAAGCTTTCTACTTGACAGTGTAGCTTATGATCGGGTTACAATTCAAGTAATACAAGCTGATAAAACTTCTTTGGCTTTAGGTGGGATTTACGGATGGATGATCGGGAATTGCAAAGCTGGGTGGAGCGGGTCTCGCTTTCGTCGTTTGGGCGGCCGTTTCGGCATCAGGCGCGGTTTAACAAAAGGCTTCAATCGACGGGCGGGCGTTACTTTACCCGTTCCCATGACATTGAAATCAGCTGGCGGCAATATGAGCAATACGGACCGGACGACGTGGAGAAAATCATCAAACACGAATTGTGCCACTACCATCTACACATTATGAAAAGAGGGTACAAGCACCGGGACGCCGATTTTAAAAACCTGCTTGCCCAGGTTGGCGGCACTAGGTTCTGCCGTGCGCTTCCCGCGGCTCCCCGTAAGGAGCCGTACCGCTATAAGCTGGTTTGCACCAGCTGCGGCATCGAGTACTTGCGCAAGCGCCGACTCGATCCAAAAAAGTACGCATGTGGAAAATGCAGGGGTAAATTAAAGCTCCATGCTCTTGACTTGTCTTCCCGGCCATGATATATTTTTATTTGCATTCCCTGATAGCTCAGTCGGTAGAGCACTCGACTGTTAATCGAGTTGTCACAGGTTCGAGTCCTGTTCGGGGAGCCATGTTTGGAGAGATACCCAAGTGGCTCAAGGGGACCCTCTGCTAAGGGGTTAGACTGCGTAAGTGGTGCGAGGGTTCGAATCCCTCTCTCTCCGTATAGAAGCAAAAGATACCGCCGATAAGGCGGTTTTTTTGCGTATCAGGAGAGAGGTCGGGATGAGAACCCGAGCAGAGGATAAGCGTCGATAGGAAATGAAACGCCCATTGCATTGGCTACATAGCCGCTGTTTGCGTGTTTGGCTCATTGCCAGTTCCCGCCGAGCGCGGTCAACATCGGGGCCCAAAAGGCGTCTGCCGGCAGGTGGATAAGCCCGTGCAAAATAGGGGAAATGCTTGATCTAAAGCGCCTTGCGAAGGGGAATAAATAGCTGAATTATTTTTTTGAAAAAAGAGCTTGTCAACGTGTTGGTAACCTGCTATAATAACACTTGTCGCTTTGAAAGGCGGCTTGAAAAAATGACATCACGGCCCGTTGGTCAAGGGGTTAAGACACCTCCCTTTCACGGAGGTAACAGGGGTTCGAATCCCCTACGGGTCACCATTATTCCTTAAGCAAGTACAAATTAATTGCCCTTAATGATTGAACACATAAATATTTAGAGCCATTAGCTCAGCTGGTAGAGCACCTGACTTTTAATCAGGGTGTCGTAGGTTCGAGTCCTACATGGCTCACGTTAATCGCCACGCGGTTGTGGTGGAATGGCAGACACGCCATCTTGAGGGGGTGGTGGGCGTACGCTCGTGGAGGTTCGAGTCCTCTCAACCGCATTGTATCGAAGGTTCAAAGCCACTTACTTTTCCGTCAGAAAAGGAAGTGGCTTTTTGGTGCGTACCCGTGGAAACACCATGATGAGCTTGCAGGGCGCATTGTTTTGGACGTTTTATCGTCCCTGTTGTACAATAGAGAAATTGGGGGAAGCAACAAAGTATCGCACAAATGAAGAAGGGATGTGTCTGATCTTTCCTTTGACATACTTGTATGCCGGTCATACAATGAGAATATTGTAAAGCCTACGTTTATTTGTATATTTACACAATGATATTTGTCAAAAATGGAAAAAAAAGAATATAATAGCGGTTACATGACGCTAAAATTAGCATTAAAACAGGTGGATTATGTATAATGGGAATTACATATACCTATAATCGATAATAATAGTATGTTTTGCTGAGATGAAATGACGAAGCGCATTATGTGAAAAAGGTGGGAATTTATCAATGGATCATGTATCTTCTTTATCAGAGCTTCTTGCAGACCAAAGGGCATCTTCATTTATTGAGATCCCCGGCGTCCTTTCCCGGACTTTCGGTCAAACCACGCTCACGACAACCTTACCGATGAGCAAGCTCTTCTCGATTTACGAGGTAGACCTCGAGGTACAACGTTCGATCGTACCGCAGAATTTGTCCAAATTAATGGATTATATCATGCTTTATTTGGATAACAATCAAGGAATCTATTTTCCGGGAATTATTTTATCGGCTAGAGGCGCAGGCGAATATGACGAAGAACACCGCGTATACCGGCTGCAGGCGATTGAAAAGCTGTACGTCGTAGACGGGCAGCACCGGCTTGCCGCATTCCGCCGCATGATGGAAACGATGCAAAGCTTGATGGCCCGGGCGAAAGACCGCAGGGAATATGACCGTGTGGACGAAATTACGGAAAAAATGCGTAGAATCTATTCGTTCCCGATGTCGGTTATGATCTATCTCGATATTGATGCGAAGCAAGAACGTCAGCTCTTCTCCGATATCAATAAGCTGCCCCGCAAAATCGGCGGCAATCTGGCTGTACTGCGCGAGCAGCGCCGGTTCTATCACGTCTTGGCTACCCGTATCGCGGAGAAGGAAGAAGCGATGCGTCAAATTTCGGTCGATATGTTCACTGAGCGCGGTAAAGGACCTGAATATGTGTTCTCTTATCATTTGCTCATTGAAATATTGGCAGGTTTGTTCGAAGGCCGTCTGAAATCGGCTGCCCGCAATAACGGATATCATTTTACGGATAAAGATCTGCAGGAGCACCAGAAGCTGGCAGGGCACTATTTCAACCTACTGTTAAAATATTTGCCGCAACCGGAGCAAGGGCTGCTTTGCTGGTCGGAAAACGTGCAAATCGCCATGGCGTTATTCTTTCATGAAGAGGCGACGAAAAGCGCGACGTTTAATAAATATGAACTGGAACACGCCCTGAAAATTTTGCCGCATGTAAACTGGGATGCGATCTATGAAGGGGACGAGAAAGACCGTCTGCCAAGAAGATCCCGGATTATGAAGGCATATCAATATTTGAAAGATTTCTACAAAGAAAACAACTTGCTGCTGATTTCCGCATCGGAAAGCTCTAAGGAGGATGCTGTATAATGGATGGATTATCCCTACGGATGACGATTCACCCGTTTTGTGAAAAATTTGGCTTGGCGACGGTTCCCGTCAAAGTGCAGGATTTGCTAAACTATACGGCGATCGATCCGATGGTTCAGCGTAAGCTCAGCACGGGACAACGCCGTAAAATATCCAACTATTTGCAAGAACGGGAGCTGGAACGCGTATTTTTCGGCCCTGTGACATTGTCGCTTCGCGAAGTCAGCAACTTGTCCCGGATGGAAGAAACGCTGATGCTGCGCCCGGGCTCCAAATTGAGCGTATTGGACGGACAGCACCGGATTTTGGCGCTTGGATTTGTTAATGAGCAGCTGCTGAAAGAATCGCGCAATTTCGAAAGAAAGCTGGCTGCGCTCAAAATCAAGCAAAGAAAACGTCCGGAGGATCAGGAAGTCAGAGACGAGGTAGAGCAGGTCGAAGGTCTGGTCAACCAGATCGAAAGACGCCGTCTTGAACTGATGGAAAGCGAATTGGCCGTGCAAATTTATATCGGGTTGACCGAAGAAGAAGAAAAGCAGCTGTTTGGCGACATCAACTCCAAGGTGCAGCTGGTCAGCAAAGAAATTGGCCACTCTTTCGACTCCGTGGATCCGATCAATATCGTGATTCAGCAAGTCGTAGAGCACAATATGTTCCTGAAAGGGGCGGGTGTGGAGAAACGCGCGAACCTGACGGCATACAACAAGAACTTTACATCGTTCAGCTGGTTGTATTCGCTGGCGACCATTTTGTTCAGCGGCAAAATGCAAACCTCGTACGAGCTGACTCGTAAAGTAAAAAAGGATCCGACGATCTATACCGAGATGCTGCATCAATTTTTCTCGACGATTCTGCCGCTTATGCCGGAGCAGCCGGGTAACCCGCAATACACGTCTTCCAGCCGTGTCGTGCAGGAAAGCATCGCGATGTTCGCACACCGGTATTTGTTCGTGGAAGACCGTTATAACCGTGAATGGACGTCTTGCTTGCGCATTCTGGAAGGGTTCGACTGGTCTCATGAGAATGAGCAGCTGGTAGAGCGCTTTGGCACGCTGGATAACGGCAAGCTGAATATGATTCACGAAAAATCGTTGCGCAAACATGTGAAGCTCATTCAACTGTTTGAGGATTTGCTTGCGGAACGCAAAGAGGAAGAAGTTAGCGCATAACATCCGCTTTCCTCATGTTGTATTGAAAATTGCATTGCTTGAAGAAAGGCCCCTGCTGTATGGAGGCCACTGAAAAAGTAGCGTAGTGAGCGAAATCATGCTGGAGAAGCGTTCGCTTTTGTCCCCGAATTTCACCTGCTTCAGTAGGTATCATTCAAGAAATTCAGGGACAATTGGCGATCGGAAGCATGATTCGCTCATGTAGCGTTCACTTTTTCAGTGGCCCTGCTGCATGCGGGAGCCTTTTTTTGCGCTTAGGACGAATTGCAGTAAACAATCAGCACCGACATTCCGATATTAAAGGGAGTATGTTTTGTTCTAGCTGCAACTTTTTCGAGGAAAAAGGCGTAAATAAATGTAAATATGTACATTCGGAGGTAGGGGTATGAATCGGCTTTTTCGCTTCAGTTCGGCTTTGCTTGCTATATCTATGGGACTACTGCTCGTATTTCCGCTTACGATAGGAGCGGCCGACGTCAAATTTTCCGATGTGGATCCGAAAAAAAACAATTGGGCTTATAACTCGATATATACCATGGCGCAAAAAGGGGTATTAAGCGGCTTTCCCGATGGGCGCTTTTATCCTGACCGTCCGGTAAGCAAAGCTGAGTGGACGACGATGATTGCGCGTCTGTTTGACAAATACAAGCCAAACTTGAACGCGGCGGGCGCGCAGCGGCTGGACGGGTTTGCCGATGTCACAAGCCAGCATTGGGCGTACAAGGACATCTCCGAAATATATGATTATTCTTTCCCGCTAGGAACCTATGGTTTTAACGTGAGAGGCGAGCTTGCTTTCCGTCCGGAGACGGCTTTGACGCGGCTGCAGCTGGCGCAAATGCTGTATGGCTTTTTTGACAACAGGCTGATGGACAGAAGATTAACCGGGAGCGATATTTGCAGTGTGTTATCGGGTTTTAAAGACGTTCCCATCCAAATTTATACCGATTCCGAGGATTACGACGATGCGCGTAAAGGCGACGGGCGGTATTTGGGCAACGGAGGGTTCTCGGACGATTACAGCAGAGTGTTTATGACATTGTTCATGTCCGGTGGAGCGGGCGATTGCCGGCTCGGCACGGACGACTTCTCCAATTATCAGGCGACAGCGCTGGCCAGTCTGCAATCTTCAGGGATCATGACGGCGAATCAATCGGGGTATTTCAGACCGTTAGACAAAATTACCCGTGCGGAAGCCGTGACCATATTGGACCGGATTTATAATTATTTGAATCTGAACGGCTGGTTAAGCGATTATTCGACGATTTACTTAAACGATGCGCCGGGAGGTTCATCCGGAAGCGGGACGGGAGGTTATACTTCATCCGGCGGCGGATATGGCAGTTCAGGCGGGTACGGGAGCTCCTACGACCCTTATGGCGCAACCAACCCGGGCAGTCCGTCCAACATGTCGATTAAAGATTATTTCGACGATCAAGGCGTCATTGTCAAAGACTTGATGAAAGATGGAGAGATTGAGACAGGCGTAGACGTTGGAGACAGCAAGTATCTGGTGATCACGCTGAAATCGAAGGAAAAGGTCGATTTATGGGTGTCCGTTGACGGGCAGTTGGGTTTTGCCAAAATGGAGGAACTTCCGCTAACCTTGCCGGTGGACGGCAGAACGTCGGTAGGAATCAAGACGAAATGGCGCGACCCCAATTTGAATAAAATTGGCGACTTCAGCGTAACGTTATCTGCGCAGCTCTATAAGGAGCTGCCGCCTAAGACCAAGAAGAAATGACGAAACCCAGCAGTCATGAAAAAAGCCGCCCGGGATCACATGTGAACCCGGGCGGCTTTTCTATGCTGGATTTTCGCGCTGCTATTGCAGCAGATGCTTATGGGCGCTGTAATCGATGTCGTTTTTCTCGAGAAAAGAAGTAAGGCTCTTGTAATCACGTTTCGGCGTGGCCAGGATGTATCCTCGCAGACAGTGTTCGCGGGTGACCTCGCCGGCGTTGTCCTCCAGAGCGACCTGCCCGATTCTGGCAGCGATCGAATGTTTGGCAATGTCGCGAAATGGCGTCGGCACGGGAGATACCAGTTGATCGAGGAACGTCTTCGAGTCATCGGTCCATAAGTGACGCGAAGCTTCGACATAGTGATTTTGCCAATCCAGCTTGGACTTGCCGTCGGCTTTCGGCAGCACCTTGAGGAATTTGCGGAACATGAAAAAGCCGCCCACGGACATGGCAAACAGCAATACAAACACCCAAAACAATATAAACCACATGAAACCCGGATTGACCATGGTAAGGATTCACTCCATTTATTGTAATCTGACTGTCCGGTTGAACAACCTGATAAAGTCTATTATTAGAATTATACCCGATTTCTAGATTTCTTGCGACTTTCCTAGTAAAATAGAAACAGTGCCTTGCAAGGATGTTTTCAAATAGTCCGCTGTTTGAGCAGACTTAATCAAGGCGATTTCGCGGCCAGTGAAGCTGGCGCACTAATGAAGGAGTCGAGTATCATGGTGAAAATGGGTTCCCACGTTTCGTTTTCTGATAAGGGGCTGCTGAATGCTGCCGAGGAGGCGATATCCTACGGCTCAGGCACATTTATGATATACACCGGCGCACCGCAAAATACCCGGCGCAAGCCGATTGAAACGCAATATATCGAGGAAGGCAAAAAGCTGATGGGCGAGCATGGCATTGACGAGATCATTGTGCATGCTCCGTACATCATTAATCTTGGATCGTACAAAGAAGATACATTTGAGCTGGCCGTCCGGTTCTTGCAGGAAGAAATCCGCCGCACCGACTATCTCGGCGTGCGCAACATTGTGCTGCATCCCGGCGCTTATACGGACAAGGATGCGGAGTACGGCATCGCGCGTATTGCAGAGGGCTTAAACGAAGTGCTTGCCGGGACCAGCGATACGCAGGTGAACATCGCCTTGGAAACGATGGCCGGCAAAGGCACGGAAATTGGGCGCAGCTTTGAGGAGATTGCGCAGATTATCGACAAGGTGAAGGATAACGAGAGGCTTACCGTTTGCTTCGATACATGCCACGTGCATGATGCGGGATACGATCTCATTAACGATTTGGACGGCGTACTGGAAAAGTTCGATCAAGTCGTTGGGCTGAACCGGATTGCCGTGCTTCACTTAAACGACAGCAAAAATCCGCGTGGAGCGTCCAAGGACCGCCATGCGCCGGTCGGTTCGGGCTGGATCGGCTTTGATGCGATGCAGCGCGTTGTGCAGCACGAAAAGCTGCAGCGTGTGCCGATGATTCTTGAAACGCCGTGGATCGGCAAAGACGATAAAACGCAACGTCCGATGTACGAAGCGGAAATTGCGCTGCTGACCGGCAAAGCGGCAGAACGTTTCGGAACGGATTTCTTGGATCACGTGGAGCGGCTGCACCATTTCTTCAGCAAGCAGGAGCTGGATCCCCGCGAGTATGTGCTGCAGACGTGGGACGTCTTAAAGAACGATGCCAAAGCCAAAAAAGCGGACGGACGCGAACCGATGGAACGTCTTTACGACATGATTGCCGCTGAAAATGTGTTAGCCGATCTAAGCGAAGAACAGATTAATCAACGTTTGACCGCATGGTTTGCCGGCAAGCACGTCTTGCAGACGGTATAAGCGAAGCGGGTTTGAGTATTTAGCACGAGCTGTATAAAACAAAGGAGAATGACATCGCTATGACACCTAGTATGAAGCAGGCTGTGCCCAACAAGAAATCGATCCCGAACCGGGCCCGGATGCTCATTTCATGCCCCGATCAACCGGGGATTGTTGCCGCCGTCTCGCAATTTCTGTTCGAGCACGGCGCAAATATCGTCCAATCCGACCAATATACGATGGATCCGGAGGGCGGTATGTTCTTCATGCGGATCGAATTTGATTTGGAACGTTTGGATGAGCGAATTGCACAGCTGAAGTCCGATTTTGCCGAATCCGCGAATGTATTCCAAATGAAATGGAGCTTGGTGAAAGCAAGCCGCAAAAAGCGTCTGGCCGTATTTGTTTCCAAAGAAGATCACTGCCTGCTGGAATTGCTGTGGCAATGGCAGGCGGGCGATCTGGATGCCGATATTTCCATGGTCATCAGTAATCATCCCGATATGCAGGGGATTGTAGAATCGTTCGGTATCCCTTATTACCATATTCCGGTGACCGCCAATACGAAGGAGGAAGCGGAACGGAAGCAGCTCGAGCTTCTCGTCGGCCAAGTGGACGCGATTATTTTGGCGCGGTACATGCAGATCATTTCACCCAAGTTCATTGAGTATTTCCCGGGCCGCATCATTAATATCCATCATTCCTTCTTGCCTGCGTTTGTCGGCGCAAGCCCGTATGCTCAGGCATTTAAGCGCGGTGTGAAAATCATTGGGGCTACGGCTCATTATGTTACGGAAGAATTGGATGCCGGACCGATCATCGACCAGGACGTTCAACGTGTCACTCACCGCGACAATGTGGACGAATTAAAACGGATCGGCCGGCACATCGAACGGATCGTGCTGGCGCGTGCGGTTTCCTGGCACGTCGAGGACCGCATTATCGTACACCACAACAAAACGGTTGTGTTTAACTAGCAAAAATCATAACGGCGAGCCTGGTTATTGTGGTAAACTTCCACTTGTAGTGGTACAATAATGCAAGTGGTTCGTTATGGGTTTTATTGAAAGCACACGTGAACATTTTCAAAGTCACGCTGGGTAACATGGTTCAAATTCATATTTTCGGGAGGTCACAAAGAATGACAGTTGTCAACAAATCGATTGAACAGCTTTCTATCGATACGATCCGGACATTGTCGATCGATGCCGTACAGAAAGCCAACTCCGGACATCCGGGGATGCCGATGGGCGCAGCGCCAATGGGGTATGAGCTGTACGCCCGCGTAATGAAGCACAATCCGGAGAATCCGCAGTGGATCAATCGAGACCGTTTTGTTTTGTCTGCAGGGCATGGTTCGATGCTGTTGTACAGCATCTTGCACCTGAGCGGCTACGACTTGCCGATGGAGGAGCTGAAACAGTTCCGCCAATGGGGCAGTCTGACACCGGGACATCCTGAAGTAGGACATACGGCCGGCGTTGACGCCACGACAGGTCCGCTTGGACAAGGTTTCGGCATGGGCGTTGGTATGGCACTTGCGGAAGCGCATCTGTCCGCCGTTTACAATAAAGACAATTATAAAGTGATCGACCATTACACATATGTGATTTGCGGCGATGGCGACCTGATGGAGGGGATCTCCAGCGAGTCTGCATCGCTGGCAGGCCACCAAAACTTGGGCAAGCTGATCGTGTTGTATGATTCCAACGACATCTCGCTCGACGGCGAACTGAACCTGTCGTTCAGCGAACGGGCGAAAAGCCGTTTCGAAGGTTACGGCTGGCAGTATTTGCGCGTAGAAGACGGGAACGATCTCGATGCGCTGCATAAGGCGGTGCTGGAAGCGCAAGCCGACCACAGCCGTCCGACATTAATTGAAGTTAAGACGATTATCGGTTATGGCAGCCCGAATAAAGCGGGTAAAGGCGGACATGTAGGGCCTCACGGTTCTCCGCTTGGCGCGGACGAAGTTGCATTAACCAAGAAAGCATATGGCTGGGCCGAAGATCAGCATTTCCACGTGCCTGCTGAAGTCTATGCTCATTTTAACGAAGCGAAACAACGCGGCATTCAAGCGGAGGCTGAATGGAAGCAAATGCTCTCCGATTATGCCAAGGCTTATCCGGAACTGGCCAAGCAGTTTGAACTGGCTGCTGCAGGCGAGTTGCCTGAGGGCTGGGATAAAGACATCCCGGTTGATGCCGATGCCTCGAAAGGCACACGTACCGCTTCGGGTGCTGTGTTGAACGCAATTGCCAAAAATGTACCGTCCCTTGTCGGTGGTTCCGCGGATCTGGAGTCCTCCACGATGACGCATCTGAACAACACCGGCAGAATGGAGCCGAAAGATTACAGCGGCCGCAACATTTACTTCGGCGTTCGCGAATTCGGTATGGGCGCGGCGGTCAACGGCATGCTGCTGCACGGCGGCTTGAAAGTGTTCGGCGGCACATTTTTTGTGTTCTCCGACTATTTACGCCCGGCGATCCGTCTTGCCGCGATTCAAAACGTGCCTGCGATCTACGTGTTCACGCACGATAGTATCGGTGTAGGCGAAGACGGACCAACACACGAGCCGATCGAACAACTCAGTGCATTACGCGTAATTCCCGGCATCACGGTCATTCGTCCTGCAGACGGCAACGAAACGGCTGCTGCTTGGAAATATGCGGTTGCCAATAAAAAAGGCCCTGTAGCGCTCATTTACTCCCGCCAAGCGGCTCCGAAGCTGGAAGGTTCGAGCAACGCGGCAGAAGGCTTGCTGCGCGGTGCATACGTATTGTCCGATGCGGCAAACGGAAAGCCGCAAGCGCAAATTATCGCTACCGGTACCGAAGTGCAGCTTGCTGTAGGCGCTCAGAAACAATTGGCTGAAGAAGGCATCGCTGTGCGTGTCATCAGTATGCCAAGCTGGGAGCTGTTCGATAAACAATCGCAAGAATACAAGGATTCGGTCATTTTGCCTGAGGTGAAAGCTCGATTGGCTGTTGAAATGGGCCATCCGTTTGGCTGGGACCGTTATGTTGGAGACCAAGGCGCAGTGCTGGCCATCAACAAATTCGGCGCATCCGGTCCGGGACCCGTTGTAATCAAGGAGTATGGCTTCACGGTCGAAAACGTAATCGCTCAAGTGAAACAACTGTTGAAGTAACCTATACGCAAGTTTATATAAAGGGGAATAAGCGCAGATGGCTGAGTGGAGCAATGTCACTGTCGTGACAAAAGCAAACTTGTATTTTGACGGAAAAGTAACAAGCCGCACTGTTGTATTTGCAGACGGCACAAAGAAGACGCTTGGCATCATGCTGCCTGGCGAATACGAATTCGGCACAGCGGCCAAAGAAATTATGGAAATTCAAGCGGGCGAGCTGAAAGTACTGCTTCCGGGGCAATCCGAATGGCAGCAAATCAGCGGCACGGGCGAATTTACGGTTCCGGCCAACTCCAAGTTTAAGCTGGAAGTGCAATCGGTAACCGATTATATTTGCTCTTATATTGAAGAGTAGTCCCAAATAATGAAAACCCCCTCTAACCGGGAGCGTTAATGCGCCCGTTGCAGAGGGGGTTTGTTTTTAACATGATATGCTTCGCCGAGAGAGATTTGATCAGAAGGTTTTGTTATGTCGTCGGGGTGCCGGTTTCAAGTTTGTGGCGAATATACTCCTCAAGTTTGATGCGAACATAAGGAGGAATTCCCGACAGCATGCAGCCGTAACGAAAGCCGTTTTTATCCGGTGTGATTCGGATGATCCGGCCGATGATAGGCGGAAGTTCGGCTTCCTGCGGAAAATGAATAACAACAAACATATCGAGTGTGAGCGGATAATTCGACACGATCTGCAAGCCGCCTTCCGATAAATCGAACAACGTGCCTTCGATATGTTGGCCGGAGAAGGCGCCCTCCTGCTCCCATTCGTACAGCGACAGCAAAAGCTTGATGTTCATAAGCACTCGTTGATTGCGGCGGCGTTCGCGTGCGCTTGGGGACGGATTAACGGTCTCGGGTTTATCCTCTTCGGCCAAGGGTTGGCTTGCCGTAATTTTCGTATGCATCCATTCTTCATAACATTGAACAACAGCGTTCAAATCGTTTTCGCCGAGACCGCGGCTAAGCCCCATTTGAAACACGCCGGTCGCCGATTTAAGCAGCGGAGCGGGAAGCTTCAGCGTGTCCGTCAAACTGCCGGCGAGCAGCAGGTCTTTCAGCATGAGCTGCAGCGAAAACATATTGGCGAAATCGCGGTCGATGATTTTTTGGCCTCTTAATTCCGCTTGTTTGCTATGTGCCGCACCGGCCATAACGACCTGTAAAAACTGCTGGGCGTCGAGATTGGCTTTGGCCGCTATCGACATGCCTTCAATCAGGCCAAGCGCGTTGATTCCGACAATCGTATTATGCGCTAGCTTGGCGGTTGAGCCTGCGCCGGAAGGTCCCATGTACAGCACCTTGCTTCCCATCGCCTCAAACAAAGGCAGCTGTTCGTTCAGCACAGAGTGACTTCCTCCGACCATAAACAGCAGCGTTCCGTTTTCTGCCGCAACAGGACCGCCGCTCACCGGGGCATCGAGAAAATCGGCATAATGCTGCGCGAGCTCGCGATGCAGCTTGCGGCTTGCATCCGGCGAAACCGTACTGCAGTCGATCACGGTTAATCCGGGCCGCACGCCATGCATGATGCCATGCTCGCCGTAAAATACGTCCAATAATACTTCGTCGTTGCTGAGCATCGTAATCAGGACATCTGCGTTTCGTGCCGCCTCGGCAGGGGTTTCCGCAAGATCGGCGCCTTGTCGGACCAAATCCTGCGCTTTTTCCGCTGTGCGGTTGTATACGATGACGGAGTATCCTTTGCTGAGTAATGTGGCGGCCATAGGTTTGCCCATCGTGCCAAGTCCGATAAAACCGATCGTCTTCATAACTTTCACCTCTCCTGTACATTCGCGGAATTTGCAGTTGTTCCGTTGCGACACACGGACTTAAACCTATTGATCGTTTCGATGATGAAAGCAGTCTGTATCCATATTGTAGCATTTCGCCTGCCGCAGAGAAAGGAAGGAACCGTGAATAGGCTTACAATTTTGGACATACTTGATCGCGGGTCGGAAGTAAAGTATTCTATCGGTAAGTGTAAAATATGCCAAGGGGGATTTTGTAAACATGAGTTCAACGCTTCGTTTCGATTACAGCAAAGCGCTGTCGTTTATCGGCACGCATGAACTTGAATATTTAACGGGCGCAGTCAAGCTGGCGCACGAGCAGCTGCATAACGGTACAGGGGCAGGCAGCGATTATTTGGGCTGGATCGACCTTCCGGTCAACTATGACAAGGAGGAGTTCGCCCGGATCCAGCAGGCCGCAGCGCGAATCCAAGAGGATTCCGACGCGCTTGTCGTTATCGGCATCGGCGGGTCGTACCTGGGCGCAAGAGCGGCACTGGAGATGCTCTCGCACTCTTTTTACAACATTCTGCCTAAAGATAAACGGAAAACGCCGGAGATTTATTTTGTCGGCAACAATATCAGCTCCACTTATGTGACTCATTTGCTGCAGCTGCTTGAAGGCAAAGATATTTCCGTCAACGTCATTTCCAAATCGGGAACAACGACGGAGCCGGCTATTGCTTTCCGTATTTTCCGCGATCTGCTGGAGAAGAAATACGGCAAGGAGGGTGCCCAGAAGCGTATCTACGCTACCACCGACCAAGCCAAAGGTGCGCTTAAAAAGCTTGCTGTCGAAGAGGGCTACGAATCGTTTGTAATTCCGGACGACGTAGGCGGACGTTACTCTGTTTTGACGGCGGTCGGGCTGCTTCCGATTGCAGCGGCGGGCATTGATATCGAAGCGATGATGCAAGGCGCAGCGGATGCGCGTGACGCTTATTCGAATCCGAATTTGGACCAGAACGAAAGTTACCAGTATGCAGCGGTGCGCAACGCCTTGTACCGTAAAGGGAAAACGACGGAAATTCTCGTGAATTACGAACCTTCGCTGCATTTTGTTTCGGAATGGTGGAAACAACTGTTCGGAGAAAGCGAAGGCAAGGACTATAAGGGAATTTACCCGGCATCGGTGGACTTCTCGACCGATC
This sequence comes from Paenibacillus thalictri, assembly GCF_004307995.1. GTDB lineage: Bacteria > Bacillota > Bacilli > Paenibacillales > NBRC-103111 > Paenibacillus_AF > Paenibacillus_AF thalictri. The sequence continues at coordinate 54,479 of NZ_SIRE01000039.1, read as the reverse complement.
TGCATTCGATGGGGCAATTTATTCAAGAAGGCAACCGCACCTTGTTTGAAACGGTGATTCAGGTGAACAATGTGCCGGAGACGATCGTCATCGGCGAAGATGCCGACAATTTGGACGGGCTTAATTTCCTGAGCGGCAAAACGATGGATTTTGTCAATAAAAAAGCGTTCGAAGGCACAATGCTGGCTCATACGGACGGAAATGTGCCGAATCTGATCGTGACGATCTCCGATATGACGGCGTACACTTTCGGATATATGGTGTATTTCTTTGAAAAGGCGTGCGGCATCAGCGGATATTTGCTTGGCGTCAATCCGTTTGATCAACCGGGTGTCGAGGCGTATAAGAAAAATATGTTCGCATTGCTGGGCAAACCGGGTTTTGAGAAGGAAAAAGCGGAGCTGGAAGCTAGGTTGAACCGGTAACTTCAGGCCTAGCCATAGAGCGAATAACAGTCTTCATCCAATATTTGGGGAGGGCTGTTTTTTGTTTTTTTTTGTCGAACAGGTAGGAATTTTGCTGTGATGTGGCGAAATACTAAAGTGATGAAGTGCGGACTGCACGAGGCACACGCATAAGAAATGGGGTGCTGCATCGACATGTTGGATCAATATAAGACAGTAAAGCAACTTGGTGTATCTGAGATTGTCATCAAGAAGTCGAGATTTATCGGTCACGCGAAGCCGGTTCAGTCCGAAGAAGAGGCAATCCAATTTATTGAAGCCATCAAAAAGGAGCATTGGTCGGCAACGCACAACTGCTCAGCTTATATGATCGGTGAACGTGATGAATGCCAGAAACAATCCGACGACGGAGAGCCAAGCGGAACGGCGGGCAAGCCAATTTTGGAGGTTATCAAAAACCAAGGCCTGAAAAATGCCGTTGTCGTGGTCACGCGTTATTTTGGCGGCATTATGCTTGGTGCGGGTGGTCTAATCCGCGCTTATACGGATGGGGCTGTAGCCGGTCTGGCTGCAGCGATGCCGGTATACAAAGTGCTTCATACCGAAGTGCTCGTGGAAATCGACTATACGTGGCATGGCAAGGTCGAGAACGAGCTGAGAAATCGGGGAACCCTTATGGGCGAAACCCGGTTTACCGATAAAGTCACCTTGTGCTGCCTCCCCAAAGCTCCGGAAGCCCCTGCGTTTGTCGCTTGGATCACAGACCTTACGCAAGGTCAAGCTGCCATTGTTACCGGCGAAGAGCGTTATATGGAACATGAAACGATAGAATAGCATGATTCGGAACCCGACATTCACAGCATAGTTTAACCCGCAGCAGTAGGTTCTGTATTTGGCGATTTGCCCAGAACAGTGAGAAAGCGAGTTGAATGACATGGCAAGGAAAGCGGTAGCGCAGGAGTTGAGCAGGGAGCGCATACTGGAAGAAGCAAGGGGGCTGTTTGTTACACACGGCTACCGCAGCTTAACGATGCGCAGTATTGCCAAAACAATGGGGTATAGTCACGGCGCATTGTACTACCATTTTAAAGAAAAGGCGGAACTGTTTCATGCTCTTGTCAGCGACGATTTCAATATGCTGTTGTCCCGTTCCCATGACATTATAGGGCGGACCCGGCTTGGCGAGATGGCGCAGTTGGAGAGGCTGATGCTGGAGTTTATTAAGTTCGGTTTGGAGAATCCGAATCATTACGAGATTATGTTTATGATTAAAGATCCCGAGCTGCAGCAGTATTCAAGAACGGAGAAAGCGCAATGCCTGGATTTGTTCGCAACCGTCGTACGAGCCATATTAACCAAACGCGCGGATGCTGATGACCGGATTTATTCGGCTCCTTGGAGCTTGTTTATGTCCATGCATGGATTTATTTCTTACAGCATCAATTTTAATCAAACTTACGATGAAGTGAAGAAATTGGCGGAAGCTCATGTGAAATATTTATGTGAAGGTCTTTTGGGGAGAACTGTTTCATAAAGTAGTACAAATTAAAGGGAAAGGAAGGAATTTCATGGATTTAATGGTGAACACTCAGGAAAACGTGGAATACATGATCGAAGAAATCAAAAAGAAGCTGAGAATGGCTTCCGGCGCGGCGCTGAGGGCTTCTTCTTTTGACCCGGAGCATTACGAAGACTTGAAGGATATTTACGATATGGTTGCCAGTAAAAGCAGCTTCAGCATACTTGAAATCGAAGCGATTACAACCGAGCTAGGCCGGCTTCGCAAGGCGTAAGACTTGAGCTTCCCGTAGAGGGAAGCTTTTTTTAATGTGGACAGCCGCACATCTTGCAGGCACATGGGACAAATGAACAAGCCGGGAACAGGCACATTCCGTATGATGGTAAAGTAATTTGAGATTCCATACGGAGGTGGGATGGAGCATGCAAACGGTGAAGAAAAGAGACGTTGAAAAATTGCTCGGCAAGCGTATATATGCTATGAAAAAAGACGGCACGATGGTGACCGGCAAACTCGTCCACGTGAAAGGCAATCAGCTGTATTTGACTCCGCTGAAAAAAAGCAAAAACGTAAGAACTTCGGCGATTATTCCGCTCGTGTTGTTTGATCTGCTGGCAGTCGGAACTTACGGTGGCGGATACGGCGGATTCGGGGGATATGGCGGATATGGCTACCCCGGCGCGTATGGTGGTTATGGTGGCTACCCCGGTTATATCTGGTAATATACGACCTCTTCCCGCTTCGGCGCGAAGAGGTTTTTTATAAAGAATAAAAGGCGAGGTGAGCTTATTGAATCCTCCGGATTTTATCGCCAAACTCGCGCCGATGGCGGTATATGATATGAGCCGCACGGGCGTATTGGCTTCTATTACGATAGCTCAAGCGGCGCTGGAAAGCGCATGGGGCGCAGCGGCTCCGGGCAATAATTTGTTCGGCATCAAGGGAAGCGGGCAGCAGTTGCCGACGCAGGAATACATGAACGGCTCCTTTGTTACGGTAACGGACGGTTTTCGGGTATATGACAGCTGGGAGGGCAGTGTCATCGATCATTCGCAATTTCTGCTCGCCGGCGGCCGTTATGCTGCAGCAGGGTTCTTTGTTTATTGCCAAGCGCTTGATTATGCCGGAGCCGCCCAGGCGCTGCAAAACGCAGGTTATGCGACAGATCCCGGTTACGCCGCAAAATTGATAACGATGATCCGTCAGTACGGGTTGGCTGAATTTGACCGGGAAGGAAGTGAGAATAAGATGGTATTTGAACATGATTGGCAGTGGAAGCTGCTTGGCGATGCGTTGGACGGGCTGTACAAAAAAGGGCTGATTTCGGATTACACATGGGCCGAGAAAGCGTATAAACGGGAGCTCACGCAGTCGGAATTGGCATGGCTTAACACGATCATTTATGCCCGGCAGCAAGGAATTGGGGTATAATTGAAAATACAATCGTCCAAAAAGACTCTCTTTTGTATAAAAAGAGGGTCTTTTTTCCTAAAAATATAGAGGGTGTGTGATGGACTTAACAAAAAGCCGGCTTATTTTTTCCGAAGCATATCCTATAGGGAAAAAGAAGAGACCAGAGAGGGTGTGCGAAACAATGATCTGTCACGATGAGCTGGTCCAGCAACTCAATGAAGAAATCATTTTATTAAAAGGGATGGTCGAAGCTATCACGAATAATCCGATCGTTGCTTTCGTTGTATGCCGGTTAGATCATACGGTCGTATATGTGAACGATACGTTCGAGACGGTTTTCGGATGGACACGTGAGGAAATGCTTGAACGCAAACTGCCGATAGTTCCTAACAGTGAGGAGACCGATTTTATGCAAACACTTAACACAAATCAGTGGCAAATTCCTACATATGAAGCAAAAAAGCAGCGCAAAAACGGCAGCGTGTTTATCGCCAGCGAGTCGGTGGTGCCGATCAGAGTTGGCAGCGAGATCAGCGCATATGCCTGTATCATACGTGATATTACACAGCGAAAGATTGAGGAGCGCAAGCTGAAAGAGAGCGAGCAGCGGTATAAGTCGCTTTTTCAGCACAATCCCGACGGCGTGTTTTCGCTGGATATGGAAGGCAGATTTACGAGTGTAAATCCTGCGATGGAGAATATAACCGGGTATTCTCCGGATGAGATGCTTTACAGAAGTGTAGGGGAAGTCATTCATGTGCTGCGTGTGGAAGAAGTCAGAATTTATTTCGAAGAAGCGAAGCGTGGCGCAACGCAAAATTTTGATTCCGTCATTTTACATAAAAATGGCGAGAGGATCGAACTTCATGTGACGATGCTGCCTATTTTAATAGATCATGAAGTTACCGGCGTATATTGCATAGCTAAAGACATAACGGAACGAAAAAAGAATGAAGCGCTGATTCATTATATGGCGTATCATGATGTGCTCACCGATCTGCCCAATCGCAGAATGTTTCAGGAACGGGCGGTAGAGGCGCTTGGACAAGCGGCAACCAGCGGCGAAAAGCTTGCTTTTTTCGTGGTGGACATGGACGGCTTTAAAGCGATTAACGACCGGCACGGGCATGCCGCAGGAGATCATGTCTTGCATGTAACGGCAGCCCGCCTTAAGGAGTGGCTGGAACCCGGGAATATTGTCGCCCGTATGGGGGGCGATGAATTTACCATTTTAATTCATGAGGCTGATGATGTTCAACGGCTCGAACAATTGGCTGCATTGCTGCTGGCCAAGCTGAATGAGCCAATCACTTACAAGGAAACTTCACTTCAAGTAAGCCCAAGCATCGGCATTTCGCGGTTTCCCGATCATGGACAAACGATTGATACTTTGTTGAATCAAGCGGATACGGCCATGTATAAAGCTAAAATGTCCGGCAAAAACAGTTATGTCGTATCCCCAGGCTCCAATTAAAATGGGCTAATACCCATTTTTTGTGCATAAAAGTTAACGTTGACGTTAACGTTAAATAAGAGTAACATATATTTCTGCAAGCACGTTGAACGGGAAGGAGCGGAAGATGGAACATTATAAAATTGACGACGTGGCTAAGGAGTGCGGTTTAACCAAACGCACCATCCGCTACTATGAGGAAATCGGCATATTGCCTCCTCCTGAGCGAAGCGAGGGCGGCATTCGTTTGTATACCCGCGAACACATCGAGCGGCTGAAGAGATTAATTAACGCTAGAGATGTGCTTGGCTTTTCGCTACAAGAGGTGCAAAAATATATTGCCATCGTTGATGAGCTGGAAAGCCACCGCCGCGGTTATCACGGTTATAAGGAAGTGGCGGATAAAGCGCAAATGAAGCTGAAGCTGCAAGAAATTGAGCAGGCGGTAGCCAAACAAGCGCATATCCTTCAGGAAAAGCTGGCAAAAATGATCGAAATCAATAACCAGATCGCTCAGTATCAGGAGCGGATCAAAAACGCGCTTGCCAACTTTGATTCCGACATGGGTCAATAACATTAAATGATAAAGGAGTAGATTACCTTATGGAACCCAATTCAGCCGGTAAAACTAGCTTATTAACTCAACCGCGGGCGGTTTGGGCAGTTGGTTTCGCCAGCGTCATTGCGTTTATGGGGATTGGCCTTGTGGATCCCATACTGCCGGCTATCGCTGAGAAAATGCATGCCTCGCAAAGCCAGGTGACGCTGCTGTTTACCAGCTACAATCTCGTTATGGCGGTTGCGATGCTGATTACCGGCGTTATTTCAACGAGGCTTGGCACCAAATGGACGCTGCTGTGCGGCATATTGATCATTGCCATCTTTTCCGCTTGGGGTGGTATGTCCAATGGAATCTGGCAGCTTGTCGCCCTGCGGGGCGGCTGGGGACTAGGCAACGCGTTATTCGTCGCCACTGCGTTGTCCGCCATCGTCTCTTTATCGGCCTCGGGAACCGGTCAAGCGATTATTTTGTACGAAGCCGCCATTGGGATCGGGATCTCGGTAGGACCTCTGCTGGGCGGCGGCCTCGGCGGAATTTCATGGCGCGGGCCGTTTTATGGCGTGGCCGTGCTGATGGCCGTCGCATTTATATTCCTGTCCATTATGATGCCCAAAACGAAGCGGTTAACAAAAGCCAAAAGCTCGCTGCTTGATCCGTTCCGGGCGCTCAAGTTCAGAGCACTTTCCACACTAGGCATAACCGCCTTGCTGTACAACTTCGGATTTTTTACACTGCTTGCGTATTCCCCGTTTGTGATGCATCTGGATGAGCATGGGCTCGGTTTCGTATTTCTGGGATGGGGGCTGCTGCTCGCCGTTACCTCCGTATTTATGGCCCCGAAACTGCAGAAACGTTTCGGAACGCTTACTTCCATGTGCGTGATGCTGATTTTATTCGCTTTGGCTTTATTTTGTATGGGGATTTGGACTTCCAACAGGTGGGCTATTATTATAGCGGTTATTTTGGCCGGCGCTTTCCTGGGCAACAATAACACCTTGATTACTACAGCCGTGATGCAGGCTGCTCCGGTAGAACGTCCGACAGCTTCGGCGGCTTACAGCTTCCTGAGATTTATCGGCGGAGCTATCGCACCGTGGACAGCAGGTAAGCTTGCCGAGGTGTTTAATCCGCATGTTCCTTTTGTGGTCGGCGGTTGTTTTGTGCTCCTCTCGGTTTTATTTATTGCATCGAACCGCACTCATTTAAAACATATCGACCATACCGAGTCCGCGCATTAAATCGTATTTTGCATAAAATTGCATGAAAAAGGCCATTCTATTACCAAAGCGTTACACTTTAGGAATAGGTGGCTTTCGACATGATTTTATATCAGCTAGCCAAATGGATGGAACAGAGAACCCGGATCAGCGAAACGATTGCTCTCTCTAGCTCTAACAGTGATGCTGATGCTCTCCTTTCGCAAAAGGAACAGATCAAAGAAAGGATGCTAATGCATCCTTCCGAATGGCATGCTCTCCAGGACGGGCTGACTCCGTTTGCGGAAGAACCCGAGCAAATGACTTTAAGCTAGATCAAACAGCCAGATGAGATGTTACCCGGGAATGACCGCAGACGCGATCATTCCTTTTTTGCTTTCGGACGTTACAAGATAAGGTTTTGTGTTCGCGCGATGTTCGAGGTACAATGAAAGAGTTGACTTTTTCCATCAAACAAAGTGATTCCGATATAGAAGATGAGGGTTTCCAATGAATGTCGTATTATCGACGCTGAACGCTAAATTTATTCATACATCGCTTGCTTTGCGTTATTTAAAAGCGTTCTGTGAGCCGGATTTTCCGATCCAAATTACCGAATATACCATTAAGGATCCGCTGATGAACATCGTTTCCGACTTGTACCAGAGAAAACCCGATGTGCTGGGATTCTCCTGTTATATTTGGAACATCGAAGAGACGATCCAAGTGATCAAGATGATAAAAAAGATTATGCCCGAGCTGCAAGTGGTGCTGGGCGGACCCGAGGTATCGTATGATACCGAATACTGGCTTCAGCGGGTTCCCGAAATCGATTTTGTCGTGATGGGGGAAGGGGAAGAGACGCTGCATCATCTGCTGCAGGAGCTGTCCACTACCCGCAAGTTTCATTTTGTGTATGGGCTGGCATACCGCAAGGGCAGCGAAGTGATTCTTACTCCGGGACGGCCGAAGCTGAACCTAGACGATATCCCGTCACCGCACCGGTTTGCCGAGGACGTGCCGCAGCTCGCGAATCGTGTCGTTTATTTCGAGACAAGCCGCGGCTGTCCGTTCAGCTGCCAGTTTTGCCTATCGTCGATTGAAGTTGGTGTCCGGTATTTCGATATAGCTCGCACCAAAGCCGATTTGTTATATTTGATCGACTCGGGGGCAAAGCTGATTAAATTCGTCGACCGCACGTTTAACATTAAGCGGGATTATGCGATGGACATGTTTGAGTTTCTGATCGAGAACCATCGGGGCTGCGTATTTCAATTTGAAATCACCGCGGACATTATGCGACCGGAAGTGCTTGATTATTTGGCCGAACATGCACCGCCGGGCATTTTTAGGTTCGAGATCGGCGTTCAATCGACCAACGAGCTGACCAACGAGCTCGTCAAGCGCCGGCAAAATTTCGCCAAACTGACCCGTACGGTGACAAAAGTGAAGGAAAGCGGCAAAATCGACCAGCATCTTGATTTGATCGCCGGTTTGCCTGAGGAAGATTACGATTCGTTCCGCAAAACGTTTAACGACGTGTTTGCCCTCAATCCCGAAGAATTGCAGCTCGGTTTTCTGAAAATGCTGCGGGGTACGGGCATGCGGCAGGATGCCGAGAAATACGGCTACGTCTATATGGATCATGCGCCGTATGAGATTCTCGGCAACGATATTTTGCCGTTTTCGGATCTGATTCGGATTAAGCGGGTGGAGGACGTGCTGGAGAAATATTGGAACGCCCACCGGATGGATCATACCGTCACTTATTTGATTAAGCATGAGTTTTCGTCGGCATTCGACTTTTTCCAACAGTTCGGCGATTATTGGGAGGGGCGCGGCTGGCAAAAAATCGGCCATCAGCTGGAGGATCTGTTTACCCGTCTGCACGCCTTCCTGACCGAACGCGGAACCGCCGGGATGGACGTGATCGAAGGGCTGATGAAGCTCGATTATTTCCTCAACCATAAATACCGTCCGCGTAAAATCTGGTGGAACTTCACTCTTGATAAATCCCGGCAGGCGGAGCAGCTTGCGGAGATTACGAGCCACCCCGAACGCATATCCGGCGATTTTGCCGCGCTGAACATTAGCGAGAAAGATCTGCACAAGCATATTATGCTGGAGACGGTGCCGTTTGAATTACAAACGTACTGGCGTACAGGGGAGATTGTTACGGGCCGCGGCGAACTGCTGATCGTATATTATCCGCCTGATGCGCAAACAAAACCCACCTGTTACGCTAAAGAGCTTGCCCAGACGCTTATGCAATAAGCGGCTTTGCATGCATAAGTGCTCCTTCCCCAAAGCGGGGCCATTGAAAAAAGCAGCGGAGTGAGCGAAATCATGCTGGAAAAGCGCCAGCGTTCGCTTTTGTCCCCGAATTTCACCTGCAACAGCAGGTATCATTCAAGAAATTCGGGGACAATTGGCGATTGTAAGCATGATTCGCTCATACAGCGTTCACTTTTTCAGTGGCCTCCCCTTAAGCGGGGAGGAGTTTTTTTGCGTAAAGCGGGAAACCTCTTCATGTCCTCTTGCGTCTATATGGTAAATGGATCCAATTGATGGAGGGGACGCTTTTGAATGCGAAGATGAACTTAAATTTATTTGCCCGGGTATTGGCGTTTGCCGTTCTGATGACAGCTTGGCTTGCAGGAGCACAAAATGCTTCGGCGCAGGAGGGACGGGAGCCGGAGAAATCGCTTTTTCCGTACATCCAAGAGGGGAATCTTCATTATATCCGGGTGGCCGGTTCAAACGCCTATTGGGATTACTCCGCAAGCGATCGGCTGTTTTATGACGATCCGAATGCCGCGGTCATCTTCTCGCTTGATATTCCGGAGGAAGCCAAGGGAAGTATCGAGGACAGTGCACTTGAAGCGTTACAAGCCGGCGTATCGGTCACGACGGAGCGGGGAGAAGCCGTGCCGTTCAGCGTAAGCGGACAAAATCGAACATACGGCTTGGTGTTAGGCGTGCAGCTGCAGAATGCGCCATCGGAAACGCTGATCATCTCGTTCACGTCTCGTGAAGGGCAACATCGCTTGTTTACTTTGCATTATACAAAAACCTTCGCTTACACGATCAGCTCGCAGCAAGATGAGAACGTCCGCCGCGCTTTCGATCAGTATCCCGGGGGGATCGGCATTATACGAGGTTACGTTGTCGGCAAGCCGTATACGTTTCAGATCGAGTTTAATATGGAAGTCGATAAGAGCTCGGTCGATGAGGTGCTGCGTCAAGTATTTCCTGCAGAAATCGGCAGCTGGTCGCTGAGCTGGAACAGCGATACATCGTGCGAGCTGACTTTTCAGCTTGACGGTGGTGCTGCCGGAAAATATGTCATGGTTCATATGTCGGGTGCCAAAGGCGTGTCCGGCAACGTGCTGAAGGACAGCCACGCGGTAGCGATTCTAGCGATCAAGCCAACTCGTATAGAGACTTACGATTTTGCGACTCATGAACATGAGTTGCTTTTCGATACGGAAGCTTATATGGAGACAGCCGAATTGTCCCCGTCGGGGCGTTGGCTGCTGGCTTCGGAGAGAGTGGAAAACCCGATGTCCTCGGAGTTGACCTTCAAGGTGTTGGACCGGCAGGGGGCTGTCGTCAAATCGGCGCAGTTCGGTGAGATGGCTTATCCCGTCTGGCTCGCTGACGGCGATACCGTATTATATATGAAAGGCGAATGGGCGCGTACGGAGGTATGGTCGTTTAACGCGGCAACCGGTGAAAACCGGCTGTTCTGGAAAGTGCTGGAGGAGATGGATGGGGGCAGGCTTGCCGCGCTTGCAGCGGATCCCCACAGCGGAGCCATAGCTATCGCCGCAGGGCAACATGACGATGAAGGTCTGTTTACCTACGATTTGCACGTGTTTCCATCCATGGATGCGGATATGCCGCATGTTTATGAAAAGGTGGGCCAGTACTTTTGCTACGAGGGACCTTGCCTTACTTGGGTAAATTTTATCGATGAAGGGAAGTTGTCGTATTCCAGTATCAAGCGTCCGGATGGAGAACGATCCACGATCAACAACACATACGTGCTTGATTTGGCGACAGGTTCGGAGCAGTTGCTGGACCAAGCCGATCCCCTCGGGCAGGAGAATGGTTCGCTTGTAATATATAGAGGATTGATTCAGGACATGTTTGTACGCATCGTTCAGCGGCCGGACGGTCAAGAAGTGTGGAGCGTCACACGTGTTGGCGGGGAAGCCGATTCGTCAGAACCGTATACGTTCGAGACCAATGAGCAGCTGCTTGCTGCGGGACCGATCCGGTTATTTGCGCAACCTCCGGATAAGCTTGCTTTGTACGCGGGCAGCTCGGGGTGGCATACGATCGATTTGCATCACCGTACCTTTGAAGCTGCTGCCGAGATGGACTGGTATCCGTCGGATACGGTCAAGGTGCTGGGCCCGGCTGGCAACCTGCTGCTGATCGGAGTTAGCGAATAAATAAAACCTCCTGTTACAAAATCGGAAGCGATCGGAAGCGATTCCGGTTTGTAACAGGAGGTCACGGAAAAAGCAGCGAAGTGAGCGAAATGATGCTGGAGCAGAGCCAGCGTCCACTTTTGTCCCCGAATTTCACCCGCCATAAGCGGGTATATTCGAAGAAATTCGGAGACAATCGGCGATCGGAAGAATAATTCGCTTATGCAGCGGATGCTTTTTCTGATTAAGGCAAATAGCTGCGCAGCACCGTCATGTCGCCGTGAAGCGAGTAGGATCCGAGCGAAGCCGGGATGAGGAAACATTGGCCCGCAGCTGCGGCCAGTTCGCCGTCCGCCCAGCGGATGGAGCCGCTGCCTTCGCATACGACGTGGATGACAAAGCTGTCCGCTGAAGTGGACAAGCTCCAGTCGCCTTGTACGAGCCCTTTTTCCGTTACAAAGTATGGCGATTGAGCAAGCGTCAGCCATTCTCCGCTTTGGCTGAGCTCCGTTGTCATACGGGTAGCTCCGGCTCCTTTATAGGCAATCACGTTTAAGGAATCCTCAATATGCAGTTCGCGCGGTTTGCCGTCGAGTCCAGGGCGGTCATAATCGTAGATCCGGTATGTCGTATCGGAGTTTTGCTGGATTTCAGCGACCAGCACTCCCGAGCAAAGCGCGTGGACCGTGCCCGCAGGAATATAAAATGAATCGCCGGCTTGAACCGGGACTTCGTTTAAGCAATCCATAATGCGGTTTTCTGCGATGGCCTGAGCCATCGTCTCGCGGGTAACATCCGGATTCAGACCGTAGATGATTTTTGCGCCCGGCTTGGCGTCCAGTACGTACCACATCTCCGTTTTACCCAGCTCGCCTGGAGGAAGCTTGTCGTAGTGGTCATTCGGATGAACTTGCACCGAAAGATCATCTTGGCAGTCAAGCAGCTTAATAAGCAGCGGGAAACGGCCGTTTTTTTCGGAAAAGCCTTTGCTGCCGAAAAACGTTTTGCCGTATGTTTCACGGATTTCATCCAATCCGAGGCCGGCCAACTCGCCGTTTACGACCTTGGTTGTTCCGTTCGGATGATCGCCGATCATCCAGCCTTCTCCGATATGGCCTTCCGGCAGCGTCAAGCCGAAGCGCTCGAGCGCCCGTCCACCCCATACACGTTCTTTCATTTCCGGTTGAAATTGCAGCGGATACGGTTTCACTTCATTCCCCTACCTTTTTATGGTCTCGCGCGTTACCAATAAAGTCCAAACGCTTCATCCTGCATTATATCACGCGGTTATTTTTTTTCTATAGCCAGAAGGTACGGAGGATTGTTTTTTTGATTGATAAGCTGATATTGCAGCACCTGATACAACTCCTGCGGCAGCTTGCCGCACCAATCCCGCACAGCTTCCGCCTCCTCGCGTCCCCCTTCGTGTCCGGGATAAACAACAACCGTTACGATGCCGCTTTTTCGCAATAAAAGCAAGGCGGCATCCAAAGCCCGAACCGTCGTGTCCGTGCGAGTGATCAGCGCATGGTCATATCCCGGGAGATATCCCAGATTAAACATGATGGCGGCAACCTGGTCTTGCGACCCGGCAGGCAAAACCTCCGCCATCTCGTCATGGCTGCGCAAAAACAGCCGGATATGTTCCGTCTGCGACAGCTCCTTGCTGAGCCGCTCCTTTGTTTTGGCGATGGCTTGCTCCTGCACGTCAAACCCGTAAACATTACCGCGCGGTCCGACCAATTTGGCCAAAAATAAAGTGTCGTTGCCATTGCCGGCGGTAGCGTCGATTACCGTATCCCCCGGCTGCACCCGCGCCGCTATACATTGATGCGTAAAACTTAAGATCGACACAAAACCCATCCTGATCGCACTCCGATCTATAACATCGTACGGTCAGTATTATACAGGATGCCAAGGCGAATGGGAAAAAGAAAAGCGCCTCCAGCTTTCGCGGGGACGCTTACGTTTTTTACTTTTTCGTGGCGAGCCATGCGGCAAGCGTTTCGATTTCCTCATCTTTGAGCGCTTCGCCGAAACCGGGCATCGACTTGCCGCCTTTGCTGATCTGGGTGACGATTTGTTCTTTTGTTCTGCGGGCTCCGACTTTGGTTAAGTTAGGACCGGCTCCGCCCTGAAGCTGCTGGCCGTGACAGGCCATGCAGTTGTCCTTAAACAGCGGTTCCGCCTTGAGCGCAAGCTCGTCGGACACTTTCGCAGCGGCTTCGGCTGCCGGTGCCGGTTGCTGTGCGGCGGGTTCCGCGGGCTTAGAAACCGGTTCCGATTTGGCAGCGGCATCAGGAGTGGCGGGTTGCGCCGGCTTAGGAGCTTCGGCTTTGGGCGTTTCTACCGGCTTAGAAGTCGGCTCTGGTTTGGCAGCGGCATCAGGAGCGGCGGTTTGAGCAGGTTTAGGAGCTTCGGCTTTGGGCGCTTCCGCGGGCTTAGTGGCCGGCTCAGATTTGGCGGTGGCATCTGAAGCGGCGGTTTGGGCCGGATTAGGGGCTTCCGTTTTGGGAGCTTCCGCGGTCTTAGGAGCGGGCTCGGATTTGGCAGTAGCATCTGAAACGGCAGCTGGAGCAGGCTTAGCCGCCTCCGCTTTCGGTACTTCCGGCTGCTTGGGAGTCTCCGCCGCAGTCTGCGCTGGCGTTTCGGATTTTGTTCCGTTTGCCGCTGCCGTCTCTTTTCCTTGGGAGGAAGAGGAAGCCGGCTTGTCGCTGCCGCAGCCCGCGACAATTAAGCATAATAAAACAATGACGGCACAGCATAATTTCGTTTTCAACGAACGGCACCTCTTTCATTATGTATAAGTTTGTTACCTAACATAACGAAATTATGCCGGAAGCGGTTTTATAAGGAAAAAAAAGCAGAGCCTCAATCGTTATTGAGGACTCCACTTTTTCCCTTGCCACGTATCGCGCCGTTTTAACTCCGCATCGATGGCGTTAAGCACTTCCCACTTTTTGAGACTCCACATCGGACCGATCAGCAGATCGCGCGGCGCATCCCCCGTTAACCGGTGAACGATCATTTCCGGCGGCAATATTTCCAATGTATCTGCAATTAACTTAATGTATTCGTCCTGTTCCAGAAACTTCAGCAGCCCGGCTTCATATTGCTTGACCATCGGCGTCTTGCGCATCAGATGGAGCAGGTGGATCTTGATGCCTTGAACGTCCATTTGGGCAACGGCCCGCCCGGTCTCCAGCATCATGTCATCCGTTTCCTGAGGCAGACCGTAGATGATGTGCGCGCAGGTGCGTATTCCGTGTTTCCTTAATTTGGCGACACCGTCGATAAAACACTGCGTATCATGGGCCCGGTTAATCAGCCGGGAAGTGGATTCGTGAATCGTTTGCAGTCCCATTTCCACCCATAAATAGGTGCGCTCGTTCAGCTCGGCTAAATACTCGACCACATCGTCCGGCAGACAGTCGGGACGGGTTGCGATGGATAAGCCAACAACGCCGGGCTGCTGCAAAATAACTTCATAATACTCGCGAAGCTCCTCTACGGGAGCGTAGGTGTTCGTATAAGCCTGAAAATAGCCGATGTACTTGGCCTCAGGCCACTTTTTATGCTGCAGATCGCGGATTTTATTGAATTGGGTTACAAGATCGTCGCGGCGGCTGCCGGCAAAATCGCCCGAGCCGCGGGCGCTGCAAAATGTACATCCCCCGGTTGCGATGTTTCCGTCCCGGTTCGGACAAGTAAAGCCTGCGTCAAGCATGACTTTAAACACTTTCTCATGAAATTGCCCGCGCATTTCGTGATTCCAGGTATGAAATCGCTTGTCTCCCCACCAGATCGGCATGGATTCCGTCACAGTTTCAAAGCTCATTGCAAAACTCCCCATTCCAAACGTTCATGCTGTTATTTTACCGAAAATACAATTAAATTGCGAGGAGGCCGCTGAAAAAGTGAAAGCTGCATGTGTGAAGCTTATTCCAAGTCTCTTTTTTCATGTTGCCCCTAAGCTTTGGATTGGATAAACCCGCTTTGATTTGCAGAATATAAGCTTGCACGACCACACCAAAGCACGAAAGGAGCTTCCTCTGACATGAAAAAGTTTCGCACAGCTGTTTTAGCCTTGGCTTTGACCGGTGCTATGAGCTTTGGGGCCGTCAGCGCTCATGCGGCAATGACTACTTCCAACACTACGAGCGGCACGTACCCTAACGTCTCCACTTATAACACGCCGGGTAACACAGGCACAGGAACTTCCGCTTTGAATTCCGTGGGGCCTTACAGCAATCCTGCGGGATCAAGCAACACCATCGGTACCTACAGCACTACAGGGGGCACCACTTCGACTTACGGCACGACGGGGACAACAACCTATGACGGTACGACAACGGGTTCTTCGTCCTATAACAACACCACAGGGACGGGTACGACGGGTACAACAGGAACGACAACGGGGACCGACACGAACTACAACGGCGTAACTAGAGGTACCGGAACGACGGGGACCACGACTTACAACGGTACAACGACCGGTACGGGGACCTATGATACGAACCGCGGTAACACCTCCAACAACTACCTGAACCGTATGACCACATATGGTGCAGGCACAGGCAACTACGATACAAGCTCTTACCGGACCTATGCAACAACAACCGGCAGCAATATGAGCTGGGGTTGGTTGGGTCTGCTTGGCTTGATCGGGCTTGCCGGACTTCGTACTCGCGATAAGGACCACAACGACGTGCGCTAAAACAGCTTTTCAATAAAAAGATAACGCCTCTCCAGTCCAAAAACGGGAGAGGCGTAGTCATACATATTAGGATTCGCGTGCAAATTTCTCCAGCAGCGTAATGACAAGCTCTTGCTCCTGCTCGGTCAAACGGGACAGATGCTCGCTGAGCATTTGCCGCCACTCCACTTCCATCTCCTGCA
Organism: Paenibacillus thalictri; assembly: GCF_004307995.1. Classification (GTDB taxonomy): domain Bacteria; phylum Bacillota; class Bacilli; order Paenibacillales; family NBRC-103111; genus Paenibacillus_AF; species Paenibacillus_AF thalictri. The sequence goes on along the minus strand of NZ_SIRE01000039.1, from coordinate 38,594 downwards.
CAAGACTTTTTCCATTCGGAGTCAGCCCTACGTAAACGATCCGTCTGTCCTTGCTGTCTTTGTTTCTGGTGACCAGCAGATGTTTCTCCAATCTGTCGACGATAGGGGACATCGTAGCAGGACGCACATTCATCCACTCCGACAATTCTGTTATCATGAGCGGACCACGACGGAATAAGTGGGACAACAAATAAAATTGCCCTCTTGTCAGCTGCAGCCCATTGTAATTCAGATGCGGCTGAAGCTGCTGCCGCAGCAGGTACTGAACCTGCCGGAATGCGCTATAAAATCGCTCTGTCATCAACTGTGGTTCTTCCATGAAAGGTCCGTCCTTCTCTATTTCGCTACAACAATAATATGTAACGCAACGTTTAATTGCAATCATTTTCTTACAGCAAACAGAACTTTTCATTATAATATGAACAGAGTATAATCTTCCTGAGCTACCTTTTCACATAAATATAAGCAGTGGAGGATATAGGCGATGCGTTTGAGAGGAAGAAAAGGCATCCGTGAGGCGATTGAATCGCAGACGGATCTGGTGATTTTAAACCCGCAAGAATACAAGGGGAATTGGTCCGAATATTTTGGCAACGATCTCCCGATTCATGTCGAACTAGGCATGGGCAAAGGCCGGTTCATCAGTCAGATGAGCTTGCAGCATCCGGAGGCGAATTTCATTGGTGTGGATATGTACGATGAACTGCTGCGCAGAGCAAGCGAGAAGGCGCGGTTAGCCCGGAAAGAAGCGGACCAGGATGAGGCCGATTTGCCGAATTTGGCGTTAGCGTTATTTAATATAGAATATATTGAAGACATTTTTGCCCCGGGCGAACTGGAGCGCATCTATTTGAACTTCAGCGATCCTTGGCCGAAAAAGAAGCATTCCCGCCGCCGGCTGACGCATCCGCGTTTTGTCGATAAGTATCGAACATTGTTGAATGAACGCGGTGAAATCCACTTAAAAACCGATTCGCGGTCATTGTTCGAGTTCTCGTTGAACTCATTCGCCGATATGGGGCTGAGGATGCGACATATTTCTTTGAGCCTGCATGGGGAAGGGGTCAACCCGGATCATGTGATGACGGAATACGAGTCTAAATTTGTCGAACAGGGCGTTCACATTCACCGGTGCGAAGTGATGATTGGCAGCGAAGCTCTTCGCAGCCACGAAAAGCAGCTGGCCGCCCAGCCTTTATAATAGAAAATAGAAACACCGCCAAAAAATAGCCTCCGCAATCGGAGGCCACTGAAAAAGCAGCTTAAGTGAGCGAAATCATGCTGGAGAAGCGCCAGCGTTCGCTTTTGTTCCCTAATTTCACCTGCCGCAAGCAGGTACATTTAAGAAATTTGGGGACAATTGGCGATTGTAAGTATGATTCGCTCATGCAGCGTTTACTTTTTCAGTGGCCTCTCCGCTCCGGAGGCTATTTTTTTGCGGCTACAGCAGCTGCATGACTGCCTGGGAGCAATCGATTCCTTGAGACGGTTTTACAAGATCCGTATGTAAGGAACGCCGTTTCTGGACCTCAGGATACTGCTCCAGCAGATCGTGGAACCAAGCGTCGATCGTCGCTGTAGACTGAATCAGCTCCCCGAATCCGTGCTCCGTAAAATATTGCAAGTTCTCCTCTTCTTGCCCCGGAATCGGCTTGTAGAACAACATGGGGATGCCCTTGGCGAGACCTTCCGTGCAAGTCATGCCGCCCGGTTTTGTAATGAGCAGATCCGATACTTCCATCAGCTTATCGATTTCTTTGGTAAAGCCGAATAAACGAATATTCGGATGTCGAAAAAGCGGATTTTCTGACAAATCAGCCAGCGCTTTTTCGTTATTGCCGAGGCAGAAGATCATTTGCACATGATCCCGCCATCCCGCCATATGCCGGGTGAAACCGTTCGTATTCATCAGCCCCCAGCCCCCGCCCATAACAAGCACCGTCGGCATCGCCTGCAGCCCGAAGCTGCGGCGCAGCTCATCTTTGTCATGGCTTTCCCAAAAGCCCGGACGTACAGGAATGCCGGTGACCTCGATCAAGTCGGGGGAAACGCCGTGGCTTTGAAGTTTTTTCTTCACATCGAGAGTGGACACCAGGTACTTGTTAACCTCCCGGCTAACCCATGTCCCGTGAGCGTCGTAATCGGTAATGACCGTAACCAGCGGGACAGACAGTCCGAAACGTTTCAGTCTGGAGACGACCACATTCGGAAAAGGATGCGTGCATACGATTGTATCGGGCCGCAGCTGCCGGATCACCGCAGCCGTCTGTGCGTAAAATAGACGATGGATCGCCAGCTGGGTGAAACGGTTCAACGATTTTTTGTACTGGTAACGATACATGAATCCGTATAATCTTGGCCCGCTCATTACAGTTTTGCGGTATGCGGTAAATATCCATGGGGCAACAGTCGGGTGCAGAAAAGATCCAAGCTCCAGAACGCGTGTTTGAACGTGCGGCGCATGCCGCTTCAAGCTTTCGGAGAGCGCCTCAGCGGCTTGTGTATGGCCGGCGCCGAATCCCTCGGACAATATCAAAACCCTTTTTTTGCGCAAATGAATTCACCTGACCTTGTAACCATAAATTTACCCTTTCCAACATAAACATGTTCAATGGAAAAAAGCGACGGCTCCAAAACCGGCTGCAGAGCCAATCATTGAGCCGACCAGGCAATCCGACGGATAGTGCAGCCCCAGATAAATGCGCGACATGCCGACGGCTGCGGCAAGAACCAGCAGCTCCGGCGCAAGCCAGGCATACATGCAGGCAAAGGGGATCACGATCGAAAAGATAGCGGTCGTATGTCCGGATGGAAAGGAGTGATCTGTCAAAGGATTCTTACAAATGTTTGCCTCGGGAAAAACGAGATAAGGCCGCATCCGGGGATATTTCTTTTTTATTAGAGCAACGGGCAAATGGCTCAAGGCCAAAGCAATGCAGCTTTGAATGCCTGCCGTTTGCAGGTTCCCTGAGGCGAATAAGGAGACGGACAACGCCCAGATGATGGTCATCGTCGCTCCGCCCAGATGAGTGACTACAGAAAATAGCATATCCAATACGGCATGTTGAATTCGCCGATTTACCCAAAAAAACATCCGCTGTTCATGTGCTGCGAGCCAGTGTACGACACGACTCAAAACAAGCACCTCCTTCATTGTCGCTTATGTGGGTGAAACTCATAACTTGAGTGTAACCGCGATTTGTTAAAGGAGTGTCAAAAAAATGACCCATGTTTATTAGCTTAAGTTTTTACCAATGAATAATCTTACATACATCGTTCTGATTTGAATTGCCGAATACGTTGTTTTATAATAAGGCAGATGGAGTAAAAGCAATGAAAAACGATGAAAATAAGACTAAAAAATAAGCTGATAAAGAGTTTGACGGTGTGAGTGGGCGAATTCCCGAATAATACGCAAGTTCTGCCTAAACTGGCAACTAGAACGGTTTTGACAAAACGAGGCAAAGAGAGGAAAATCATATTCGGCTACCCACACAAAGCAATGAAAACCAACGAAGTAGTTTTCACATAGAGAGATACTTAAAAATAAAACTTCGTGGTCCACAAAAAGGGGGATTTACCTAATGCTTGATCACGTTTTACTGGGCATGCAAATTGTCCTGGCGGTTATCGGCGCCTACCAGCTCTGTTTAACGTTTTTCGGCTGGTACCGACGCAAGTCCAAGAAACAATTCGCACCTCAGAAGTCATTTGCCGTGCTTGTTGCCGCTCACAATGAAGAGCAAGTCGTCGGGGCATTGATCGACAATCTGAAGGCTCTTGATTACCCGAAAGAACTTTACGACATCTTCGTTATTTGCGACAATTGCAGCGATCGTACGGCGGATATCGCCAGAAGCATGGGTGTTTTTGCCATGGAGCGCAGTAATCCGAAGCTTCGCGGTAAAGGCTACGCTATTGAGTGGATGCTTAAAGAATTGTGGAAGATGCCAAAGCAGTATGACGCTATCGTGATGTTTGACGCTGACAACTTGGCCAGTCCCGATTATTTGCGCCATATGAACGATGACCTTTGTAACGGCTCCAAAGTCATCCAAGCTTACCTGGATACCAAAAACCCGAATGATTCATGGATCACCGCCGCTTATGCCATTACATACTGGTACTGCAACCGTTTATGGCAATTGCCGCGCGTGAATCTGGGACTCGCCAACTTCTTGGGCGGCACGGGGATGTGTTTTGACTCCAAGCTGCTGAAAGAGATGGGCTGGGGCGCAACCAGCCTGGTGGAGGATCTGGAGTTTACGATGCGCTGCGTACAGCGCGGAGTGAACCCGACATTTAACTACGACGCCAGAGTGTACGACGAAAAGCCGCTTACCTTTAAAGCTTCGGCGCGGCAGCGTTTGAGATGGATGCAGGGGCATTTTGATGTGGCAAGACGTTACTTCTTCCCGCTGTTCTGGCAAGGTCTGAAAGAACGCAATTGGGCCAAGCTTGATTCGGCCGTTTATGCGATTAACGTGTACACGTTGTTTATCGGCTCGCTTCTTACCGTGTTTTTATGGGTGGACATCGCGTTGCCGGGCGTAAGGTCCTACACGTCGATTTATGATTTCTCGCCGGTGTTCTTCACGGTGTTGACGACACTCACGTACATCCAGTTTCCGCTAGCGCTGCTTATTGAGAAGGCGCCGTGGAAAACATATAAATATTTGCTGCTGTTCCCGATATTCCTGTTGTCCTGGTGGCCCATCACGTTTTATGCGTTCTTCACGCAGAACAACAAGCAGTGGAGCCATACGGAGCATACCCGTGTGATCCGGCTTGAGGAAATGCAGAGCAAGCAGGTCAGCTGATATTTTTCAGTTTGACTTGTGAACGGAAACGTGGTAATCTGTCTAAGATTGATTTGAATATGCGATTACAAGTAGAGGCGCCCGCTTCTCACCTGTCCGACTTTAAGTTGGCTGGTTTCTTGAGCACAAGATCAACATGAAGATTCGTCATTGCGATGAATAACAAATGTGGGCGTACTTACGCTCACATTTTTTTGTGCCCGAAACGCGGTTATGAGCGGTCGTAAATCGGTAATAACACTTTGGAGGTGGCACGTTATTAGCACTGAGCATTTGATTAACGAGGAGATTCGGGCGAAGGAAGTACGCCTTATCGGCTCTAATGGGGACCAGTTGGGTATTAAGCCGTTTCGCGAAGCGATGCAAATTGCGCAGGATGCGGGGCTGGATTTGGTAAATGTCGCTCCAACTGCTAAGCCGCCGGTTTGCCGAATTATGGATTACGGCAAATTCCGCTACGAGACGCAGAAGAAAGAAAAAGAAGCACGCAAAAATCAGAAGGTCGTTGAGCTTAAGGAAGTTCGTTTCAGCGCAACGATCGACGAGCACGATTTCCAAACCAAGCTGCGCAATGTTGTCAAGTTCCTGAAAGAAGGGGACAAGGTGAAGATGTCGGTCCGTTTCCGCGGACGTGAAATCGCGCATGCTTCGATTGGCCAGAAAGTGCTTGAGCGCGTAGCCGCCGAAGTTGCAGAGCTCTCGATCGTAGAGCGTCACGCGAAACTCGAAGGCCGCAGCATGATTATGATTTTATCTCCAAAAGTACAAGTACAGTAAACCAATCTTAAGGAGGACCCTACGATGCCTAAAATGAAAACTCACAGCAGCCTGAAAGGCCGCTTCAAAATAACGGGAACTGGAAAAGTGAAACGTTATAAAGCTTTTAGAAACCACCTGCTTTCCGGTAAATCCGCGCGTCAAAAACGTGTGCTTGCCGGCAACCCGGTTATGGCAGCAGGCGACGTAAGACGCTTGAAACAACAACTGGCCAACATTAAATAATACTCGGATATTAGTTAGAAATAAAATCACTATTCAGGAGGTAGTCCATCATGGCAAGAGTGAAAGGCGGTACGATCCGCGCCGCTCGTCGTAAGAAAATTTTGAAATTAGCAAAAGGTTATTTCGGTTCCAAACATAGATTATTTAAAACCGCTAAAGAGCAGGTTATGAAATCCCTGCTGTACGCATACCGTGACCGCCGTCAAGTAAAACGCGACTTCCGCAAATTGTGGATCGTTCGTATCAACGCGGCGGCTCGCCAAAACGGTTTGTCCTACAGCAAGCTGATGCATGGCTTGAAGCTGGCCGGTATCGACGTAAACCGCAAGATCCTTGCTGATCTGGCTGTTAACGACGCTAAAGGCTTCGCTGATCTGGCAACTGCAGCTAAGCAAAAGGTAAACGCCTAAGACTGGTTGTACGGCTGCCCAGGCAGCCTGCATATAAGGAAAAAGCGTTCCTGACCACGATACGTGATCTGGAGCGCTTTTTTTGTTGTGCAAATAGACGCTTTGTACCGATTGCTTTTACGAAAATAGCACTTTTTCCGTCTGTTTATAGTTTGTTTAGAGTGGACTATTATAATGGTTCAGTTATTGCAAAAATTAGGAGACATGTTAGCCTGGCGTAGAAACATGGCGATCTAAAGAAAAACGGAGGTATACACACGATGACTGGTAGAAGATTTATGTTGGAACGCTGTGGACTAAGCGGGGGCAAGCTTGCGCTTATTTTGATCCTTATGGCGCTGTGTGCGCTTCGCTTTCCATCCAGCACCCACGCTGACGAGATGGTGTGGAAACCTTTGACGGATGAATATTTATCCGACACTGACTCGTATGATAATCAAATTATTGCAGATGACGGTATTTTATATATGTCATACCGGGAAAAGATCAGTACGGGTAAATATAAACCGACGGTAAAAAAATATGATGGGAACAATTGGAGTATCGTAAGCGGAGGACCTGCGTCCCCTGGGGCTGTCTCTGTGATGCACATGGCGTTGGACCCGTCCGACAAGGCCCTTTATGTCGCATATAGGGATGAAGAGAATGGCGGCAAGGCATCCATTGTTAAATTAACGAATAATCAATGGGAGCCGTTAGGCCAGTATGGATTCACTCCTAAGGGTGTCTATGCGCTGTCCATGACCGCGTTTAACGGCACTCCTTATATTGTGTACGGCGACTATAACAAGTCCAATAAATTAACAGTAATGAAATATACGAACAACGGCTGGAGCCCGGTTGGACAGGAAGGATTTACAGATAAACGGCCTGCCGATGGTACCAAAAGCTTAATCAAAGTAGTCGGCCATATTGTTTATGTTGCTTACAAGAGGGATTTGGGCTCGTCGAATGTCGATATGGTCGTAATGAAATACGATGAGGATCGGCCTTCGGATGGTTGGCAGCTGGTAGGAGACGCGGGAGCTCCATTGCTGTCAACAGCAGACGCAAACTCCTATTATTATGCATTTGATGTTTACGGAGGTATTCCATATTTGGCTTATCAGGACCATGATGCCGACAAATTAGTTGTACTTAAATATGACGGAAATTGGAAAACAATCGGCAACGGACCCGTGTCGGCAGGGAAGGCCAATTATCCTTCGCTTTCGTTTGACAACGGCAGCCTTTATATTGCTTTTCAGGATGGGGCCAACGGCAACAAGCTGATGGTCAAGCGGTTTAATGGCAGCGATTGGACCATGGTGGGCAATGCCGCCATTACAAGAGGGGAAGTGTATTATCCTTCAATCTCGGTATATAACGGTACGATTTATGTAGGTTATCAGGACGACGATACGCTGCTAACGACTAAAATTGCGAAAGCCCGGGCTTTCGTCATCACCTATGGTTCGCCGCTTTCAGCACCGTTACCTGGCGATATTCAGGTACCGTATGGGACGGCCAAAGCTGACGCGCTGCCGGCGACGGTTTCGATGAAATGGACGGATGACACCACCACCCCGGCAGCGGTGACGTGGGATCAAGGGAATCCTCCATATAACAGCAAGGCCCCGGCAACCTACATTTTTAAAGGACAATTAACAATCCCTAGCGGCAAGCAAAATACGGGCGTACGCGAAGTGACAGTAAAAGTTATTGTAGCGAATCCTTCTCATGACACCGCGCTGTCGGACTTGACGACCGATGCAGGGGCGCTGACGCCAGTGTTCGCTGCGGGTACGAAATCCTACAGTCGCAACGTAGCCAATGAGGTATCCCAAATCAGCGTAACGGCGTCGCTGTACGATCCGAAAGGAACCGTGACCATCGGGGGCGCAGCCGCCGCAAACGGGGTGCCAAGCTCCCCTATATCTCTGCGGGTTGGATTGAACAACATTGATGTGATCGTGACTGCGGAAGATGGGATGACCACGGACCATTATACGATTAATGTTTCGCGTGAGGGCTCCAATAACACCGCACTGTCGGACTTGACGACCGATGCAGGGGTGCTGACGCCTTTGTTTGCCGTTGGCACAACAGCTTACAGCCAGACGGTTGCCCATAGTGTCTACAGCTTGAGCGTAACAGCGTCCGTTTACGAGCCAAATGCGACGTTGAAAATCGCCGGTGTACCCACGCCAAGCGGGGTCCCGAGCGCGGCGCTTCCGCTGCAGGTTGGAGCCAACACAATCGCTGTGGATGTGACGGCGGCGGACGGAGTGACAACTGGCAGCTATACGATTAACGTAACACGCAAGCCTTCCAGTAACGCGGATTTGGCGGACTTGACGACAACCGCCGGAACGATATCGCCTTCCTTCTTCCGGGAAACAACCTCTTATGAGGCGATCGTACCCTTTGGTGCACAGTCGGTTACGGTCACCGCTTCTGTCTATGACGCTGCGGCTTCCTTGAGCATTAATGGAACCGCGACCGTAAGCGGAACCGCTTCCGCTGCAATCCCGCTGCAGATCGGTCTGAACCGGATACAGGTGAAGGTGCTGGCGGAAGACGGGGTTACCGAGAAGCTTTATACGCTTCAGCTCACCCGGCTGCCATCTTCTTCCTCCGGCAGCGGCGGAGCACCAGTCTCAAGCAGCACGGACAACGGAACCCAGGCACAGCCTGCCGCGGGGGTAGATATTATTTTGGACGGCGTCAGCCAGTCATCGTTTGCGACTGCCGAAACGGTGCAAACGGATGCCGGAACAACTGTCATTGTTACACTGGATGAACAAAAGCTGTTGGACATGCTCGATAAAAAGACGAATAACGTCATCACGATCCCAATTACATCCAAGGCCGATGTTGTTGTTGGCCGGTTGAACGGACAGCTCGTTAAGGCGTTAACCGCCAAGGAAACGGTAATTGAAGTGAAAACGGACGGTGCTCTATACATACTGCCTGCCGCGTTTCTGGATATTTCGCATGTCGCGGCCGCTCTTCATGCAGACAACGATCTTCAGCACATTGTGGTTAGCATAAAAATTAGCGAGACATCCAAAGATAAAGCGGACTTGGTTCGCGCAGCAGCTGCGGGCGAAGGAATGACCGTTGTTGCGAATCCGCTTGATTTTGAAATTGAAGCGCAGTATGGAGAGAATAAAATCACAGTAAGCCGATTCCCGGGTTTTGTGGAACGGGCAGTCGCTGTGCCGGCAGGAATAGATGTGTCCGGAGCAACAACAGGGGTAGTTATCGGTCCTGACGGGAGACTGACGCCGGTGCCGACCCGGATCGAGGTTCGAAGCGGTAAGACGTATGCCGTCATCAACAGTTTGACTAACAGCACGTACGCACTTGTTCAAGGCGAAAAGTCGTTTGCCGACCTGTCGGGCCATTGGAGCCAAAGCGATGTGAACGAAATGGCTTCCCGCCTTGTCGTGGATGGAGTTGCCAAAGATAGATTCGCGCCGGATCTGTCCATAACACGAGCGGAATTCGCGACAATTATGGTCCGTGCGCTTGGTTTAAAACCGGACGACGGCCGGCACGCTTTCAGCGACGTTTATGCTGCGGATTGGTACGCCGACAGTGTGGCGGCAGCATCCGCCACCGGTTTGTTAGGCGGCTATGAGGATGGCTCCTTCCGCCCGAATCAAACCATTACGCGAAGCGAAGCTTCGGTGTTATTGACCCGCGCTTTGGCTTTTGCCAAGATTCATATGCAAATGTCGGCCGATGAGGCGGATAAGCAGTTGAGCGCCTACACCGATGCTGATGGCGTAGCCGAGTGGGCAAAGGTATCGTTAGCGCTCGCCGTTAAAAACGGTATTATCCAGGGGGATGGCCAGCGGATAACTCCTGAAGATCCGGTTACCCGCGCCCAAACTGCTGTTATGATCAAAAGGCTGCTGCAGCAAGCGGGCCTGATCGATAAGATAAACAAGTGAACTTGTTTATCTACGCTGAACATCTTGCTTTATTCCGGTTGATCAACATAGGTTCGTCATAGTGAACAAAAAAATGTGGGCGTAGTTTACGCTCACATTTTTTTGTCTAAAACGTATTATTTGCGTCTCCGTAAAACCAAATAAACGACCGCAAGAGCGCATACGAGGAACGCAAAGGCAAGCCAAAAGGCTATCGGCGAAAGCTTCGGAAGGGCGGCGTCTTCCCAGGCGACGGCTTTCTTTTTTTCCTGTTTCACGGGCTCAGGGTCTGCCGCGGCGGGAAATGTGAACACCTTGCCGGTATTGTCGATCAAAATGAATTTTCCAGTCAGCTTTGAAGCCTCCAGCGGATCGGTCAGCATCTTGTCGATGGCAGGCTCTTGCTCGGCTGTGGTGGCGCTTAAGAGCAGCAAACCCCTGCTGGAATTCATCGGAGATTTGGACAGATGAATGACCGCGGCGTTATTCTGCAAATCGTTAAGCAGCTCTACCTTGGGATGGTTTGAAACAATTTTGCCGCCTTGGTATTGAATGGCAAGTTGTTCATTCCCGTTCAGAAACTCGGGCAGGCCGTTTAAAGGGCCGATGTAGATGATATTGTCGCTCTGAATCGTTTCCTTCAGATTAGCCGTATTGGCCGCCAAAAGTTTGATGTTGGCCCCGTTCTGCAGCGTATTGCGGCCAATCAATCCGATGGTTGTCATGGCAATGTTCAGTTCTTTGGAGCCAAACCGCTCCGGCAGCAAAAACGTTGTTGTGTTCCAAGTCCCGTCATGGACAAAAGGATACGGCAGCGACTGAAGGTTGATGGAATGCCTAGGCATCGGAATGATCGTCAATGTGGACGTTTTGTCAATGACTGCCCAGCCTGAATAAGTATCCCCGCAGAAATCGGCCAATTGTGAGGCTGACGACTTGCTGCTGTCGCTTTGGTCCGTTTCATCAAACTGAAAAGCTACCTCGATGTTGATTTCGCGTCTGGAGCCGATCCATTCCTGCTTTAAGTCAAGCTCTAGCAGTCCTTCTCCGGCGGAAGTTTTGGACAAGCGCCGGGTATCTGCAGGAATCCCGTTAACTTTGACCGTTATCGTAGAGCGGTCATACGCTATAGCCGCAGAATGTCTGAACTTGAGCGTAAGGTGCGCCCCATCTTCAATATCCCAATTGCTTGGGATGGGGTAATTGATCGTTGCGCTGGCATTGCGCCTGCCTTCCAACGAGATATTGCCATAGCCGAGCTTTTCGAAGGATACGGAGTATTTGCCGCCGAATGCGGGAGCCGCCGCGCCTTCTTTTGATTTTAACGATAACGGGATGAAGGTCGTCTGACCCTGCAGCTGCGAATATAACGTTTCATCGGTCAAGATCGCCGAGGCGCGGACCAACTCTTCCGCAGTCCCGCTGACCACGAGATTAGGCACAACAGCAGCCGAATTCCAAGGCGAAGGGACGATGCCGATCAGCCCTTGTCCCTGTGCTGCGGTTTCGTTTGGTTTCAGAGATTGCACCATTTGTTGTCCGCGGGTTTTCCAGTGTTCAGGTTGACCGATCCAGATGGCGTTATATTGGCTCAGCAGCGTATCCGTTAATTCAGATTCGGGATACACCCGAAACTGTATACGCTTGTCGGTGGCCTGACTAGCAAAATATTGCACAAGCTGAGCTGCAGATGTAAATTCAGCCTGCTGGGCATCGTCGGGAACAACAACGATCGCTTGCATCGGGTTGATGCTGCCTTTCTCAAAGAACGGGCTGGGATACCAAGACAAGTCCACATTGCCGTAAGCCTTAGCAAAACTCAGAATAAGTCTGCTTGTCTTGTGTACGGTCGTCCAGTTGGCAGCATTGTCCGGATCAATGCATATGTTAACGCCAAGCTCCATGTGAGCTGCGAAGGAAAGCTTATGGAACCCCGCTTTTAGCGCCAGATTGGAGAGGTCGAGCCGCAGAAAGGAAGGACTTTTATTCGTCGTATCCAGCGCAATGCTTTGCAAAGGCACATCATCCATCATGACCGTGATGGATGAAGCTTTGGCCAGCAGTGTAGTAGAGTTGCTATAAGACAAATCGAGATAAGAGTTGGCCCCGGTGACGCGTCCTTTGCCGACTTCGAAATAGAAGTCTTCCCGGGCATTCTGTCCTTTGAGCACACGATCGTCTGCGAAAATAGGAAAGCTCTCTGAGGCGGCTTGCGAGACCGTAGGCACGCCGCTCTGGCTGTCGGCAAAGGCCTCTTGAACGGGCGCCAGCAAAGTGGATAAGCAGATCAGCAGCTGTGCCAACTTGCGCCTTGTATTATTCATCGAAAAATTCACTTCCTCTATTCCAGCTGCGATTTGAATTGCTGCTTTGTCTGTTGTATAACGGCATCGGCATTGTGCCCGTGCTCGCTTGACGAGACGGTGCCGAACAGTAACTTCACTTTCACGTTGCGTTCCTTTCGCGGACGAGTTAGCAGCAGCGTGTTAAATTGCTCTGTCAGCTCGAGCTGGGCCATTTTTGGGCTTATCTGCTCCTTGCCAATAAAGACAACAGCGAACATATTATCTTCCAGCAGAGCTTTCATTTCGACCTCGCCTACGACATAGTGGATCATCTCCGCAATCCGCCGGATGAAATCGACGGTTTGCTCCTCACCATACTCCTGCTGGAACGAATCAAGCTCGTCAATAGCGATGGACAGCAGCGTCAGTTCGCGGCCTGAACGAACGAGACGAGGGAGCTCCTTATGCATCCACGTAATGAGGCCTTCTTCGCTGGAGTATCCGAGTTTGCTGTCAAGATGGTGATTATGATTGTGATCGTCTTCAGGATGTTCCTGCCTGACGGGAATGATGGCCAGTGTCGACTTTTTGGGGATCGGCGTATAGGACTGGGCCGCCCTTTTATGAAGTCCTCCGATTAATCCGAAATAAGGGAAGACGCCAAGCCAAATAAGATCGTTCCATGTTACTTCCACGGGCAAGCTGCTGGTGTACATGCTGTAGATCAGAAGACCGCCGTATACGGCTCCGGTGAGCAGCGAAGCGAGAATGGCTTCGTCCATTTTTCGACTAAATCCGACAATGCCTAGAAGCACTGCAACGATAAACCAGATATAGTTGAGGGGGAAAGCTCCTTGGGTAAAGATGAAATACATGGTTAGAAAAAATAACGAAAGTATCTGCAAGATGACATTGGCGTAAGTTTTTTGCAGTTGATTCAAGAAGATGCATCCTTTCTTCGCCACTGACAAGATGGGGCAAAATTCATCAGCTTTGTGCGATATTCTTATATGAGACATGAGATTAGTATACCTGAAGCCTTTCTAATACATATCTAAATTTTAATTAAATTCCGATTTTAATGTGTCATTAGGTTGTATAATGATGATAAAGTATAAACAGAAGTATTTTGGTTCTTTGTACCTAAAATTCCCTTCAATAGTTCCGATGGTCTAATTTTACTGTAACCAGGCGGTAAATCAAACGTTATAATGAGGAACGGGGACACCCTTTTAATGATTATTGCGAAAGGGATTGGAGTTAATGCAGTGACTGAATCAGGCGGTACGAAAAAACCGATGTGCTGAATCTCCGGTCAATCTGATTGGGATGTATGTATCGAGATTTTGCGGGAGGATCGTCATGAGATTGAAAAGAGCACTATGGGGTTACGATGAACATAAAGTAAAGGCCTACCTGACGGCTTTGAATACGGAAATATTGCTGCTCGAGGAGCAGCGCGAAGAGAAGTTAAAGGCTTATGTGAAGGAGCAGGCGGAGTTGCTCTCGGAAGTTGAAGAAGTTTCGCAAGATTTAGCCGAAGTGGACCGACTGGAGACGAATCTAAAGCAATGGATTCAAAAAAACCAGCTGTAAGACGTTTTGGTACTGCTCTTCGAGGACTCCGCAAAGAAACGACAGACCGCAAAATTGCCTCCGAAGAAGCCAGACTTGAGCAGATGCGCGGATTAATCCGGCAAGATCGTCTAGAACATGAGCGCGTGATGAAAGAATCGTGCCGAAAGCTTGAGTGGATGGAAAACGAAATCAGATTAAAGAATGGCATTGTCAGCCAATTGATCTCGTTGAAAACCAATCTGCTCAATCGAGACGATTTTGTACCCGCTGGTGAAAACGAAGCCGGTGCGGGCAAAAAAATGCGGTTGGGAGACCGGCTTGTAGCAGAAGGTTACATTACGGCCGATCAGCTTCAGAAGGTGATGGAACGCCAGCAGAAAACAGGCGGCCGATTGGGAGAGATCGCCGTAGAACTCGGTTACCTCGAACGCGCCAAGCTTAATTCGGTGGCTAATGGGGGCCAGTTCAAAGGACGTCTGGGCGATATGCTGGTCGAAACAGGGGCTATTTCCAAGGAACAACTGGACAGAGCTCTGGAATTCCAGCGGAAGAGCGGCGGATTGCTGGGCGACATCTTGATGTCGCTGCGTTTTATCGAACCCGAGAAGCTGTACCGGCTTATTGCGAATCAAAATAACTTGGGCCGGATCGGCAGTGAATTTTCTTTCCAAGATGTCGTTAAGCTTCCCGAAAACATGGCTAGACTATACGATGCCGTTGTTGTCAATCAGGAAGCCAACCGGTGTTTGGTCGCCGTAGGCAACCCGCTGCGTGAAGAACAACTGCAAGCTCTGGAGCTGTTTCTCGGGATGCAGGTGGAGCAGGTTCTTGCTACCCGCGAAGAGATGGAGTTTTTCTGGAAAAGCATATACGAAACTGAGCTGCTGAAAGAGAGTACGCAAAAACTCGTAACGGAGCAGCCGGAAAATTCCGCCCATGTCACATTTACGACGCCGCAGCTGCTTACCGGCGGCGCATTGATGTTCATACTGGTGGTTGCCTTGGGGCTCGATTGGTTCCATACGCTTATCACCTTGAATGTGGCGGTGCAGCTTTTTTATTTTACCATGACTATGTTTAAATTCCTGATCATCATGTACGGCACACGGGACTTTGCGCAAATCCGTTTCACGGAGCAGGAAATTGATCAGATCGATGAGCGTTCGCTGCCCATCTATACGATATTGATTCCGATGTACAAGGAAAGTCAGGTCATACCTCATCTGCTTGATAACCTCGAAAGCCTGGATTACCCTAAGGCCAAACTCGATGTGAGGCTGCTCATCGAAGAGGATGATTTGGAAGCCCAGCAAATTTTGAAAGAAATGAACTTGCCGCCTTATTACACTACTATTGTCGTTCCTCACAGTCTCCCAAAAACCAAACCTAAAGCTTGCAATTACGGATTGATACGTGCACGGGGAGAATATGTCGTGATCTACGACGCGGAGGATCGGCCCGATCCCGATCAGCTTAAGAAGGTGCATGCCGCATTTTTGAGAAGCCCTGAGAATTGCGCTTGCATACAAGCGAAGCTCAATTACTTCAATAGCGGTCAAAATTTATTGACCCGCTGGTTTACCCAGGAGTATAGTATGTGGTTCGAACTGCTCCTGCCGGGGGTTATGCAACTTAATGTGCCGATTCCGCTTGGCGGGACGTCCAATCATTTTAAAATGAGCGTATTGAAGGAAATTAACGCATGGGACCCGTATAACGTTACGGAAGACGCCGATCTGGGCATCCGCTTGTACAAATCCGGATATTCCACTGCCATTGTCGACTCCAGAACATGGGAAGAGGCGAACAGTAAGGTCGGCAACTGGATCCGTCAGCGCTCCAGATGGATTAAAGGGTATATGCAAACGTGGCTTGTCCATATGAGAAATCCGCTCCGATTGTATCGAGAGCTTGGCCTGAAAGGTTTCTTGGGGTTTCAGGTTATGGTGCTGGCGACACCGCTCCTGCCGCTGCTCAATCCGTTTTATTGGGTGATGATTATTTTGTGGTATGGCTGGAAGGTGGACTGGATTCCGCAGTTTTTCCCGGGAGCGATTTATTATACGGCTTCGTCTGAATTTTTGATAGGCAACTTTATATTTGTGTTCAGTAATATCGCAGGGATGTACTGGGTCATTCACGACTTAGAGAATCGGAAGGAAAATGTGTTTTCTTACAGTCTAGTAAAATACGCGCTGCTCACGCCGGTTTATTGGATGATGATGAGTATGGCCGCTGTGAAAGCTGCATGGCAGCTGATTACGAAGCCGTTTTATTGGGAAAAGACGGTGCATGGTTTAGCCAATAATATGCCGGCTCCAACAACCCCCGGCAGTCAAGCTGTGCAGGAAAAGGGGTAGATTCCGATGCCGGTTATGCCACGCGGAGTATACGCCGCTTTGTTTCTCATGTTATTCGTATTGGAGTTTGCCGCAGGTTATTACGTCAGTCATGTCGTCGGTTATGTCCATTCCGATGCAATGAGCCGTGTAGCCAATGCATTTTATGTACTATACAGCCAGGACCCTCATTTGGGGGCGATTGGATTTGTATGGAATCCGCTGCCAAGTATGGTCGAACTGCTTTTTCTCGTGTTTTATCCGCTGTATACACCGCTTGCTTCATCCGCTTTGGCGGGGGTGCTGATGAGCAGCGTTTTCGCTGGAATGACGGCAGTGCTGCTTGCCCGCGCGGCAGTCGATTTCGGGTTGTCGCGGACGTTTGCCGTTATTCTGAGCATCAGCTTCAGCTGCAACCCGTTTATATTTTTATTCGGCGCTAATGGTCTGAGCGATGCACCCTTTATTTGCTTTATCATGTCGGCTGTCATTCATCTGTGCCACTGGATGACGCGCAGGCGGGTCGGCAGTCTGATTAAAGTCGGCTTTTTGCTGGCGCTTGCTTTCTGGACCCGGTACGAGGCTGTACCACTCGGGGCCGCGGTCGCGCTTGCGATTTTGCTGATCGTGCTCTGGGTGCCGGTTTGGGAACCTCAAGCCAAAACAATCAACCGGGACTTGAAATTTAAGCTGTTTCATATTGAAGGGACGTGGGCCTTAACGATGGCCCCGATCTTTTATTCGGGGCTGCTGTGGATATGGCTCAACTATCTGATTATGGGCAACGCGTTTTATTTTTTAAATTCTGAGTATTCCAATGTCGCGCAAGCTCAAGGGCTCGGCACTGAACAGCAATTCGTCGATATGATGGGCAATCCGCTGCTGGGCATATGGTTTATTATGAAGAAAACCGTTTATTATTCGGCGCCTCTGGCTTGCGTAGTTTTATTGCGACTTTGGAACAGGAGGTGGCTGATATGGGATTTCCTTGTTCTGCTGCTGCTGTTTGTGTCCATTCTCGCTCTGCAGTTCTACATGTTAATGAAAGGAACCTCATACGGCTGGTTCCGTTATTTCATGTATGTGTTCCCCATCACCGTCGCATGGCTGCCTTACGAGCTGTCGCGCGTCAGACGATCGTTTGTCAATTATTCGATCGTCCTGGCGGGAATGCTGGCTTCCATCATGATTTTGACTTCGGCATTGATGAATCCGGACATTGCTCCGGACGAAAATAAATATTTGCATGCTGCCCAATATGCTGCGGATCAGGAAATTGAGAAGGAGGTGGCGCATTATCTGGATACGGAACTGGGCAATGCGAATATTTTGATGGATTCGTATTCCGCGTACGCGATTATTTTAAACAGCAAACATCCCGACAAGTTCCTGATTACGAGCGACTTGAACTTTCGCAGCTCTCTTGAGGATCCGGTGGGAAAAGGCGTCGATTTTATCTTGAGTCCCAAACCCAATAAAAGCTCGGCTTTAAGCGCGGATAACCAGCTGTATGCTAATTTTTACGAGAATGGCATGCCGTGGACCAAGCTTTATAAGGAATTCGGGGGAAGATGGAGACTGTACCAAATTGTTCGCGGTGGGGAGGCGGAGACCAAATGAGCCATCAAGCGCCTGAAGTATCGCTCATTATTCCGGTATACAACGAAGCGGCGCATATCGCTCAGTCGTTGAGGAAAATCGAAGAAGAGTTGGGGAAATCAACGCAATCCTACGAAATCGTTGTCGTCGACGACGGCTCCAAGGATGCGTCATGGGAGCAGCTTTCCATGCTCGCACAAACCTCGCGACACTATAAAGCGTTCCGTTTAAGCCGCAACTTCGGCAAGGAGCTCGCATTATGCGCCGGGCTTGAGCATGCCCGCGGTCAAGCCGTCATCATTATGGACGGGGATTTGCAGCATCCCCCAGAACTGCTTGCCCGAATGATCCGTTTGTGGCGGGAGCAGGGCAAAGATATTGTCGAATGTGTAAAATCGGACCGGGGCTCCGAGAACTTGAATAAATCGGTGGGCTCGGCTATCTTTTATAATATGTTGAACCAATTGTCGGGTTTTGATTTGAAGGGGGCGTCGGACTTTAAGCTGCTCGACCGCAAGGTGGTGCAGGCTTGGAGGGAAATGCCGGAGAGGACTACGTTTTTTCGCGGGATGACGGCATGGCTTGGATACGACCGAGAAAAAATTTACTTCGAGGTGCCCAGCCGCGCTGAAGGCAGCAGCCAATGGAACTTTTGGAGCCTTATGAAGCTGGCGGTGCAGGCGGTCGTGTCATTTTCCTCCATACCGTTGCGGATGGTGAGTATGTTTGGGCTGGTGTTCCTGATTGGAGCCGGTGTTTTATTTGTTCAAACTCTCTATCAGAAGTTTATTGGCAATGCGGTTGACGGATTTACGACCGTTATTTTGCTTTTGCTGATCGTAGGGAGCGTTATTATGATTTCGCTTGGCATTATAGGCGAGTATATTGCCGCCATCTACAATGAAGTGAAGGGAAGGCCGCGTTATTTGATCAAAGATCATATCAACAGCGAAACGTCTGAACAGGCGCGGCGGGTCAGTGAAGTTTTATGAGGCTGCGAATGCTGAAGTATGGGGTAGTGGGGCTGCTTGGCACGCTGCTCCATTTTGCGTTGCTGTACGTATTGGCCGATGCTTTCCGGATGGAGCCGGTGTTGGCGTCGGCGATCGGTTTTGTTATCGTGCTGTTTGTTTCTTATGCGCTCAATAAATACTGGACGTTTCAGTCTTCCGAGACGGGAATAGGCTCGTTTGTGAAGTATACGGTTGTTTCCGTGGCGGGTCTGCTGCTGAATATCGGAGTGATGTATACCGCCGTTCATATCTTGCAGTGGCATTATTTGATTGGGCAGAGCCTCGTCATTCTGGTTGTCCCCTGTTCGAATTTTATTTTTAATTATTATTGGACCTTTCGTCAACAGCGGCGCACGGACAGTTGATTCGACTTCCTCTTGTGTAAGTGGACATTTCCGGTTAAGCTCATCTTGTGGGAATGTTTAGGGAAAGGCGGTGTCCATTTGCGCATAGCGACAATTCCGAGTATCGGCATCATCATGGTTGCTGCGCTGCTGACATTGCTCATACTGCATGGCCGTGTCGCCGCTTATGAGGGAGACGCCGTTGCGGCACAGCCGCCATCGGCTTATTTGCTGATGGAAGCGGAAGATGCGGAGCTGGACGGTACGGCGGTAGCCGATGATACTGCGGGTTATTCCGGCAGCGGTTATGTCACCGGTTTTGAACAAGCCGGCTCATCTGTTCATTTTCATATTCAGGTGGACAAGGAAGGCTTTTACCCTCTATATATAGGATATGCCTCCGTGTTCGGAGACAAAACCAACTTTGTTGAAGTGAACGGCAGTACGGCCGGAGAAAAGATGTTTCCCTATTCACCGACATTTCAGGAAATCGGCTTTGGCGACGTTCAGCTGGATGAGGGCGAGAACCAGATCAGCTTATCTACATATTGGGGTTATTTCGATGTCGATTACATCAAGCTGGGTCCGAGGAAGGAACGCTCGCCGGTACAGCCCGTCAAACCGAAGCTGGTTACGCCCCAGCCTTCTAAGCAAGCGCAAGCGCTGATGAATTATATGGCGGACCGGTACGGGAAAAATATGTTGGCCGGGCAGCAGTGGGCTTCTTCGGAAGAGATGGATTACATCTATTCGGTTTCGGGCAAGCTGCCGGCGATCGCCGGTTTCACAGCTTCCGACTTCGGCGACAACGCCCGTAATTGGGCCAGTTGGGGCGGGATCGTAGCTGTGGAGTGGCACTGGGAGGCGCCGATGGGCGGCAGGGAATTTTTTGCCGCCAAAACCAGTTTTGACGCATCACGGGCTGTCGTAGCGGGAACTGAGGAAAACCGGTTGCTGCTGGAAGATCTCGACCGGATGGCGGACATCCTGAAGACGTTTCGAGACGCAGGGATCCCGGTGTTGTGGCGACCTCTGCACGAAGCGGAGGGCGGCTGGTTCTGGTGGGGGGCAAAGGGCCCGAATGTGGCCAAACAGCTCTATGCCATCATGTTCGACCGGTTCACCCGGCAGCACCGGCTGAACAACTTAATTTGGGTATGGACCACCTCCGATACGTTGTATTCAAAAGATTGGTACCCCGGCGATGATTCCGTAGATATTATCGGTGTGGACCGGTATGTGAAGGCGGGAGATTACAGTCCCTTGCTCAGCGTATACGACAGTCTTGTCGATATGGTCGGGGGCCGCAAGCTGGTGGCGTATTTGGAGAACGGTCCGATCCCCGATCCTCGGGAATTAAGGAAAAATAAAGTCGGCTGGCTGTATTTCAACACATGGAACGGCAAATTCATTATGGACGGGCTTATTAATTCCGAGCATCATGTTCGTACCGTGTACAATCATCCTTACGTCGTTACCTTGGATAAGTTTCCTTCGGAATCCATTTACGGCAAACCACCTTTGCCATATCCATATCCGGCTCGTAAACAACCGGCTGGCGCGGCGGAAACCGGTCACAATTAATAACGCGGCGCAGCAGGTGGTTGCACTGGAGAGAACATGCCTTATTGCGGCATTACTTTCATGCGGGGTACCCCGCAACCGAAAAATCAAGAAAAAGGAGCGGATGGATATGCGAAAGTGGATGTTGTTGTCGCTGATCCTTACGATCGCCGCGGCGTTAACCGGGTGCGGCAAAGAAGAGGGATACGCGAATAGAACGGGCGGTTCCTCTTTCCTGGGCAAGTTCATGCCGCTTCAAACGGCTCAGCGGGGTGCGGGAGGGAAAAGGGACGGTGTCCGGTCGCTTGAATACACAAATGCGCAAATCGCCGAAATTGAGCAAGCTGTACGTAAGGCGGGAATGGCACAGGTCCTGCTGGTCGGGCAAAAAGAAACGATCGGCAAATTCAGAGGTGTAAAAGCGGACAAGAACAGGATCCGGCTGCTGTACGGTTATATGGAGATTATCGAAACGACGGATCCGTTTGAACGATTCGCCGAACCGGAGCAGATTGTAGTGAGTAAGGTGGAGCTCGCAGGTGGAGTCCAAGCCGAGTGGATCAACGATGTGGACGGCCATCCGGTTCATCGATATTTGCGAGTGGCAAGAGACGGCATGTATATTTCCATTTGGGACAATAAGCATTTACCCAACGAACAGGTCGAGGAAATCGCCGCATCCATGTTTGTACAGGATGTCGACGCAATTGGAACCAATCCGCCGCAGCCTTTGCCGGCTGTTGTGGATCAGCCTATACATATTGCCGCAGCCGGCGGCGGAGAACTGCTGCTGCTGCCGCGCTCAGAGGTGAAAGCGGAAACACTGGGGGCCCCGAGCTGCATGGGGGAAGCCGAGGATCTTCATCTGCAAGGCAACTATGATGTCGTATACAAGCTGTCGGACGGAACCGAGCAAAAACTCAAGTCATTGGATAACTTGAGTTTGATTACACCTCGGCAGGATCATGTGGAATCGGGCCGGCTTGCGTTCGCCGACTACGACATCGTTTATTTTGTTCCGCAGTATCGGGATTGTCACGCACTGGAGCTCCATATGTTTGCTGTGAAGGGAGCATCTGCGTTTCCTCTCTCGTTTGACTGGGAAGACCGGCAGACGGATACATTCTGGGCTTCTCCCGCTGTACAGCCGCAGATGGATAACGGACGGCTGGTAATCAACGGCGGGTATGGGGCGGGAATGGATAAAGTTACCGTCTATACGTTTACGCCGGATTGGAATGCGCAAAAGATGACACTTTCCGCCACGGCGGAGGTCGATCCTTGATCTTGCGGCAGCCATCTTGAGATTGAGGGATTTCCATCTGCTATTGACTAATGGAACCATAATGCATATAATTAACCGTAATGATAAATCAGTTATATTTATCGGCTATGAAGAGGACGAAGTGATAAAGGCTCTTATGTTCAGAGAGCGGCGGAATTGCTGAAACCAACGCCATTAATCCTTTATCGACGAGCTCACCTCGGAGCTGTTTTCCTGAAAAGCATTCAAGTGTATGCTGTTTGGCTAGTAGGGAAAATCGGAACGGCACACGTTATCGTGCCTAGGTATGCCGGACGTTTCTTGCGCCGCATAGCCTGTTGAGGCTGCCAGCTGTGAGGCTTGTAGCAAAATTTGGGTGGTACCACGGAAGATTCAACCCCTTTCGTCCCTGCTGACGCGTTATCCGCGCTCAGGGCGAGAGGGGTTTTTTGGCATTATATAAGGTTTATTCTTTGAGAGGAGGAACACACATGAACGTTCAAACGACGGAAAAGTCAAGGGAGCAGCTCCATGAAGAGCTGCGCAAGCCGGATGTCATTACAGGTTCGGAAATTTTGCTGAGAAGCTTGTTGCTGGAGGATGTGGATTGCGTCTTCGGTTATCCGGGCGGGGCTGTATTGTACATTTACGATGCGATGCATGGCAATCCCGATTTTAACCATTTGCTGACACGCCATGAACAAGGCGCTATTCATGCCGCCGACGGTTATGCCCGCTCCACAGGCAAAGTCGGAGTCTGTATCGCAACATCCGGACCGGGGGCGACGAATCTTGTCACAGGCATCGCCACGGCTTACATGGACTCCGTTCCTCTCGTCGTGATTACGGGCAACGTAGCGACCAGCGTGATCGGTACGGATGCGTTTCAAGAAGCGGATATTACGGGCATCACGATGCCGATTACGAAACATAGCTATTTGGTTCGCGACGTTAAGGATTTGTCCAGAGTTATTAAAGAAGCGTTCCATATCGCGAATACGGGCCGTAAAGGTCCGGTACTGATCGATATTCCCAAAGACGTGTCCAATGCGACATGCGAATTTCAATATCCAAACAGCGTAAGCCTCCGCGGCTACAACCCGACGGTGACGCCAAACAAGCTGCAAGTGGAGAAAATGATTCAAGCGATCGCTGAATCGGAGCGTCCGGTCATCATCGCCGGAGCCGGTGTTGTTGCGGCCGACGCTTCCCAGGAACTGCTCGAGTTCGTGGAGAAGGCGCGTATTCCGGTTGCTACGACCTTGCTGGGCCTTGGCGGTTTCCCGAGCTCGCATGAGCTGTGGATGGGCATGCCGGGCATGCACGGCACGTACACGGCCAACCATGCGCTGCAAAACTGCGATCTGCTGATCGGCATCGGCGCGCGGTTTGACGACCGCGTAACGATGAAGGTGGACGGTTTTGCGCCGAAAGCGAAAAAAATCGTTCACATCGACGTCGATCCGGCGGAAATCGGCAAAATCGTCGAAACGACCATCCCATGTGTGGGCGATGTCAAAACGGTGCTGCAGCTGGCCAACCAGAAGGTGCAGGCGGCGCAATCGGACGCGTGGATCGATTGGGTGAAGACGAACAAGCAGGAGCATCCGCTGCGGTATATCGATTCCGATACCGAGCTGAAGCCGCAATATGTTATTGAAATGATTAATGAAACGACCAAAGGCGAAGCGATCGTAACCACTGACGTAGGCCAACATCAGATGTGGGCTGCGCAGTATTATAAATTCAATCATCCGCGTTCCATCATTACTTCCGGCGGATTGGGCACGATGGGCTTCGGTTTCCCTTCGGCGATAGGCGCACAGATGGCGCATCCGGACCGGCTGGTCGTATCGATCAACGGTGACGGCGGCATGCAGATGTGCTCTCAGGAGCTTGCTATTTGCGCCATCAACAATATCCCGGTGAAAGTCGTTATCATCAACAACCAGGTGCTGGGCATGGTACGCCAGTGGCAGGAAATCATTTATGATAACCGCTACAGCCATATCGACCTCGCCGGCAGCCCGGATTTTGTGAAGCTGGCGGAAGCTTATGGAGTTAAAGGGCTGCGCGCCACAAACAAGGAAGAAGCGCAAAGAGCTTGGGCCGAAGCGCTGGAAACCCCGGGTCCGGTAGTTGTCGAGTTTGTCGTCCGCAAGGGAGAGAACGTATTCCCGATGGTTACGCAAGGCTCGACATTAGATCAATTGATATTGGGGGATTCCGAATGAGTACACAGCGGCATACCGTATCGGTTCTTGTAAACAACCAGCCCGGCGTTCTGCAGCGCGTTTCCGGCTTGTTCGGACGCCGCGGCTTCAATATTGACAGCATCACTGTTGGTGAATCCGAAGAGCCCGGCTTGTCCCGGATGGTTATCGTTACAACCGGCGACGACAAAACGCTCGAGCAAGTATCCAAGCAGCTGTATAAACTGATCGATGTCATCAAAGTGGTCGATCTCAGCTCCAACCCGATGGTTGCCCGCGAGCTTGCGCTTATCAAGGTAAGCGCGGAGCCAAGCGCCCGTCCGGAAATTCTCGGCATCGTCGAGACGTTCCGCGCCGCAGTGGTCGATATCGGTCCGAGCTCGCTGATCGTTCAGGTGGTTGGCGACTCCGAGAAAATCGACGCGATGGTGGAGCTGCTTAAGCCTTACGGCATCCGCGAGCTGTCGCGGACCGGCGTTACCGCAATGATTCGCGGTTCGAAATAATTATTTCATTAAATTCCCACGTGAGTGGGAGCTTAAACCGGCTATCCAATGTGTTTCCAATTCACTTCCCTTGATATATAATAAAATGGGACTTGCAGGCTCGTTTTTTTGGGGACAACGATGACAGGCCGCGCACCATAAGCAGCAGCATGCCGCCAGCCGATAGCAGGTTTAAGCGCCCGCTCACAGGGTTTAAATTAAAGGAGGACTTATACCCATGGCAGTAAAAATGTATTATGAAAAAGATGCAGACCTCAGCGTACTGAAAGGCAAAACGATTGCAATTATCGGTTACGGCAGCCAAGGCCATGCGCAAGCGCAAAACCTGCGCGACAGCGGTCTGAGCGTTATCGTAGGCCTTCGCCAAGGCAAATCTTTTGAACAAGCGAAAAACGACGGCTTTGAAGTGTTGTCCGTAGCAGACGCAGCTGCACGCGCAGACATCGTGCAAATCTTGATGCCGGACGAAACTCAAGCGAAAGTATACAATGAAGAAATCGCTCCTAACGTGAAAAAAGGCGCAGCGATCATGTTCTCCCACGGCTTTAACGTGCATTTCGGCCAAATCCAGCCGTCTGCTGACAAAGACGTTCTGCTCGTAGCTCCGAAATCCCCGGGTCACATGGTTCGCCGTGTATATGTTGAAGGCTTCGGCGTTCCTGGTTTGATCGCCGTTGAGCAAGATGCAACCGGACAAGCTACACAAATCGGTCTTGCTTACGCTAAAGGTATCGGCTGTACCCGTGCCGGCCTGATCGAAACCAGCTTCCGCGAAGAAACCGAAACCGACCTGTTCGGCGAGCAAGCCGTATTGTGCGGCGGCGCGTCTGCACTTGTTAAAGCAGGTTTTGAAACATTGGTTGAAGCTGGCTATGCTCCAGAAATGGCTTACTTCGAGTGCTTGCACGAGCTGAAGCTGATCGTTGACCTGATGTATGAAGGTGGCCTGGCTTCCATGCGCCACTCCATCTCCAACACAGCGGAATACGGCGACTACGTAACAGGACCTCGCATCGTAACCGAAGAAACGAAGAAAGAAATGAAACGTGTTCTTTCCGATATCCAACAAGGTAAATTCGCTCGCGACTTCATCTTGGAGAACCAATCGAACCGTGCGTTCCTGACAGCTACTCGCCGTGCTGAAGCTGAGCATCCGATCGAGCAAGTGGGCGGTCAATTGCGTGAATTGATGCACTGGATCAAGAAGTAATAGCGGGACACATAAATGAATCAAGAAGGCGGGTTTGCAGCCTGCCGGACAAGCCTTGAAACCGGCCTCACCGCCGGTTTTGAGCGCCAAAAAAGACAGTAGGGACAATTTGTCTCCGCTGTCTTTTTTCATATATCGGCCTGTCTGCTGCATGTCAATAGTAACTCCAAGCACGCGCAAGAACCATACCGGTAAAATCACTGTCGGGCTTTCTCCATACGAGGCCGCCTTGCTGCCAGGGTTACGGTTGCTGCACCTTGAAGCCCGCATACGCGGCGGCGCCGATCATACCCGCACGTCCGCCTAATTGTGCCGGCACCACTTTGCAGGCTTGGGATGATAATTGTAAGGCATGATGTTTAATGGTATCCCGCACAGGCTTCAGCAATCGTTCGCCTGCAGCCGACATCCCTCCGCCGATGATAACAATTTCCGGGTTCAAAAGGTTGACGACATTCGTAAGACCGAATCCGAGAATGGTGCCTGTTTCATGCAGCACCTCGATGGCTAATGCGTCTCCGAGGTCAAAAGCTTCCGAAATCATCAGGGCTGTAATTTGGGAGAAATCGCCTCCTACCCAAGTTCGGATGATGCTTTCCCGGCCGCTCTCCATTTTTTCTACCATAGTTCTGACCATGCCCACAGCAGACGCATACCTGCCCAAACAACCCGAGCTGCCGCATCGGCAAGGACGGCCGCCGTTTCTGTACATATTCATATGCCCGACTTCGCCGGCGCTTGCGGTTTTGCCGTAAAGGACCCTGCCGTCACTGACAATCCCCGAACCTAGCCCTGTCCCCAAGGTGATGAGGAACACGTTATTGTAGCCGGCCCCGGCGCCGTACAGCCATTCGCCGTACAAGTTGATGCGGACATCGTTGTCTATAAAAACGGGAATGTCAAAATCCTGCTTCATCATGTCAACGACATGAATGTTTTCCCATTCCGGAAAATTGGGCGAGAAAATGGATAGCCCCGTCTCCGGGTTCAATAAGCCGGGAATTCCCATCCCGATGCATTTTACGGATGATTGGCTTATGCCTTCCTGAGAAAGCATCTCTTGTACGATTTGCTTGATTTTATGCAAGACATGAGAGGGGCCCTTTGCCGCTTCCGTAGGATCACTTCGTTCCTGCACGGCCTGGAAAGCTTCATTAAAAAGTGCTGACTTGATATTGGTCCCGCCGAGGTCAACGCCAATCGTGCATCTGCTCATCTTTTCCCAACTTTCCTCATTGTTACATACAAGTATAGAAAAAATGACGGAGAAGTGAATACAGGAATGTCGCTTCTATATGGATGATTGTGCAGGTATGTAACGTAGAAGGCCGCCGGACATTTCTCCGGCGGCTACACACGTGGAGGCAGGATCATCGGCCTCGTTATTATAGACTGTAACGTTTTTAACGAGCTGCGGTCGAAAAATCGGCTTTGTATTTCTCCATAGCTGCGTTTAATCGTTCGATCGCGAGGACCATTTGGTCATGAGCGGAGTATGAAAAGTTCATTCGCATCGTGTTGTACATCGGATCGGAAGCGAAAAACGACGAACCCGGTACAAAAGCAACACCTTCTTTTACGGCATATTGCAGCAGATCTTCCGCTTTTGTTCCCTCCGGGAGCTTCACCCACACAAACATGCCGCCTTTAGGTTCAAGCCACGATACATTTTCCCATTGCTGCTGCTTCATAAGGGAGAGCATATGGTTTTTACGCTTTTCGTACTCATGGCGTACGGTGGCGATATGGCCGTATAAGTCGAAATGCTCAAATAGCTGGTGCAGCGCCTGCTGATCCATCGTGCTGGAATGCAGGTCGGCCGCCTGCTTGGCGCGAGTCATGCTGCTAATGACTTCCCGGTCCCCGATGGCCCAGCCGGTACGTAAGGCGGGAGCGACGATTTTGGAGAACGTGCTGGTGTAGACGACAGATGAGCCCTGCGGATGATCATCAAGCGAAAATAACGTTGGATAATGAGTGTCTTCGCCGAATTTCAGCTCGCCGTACGGATCGTCTTCGATAATTAGGACTTGATTGTTTTTACAGATTTCAAGAAACCCTTTGCGGCGTTCCAGGCTCCAAGCTTTACCGCCCGGATTGGAAAACGTAGGGATGACATAAGCCATTTTGGCTTGATATTGCTTGATTTTATGAGATAGATCGTCGAGATTCATGCCTTCGTCGTCACCCTCTACGGAAATAACACGGGCTCCGTTAGACTGGAACACTTGAATCGCGGCAAGATAGGTTGGTCTTTCTACAAGAATGACGTCGCCGGGATTGATGTACACGCGGGTCAGCAGGTCAATGGCCTGCTGTGAGCCTGTCGTGAGCAGCATGTTATCCGGCGTCACATGCATATGTTTTCGCGCCAAGTGATTGCACAAGCTCTCGCGAAGCGGCGTATACCCTTCGGTGAGGCCGTACTGCAGCACATGTTTGCCCTGGTCGAGCACACGATTGAAGGCATCGCGCACGGCTTCAAGCGGAAAATGCTCCTCGGCAGGGAGGCCGCCGGCCAGCGAGATAATGGCATCGCCTTGAGTCAATTTCAGTATTTCTCGGACGGCGGACGATTTAAAGCTGTTCATCTTGTCGGCAAATCGATAGTTCATCACAAACACTCCTTTAAAGCGTATTGGAAAACAAAAAAACCCGTCCCCAAAAGGGACGAGTTATTACCCGTGTTACCACCCTGATTCCGTCGTGAGCTGCATGCTGCAACCCAATACGGCACTCATCAGCGCATCCATCAATGCGCGGCCCTTATAACGGCGGACAAACCGGCGTCGCTTACTAAGGATAACCCGTTCGGCCAGCATCTCGGAGATGACTTTCGGTCAAATTCTTGTTCACCGGTTTTCAGCATCTCCGGCTCTCTGTTGGAACAAGCGGCATGACGTACTATTTCTCGTCGTTGAAGTTTGTAATATTAGTATCATCCTACTCCTTTGCTCCTAGTCATGTCAATGGCCAATAAGTGCAAGGGAGCGGGCTGGGTAATTGCGTTGTACAAATATCGCCGGGTTCGATACCGTCGACATAGTGGACTTGCAAGGATGTCGCTGGTAATTATTTGCTTTGACACATAAGCCGCTCGAGTTTATGATCGAACTGACAATTAAGGATACATTGGTATTGCAGCTGTATCGGGGCAACAAAAATGCTGTTAAGAGGTGGTCCATGCTGTTGAAAAGATTAATGAAAGCCATTACAGCGGGGAGTCTGTTCAAAAAGCTGATCACCTCTTACGTATGGCTTATCATCGTGCCCGTTGCATTGATAGGTTGGATGTCCTTCAAAGCATCAGAAGAAGTGCTGATGAACAAAATCAGCGAATCCAACAGGCAAACGATGAGCCAAATCGACCGAAACGTAAATACATTGCTGGACCAGGTCACAGCAGTCGTAAATATGATCAATTTGAATCCGAATCTGGAGCCTTATTTGTTGAAACAATATACGGACCCTTACCAAAAGCTGTTTGATAGGGCGGTCGTAGAGCAAAACACGATGCAGGTTTCCCTTGCCTTTGATTGGATGCAATTTGAGTCTTTCCTGATCGGCGGCAACGGCCTGATTTATTCGCAAAATGAGATCGACGAGACAAGAAACTCCGCCAGGCTGCTGCAGCTTCAAAAGGAACAAGCCATCCGGTCGGCTGCCGATCGGATCATGTGGAGCGGCGTGCAAGCAAGTTATATAAAAAATCAAGAACAGACAAATGTGTTTAATGCGGTGAAGTTATTATACAATCCATTTACGAACCGGGAATACGGGATATTTGTTCTAAGCGTCAAGGAAGACAGCCTGTATCGCATTTACCGGGACAGCATCGGACAAGAAGCGACATTTTTCATCCTGGACCGGGAAGGACGGTATGTTACTCATAGCAACAGAGAGCTTGTCGGCAAGCCGGCCGATCCCGGCATTGTAAGCGAACTGGTGTTTGGTAAAGAAGCGGCTGGAATCTCCACTTTATACGGAGAAAATACGCTGACTTCGATCAAGTATATCGAATCTCCGGGCTGGACGATGGTCATGCAGGTATCCGTCCATTCGCTTTTCAAAGAGGTAAGGGGTCTTTCCCGCAATATTTTATTGATGACCTTGAGTTTGGTTGTGGTTTCCATCGCCGCGGCGATTTGGATATCCAGAAGAATTGCCATGCCTTTGGTCAGATTAAACCAGCGGATTCAAGCTTACCGGTTGACCGGCGGAGCGGCTCAAGATAACAAGGAGCTTCGCGAAGTCAACGAGCTTGTTATATTAACTACGGAATATGAGCAGATGGTGATGAAGCTGGAGCATACCATCTATGAATTGGTACGTTATCAGGAAGGCAAACGGGCGGCGGAATGGAACGCTTTACAGGCGCAAATTAATCCGCATTTTTTATACAATACGTTAAATTCGATTAAGTGTCTTGTTTGGGTAGGCAAAACGGAGTTTATTGAACCTACCATTAACGCGCTCGTTCAATTGCTGCAAATGACGGTTCAGCGCAGCGAAGACGAAATCACGCTGCGGGACGAGTATGTCTGTCTTAAGCATTATGTGTATATTCAAGAAATCCGCTTATCCAGAAAAATTACGTTACGAACCTATGTGGATGAGGACATATGGTCCTGCGGGCTGCCGAAGCTTCTGCTGCAGCCGATCGTCGAAAATGCGATCTTTCACGGTATCGAACGGAAGCCCGAAGAAGAAGAGGCGGTCATCTCGTTATATGCTGCCGTTTATTTGGACGATGTGCGGATTGAAATTTCGGATAACGGCATCGGTATGAATATGGCACAATCGGGCGAATGGAAAGCGGAGGACGCGCAAAAACCAAAACACCGGTTTAGCGGGATCGGTATGAAAAATGTGCACGAACGGCTGCAAATGAATTACGGCAGCCGCTACGGGCTTACTGTCCATTCGACTCCGCGGCAAGGAACGACCGTGACCTTAATCGTTCCCAAACGAGTTCTCGAGTAATAAAGGGAGGGGCCATCGTTGATCAAACTGCTCATCGTCGATGACGAGAAACTTCTGAGAAAAGGCTTTATTCACATGACGGATTGGCCGGAACATGGCTATTGTATCGCAGGGGAAGCGGGTAACGGCGAGGAAGCGCTGCAGTTAATCGAAACGCTACGGCCCGATGTTGTCGTGACCGATATTAAGATGCCCGGCATGGACGGAATCGAGCTGATTCAGATCATCAAATCGGCTTATCCGCATATTGAAGTGATCGTGCTCAGCAGTTACAGCGATTTTCCTTATGTCAAAGAATCGCTTCAATTAGGGGCTGCCGATTACATTCTGAAGGCGAGTATGAGTTTTGACGAAGTGTTGTGCGCCTTGGGCAAAGTGACCGGCCAACCCGGCGGAAACCCGGTTCACCGCAGGCCGCTGACACCGGAGAAGGGACAAGCTGCAGAGCGCAGCGATCTGTTTTACCCCGACAACATAAGCCGCTATAAAGAGCTTTTGTCCGAAGGGCAGGAGACCCGAACGCTGTCGACCGACAGGTGGCTGTGGAAAGAAATTCGTCCCTACATCGAAGGCGGCGATTTGGACGGATTGTACCGCGGCATTTGCGGCGCAGTCGTCGAGCAAATTGAAAATGGCCGGCCCCCGGAACCGTATGGGCTGAAAAAAAGCTTGGTAGAGCTAGGTTATATGATTATTCACAAGCTGGATGAATCAGGAGTGAATCCTCATGAATTGCAAAGGGACAAGGTTGCATTGTTTCGGCAAATCGAATCCGCTTTTACGTTTGACACCTGTATGGATTCGTTTAAAGCAATGTTTTCGGCGATTCATCAATTTCTTGCAGCTAATGTATATCCGATGAATAAATACAGTCCGACCATTAAATTGGTTGTTGCTTATTTGCATGAGAACTATGCGCAGCCGGAGCTTTCGTTAAGCGATGTTGCGCGCAGGTATCATATGAATAAAAGTTATTTAAGCCAGCTATTCAAGCAGCAGGTCGGGGAAAATTTCCAAAGCTATGTTACCCGAATCAGACTTGATCAAGCGAAGCAGCGCTTAAGGCGCAACGAACCGGTCAACGAGGTATGTTTTGCCGTCGGGATCGATAATGTAAGTTATTTCAGTCAGCTTTTCAAACGGTGGATGGGCGTTTCGCCAAGCGATTATGCGAAAGAACTCATAGATTGAATTTCGGGAGAGCCGTTGTCGTGACAGCGGCTTCTTTCGTTGAATCCAAATATTGTGACAGTAATCCAAATAAATATAAAGCCGGCTCTGTAAATCATAAATGGATGAATAATAATCCTGAACGGAATGAATGTACCGGATATCGATCGTTTATTACAATTATCTATGAAAACGGTTGCGATTTTTACATTTTTGATAGGGGGATTCAAAATGTATAAAACAAAAATAATTTCCACTGTAGTGGCGACAGGTTTGCTGGCCGGCGTGCTGGCCGGTTGCGCCAAACCGTCCGAATCCGCACAGCCGAATTCCGGCGAAAAGCCTACGGAGAAAGCGCCGGTAACGCTAACGTTTTGGTTTCCGGGGGCGGATAAAGTCAACGATGAGTACTTTACCAATGTGGCGAAAGAATTCGAGAAATTGCACCCGAATATTAAGATTGAAACAACCGTGCTCCCGGCAAACTCGGCGGATGTGGATACAAAGCTGAACGCCGCCAAGCTGAGCGGCACGTTCCCGGACGTGCTTTCCGCTTATTTGATTTTTATGGGAACACGGGGAACAAAAGGCGAGTTCGCTCCGTTAGACGATTACATCAAGAAATGGGACGAAAAAGACGATATGTTTGAAAGCGCCTTATCGATTGGCAAGGTGAAAGATAAGACGTTTGGACTCGGCTTTTACCCCGCTCCGGAAATATTGACTTACAGAAAAGATTACTTCAAGGAGGCGGGACTTGATCCGGAGAAACCGCCGGCCACTTGGGAAGAACTTGCGCAGTACGCCGAAAAACTGACCAAACGCGATGCCAACGGCAACGTAACCCGTGCGGGCTTCGATATTCCGGGAACCAGCGCCAGCGTATTTTTTGAACCTTTCATGCGGCAAAACGGATCAAAAGTCATTGACGAGGAAAAGGAAGCTCCAGCATTCAGCGATGCGAAATCGGCGGAAGCGCTTGATTTTCTTGTTGGCCTTGCGAACAAAAAGGTCAATACTCCTTTCGATTACCAGAAGAAAGACACGTTCCCTTTCATTAGCGGAAAATCGGCGATGTCTTTCCTGCAAACGACGATGATCAGCAACTTGCTGAATAACAATCCGGAGCTCAAGGATAATCTGGGTTTTGTTCCGGTGCTGAAGCGCGAAAATAAAGTTGCCTTTAACGGATATCGCCTGTTCACGATTGGAGCGAACAGCAAACATAAAGACGAGTCGTGGGAATTTATCCAATTTATGATGTCCAAAGAGCAGATGTGGAAACGTTACAAAGATTTGAAAATACCGGTTTTAAGAAAATCGATGGAACAGCAGTTCATGGATGAAGATCCGAAGTTCAACGGAGTTCTTCTGGATTATGTCAAAAGCGGCAAGGGCAAACCGATTATTCCTTGGACTTCCTTATACGACAAATACATTCATTTGGCATACGAAGAAGCGTTGAGCGGTAAGAAGTCGGCGGCGCAAGCATTAAAAGACGCCCAGGATAATCTGGAGAAAGAGATCAAGACGTTAACGAAGTAGCCGTAAGGAGGTACTGGCCCCATGACTGGATATACAGCGGAAACCAAATTAGCGGCGGGCCGGAAAAAAAGGGCGGTCAGATTGGCGGAAGACAGGGTCGGCTATGTGCTGATCGCCCCCTTTTATCTTTTCTTGCTCGTGTTTGTTTTGATCCCCATTATCGTTAATTTGTATTTAAGTTTTACCAACTACGATTTGACCAATGCGGATTGGGTAGGCTTGAAAAATTATCGGGTTTTGATTTCGGATACTTTTTTCCATATCGCTTTGAAAAATACGTTTGTCTATACTTTCTTCACCTTGTTGTTTACGATGGGACTCGGATTAGCGCTGGCTCTTGTATTAAACCGCAAGCTGCCGGGTCTTTCTTTTTTGCGTATGGGCTTTTTTATGCCGCATATTACATCCATGGTCGCGGTATCGATGATCTGGCTGTGGATTTATGAGCCGTCCCATGGACTGGCCAATTTGTTTCTGAATGCGCTTGGCCTCCAAAATATTCAGTGGCTTTTCGACGAGTCGTGGGCGATGCCGTCCGTCATTTTGATGAGCGTATGGAAATTCGCGGGGTACAACATGGTCATTTATTTAGCCGGGCTGCAAAGCATACCAAGAGATTTGTACGAAGCGGCTTCCGTAGACGGAGCCGGTCCGTCCCGGCAATTTTTTGCGATCACGCTGCCGATGCTGGCTCCGGTTACGTTTTTCCTGTTCATCACGGGGTTGATCAATAACTTTAACGTATTTGAGCAAATTCAGATTCTGACGGGCGGCGGGCCGATGAATTCGACGACCACCCTGGTGCACCAAATATACAATCGGGCGTTCAACGACTTTCAGATGGGGTACGCCGCTGCGCTTTCCATGATTTTGCTGGCGATTATCGCGATTATTACGATCGCCAATTTCAAATACGGCAACAACAACCATGAATAATTTATGTGAAGAGTGGAAGGAGTCGCCATGGAACGTACCAAATATCGCATCCCCTTGTCGGCGCTGATGTTCATTTTATCGCTGGTCATGCTTGTTCCATTCGGGCTGATGGTGCTTACTTCTTTGAAAACGATGGGAGAAATACAAGCGTCCCAATTCATTTTCATTCCGGAACACATCTCCTTGACCAATTATGTTCAGGCGATGCAGCGGGGAGATTGGAGCCGGTACTTTTTTAATTCGTTTTTTGTGACGGCCATTACGGTTATCGTCAGCTTGCTGATCAACTCGATAGCCGGCTACAGCTTTGCCAGACTTCATTTTAAGGGAAGGGACCTGTTGTTTCTGATCTCGCTGATCGGTCTGATGATTCCCCCGCAAGTGACGATGATTCCCGTGTTTCTGATCCTGAAGCATGTGCCGTTAGCGGGAGGGAACGATTGGCTGGGAGAAGGCGGGTTAGGCTGGATCAACTCCTACATGGGGCTGATCGCGCCTTATGTGGCCGGATCGTTCGGGGTGTTTCTGTTCCGCCAGTTTTATTTGAACTTCCCTAAAGATTTGGACGATGCGGCAAAAATGGACGGTTTGACCGCGGTGAAGACGTATTGGCATATTTATGTGCCGCTCAGCAAACCGATCTTTGCTACGCTGGTTGCGCTTAAGGCCACCCAATCATGGAATGAATACACCTGGCCGCTGATTGTAACAAACAGCGAAACGATGAGAACGGTGCAGCTCGCTTTGACCTTGTTCCGCGACGAAACCCAGGTGCAGTGGAACTTTCTGATGGCGGCGACAACGCTGATCGTGCTTCCGCTTATGATCGTGTTCCTGTTTGCCCAGAAGCATTTTATCGAAGGCATCGTTACATCGGGAATTAAAGGATAGAGCTACTACAACCGCGAGGTGAAGCATGAAGGCAATTGTCATTTTATTGGATTCGGTGAACAGGCACTTTCTCGGATTGTACGGACAGGCGCTGGCGCATACCCCCAATATAGACAGGCTGGCGAAAAAGTCGGTTATTTTCGACAATCATTGGGCAGGTTCGCTGCCTTGCATGCCTGCGCGCAGGGACTTGTTTACGGGACGGCTGAATTTTCTTGAACGAAACTGGGGACCGATGGAGCCGTTTGATCATTCGTTAGGCGAAGCGCTTAGGGAACATGGCGTTTATTCGCATATGGTTACGGACCATTACCATTATTTCCGAACCGGCGGAGAAAATTATGTGCAGCAGTTCGATACGTATGCTTTCGTAAGAGGGCAAGAGCTTGATCCGTGGGTATCCAAGGTGAGCAGGCCGGAGAGTGCGGCCGCTTTCATTGGGAAGCGCCACCCGCAGTATGAGTTGAACCGAACGGCCTTTCACAGCGAGGCAGATTTCCCTTCTCCAAAAACATTAAAGCAAGCGGCCGAATGGCTGGAGTCCAACAAAGACGAGGATCGTTTCTTGTTGTGGGCCGAAGCGTTTGATCCTCACGAGCCGTTTGATTTGCCGCAGGAACGGTTGCATCCGATTTTGCATTCGTACAGCGGGCCCGAGTATATGTGGCCGGAATACGGGGTTGTCGATGTGCCCGATCAGGCGCTGGCTCATATACGCAGCAGATATTCGGCCCTGCTGGAAATGGCGGATCATTGGGTAGGCAAGCTGCTTGATGTGCTGGACCGCCATAACTTGTGGGAAGATACGACGGTGATCTTCACCTCGGACCACGGGTACTTGCTGGGAGAGCATTCCTTTTTCGCCAAAAATTATATGCCGGTGTATAATGAAATCGCACGGTTGCCGCTGACTGTGCATTTACCCGGAGGCGCGCATGCGGGAACACGCATTCAGGCGTTAACCCAGTCGGTCGATCTGTATCCGACACTGCTTGAAAGCTTTGGCATCGACCCGCAGCGGTCGTGCCGGAACCGATTGCACGGCAAGTCGCTGCTGCCGCTGATCAATGGACAATCCGACAAGCTGCGGGATGAGCTAATTTACGGATATTTCGGTAAAAACGTTAACATTACCGATGGGCAGTGGGTTTATTTCCGATCCGCCGGCGAAGCGGACAATCGGCCTTTGCACGTATACACCGCGATGCCGACAACGCTCGGACACGCCTTAGGCCCTTCCCATATCGAAGATTTGAAGGCGATTGAAGCGGGGGCGTTTTTATCGTGGACGGAATATCCCGTTTACCGGATTCCCGGCCATGTCATCCGCACGAACGACCGGACGCAATCGTTCCTGCACACCGGCGATTTGATTAAAGCACACCGGCTTTTTGATCTTTCCGCAGATCCTTGTCAAAACAATCAACTGTTTGATGAAGATGCGGAGAAGCAAATGATATACAAGTTGATAAGCTGCATGCATCGGCATGATGCGCCAGAGGAGCAATTTGCCCGTCTTGGGCTGCAAGCCCGTTTGTAAAAGGAGGTTTCCCATGAACATCGTATATTTGCATACCCACGATACGGGCCGTTATATCCAGCCTTATGGATTTGCCGTCCCTACGCCGAACCTTATGCAATTGGCCGGGGAGGGGCTTCTGTTCAGACATGCTTATTGCGCGGGACCTACCTGTTCTCCGAGCAGGGCGGCCTTACTGACGGGTATGGCCGCTCATTCCGCGGGCATGCTTGGGCTTGCGCATCGGGGAGCGCAGATGGACGATTACAGCCGGCATCTGGCTTCATTTTTGAGCCGGAACGGATATAACACCGCCTTAAGCGGTATTCAGCACGAAGCGCCTGAGGCGGAAATGATCGGATATGACAACATTTTGGGAAATCCGGATTTTGATATGAGCGTATTCGATTTTGATTCGGTCGGCTGGGATCTTCATAATGCCAAAGCGGCAGCGGAGTATATTCAGGAGAAAAAAAGCAAACCTTTTTTCCTGTCATTCGGAATGTTTAATACGCATTTGAATTTTCCGCAAGCCGATCCCGAAATCAATCCGGCTTATTTAATGCCGCCGCCGCTTTTCCATGACAATCGGGCAAACCGCGAGCAATGGGCCGCGTATTTGACATCGGCGAAAGCCGCCGACCAATGTATTGGCATCGTGCTTGAGGCAATCAAGGATGCCAACATCGAAGACGAAACGCTTGTTATCTATACAACTGATCATGGCTTGCCTTTTCCGAGAATGAAATGCAGCTTGTTTGACACCGGTATCGGGGTCTCGCTGATTATACGCACGCCGCAGCGGCATGGAAAAGGAGAAGCGGTTGACGCGCTGGTCTCCCATATGGATCTGTTTCCCACCATTTGCGAATTAGCCGGATTAAGCAAACCGGACTGGCTGCAAGGACACTCATTGCTGCCTATATTGGAGAAAAAGGCGGATTCCGTCCGCGAGGCCGTATTTGCGGAAATCAACCATCATGTGGAATACGAGCCGATGCGTTGTGTGAGAACGGAGAGGTACAAGTACATCCGCAATTACGGAGAGACGGCGTATTTAATGCCAAACGTAGACGCAAGCGAGTACCGTTCATTCGTGGGGGAGCATGGCTTTTTCCATGGCGAAAAACCGCAGGAAATGCTGTTTGATTTATACCTGGACCCGATGGAAAAAGTAAATCTTGCGCATGAGGACAAGTACCGGGAAACGAAGTTGCAAATGGAGCAGAAATTGGGGAACTGGATGCAGGCTACAGGGGACCCGTTGCTCAGCGGAGCGGTACCGATCCGAAGAATACCGCAAAGCGGTTAATCAAGGTGTATAATAAAAAAAGGCCATTCAGAAGATAGAAAAATCTAAACTGGCCCCCATGTCAAGGACACTTAAAAAAAAGAGTAATGTTGAGTATTTAAGAAGCGGACAATAGGTGATTCCTGTATTGAACAGGGGTCATCTTTTTTAATCCCCATTGATATCTGTGGTT